>NZ_JADKSK010000001.1:569436-1606599 GCF_015351205.1 Plantibacter sp. VKM Ac-2885 | reverse complement strand
TCCCCGGTCACTGAGCTTGTCGAAGTGCCCACGAGGACGCCTCATCGTCCCGGGCACACCTCTCCCGGTCACTGAGCTTGTCCTCCCCGGTCACTGAGCTTGTCGAAGTGCCCACGAGGACGCCTCATCGTCCCGGGCACACCTCTCCCGGTCACTGAGCCTGTCGAAGTGCGGCACAGCTCGGGGACCGAAGCGGTGCGACAGACTTCTCCCGGTCACTGAGCTTGTCGAAGTGCCCACGAGGACCCACCCCCTTCGACAGGCTCAGGGAGCAAAACTGGTCAGAAGGGCGCGGGATCGGGTTCGGTCCGATACGGCTTCCCGTCAGGTGTCGTCCACTCGAGCACCCCACCGGGACCGTGGTCGAGGTTCCACCCTGGGAGATGCTTCATCCGATGGTGATGTCGACAGAGACACGCGAGATTCCCGCCATCCGTGGCGCCGCCGTCCTCCCACGCGACCGAATGGTCGAGATCGCAGGCCCTGGCGCGTCTGCCGCAGCCAGGTGCCCGACAGGTGCCGTCCCGCAGGCGAACTGCCCGTTGCAGATCGGCCGGAATGCGGTACTGATTCCGCCCGACGGAGAGCACCGCGCCGGTCTCGGGTTGGACGAGGATCCGGGTGAAGCTCGGCGCGTTCACCGCGATGCGCGCGGCGGTCTCGGGGTCGATCGGCCCGTATCCGTCGAGCGTGGCCGGGGCGTCGAGACGCCGGCCATGGTCAGCGCTGGGACCGTGATCTGCACGGTCGGCGTGATGTGCTCCTGCACCTCGATCGGGTGCGGGACCACCGGGCTCGACATGACGTCTTCCGGCGTGACACCGGTCAGTGCGAGTGCTGCAAGGGCGTCCGCCTGGAGCTGTCCGCAGGTGCGGGAGTCGCCGGCCTGGCGTGACTCTGCGGCGGCCGCTTCGACTCGCTCGGAGATGCCCTGCGCGATGGGTGCGGTGGTGAACGAGTGCACCCACGCCATGCCGTCGGCTGCGGGTTCGAACTCGACCCGGCGGTCTGCTTCCGAGCGGGTTGCGCGGGCGGTGATGGACTCGGGGTGAAGACCCTCGCGCAGGACGCGGGCGCGCCTGCGGAGGTTCGCATTGGTCAGCTGCTCCGCGGCCGGCAATACCGCCTCCAGGAACACAGCCCGCCCGGCAGTCGGGACGTCGCCGAGTTGGTCGATGATCGTCTGCGCGTGCCGCGCCGAGATGCGGCCTGCCTCGAGTGATTCGAGCACGGCCGGCGCTTCGTTCACGAGGCGTTCCGCGTCGTTCGTCGCACGCTGCACGGTCCGCTCGGGCGTGCGGGTCGCCATCGCGAGCGCCGCACACGTCGAGCGGTGTGAGAGCGCCTGGCGCTCCGCCGGCGGGAAGATCGCCGGGACCGTGGCGTCGGCGAAGGCGTCCGCGTAGGCGGCGGAGCGGGCCAGGAGCCGGGCCTCACGCGCGTCGAGGGCCGCCCGCAGCCGATGGATCTCTGCGTACTCGTCCGAGAACTCCGCGAGCTGCGCGGCGTACTCGTCGCCGACACGGGTCGCGGTGAGGGTGGTCTCGGTCATGGGACAAGTCCATCATGGGCCACTGACATTCCAGATGCCGAGTCGAGGCGTTTGTGGAAGTGTCCTCGTGTGCCCTTCGACAGGCTCAGGGACCGGGGGAACAGCGCCGGATTCGTGAGGTTCGTCGTATGCCCTCGACAGGCTCAGGGACCGGGGAAGGCGACTCAGGGACCGGGGGAATTGGCTCAGGGACCGGCGGAGGTGGCTCAGGGACCGGGGACGGGTTCGCGGATCAGGAGGTCCGGAGCGGCAGCACACCGCGTCCAGCCCGATACGATGGAGGGCTGATGTCCGACCTCCGAATCTCCTACCCGCCCGAGCTGCCGGTCAGTGCCGCCCGCGCGGACATCGCGCGTGCCATCAGCGAGCACCAGGTCGTCATCGTCGCCGGGGCGACGGGTTCCGGCAAGACCACCCAGCTGCCGAAGATCTGCCTCGAGCTCGGTCGCGAATCCATCGGGCACACGCAGCCCCGACGACTGGCCGCGCGCACGATCGCCGAACGCATCTCGGAGGAGCTCGGCCAGGAGCTCGGTGGCATCGTCGGCTACCAGGTCCGCTTCACCGATCAGGCGTCGAAGGCGACGAAGATCAAGCTGATGACCGACGGCATCCTGCTGAACGAGATCCACCGCGACCGGATGCTGCGCAAGTACGACACGATCATCATCGACGAGGCGCACGAGCGCAGCCTCAACATCGACTTCCTGCTCGGCTACCTCAAGCAGCTCCTCCCCCAGCGCCCCGACCTCAAGGTCATCATCACGTCCGCGACGATCGACCCGGAGAGCTTCTCGAAGCACTTCGACGGAGCGCCCATCGTCGAGGTCTCCGGCCGCACGTACCCGGTCGAGATCCGCTACCGGCCGCTCGTGGCCGACGAGCCCACGGACGACGATGAGGACGCCCCCGAGTCCGAGGCCGCCGACCGCGACTACCTCGAAGGCATCAATGCGGCCCTCGACGAGCTGGCGCGGGAGTCGATGGGCGACGTCCTCGTCTTCCTGTCCGGTGAGACGGAGATCCGCGACGCCGCCGACGCCATCCGCGGGCGCAACCTGCCCGGCACCGAGGTGCTGCCGCTCTACGGCCGGCTCTCCTCCGCCGACCAGCACCGCGTGTTCCAGCCGTCGACCGTGGCAGGCCTCCGCCGGCGCATCATCCTCGCGACGAACGTGGCCGAGACGAGCCTCACGGTGCCCGGCATCAAGTACGTGATCGACGCCGGAACCGCCCGCATCTCGCGCTACAGCGTGCGATCCAAGGTGCAGCGGCTCCCCATCGAGGCGATCTCGCAGGCGTCGGCGAACCAGCGTTCGGGTCGCTCCGGCCGCACGAGCGACGGCATCGCCATCCGGCTCTACTCGGAGGACGACTTCGCGAAGCGCCCGGAGTTCACCGAACCGGAGATCCTCCGCACGAACCTCGCCGCGGTGATCCTCCAGATGATCTCCCTCGGCCTCGGCGACATCGCCGCCTTCCCCTTCCTCCAACCACCGGACGCCCGCGGCATCAAGGACGGCGTCGACCTGCTGTCCGAACTCGGCGCGATCGAGACGCGCACCTTCGCCGACGGCTCACCTCGCGGCGGCGGTCCACGCCTCACGCGGGTGGGGCGCGACCTCAGCCGCCTGCCGATCGATCCGCGGTTCGCGCGCATGGTCGTGGAGTCGAAGCGGCACGGGGTGTCGCGGGAGGTGCTCGCGATCGTCGCGGCGCTCACCATCCAGGACCCACGCGAACGACCGCTCGAGCACCGGCAGAAGGCGGACGAACTGCACCGCCGGTTCGTCGACCCCACGAGCGACTTCCTCGCCCTCCTGAACCTCTGGAACTACCTCGAGGAGAAACAGGACGAGCTGTCGTCGAGCGCGTTCCGCCGGCTCTGCAAGAACGAGTTCCTCAACTATCTCCGCGTCCACGAGTGGCACGACGTCTACCGCCAGCTGCGCCAGCTCGCGAAGCCCCTCGGCCTGACGATCAACGAGCCGGCGGTGAACCCCGACGGCATCCACAAGTCGCTCCTCGCGGGGCTCCTCTCCCACATCGGGCTGAAGGACCAGACCGTCGCTCCGGTCGTGAAGGGCCGGAACGCTCCACCCGCGACGAAGACCGCGAAGAAGGGCGACTACATCGGCGCCCGCCAGACGCGCTTCGTCCTCTTCCCCGGGTCCGCGCTCGCGAAGAAGCAGCCGAACGCCGTGATGAGTGCGGAACTCGTGGAGACGAGTCGGCTGTTCGCCCGCACCAACGCCTCGATCGACCCGGCGTGGGCTGAACAGATCGCCGGCGACCTCTGCAAGCGGTCGTACAGCGAGCCGCACTGGGAGAAGAACCAGGGTTCCGCCGTCGCCTTCGAGAAGGTGACCCTCTTCGGCGTGCCGATCGTGCCGCGCCGCCGGGTGCAGTTCGGTCGCATCGACCAGGAGCAGGCCCGTGAACTGTTCCTGCGGCACGCGCTCGTCGACGGCGAGTGGACCCACGACATCGGTCGCGACAAGCTGTTCGACTTCCACCGCGCGAACCGACGACTGCGCAAGGAGCTGAGTGAGCTCGAGGAGCGGACGCGACGCCGCGACATCCTCTTCGACGACGAAGCCGTCTTCGACTTCTACGACGCCCGCGTCCCTGCCGAGATCTCGACGACGCGGGGCTTCGAGTCCTGGTGGCGCAAGACGCGCGTCGAGCAGCCCGAGCTGCTCACGATGCGGCAGGAGGATCTCCTCCCCGAGGACGCTCCGGCGGTGGATGAGGACCGCTTCCCCGCCGAGTGGGTGCAGGCCGATCAGCGGTTGAAGCTCAGCTATCGTTTCGAGCCCGGAAGCGACGACGACGGCGTGACGGTCATCGTCCCGCTCGCCCTGCTCGACCGGCTCTCGCCCGCCGGTTTCGACTGGCAGGTCCCCGGTCTCCGTCGGGACCTCATCACGGCGATGATCAAAGCGCTCCCGAAGGCCCTGCGTCGGAACATCGTGCCTGCGGCCGACTGGGCGGCGAAGCTGCTCGCCGAGCTCCCCGCCGACGTCCCGGCGGTCGCCCCCGGCAGTCCCGCCGCCGAGGACTCGTTCGCCACCCGTCTCGCGAACGCGATCAAGCGGCTCTCCTACATGGACATCACCGCCTCGGACTTCGAGATGGAACGCGTCCCCGAGCACCTGCTCGTGACCTTCCGGGTCATCGACGAGCGCGGCCGCACGCTCGCCAGCGGCAAGGACCTCGTCGAGCTGCAGCAGCGCCTCAAGCAGCGCACGCGGGCGAGCGTCGCCAAGGTCGCGGCCGCCAGAGTGCCCAACGCCATCGAACGGTCCGGGTTCACCAGGTGGGACTTCGACGACCTCCCCCGCTTCATCGACATCCGCCAGGAGGACGGCGTGATCCGCGGCTACCCGGCGATCGTCGACGACGGCACGAGCGTGTCGATCCGGATCATGAGCACGGAGGCCGACCAGGCCCGCGCCATGCCCGCGGGGGTGCGCCGCCTCCTCCTGCTCGCGATCCCGTCCCCGACGGCCTATGTGCAGCAGCACCTCAAGGCCAACGAGAAGCTCGCGCTCGCGACGAGCCCCTACCGGTCGACGCCGGCGTTGTTCGAGGACTGCCTCGCCGCCTGCATCGACGACGTCCTGTTCCGGGTGGTGCCCGACGGCCAGGTGTTCTCCCGGCTCCAGTACGAGACGCTGCGCGACCGCGTGTCCGCCTCGGTCATGGACCGCATGTTCCAGACGGTCGCCATCGTCGCCCGCATCCTGCAGGCCGCGCGCGACACCGAGAAGGCCATGAAGGCGGCGACGAGCATGACGCTGCTCGCGGCCCTCACCGACATGCGGGGCCAGCTCGACGGACTGGTCTTCCCGGGCTTCGTCTCCCGGACGGGCTCAGCACGACTCGAACATCTGCCGCGCTACCTCGCCGGCATCCGTTACCGCGCCGAGCGACTGACGGACAACCCGAACCGCGACCGGGTGTGGATGACGGAGGCGCAGACGGCGTTGTCACGGTTCGAGGCCGCCGGCGGCACCATCCCGCTGCCCGCCGAGGCTCCGGAGCACCTCGTGAAGGCCCGGTGGATGCTCGAGGAGCTCCGGGTCAGCCTGTTCGCCCAGCAACTGGGCACGGCCGAGTCGGTGTCGTTGCAGCGCCTGCAGAAGGTCCTCGCGGGCTAGCGCTCACTGGTCCTTGAGCTTGTCGAAGGGCCCCGCTCGCGATCCCCGGTCCCTGAGCCTGTCGAAGGGCGCATCTCGACAAGCTCGATGACCGGACGCACGCACCACCCGAAACGACGGCTCAGGCTCCGGGACCCGTCGCCACCGGACGCTCCGGGTGGTTCGCCCATTCGCTCCACGACCCCGGGTACAGCACCGGTTCGAAGCCGGCCAGGGTGAGTGCGACCGCGTTGTGCGCCGCGGTCACCCCGCTGCCGCAGTAGGTCGCGACCGTCGCGTCCTCAGGCACGCCCGCGGCGAGGAACTGCTCGCGGAGGGCCTCAGGCGACAGGAATCGGCCGTCGGCGCCGACGTTGGCGGTCGTCGGCGTGCTGAGCGCGCCCGGGATGTGACCGGCCCGAGGGTCGATCGGTTCGACCTCGCCCCGGTACCGTTCGCCGGCGCGCGCGTCGAGCAGCACCCGTCCCTCGCCCGCCCACGTCGCGGCCGTGTCGATGTCGATGGTCGGCAGGACACCCGTCGTCAACGTGACCGTCCCGGGTTCCGGGACGACCTCGCCGCGCTCCACGGGCAGTCCGGCGTCCGTCCACGCCCGGAACGCGCCGTCGAGGATGCGGACGTCCGCGATGCCCGCGTTCCGCAGCACCCACCAGGCTCGTGCCGCCGACAGGCTCTTGAGATCGTCGTACACCACGACCACGTCGCCGTCGTCGACGCCCCACGATCGCGCGGACGCCTGGAGCGCTTCGCGATCGGGCAGGGGGTGACGGCCTCGGACGGCCGGTTCTCCGGTCGGCACGTGGTCGGCCAGCTCGTGGTCGAGATCGACGTATACCGCGCCGGGCACGTGCGCCTCGAGGTAGGCGGGCCGTCCGTCCGGTGCGTCGAGTCGCCACCGCACGTCCAGGACGCGCACCGGCGTCCCGGAGGCGATCAGAGCGGCGAGGTCGTCCGGGGCGATGAGGATGGGCATGCGTCCAGCGTACGCACGCGAGGTCGACGGGACCTGCGCCCGACCGGTCGGTCACCGTCACACCGGGTAACAGAGTTGCAGCTCCGGCCGGATGAGCGAAACGTAGCCTGTGCAGCGTCCACCGAATCGGCGTTGCAGCAGTCGTCCACAGCCGTTCGAAGGATCCCCCGTGAGCTCAGTCCACCCGGCAGCCGCCTCCGTGACCACCTTGCCGTCCCCCGTCGACGGTGGCGAGGTCGCCCCCGGTTTCGCCTCCCTGTCCCCCGACGACTTCAAGGCGGCGTTCCGTCAGCACCCGGCCGGCGTCTCGGTCATCACCGCGGACGACGGCAGCGGGCCGGTGGGACTCACCGCCACCTCGGTCTTCTCCGTCAGTGCGGAACCGCCGCTCCTCGTCTTCTCCGTGTCGTCGCTGTCCTCGAGCGCGCCGACGATCACCGCGTCCGACACCGTCGTCGTCCACCTCCTGGGTTCCGAGCAGCTGCACATCGCGAAGCTCTGCGCGACGAGCGGGATCGACCGTTTCGCCGACACCTCCATCTGGGACCGCCTGCCGACGGGCGAGCCGTACTTCACGGGCAACGGCGTCTGGATCCGCGGACGCATCGTCAACCGCATGGAGGCGGGCACCTCGACGGTCATCGCGGTGCACGCGCTGGAGTCGAGCGTCTCGCAGCTGCAAGCGGCCGAGGAGCCGGTCCGGGCCGAGCCTGCCGCCGAGGCGCCCGCTCCCGCCGCCCCGACGTTCAGCCCCAGCTTCGACGGCGCGCCGCTCGTCTACCACAACCGCACCTGGCACCGTCTCGACGCGAACTCGCAGATCGACGGCTGAGCGGCCTGCTGCTGGACATCTGTGCACTCGCAACCCACCGTCGGTCCACCGATCTCCGGATAGCGTGGTGACATCACCATCGTCGAGAGGACCATCATGGCTGGATCGAAAGCCCGCACCGCCGCACGTCTGCTGCTCGGAGGCGCACTCGTGTTCGCCGGCATCAGCCACCTGACCTTCGCTCGGAAGGACTTCCAGGCGCAGGTACCGGAATGGGTCCCGATCGACGAGGACACGACCGTGCTCGCCTCGGGCGTCGTCGAGATCGCCCTGGGTGCGGCGCTCGCCTCAGGCGTCAAGCGGACGGCCGTCGGCAACCTCGCCGCGGCGTTCTTCACCGCGATCTTCCCGGGCAACCTCTCCCAGTGGCTCAACCGCCGCGACGCCTTCGGCCTCGACACCGACAGCCGCCGGTTCACCCGCCTCTTCTTCCAGCCCGTGCTCATCGCCTGGGCCCTCTGGTCCACCCGCCGCTGAGCACCCGCCGTCGCTGAGTCGCCCGAATCTGCGCGTTTCCGCGTCGGATTCGAACATCCTCGGGCGAGTCAGCGGCTCGCGGCGGCTCTCCAGGTAGGGTCGAGGACACCAGAACCACAGGGAGAACGATGCTGACGACCGAAGCGACCATGGACGAGCTGCTCATCGCCGAACCCGTCGAGGCTCCGAGCGCAGGACGCAACGGTGTGGTCAGCCTGGTCGCGCTCGTCGCCATCCTCACGATCGTGGTCACCGCGATCGCGGTGCTCTTCTTCCCCGTCGTCCAGGGCGCGACCGCGTTCTTCTACTTCTTCCTCGCGGCCGGCGGCGGCCTCGGCGGCTGACGGCTCTACACGCTGAACGCACGAGGGCCGGATGGAATCGTGGATTCCATCCGGCCCTCGTGTGTTCAGCGCAGTTGCGCGGTGACTAGAAGTCCCAGTCCTCGTCTTCCGTGACCACGGCCTTGCCGATCACGTAGGAGGAGCCCGAGCCCGAGAAGAAGTCGTGGTTCTCGTCGGCGTTCGGGGAGAGCGCCGACAGGATCGCCGGGTTCACGTCCGTGACCGTCTTCGGGAACATGGCCTCGTAGCCGAGGTTCATGAGCGCCTTGTTGGCGTTGTAGTGCAGGAACTTCTTGACGTCCTCGGTGAGACCGACCTCGTCGTAGAGGTCCTGCGTGTACTGCACCTCGTTGTCGTAGAGCTCGTAGAGCAGCGAGAACGTGTAGTCCTTGACGTCGTCGCGCTCAGCCTGCGTCAGCTTCTCGAGGCCCTTCTGGAACTTGTAGCCGATGTAGTACCCGTGCACGGCCTCATCGCGGATGATCAGGCGGATCATGTCGGCGGTGTTGGTGAGCTTCGCGCGGCTCGACCAGTGCATCGGGAGGTAGAAGCCCGAGTAGAAGAGGAAGGACTCGAGGAGGGTCGAGGCGGCCTTCCGCTTCAGCGGGTCGTCACCGTGATAGCGGTCGAGGACGATGGACGCCTTCTTCTGCAGGTTCGGGTTCTCGACCGACCAACGGAACGCCTCGTCGATCTCCTTCGTGCTGCTGAGCGTGGAGAAGATCGAGGAGTAGCTCTTCGCGTGCACCGACTCCATGAACGCGATGTTCGTGTAGACGGCCTCCTCGTGCGGGGTGATCGCATCGGGGATGAGGGCGACGGCGCCGACGGTGCCCTGGATCGTGTCGAGGAGCGTGAGGCCCGTGAACACGCGCATCGTGAGCTGCTGCTCCTGCGGCGTCAGGGTGTTCCACGACTGGACGTCGTTCGACAGCGGGATCTTCTCGGGCAGCCAGAAGTTGTTGACGAGGCGGTTCCAGACCTCGACGTCCTTCTCGTCCTCGATCTTGTTCCAGTTGATCGCCTGGACGCGGTCGACCAGCTTGAGCTTCTCTGACATGAATTGGTGTCCTCTATCGGGAAGTGGGGTTGGCCCTTCGACAGGCTCAGGGACCGGTGATGCTGATGGCCCTCGACGGACCGGTGATGCTGATGGCCCTCGACGGACCGGTGATGCTGATGGCCCTCGACGGACCGGTGATGCTGATGCCCTTCGACAGGCTCAGGGACCGGGGTCGGGCTCAGGGACCGGAATACCGGTCACTGAGCCTGTCGAAGTGCAGATGACGAAGCGCGAAGCTCCTTAGAGCATGCAGCTGACGCAGCCGTCGACTTCCGTGCCCTCGAGCGCGAGCTGGCGGAGACGGATGTAGTAGATGGTCTTGATGCCCTTCTTCCACGCGTAGATCTGCGCCTTGTTGATGTCGCGCGTGGTGGCGGTGTCCTTGAAGAACAGCGTCAGCGACAGCCCCTGGTCGACGTGCTGCGTCGCCGCGGCGTACGTGTCGATGATCTTCTCGGCACCGATCTCGTAGGCGTCCTCGTAGTACTCCAGGTTGTCGTTCGTCATGAACGGAGCCGGGTAGTACACGCGACCGAGCTTGCCTTCCTTGCGGATCTCGATCTTCGACGCGATCGGGTGGATCGACGACGTGGAGTTGTTGATGTAGGAGATCGAACCGGTCGGCGGGACGGCCTGGAGGTTCTGGTTGTAGATGCCGTACTCCTGGATGGACGCCTTGAGGGCCGTCCAGTCCGCCTGCGTCGGGATCTGCACGCCGGCCTGCTCGAAGAGCTCGCGGCCACGAGCCGTCTCGGGCTCCCAGACCTGGTCGATGTACTTGTCGAAGAACTCACCCGACGCGTACTGCGAGTCGGCGAAACCGTCGAAGGTCTCCCCGCGCTCCTTGGCGATGAGGTTCGAGGCACGCAGCGCGTGGAACACCACCGTGTAGAAGTAGATGTTCGTGAAGTCGATGCCCTCGGGGCTGCCGTAGTGCACGCGCTCGCGGGCGAGGTAGCCGTGGAGGTTCATCTGGCCGAGGCCGATGGCGTGCGACTTGTCGTTGCCGTCCTCGATCGAACGCACCGAGGAGATGTGGCTCTGGTCGGACACGGAGGTGAGGCCGCGGATGGCGGTCTCGACCGTGCGACCGAAGTCGGGCGAGTCCATCGTGAGCGCGATGTTCAGCGAGCCGAGGTTGCAGGAGATGTCCTTGCCGATCTCCTTGTACGAGAGGTCCTCGTTGTAGGTGGTCGGCGTGTTGACCTGGAGGATCTCCGAGCAGAGGTTCGACATGTTGATGCGGCCCTTGATGGGGTTCGCCTTGTTCACCGTGTCTTCGAACACGATGTACGGGTAGCCGGACTCGAACTGGATCTCCGCGATGGTCTGGAAGAACTCGCGGGCGTTGATCTTCGTCTTCTTGATGCGGGAGTCGTCGACCATCTCGTGGTACTTCTCGCTCACCGAGATGTCGCCGAAGGGCACACCGTAGACGCGCTCGACGTCGTACGGCGAGAACAGGTACATGTCCTCGCCCTTCTTCGCCAGGTCGAAGGTGATGTCGGGGACGACGACGCCGAGGGACAGCGTCTTGATCCGGATCTTCTCGTCGGCGTTCTCACGCTTGGTGTCGAGGAAGCGCAGGATGTCGGGGTGGTGTGCGTTGAGGTACACCGCACCGGCGCCCTGACGCGCGCCGAGCTGGTTCGCGTAGCTGAAGGAGTCCTCGAGGAGCTTCATCACGGGGATGATGCCGCTCGACTGGTTCTCGATCTGCTTGATCGGTGCGCCGGACTCACGGATGTTCGACAGCGAGAGCGCCACACCGCCGCCACGCTTCGAGAGCTGGAGCGCGGAGTTGATGCCACGGGCGATCGACTCCATGTTGTCCTCGATGCGGAGGAGGAAGCAGGAGACGAGCTCGCCGCGCTGGGCCTTGCCCGAGTTGAGGAAGGTGGGCGTCGCCGGCTGGAACCGACCCGCGATGATCTCCTCGACGAGCGCGACCGCGAGCTGCTGGTCGCCGTCGGCGAGACCGAGGGCGGTCATGACGACGCGGTCCTCGAAGCGCTCGAGGTAGCGCTTGCCGTCGAAGGTCTTCAGCGTGTACGAGGTGTAGTACTTGAACGCGCCGAGGAAGGTCTGGAAGCGGAACTTCTTGGAGTAGGCCAGGTCGTTGAGTTCCTGGATGAAGTCGAACGAGTACTTGTCGAGCACTGCCTGCTCGTAGTACTCCTTCTCGACGAGGTAGTCGAGCCGTTCCTTCAGCGAGTGGAAGAAGACGGTGTTCTGGTTGACGTGCTGGAGGAAGTACTCCCGCGCGGCCTCACGGTCCTTGTCGAACTGGATCTCGCCGTTCGGGCCGTAGAGGTTGAGCATCGCGTTGAGCGAGTGGTAGTCCATCTGGCTCGTCGACGGTGCGTCGATCACTGAAACTGGCGCTGCTGCCAAAATGATTCCAATCCATTGTGGACGGTGGTGACATCGTCCTGGGTTCCGAAGAGTTCGAAGCGGTACAGGTGCGGGACCTTGCATTTGCTGGCGATCACGTCGCCGGCGAGCCCATAGGCCTCGCCGAAGTTCGTGTTGCCGGCGGCGATGACCCCGCGGATCAGGGAGCGGTTGGCCTCCACGTTGAGGAACCGGATCACCTGTTTGGGCACCGCTCCGTCGCCGTTGCCCCCGCCGTAGGTGGGGGTCACGAGGACGTAGGGTGCCGTGGCGTGCACGGCTTCGTCTTTCGCATACAGCGGGATCTGCAACGAGGGCAGGTCGAGCTTCTGCATGAAGCGATGCGTGTTGCCGGAAATGCTGGAGAAGTAGATCAGCCGTGGTTGCACGGGAGGCCTCCTCGTCGCCGTCCGGACGGGCGGATGGTGCGGTGCTGCTGGAGCCGGCTCATGATGACGCCTGCGACCGTGGGCTCAAGCCAGACGTGCGGCGAGCTCTTCGATCTTGTCGGGGCGGAAGCCCGACCAGTGGTCTTCCTCGGTGATGACGACCGGTGCCTGCAGGTAGCCGAGGGCCTTGACCTGCTCGAGTGCGTTCTCGTCGACCGAGAGGTCGAGGATGTTGTACTCGATGCCCTTGTTGTCGAGTGCGCGGTACGTCGCGGTGCACTGCACGCAACTGGGCTTCGTGTAGACCGTGATTGCCATAGCTCTTCGTGCCTTCCCCTCAAAATCTGGTGATTCCCGCGGCGTCCTGCGCCGGGGTTCCAATACTACATATAGTTGGCGACGTTCAGGCCAACCCCAAGGGCTAGTAGTTACAGCCCTGTAGTTTTCCACCGGGTTCTCCACCGTTTCGGGCGAGTTATCCACCGGTTCTCCACTGGGTACAACGCCCGTGGGCGACGCGAAAATCCCGGATTGACGGCCTTTTCTCCCCCGTCTGAGGGATATCTATCCACAGGTCAGATTCTCCTCCGCACCTCCGACATCCGTTGTCGGTTTGGGCGTGTCGCGGGCGTGTCGCGCGTGTCGGAACCGGTCCCTAGACTGGTGTCCTTGTGAGCAGCTACCGTGACCTTCTTCGTACCCCCGGCGTCGCCCGGATCATCGCGGCGCAGCTCACCGCACGCTTCCCGTTCGGGATGCTCTCGCTGGCCTTCCTGCTCCACATCGAGCAGGTCACCGGGTCCTACGGGGCCGCTGGGCTCGTCCTCGCCGCGACGAGCATCGGGCAGGCGATCGCCGGCCCCCTCACGAGTCGGTGGATGGGCGTCTGGGGCATCCGCAAGGTGCTCCTCCTCACCCTCGCGGTCTGTGCCGTCTCCGTCACGACCATCGCCCTCGTCACCATGACCGTCCCCGCGTACATGGCGGTCGGATTCGTCGCCGGGCTGAGCACGCCGCCCGTCCAGCCCGCGGTCCGCACCATCTACCCGAAGCTCGTCACCTCCCAGCAGCTCACCCCGTTGTTCTCCCTCGACGCCTCGGCCCAAGAGATCATCTGGGTGCTCGGGCCCGTCGTGACCACCTTCGTGTCCACCCAGGTCCGCACGGTCTGGGGCATCGCCCTGGCGGCGGTGATCATGGTCGTCGGCTGCCTGTGGTTCATCTCCTCACCGGAGGTCGGGCGCGTCCGCATCCCGAGGAGCCGTCGCAAGCTCGGGCA
This sequence comes from Plantibacter sp. VKM Ac-2885, assembly GCF_015351205.1. Lineage (NCBI taxonomy): Bacteria > Bacillati > Actinomycetota > Actinomycetes > Micrococcales > Microbacteriaceae > Plantibacter > Plantibacter sp. VKM Ac-2885. Next base: position 1,593,133 of record NZ_JADKSK010000001.1, on the reverse strand, counting down.
GGTGCTCAAGCGCCCGCCGGTCCTCCTCGCCACCGTCGTCGGCTTCCTCCTCATCGGCGCCTGTTCGGCCGTCGAGGCGGGCGTCGTCGCGACCTTCGGGCACGACGGCCTCGAGGCCGGTATCGTCCTTGCGATCTTCTCGGTCGGCTCGCTGGCCGGCGGCCTCGCCCTCGGACACACGCCGATCGGTCCCTACGCGCTGGCACGCCGCATCTTCATCGTCTTCGCCGGACTCGCCGTTGCGAGCCTCTTCCTCAACGCCTGGTGGCTGTCGGTCACCCTCTTCGTCGCCGGCATCGGTATCGCTCCGGCCCTCGCCGTGCTGTTCGCCATCGTCTCGGCGAGCGTGAAGTTCAGCGACACGGCCGAGGCCTACGGCTGGGTCGGCACCGGTCAGCTCATCGGTGCCGCGATGGGGTCGGCGGCAGCCGGCTTCCTCATCGACGGCTCCGGAGCGGTCGGCGCGTTCTGGGTCGCCGGCGTGTTCGCGCTGTTCGGCTTCGTCATCCCGTGGATCGGTCACCGGTGGCACCCCGACCTCCGCGGCCGCGACGCGAGCCCGATCCCCGACACCGAGCCGATCAACACCCACCCGTCCTGAGCCGCCCCGCTTCAGTCGGCGGCGCGCAGCGGCGCAAGGGCCCCGTCGAGTGCGGCCAGTTCGCCCAGCAGCATCGGCAACATGGTCGTCTGGCGGTCGTTGGGTGTGAACACCCCGTCGGCGATCTGCCGTGAGACGTACGGGATCTCCACGTTCGCACCGGTACTGACGAGGCCGAGTGCCTGCAGGACAGGTCGAAGCGCGACGACGCCGCGGGTTCCGCCAGACAGCCCGCCGTAGCTGACGATCCCGACCGGCTTCCGCGCCCACTCGTGCATGAGGTAGTCGAGCGCGTTCTTGAGGGCGGGCGCGTAGCTGTAGTTGTACTCGGGCGTCACGAACACGAAGGCGTCCGTCCGGTCGACCCGCTCGCTCCAGGCGATCGTGTGCGGGTGGACGTAGGCACGCTTCCGCGGGTGCGCGGGCTCGTCCATGAACGGCAACGCCAGCTCCCGGAGATCGACCGCGTCGACGGTGAACCGCTCGTCCGTCTCTGCCACGCCGGCGACCCAGTCGGCGACGGCACCGCCCACCCGCTCGGGACGGACGCTCCCGGTGACGATCATGAGTTGCGGCATGGGCTCCCTTTCGACGGTGACGGTGGCCCTGTCGAGGATACTGGTGCCATGGCAGACAGCACCCCGACCGTCCTCCTCAACGACGGGCACACGATCCCCCAGCTCGGCTTCGGCGTCTACAAGGTCCCGGACCTTGCCAGCACCGAGATCGTGCGGACGGCGCTGGAGGTCGGGTACCGCCATATCGACACCGCTTCGCTGTACGGCAACGAGCGCGGCACCGGCGTCGCGATCCGCGAGTCGGGCATCCCCCGCGACGAGCTCTTCGTCACGACGAAGGTCTGGAACACCGATCAGGGGTACGAGGAGACGCTACGCGCGTTCGACACGAGCCTCGACCTCCTCGGCCTCGACCACGTCGACCTGTACCTCATCCACTGGCCGGCCCCGCGGCAGGGCCGGTACCGCGAGACCTGGCGCGCGCTCGAGCGGTTGCGGGCCGCGGGACGTACGCGCTCCATCGGCGTCTCCAACTTCCAACGCAGCCATCTCGAACGACTCCTGGAGTCGGCGGACGTCACCCCGGCCGTCAACCAGGTCGAACTCCACCCGTTCCTCCCCCAGCGGGAGTTGCGCGCCGTCAACGCGGCACACGGCATCGCGACGGAGGCCTGGTCGCCACTCGCCCGCGGCCGCTTCTTCACGCCGTCCGCGGACGGGTCCGACGCCACCTCCGACCTCGGGGCCATCGCACAGAAGCACGGGCGCACGGTCGCGCAGGTGGTGCTGCGCTGGCACCTGCAGCTCGGCAACATCGTCATCCCCAAGTCGGCCACACCGGCGCGGATCGCGGAGAACTTCGCGGTGTTCGACTTCACCCTCGACGCCGACGACCTGGCCGCCATCTCGGCGCTCGAGAACGGCGAGCGCACCGGCACCGACCCGGATCGGCTCGACTGACGCGAGACCGTAGGCTGAACGCATGACCGAGCCCGTCGTCGACACCGCTTCCAGCCTCGCCGCCCGCACGATCACGCCCGTGGAGCTCCCGCGTCACCGCTGGGGTCGTCACGACGCGCCGGCTCGGGCGCTCGTGGTCCACGGACTCGGCAGCAACGGTCCGAGCACCTGGCGCATCTGCGCCGCCCTGGCCGATCGCGGTTGGCTCGTGGAGGCGGTCGACCTCCGCGGCCACGGTGTCGCCCCTCGTGCGTTGGACTACCGGGTCGAGGCCTACGCCGCCGATCTGCTGGCCACCAGGCCGACCACCGTGCCCGGCGTCGGGCACGCCGCGTGGGACCTCGTCGTCGGACACTCGCTCGGAGGCGCCGCCACCGCGGTCGCCGCCGCAGCCGATCCCCGATGGGCGGCGGCGGTCGTGCTGCTCGACCCCGCCATCGCGCTCGACGACCACGACGCCGAGATCATCCGGGCCAGCCAGGAGGCCGCCTTCGCCGACAACACGATCGCATCCGTCCGCGCGAAGAACCCCGAGTGGCACCCGCTCGACGTGGAGATCAAGGTCCAGGCCGTGTCCGAGGCGAGCCGATGGGCGATCGAGCAGACGAGCGAACAGAACCATCCGTGGGACGTCCGCCCCGCTGCGGCCGCTCTGCGCAACCCGACCTTCGTGATCGCCTCCGACCCGGAGGTGTACAGCCTCTTCCGCGGCGCGCTCGCTGCCGAGGTCCTCGCCAACCGCCAGGTCAGCCTGACGATCATCCAGGGCGCCGGTCACAACGTGCACCGGGATCGCCCGGCGGAGACCACGAAGGCCATCGGCGATTGGGCCGAGCTGCAACTCGAACAGCGGTCGCGTCGTCGGACCTGATCGCGACCCGCTTCCCAGGCTCCCTGCACCTCCGCGGTGCGGCCGCTCCCTCGGGTGATGCGGGTCGCGAGACCTGATCGTGACCCGCTTCCCAGGGTCCCTGCACCTCCGCGGTGCGGTGGCTCCCTAGGGTGATGCCATGACGCGCTCCGCAGTGACCCGCACCACCACCGTGTTCGTCTCCGCCGTCCTCGTCGGGCTCGTCCTCTCGGGCTGCTCGGCCGGGTCGAGTACCGAGGCCGGCAGCGACTCGCGAGCTGCGATGCCCGCGCCCGGCCAGGTCGCCGGCGACGCGCAGGTCGGCGTCGACGGCGCCGCCTCCCCCGACCTCACGCAACAGCAGGTGGTCACGACCGGTTCACTCACCGTCACTGCTGACGACCCGATCAGCACCGCGACGGACGCCACCCGGATCGTCACCGAGGCGGGCGGGCGCGTCGACAGCCGCGACGAGACTCCGGGCACCTCCGACCAGGCCGCGCAGGCGACGCTGACGGTCCGCATCCCCGCCGACGACTTCGACGACGTGCTCGCGCGGCTGCAGGCGCTCGGCACGGTGAACAACCTCTCCGTGTCCGCGGTGGACATCACCGCACAGGCCGCCGACCTCGACGCGCGGGTCACCGCCCTCCAGGCCTCGGTCGACCGCCTGCTCGGACTCATGGCGGCTTCGACCACGACGGCCGACCTCCTCGCCGCCGAGACCAGCCTGTCCCAGCGGCAGGCGGAACTGGACGGGCTCGTCGCCCAGCGCGACGCGCTCGCCGATCAGGTCGACTTCTCCTCCGTGTTCGTGAGCTTCGTGGCCCCCGGCTCGGTCGCGCCGGGTGTGCCCACGGACTTCTGGGGCGGTGTGGTCGCCGGGTGGAACGCGCTCGTCGCCGCCGCCTCGGGACTCGTCATCGTGGTCGGCGTCCTGGTGCCGTGGCTGCTCCCCCTCGCGGTCGTCGCCGCGGTCGTGGTCCTCCTCGTCAGGTCGGGCCGTCGGCGCGCTGCTCGCCGCTCGCAGACACCTGCCACCTCGGCCGGGCCCGATGCGACAATGGACCGGTGACCGCTCAAGCGCAGCACCACTCATCCGATCGATCGTTCGACCCCGCCTCGATCCTCAGTGACGGGCTCGTCGAGCGCATCCGCGAACGTGCCGCCGTGGCGGACCGCGAGAACGCCTTCTTCGACGAGGACCTCGCCGAGCTGCGAGCGTGCGGTTATCTCCGGGCGTTCGTCCCCGAGGAGTTCGGCGGCCTCGGCCTCGGCCTCGGCGAGGTCACGCTGCTCCAATCCCGGCTCGCCACCGCCGCCCCGGCGACCGCCCTCGCAATCAACATGCACCTCGTGTGGACGGGGGTCGCGCGACTGCTCCACACCCGAGGAGACGACTCGCTCCGCTTCGTCCTCGAGGGAGCTGCCGGGGACGAGCTCTACGCGTTCGGGGTGAGCGAGGCGGGCAACGACCTCGTACTCTTCGGATCCGACACCGAAGCCCGTCCGGGCCCCGACGGTTCCTATCGGTTCCACGGCCGGAAGATCTTCACCTCGCTGTCGCCCGCGTGGACCTGGCTGGGGACGACCGGGGTCGACACGACCTCGGCCGACGGTCCGAAGGTCGTCTACGGCTTCATCGATCGCTCGCGCGGCGGTTTCGAGATCCTCGACGACTGGGACACCGTCGGGATGCGCGCCAGCCAGAGCAGGACGACCCTGCTCCAGGGGGCCGAGTCGACGGCGGAGCACATCGTCCGACGCCTCGATCCGGGGCCCAACCCGGACCCCATCGTCTTCGGGATCTTCGCCTGCTTCGAGACCCTCATCGCCGCCGTGTACACGGGCATCGGCGAACGCGCCCTCCGGCTGGCGGTCGAGACCGCCCACCGGAAGACGTCGAAGAAGGCCGGTGGCGCGAGCTACGCGGCCGATCCCGACATCCGCCGTCGGATCGCCTCGGCCGCCATCGCGTACGACGGCATGCTGCCGCAGCTCGCCGGCATCGCCCGGGACCTCGACGACGGCATCGACCACGGCGCGCTCTGGTTCCCGAAGCTCGTCGGGCTCAAGGTCCGTGCGACGGAGACCGCTCGCGAGGTCGTCGATCAGGCGATCCGGGTCGCCGGCGGCGGCAGCTACTTCGCCGCGAGCGAATTGGGCCGGCTGTACCGCGACGTCCTCGCCGGGATGTTCCATCCCTCCGACGACGAGTCCGCCCACGCCACGGTCGCGAACGCTTGGCTCGGGCCCGTGTGACGGCTCGGGCCGGCCTGACGACTCGGCTCAGCCGCGGTTGTTGCTGAGCTCGAAGATCCGCAGGAGTTCGCCGACCGCGGCGTCCTTGCTGTCCCCACCCTCCTCGAACATCTGCGTGACATGCGTCAGCAGGTGGTTCTCGACGAGCAGTTTGTTGAGGGATCCCAGCGACTTCTGGATGGCGAGCGACTGCGTGATGATGTCCATGCAGTAGTCCTCGTTCTCGATCATCTTCTCGAGGCCACGCATCTGGCCCTCGAGGATCTTCGTCCGGTGCAGGGCCCGCTTCTTGATGTCTTCGATCACCGGCTCAGGGTACCACCAGGGGGTACGGTGCCCTCCTCCTCCATCGGACCGGAGGGCACGGTCGACGAGCCTAGGATGGGCGGATGACGAGCTCCCCCACACTCGAACTCACCGCCGCCGACGCGGACCGCGCGCGAGCCCTGCGCTCGATGAAGCGCCTGGCCACCGGACTGCTCCTCGTCATGGCGGTCATCTTCGCCGTCGCGTTCGCGCTCGAGGGACGCTACCCGTGGTTGGCGTATGTCAGGGCCGCTGCGGAAGGCGGCATGGTCGGGGCGCTCGCGGACTGGTTCGCCGTCACCGCCCTCTTCCGGCACCCGCTCGGCATCCCGATCCCCCACACGGCGATCATCCCGAAGCGGAAGGACGAGATCGGCGTCAGCCTCGGCGAGTTCGTGGAGACCAACTTCCTCTCCGAGGAGGTCGTGCGGCAGAAGCTCGCGTCCGTCTCCGTCTCGGAGAAGCTCGGCGGATGGTTGTCCGAGCCCGCGAACGCCGAGCGGGTCACCGCCGAGGGGTCCATCGCCGTGCGGGGTCTCCTGGAGACGCTGTCCGACGACGACGTCCGCGAAGTCATCGAGGCGTTGGCGTCCAAACACCTCATCGACCCACAGTGGGCACCGAACATCGGCCGTTGGGTCGAGCACATCGTCGGCGTCGGCGCGCACCACGACGCGGTCGACCTCCTCCTCGACCGCACGGGTGAGTGGCTCAGCACGAACCCGAAGGCGTTCGAACGCCTGGTCTCGAGCCGTCTGCCGACCTGGGTGCCATCCTTCGTCGACCGGCTCGTGGACGACAAGCTCTACCGGGAGGCCGTGTCCTTCGTCCAGGCCGTCCGCGCGGACCCCGACCACCAGCTCCGTCATGCCCTCGACGGCTACCTCGGCGAGCTCGCGGAGCAGCTGCAGCACGACGACGCGACCATCACCCGCTTCGAGAACGCCAAGCACGAGGTCATCGACAGTCCTCGTGTCCGGGAGGTCGCCGGTAAGACCTGGACGGCCGCGAAGAGCGCGTTCCTGGAAGCCCTCGACGCTCCCGACAGCGACCTCCGTGTGCGGATCTCCGGCACCATCGCGGACTTCGGCCGGCGACTGTCGACCGACCGGGCGTTCTCCACCCGCGTCGACACCCGCGTCGCGGACGCCCTGTCCTACGTCGTCACCCGCTACCGGCACGACATCGCGAGCATCATCACCGAGACCGTCGAGCGTTGGGACGCCCGCGAGACCACCCAGAAGATCGAGCTGCTCGTGGGGCGCGACCTGCAGTTCATCCGCTTGAACGGCACCATCGTCGGCGCGCTCGCCGGCCTCGCGATCTTCACGGTCGCGCAGGCGGTCCTCCGCGCGTTCTGACGACGGGACCGGTCAGCGCTTCGGGAGCAGCTCCACGGAGATGAGGTTCACGACGTCGTTCGCGAGCAGGTCGAGCGACCCCTGGTCCTTGCACGTGAAGGTGAAGACGACGAGGATCCCCATCTTCGTGAGCGACCGGACGCCCCAGTACGTGCGCTCCCCCGAGGGCTGGGTCCACGACAGGACCCGGAACTCGATGAGGCCCCCGCCACTGTTGTAGTTCAGCTGTTCCGTCGTGCCGTCCGCCTTGACGTAGTCGGCCCCGACGTACTTCGCCATGTAGGCGTCGCTCGACTTCTCGTCGTCTCCGACCGCGATCTCGTCAGGCGTCAGCGCGATGTCGCCGAGTCCGACGTCGCAGGAGGTCGCCGCGTTCCGGTAGATCTCGACGCCGTTCCGGTCCGGACCGATCGCCGCCCAGGACGAATCCAGGTCGTTCGTCAGGTAGGCCGTCCATTCGGCGGGGACGTCCTGCCCGGCCGCGAAGTCGAGGTCGGGAGGGATGGAGACGTAGGTCTTCGTCGGCTCGGGCGTCGAGTCCGTCTCGGTGGGCGTCGGCGACGCGGTCTTCGTCGGGGTGGCCGAGCGGGTGGGGCTCGGGTCCGCGACCGGTGCGCCACCCTGCGTGAGGACGAGGGCGACGACGGTGATGATCGCCGCCAACACGAGCGGGACACCGACGGCGAGGGCGATGATGAGCCCCGTCCGCTTGCGCTTCGGGGCACCGGGAGGCGGCGGCTGCTGACCGTACCCTGGAGGGCCCTGCGGTGGCTGCTGCTGGTACGGGGTCTGCTGCGGCTGATACGGCTGCTGCGGCTGCCCGCCGGAGGGGCTCTGCTGCCCGCCATACGGGTTCTGCTGGTACGGGTTCTGCTGGTACGGGTTCTGCTGGTACGGGTTCTGCTGCTGTCCGTGCGGGTTCTGCTGCTGCGGTCCCTGCCCGTACTGCGGCTGCGGCTGTCCGTATGGGTTCTGCTGCTGCGGTCCCTGTCCATACGGCTGCTGCGGCTGCTGACCGGAGGGGTGCTGCTGCTGCTGACCCGTCGGCCATTGCGGCGGGCGGCCGTCAGGCTGCTGCGGGTCGGGAGGCGGTACATCGGTCACGGGAGTGGCCTTTCGACGGAACGGCGGGCGGAGCGGGTGAACTGCCCGGCCGCACGCCTGCAGTTCGTGCCGTCAGCCTATCTGCGACGGACCGACGCCGGTGGGCACATCCTGCACCAGAATGGTGACGTGTCCACCGCCCCCACCACACCCCGCACCCGCAGCGAGCGCCTCGACGCGCTCCCGTTCACCAAGGCCCACGGGCGACTGCTCGTCGGTTCCGGCGTCGGCTGGGCCCTCGACGCCATGGACGTCGGACTCGTGTCCTTCGTCCTCGCCCAGCTCGCCGTGCAGTGGCAGCTCGGGAACACGGAGCTCTCCTGGATCGCCTCAGCCGGGTTCCTCGGCATGGCCATCGGTGCGACGCTCGGGGGCTTGCTCGCCGACCGGGTCGGTCGGCGCCACGTCTTCGCGATCACCCTGCTCGTGTTCGGCATCGCGACGGGCGCGTCGGCCCTCGCCTGGGGACTCGGCGTGCTCATCGTGCTGCGGTTCATCGTCGGCCTCGGACTCGGCGCCGAGCTGCCCGTCGCCTCGACCCTCATGAGCGAGTTCGCCCCGCCACGGATCCGCGGGCGGATCATCGTGTTCCTGGAGGCGTTCTGGGCCATCGGGTGGATCGCCGCCGCCCTCATCGGCTACCTGGTCGTGCCGACGAGCGACGACGGTTGGCGTTGGGCCCTCGCCATCGGCGCGTTGCCCGCGGTCTACGCGGCCATCGTGCGGACGCGTCTCCCAGAGTCGGTGCGCTTCCTCGAGTCGCGTGGACGTCACCGCGAGGCCGAGGCCGTCGTCCGCGAGTTCGAGGCATCGGCCGGCGTCGCCCACCCGGAAGCCGCCGACGACACCACCACCGACACCCCCGTGAGCATCGGTCTCTCCGCCGGCGAGCGCCTCCGTGGGCTGTGGGTGCCCACGCATCGCCGCGACACCGGATCGCTCTGGATCGTGTGGTTCTGCGTCAACTTCTCCTACTACGGCGCGTTCATCTGGATCCCGACGATCCTCGTCGCCTCCGGGTTCTCCCTCGTCCGGTCCTTCGGTTTCACGCTGATCATCACCCTCGCCCAGATCCCGGGCTACGCCGTCTCAGCGTGGTTGATCGAGGCCTGGGGCCGGAAGCAGACGCTCGCGACCTTCCTCGCGGGCTCCGCGGTGTCGGCGGTCCTGTTCGGCACGGCGACGACCGAACCGATGATCATCGTGTTCGGGATGTGCCTGTCCTTCTGCAACCTCGGCGCCTGGGGCGCCCTGTACGCGACGACCCCGGAGCTGTATCCGACGGCGCTCCGTGCGACCGGGGCGGGGTGGGCCGCCGGCATCGGCCGCATCGCCTCGATCATCGCCCCGCTGTCGGTCCCGGTGCTCCTCCTCGCAGGACAGGCCCTGCTCTTCTCCGTGTTCGCCGCCTTCTTCGTCGTCGCCGCGGTCGCCGCACTGTTCCTCTCGGACATGCGCGGCCGCTCCCTCGGCTGAGCCGCGTCCCACCGCTCACCCCGCACCGCCAGTCGGCCGGGTCGGTCGGCGTCGATGCGACAGAATGGGGCCGTGACCGAATCCACCAGCGCCGTGTCCCCGTCCGCCTCCGTCGACCGACGTCCGATCTCGGGACGGCGTGTCGATCTCGAGCACGGTGCGTACACCGCGTCGATCGCCTCGGTCGGTGCCTCACTGCGGTTCCTGCGACACGACGGCCGGGACCTCGTCGTCCCGTTCGACGCCGAGGAGGTCCGTCCGGCGTTCCGCGGCGCCATGCTCGCCCCGTGGCCCAACCGCGTCGTCGACGGCCGGTACACCTTCGCGGGCGTCGACCACGAGCTCGCACTCACGGAACCCGCTCGCGGTCACGCCCTCCACGGGCTCGCCGCCTGGTCGGAGTGGGACCTCGTGTCGTCGAGCATGGCGTCGGCAGCGTTCCGTGTGGTCATCGAGGCGCAGGAGGGCTATCCGTTCCGCGTCCAGGTCACGGCGACCTACACGCTCGACGACGACGGACTCCGCACCGACGTCGAGGCGCTGAACCTCGGCGACGTCGACGCACCCTACGGCACCGGACCGCACCCGTACCTCGTCGCGGGTGAGGGCCGTGTCGACGACTGGACGCTCGAACTGCCCGCCGCCGAGGTGCTCACCGTCACGCCGGACCGGCTCATCCCGGTCTCGCTGGAGCCCGTCGACACGGAGGCGACGGAGCACTTCGACTTCCGCGCACCCCGGACCATCGGCGACACCTTCATCGATCACGCGTACACGGCGCTCGATCGCGACGTCGACGGCCGGGTCACGGTGCGCGTGACGACGCCATCCGGCAGCGGCGTCGCCATGCACTGGGGTGATGGTCTGCCCTGGGTCCAGGTGCACACGGCCGATCAGCCCGTCGCGGAGCTGAACCGACTGGGGCTCGCCGTCGAGCCGATGACCTGTCCCCCTGACGCCTTCTCGACCGGGACCGATCTCGTCGTCCTGGCTCCCAATACACCACACCGGGTGTCCTGGACCATCGCAGCACTCTGACAGTCGTCGGGGCTAGGCTGGCGACATGTCACAGACTCTTGCGAAACTCACCGGTGGCCCGCTCGACAGCGAGATCATCCCGCTCGAAGACGGTCAGGACGGCGAGCTCGTCCTGCCCTACGGCGAAGGCCAGCTCATCTACCGTCCCGTCGGCGAAGCGACGAACACCGGCGACCACGACGGCCCGACGACGACCGACTACGAGTACGTCGAGTCGACGGAGGACATCTCCCCGACGAACCGTAACGGCAACGGCGACGACGACTCGATCGGCTGAACCGAACCACCCTGTTCCACCTGAACGCCGGTAGCTGAGCCTCAGCTGCCGGCGTTCGGCGTTCACTCGCCCTGGTCGTCGACCGTCACCGTGAAGGTCTGGACCCGGAGCGGAAGCACGGGTGTCATCCGGACCTCCAGGCGGAGGCGCCCCTCCGTCCCCTCGACGAACCAGACCAGGTGGTCCGGCGAATCGCAGATCGGCGTCGCGCGCCCCGAAGCCACCTCGGCGATGCCACCGACGGCGGTGACAGCGGCGTCGACCGCCTCGCGTCGCTCCTCCAGTGGCCGGTCGAGGGCGACGTTCTCAGCGAACAGCGACGTGGCGACGCGGTCGTCCCAGTGCGACAGCAGCCCGGTCGCAGTCATGGACGCCACGAGGGTCTCCGGCCAGGGGCGGATCGCCGGTTCCGGCAGCTCGCCGGAGGCCTGGGCGCCGGCGATCGCCAGCCGCAAGGCCTGTTCGGCGGGCTTCGCCACGGCCGCGTAGCCGGCGTTCTCGAAGGCGACGACGCCCAACCCGGATGTCGGGTGCCACCGCATGTGGGCGCTGTAGCCGGGGTAGCCGCCCGAGTGCGAGACGAGCGTCCCGAGGTCGGCGTCCTCCTCGACGAAGAGGCCGAAGCCATAGCCGAGCGCGAGTCTCGGCGGCACGCCGTCGAGGGTGGGCCGCGACGGAGCGAGCCGGTGCAGCTGCTGCATCTCGCGGCGGCTGGCGCTCGACAGCGGTCCGGTCTCGTCCCCGGTCCAGGCGCCGTCGAGCCAGCGCACCCATCCGATCAGGGTGGAGGCCGAGGCGAAGAGCCCGCCGATCGAGGAGAAGACCCCGGGGCCGGAGAACGGGACCTCGACGAATCGGCCGTCTTCATCGACGGCCCGTTCGCGGCGGACACGATGACCGGTCGCCGTGACCGCCCCGTCGCCTTCGGGGCGCTCGAACACGGCGCCGAGCCCGAGCGGCTCCAGCAGGAGCGAGGTCACCGCATCGATGTAGGAGCCACCGGTCACACGCTCGATGACCTGCCCGAGCAGCGCATAGCCGAGGTTCGAGTAGGAGAACGCCGTCCCGGGTGTCGTGACGCATCGGACGCCGCGCACGAGCAGCCGCCGGAACTCGTCCACGCTGATCGACTCCTGGCGGTCACCCCACGGATCGTCCGTTCCGAGCCCACCCGACATCGTCAGGAGCATCCGCACGGTCGGCCGGACGGCGATCCCGTCAGGGAGCACCGGTGCGAACTCCGGCACGAACCCGTCCACTGGCGCGTCCAGGTCGAGGCGGCCGGCATCGCGGAGGATGAGGAGCACGGCGGCGGTGAAGCTCTTCGTGCAGGAGGCGATGCGGAACAGCGTGTCGGCGTCCGGCACCGGACCGCCCAAGGCGACCCCGCCGAACCCCTGCTCGAACCGGACCCGCTCGCGGTCGAACACGGCGACGTACGATCCCGGGGCGACGCCGGAGGTGATCCGGTCCTGGAAGACCCGCGTGATGTCCGTCTCGGTGCTGTCCTCGACCAGGTGCATGCCGCCTCCTCCTCGACGGCCCTCGGCAGCCGTCCGCGATCTCGTCGCGCTTCGAGCGTACGACCATTCCGCGCCACCGGGCGCCATCGCACGGGGTGCCGGGCGTAGGGTGCTCCTCCGCCAGGACGAAGTCAAGGGGCACCGATCAGCGACGTCCGATGCCCGCCGCGGGAGTAGCGTCATCTCCCGGATCGACCGTCGACGGGACGGCCGTGGAAGGAGTCATTCCATGTCGAACACGTCGACCTCCGGGCGACCTGCCCCGGTGCGGAGCCTCGTCCCCGCCAGGATGGACCGATTGCCGTGGACCCGGTTCCACTGGATGATCGTCGTCGGTCTCGGCTTCTCATGGGTGCTGGACGGTCTCGAGATCCAGATCGTCGCCTCCGCCGGATTCCAGAAGTCGCTGGGGCTGTCGGCGGCGGAGGTCGGACTCCTCGGGACGATCTATCTGCTCGGCCAGGTGACGGGTGCCCTCGTCTTCGGCCGCATGGCGGACCGCCTCGGCCGCAAGAAGCTCTTCATCCTGACCCTCGCGATCTACCTCGTCGCGAGCGGCATCGCGGGCTTGTCCCCCACGTTCTGGTTCCTCGCCATCTTCCGGTTCTTCGCCGGCATGGGCATCGGCGGCGAGTACGCGGCGATCAACTCGGCCATCGACGAGCTCATCCCGTCGAAGTACCGCGGGCACGTCGACATCGCCATCAACGGCACCTACTGGGGTGGCGCCGCCCTCGGATCGGCGGCGAACCTGTTCCTGCTGAACACCGACTACTTTGCCGAGGACGTCGGCTGGCGCATCGGGTTCTTCATCGGGCCGGTCCTCGGTCTCGCCATCATCTTCCTGCGACGCCACATCCCCGAGAGTCCGCGGTGGCTCATGACGCACGGTCGGGAACAGGAGGCGGAGGCCACGGTCGACGACATCGAGGCGACCGTCCGCAAGCAGGGCGGGACGATCGAGCCGGTCGACGAGTCGAAGGCGCTCACGGTGCAGGCCCAGGGCCACATCCCGATCCGGACCATCTTCGGCGTCCTCTTCTCGAAATACCCGAAGCGCACCTTCGTCGGCCTCGCGATGATGATCACCCAGTCGTTCCTGTACAACGCGATCTTCTTCACCTACGCGCTGGTGCTGCAGAACTTCTACGGCACGAGCCCCTCGTCGACGCAGTACTACTTCTTCCCCTTCGCGATCGGCAACCTGCTCGGCCCGCTCCTCCTCGGCAGGCTGTTCGACACCTGGGGTCGTCGCCAGATGATCTTCCTCACCTACGGGGTCTCCGGGGCGGTCCTGGCGGTTTCGGCGGTGCTCTTCAACGCCGGTGCGCTCGACGCGACGACCCAGACGATCTTCTGGTGCGTCTCGTTCTTCTTCGCCTCCGCCGGTGCGTCCAGCGCCTACCTGACCGTGAGCGAGATCTTCCCGCTCGAGCTCCGCAGCCAGGTGATCGGCTACTTCTTCGCGATCGGACAGATCGCGGGTTCGGTCGCGCCCCTGCTCTACGGGATCCTGATCGGTGATGGCACGGACCGCGGTCCGCTCACCGTGGGCTACTTCGTCGGTGCAGGCGTGATGGTCCTCGGCGGGTTGATCGCCCTCATCTTCGGGGTCGACGCCGCGCGGAAGTCACTCGAGGACATCACGGAACCCCTGTCGATCGTGCGCGACGAGCAAGGCTCGGGACGCTGAGCCCGGTCCGCGCTCAGTCCTCGTCGGAGACGTAGACCCCGAGCGTCTCGGCGAGGCGCTCCCGCTCCACCGCCCGACGGCCGGCGCCCTTGGCGCTGGCCGTCGTGAGCGTGGCGAGGATGTGCAGGGTGAGCGCGATCCCGATCGAGGAACTCGGGTGGCCGTCCTCGGCACGGCCGAGCACGATCGTCTCGTCGGCGTACGGGGTCAGCGGGGCGTCCGGCGCGTCGGTGATGAGCACGAGGCTGCCTCCCGCCTCGGCGAACGGGACGACGGAGTCGATCGTGTACTTCCGGTACCTCTGCAGCGACACGGCGATCATGACGTCGCTCGTCCGCACGTCGCTGAGGACGTCGAGCGGCCGCACGATGGTGCCGTCGATGAGCGTGACGTTCGCGAGGCCGTAGCTGAGGTCCGCGGCGAGGAGGGACGCGTAGGTGAACGACTTCGACGCCCCGATGAGGAAACGTCGCCGCGCGGAGACGATGAGGGCCGCTGCGCGTTCGAGGGCGCCGTCCGCCTTCGCCGAGGCGAGGGACTCCTCGAACTGCTTCCGTTCCTGTTCGAGGAGCCGGTGCTTCAGGACGGACGCGGAGCGTCGTTCGAGACGCTGCTCCGGGCGTTCGCCGGGGACGGCGGTGTCCTCATCGGTGAGGAAGAGGGTGTCGTCGTTCACGCGCGGTCTCCTTCGCATGCCGTCGCCGGGGTTCGGGCCGGCGCCGTCCGTTCGTGTCGGCAGCAGCACCGACGGCCCGCCGGCAGGTCACCCGGCGAGGTTCCCTTGATGGTAGCGACGGGAAGCGCATACAGGATCTCCGGAACGACAACGATTCGGTGCACACGCGTCCGGTCGGGCGACGGTCAGCGTTCGGGCTCGTCGTCCAGGTCGGGCAGGGTGATCGAGGAGGTGAAGAGGCTCGCGCGCTGCTCGGCCTCGGCACTGCCGCTGAACAGCCCGACCGGCTCGGTGACCGGCCCGCCGCGCTTCGGCACCGGGCGAGGCTCCTGCTCGACCATCTGCACGCGGTTGCGCGGGATCGCCGACGGGTTCTGCGCGAGGATCCACTCGACCATCTGCTCGCGCACGAGGCACCGGAGGTCGAAGAGGGTCGGCGCGTCCACCGCGGTGACGAGGATGCGGATGCGCACGTAGCCGCCGACGGCGTCCGTGACCTGCAGGACCTGTGCCCGGCCGTCCCAGAGGTCGGTGCGGTCGAGGATGCGCTCCAGCTCGGTCCGCATGACCGCGGGGCTCACCCACCAGTCGAGGTCGAACTCGACGGACCCGAGCAGCTCGCTCGTGTTCCGTGTCCAATTCTGGAAGGGCGTGGAGGTGAAGTAGGTGGACGGGAGCACCATGCGGCGATCGTCCCAGATGCCGACGACGACGTAGGTGAGGGTGATCTCCTCGATCCGGCCCCACTCCCCCTCGACGATGACGACGTCGTCGACCCGGATCGCATCGCTGAAGGCGAGCTGGATCCCGGCGAACACGTTCCCGAGGACGGACTGCGCCGCGAGGCCGGCGACGATGCTCACGACCCCGGCGGAGGCCAGCACGCTCGCCCCGACGCCCTGGACGCCGGGGAACGTCAGGAGGATCGACGCGACACCGACGATGACGACGACCGCGATCGCCAAGCGACGGACGAGCGCGAGCTGTGTCTGCATGCGGCGGGCGACCTTGTTGTTCGGGACGTCGATGCGGTACCGGGCCTGGCCGAGCCCGATGACGAAGGCGAGCAGCGCGGCGACCAGCCATGTCGCTGCGGCGATGACGGCGATCCGGAAGGTCTGGTCGATGAACCCACGGGCGGTCTCATCGGGAAGCGTCGCCGCAACCGCCGGCCACACGGCGACCAGGATCACGAGGGCCCGGAAGGGGTGCCTGGCACTTCCGGCGAGCGCACCCGGCCAGTCGCTCCGCCGCGCCGCCATCCGGAAGGAGACCGACACGATCACGATGACGACGAGCGCTGCGATCAGCGCTATCCCGGCCGCTGCGGCGACACCCCACCAGCTCTGCCAAACGAACATCCATGCCTCCTCGAGCCGGTCGTGCACCATGTGTTCCTCCGCCGACCGATGCCGTACGGCGCAAGCGTCCAGCGTAGGGGCGGGTGCATGCCGCGCTCGACCGCTTGCGCGGCCTGCCACGAACCTCTCAGGCCGAGTTCACGTGGCCGGCGCGTCCCACGTGAACGGAGCGAACCTCCCCGTTCACCGAGGTGACGCGGCCCAGACTGCCCTTCGACAGGCTCAGGGACCGAGACATGGCGGGCAAACCTCTTCCGGTCACTGAGCCTGTCGAAGTGCCCACGAGGACGCCTCATCATTCCGGGCACACCTCCCCCGATCACTGAGCTTGTCGAAGTGCCCACGAACAGGCCTCATCGTTCCGATTCAGTGCGGGTGCACCTCTTCCGGTCACTGAGCTTGTCGAAGTGCCTACGAATGCTCTTCGACAGGCTCAGGGACCGGAGGGGGCCGCTCAGGGACCGGAGGGGGCTGCTCAGGGACGGCGAGGGTTGCTCGGGGACCGGAGGGGGCTGCTCAGGGACGGCGAGGGTTGCTCCTCGGGGACCGGGGTGAAGCCGGGTGCACCTCTCCCGGTCACTGAGCCTGTCGGAGTGCTCGCGAGAGGCCTCCCGGGCGGGGTGCCTCCGTCAGCGGTACACCGAGAGGCCCGCCGCGGCCCCACTGCTTGAACGGTCCGCCGAGAACCGATCAGCCCGGCAGGACCTCGTGCGGATACTCGGCCGACCGGTGCTGGAACTCGGTGATCGCCGGGTTGAGGATGACGCCGTCCTGGATCTCGACGGCCCGCTGGACGGTCAGGCTGTCAACCCAGGCGGCCGGTCCGGCCAGGACGGTGGGCAGGAACGGCAGCAACGCCTCGCTGTTCTCCCAGCTGGACGAGTTCCACAGCAGCGAGGGGCTGTGGTCGACCGCGTAGTAGTTGATCTCCCCGGGCCCGACGGTGAACATCGGGTCGTCGAACCCGGTCGTGCGCGCCCACTCGAAGGCCATCCCCTCGTCGCAGGAGACGTCCACGATGAGGCTCCCGGGCCGGAACGCACCGAGGTCGTCCTCGCGGAGGTAGAGCAGTGGTGCGTTGGGGTCCTGCAGCGTGCAGTTGACGACGATGTCACTCTCGGCCAGGAAGGGCGCGAGTGGCACGCGACCCTCGTCGGTGATGACCTCGCTCAGGTACGGGCCGTCGTCGTGGTCGAACTGGATCATGCGGGCGGAGTGGATGGGCGCCGCGACCGCCGCGACCCGGCGGTTGGTGAGCACGCGCACGTCGTGGATCCCATGGGCGTTGAGCGCGGTCACGGCACCTCGGGCGGTCGCGCCGAAGCCGATGACCACGGCGGTCAGGCGACGGCCGTAGCTGCCGGTGGAGCCGCAGAGCTCCAACGCGTGGATCACCGAGCTGTAGCCGGCGAGTTCGTTGTTCTTGTGGAAGACGTGCAACCCGAAGCTGCCGTCGGCGGCCCAGTGGTTCATCGCCTCGAAGGCGATCAGCGTGAGCCGTTTGTCGATCGCGAGCTGCGTCAGCGCGGAGTCCTGGACGCAGTGCGGCCAACCCCAGAGCGTCTGCCCGTCGCGGAGCTCCTGGACGTCCTCGAGCTGCGGTTTCGGCAGGAGGACGACGTCGGCCTGCTCGATGACCTCGGCGCGCGTCGCGAACGAGCGGACGTAGGGGGCGATCTCTTCGTCGGAGACGCCGAACCGGGCACCGTAGCCGTGCTCCACGACGATCCGAGACCGGAACTCCTCCGGGATGCGCTCGAAGTGCGCCGGGTGGATCGGCACGCGTCGTTCGTCAGGTTTCAGCGAGGTGCCGATCACCCCGAGGACGGCGTCGTGCTGCACGGTCGGTTCGGATGCTGCTGGCATGACTGCTCGTCCCGTTCACGGGAACCGAAGCGGCGCCGTGCTCCCGACCGTACAGGACGCGGGGCGCCGCCGACACGGGACAGGGAGCTGCCGACACCCGGAAACACGACAACCCCACACCGTGAGGTGCGGGGTTGTCGTTGCAGCTGGTGGACCCAAGGGGATTCGAACCCCTGACCCCCTCGATGCGAACGAGGTGCGCTACCGGACTGCGCCATGGGCCCAACTACTCGTCCAGGCTAGCAGAACCGGCGAGCCGTTTCGAACCGGCCGCGCTAGTCCTCGTAGGGGTTCGGGCCGTCGTCGACCGGCATGCTGCCGTCCTTCGGATTGGCGGCGATGAGGGCAGCGAGGTCGAGATCGCGGAACCAGCGGAGCCGCTGGCTCCGGGCACGCCGATAGTGCTCGTCGACGACCGGCTCGTCGAGGACCCGGTCGAGCTTCGCCTGGATGGCGCGCTCCAGGTCGCCCCACGCACGCTCACGAGCGGATTCCGCGATCGCCGCGACGAACTCCTCGTCCTTGCTCACCCGACGGAGTTCGGCGGCGAGCCCCGAGTACACCTCGCGGCGACGGGATAAGGCGCTCAGGTCACCCGCGCGGTAGTCGTGCTGGTGACGAGCACTCCCCCGCCGCTGGAACGCCGTCTGGCGCGCCTCCCGTGCGAGGTCGGCGTACTCCTCCTGCTCGTCAGCCATGCGACCCAGCTCGCGCCGGACCGCCGCCTGCGTCGCCTCGGCGTCGTAGGACGCGCCGTCGCGGAGTGCTCGCTCGATGATCCAGTTCGTGACCTCGACCACGGTCCAGGACCGCGCGATGAGGAGGCCCTCCTCGACCGCGTGCTCGACCGGCGGCGGAGCCACCTCAGGGGGCGCGACGTAGGGCTTCATCGGCTTCCGCCGGCTCTTCCGCCACACGCCCATGGTCACCTTTCGCGTTCCAGGGCGTCGACGAGAACCGAGCGACGAACCCCCTCCACGAGTCTATCCGTCGCCGGTGACCGGTTCATGAACGACCGGTCGGGCGCGTTCGGGGCTCAGCCCGCGGCGCGGCGACGCTGCAACAGGGTGGATCCGCCGGCGGCGATCTCGCCCTCGTCGATGACACCCATCGAGGCGAAACGGCTCGGGGCCGGCTGCGGTTCGACGCGCTCGGGCTGCGGAGCGGCGACGGGCTCCGGACGACGAACGATCGTCGGCACGACCGGCGCGAGACGCTCGGCGCGGGACGCGATGGCCTCCTGCATGGCCGCCTGGCGCAGGCGGTCGTAGGCGTCGGCCTTGGCCAGCTCGGCGGCAGCCGAGGAACCCTCGGAGAGGTGGAGCGGCTTCGGGATGGACGTCGGGGTCCACGTCTGCGCCTGCGACGCCGCCTTGACGGGCTCGTTGTACTCGAAGAGCGCCGACTCGACACGCCTGGTCGTGACCGCGACCGCCGGTACCGGCGCGACGGCACGGTGGGCGATGCGCGACATCCGAGAGAGCGCAGAGAGTGCGAGCAGACCGACGACCGTTGACGAAATACCGAGGACGAGACCGCCACCCGCGAGGAACGCGGTCACGCCGGAGCAGAACCCGATGATGGAGGCGACCAACACGGTGGTCGCGAGCAGCCTGGAGCGACGACGGCTTCGCGCGAGCTTCGCCGCTCGGGCGTTGCGCTGCACGGCACGGGATGCGGCAGCGGCCGCACGACGAGCATCCTCCGCGGCACGGGCGGCGGCTTCGGCCTGCACGGCCCTGGCCTCCTCCTCGCGGCGGATGCGATCGGCTTCGGCGAGTTCGACGCGCGCCGCGGCCTCGGCCGTCGCCTTCGTCCTGGCCTCGAGCTGCTTGAGGAGCTTGCGCTGCGCGGCGACCTCACGCGACGTCGCCTCGAGCCGGACGGCCTCCGGGACCTCAGCCGTCTCGGCGAGCACACGGAGCGTCTGCTGCAGCCGGATCGCGTTGCGCTCGCTGGCGGAGAACTGACTGTCACGCACCCACGACGGCACCAGGTACACCAGCCACAGCATCGCTGCGACCAGAATGATCACCCCACCGCTCAGGAATCCGCCGTCCATGTCCCTGACCGTAGCGGGTCGATGACCTGAGACCGATCAACAGGTGGGTGTGTCCCCGGATGGAGGGGGAAAACGGCTACCGGGTCAGCGGGTGGGGAAGGGTGCCGCGGCCGCGAGACGGTCGGCCTCGGGGATCACGCACGCGTCCTTCGGGACCTGTCCGTCCAACCACCGGTTCAGGACGCCGCCCGGGACCTCTTCACGGACGAGGCCGAAACAGAAGTGGTCGCGCCAGTCGCCGTCGATGTGGATGAAGCGGCGTCGCAGTCCCTCGTACCGGAACCCGAGCTTCTCGACGACCCGCAGGCTCGGAGCGTTCTCGGGCCGGATGCAGATCTCCAGACGATGGAGCTGCAGGGCGGTGAAGCAGTGGTCGGTGGCCAGGGCAGTCGCGATCGGTGTGGCACCGAGACCCGCGAACCGCTGGGAGACCCAGTAGCCGATCGACGCCGAGGCCAACGAACCGTAGGTGATGCCGGAGACGTTGAGCTGGCCGGCGAACTCACCATCGACCTCGATGACGAACGGGAGGCCGGCACCCGAGCGCGCGTGGTTCTGCAGCGACCGGATCGCCGCACGGCTGTCGGCCGGGACCGGGCCGTAGGGGCTCGTCGCCTCCCAGCGGCGCAACCAGGCACGGTTCTCCGCGAGCTCGCGCTCGAGCGGCCTCGCGTCACGGACCTTGATCGGCCGGATGCTCACTCGCCCACTGCTCAGAACGGGTACGACCTGCGCCACCGTGCCACCCCTCTCGCGTTCTGTGGTGAGCCTAGTGGAGCGCTCACCGATGCACCGACACGACCGCGCCCCGAGATCCGCTGCTGCGGAGCCGGGGCGCGTCGTGTGTCGTCGGGTGGACTCAGTCGAGGTCCCCGGCGAAGTCCTTGAGCCACGGACGCAGCTCGGGACCGAGGTCTTCGCGGTCGACGGCGAGCTGCACGATCGCCTTGATGTAGTCGAGGCGGTCGCCCGTGTCGTAGCGACGGCCACGGAAGATGACGCCGTAGACGCCGCCCGTGCCCTCGACGTCGGCGGCCATCTCCTGGAGCGCGTCGGTCAGCTGGATCTCGCCGCCCTTGCCCGGCTCGGTGCGCTCGAGGATCTCGAACACCTCGGGCTTCAGCACGTAGCGGCCGATGATGGCGAGGTTGGACGGGGCGTCCTCCTTCGCAGGCTTCTCGACGAGGCCGGTCACCCGCACGACGTCGGCGTCGTCGGTGGCCTCGACGGCCGCCGCACCGTACATGTGGATCGAATCGGGGTCGACCTCCATGAGGGCGATGATCGTCGCGTTCCGCTTGTCCTGCTCGTCGAGCATGCGCTCGAGGAGGACGTCGCGGGCGTCGATCAGGTCGTCGCCGAGGAGCACGGCGAAGGGCTCGTTGCCGACGTGGCGCTTGGCCCGCAGGACGGCGTGGCCGAGGCCCTTCGGGTCTCCCTGGCGCAGGAAGTGGATGTCGGCGAGCTCACTCGACTCGTTGACCTTCTCGAGGCGCTGGGTGTCGCCCTTCTTCGCGAGGTTGAGCTCGAGCTCGGTCACGCGGTCGAAGTGGTTGGCGAGGGCGTTCTTGTTGCGGCCGATGATCATGAGCACATCGGCGAGCCCGGCGCTGACGGCCTCCTCGACGACGTACTGGATGGCCGGCTTGTCGACGACGGGGAGCATCTCCTTCGGCAGGGCCTTCGTCGCCGGAAGGAACCGGGTGCCGAGACCTGCTGCGGGGATGACTGCTTTGGTAACACGAGTGGTCATGAGGGAAAACCTATCGTGTGGAGTCGGGGAAGTCGCCGAATACCCCCTCGATCGAGGGTGAAATCCCCTGAACCCCTGGACGAGGCGACGGATGTCGGCTATGACGTCGGGCAACGAGCCGGGCGCGACGACGAGCCGTTTAGAATGGGTCGCATGACGAGCCCCGCCGAACACGAGAAACGAGCGCTGCGCGCCGAGCTCCGTGAGCGGCGGGAGCTGCTCACCTCCCTGGAGAAGGAGCGGTCGACCACCGGCCTGACGGACAACCTCCGAGCCCTCGTCTCCCGCTTCGGCGCGACCTCCATCGCCTGCTACCTCTCCTCCCCGAGCGAGCCCGACACCCGTCCCTTCCTCCAGTGGGCGCAGGAGGCGGGCATCCGCATCCTGTTCCCCATCACCCGCACCGACGGGCTCCTCGACTGGACGATCGGCGAGGAGGGCATCGAGACGGTGGGATTCGCCGGCACCCCCGAGGTCGTGGGTACCACCCTCGGTCCCATCGCGATCAACGACGTCGACCTCATCCTCGTCCCCGCGGCCGCCGTCGACGCCCACGGCATGCGCATGGGCTGGGGTCGCGGGTACTTCGACAAGACGCTCGGCTCGATGGAGCGCTGCCCACCCGTCTACGCCGTGCTGTACGACACCGAGATCCTCGACGAGGTCCCGAGCGAGATCCACGACGAACCCGTCGGCGGTGCCGTGACCCCGAGCCGCATCCTCGACTTCGACCAGGTCCGACCGCGCCGCTGAGCGCGCCGACCCACCACATCCCAGGAGACCCCGTGCCCACCTACGCCTACCGCTGCACCGAGTGCGGCAACGCCTTCGACGTCCAGCAGTCCTTCACCGACGACTCCCTCACCGAGTGCCCGGCGTGCTCCGGCAAGCTGCGCAAGCTGTTCAGCGCGGTCGGTGTCACGTTCAACGGCTCCGGCTTCTACCGCACGGACTCCCGCGCCGGTGCCGTCAAGGGCTCGAGCTCCATCCCGGCCTCCTCGAAGTCCTCGGAGGGGTCGTCGAGCTCGTCCTCCTCGGACACCAAGGGCGGATCCTCCTCCTCGGGCGGCTCCTCCAGCTCCGGCTCCAGCGCCACACCGGCCTCCGCCGGGAGCGCCACGTCCTGAGCCGGTAGCGTAGCCAGGGTCCTGCCCATCCCCGATCCTCAGGGAGACCCCATGCTCAAAGGCTTCAAGGAGTTCATCCTCCGCGGCAACGTGATCGACCTGGCCGTGGCCGTCGTGATCGGGGCCGCGTTCACCGCCATCGTCAACTCGCTCGTCGAGAACATCTTCAACCCGCTGCTCGGAGCACTCTTCAAGGCGGAGAGCCTGAAGGAAGCCTTCGTCGTCTCGATCCCGACCCTCGATGGGAAGACGGCCGATCTGCAGTTCGGTGCGTTCCTCGGCGCGGCGATCCAGTTCGTGCTCGTCGCCGCCGTCGTCTACTTCGTCATCGTCCTGCCGATGAACCACTTCAAGCGCATCACGACGAAGCCGACCGTCGCCGACGAGCCGGCAGCACCGAGCGAGCTGTCGCTCCTCACCGAGATCCGCGACGTCCTGAAGACGGGCACGAGCGCTCCGCTGCCGCCCGCACGCGACGACACGACCGACGGCCGCTAGTCCGGCTCGTCCAGCAGCACCGACGTCCCGTCCCGCTCACCAGTGGGGCGGGACGTTGCGTTGCAGCTCGTCGTCGTTGCCACCGCCGCCCGCGGGCTTGGCGGTGCCACCCCAGGCGGCGTCAGTGTCCTCCGCCGCCTTGACGGGATCGGCCGGCAGCTGCGGCGCGGGATCCGTCCCGGGAGCACCGGGCCGGATCGCCCGCCTCGATCCTCGGGGACGGACGATCCGTGGCTCCTGATCGTCCTGCATGATCAGTGTCCGACCATCAGTGGCGTGGGACCTGCACGGCGATCGGCGCGGTGTCGAGGTGCTCGGTCGTGTTCAGCCCGAGCACACCGGCCACGCGCTGCGCGACCGCCTCGGCGTCGGCGAAGAGGTCGAAGCTGTGCACGCGGACGTAGTGCCAGCCGAGGCGGCGCAGGACGTCGGGACGGAGCCGCAGCGACTCCCGGAGGCTCGCGTCACCCAGTTCCTCGTCGCACTCGACGACGACGGCTCGGCCACCCCACGAGGCGACCAGGGCGAGCTTGCCGCGGTAGCCCATGTCGACCCGCATCCCGAGCGTCTCCAGGCGCGTCGCGAGGTCGACGAGCATCGGCTCGGCCTCGTGCGTCGCCTGATCCTCGGAGGCGCGTCGCGACGTGTCCGTGAGGATGCGTGCGAGCGCGAGGATGCCGTGCTGGATCCGGTTCTGGTCGAGGTCCTCGGGGCGGACACACGAGACGATCACCATGGACCGCCGTGCGCGTGTCATGCCGACCGCGAGCAGCCGGTCGCCGCCGGGCTGACCCAGCGCGCCGAAGTCGGACAGGACCCGTCCGTGCGGCGTGAGGCCGTACCCGATCGAGAAGATGACGCGGTCGCGGCTCTCGGCCACGGACTGCTCGAGCGTCAGGACGGTGAACGGTTCCGCCCGCTCGCGCAGGAGGAAGTCGGAGAGGTCGGCACGACGGGAGAACGCTGCGAGGACCGCCTGCTGGACCCGGACCGCGTGCTTGTCGCTCGCGGTCACGACCATCAGGGATTCCTTCGGCCGGTTCGAGGCGTGCTCGAGGACGAGTTCCACGACCCGTTCGACCTCGACGTCGACGCTCTCCACCGCTCCGGTGACCGGGTCGGGCATGCCGAGCCCGCCGGGCACGTAGTCGAGGCTCAGGCTGCCGTGGCCCAGGAACGAACCCGCCCAGGGCAGGGAGTCGATCTGGCCGCCGTAGAACCGCTCGTTGACGAGTTCTGCGAGGTCCTCGCCTCCCGCGCGGTAGGAGCGCGTGAGCATGAGGGTCGGCAGGACCGAGCTCAGCTGTTCGAGCGCCGACTCACGGTGCAGTTCGGCGATGTCGGCGTGCTGCTCGGGGGTCGCCTCCTGATCCGTCAGACGGATCTCGAAGGGCGACGGACTCTGCGTGACGGGGTCACCGAAGGCGACGACCTGACGCGCACGACGGATGGCGTCCACGTTCTCGGCGAGGAGCGTCGCCCCCGCGTCGACGAGGAAGACGGCGTCGAAAGACGCGCTCTCGGGGATGCGAGGCACCTCGTACGGCGAGACGAGCCAGACCGGCGCGAGGACGCGCGACAGCGTCGGGGCCGCCTGCTCGAGCTCGGCCGCTCGGAGCGGTCGATCGCGCTTGAGGAGCGATCGGAGCGCCATGCCTTCGGTGGCGTGGTCGACGAGACCGATCTTCCAGGTGTCGGCCAGGAGCGAGGCGAGGAGCTGCCCGGAGGCGGAGGCGTGCGCCTCGTCCACCAGCCGGAAGTCGGACTCGAGACGCTCGACGACGCTCGTGTTCGCGCCGAGCAGACCGCGATCCTCGGTGAGCACGAGTTCGAGCATCGACTGCCACCACGCGAGTTCGAGCTCGTCGGCGAGCCGCGTCCGCGGCACATGCCGCTGGGACAGGTCGATGATGAGCTCGCCGAGACCCTGCTCGCGGAGGCCGGCGAGGATCGCGGTGCGCTCCTGGAGGTTGTGGAGGACCTCCGACTCGGCGGCGAGTTCGGAGATCGTGCGGACGAGACTCGGGATCGCGAGGCGTCCGAGGCGGTCCGGGGTGTCGGCGATGCCGAGCGGCTGGTCGACCAGCTCGAGCTTCGCGGCGACCGTCTGGTACGCCTGCTCGACGTCCGCGATGCCGAGCGGCACCTCGGGCGGCGCGCCGGTCGTCACGTAACGCTGCCACAGGGTGCGCTGCTGCTGGATCCGACGGAGGGCGGCGTTCATGTCGGGCACGTGTGCGCCGGGCCGCAGGTACTCCTTCGCCAGGGCTTTCAGTCGCCGACGGCTCGCCGACGACATCGCGGCGGAGTCTTTCCGCGGGCTCGTCGCGACGATCAGGTCGGCGAGCGACCGGTCGAAGACGTCGGGCTGGAAGCGGTCGAGCGTCTCCCGGATGTCCGCGAGGAGTCGCAGGTAGATGCCCAGCTCGTCGATGGACTCGAACGGCCGCATCTGCGTCTGCCCGATGAGCCCGTACGCGCGCTCCAGGAGCTGCGGCAGGTCCTTACGGTGCAGGCGCTTGGCGAGGTCGTGGGTCTCCTGGGCTTCCGCGGTCGTGTCGAACGACGCGCCGTACCAGGGCGAGTCGCCCGGTCCGTAGCGGAATTCACCGAGGGCGGCCGCGCCTTCGAGCGCCTCCGCCGCGCGGGAGCGGCCCGCTGCGAGTCCGACGAGCGTCTGGCGGTCGAGTCGGACCAGGGTTCCCGGAGGGTGCGGCAGCTTGGAGAGCTTCGAGAGCGCTTCGAGTGCGTCGATGACCGAGACCCGCAGATCGGGGTCCTTCGCCTGCAGCGAGGTGCGGTAGTCGATGAGGACCCGACGCAGCCGGACGAGCGCGTCGTCGACCTCGCCGACCTGCGGCGGGATCGCCCGCTCGTTACGCGTGATCGCCTGGATGAGGTCGCGGCGGAGGGTCGACGGCGAGGCGCACAGCCCGGGCAGACCGACCTTGGTCAGGCGGTGGCGGATGCCCTCGAGCGTGGAGCGGCGCGGGCTGACGACGAGGACGCGCTTGTGCTGCGACGCGAGCACGCCGATCGCGTTCACGATGGTCTGCGTGCCGCCCGTGCCCGGAAGCGTCGTGACGACGAGCGAGTTGCCGGCACCGATCTGCGCGATGACGTTCTCCTGCTCGACGTCCGCGTCGAGCAGCAGGGTGTCGGTCGACGGCGGGCGGTCGTCCTGGCCCGGCGCGTCGACGGGCGTGAAGCTGCTGCGCACGAGGCCGACCGCACCCTCGTCGCCGGCGACGGCGTCGAGGATCGGGTGGTCGAGCTTGGCGGCATCGTCGAGCAGGGAGTGACCGACGGCGGCGAACGACGAGACGAGCAGACGCGGCTGGACGGTGAACCATTCGAGCCCCGCGGCGAGCGAGCGGAGGCGGTCGATGACGGGCTGCGGCTTGAAGACCCCGCCCGATTCGCTCAGCGCGACGAACTCGTCGGGATCGAGGACGATGCCGAACTGCTCGCGGAGGGCGCGGACGAGTTCCGGGTTCGCGGTCGTGGCGCCGCGCAGCTTGACCTCGTAGTCGCGACCGTACCGGCGGATGGCCAGCGGCCGGAGCAGGACCGGCGCGCTGAAGTCCTCACCCTGGTGCGTCCACTGGGCGAGACCGACGGCGAGGTGGACGGCGTCGATGCCGCGGACGGTGGAGAGCTCGATGCCCTTCGTCGTGATGCGGTCGGCGGCGCGCTTCGCACCGCGGAGCGCGATCTCGTCGCGGATGAGGTTCGACAGCAGCGTCGACTTGCCCGAGATGAACTGCGGCAGACCACCGGGATGCGTCGAGCTGAGCTCCACCCGGGTCGTCGGGGCGTCCACGAAGTGGAGCAGCGGCGATGGGCCGCCGACCGTGCTGAGCTGCCGACGCCAGGCGTGCAGCGCCGTGTCGACCACGCCTGCCGATGCCGCCACGGGACCCTCGCGGAGTTGCGCCTCCGCTGCTTCCCGTTCGACTCCGGACGTCACGTCGCCGTCATCCCGTCTCTTCTCTAGCCGCCACACACTTGCACCATACGTGCCCGGTAGTGGAAACACCGGGAAGCGGTGCGGTTTTTCGCCGAGTCCGCCGAGGAAATGTGCGACGCGCGCGTCGTCCGAGGGTCAGGAGACGCCGAGGAGGCCGGAGAGCACCATCACCGCGGTGCCGCGCAGGACGATGTCGGCGCCCTGCTCGCTCATCCGGATCTGCACGCCGCCGTGGAACTCGGTCATCGTGCGCGCCCGCACGGTCTCGATCGCCGCGTCGAGGAGCACGCCGGCGAGCAACTCCTCCGGGCCGCTCACGACGATCTCCGAGAGGTTCAGCGCACCGACGATCGCGGCGAGCGAGACACCGAGGCGCTCCCCCGCGGCGCGCAGGATCTCCTCGCGACGCTGCTCGACCTCCGCGGTCGGAAGATCGCTCGCCTCGGCCGCCGCGAGGAGCTCGCGCAGGTGCGGCACGGCGAGCCAGGCCTCGAGGCACCCGCGCTTCCCGCAGGCGCACAGCGGCCCGCCGTCGGTGCCGACGACCACGTGGCCGATCTCACCGGCGGCGAACCGGCTCCCGAAGAGCGGGTGGCCACCCACGAGCAGCCCCGCCCCGACGCCGTTCCCGACGCTCACGAGCATGAGGTCGCCGTCCGCCCCGCCGAAGCTGTACTCCGCGAGCACCGCGGCATTGGCGTCGTTCGCGACGAGGACCGGCACCTGGGCGACCTGCTCGATCGCCCCCTGGAGGTCGACGTCGGTCCAGCCGAGGTTCGGGGCGCTGCGGACCGTGCCGGTCATGTCGACGACGCCGGGCGAACCGACCCCGATGCCCAGCACCTCGACCGTCGCCTCCTCGACGAGGTCTGCGGCGAGCGCGACGGCCTTCGCGATCGCGTCCACCCCCGTGGCACCGTCGAGCGGCACCTCGAGCATCGTCACGACCTCGCCGTCGAGGGTCAGCACAGCACCTCTGAACACCTCGGTGTCGGAGAGGTCGAGGCCGACGATCTGGAACTCGTCGCGGTTGATGTCGATGAGCGTGGCGGGCTTGCCCGGGCGAGAGGTCTCGCGGAGGCCGACCTCGACGATGAGGTTGTCCGCGATGAGCGAGGCGACGAGGTCGGAGATGCTCACCCGGGTCAGGCCGGTGGCTCGGGCGATGTCGGCGCGACTCATGGCCCCGCTGGCGAAGAGGGTCTGGAGGACGAGCGCCCGGTTGTGACCACGGGCGTGCTCCGGCAGGACCTTCGCATTCGGCCGCAGCCGCCGCGCCGGGGTGTACGAGAAGGATTCGATCCGCTCCGACGCGATCCCGCCGCCGCTTCCGAATCCACCAGCACTCATGCGATAAGTAAAGCAGGCTGCGCCTCATCGTGCGGCACCGCGATGTCACCCGATGGTCACCGACACGTCGCCCGCCGGGCACCGCTGCGACCCGTACGACGCGGAGCATCATGGGTGTGAGGATCGCAATCGTGACCGAGTCGTTCCTGCCGCAGATGAACGGCGTCACCCACTCCCTGCTCCGCATCATGGAGCACTTCGCGGACCGAGGGGACGAGGTGCTCGTCATCGCCCCCGGCGCCGGAGCCTCGACGCCGCGACTCCACGAGGGCTTCCGGGTGGACGGCGTCCCGTCGATCCCGCTCCCCCGCTACCGGAACGTGCGGGTCGCCGCCGGCGGGGTCGGCCGGATCACGGAGCTCCTCCGCGGCTTCCGCCCCGACGTGGTGCACCTGGCCTCGCCGTTCGTCCTCGGCTGGCGCGGTGTCCAAGCCGCCGAGCGCCTAGGCGTCCCGACCGTCGCCGTGTACCAGACCGACATCCCGGCCTACGCCGGACGGTACGGATTCCCGGTCGCCGAAGCGTTGCTGTGGCAGCACGTCGAGCGCCTCCACGGCCGGTCGACGCTCACGCTCGCGCCGTCACGGCAGTCGATCGCTCAGCTGGAGGCGCACGCCATCCCGCGGGTCCGCCTGTGGGTGCGCGGCGTCGACGCCGTGCGGTTCTCCCCGGAGCGGCGCAGCGAGGCCTGGCGTCGTTCCGTCGCTCCCGGCGGCGAACGGATCGTGGGCTACGTCGGTCGGCTCGCGGCCGAGAAGCAGGTCGAGGACCTCGCTGTGCTCGGTGGGCTCCCGGGCGTCAAGCTCGTCATCGTCGGCGAGGGGCCGCTGCGTGCCTCGCTCGAACAGCGGCTCCCGAACGCGGTCTTCACCGGATTCCTGGGCGGCGAGGAGCTGGCGGTCGCGATGGCGGGACTGGACGTGTTCGTCCACCCCGGCGAGTCGGAGACCTTCTGCCAGACCATCCAGGAGGCGATGGCCTCTGGCGTACCCGTCGTCGCGACCGGTCGAGGTGGGCCGGTCGACCTCGTGGACTCCAGCCGCACCGGGTGGCTCTACGAACCCGGCAGGCTCGAACAGCTGCGCGGGTTCGTCCAGGACCTCGTTGGCGACGAGGTGAAGCGGGCGGCGTTCGGTGCCGCGGCTCGGGCAGGCGTCCTGCCGCGCAGCTGGAAGAGCGTCAGCAGCGCCCTGATCGGGCACTACAGTGACGCCATCGAGCTGCACGAGGGCGCTCGGGCACGGCGGAGTGGTCTCGACCCGCGTGTTCAGGTGCCTCGGGTCACTCGCCCGGGTACCGGACGCCGATCTGGCGCCTGACCTCGTCGAGGGTCTCCATGATCGCGACCGTCTCGGCGAGCGGCATGATGTCACCGGAGAGGCGGCCCTCGGAGGCGAGCCGTTCGAGCTCCCACGCCTGGAAGTGCATCCCACGGCCGTCCACCTCGGAACGGTAGGTCTCCACGACCTCGCCGTCGGTGCCGAACACCCGGAAGGTCGTCGCCGTGTACCAGACGCGGTCGAACTCGATCCAGCCGTCGGTCCCGACGATGGCCGCGCGGTTCGGGCCGACGGTGTTGCTCGCCGACAGGGTGTTCGCCACCTGGCCGTCCGCGTAGCCGAAGAGGGTCGCGACCTGCATGTCCGCCCCCGTGTCGCGGAGCGCGGCCGTGGCCTGGATCGTCGTCGGGGTCCCGAAGACGGACGATGCGAAGGAGACCGGGTACACGCCGAGGTCGAGCAGCGCGCCGCCGCCCAGCTCGAGGTTGTTCATGCGGTGCTCCGGGTCGTCCGAGAGCAGTTGGGTGTGATCGGCGACGAGGCTGCGCGGCTGCCCGATGACGCCGTCGGCAAGCAGCTCGCGGAGCCGGACCATGTGCGGGAGGAACCGGGTCCACATCGCCTCGAGGACGACCAGGCCACGCTCCGCGGCGAGCGCCACGACCGCCTGCGCCTCGGCGGCGTTGAGGGTGAAGGGCTTCTCGATGAGGACGTGCTTCCCGGCGTCGAGCGCCAACACCGCCTGCTCGGCGTGGAACGGGTGCGGGGTCGCGATGTAGATCACGTCGACCTCGGGGTCGGCGGCGAGTGCCTCGTACCCCACGTGGACGTTCGGGATGTCGAACTCGGCGGCGAACGAGGCGGCGGTCTCGGCGGATCGCGAGGCGACGGCTCGGACGTCGAATCCGTGCCGTCGGAGGTCGGCGGTGAAGCTCTTCGCGACGCCGGCGGGGCCGAGGATGCCCCATCGCAAGCCGGTGGACGGTTCTGCCGCGGGGGTTCCCGTTCCGGTCCGGTCGATGTCCTGCTCCGTCATGGCTCTCCTTCGATGCGCGTTCCAGCAGCCTACTGGAGGGCCTCCGGCGCTCGGGATTTCGGGGCTAGCCCTGCTCGGGCTCGCGGCGCCTCGCCGTAGGCTGAGGGTTCGACCGAGCCCCGCCGACCGCGCTGAGGCCCGGTCCATCCTGGGGGGATGCGTTGTGGGGCCGAAGGAATCGACCGGACGTCGACGTGCGCTGTCGCACGCCCGGAACCTCGCGATCGGCGTCGTCGGTCTCCTCGCCCTGAGCGGCTGCGTCTCGGAGCCGGCCCCGCCTCCGGTGACGGTCGTCGTCACCCAGCAGCCCGACCCGTCGCCCTCGGTCGCCCCGGTCCCCACCTCGACCGCGCGCGACGCCCTGCCTCCTGAACCGGCGCCGATCGTGCCGAACGCGCCGGCGGAACCGGCGGAACCCCTTCCGGAGGGCCCCGCGTTCGACCTCGGGCCGCGGGACGGCGCGCTCGGTCCGGTCGTCTCGGACGCCGATGGCAACCCGCTCACCTACACGGTGGTCGCCGGCGACGTGTTCTTCGACATCGCGCAGCGCTTCGACCTGCCGCAGCAGCAGCTGCTCCGCATGAACCCGTCGATCCCCGGCCTCGGACTCGACATCTACATCGGCGACATCGTCAACCTCGACTGGACGACCACGCGTTGAGCCTCGGCGCCCGCCGGTGTCAGCCGAACGGGATGGTGCCGACGAGCACGCCGACGACGAGCATCACGAGCGAGACGATCGCGGCGCGCCACAGGACCTTCTTGTGGTGGTCGCCGAGGTTCACGCTGGCGAGCGAGACGAGCAGGAGGATGGCCGGCACGAGCGGGCTCTGCAGGTGGACCGGCTGACCGGTGATCGACGCACGCGCCATCTCGACCGGTTCGATGCCGAAGGTCGAGGCGCTCTCGGCCAGCACCGGCAGGATGCCGAAGTAGAACGCGTCGTTGCTCATGAAGAACGTCATCGGGATACTGAGCACCCCGGTGATGACCGCGAGGAACGGACCGAGCTCCGTCGGGATGATGTCGACGATCCAGTCGGCCATGGCGGTGACCATGCCGGTCCCGTTGAGGACACCGATCAGCACACCGGCCGCGAGCACCATCGATACCACGCCGACGATGCTCGGGGCGTGTGCGACGATCTCCTTGGACTGCTGCGCGAGCCTCGGGAAGTTCACCAGGAGGGCGATGGCGGTGCCGACCATGAACACGTAGGGCAACGGGACGAGGTCGAGCACGAGCAACGTCATGACCGCGACCGTGAGCACGAGGTTGACCCAGATGAGTCGCGGGCGCAGGGTGTCGCGCTCGGGGTCGAGCATCGTGTCGGCCATGGCCGTGTCGTCGGGGCGGACGAGGGTCGCGAGGCGCCCACGGGCACTGGTCGAGAAGGTCGTCGACATGCCACCGGTGAGCGGGTGGTCGGCGGGCCCGGAACCCGAAGCCGGTGCTGCGACGCCGGAGGCACCGTCGCCGAGGAGGTCGACGCCCGCGAGGCGCTTGCGCTCCCCCAGCCCCAGGAACCAGGCGAAGGCGAACACGAGGACGAGGCCGGCGGCGAGCGACGGCAGCATCGGGACGAAGATCTCGGTGGGCGAGACGCCCAGGGCCGAGGCAGCGCGGACGGTCGGCCCACCCCACGGGACGATGTTGAGCGTGCCGTTCGCGAGCCCGGCGACGCAGGTGAGGACGACCGGGTTCATGCCGAGCCGCAGGTAGATCGGCAGCATCGCGGCGGTCGTCACGATGAAGGTCGTCGACCCGTCGCCGTCGAGTGACACCGCGCCCGCCAGGAGGGCCGTACCGACGACGATCTTCGCCGGGTCGTTGCCCAGCGCACGGACGATGAACCGGACGAGCGGGTCGAAGAGCCCGACGTCGATCATGATCCCGAAGTACATGATCGCGAACATCAACAGGGCGGCGGTCGGAGCGAGGCTGCCGATCGCCTCGATGACCATGTCGCCGAGCCCGAGTCCGGCGCCGGCGAACAGCCCGAAGACCGTGGGGACGATGATGAGCGCCACCATCGGGGTGAGGCGCTTCGTCATGATCAGCACCATGAAGGTGAGGATCATCGCGAATCCGAGAATGACCAGCATGTCGACTCCTTCGTCTGCGTGCACCGCGGTGTGCACGACGGGACGCCGCGCGGCGACACGGGCGATGGACCGAGCGCGGCGGGCGTTCCCGGAACCGTACGGGAGCGGCACGGAGCTGTCTCGCTTGTGGGCGTTCGGCTCGGATCTGCGGGTTACACCACCTTCTGCGCATTCTGCTCATCACGCGGTCGACGCCGCCCATCGCCCCGGCGACGTACGATCGGAGCCATGATCGGCGAGGAAGCGGAGCTGCCAGGTCGGCGACGGGGCGGGCGCTCCAGCTTCGCGGCGCAGGTGCTCGTGCTGCAGCTGGTCGTCGTCATCGCGGTCGTCGCCGTGTGCACGGGCGTGTTCGCCTGGATGAGCAGCGAGCGCCTCGTGCACGAAGCCCAGTCCACCGCCCTCGCGATCGCCCAGAGTGTCGCGAGCGATCCCGACGTCCGCACCGCCGTGACGCTCGAGGCGCGCACCCCGGGGACGCCGGCGGCGGCCGACCTCCGGACGGGCCCCCTGCAGGAGCTCGGCAGTGAGGTCAGCGCACGGACCGGGGCGCTGTTCGTGGTCATCACCGACGAGCGCGGGATCCGTCTGGCGCACCCCGACCCCGACCAGCTCGGGCTCCGGGTGAGCACCAGTGCGGAAGCGGCCCTGGCCGGGACGGAGTCGGTCTCGTGGGAGACCGGCACCCTCGGCCCGTCCGCGCGCGCCAAGGTGCCCGTCTTCGCCGCCGAGTCCTCCGACACCGGTGGGGCCGTGGTTTCGTCCGGCGCCGGCGAGGTCGTCGGCGAGATCAGCGTCGGGTTCGCTCCACAGCGCGTGTTCGCCGACGTCGTGGGAGAGACCCTGCTGGTCGCGGGCGCAGCGCTGCTCGCGCTGACGATCGGTTTGATCGCTTCGATGCTCATCCGGCGGCGGCTGCGGCGGCTGACTCTGGGCGTCGGACCGGAGGAACTCGCCGCGCTCGTGCAGAACCAGGCCGCGGTCCTCGGTGGGGTCGGCGAAGGCGTCCTCGGTGTCTCGCCGGACGGCATCGTGACGGTGTGCACCGATCAGGCGGCCAGGCTCCTCGACATCGGGGCGGTCGTGGGGCGCCGGTTCGGCGACCCCGACCTGCCCGAGCGACTGGTGGACCTCGTCGTGGACGACTCCGCGACCCCGACCTCGGCCCAGCTCGTCGTCGGGTCCCGCGTCCTCTTCGTCGACGTCCGGCCCGTGTCCCGGGACGGCGTCGACCTCGGGCGGGTGGTCGTCGTCCGCGACCGCACCGACGTCGAAGCGCTCACCCGGCGGCTCGACGCGGTCGCGACGATGACGACCGCCCTCCGCGCACAGCGGCACGAGTTCGCGAACCGGTTGCACGCGATCTCCGGCCTCCTCGAGACCGGGCAGGACGCCGAGGCCCGCGACTATCTCGCCAACGTGCTCGACCACGGACCGCTGAAGTACCCCGTCCAACACGCGGACCGCCTCACCGAGCCCTACCTCCAGGCCTTCCTCGGTGCGAAGGGGGTCGAAGCCGCAGAACGCGGGGTGCTGGTCACCATCGGCTCCGAGACCCTCGTCACCGGCTCCCTGTGCGATCCTGAGGACGTGACCACCGTCCTCGGCAACCTGCTCGACAATGCGGTGAACGCGGCCGTCGCGGGCCGCGTCCGACCGGCCTGGGTGGAGGTCGAGGTCCTCGACCACGGCACCGAGCTGCACTGCTCCGTGATGGACTCGGGCGACGGCGTCGCGGCGACCGGCCAGGACGACGCTCCACCCGCTGCCCCGACCATCGACCACGGCGACCTGGACGACGTCCACGGCCACGGGTTCGGTCTGCCCCTCTCACGCGACATCGCCCGTCGTCGAGGCGGGGACGTCTGGTTGGCCTCCCCCGGCGTCCGTGGCGAACACGGAGCGGTCTTCTGCGCGCGGCTCCCCGGGACGGTCGAGCCGGCGCCGTCCATGGCGGGAGACCGATGATGGCGGCCGATCTCACCGTGCTCGTCGTCGACGACGACTTCCACGTCGCCCGCCTGCACTGCCGGATCGTCGACGAGGTCGACGGGTTCCGTGCGCTCAGTCCTGCCGGGTCGGCAGCCGAGGCCGCACGGAGCATCGCCGCCGAGCCACCCGACCTCGTGCTCCTCGACGGCTACCTTCCCGATCGGAACGGGCTCGAGCTCCTCGTGGACCTCCCGATCGACACCATCGTCGTCTCCGCAGCGTCGGACGGTGCGTCCGTGCGCCGAGCGCTTCGTGCAGGAGCCCTCGGGTACCTGGTGAAACCGTTCCCGCCTCAGGTACTCCAGGACCGGCTCGCCGCCTACGCCCGGTTCCGGAACGTCCTCGACGAGGCGGTGAACGCCGATCAGGAGACGATCGAGCGCGCCCTGCGCATCCTGCACTCCGGCGACGCCGGGGCGACGACCCGGTCGAGATCCGCGACGGAGACGGCCGTCCTCGAAGCGGTGTCGGAGGCGGACGGCGAGCGCTCGGCCGCCGAAGTGGCCGAGCTGGTCGGCGTCTCACGCGCGACGGCGCAACGGTATCTCTCCGCGCTGGCCGCCCGAGGTCTCTTGACGACGCAGCTGCGGTACGGGACCACGGGGCGTCCAGAGCACCGGTACGCGCCGTCAGCCATCGGCCGCTGAGCCGTCCACACGCCGTCGGCTGGGCGATCCCCCCACGACATCGCCCAGCCCGGCACGTGAACCAACTCTTCGCCGATGGAACGCGGGATGCCCCCGCACACCGTGATCCATCCGTCGTCGCACGACGATCAGCAAAGTGAGTTAATCACCCGATTCAGTTTAGGGTGACCTCACGGCGTATGCGTCAGGGCTACCCCCTAACGTGCACCCGACCGCTCAGGCGTCCTGCGCGTCGAAGGCGGCGTCGAGGACGGCGAGCACCTCGGCCTGGCGATCCGCGACGATGACCGCCGCGATGAGGATCCGCCACATGGTGTCGACCGCGTTGAGGAGGTCGGTCCGGCCGGCCAGCAAATTCGAGATGAGCTGCGTGCCGGTGAAGAACGCGACGAAGGACCTCGCCAGTTCCGCCGGCTCGAGCGGAGACCGCAACTCACCGAGCTCGATCGAGGCCTGCACGCGCTCCTCGACGCTCGCGATCCACTGCTCGTGGAACGCGGTCGTCGGAGCCTGGATGACGCCCTGCTCGAGCGACAGCCGCAGGCCGGCGCGCGTGATGGGGTCGGTGAGCAGCTGCTCGGTGATGAGGCGGGAGGCCTGGACCAGCCCGCCGAACGGCGAGGGCGCGGTGGTCGGCGCGGTCAACGCAGCGATCGAGCGCGTGCTCTGCTCGTTGATGACGGCGATCGCCAGTTCCTCTTTCGAGGGGAAGTAGAAGTAAAGCGAACCCTGCGTCGTCCCCGCCTCGCGGGCGATGTCCGACAGGCTCGCCTGTCCGTAGCCGACCCGGTCGAACATGCGGGCGGCACCTTCGACGACGGTCTGGCGTCGTTCATGACCTCGTTGCTGCTGTGGTCGTCGTTCGGGCATGTGCGTTTCCTGCTTCTGTCATCCCCCGATTCAGGGATAAGCGTACCCACTCCGAGCTGAGAAGACGGTGTCGAACGCGGCAGAAATTCGGAACAAGTCGACCGACTTGATCGCGAGAAGATCCCGGTCGGGTCGCAAAAGGGCGCATCGAGGGTGTCATCACCGACCGCGACCGAGCGGACTCACTCGCGTCGGGTGACCAGGGCGAACCGCTCGCGGAGCTCAGGCGCGTCGGCGAACGGCCGCCAGCACAGGCCGTCGCCTTCCCGCATCGCGGCCACCGGACGGAGGGCGACGAGTCGCTCACCGAAGCGCAGGGCGTCGAGGAACAGGGTGTCGTTCCCGGCATCGATCGTCAGCGAGCGCGGGTACCAACCGCGCGCCGCGAGCGCGCCGGCCAGCCAGGCCGAGTACGCCGGGTCCTTGCCGGGCTCGGGACGGAGCAGCTCCTGGTCGGCGAGATCGGACCACTCGATGACGTCCTTCGCCGACAGCGGGTGCGCCGCGCGCATGACGACGCCGAGCGGCAGCGCAGCGATCTCCTCGGCGGCGAGCTCGGCCGGTAGCTCGATCGGGAGACGCACGATGGTGGCGTCGAGACGGCCGGTGGTGACGAGGTGCAGCTGCTCGACCGGTTCGATCGCGACGGCGACCGCCGGGACGTCGATGCGGCGGCCGGCCTCGGAGACGACCGCGTCCCACGTCGTCGGCGGCCGGCCGACCCGGATGTGCCGAGCCGGTGACGCGGGATCCATGTCGGCGACGACGTCGATGAAGGTACGGACCTTCAACAGGAAGCGCTGCCCCTCACGCGTCGGGCGGTACTCCTCCCCCAGGACGCTGAACAGCTCGACCCCGAGCGCGGCCTCGAGCCGCCGCAGCTGCTGCGCGAGACTCGGCTGCGCGACCCCGAGCAGGTTCGCCGCGGCGCCGAGTGTCCGAGCATCCGCGACGACCACGGCCGACCGCAGCTGACGAAGGGTGATGGCGTCGCGTTCGAGTTGGCGGTGGAGGTCGTGCGTCATGCTTCGAGCCTACGGCGTGCTCGCAGCCCTACCCGACATGCGAAGCCGTGCTCGCATGGACGACCGTACCTCCGATAGTGCCCCTGGAGGGACTCGAACCCCCAACCCTTTCCTTAGGACGGAACTGCTCTTCCATTGAGCTACAGAGGCTGACCCATCGAGTTTAGCCGGTCGCTCAGGCGGCAGGCGCCAGGTACTGCTCCCAGTCGGGCTCCGAGCGCTCGACGCCCCGCACCATCCACTGCGAGCCGTGCGGCGTCCCCGGTGAGACCCGGAGGCTCCAGTTCATCTCCACCGGCGTGCGGTCGCCCTTCACGTTGTTGCAGCGCAGGCAGCAGGCCACGAGGTTCTCCCAGCTGTCCACACCCCCGCGCGAGCGCGGTTGCACGTGGTCGATCGTCGTCGCAGCCTTCCCGCAGTAGGCGCAGCGGTGGCCGTCACGGCGCAGCACCCCGCGGCGGGTCACGGGCACCCTGCGTGCGTTCGGGATCCGGATGTATCTGGTGAGCAGGATGACCGACGGCCGATCGAACGATCCGCTCGTCGCCACCACGGGATGCGAGGAGTCGATCTCGACGACGGTCGCCTTGTGATGCATCACGAGCACGAGGGCCCGCTTGAACGAGACGATCGCGAGCGGCTCATAGCCCGCGTTCAACACCAGTGTGCGCATGCACGTTCCCTTCCGAAGGGCCACGACGGCTGCCGCGACCGGTCGACGATCACCACCTGCAGCGTCCCTGACGCGCCGGATCGAGTCGTTTCCGGGGAACAAAAAAGGGCACTGTCATGACGACAGCACCCTCTTGACCCACGGCGGAGCCGCGGCACGCTTGGCTGGAATGCCGCAGCACGTAGAGGCCGCGACCATTCGCGACCACGTGGCGACGTATAGCGTGCATCAGCTCCTGAACCTCTCCGAGTTGCAGAGCACCAGATTAACCCACACCGACCGGATTTCCGCACGTTGCAGGAGAATTCCCCTCCGCGCCATCTCGGCTTCGGACGACGGACATCGCATGGTCGCGAACGGTCACGGCGCATCGACGACGAATCGCGTCCCTCCGATGGAGGGACGCGATCCAGGTCGAGCGGGTCGGATCAGCCGACGCCCGGCGGGTAGAGGTAGAGCGCCACGGCGCTGGCGGCGATGGTGCGCGTGTTGTAGCTGTGACGCGCGGATCCCCAGTTGTACTCCTCCAGGGTGACCGTCCCGTCGGCGTTGACCGACTGTACGTAGGCCACGTGGTTGTAGTTGAACCATGCGACGGAGCCGGCGATGGCGTTCGTCCCCTTGTTGTACTGCCACGAGTCGGCCCAGCCGTAGGCACTGCTCGGCGGCAGGCCGTTGCCCCAGGTGAAGGCCCAGTTCCCGCTCGGCGTGCCCGCGTCGCGGTTGAGTCGCCAGGCGACGAAGTCCACGCACTCGCGGTAGTAGTAGCGCAGGGGCGAGAGCCCGCCACCCTCGTCGTCGGAAGCCTGATCGAACCAGGGGTAGTCGTCGCCCGCCTGGCGTGCACCGACCGTGATCGAGTAGGTGGCGTTGCTGGCAGCTGCAGCGGCATCGAGCTGCCGCTGGCGCTCGGCGAGCTCGTCCGGCGTCGTCGCGGAGTAGAGATCGCGCGAGATCGGAGCGTCGGCGACCTTGTCGGAAGCGACGACGCTCTGGGCACCTGAGGTCTTCAACTGCTCCGAGGCGGAGGTCCCGTACTCGGTCTGCGCGCTGCTGCTCGCCGCGTACGCGGGGAGGGCGACGGTGGCGACCAGGGCCGGCACGAGGAAGGCCATGGTGGCGACGCCACGGACGGAGCCGGGTCGGGCTCCGGACGGCTTCGGCTTGCGCACGGCGACCGTCGACGCAGTCGGCTTGATGGGGGGCTTACTGCGGGCGACGCGGTCCGCACCGGTGCGGAGCGGGGCGACGGTCGCGAACGAGGTGTCGGTGGCGGACGTCACGGTGAAGGATTGCGGGGCCGTCGGCTCCGGCGCGGCGGGCTTCGTCAGCGGCCGCTCGTCCAGACGGACCTCACCGGTCGTGACGGCCGCGTCGGCCTCCTCGACCACGGCATCGTCGAGGACGATCTCGGGGTGCTCGACGGGTGCGTCCGGTGCGACGTCGGCGACGAGCGCGTCGTCGGTTGCCGACTGGGACGGGGTGGTCGCCTCCGCCTGCGTCGCGGCCTGCTCCTGGAGTCGGAGCTGCTTCCGGGTGAGGGGGACGTTCGGGGTCGTCTCGGCCTGGTCGGGGCCGCTCTCGCCAGCTGCAGTCAAGTGGATTCCTCCGGCACCCCGCATGAGCGACGACGATCGCGGTGTGGCGATCGGCATAGCGCAGCCCCATCCGACGATTGATGTCGGTTCGTGTGGCCGAGGGACGGGCTAGGGGGTGCCTCGGTCGTCTTCCTTGAGCCAGATCATGGCCTTCAGGACGAGTGACAGCCTACGGGTTACCCCTCAGAAAGTCACGTTTCGATCACGGGAAAACGGGCACATGAGGGAATCCTCATGCGCGTCTCATGCTCACGCGGCAGGGGTCTCCACGAAGATGTGCGTCGCGAGCTCATTGGGCAGCTCGAGGCCGCCCTCGACACCGTCGATGGTGACGAGCACGTAGCCGCCCGCTGCCGCGAAGGTTCCGGCGCGACCCGGCATGACGCCGGCCTGCTTGAGCTGCAGGAGCAGTTCGGGGTCGACCTGCGCCGGTTCGCCGAGACGTCGGACCGTCGCCGTGACCGGCTCGGAGCGTCCTTCGACGAGGCCGACGATGTTGATGACGCCCTGCGAGAAGGCGACGGCGGGGCTGTCGCCGAACTCGTCGAGTCCGGGGATCGGGGTGCCGTACGGCGACTCGGTGGGGTGGTTGAGCATGTCGAGCAGCTTGCGCTCGACCTGCTCACTCATGACGTGTTCCCAGCGACAGGCTTCCTCGTGGACGAACTCCCACTCGAGCCCGATGACGTCGCTCAGGAGGCGCTCAGCCAGGCGGTGCTTCCGCATGACGTGGACCGCCTTGCGTCGGCCCGGTTCGGTGAGCTCGAGGTGTCGGTCGCCCGACACGACGACGAGCCCGTCGCGCTCCATCCGACCGACCGTCTGCGAGACCGTCGGTCCGGAGTGCCCGAGGCGCTCGGAGATCCGCGCACGAAGCGGGATGATGTTCTCCTCCTCGAGCTCCAGAATGGTGCGGAGATACATCTCTGTGGTGTCAATCAAATCGGTCATCGACGCCCTCCCTGCCCGATTGCACGTTCCCGGTAAGCCTAGTGCGCGGCGGCGACGTTCCCGCGCCAAGCCACTCCGCCCCGCGTGGACGCATCCGGGCACCGTGGCACGACGCCATGAGGCCCCCGCCTCTAGAATCGCCGTATGCCGGAGATCACGATTCCCACGTCCCTTCTGCCCGCCGATGGTCGATTCGGCTGCGGCCCCTCCAAGATCCGACCCGAGCAGATCGCAGCGCTCTCCGAGGCCGGCCTGTCCCTCCTCGGCACCTCCCACCGTCAGGCTCCCGTCAAGCAGCTCGTCGGCCGCGTGCGCGCCGGCCTGGCCGACTTGTTCCGCGCCCCCGAGGGCTACGAGATCATCGTCGGCAACGGCGGCTCGACCGCGTTCTGGGACGCGGCCGCCTTCGGCCTCATCGAGCAGCGCAGCCAGAACCTCGTCTTCGGCGAGTTCGGCGGCAAGTTCGCCAAGGCGGCGGGTGCCCCATGGCTCACCGCTCCGGACGTCCGTGAGGTACCGGGTGGATCCCGCATCGATCCCGAGGTGGTCGAGGGCGTCGACGTGTACGCCTGGCCGCACAACGAGACCTCGACCGGCGTCATGGCCCCGGTGCGACGCGTGTCCGGCGACGCCGGCGCCCTCACGGTGATCGACGCGACGAGCGCCGCGGGTGGTGTGGACTTCGACGCGAGCCAGGCGGACGTCTACTACTTCGCACCGCAGAAGAACTTCGCATCCGACGGCGGCCTGTGGTTCGCGCTCTGCTCCCCCGCGGCGATCGAGCGCATCGAACGGATCGCGGCGAGCGGCCGCTACATCCCGGAGTTCCTGAGCCTGAAGAACGCGGTCGACAACTCCCGACTCGAGCAGACGCTCAACACTCCCGCGTTGTCGACGCTCGTACTCCTCGAGGAGCAGATCTCGTGGATCAACGGCAACGGCGGCCTCGCCTGGGCATCGGCACGGACGGCCGAGTCCTCCGGCGCCCTGTACGAGTGGGCCGAGCGCACCTCCTACACGACGCCGTTCGTGACGAACCCCGACCACCGCTCGCAGGTCGTCGTCACGATCGACTTCGACGACGCCATCGACGCCGCGCTGGTCGCGAAGACCCTGCGGGCGAACGGCATCGTCGACACCGAGCCCTACCGCAAGCTCGGCCGCAACCAGCTGCGCGTCGCGACCTTCACGGCGATCGACCCCGCAGACGTCCGTCAGCTCATCGCGAGCATCGAACACGTCGTCGGGGCGCTCTGATCCGTCTCCCCCGCTGAACGCCGAACGGGCGGTCGAACCCTCTCGAGGTTCGGCCGCCCGTTCGTCTTTCTCGCGGTGTGCGAGTGCTACTCGTCCTCGAACCGGTCGTCGTCCTCGTCGGAGTCCTCGTCCTCGTCCGAGTCGTCCTCGTCCTCGTCCTCGTCCGAGTCGTCGTCATCCGAGTCGTCCGACGCCGCATCGAC
The DNA here is from genome assembly GCF_015351205.1 of Plantibacter sp. VKM Ac-2885. NCBI lineage: Bacteria > Bacillati > Actinomycetota > Actinomycetes > Micrococcales > Microbacteriaceae > Plantibacter > Plantibacter sp. VKM Ac-2885. The sequence continues at coordinate 1,550,864 of NZ_JADKSK010000001.1, read as the reverse complement.
GTCGTCCTCGTCGTACTCGAGTTCGATGCCGTCGCGGTCGCGGTCGCGGGGGTCCCCGGACAGCGCGACATCGTCGTCGTCGAACTCGTCGGTGTCATCCGCGTCGTCGAGCGCGTCGTCAGCCGCAGCCGCTGCCGCTGCCTCCTGCGCGGCGCGGTAGTCCGCGAGGCGCTCCGACCACGGCACCCACTGCGGAGCCAGCAACGCGCCGTCGCCGGGCATCAGCTCCGTCTCGAGCACGTTGGGTGCGGCGTCGTCGGCGGTCCGCGAGAGCGTCACCGTCCAGAACCATCCGGGGTAGCCCGCCATCGTGTTCGCGAACAGCAGCGAGACGACGTGATCATCGACCACGACGTGCCCGGCCGGCTCACCGACCGTGCTCGCGGGCGTGATCTCCTGCAGCGCTTCGCGCGCGAGCTCCACGGCGGCGATCAGGGTCTCGTCCGGCACGGGTGCCGGCGTCGACTCGCCATCGGTGCCGGCGTCCGAGCGATGCTCGTCCGACTCGGCTCGTGTGTCCGTGTCGGCTGTGACGTCGCGATCCTCGACGGGGGTCTCCTGATCGGCGTCAGGCATCCAGCTCGTCCGCGACCTTGCGCAGCACAGCAGCGATCTTCGTGCTGTGACTGCTGTTCGGGTACTTGCCGCGGCGCAGGTCGCCACCGATGCCGTCGAGAAGCTTCACGAGGTCCTCGACGATGATCGCCATGTCGTCGGCCGGCTTGCGCTTCAGCTTGACGAGGCTGGGCGGTGCCTCGAGGACGCGCACGGACAGCGCCTGGGCGCCGCGCTTGCCGTCGGCGATGCCGAACTCGAGCCGCGTCCCCGGCTTCACGCCGGCCGTGCCCGCGGGCAGTGCGGAAGCGTGCAGGAAGACCTCCTGGCCGTCATCAGAGCTGATGAAGCCGAAGCCCTTCTCCTCGTCGTAGAACTTGACCTTGCCGGTGGGCATGGGAACCTCGCTGTGTGTCGTGCGCAGAAATGCAGCGCCGTGCGGTGATCGCGCAGGAAGCGCGATCGAGAGGACCATCGGTCCTCGGCCCCCAGCCTATTCGGTGCAGCAGCCGCGTGCCTCTATCCTGGGAGCGTGACTGATGAGCAGACGCCGAGCATCTCGCGGCCCGAACGGATCCTGGCCTACATGGTCGTGACGATCGTCGCCGTGTCGATCGCCGCGTTCGTCGCGGTGATGGTCGGCACCGCCACCGGCCTCGAGCAGGGCGACTTCGCCGTCGGCGTCTGGCCGGTCGTGACGATCCTGCCGCTCGTCGGACTCCCGATCGCCTTCCTGATGCTGATCACGCTCATCATCGTGGGTGCCGTACGACGGTCCCGCGAGTCCCGCGGTCAGTCGCCGCGCTGACGACCATGGGCGAGGCCTTCGCGATCGCGCGCCGCCTCCGGGAGCTCCCGGACGACGCGCTCCGCCGGCTGACGCCCGACCGCAGGGCCTCCTCCGCCCGCATAGCGGACTTCTTCGACTTCGCCGAGGCCCTGTTGGACGATGCGAGCGTCGCCCGCCGGATGGCACTGCTCGACCGGGACACCCTCGCGGTGCTCGCCGCCGCGCTGGACGGGACCGAGCGCCGATCGCTCGCGACCACGCTCGAACGCGAGCAGTCGGAGGTGGATGCCGCCCTGGAGCGGCTGGAGCGGGACATCCTCGTGCTGGACGACGGAGCCGGTCCGATCAGACCGGTGAGCGCGGTGGCCGCGGTGTTCGAGGAGTGGGCGGCGAGCGGCAGACCAGGCCGTGCAGAACTCCAACTTCCGGCGGCGGCGCCGACGTCCCACGCGACCCGCCCCTCGCCCGACACGGACGCCCTCGCGAGCGAGCGAGCGGCCGGCGCGGTCGGCATCGTCGGCGAGAGCCTCCATGAACTCGACCGCGAGCCCGCACGCCTGCTCGGCCGTGGAGCCCCGTCCATGCCGGACCTCAAACGGCTCTCAGCCGCGGCGGCGAGCACGCCCGACCAGATCGAGCTCGCCCTGTCCGTGGCGTCGGCTGCCGGGCTCACCGACGCGATCGGCTCCGCCATCCGCCTGAGCGAGGTCGGCGAGGCCTGGCTGGCGTCGGCCACCGCGGAACGCTGGCTCCGCCTCGCGACGGCCTGGCGCGACGCGATCCCGGCCACGGTCCGCGATCACATCCTGACGGCGTACCGGCGCGGTTCCGTCGACCTGGTCGAGGAGCTCAGCTGGTGGTACCCGTTGGCGGAGGATGCCGTCGTGGCGCCGACGCGGGCGGTCGACGCGGTCGCCGAGCTGCTCGGGGTCACCGTCGACGGGGTGACCAGCGGGTTCGGACGACTCCTCGTCGACGACCACGCGGCCGACGCGGCCTCGACGCTCGCGTCCATGCTCCCCGCCGAGGTGTCGCAGGTCGTCCTCCAGGACGACCTTACGGTCATCGCGCTCGGTCCCCCGACGGCGGAACTCGACGTGCGACTCCGGGCCCTCGCGGAGCCGGAGGGGCGCGCTCAGGCGTCGAGGTACCGCATCACGACCGCGAGCGTCACCCGGGCCCTCGCCGACGGAGACACCGCCGAGGACCTGCTCGCGTACCTCGAGTCGATCTCCCTGACCGGCGTCCCTCAACCTCTGCGGTATCTCGTGTCCGAGGCCGCATCCCGATTCGGCCTCGTCCGCGTCGGGACGATCCGCGCGTCGGCCGACGCCTCGGCTGACCCTGGACGCAGCAGCTACATCCGCTCCGACGACGCCGGCCTGATCGCGGCGATGTCGGTCGACCAGAGCCTCGTGGCGCTCGGTCTCCGTCCGAGCGACGAGCACCGGCTCACCAGCCGCATCGAGGCGGCGACGGTCTACTGGGCCCTCCACGACGCGCGCTACCCGGTGGTCGCGGAGGACGACGGCGGCGCACCGCTCCGGATCCGCCGGCAGCCGGTCATGCGCACCGGCCTCTCCGCTCCGGCCGCCTCGACGGAACCGGATCTGGTGTCGCGGCTCCGCGCCGACGACAGCGGCGACACGAGCAGCGCATGGTTGGCCAAGCAGCTGGAGATCGCCGTCCGCGACCACACGCCGGTCACCGTGCAGCTGCAGCACGGCGAGCGCCGATCCACGTTCACGATCGAACCGGTGAGCCTCGCCGGCGGTCGCCTGCGCGGTCTGGACCGGTCGGCCGACGTCGAACGCACCCTGCCGCTCGCGATGATCACCGAGGTCCGGATCGCCGGCTGAGCGCTCGCTCAGGGGGTTGCTCACCGGATCCGCCGGTAGACTCGACCGTTATGTCTGATGGACCACTGATCGTCCAAAGCGACCGCACCGTGCTGCTCGAGGTCGCCCACCCGCTCGCCGAGGACGCCCGCCACGATCTCTCGGTGTTCGCCGAGCTCGAGCGCGCGCCGGAGCACATCCACACCTACCGGATCACCCGTCTCGGACTGTGGAATGCACGGGCCGCCGGGCACGATGCCGACCAGATGATCGAGACGCTGGAGCGGTATTCGAAGTTCTCCATCCCCGCGTCCGTGACGATCGACATGCGCGAGACCGTCAACCGCTACGGCCGGCTCGTGATCGAACGCTCCGAGGAGGGCGAGCTCGTCCTCCGCTCCACGGACCTCCCGATCCTGACCGAGGTGGCCGGCGCCAAGCGGATCGCGCCCCTCCTCATCGGGCACCCGACGCCGGACACCTTCCTCGTCGAGCCCTGGGCACGCGGCGCGCTCAAGCAAGAACTCGTGAAGCTGGGCTGGCCCGCCGAGGACCTCGCCGGGTACACCGCCGGCACGCCGCACCAGATCGACCTGGTCGAGGACGGCTGGCACCTCCGCGACTATCAGCAGCAGGCGGTCGACAACTTCTTCTCCGGTGGTTCCGGTGTCGTGGTGCTCCCCTGTGGTGCGGGCAAGACCCTGGTCGGCGCCGGGGCGATGGCGACGGCGTCCACCAACACCCTGATCCTCGTCACGAACACCGTGTCGGCACGGCAGTGGCGCGACGAGCTGTTGAAGCGCACCTCGCTCACCGCCGAGGAGATCGGCGAGTACTCGGGGCAGGTGAAGGAGGTCAAGCCGGTCACGATCGCGACCTACCAGATCCTCACGGCCAAGCGGAAGGGCGAGTACGCCCACCTCGCGCTGCTCGACGCCATGGACTGGGGCCTCGTGGTCTACGACGAGGTGCACCTGCTCCCGGCACCCGTCTTCAAGCTCACCGCCGAGCTGCAGGCGCGGCGTCGCCTCGGCCTGACGGCGACGCTCATCCGGGAGGACGGCCGCGAGGGCGACGTCTTCTCGCTCATCGGCCCGAAGCGGTTCGACGCCCCGTGGAAGGAGATCGAGGCGCAGGGCTTCATCTCCCCCGCCGCGTGCTTCGAGGTGCGCGTCGACCTGCCTCAGGCCGACCGACTCACCTACGCCGCATCCGCCGACGACGAGCGGTACCGCCTCGCGGCGACCGCTCCGGCGAAGCTCGACGTCGTCCGCCAGCTCGTCGAACGGCACCGCGGTGAGCAGATCCTCGTCATCGGGCAGTACCTCGACCAGATCGAGGAGCTGGCAGAGACGCTGGGTGCCCCGCAGTTGACCGGCGCAACACCGGTCGACGAGCGAGAACGGCTCTATCAGGCCTTCCGCGACGGCACCGAGCAGGTGCTCGTCGTCTCGAAGGTCGCGAACTTCTCGGTCGACCTGCCCGAAGCGACCGTCGCCATCCAGGTGTCGGGTTCGTTCGGTTCACGACAGGAAGAGGCGCAGCGTCTCGGCCGTCTGTTGCGCCCGAAGTCCACGGGACTCACCGCGAGCTTCTACACCCTGGTGTCGCGCGACACGGTCGATCAGGAGTTCGCACAGAACCGGCAGCGCTTCCTCGCTGAACAGGGCTACAGCTACACGATCCTCGACGCCCACGCCCTGCAGAACGCGTGAAACAGGCTCTCAGAAAAGTCTCAAGAAACGTGCAGATAATGGTGTCATGACCGGACCCCGCATCCTCATCGTCGACGACGAACCGAACATCCGCGACCTCCTCACCACGAGCCTGCGATTCGCCGGCTTCGCCGTCCGTGCCGTGGGCAACGGCGCAGCCGCCATCTCGGCGGTCCTCGAGGAGGAGCCCGACCTCATCATCCTCGACGTGATGCTGCCGGACATGAACGGCTTCGGCGTCACCAAGCGCCTCCGCAGCGCCGGCTACACGGCGCCCATCCTCTTCCTCACCGCGAAGGACGACACCGAGGACAAGATCACGGGCCTCACCGTCGGCGGCGACGACTACGTCACCAAGCCCTTCAGCCTTGACGAGATCGTGGCGCGCATCAAGGCGATCCTCCGCCGGACGATGCAGGCCGACGAGGATGCGGTGATCCGCACCGGCGAGCTGACGATGGACCAGGACACCCACGAGGTCCTCGTCGGCGACACCCCCATCGACCTCAGCCCGACCGAGTTCAAGCTCCTCCGCTACCTCATGCTCAACCCGAACCGTGTCCTGTCGAAGGCCCAGATCCTCGACCACGTCTGGGAGTACGACTTCAACGGCGACGCCGGAATCGTCGAGAGCTACATCTCCTACCTGCGCCGGAAGCTCGACCAGTTCTCCAGCGAGCCGCTCATCCAGACCAAGCGCGGATTCGGCTACATGCTCAAGGCCGGAAAGGCGTAGCCCCCACCCGATGGCCGATTCCCTGTCCACCTGGTGGAGCAGCGTCTCACTCCGGACGAAGATCACCGGGGTGACGGTGCTCGTCCTCGCCTTCGGTCTGCTCGTCGCGGGCATGGGGACGACCCCGCTCCTCAAAGAGGTCCTCACCCAGCAGGCGAACGACAGTCTGATCACTGCCGCCAAGGGCAAGATCGTCGGTGAGATCTCCGAGGACGGACAGCTCCAGCTCGACGCCCCCTCGACGCTGTTCGTCGCCGTGTACGACACGAACGGCGAGCTCCGGGCCTCGTCCGGGTGGGACGACAGCATCGCTCCCGAACACCCGGCGCACCTCAGCGCGAACGACGTCGCCGCGAGCGGGACCCAGATCTACACGACCACCAACGCGAGCGGCACGATCGTCTACCACGCGGTCTCCGTCCCGGTCACCCTCGACGGGTTCCGCACGGGAGCGGCGTGGGTCGCCATCTCGATGCAGGGCACCGACAACACGATCGCGACCTACCTTACGATCTTCTTCGTCCTCGGCGTGCTCATCATCGTGGTCGGAGCGCTCCTCACCCGGTGGCTGGTGACCGGCACGTTCGAACCGCTCCGCCAGGTGGAACGGACGGCCGCCGCGTTCGCCGACGGCGACTTCAGCCAGCGACTCGCGGGCTCCACACCGAACACCGAGGTGGGGCGACTCAGCCGATCACTCAACACGATGCTGGCTCGCATCGACCGCGCGTACTCGGATCGCGGGAAGACCATCGAGCAGATGCGGAACTTCGTCGGGGACGCGAGCCACGAGCTCCGCACCCCGCTCGTCTCCGTGCGCGGCTACGCCGAGCTCTACCGGATGGGTGCCCTCCAGACGCCGCAGGACGTGGCGCAGGCCATGGAGCGCATCGAGAAGGAGGCCATCCGCATGGGTGCGCTCGTCGAGGACCTCCTCCAGCTCGCCCGCCTCGATGAGACGCGACCGCTGAACGTCGCCCCCGTCGACCTGCTTCCGATCGCGCGCGACGCCGCGCTCGACACCACGGCCCAGGCCCCCGGGCGTACGGTCCAGGTCGTCCGCGACGAGCGCATGGCGCGAGCCGTCGACGACGATGCCTCCGAGACCACCGGCGAGTCCCCGTCCGCTACCGACACACCAGCCCAGACGAACTCGACCGGGCCGATCTTCGGCGCGACGTTCAACCGCTTCCGGCGTCGGCCGAAGCCCTCCGGCGACGCCACCACGCCCGACACGAAGCCCATCGCCGAACCACTGACCCTGGCTGTGCCACCGATCGTCCTCGGCGAGGAGAACAAGATCCGGCAGGTCGTCACGAACCTCATCGGAAACGCCCTGCGCTTCACGCCCGCCGACAGTCCGATCGAGCTCGCGGTCGGCACGGACGCCCGTGCCGGGACCGCCAGTATCGCCATCGTCGACCACGGCGAGGGTATCCCGCCACAGATCCGCGAGAAGATCTTCCAGCGCTTCTGGCGTGCCGACAGTTCGCGGACCCGCGAGACGGGCGGCAGCGGCCTCGGACTAGCCATCGTCGCCTCCATCGTCGCGGCGCACGGTGGCACGGTCGACGTGACCGAGACCCCCGGCGGCGGCGCGACGTTCCGCGTCATCCTGCCGCTCGCACCGTCAGCGGCCACGAGCCCCATCGTCATCGCGGGCCCTCCGGCCTGACCCGCCGGCGGGCTGGCTCGACCCTCCTCCACAGGCTCCGGTCTGCTCCGGAGTGCGCGCCCGAGTCCTTCCTGGCCGGTTCCGGCCGGTGGCGAGCACCTACCGTCTCGGTAGCGGCGATGACAGGCATCGCCCGGACGAACGGAGTTCCCGATGGCCACTTTCCAGGTCGACAGCGACGCGGTCGAGCGCGCTTCCACGGCGGCACGCGTCACGATCGAGCAGATCCAGAACGAGGTAGCCCGCCTGCACACGCAGCTGGCGGCACTCGACGGCCAATGGACCGGCGCTGCAGCGGCCGCGTTCCACGGTGTCGTCGAGCGCTGGAGGGGCACCCAGCGTCAGGTCGAGGAGAACCTCGGCGAGATCAGCCGAGCGCTCGCCGTCGCGGGCACGCAGTACGCCGAGATCGAGCGGGCGAACGCGAGCATGTTCAGCGGGTGACGCTCCGGCGGCGGCTGGAACGACTCGATCGACGTCAGGCCGCCGCCATGGCCGTCGCCAGCGCGATGACCCGCTCCGTGGCCGTGAGCGACCCGTCTCCCAGCATCGACGCTCCACCGACCGTGATCGTGACCCAGGTTCCGCGGAGGTTCATCTCGAGCTCAGCCCGATCGGTGATCGTCGGACTGACGCGCACGAACGCGCTATCGCCCGTCGATCTCGACGACCGAGACGCCGGGGGCAGTTCGCTCGAGCGTCAGCGAGTCCGCAAACGCGGGTCCAGCGCCGCGGAGCGTGTCGATCGATCCGGTTCGTCCGGACTCCGCGCCGGCGAAGCCGCACGTCTGGCCCCCAGCGACGAGCACCGCACCGTAGGAGACGTTGCTGGACCGATAGCTGAAGCCCGGTTCCCAGCTGGGCGAAGTGAGATCAAGGGTGGACTCGAGCGTTTCGGCGGATACGACTTCGGCACACGTACTCGGCCAGTCAGAACGTTCCGGCGAGAGCGAGTCGTGTCATGGTTCGGGCTGAAAGACGCACTGGCCCCGTCCTGCGGGCGTCCAGTCACGGCTTCACAACGTTTCGTCCGAACATGCCGCGAGGCACATACACGCTCCAGAGCCACCTCCCCCCCCCTCCCACAGCGATGCAGGCGAAACGACGCAGGGCGCCTCCCGAAGGAGACGCCCTGCGCAGGTGTTGCTGTCGGACTTAGAAGTCCATGCCACCGGTCGGGTCGCCGGCCGGAGCCGGGTTCTTCTCCGGCTTGTCGGCGACGACGGCCTCGGTGGTGAGGAACAGACCGGCGATCGATGCTGCGTTGAGCAGCGCGGAGCGCGTGACCTTCACCGGGTCGTTGATGCCGGCAGCGAGCATGTCGACGTACTCTCCGGTCGCGGCGTTGAGGCCGTGTCCGACGGGCAGGTTGCGGACCTTGTCGGCGACGACGCCGGGCTCGAGGCCCGCGTTGAGCGCGATCTGCTTGAGCGGAGCGTCGATGGCGACCTTGACGATGTTCGCACCGGTCGCCTCGTCACCGACGAGCTCGAGCTTCTCGAACGCGGTCTTGCCGGCCTGGATCAGGGCGACGCCACCACCGGCGACGATGCCCTCTTCGACGGCAGCCTTCGCGTTGCGAACAGCGTCCTCGATGCGGTGCTTCCGCTCCTTGAGCTCGACCTCGGTCGCTGCACCGGCCTTGATGACCGCCACACCGCCCGCGAGCTTGGCGAGACGCTCCTGGAGCTTCTCGCGGTCGTAGTCGCTGTCGGTGTTGTCGATCTCCTTGCGGATCTGCGAGACACGACCGGCGATGGCGTCGGCGTCGCCGGCACCCTCGACGATGGTGGTCTCATCCTTGGTGATGACGACCTTGCGGGCACGGCCGAGCAGGTCGAGTGTGACGGTCTCGAGCTTGAGGCCGACCTCCTCGGAGATGACCTGGCCACCGGTGAGGATGGCGATGTCCTGCAGCTGAGCCTTGCGGCGGTCGCCGAAGCCCGGAGCCTTGACGGCGACGGACTTGAAGATGCCACGGATCTTGTTGACGACGAGCGTCGCGAGAGCTTCGCCGTCGACGTCCTCAGCGATGATGAGGAGCTGCTTGCCCGACTGGATGACCTGGTCGACGATCGGCAGGAGGTCCTTGATCGCGGAGATCTTCTGGTTGGCGATGAGGATGTAGGGGTCCTCGAACACCGCTTCCTGGCGGTCGGGGTCGGTCACGAAGTACTGCGACAGGTAGCCCTTGTCGAAGCGCATGCCCTCGGTGAGCTCGAGCTCGGTGCCGAAGGTGTTCGACTCCTCGACGGTGACGACACCCTCCTTGCCGACCTTGTCGATCGCCTCGGCGATGATCTCGCCGATGGTGGTGTCGCCGGCGGAGATGGAAGCGGTCGCAGCGATCTCCTCCTTGGTCTCCACCTCCTTGGCGTTGGCGATGAGCTCGACCGTGACGGCCTCGACGGCCTTCTCGATGCCGCGCTTGAGGCTGATGGGGTCGGCGCCTGCGGCGACGTTGCGGAGGCCCTCGCGGACGAGCGCCTGTGCCAGCACGGTCGCCGTGGTGGTGCCGTCGCCGGCGACGTCGTCGGTCTTCTTGGCGACCTCCTTGACGAGCTCCGCGCCGATCTTCTCGTACGGGTCGTCGAGTTCGATCTCCTTGGCGATGGACACGCCGTCGTTGGTGATCGTGGGGGCGCCCCACTTCTTCTCGAGGACAACGTTGCGACCGCGCGGCCCAAGGGTGACCTTGACCGTGTCAGCAAGAATGTTCAGTCCACGCTCGAGGCCGCGACGGGCCTCCTCGTCGAAAGCAATGATCTTAGCCATGTGTGTTTTTCGTCCCTCCCGGACGTCATGAACGTTGTTAGCACTCAATGAGTACGAGTGCTAAGTCGATTCTGGCACTCAGGGGGTGGGAGTGCAAGTGAGCACCGGCGCCCTGAGCGAACTCCCGGGAACAGCCCCGGAACGACGAACGACGCCGCCCACCGAAGTGGACGGCGTCGCAGGAATCGCGTACCTGATCAGCGGCTACGCCAGGCGCACACCCTCGGCCTGAGGCCCCTTTGCTCCAGTGCCGACCTCGAAGACGACCGCCTGGCCCTCTTCCAAGGACTTGTAGCCGCTCATGTCGATCGCCGAGTAGTGGACGAAGACATCCTGTCCACCGTCGTCGACCGTGATGAAGCCGAAGCCCTTCTCAGCGTTGAACCACTTGACGGTTCCGTTCGCCATTTCATACTCCCATTGCTGCGTGCTCGCAGGCATCGACTGTTGCCGAACCCGGACCTGCCATCCGGGATCGGGACCCCGGTGACCACCCTGCGCCGAAGTGGACCCGGGGGCGAGTCGAGACGGGACGGGATGAGCGGCCAGTTCCAGATACTAATCCGGAGCACCGCGCGGATTCACCCCGAAATCGACAAACGGGGCGGAGTGATACGACAACTCAACATGGAGGAAACACTCCGGAAACACGGCGTGCCGGCGACCCGAGCGATCGACCCGCTCCAGCCGCGCTCAGGCGGCAGGCTGGTAGTCCGCGCCGACCACGACGACGATGCGGAGGACCGGCGCCTCGCCCTCCTCGACGGGGATCGCGTACGTGTCCGTGATCTGGATCGGGATGCCGCCGAGCGCGTTCGCGATGGCGCGGGCGACGCCCTCCTGCGACGGATCCTGGTAGTAGACGCCGCTCGTCGTGACGTCCTCCGTGCTGGCGTCGCTCGTCCCGATCTGCTGCGTGAAGCCGGCAGCCGCGATCGCTGCCGCCGCCGATGCGGCGAGGCCGGCGGTGGGTGTGCCGTTCAGGACGAGGATGCTGGCCGCGGGGTCGACGACGGGGGCAGCCTCGGTCGGGGTGGGGGTCGGCGTGGGCGTGGCGCTCGGGCTCTGCGAGCCGCCGAAGAAGTCGATCCGGTCGTTCAACCCGAACAGGGCGAAGGTGCCGACCCCCACGAGTACGAGCGTGGCGACCACGGCGACGAGGAAGGCGATCCAGCCGCGTCCCTTGGGAGCAGGGGCACGGTGCGCGCCGACGCGCTTGAGGTCGGGGACCTCGTCGAAGCGGTCGGGCGGGAAGGATTCAGCCATGGTGTGGTCTCCGAGAGCTGCTCAGCCGTCGGTGCGGGGAGCCGAGGCTCCTCGCGCCGAGAGTCGGGCGTCGCGGGTGCGCTGCAGCCGCTTGATCAGCATGGGGTCGTGGGCGAGGGCGGACGGCGAGTCGATGAGCGCGCCGAGCAGTTGATAGTACCGGGCCGGGGACAGGGCGAAGCGGTCGCGGATGGCGGCCTCCTTGGCCCCGACGTGCTGCATCCAGTGGGACTCGAACTCGAGGATCTCGAGCTCGCGCTGGTCGAGGCCTCCCGTCGGCGTCGACGCGTCGTCATCGGCAGGCGTGCGCGACGCTGGCTGCATGCTCATCTCCTGCCGATCGGTGCCGATGCGGCGACCGTGGAGTCATGCTCCGGTCCGCCGTCGTCCAAGTCTATTCAGCCGATGCCCGCCGGGCCGCATCCACCCCGGCGAGGGCCGACGTTCACCGGGAAGGATCAGGCTCGGTGCAGTGTTATGGAATACGTCGGGAGCCGCATGCACGAGGCAGCCCCGCACGTAGGATGACCGAGACGAATGGAGCAGCATGACGTACGACGTGTCGAAGACCGATGAGCAGTGGCGCGAGGAACTCACGCCGGAGCAGTATCAGGTCCTCCGCGGAGCGGCGACCGAGCGGGCCTGGACCGGTGAGCTCCTCGACGAGTCGCGCGCGGGCCTCTACACCTGTGCCGCCTGCAACGCCGAACTCTTCAAGAGTGGTACCAAGTTCGATTCCGGCTGTGGATGGCCGAGCTTCTACGAGTCCGTGAACCCCGAGGCGGTGCAGCTCATCGAGGACCGCACCCTCGGCATGGTGCGTACCGAGGTCCGGTGCGCCAACTGCGGCTCGCACCTCGGCCACGTGTTCGACGACGGCTTCGGGACGCCCACCGGCGACCGCTACTGCATGAACTCGATCGCGCTCAACTTCGCCGCGGCCGACACCGCCGAGCCGACGGAGTGACCGAACCGGTCGAGCGTCCAGTCCTCGCCGCCGTCGCCGGGCGCCGTTCGTGGTCCAAGGTCACCGACGTCGCTCCGAGTGACGCGGAACTCCTCGAGGTCCTCGGGGCGGCCGGTCGAGTGGCCGACCACAGTGCCCTGCGTCCGTGGCGGGTCATCACCCTCCGCGGCGACGACCGGGTGAAGCTCGGCCGGGCGCTCGCGAAGGCGGAGGGCGACTCGAAGCCCTCGACGAAGCCGCTCCGCGCGCCCCTGTTGCTCGCGGTCGTCGTCAGCGTGAAGAAGTCGAAGGTGCCCGCCTGGGAGCAGGAGGCGGTCGCGGCCGGAGTGGCCCACATGGTCAGCCTCCTGCTCGACGACGCCGGGTGGGGCGTGTTCTGGCGCACGGGCGGCGCCACTCGCGCCAAAGCGGTCCGGAAGGCACACGGTCTGAAGAAGGGCGAGGAGCTCCTCGGCTGGTTGTACGTCGGAGGGAAGCCGGGTAACGCTCGCACAGGGCGCCGCAAGACGATCAACGCGAAGGCGCACCTCAGCTCCATGCCCTGAGGACGGAGTCGCTCACGGCATCCGACGGCTCGACTCAGTCGGCGGTTGACGATGCCGTGGGACGACGCCTGAACCGCGCCGATGCGATCGCCACGGCGGCGAACGCGAGGAGTGTCCCGATGACCGTCGCGACATGCACGCCGCCGTCGTCGGTGGGCAGGAGCACGTCGAGGGCGAGCGCACTCAGGGTCTGACCGGCCACCGTGCCGAGGCCGAGGATGAGCACGCCCGTGTGCTGCACGAGGAACGCCGCCACGGCGATGAACACGCATCCGATCGGGCCGCCGAGGTAGAGCCACCACTCCCCCGGGAGCGGTCCGGGCGGCGCCACGATGACCGCGTGGAGCACGGCGGCGATGACCAGCACGACCGTTCCCACGATGAAGTTGATGAACGTGGCGGCGAGCGTGCTCTGCGCCCGCATCTTGACCCGTCCGTTGACCGCCTGCTGCCAGCCGATCCCGATGCCGGCGAGGAGCGGGAGGACGAGCAGTCCGAGTGGGATGCTCCCGCCGAGCTCGCCCGAGACCGCGACGCCGACTGCGACGAGGGCGACGACCGCCCCGAGGACGCGCTGGACGCTGAACCCGACGACACCTCCCGGGCCGAAACCGATCCGGTCGAGCACGAGTCCGCTCGCCGTCTGGCCGGCGACGACCGCGACCGTGAAGAGGGCGACGCCGAGCGTGGCGGCGGTGAGCCCCTGCGAGAGCACGAGGAACGCGCCGGCACACCCACCGAGCACCGTCCACCAGGGCATCTCCCTGCGTCGGACGGCACCGGCCACCGTGGAGAGACCGCGACGACCGGTACGGGACAGCGCCAGTCCGACGGTGAGGATGATCAACCCGCCGCCGAACGAGATCGCAGCTGCGGTGAACCCATCGCCGAGTCGCGCGCCGAGCTCGCCGTTCAACCGGGCCTGCACCGCGATGAAGGCACCGCTGACGACGGCGATGAGGAGCGCGAGCGGCGCTGGGACACGGGTCACGGGAGGGTTCCTTCCAATGAGGAACCGCCCACTCAGCAGGCTGAGCGGGCGGTTCTCGGCTGGAGCCGACGACGGGACTTGAACCCGTAACCTACGCTTTACAAGAGCGTTGCGCTACCAATTGCGCCACGTCGGCCGACAGGGGCTGGCCCCGGTCCCGTCCATCCTACGATGACGGCGGATCAGCCGTTGGTCACGGGCGACTCGCTGGCACCCGGCGTCGGCGTTCCGGTGGAGTAGCTCTCGCTTGAGACGGCGAGGACGAAGGCCGCGAACTGCTCGGCATCGGTGAGCGAACCCGTGTACTGCTTGCCGTTCACCAGGATGGTCGGCGTCCCCTCGACCTTGGCGACGTCGGTGCCGGGCAGCGGGCCGCTGCGCGCACGGTCGGTCGAGTCCTTCACCCACGACTTGTAGGTGCCGTCGTCGATGCAGGCGTTGATCTTCTTCTCGCCGCCGGAGATGACTCCCTTGGCGATCGACTTCAGCTCGGCGTCGGTCAGGCCCTCGGTGTTCTCCTTGGGCTGGTTCTCGAACAGTGCGGTGTTGAAGGAGAAGAAGTCGTTCGGCGAGTACTCCGCGACGCAGGCGGCCGCGTTCGAAGCGCGCAGCGAGTACTGCGTCCCGAGCGACAAGTTGCTCAGCGTTGCGAGGGGGTGCACCGTGTACGTCGCGGCGCCGGCCTCGAGCCAGCCCTTGACCTGCTCCGCGTTCGTGGTCTCGAACTGACCGCAGTAGGGGCAGAGGAAGTCCTGGTAGACGGAGATCTCGACGCCGTCGGCGGCGGGGGTCTCGGTGGCTGCCGGCGTCTCAGCCGGGGCGGGCTCCGCGGGGGCGGCCGGATCGGTCGCGCTCGGCGTCGGCGTGGACGCACTGGCCGGGGCTCCGACCAGCTGCAAGCCGGCGGAGACGGTGAAGCCGTCGTTCTTCGCCGCGGTCGGGACCGGTCCGGCGGGCTTGATCGACGTCACGATGATGACCGCCACCACCGCCACGATCGCGAGCGCACCGAGCACGATGCCGCCCTGAAGCAGCACCCGGTTGCGGCGGTCGCGGCGCTTCTGCTGCTCGCGCAGCACCCGCGCCTTCTCGCGTGCCGCGTCGCGTCGTTCGTTCTTGGTCGGTCGGTTCTGCGATCCAGCGCCAGACATTGATCCTCGTTTCGGGGGGCTCGCGCTGCGGAGACGAGGCAGCGCCAAACAGAGTAATCGTAGACCTGCCGCCTGAGAGAGGCCCAAACCAGGCCGGGAGCCGGCTGTGCGTCCACCGAGAGATCCGCTGGTCGCTGGACCTTCCATTCACAGGTGGTCGTGGCATACTGGAACGGCGAACCGGCCATCGATGACGGGTTCGCGTCCATTCACAACGGATCGTCCGGCACGTACCTGCCGGTGAAGGAGAACAACCATGGCGTCTGTGACGTTCGACAACGCAACCCGTTTCTACCCGGGTGGCACTCGCCCCGCGGTCGACAAGCTGAACCTCGAGGTCGCCGACGGCGAATTCCTCGTCCTCGTCGGCCCGTCCGGCTGCGGCAAGTCAACCTCCCTCCGCATGCTCGCCGGCCTCGAAGAGGTCAACGACGGCCACATCTTCATCGGCGACCGCGACGTCACCGACGTGCCGCCGAAGGACCGCGACATCGCGATGGTGTTCCAGAACTACGCGCTCTACCCGCACATGACCGTCGCCGAGAACATGGGCTTCGCGCTCAAGATCGCCGGTGTCGGCAAGGAAGAGCGCGCCACCCGCGTGCTCGAAGCCGCCAAGCTCCTCGACCTCGAGGACTACCTGACCCGCAAGCCGAAGGCGCTCTCCGGTGGTCAGCGTCAGCGCGTCGCGATGGGTCGAGCCATCGTCCGTCAGCCCCAGGTCTTCCTCATGGACGAGCCGCTGTCGAACCTCGATGCCAAGCTCCGCGTCCAGACCCGCACCCAGATCGCGTCGCTGCAGCGTCGTCTCGGCGTCACCACCGTCTACGTCACCCACGACCAGACCGAGGCGCTCACCATGGGCGACCGCATCGCGGTCCTCAAGGACGGCATCCTGCAGCAGGTCGGCACCCCGCGGGACCTCTACGAGAAGCCGAACAACGTCTTCGTCGCCGGCTTCATCGGCAGCCCGGCCATGAACCTGTTCGAGGGTGAGATCGCCGACGGCGGCATCAAGCTCGGCGGATTCATCATCCCGGTCGAGCGCGAGATCACCGATGCCGCTCCGTCGAAGAACGTCACGGTCGGCGTGCGCCCCGAGGACATCACCGTGTCCAGCAACTCGGGCTCCGGCATCGAGGTGACCGTCGACCTCGTCGAGGAGCTCGGCGCCGACGGCTACCTCTACGGCCACACCGACGTCTCCGGCAAGCGCACCGACATCGTCGCCCGCGTCGACGGTCGCAACCACGCGCACATCGGCGACACCGTGTTCCTCGCGCCGACGCCGCACCACGTGCACGCGTTCGACTCGGCATCGGGTGAGCGTCTGGGCAACAAGCCGGTCGTGTCCTCCTCGATCTAGTTTCCCGCCGACGATGGTCGAGCGGTCGGTCTCCGATCGCTCGGCCATCGTCGTTTTCGCTTGTCCAGTCTCAGCACGACGATCCCCGAGGAGCGCTCCGCACCATGTCCGGCGCATTGAACATCACCGCTGCCACCGTCGACCCGGCGCTGCTCGACCTCCCCTGGGAGCTCCCCCTCGAGAACTGGCCGAATGAGGCCATCGCCTCGCTCCCGAAGGGCATCTCGCGCCACCTGGTCCGGTTCGCGAACCTGTCCGGCTACGTCATCGCCGTCAAGGAGACGACCGCGGAGATGGCGAAGGGTGAGTACGACATGCTGCGCACCCTGCAGCGCCTCGACATCCCCTGCGTCGACCCGCTCGCGGTCATCACGAACCGGAGCGACCGCAAGGGCCGCGAGCTGCCGAGTGTGCTCGTGACGCGGCACCTGAAGTTCTCACTCCCCTACCGTGCGCTCTTCCAGGGCACCCTCCGGCCCGACACCGCGACCCGCCTCGTCGACGCGCTCGCCGTCCTCCTCGTCCGCCTGCACATCGTCGGCTTCTTCTGGGGCGACGTGTCGCTGTCGAACACCCTCTTCCGACGCGACGCGGGCGCTTTCGCGGCCTATCTCGTCGACGCCGAGACGGGCAAGCTCTACGAGGGCGGGCTGTCGAACGGGCAGCGTGAGAACGACCTCGAGATCGCCCGGGTGAACATCGCCGGCGAGCTCCTCGATCTCGAGGCCGGCGGACGAGCCGACGCCGAACTCGACCCCGTCACCGTGAGTAACGGCATCGTCGCCGCCTACCGGTCCCTCTGGAAGGAGCTCACGGGCTCCGAGTCGTTCGACGCGTCCGAGCGCTGGCGCATCACCGAGCGCGTCCACCGCCTGAACGAACTTGGCTTCGACATCGAAGAACTCGCGATCAAGACGACCGACGAGGGCTCGACCGTGCGGATCCAGCCGAAGGTCGTCGACGCCGGGCATCACCAGCGCCGCCTCCTGCGGCTCACCGGGCTCGACGCGGGCGAGAACCAGGCGAGGCGGCTGCTCAACGACCTCGACGCCTACTCGGCCTCGTTCGGGAAGGACGGGTTCGACGAGGAGATGGCGGCGCACGAGTGGCTCATCCGCGTGTTCGAACCGGTGGTGAAGGCGATCCCCCGCGAACTCCGCGGCAAGCTCGAGCCCGCCGAGATCTTCCACCAGCTCCTGGAGCACCGCTGGTTCCTCGCGCAGAACGAGGGTCGCGACATCCCTCTGGCGGAAGCCGTCGGTTCCTACGTGAACACCGTCCTGCGGCACCGCCGCGACGAGGCGACCATGATCGTGCCACCGACCGAGGCGATCAGCATCCCCGCCGCCATGACCGGACCAGTGGACTGGCGAGACCTCGTCTGATCGGGTCCGTCACCTCGGCTGACGCCAGACAGGCCCTCGGAACGGAGATCCGTTCCGAGGGCCTGTCCTCGTTCGTGCGACGCGAGCGCCGGTCGCCTACTCGGCGTTACGGCGACGCGCGATCTCGTACAGCGTCACGCTGGCCGCGATCCCGGCGTTGAGCGATTCGGTCGAGGCCGAGATCGGGATCGACACGACCGCGTCGCAGGTCTCGGTGACGAGGCGGGACAGACCCTTGCCCTCGCTGCCGACGACCACGAGGATCGGCTGGTCGGCGAGTTCGAGCCCGGGAAGGGAGACGTCGCCGTCGCCGTCGAGACCGATCACGAAGACGCCGCGCTCCTTGAACGCCTTGAGCGTCTGGGTGAGGTTGGCGGCCATCGCGACCGGCGTCCGAGCCGCCGCGCCGGCCGAGGTCTTCCACGCGGAGGCGGTGAGGCCCACGCTCCGGCGCTGCGGCAGGATCACTCCGTGACCGCCGAAGGCTGCGGTCGATCGGATGATCGCACCCAGGTTGCGGGGGTCGGTGATGCCGTCGAGGGCGATGAACAACGGGTTCTCGCCACGGGAGATGACCTGGTCGAGCAGCTCCATGGGGTGCGCGTACTCGTAGGGCGGCACCTTGATGGCGAGGCCCTGGTGCACGCCGTCGAACCCGGCCATGCGGTCGAGCTCCGGACGCATGACCTCGAGCACCGGGATCCCGCGTCGGGTGGCGATGCTGAGCGCCTCCTTCACCCGGTCGTCCATCTCGATGCGGGTCGCGACGTACAGCGTGGTGGCGGGGATCTTCGCGCGGAGCGCTTCGAGGACGGAGTTGCGGCCGGTGACGACCTCGGACTCGTCGCTCGACTTCTGCTTGGTCCGGCCGTTCGTGGACGGGCGTCCGTTCTGTCCGGCCGCCTGCTTCGGCTTACCGGTGCCACCGGAGGCCGCGTAGCGCTCCTGCGCAGCCTTCCGCTTGCCGGCCGGGTGCCAGGCGCGGTCCTCGGCCTTGGGGGTCGGTCCACGACCCTCGAGCGCCTTGCGGCCGAGGCCACCGGTGCCCTTGGTGGGACCCTTCTTCGCTTTCTTCGGCCCGGTCGGGCGGGAAGGCTTACTTGCCACTGATACTCCAATGTGCTCCGGACGGGGTGTCTTCGATGGTGATCCCAGCCGCTGTGAGTTCGTCGCGGATCCGGTCGGCCGCTGCGAAGTCCTTGGCGACCCTGGCGTCCGCGCGATCGACGAGCAGACGCTCGACGAGTGCGGACAGGGATCGGTGAGTGACGGGGTCGGTGCCCGACGACCACGAGGGGTCGGTCGGGTCGATGCCGAGCACCCGGGTCATGTCGAGGACGGCGACCGCACGCTCGCGGGCTGTCGCCAGGTCGTCGCCGCCATCGAGGGCGGCGTTGCCGACGCGCACGGCGTCATGCAACACGGCGAGCGCGCGGGGGATGTTCAGGTCGTCGTCCATCGCCTCGACGAAGGCGGCCGGAAGCGTCGCTCGACTGGCGGCCGTGCCCGTCTCGGTGAGCAGGTCGGCGCGGGCGGCGCGATCGAGGAAGCCCTCGATTCGTCCGAGTGCGGCTTCGGCCTCGGCGAGTGCGCCCGGATGGAATTCAAGCGTCGATCGGTACTGCGCTGCACCGAGGTAGTACCGGACGACGAGCGGCCGGGCTGCTGCCAGGAGGTCGGCGGCGTAGACGGAGTTGCCGAGGGACTTCGACATCTTCTGCCCGCCCGTGACGGCGACCAGCCCGTTGTGCAGCCAGTACCGCGCGAAGGGGTCGCCGGCTGCGCTCGACTGGGCGAGCTCGTTCTCGTGGTGGGGGAACCGGAGGTCGAGTCCGCCGCCGTGGATGTCGAACTCCTCACCGAGGTACTTGGTCGACATCGCCGAGCACTCGATGTGCCAGCCGGGCCGTCCCTCGCCCCACGGAGACATCCAACTCGCCGAGCGCGGCTCCCCAGGCTTGGTGCCCTTCCAGAGCGCGAAATCGCGGGGATCCCGCTTGCCGCGCGGGTCGGCGTCGGTCGCGGCCTCCATGTGCTCGGCGCTCTGCCGGGTGAGTTCGCCGTAGCGGCTCCATGAGGCGGTGTCGAAGTAGACGTCGCCGGAGTCGTCGGGAGCCGGGTACGCGTGCCCGGCGTCGATGAGCCGCTCGATGAGCTCTTGCATCTCGGGGATGCTCGCCGTCGCGCGGGGCTCGTAGCTCGGGGGCAGGATACCCAGGGCACCGTAGGCGGCGGTGAACTCGAGTTCGTACCGGTAGGCGAGCGCCCACCACTCCTCGCCGGGCTGGGCGAAGCCGCCCTCGACGCCGGCGGCGGCGTTCGCGAGGATCTTGTCGTCGATGTCGGTGACGTTGCGGACGAGCGTCACGCGGACCCCGGAGGCCGTCAGCCAGCGTCGCAACTGGTCGTAGACGAGCGCGCTGCGCAGATGTCCGATGTGCGGAGAGGACTGCACGGTCGGTCCGCAGACGTACAGCCCCGCCTCGGCTTCGCGGAGCGGCACGAAGTCCCGGAGGGACTGCGTTTTCGAATCGTAGAGTCGGAGGGCCACGAGACCAGACTAGCCGCCGTCGTCCGGGCATGATGGTCCCATGACCACGGGACGCGACGACCAGCAGGTTCTCCGCGCGCGACTCGCGGCCCAGCTCCTCGACGGAGCCGATCACCGCTCCCCCACGGGTGTCGTCTCTCGGCTGCTCGCGATCCAGGCCCAAGACCTCGCTTCGTCGCTGTGGGCGGTCGGCGTCAGGTCGACCGACACCACGATGGACGAGGTGCTCGCGGCGCTCGAGGACGGCTCGATCGTCCGGTCCTGGCCGATGCGCGGCACCCTGCATCTCGTCGCCGCAGAGGACCTCGGGTGGCTGCTCGGACTCGGTGTCCCGCGGGTCCGCTCGACGATCGCGGCCAGACACCGTCAACTCGAGCTCGACGCTGAGACCTTCTCGCGCTCCCGCGCGCTCACCGAGGGACTGCTCAGCGGGCATCGGCGCGTGACGAGGGATGAGCTGTTGACGGCCCACACCGACGCCGGGATCCCGATCGACGGTCAACGAGGCTCACACCTCATCATGGAACTCGCGATGTCGGGTGTGGTCTGCTGGGGACCTCCCGCCGGGAGACAGCAGGCACTCGTCCTGACTGAGGAGTGGATCCGTGCACCGCGGGTGCTCGAGGCGGACGAGGCGCTCGGCGAGTTCGTCGTCCGCTATCTCACCGGCCACGGCCCGTCGACGATCGCCGACCTCACGTGGTGGTCGAAGCTCACCGTCGCCCAGGCGAAACGCGGCGTCGAGGTGGCCGCCGGTCGGCTGTTCTCCGAATCGCGCGACGGGGTCACCCGCTGGTCGACCGCCGAGGGCATCGAACCGCCATCTGCTCCACGACCACCGCGGGTGCTCGCGCTTCCCGGATTCGACGAGTTGCTCCTCGGCTACCGCGACCGCGAGCTGACGCTCCCTGCGGCGTTCGCGGACCGCATCGTGCCCGGCGCGAACGGCATCTTCCTCCCGATGATCGCCGTCGACGGGCGCGTCGTCGGCACCTGGCGCCGACGGACGAGTGCGACCGGCGTCGTCGTCACCCCGACGCCGTTCCAACCGCTGTCGCAGCGGGTGCAGGCCGGGTTCCGACGAGCCGCTGGTGAATACGGCCGGTTCCTCGGACTCAGTGCGTCGGTCGACGAGGCGACGTCCACCGACTGAGGGTCGAACCGTCAGCGGCGCTCGATGAGGGCGGTGGCGATGGCTGCGACACCCTCGCCACGGCCGGTGAACCCGAGCGCATCGGTGGTCGTCGCCGCGATACTGACCGGCCCGTGGACCAGCGCGCTCAGCACGCCCTCGGCCTCCGTCCGACGTGGCGCGAACCGAGGGCGGTTGCCGACGAGCTGCACCGCGACGTTGACGACGACGAAGCCCGCGGCGTGCAGCCGTTCGACAGCTGCTCGCAGGAAGACCTCGCCGCTCGCCCCGGCGAAGCGGGGGTCGTCGATTCCGAACATGGAGCCGATGTCGCCGAGGCCGGCAGCGGACAGCAGGGCGTCGACGATGGCATGGGCGACCGCATCCCCGTCGCTGTGTCCGGCCAGCGGCCGTTCCCCCGGCCACCTGAGGCCGGCGAGGCTCAGCTCGCCGTCGTCGGCGAAGGCGTGGACGTCGATGCCGATGCCGGTCCTGATCGAGGAGGTCGGCCGTGCGCCCACCTCCTGCTGCTGAACCCGGTCCCGGTCCGCCAGGAGTCGCTCCGCACGCTGGGCGTCCCACGGGGTCGTGATCTTGAACGCCGCCTCCGACCCGTCGACGGTGAGGACGGGGTGTCCGGCGTCCGCGTAGAGTGCCGCGTCGTCGGTGGCCGCCGCGAGGCGGTCCTCGGCGACGCGAAAGGCCGCGACGAGGGCATCACGCGGGAACGCCTGCGGTGTCTGGACGGCTCTGAGGGCGGCCCGATCCACGGTCTGCTCGACGAGGGCGCTCGCATCGACCCGTTTGATCGTGTCGGTCACCGGAAGCCCCGGTACGACCCCCCACCCCGTCCGCGCGGCGGCGTCGATCACCCGTTCGAACTGTTCGGTCGGGGTGAGTGCCCGTGCGGCGTCGTGGACGAGTACCGTCCGCACTCCCGGCCACAGGGCGGCGAGTCCGGCGAGGACGGAGGACTGTCTCGTGTCGCCTCCGACGACGACGCGGAGGTGGTCGGCCGCCTTCCCCGCGGCGCGACGACCGATCGTCTCCGCCTCACCGACGCGATCGGCGGGGACGACGACGACGACCTGGACCGCGTCCCGCAGGCGGAAGACCGGGGCGAGCGCGTGTTCGAGCACGGTACTGCCGGCGAGCGACACGAACGCCTTGGGGATCCCGGCACCGAGGCGCGTCCCACTACCCGCCGCCACGATGATCACGCCGACCGCCGGGCCGTCCAGGGATGGATCGGCGATAGCACCCGGTTCGTCGATGGCAGTCATGCCACGAGCCTACTTCTCGGGCGACACGTCCGAACGAACGCTCGGCTCAGGAGGCGAGGACCTCGTCGAGGACCGACGACGCCCGCTCCTCGTCGGTCTGCTCCGCCAGCGCCAGTTCGGAGACCAGGATCTGGCGAGCCTTCGCGAGCATCCGCTTCTCTCCAGCGGAGAGGCCTCGGTCCTGGTCGCGACGCCACAGGTCGCGGACCACCTCGGAGACCTTGATGACGTCGCCCGAGGCCAGCTTCTCGAGGTTCGCCTTGTAGCGGCGGGACCAGTTCGTCGGCTCCTCGGTGAACGGCGCACGGAGCACGTCGAACACGCGGTCGACGCCCTCGCGCCCGATGACGTCGCGTACCCCGACCAGGTCGACGTTCTCAGCCGGGACCTCGATCACGAGATCGCCCTGGGTGACGCGGAGCTTCAGGTAGAGCTTCTCCTCGCCCTTGATGATCCGGGTCTTCACCTCGGTGATGGTCGCGGCGCCATGGTGCGGGTAGACGACGGTCTCGCCAACTTCGAAGATCATGGGTCTCGGTCCCTTCAGCGTCTCCCAGAATACCACGGCACCCCTGATCAGAGCCGGGTACCGGGTGCCCAGCGAACCGGGTGGTGCACCGGCCGATCACGGGTCCACGACCCGGCCACACCCCTTCGCAGCCGTGGGCTAGACTCGAATCCGGATCCCGGGACACCTGTCACTCGTCTGCGCCCGGGGCCACCACATCTTGGAGGGTTCTGTGAAGGCGCGTCTCATCGCTTCCATCGTCGTCGCGGGTGCTGTCGCACTCGGCATGAGCGGTTGCAACCTCATCGCGCCGCAGGCGACCCTGAAGCAGTACGACGCCTCGGACGGCGTCGGTGTCACCGTCGGCTCGGTGGCTGTCCGGAACGCCATCGTCGTCTCCGACGACGGCGAGACCGGCAACCTCGTCTTCAGCGTCGCGAACCGCGACGACCGCGCCCACACGGTGCTGATCGAGATCGAGGGCAAGGACGAGCAGTTCCAGGTCCTCGCGGAGCCCGGCCTGACGACGTTCGACGGCTCGGGAGCGAACGACCCGCTGCGCATCGAGTCCCTCGGTGTCCAGCCTGGAGCCATCCTGGACGTCTTCTTCCAGTACGGCGACGAGACGGGCGCCACCGCGAGCGTCCCGGTCCTCACCGGCCAGCTGCTCGAGTACTCCACGCTCGTCCCGACGCCGCTGCCGACGGATGAGCCCACCGAGACGCCGACGCCGCTCGCGACGCCCACCACGGAGCCGACCGAATAACGCTCCGTCGCCCCACACGACCGAACGCCCCGCACCTCTTCGGAGGTGCGGGGCGTTCGTCCGTCTGGACCTGCGTCAGGCCTCGAAGCGGTAGCCGAGCCCACGCACGGTGACGAGCATCACCGGTTCCGAGGGGTTCGCCTCGATCCGGGAACGGATGCGTTTGATGTGGACGTCGAGCGTCTTGGTGTCGCCGTAGTAGTCGCTCCCCCACACCCGGTCGATCAGCTGACCACGGGTCAGAACCCGTCCGGCGTTCCGCAGGAGCAGCTCGAGCAGCTCGTACTCCTTGAGCGGCATCGGGATCGGCGCCCCGTTGACCTCGACGACATGGCGCTCGGTGTCCATCCGGACCGTGCCGGCCTCGAGCAGCACCTCCTCCTGCGCCTGGTCCGCCTCGACACGGCGTCGCAGCACCGCCCTGATCCGCGCGAGGAGCTCGCGGGTCGAGTAGGGCTTCGTGACGTAGTCGTCGGCGCCCAGCTCGAGCCCGACGACGATGTCGACCTCGGAGTCCTTCGCGGTGAGCATGATGATCGGTGTGCTCGAGACCGCGCGGATCTGACGGCAGACCTCCGTCCCGGGGATGCCGGGGAGCATGAGGTCGAGCAACACGAGGTCCGCGCCGCGAGCCGTGAAGGCCTGAACCGCCGAGGGACCGTCCTCCGCCACCTCGACCTCGTACCCCTCCCGTTCGAGCAGATAGCTCAATGGTTCGCTGAGGGACGCTTCGTCTTCGACGAGCAGGATGCGGGTCACGGGGTACTCCTTGCCGTGCCGGTGGAGAGGTCCTCCGGCGGGGTCGTTGCTCTGGGGAGGCGGATGGTGAACGTCGAGCCACGGCCCAGCTGCGACCAGACCTTCACTTCGCCGCCGTGGTTCTGGACGGTGTGCTTGACGATGCTGAGGCCGAGTCCGGTGCCGCCCGTGTGGCGGGACCGCGCCTGGTCGACGCGGAAGAACCGTTCGAAGACCCGGTCGCGGTCCTCTTCGGCGATCCCGACGCCCTGATCGGTGACGGCGATCTCGACGACGTCGTCGACCGCCCGGACGCCGACACCCACGTGCGCGCCGGTGGGCGAGTAGTGGATGGCGTTCGAGATGAGGTTGTGCACGGCGACGACGAGCATCGCCTCGTCACCGTACACCTCGAGGTTCTTGCCGCCTTTGAGGGAGAGCCCCACCCCGGTCGCCTCGGCCGGCACGCGGTTCTGATCCACCGCCGCGGCGATGACCCGATCGAGGCGGACGAGTTCCGGCTGGTGGAGGGCGTCGGCCGCCTGCAACCGCGAGAGGTCGATGATCTCGGCGGTCATCCGGGTGAGTCGCTGTGACTCGGTCGCGAGCCGGCTGGCGAACCGCTTCACCCGTTCCGGGTCGTCGGCCGCCGTGTCGAGTGCTTCCGAGAGGAGCCCGATGGCGCCGATCGGCGTCTTCAACTCGTGGCTGATGTTCGCGATGAAGTCCCTGCGGACCTCGTCGAGGCGACGCGCCTCGGTGTGGTCCTCGGCCAGGAGGAGGATGAAGCGAGAGCCGAGCGGCGCTGCCCGCACGCGCAGATGCCGGGTGGCCTCACCGAAGCGCCCGAGCGCGAGTTCCAGATCGCTCGTGACGGCCTCGCCGGTGCGTCGGACCTCGAGCGCGAGGTCGATGAACTCCTGGTTGTCGAGCACGCGGTCGCGCACCAGCCCGAGCGCGAACGCCCCCGGGGAGGCCTTCAGCACGTTGTTGGACGGGTCGACGACGATGCCCGCGCTGTCGAGGGCTTCGAGCACCTGGTCGACCCCGTCGGGCACGACCGGGTTGACGACCGTCGCGGCGCGCTCTCCGCGGCGGAAGGCGAGCGAGGTGAGGGCGACGAAACCGCCCCCGACGATGAGGCCGAGTGCCAGGGCGATCAGCACCAACCACATGGTGTCCATGGGTACTACGTTACTCAGTCCGCCGAACGCCGAACTCGCGAATACCCCGCCACTTCGACGACTGTTCACGCTTGGGGCCCCAACTGTTAACCTTGGTTCGGCATCATCGGCGGAGCGGGCATCTGCCTGCCCACCGCCAGGTCACGGAAGGACGGCACCCAGAGCCATGCGCGAGGTATTCCAGCAGTCATTGCGAGAGGTCCAGGATCGCCTGGTCGAGATCGCCGAACTCGTCACGATCTCCATCGAGAAGGCGACGCAGTCCTTCGGCAACTCGGACGTCGCGGTCGCTGAAGAGGTCATCGCCAACGACAACCGCATCGACCAGCTCGCGATCGAACTCGACGAGCTCGCCATCGACATCCTCGCCCGTCAGCAGCCGGTCGCGCGCGACCTGCGCATCGTCGTGAGCGCGCTTCGGATCAGCGCGTCGCTCGAGCGCATGGGCGACATGGCCGAGCACATCGCCCAGCTGTCGCGGTACCGCTTCCCCGACAAGGCCGTGCCGAAGGGCCTGCGGACCACCTTCGCCGAGATGGGTCGACTCGACGTCTCGATCGCCCGCAAACTGACGGAACTGCTGCGCACCCAGGACCCGCGCATCGCCGACGAGATCCGCAACGACGACGACGACGTCGACGAGCTGCACGCCAGCGTCTTCGAGAAGGTCCTCGGCGACACCTGGAAGGGTGAGCCCGTCGCGACCGTCGACGCCACCCTCGCTTCCCGGTACCACGAGCGCTTCGCCGACCACGCCGTCTCCATCGCCAAGAAGGTCCAGTACCTCGCGACCGGCGACTGGATCCCCGAGGCGACCACGCCGGTGCACCACTGACCAGCTGATCCCGGACACCCCGACGAGCGGTGTCGACCCGAGACCGGGTCGGCACCGCTCGTCCGTTCGTGCGGGACTAGCTCATCCGACGACGGGTGATCGCGCCGCCTGCCAGGAGCAGGAGGCCGAGGACCGTTGCGAGGCCGGCGAGCGGCAGGAGCTGACCCGCGACGCTGCCGGTGTCGGCGAGCGTCGGCTCAGCTGAACGCGCGGCCGAGGCCGTCGTGTTCGAGCCGGTCGAGGACGCCGCCGTCGCGGTGGTGATCACCGTGGCGGGGACCGTCGGCACGACGGGGGTCACCGGGGTGGTGGGGTCCGTCGGGTCGGTCGGGTCGGTCGGGTCCGTCGGGTCGACCGGGTTGGTGGGATCGGTCGTCCCGGGACCACCGGTCTCGCTGTCCCCGATCACGGAGATCGCGTTGCCGCCGATCGTGACCGGCAGCTCCAGGCCGAGGTCGATCTGGTTCCCACCGCCGAGGCTGTCGTCACCGCCGGTGGTCGACGTGCCGCCGCCGGACGATGCCGGAGCCGAGGCCGAGGTGCCCGTCGACTCGGAGTCGCCGATCACGCTGACGGCGTTGCCGACCACGGAGATCGGGAGCCCGACGTCGCCGAGGACCTGGTTGCCACCGGCGACACTGTCGTCACCGGTCGTCGTCGACGGCGCTGCCGGAACAGCCGCACCACCCGACGTGGCAGGTGCACTCGCCTGCTCGCTGCTCGAATCACCGAACAGCGAGATGGCGTTCCCACCGACCGTGACCGGAACGGTCACCACCGGCGACACCTGGTTCCCACCGGCGACACTGTCGTCACCGGTCGTCGTCGCCGACGCCGCCGGAACAGCCGCACCACCCGACGTGGCAGACGCACCCGCCTGCTCACTGCTCGAATCACCGAACAGCGAGATGGCGTTCCCACCGACCGTGACCGGAACGGTCACCACCGGCGACACCTGGTTCCCACCGGCGACACTGTCGTCACCGGACGTCGTCGCCTCGTCGGTGACCGGCGAGGCGGACTCCCCCGCCACCGGTCCGGACGTCGAACCCGACTGCTCGGCATCGCCGATGATCGAGATCGCGTTGTCCTCGACCGTCACCGGGATGGAGACGGGCAACTGGACCTGGTTCCCACCCGCGACACTGTCGTCACCACTGGTGGTGGCGGCCGGTGCGGGCTCGGGTACCGGTGCGGGCTCCGGCGCAGGTGCCGGCTCCGGTGCTGGTGCCGGCTCAGGCGCGGGTGCCGGCTCAGGTGCGGGTGCCGGCTCAGGCGCCGGTACCGCCTCCGGTGCGGACGTCGCCGTTGAATCGCCGACGACGCTCACCGCGGTGTCGACGATCTCGACGGGGGCCTCGAGGACCACGTCGACGAGGGTTCCGCCGAGGATGCTGTCGTCCCCGGACGTGTCGGCGTTGGCCGCCGTAGCGCCGAGGAACGTGAGTCCCGCGACGAACAGGCCACAGTAGAGGCCTTTCTTGACATACGAATTCATGATTCCTGCTCCTTGCAGAGTGACTGATGTGCTCCCGTGGTCGGGAGGCTTCGGACCGTTGAACCGCCCAGGGGGCGGGTCTCCGCCGCGAACGGCAGAGTGGTCCGGGGTCAGTCAGGAGAGGTATCGGAGGGGAACGTGGGTGAAGCCGGGAGGTCTTCGTCTCGCGCGGGTCCGCGACGGTCGTCACCGGGCGCAGGGAGGATGACGGAGATCGACTGTTCGGCCGCTGCGGGACCGCCGACGGCACCACCGGAGCCGGAAGACCCGGAGCCGCTCGGCGTGACGGCCCAGCGACCGTCGGCGTCCGGCAGCAGCGGAAGGTTCGCAGGGGTGGCGGGGAGGCTGGACGATCCGACGGTGGCGGCGGGTACGGCCGTGGTGAACGACGTGTCTTCGCGATCCTGGCCGCCCGACACGATCGTCGAGTCGCCCTGCTGGACGGACGGCGGTCCGAGGACCGTCGTCGGGGCGATCCCGCCGACGGCGGTCGAGTCAGAGGCGGACACGTCCGCTGCCGGGCCCTGCGGAAGCGCTGGGACGACCGGATCGATGATCGGCGTGCTGGGGACCGGGACCGCGGCGACGACGTCGGCGACGCCGGTCAACGTCTGGTCGACCGTTTGCACGACCGGATCGACGATCGCGGCGACGGGTGCTGCTCCGACGGTCTCCTCGACCACATCGTTCACCACCGGTACCGCTGCGACGGTCTCGTCGACGACATCGACCACCGGTTCGAGCACGGTCGTGTCGACGACGTCGACGACCTCGGCCACAGCACTGACGGGCTGTTCGAGCGAGCCGACGACCTCGGTCACCGCGCCCAGGAGCGACGGATCGGTGGCACCGTCGTCGGCATGCGCGGAGGACGGCGACCCGAAGAGGGCCACCGCCGTGAACGCTGCGGCGGCGAAGCCACCGAGCGCCAGGGCGCGCCACAGGGGGAAACGGGTGCCGTCGGTCGACTGCTCCATGCGTATCCCCCCAATCGGGTTACAGTGCAGTCACTGTACGCCCAACCCCGAGGCGGTTCAACCCCTTTTTTGCGACATGGAAAACCCCGGCCAGGAGCACTTTCGGCGACGATGTCGCCAAGCCGCACTCCCGACCGGGGTGGTGGTTTGGTGGGGTTTCCGCTACTTCTTCCCCTGCGCCGCGACGGCGGCGGCGCCTGCTGCTGCGGCCTCGGGATCGAGGTACCGGGCCGGTGCGACCGGACGGAAGTCCGCGTCGAGCTCGTAGACGAGCGGGATGCCGGTGGGGATGTTCAGCTCGGCGATCTCGTCGTCCGAGATGTCGTCGAGGTGCTTCACGAGTGCGCGGAGCGAGTTGCCGTGCGCCGTCACGAGGACGGTCTTGCCGGCAGCCAGGTCGACCGTGATGTCGGACTCCCAGTAGGGCAACATCCGGTCGATGACATCCTTCAGGCACTCGGTGCGGGGCAGTTCGCCGTCGATCCCGACATACCGGGGGTCATCGGCCTGCGACCACTCGTTGTCGTCTTCGATCGGCGGCGGCGGCACGTCGAAGGAACGACGCCAGGTCTGGAACTGCTCCGGGCCGTACTCGGCGAGCGTCTGCGCCTTGTCCTTGCCCTGCAGCGCGCCGTAGTGACGCTCGTTGAGGCGCCAGCTGCGCTTGACCGGGATCCACATGCGGTCGGCGGTCTCGAGGGCGAGGTTCGCCGTTTGGATCGCTCGGGAGAGGACCGAGGTGTACAGCACGTCCGGGGTGATGCCGGAGTCGGCGAGCAGTTCGCCCGCACGCTTGGCCTCGGTGACGCCGAGTTCGCTGAGTCGGACGTCGACCCAACCGGTGAACAGGTTCTTCTGATTCCAGTCGCTGTTGCCGTGGCGCAGCAGGACGAGGGTGTAAGTCTCAGGCATGTCCCCAGCATACCGACGGCGCATGACCGCGAGGTGGACGATGACCCTGCTCCGTGAGGGAGAATGGGTCCATGCCCGTCGGATCGATCACCCGCGGGACGACGGGTACGAACCGGCTCCGGCGGGTGGACCGCTGGATCGCGACCCACCCCTCGCTCAGACGGACGACGAACCCGCTGGTGGTGGACCTCGGCTACGGCGCGAGCGGCGTCACGGCGTTGGAACTGCACGACCGACTGCTCGCCGTCCGCCCCGACGTACGGGTCATCGGATTCGAGATCGAACCGGGGCGCGTCCGCACCGCTGACGCGCAGCTGCAGCAGGTGCGCGCTGGCACGACCCGGTTCACGCCGATGGCTGCGGTCTCCTTCGCGCGCGGCGGGTTCGAGGTGCCGACCGGCGACGACCGTCCCACGGTGATCCGGGCGTTCAACGTGCTCCGGCAGTACGACGAAGCCGAGGTCACGGGGGCCTGGCGTCTCATGGCGTCGCGGCTGCAGCCCGGCGGTGTGCTCGTCGAAGGGACGTGCGACGAGATCGGACGGGTGTCCAGCTGGATCGCCGTCGACGACCAGGGGCGTGCGGAGTCGTTCTCGATCAGTCTGCGGCTCGCCGACCTCGAGCTGCCGTCCATCGTGGCCGAACGACTGCCGAAGGCGCTGATCCATCACAACGTGCCGGGCGAACGTGTCCATGCGCTCATGACGGACCTCGACCGCGCGTGGCGGGTGCATGCACCCCTGGCGGTCTACAGCCCGGTCCAGCGCTGGTCGGCGACCGTCCGGACACTTCGCGACAACGGGTGGCCTGTGCTGGCCGGTCGCAGCCGCTGGCGCCTCGGCGAGCTGACGCTGCCGTGGTCGGCTGTCGCCCCGAATCCCTCCTCGACGGACTGAGTGTCGGGGATCGCTCCCGTCAGAGCGAGGGCAGCGCCGCCTGCGCCTCCGGCGTCGGCAGACCCGTGGCCGTGAGCAGGTCGACGAGGTACGGCCGGAGCACGAGCACGAGCGCCTGCTCGGAGACCGAGGCGTCGGGGAGGACGGCCACCGGCTCGAGGTGCTTCGCGATCTCCAGCAGGGACTGCCTCGCGACCGGCTGCTGGGCGATGTCGCCGATCGACTGCGACAGGATGCCGAGCGCGACGGAGGTCCGCGCGAGCAGGTCCGCGAGCTCGGGGCGGCTCGTGGCATCGCGCGACACGTAGTCGATGCGCCGGGCGATCACCCGGAGGTTGCGGGTCGCGAGGTCCATGCCGTCGAGCATGGTCCGCTGCCGTTCGAGGTCGAACACCGCCTTGCGGAGGAACGGCGAGATGCGCGCGATGGCGAGCCCTGAGTCGAGGGTTCCGCGCCACGCGTCCAGGGCCGGCTGGGTGGCCCGCGCCCGTGCGAGCGCGCGGTCCGCCTCCTCGAGGTCGCCGAGACGGAGGGCGGCGACGAGCGAGGCGAGGGTCCGGACATGTTCGTCGATGAGCCGCTGGCCGTCCCGGCGAGCGCTCCGGCGCGGGTCGCGCGGGATGAGCGCGGTCGCGAGCAGGGCGAAGACCCCGCCGATCAGTCCGTCGAGGGTACGCACGAACGGGCCGCCGTCAGGCACGGGCAGGAGCATGACGAGGACGGACTGCACCGCCGCCGCGATCGCGAACGACGCCGCCGGCGACAGGAACCGGGCGACGAGCAATGTGAGCACGAGCGCGACCGCGAGTTGCCACGTCCCCTGACCGAAGCCGAGGAGCAGGATCTCGGCCAGCGCGATTCCGACGCTCATCCCGACGGCCGTCTCGAGGACCCGGATCGGGCGGGCGTCGCGAACGAACCCGAGACTCGAGATCGTCACGGTCAAGGCGAGGAGTGGCACGGCGTGCCCGAGCACGTAGTGGGAGAACGCGTACGCGCCGATCGCCGTGGCGCTGACCTGCAGCACCGCCGGCACGGATCCGACGAGACGATGCCAGGCGTCGCCGAGTGCGATGCGGCGACGAACCGCGGCGGTCCATCGGTCGACCCGTACGCCCGGGTCCGAGGCGTCGTCCTTCCCCACCGGGGTCAGCGCCGGACGGCGCCGAGTCGCGGCAGCCGCGGCACGTTCGCCGTGGCCCCGGCATCCGCCGGCACGACGATCTCCTGCGACGCCGCGACATCGATGCCGTCGGCCTCCACCGTCAGCACGGCCGCCGGATCCGCGGAGCGCTTGACGATCGCCAACGCCACCGGGCCCAACTCGTGGTGGATCGCGCTCGAGGTGATGCGTCCGACGGGTTTCCGGGTCGTGTCGTCGCCGTCGCCGACGAGCACCACGTTCGAACCGGCCGGCGGCAGGACCGCGTCGGAGCCGTCGAGGAGGAGCATGACGAGGCGACGCGGCGGGTGCCCGAGGTTGTGCACCTTGGCGACCGTCTCCTGACCGCGATAGCAGCCCTTGTTCAAGTGGACTGCCGAGCGCAGCCAGTCGAGCTCGTGCGGGATGCTCCGCTCGTCGACCTCGGACTGCAACCGCGGGCGCCAGGCGGCGATCCGCAGGGCCTCGGCGGCCAGCGAACCCGCGGCGGAGAACGTCCCCGCACGGACCTGCTGCACGAGCGACCCGAGCTGCTCGCGCGCGACGATCGTCTCGGTCCATGTCCACGCTGCACCCGGGTGCTCACCCGTCGCGTACTGATGCCCGCCGACCGCGACCTCGGACCACGGATCGTGCCAGACGAGCGGCATGCCGTTCGGCGCTGCAGCCTGAACCCCGAGACCCGCCGCCGCACCGATCACGGCGTACTGCTCGGTCGCGATGGCCACCTCGACGCGCAGCATGAACCGCATCCGGTCGAGCCAGGCGTGGAGTGGCGCAGCATCGGCTGCCTCGGTGACGAGCCACGTGGTCGTGCCGTCGTCGAGCAGCTTGACCGCGTGCTCGATCCGGCCGCTCTGGTCGAGGAAGAGGGTCTCCGTCGAGATGCCGGCCGACAGCGAGCGCAGCTCCTGGCTCGTGATGGAGTTGAGCCAGCTCAGCCGATCGGGGCCGGTGACCGTCACGATGCCACGGTTCGACAGGTCGACGATCGCCTTACCGTTGGCGATGAGGCGCTGCTCGATGTTCGGGCTGCCGTAATGGGAGGGGACGCCGTGGTCGACGGCATCCGCCTGTTCGACGGCACCCGGCAGCGTGAGGAAGGGCGAGCCCGGAATCGTTTCCGGTGCGACCGCTCCGTTGGGAATGGTCACGTCAGTCGGCTTTGGCCAGGCGCGCCGAGGCGTGCGTCCGGAGGTCCTGTCCCAGGGCGGCGATGTCCCAGGCCCAGAGCAGGTGGTTCTCGACGAGACCGTACAGGCGGGTCGCGGCGGCGTACTCCTTGGCTCCAGCGGTCCGGACGACGGCGTCGGTCGCGAGGTCGATCCGCGGGCCGTCGATCTGGCCGAGGTAGAGCTCGCTCACACCGTTCGGGTGGACGATCGAGACCTGCAGGGGGAAGGCGCCGGTCGACGTACGCAGGGTCTCGACCGACTGCGCGGTGCCGAACGGGCGGGGGCCTTGCCCTGGGAGCATGCCCGGGCCCGGGTCGCCCTCGATCAGCGGGCGTTCGAGGCGCCAGTAGCCCGTCTCGGTGACGAGCGGCTCGGGCACACCGGACTCGTCCGTCGAGGCTCCGTCAGGCGCGACGTCCGCAGCGGTGTCGTCCGACAGGGCGTCCGCGTCCGTGGACGAGGCCCCCTCGGCGTCGCGCGGGGGCTGCTCGGGCAGGAGCCAGGTGTAGGAGTTGTAGTTCAAGTACGGCAGGCCGTCGTGGCTGAAGCTCACGCGCTGACCGAACTCGCGGGTCACGGTCTCGTCGCCGACCTGGTAGTCGATGACGCCGGTGCCCTCCCAGACGCCGATGAGCCACGACAGCGGGACCAGTTCGCTCGGCAGGCCGCTCGGGATCTCGATCATCGAGGGACCCGGACTAGCGCTGACCGCGGTACAGGTTCTTCAGCACGACCACCGCGGTGAACGCGATGGCGAGGCTGGCGAGGACGAGCAAGCCGATGAAGAAGATTTCGAGAGCGAGCAGCATGGGGAAAGTCTACCCCGAGGCCAGGGCGATGAGGCCATACACGGCACCGCCGATGGCGAGGATGAGGACGGCGCCGGTGACGCTCGTCGACATCCGATCGACGAATCCCACCTTCTGTCGCGTCAGCAGCTGTGCCGAGAACGCGGCCAGGGTGCAGAGGCCGAGCGTGGCCGACAGCCCGAAGAAGGTCTCCCCCGGGCTCCAGAGCAAGCCGGACACGACGACGCCGACGAGCGCGAGCGCCCAGATGGAGACGACACTGATCCAGCGCAGCCGGGGGGAGAGAGTGGTTTCGCTCACGGACCCATTGTCACAGAGCGGACGCCATCGGACCACCAGGCGGAGCCCGGTGCGACGTGGGGTGCGGTCGTTCGCCTAATATGGTTCCAAACTCAGTCGGGAGGATGCGCGTGGCGCAAATTTTGGTCTTGACCTCCATGGTCGGCACCGAGGTCCTCCCATCCCTCGGGCTCTTGAGCCACCGCACCCGGCAGATCCCCGCCGACCCCGCACAACTCGTGAACGCTCCGAGTTCGGACCTCGTCCTCGTCGACGCCCGCCAGGATCTCGCGAGTGCCAAGTCGCTCTGCAAGATCCTCGGTGCGTCCGGGCTGTCGGTCCCGCTCCTCCTCATCCTGACCGAGGGCGGCCTCACGGCCGTCAGCGCCGACTGGGGCGTGAACGACGTCATCCTCGAATCCGCCGGGCCGGCCGAGGTCGACGCGCGGATCCGGCTCGCCATCGGTCGCGCCTCGCAGGAGCACTCGGCGAGCAAGATCCAGGCGTCGGGCGTCGTCATCGACGAGGCCAGCTACTCCGCGAAGGTCCACGGCAAGCCGCTCGACCTCACCTTCAAGGAGTTCGAACTGCTCCGCTTCTTCGCGACCCACCCCTCCCGGGTGTTCACGCGCGAGCAGTTGCTGAGCGAGGTGTGGGGCTACGACTACTTCGGTGGCACGCGAACCGTCGACGTCCACGTCCGCCGGTTGCGCGCCAAGCTCGGCGACCTCGAGCAGCTCATCGGCACCGTGCGCAACGTCGGCTACCGCTTCAACGTCTACGAGGACGATCATGCCCCGGCTGACGCTGTCGGTTCGTAACGTCGACGACGCCCGCACCCGGGATGCGCTCGAGCGCGTCGTGCGCACGGCGTCGCTCGTCGACGGCCAGCCGCCGTTCAGCGACCAGTCGCTCATCGACGTCGCCTCCGGCGCCCGGACGCTGATCCTCGCCGTCGAACCACAGGACCCGCCGGTCGACCCCGACGACTTCGCCGTCGTGGGTGCGGCCATCCTCGGCCATGGCGAGCTCGAGTTCGTCGTCGAGCCCGAGTGGCGGGGTCACGGCTACGGTCGCGCCGCACTGCGCGGCGTCCTCGCCAACTGTCCCCCACAGGTGCGCATCTGGGCACACGGCGACCACCCCGCCTCCCGGGTGCTCGCACAGGAGTTCGGCTTCTCGCCGATCAGGACGCTGCTGCAGCTCCGCCTGACCAAGGCACCGGCGAGCCGCACGCGACCGGCCACCGCCGGGCACGCTGATGTCACGGTCGGCACGTTCCGGCCGGGAGTCGACGAGCAGGAGTGGCTCGAGGTCAACGCGCTCGCCTTCGCCGACCACCCCGAGCAGGGACGCATGACCCTCGACGATCTCCGCGCTCGAGAGGCCGAGTCCTGGTTCGACGCCGACGACTTCCTGCTCGCACGAGGCTCCGACGGCGACCTCCTCGGGTTCATCTGGTTGAAGGTCGAGGACACGGTCGGCGAGGTGTACGCGGTCGGCGTGCACCCTGCGGCCAGCGGCCGAGGGCTCGGGCGACTCCTGATGGAGGCCGGCCTGGCCCGCCTGCGGGATCGACGGGTGGAGGCGGTCACGCTCTACGTCGAAGCCGACAACCTCCCCGCGGTGTCGCTGTACCGCTCGCTCGGATTCACCGACCACACCATCGACGTGCAGTACGCGAGAACCGACGCCTGATCCCCTCCACAGCGGTGTGGCGCTGCGGCATTTACACAGTGTTCACCGCAGTCGTCGCGACCACCCCCGCCACGGTGTCATGATGAAGGCATGCCAGCAGACCCAACCGTGCTCGATGTCGGCCTCGATGGAGACGAAGAGGACTTCGACCCCGCCTTCGAGCGGAACGATCCCGCGCTGCCCGAACACCGCTACCTCGACCGCGAACTCAGCTGGCTCGCCTTCAACCAGCGTGTGCTCGAGCTCGCCGAAGACCCGGCGCTGCCCGTCCTCGAACGCGCCAACTTCCTCGCGATCTTCGCCTCGAACCTCGACGAGTTCTTCATGGTGCGGGTCGCCGGCCTGAAGCGCCGCATCCTCACGGGCCTGGCGGTCCCGACGAACGTCGGCAACGCGCCGGCCGACGTCCTGTCCGAGATCTCGCAGCAGGCGCACGTCCTGCAGGAACGGCACGCCCGCGCCTGGCACGACCTCGTCCGTCCCGACCTCGCCGAACGCGGCGTCACGGTCGTCACCTGGGACTCACTCGACGCAGCCGACCGCGAGTACCTCAGCGAGTACTTCAGCAACCAGGTCTTCCCGGTGCTCATGCCGCTCGCGGTGGACCCGGCCCACCCGTTCCCCTACATCTCCGGCCTGTCGTTGAACCTCGCGGTCCGAGTGCGGAACACCCGCACCGGGCGCGAGGAGTTCGCCCGGCTCAAGGTCCCGCAGATGATGCCGCGCTTCGTCCGCGTCGGTCCGGCGGAGCGCCGTTCCGCGTCGCTGGACACCGCTCCAAGCGTGCGCTACATCGCCCTCGAGGAGGTCATCGCCAACCACCTCGGCCACCTCTTCCCCGGCATGGAGATCGTCGACCACCACGTCTTCCGCGTCACGCGAAACGAGGACATGGTGATCGAGGAGGACGAGACCGAGAACCTCATCCAGGCCCTCGAGAAGGAGCTGCTGCGCCGTCGGTTCGGGCCGCCCATCCGGCTCGAGATCACCGACGACATGGACGATGTCACCCTCGGACTCCTCGTCCGCGAACTCGACATCACCGAGCAGGAGGTCTACCGCCTGCCCTCGCCGCTCGACCTCGGCGGACTCTTCAGCCTCGCCGGCATCGACCGCCCGGACCTCCAGTACCCGAAGCGCGTCCCGACCACGGCGCTGCAGTTCCAGCCCGACGAGCCGAACGGCAAGCCCGACCTCTTCCGGTCGATCGCCCGCGAGGACGTCCTGGTCCACCACCCGTACGAGTCCTTCGCAACGAGCGTGCAGGCGTTCATCGAGCAGGCCGCCGCCGACCCGCACGTGCTCGCGATCAAGCAGACCCTGTATCGGACGTCGGGCGACAGCCCGATCGTCGAAGCACTCATCGACGCGGCTGAGGCCGGCAAGCAGGTCCTGGCGCTGGTCGAGATCAAGGCCCGGTTCGACGAGCAGAACAACATCTCCTGGGCCAGGAAGCTCGAGAAGGCCGGCGTCCACGTCGTCTACGGCCTCGTCGGACTGAAGACGCACTGCAAGCTCGCGCTCGTCGTCCGACAGGAGCGCGGGGTCCTGCGCCACTACAGCCACATCGGCACGGGCAACTACAACCCGAAGACGAGCCGCATCTACGAGGACCTCGGTCTGTTCACGGCCGACGACCAGGTCGGCAAAGACCTCACCCGCCTCTTCAACGAGCTGTCCGGGTACGCGATCGAGAAGAAGTTCAAGCGACTCCTGGTCGCGCCGCGACACCTGCGCAAGGGCCTCCTCAAGCACATCGAGCAGGAGCGCACGAACGCCGAAGAGGGCAAGCCCTCGGGGATCCGCATCAAGGTCAACTCGATGGTGGACGAGTCGATCATCGACGCGCTCTACCGGGCCAGCCAGGCGGGGGTCCCGGTCGACCTGTGGGTTCGCGGGATCTGCGCGCTGAAGCCCGGCCAGCCGGGGATGAGCGAGACGATCCGCGTGCGCTCCATCCTCGGGCGGTACCTCGAACACTCGCGCATCTTCTCGTTCCACAACGACGGCGACCCGCACGTGTTCATCGGCAGCGCCGACATGATGCACCGCAACCTCGACCGCCGCGTCGAGGCGCTCGTCAGGCTCACCGACCCGAAGCACCTCGAGGCGACCGCCGCGATGTTCGAGCAGGCCCTCGACGAGCAGACGTCGTCGTGGTGGCTCGACGCCGACGGCGTCTGGACGCGCCACGCGGTCGACGCTGACGGACGACCGCTCACGGATCTGCAAGACTCCCTCATGCTCGAGACCGCGGCCCGCCGCCGGCCGAGGAACCGTCGCTGACGACTTCGCACCGCGACCCACCCGAGCACCACGACACGACGAGGCACTGACTATGACGACGACGGCAATCTATGCAGCCGGTGCCGTGTGCTGGCGCCTCATCGACGGCAAGGTCCACCTCCTCGTCATCCACCGGACGGTGTACGGCGACGTCACCATCCCCAAGGGCAAGGTCGATCCCGGGGAGACGCTCGCGCAGACGGCCGTGCGGGAGATCAAGGAGGAGACCGGCCTGAGCGTCCACCTCGGCGTGCCGCTCGGCGTCTCCACGTACCCCCTGTCGAGCGGTCGCGAGAAGATCGTCCACTACTGGTCCGCTGAGGTCACCGACCAGGCCGTCCGCGAGAGCACGTTCATCCCGAACGGCGAGGTCGCAGCGCTGGAGTGGGTCACCATCAAACGGGCACGGAGCTACCTCAGCTACGAGCGCGACGTGGAGATCCTCGACGCCTTCGCCGCGCTGGTCGACGAAGGCGTCACAGCCACCTTCGCCCTCATCGCGATGCGCCACGGGAAAGCCATGTCCCCCTCCGAATGGTCGGGCGAGGACGCGACCAGGCCGCTGGCGCCGCGCGGCGTCAAGCAGGCCGCGGGGAACGTCCCGACCCTGCTGGCCTTCGGCCCTCGCAAGATCGTGACGAGCACGGCCGTGCGCTGCGTCAGCACCGTCAGTCCGATCGCCGCGGCCGCGGGCATCGAGCCGAAACGCTCCGACCTCATCAGCCAGGACGCCTACGAGCGGGGCGAATCGGATGTCCGCCGGGTCGTCGGCCGCCGCGTCCGGGCGCTCAAGACGGCGATCCTCTGCAGCCACGGGCCGGTCCTCCCCGAGATCCTGCACGAGATCGCGCTCGCCACCGGGTCCACCCGAGGCTCCTACCTCGGCAGCGCCGCCGCACTCGAGACCGGGGCGTTCTCCATCGTGCACCTCTCCCGGACGAATCCGAGCTCCGGCATCATCGCGATCGAGACGCACGAACCCCGCGTCTGACCCGTCCGTGCGCCCCCCCCCCCCCCCTGGACAGGGGCCGTTCGTGGTGCATTCGCGGCGTCGCCACGTCGGCCGCCATGAAGCCGTCGATATCCGTTCACCCGTTGTTTACCATCACGGGGGATGCTCGTCATGCCGCGTGGTTAGCGTCACTGACGAGCCAGCACCGGCTCGCACCCACACCAATGAATGGACACCCCTGTGAAGTTCTCACGTTTCGGCCGCGTCGCGGTCGTAGCAGCAGTCGCAGCCGTCGCACTGACCTCCTGCGCGGCCAACGAAGGCGGCGCCACCGCCACGAGCGCAGCCGCCAGCGACCTCAAGGGCAGCCTCGCCGGTAGCGGCGCGTCGTCGCAGGGCAGCGCCCAGGAAGCCTGGGTCGCCGCCTTCCAGACGTCGAACCCGGACGTCACCATCAACTACTCCCCCGACGGCTCCGGCGCCGGCCGCAAGGCGTTCATCGCCGGCGGTGTGCAGTTCGCCGGTTCCGACTCGGCGCTGTCCGACGAGGAGCTCACGAGCACCTTCGCCGCATGCGCAGCGGACACCAAGGCGATCGACCTCCCGGTCTACATCTCCCCCATCGCGGTCATCTTCAACATCGAGGGCGTCGACGAGCTCAACCTCGACGCCTCGACCATCGCGAAGATCTTCGCGGGTCAGATCACCAGCTGGGACGACCCGGCGATCGTCGCACTGAACCCCGACGCGAAGCTCCCCTCCACGGCCATCACCGCCGTCCACCGCTCCGACGACTCGGGTACGACGAAGAACTTCGCCGACTACCTGGGCAAGAACGCACCCGACGTGTGGACCGCTGAGCCGGCCGACACCTTCCCGTTCCAGTCGGGTGAGGGCGCCAAGGGCACCTCCGGTGTCGTCGACACCGTCAAGGGAGGCACCGGCACCATCGGCTACGCCGACGCATCGAAGGCCGGCGACCTCGGTGTCGCGAAGATCAAGGTCGGCGAGGAGTTCGTCGAGTACAGCGCCGAGGGTGCTGCCGCCGTCGTCGAGGGCTCGCCGCTCGTCGAAGGCCGCGAGGCGAACGACATCGCCATCAAGCTCGACCGCGAGACCACGGACGCGACCCACTACCCGATCGTGCTCGTGAGCTACCTCATCGCCTGCCAGGAGTACGCCGACCCGAAGGTCGCCGACCTCGTCAAGGCGTACGCCGGCTACATCGCCAGCGACGCCGGCCAGGAAGAGGCTGCGAAGTCGGCCGGTGCTGCGCCGCTCTCCGCCGACCTCGCCAAGAAGGTCCAGGACGCGATCGCGACCATCAAGTAGTCCAACGGTCGAGCGTGCCGGGTCCTGCCCGGCACGCTCGACCTGCGTCACCAGCATCCGCAGTACCCGCTCCCCGAGCCTGTCGAGGGGCACCACCATCGCATCGAGAGAACGGGAACCAATGGCTGTCGAGGCCCTAGCTGCGAGACCCAAAGCCAAGCAACGAGTCGGCGACCGCGTCTTCTCGACGCTCTCCCTCGTCTCGGGATCACTCATCCTCGTCATTCTGGCGGCGGTCGCGATCTTCCTCATCGTCCAGGCGTTCCCCGCCCTCACGGCCGACTCGTCGTCGTTCACGGGTGCCCCGACGAGCTTCTGGGCCTACGTCGGCCCCTTCGTCTTCGGAACCATCTGGGCGGCCATCCTCGCCCTCGCGATCGCCGTGCCGCTCTCGCTCGGGATCGCCCTCTTCATCACGCACTACGCGCCGCGTCGCCTCGCGGTCGCCCTCGGCTACGTCATCGACCTCCTGGCCGCCGTGCCGTCGGTGGTCTACGGCCTCTGGGGCGCGCTCGTGCTCGCGCCGTTCGTCCAGCCCTTCTTCGCCTGGCTGTCCGAGAACCTCGGATGGATCCCGCTCTTCGGTGGCACGGTGTCCGGCACCGGTCGCACGATCCTCACCGTCGCCCTCGTGCTCGCGGTCATGATCATCCCGATCATCACCGCCATCTCCCGGGAGATCTTCCTCCAGACTCCGAAGCTCCACGAGGAGGCCGCACTCGCGCTCGGCGCGACGCGCTGGGAGATGATCCAGATGGCGGTCCTGCCGTTCGGCCGTCCCGGCATCGTGTCCGCCTCCATG
Organism: Plantibacter sp. VKM Ac-2885; assembly: GCF_015351205.1. NCBI lineage: Bacteria > Bacillati > Actinomycetota > Actinomycetes > Micrococcales > Microbacteriaceae > Plantibacter > Plantibacter sp. VKM Ac-2885. Next base: position 1,509,334 of record NZ_JADKSK010000001.1, on the reverse strand, counting down.
CTGGGCCTCGGACGAGCACTCGGCGAGACGATGGCAGTGGCCCTCGTCCTCTCCCCCGCCGCCGTCTACTCGTTCTTCCTGCTCACCTCGAGCAACCCGAACACCATCGCGGCGAACATCGCCCTGAACTTCCCCGAGTCCTTCGGCATCGACGTGAACAAGCTCATCGCCACCGGCCTGATCCTGTTCATCATCACCTTCGTGGTGAACTTCATCGCCAGACTCATCGTCAACCGTCGTAAAGAATTCTCGGGAGCGAACTGATGACCGCCACGACCGACCGCCGTCAGGCGTCCATCGCCACGCCGTTCTCCAACTCGCTCACCGCGGGCAAGCTGCCGAAGTTCGCACCGCTCACGATCCTCGCGGGCAGCCTCATCGTCAGCGGTGTCATCTTCCTGCTGCTGCAGCAGTCGACCGCCGACAAGAGCTACAACGTCCCCGGGGCCGTCGTGCTCGGCGCCGCACTTTACGCGGTCACCGTGTACGTCGCGTCACTCATGGTCGAGGGTCGCCGGAAGGCCAAGGACCGCCTGCTCACCACCCTGGTGACCGCGGCCTTCGTCATCGCGCTCCTGCCGCTCGTCTCGGTCGCCATCACGGTGATCTCGGCCGGCGCCGCCCGGTTCGACCTCAACTACTTCTCGCTGTCGATGCGGAACGTCGTCGGTGAGGGCGGTGGCGCACTGCACGCCATCACCGGCACGCTGCTCATCACACTGGCCACGTCGGTCATCTCGATCCCGATCGGCATCCTGACCGCCATCTACCTCGTCGAGTACGGCCGTGGACGGCTGGCACAGGGCATCACCTTCCTGGTCGACGTCATGACCGGCATCCCGTCGATCGTCGCCGGCCTGTTCGCGTTCGCCCTCCTCGCGATCTTCTTCGGCCCGGGCGTCCGGCTCGGCATCGGCGGTGCCATCGCGCTGTCGCTGCTCATGATCCCCGTCGTCGTGCGGTCGAGCGAGGAGATGCTGAAGCTCGTTCCGAACGAACTGCGCGAGGCCTCGTACGCGCTCGGTGTGCCGAAGTGGCTGACCATCCTCAAGATCGTCCTCCCGACCTCGATCGCCGGCATCATCACCGGCGTGACGCTCGCCGTCGCCCGCGTCATCGGTGAGACCGCGCCCCTCCTGATCATCGCCGGCTTCACCCAGAGCATGAACTACAACCTCTTCGACGGCCCGATGATGACCCTCCCGGTCTTCGTGTACACCCAGTACGCGAACCAGGGCACCGACGGGGCCTCCTACGTGGACCGCGCCTGGACCGGCGCGCTCGTCCTCATCCTCATCGTCATGGCGCTGAACCTCATCGCCCGACTCATCGCCAAGATCTTCGCCCCCAAGTTCGGCCGATAGGCCGCGAGCAAAGGAACCCCGTGTCCAAGAGCATCGAAGTCAACGACCTCAACGTCTTCTACGGCAGCTTCATGGCTGTCGAGGGCGTCTCCCTCCAGATCCAGCCCCGCACGGTCACCGCGTTCATCGGCCCCTCCGGCTGCGGGAAGTCGACCTTCCTCCGCACCCTGAACCGCATGCACGAGGTCATCCCCGGCGCACGCGTCGAGGGTGAGGTCCTGATCGACGGCAACAACCTCTACGGCCCGGGCGTCGACCCGGTCCTCGTCCGCCGTCAGGTCGGCATGGTCTTCCAGCGCCCGAACCCGTTCCCGACGATGAGCATCAAGGAGAACGTGCTCGCGGGCGTCAAGCTCAACAACCGGAAGATGTCGAAGTCCGACCAGGACGCGCTCGTCGAGCGTTCGCTCCAGGGCGCCAACCTCTGGAACGAGGTGAAGGACCGCCTCGACAAGCCGGGCTCCGGTCTCTCCGGTGGTCAGCAGCAGCGTCTCTGCATCGCCCGCGCCATCGCCGTCTCCCCCGACGTCGTGCTGATGGACGAGCCGTGCTCGGCCCTCGACCCGATCTCCACGCTCGCCATCGAAGACCTCATCGAGGAACTCAAGCAGGAGTACACGATCGTGATCGTGACGCACAACATGCAGCAGGCGAGCCGCGTCAGCGACAAGACCGCGTTCTTCAACATCGCGGGCACCGGCAAGCCGGGCAAGCTCATCGAGTACGACGACACCACCACGATGTTCTCGAAGCCGTCCGTCCAGGCGACCGAGGACTACGTCTCGGGTCGCTTCGGTTGATCTGACGCCGGCATCACGACAGCCCCGCCCGGGAATCCCGGGCGGGGCTGTCGTCGTCTGCAGCAGGTCGGTGAGTCTGTCGAAGTCCGCGCTTCGACAGGCTCAGGGCCGAGGGAACGGACTACGCCGTCTCGATGACCATGATCGGGTCTGTGGTGGGCTGCTTGGAGCCACCCTGCGGCTCGACCGTCACGCCGACCTTGTCGCCTGCGCTCATGGCGCCGTCGAGGACCCGCCAGGTGGTGCCGTTCGCTGCGGAGAAGGTGCCGGCCGAGACCGGGCCTCCCTCGCCGATGTACCAGAGTTCGTAGACCTTGTCTGACGGCAGTGAGCCGAGTCCGTCGACGAGCAGGGCGGACTTGCCGAGCTCGCCCGACCAGACGAGGGTCGCCGTCGCATCGTCCATGGACACCTTGGCGCGCTGGACGTCGGATGCCGCGTTGATCTCCGCGAGCGCGACCGTCTGCGTGAGGGATCCGCCACCGAAGGTGTTCGCGAGTCCGACACCGCCGAAGATGAGGCCGACCGCTGCTGCTGCGCCGACGACCATGCCGACGGCACTGCGACGCCACCGTGAGGCGGCCTTGCGCTCCGCTGCGCCGGCCACCGGGGTGGTCGCTGCTGCAGGGGCCGGCGTGGCGGTCGGTGTCGACACCGGCGTCTCGTCGACCTCTGGGAGCGCGGTCGGGAGCGGCTGCACCTCGGCGACAGGAGCATCGACGGGGGCGTCAGCGGACAGCTGCGGCAGGTTCTGGATCGCGGCCATGAGCGAGTTCTTGAGCGCCGCCGACGGCTGCACGGGAGGTGCTGCGAGGTCGAGCATGGCGACGGTCTCCTCGAATTCCGCCGCTTCCTCGCGGACGGACTCGTGTTCGGCGCGCAGGCGGTCGAACCGCTCTTGCTCGCGCGGGGTCAGGGTGTGCAGCGCGTTTCCGGCTGCCAGGTCTGTTGCATCGTCTCGCTCGGTCATGTACGCACCCCCAACTCGTCTCGAAGTCTGATCATTCCGTCTCGCAACCTGGTCTTCACCGTACCGATGGGCACGCCGAGCAGGTTCGAGATCTCGCTGTGACTGTAGCCGCCGTAGTAGGCGAGCGAAACAGCCTCGCGTTGCAGCTCGCTCAACCGGACGAAGGCCCGCTTGACGCGTTCGTGCTCGATCCGGATCTCGACCGTCTCCTGCACGTTGTCGACACGCTCGTCGAAGTCGCGGATGCCGATCTTGAGATCGCGGTCACGTCCGGCCTGTGAAGCCCGCACGCGGTCGATCGCACGACGGTGGGCCATGGTGAGCACCCAGGTCGTGGCCGTGCCCTTGCCCGCCTCGAACTTCTGGGCGTTCTGCCAGACCTCCAGGAACACCTCCTGGGTGACCTCTTCGGACTGCGCGTAGTCGACGAGCACCCGCTTGACGAGTCCGAGGACCCGCGGCGCGATGTGATCGTACAGCTCGCTGAAGGCGACCTGGTCGCCGCCTGCCACGCGGATGAGGAGCGCGTCGAGCACGTTCGCCAAAGACACCTGCGGTGCAGCGTCGGCTTCCGGTCCCGTGGTCACAAGTCTTAGCTTCTCACGGACACCGGCCGTTTGCGCGACGCCCACCCGAGGTCGGGTCTGCGTGTACAGTGCGGCGGTCATACACGGAGTTCGGTGCCGACCCGGGATCCGATTGGAGGAATCGACCGGATTCGCCACCCCAGTTCCGGTGTCATCACGGAACAGGCGGCAGGAGGGCGAAGACCTCCGGAGAAAATAAGTGCCAGGCCGCAGAAACGCCTCTCGGCGCAAGGCCGCTCGAAGCGGCGATTTTTGGAGCCCGGGGTTACTGCGGCCCGGCTTGAACAGTGTAGCAAGGGATCACCTGTGGACATTCCCAGGTCGAAGGCCTTGACCAGGGCGCCTGGATCAGTCGAGGGAGTCGGTGCGCCACAGTCGGGCGCAGCCGGCGAGCTCCTCGGCGATGGTGCTGAACCGTGCGGCCTTCGTGGTGAGTCTCGCGGCGTCTGCGGGGTCGACCGCGTCCCGGTCGTTCGCGAGTGAGGTGCAGCCGACCGCGTTGATCCGGCAGAAGGACGCCGCCCGCTCGAGGGCGATCGCGAAGTCGCCGGTGTACAGCCCACGGAGGATCTGGTCGGCGAGGACGATGATCTCCTCCGGCCCGGTCGGCTCGGCCGCGCCGGCGATCACGGGGTCGACGGTGGTGATGAGCTCGGTGCCCCGCTGGAAGCTGAAGCTCGTCCCCACCGGGTCCTGCCGGATGAGCAGGCGTAGCAGGTAGATCCGCCAGAGGGCTCCGGGAAGGCTCCGCGGACTGGCGTGCGACCAGAGTTCGGCGATCGCGTCGATCCCGTGCTCGTCGGTGTACGTCACGAGGCGGTCGACCACGGCAGGGTCCGGATCCGCCCGCACCCGGGTGAGGAGGGCGACGGCCGTCTCATGGGTGATCCTCGAGACGGCCTCCGGGTCGAGACCGCCCTGGATCGCTTCGAGCATCGACGGCGGGAGCTTCGTCGGACGATGGAATCCCTCGGTCATGCCTGCTCCTCCCTGCGACGCGCTTCGCGCACCCGACAACGGTACTCGCCTCGTGGGGCGATACTCCCCCTGTGGCCCCGACCTGCTCGTCAACGGGTGCCGTCGAAATCTCGTAGAGTAGAGCGCGTATGGGCCTGTAGCTCAGTTGGCAGAGCATCGGACTTTTAATCCGCGGGTCGTGGGTTCGAGCCCCACCGGGCCCACCCATGATCCTCAGGCACAGGCCGATCTCGGACGCCGTCTCGATCCCGGTTGGCACTCCTAAAGCACTCCGACCACGAACTCGTTGACGGCCGTCCGAACATGTGGAACATTGGAGTAGTTGGCGCGCGCGAGCGTGGGAGGCCCAGGAGCCCCTGACACATTGGATCGGCATGCGATCCAAAGCGAACAGTTTTCGTGTGTGTTTGGAGAGGCGATGGATCCGACCAGCAATGTGCCGCCGACATCGGAGGCAGAAGCCGCGCTTCGAGCGTCGGAAGGCGGCTGGAGCGTGACCATGCGTTACCTCCTTCTCCTATTGGCACGGAACAAGATTTTCGCCACCGCTCCCGCGCTCGGCATAGTGCTAATGGCCACTTGGCGAATCCTGCACGGGTAGATCGTCACGGGGCCGCTCGCGTGTCGCTGCGGCGAGGGCGGACTTTCGTGGCAGAGTCCGATTGGACTAGTGAAAGAGAGCGCCCTCTTGACGGATTCAGATTTCAACGAACGCATCGAACGCGTTCGCAAAGCGGCAGAGGTGATCGGAAGTCTCCCCACCAAAGCGTTGCAGACCGAAGCATTCCACTTCCTGATCGGAACACGGTCCGGTCAGCCGACTTCGCCTGGACTTCACTTCGAGCCACACAAAGTTAACCTCGATGGCCCCGCCGCCGGAGCCACGACGGAGCAAAATCCCGATACGGCCAAGCCTGAACAGAAGAAGTCGACGCCGAAGAAGAGCAAACCCGCAAGTGTGAATCCTGATAAGCAGCTTGAGCTGTCACCTCACGGTAAGCAATCTTTTGCAGATTTCGTGGCCGAGAAGAAGCCACAGACCCACATGGAGAAGTACACTGCCGCTGTCTTTTGGATTCTCGAGATTGCAGAACAGCCGAAAGCTACAATCGCGCAAATCGTCACCTGTTACCACTCTCAGAAATGGAACTTGCCAACTGACGTTAGAAATACGGCTTCCCAAGCCGGGAAGAAGGAGCTCGATAACTCGGAAGGGCTCGACGACATCAGACTCTCCAATCTGGGAAGGAATCTCATCACCGGCCTTCCGCAGGCGGAGAAGAAGTAGGCCGTGAGCCTGGTCGAATTTCTGGCAGCCGCCGGTGCAACGACGTGGCGGGACCGTTCCCTTCTCGTTCTCTACTGGCACGCCCACTTTCGCGACCAACGAGCGCTCTCAGGTGCGCAGATCAAGGCAGCTCTGCAGGCTTCGCGCGTGCCCAAGGCCAAACAGGCGAACATTGCCGATGTCATGCTGAAGGCGGGGGCGCTCGTTGACGTTGCTTCCCACGCCCCTGGCGGCGCGCGGCTGTGGACACTTACACCAACGGGCGAAGCTGCAGTCCGAGCGATGGCCAACATTCCCGAGACACAGCCTGACATCGAACACGGCGTGGAGATGTTGCGCCGGGTGGTGTCGAAGGTCGGTGATTCCGGCGCACGGGCGTACCTCGAGGAGGCTGTCCTCTGCCTGAGCGTCAACGCGCTCCGTGCTGGCATCGTCTTCACGTGGGTAGGCGCGGTTCAGGTGTTGCAGGCGCGCGTTTGGACGCACGGAGCGCAGGCTGTGGAAGCTGCAGCACAGAAGTACTTTCCAAAGTCACGAATAGTGAAACTCGACGACCTCTCGACGCTCAGAGAGTCAACCCTCTTGGACGTTGCACGGGACCTAGGTGAGATCGATAAGGCGCAGCGCACGGTGCTGGGGCAATGCCTCGATACACGGAACCAGTGTGGCCACCCCAACAAGTACGACCCTGGTGTCGCGAAAGCTCAGGCTCACATTGAGGACGTCGTCGGCATTCTCTTCTAAAGAACGCCGATGAACGCATCGAACCGGGCTACGTGCTCGGTGTAGTCGCTGGGGTAGAGGTGCGCGTAGATGCTGTCGGTGGTGGTGATGTTCGCGTGGCCGAGCCACCGGCTCACCTCGTAGGGCTTGAACCCAGCCGCCAGCCACAGCGACGCCGCCGTGTGGCGGAGGTCGTGGACACGCATGTCTGGCATCTCTAGCGCGCGCAGAGCAGGGCGGAAGTAGTTCCGGCGGAAGCTGCCGACGTCGAGGACGTGGTCGTAGTTCAGTACGTGCGAGCCGACGTTACGTCCCGGCCACAGCAGCGCGTCGCCGTCGCCAGAGCGCGGGTGGCTCATCTTGTACCGACGCAAATCCGCGATCAGTCCGCTGTGCATGAGAGGCACGTCGCGGGTGGACCGTCGCGACTTCGGCGTTCCGACGACCCACTCCCCTGCGATCCGCTGCATCGTCTGCCGCACGGACACATGGCCGGCCGCAAGGTCGAGGTCCCGCACCCTCAGTCCAGCCAGCTCCGCCGCCCGGAGTCCGGTGTATGCGGCGAACCGCACCAGTAGGTCATACGGCGCCACAGGGTCCAGCCGGGTCGCGAGACGTTCGACCTGCACAGCCGTCAGGAACACCACTGAAGGCTCCTCGGTGGCGTGCGTCTTCGGGAGCGTTACGCCGTCGCACGGGTTGTGGTCGATGAGCCGATCGTGGAGAGCGTGCTTGAACGCCTTCTTCAGGGCGACGTAATGGTGGTGCACTGTTGCCTGCGACAACCCGTCAGCGTGGAGCTTCACTACCCAGGCCTGCACTTCGGCTCGGGTGACCGTCGAGGCGCGGCGCTTGCCGAACGTCGGCAGAATTCGATTGCGGTAGATGGTCTCGTAGCTCTGCCGAGTGCGCGGCTTCAACCCGGGAGCGCTCGCCGTCATCGAGGCGGCGACGATCTCCGCAACCGTCTTCGAATTCTTGACGAGCCGGTCGGTGCTCTGGCCTTCGGCTAGGTCCGACTCGACTTTCAGCGCAAAGCGTTCGGCCTCGCGCTTCACCTTGAACGAGCGTTGCTTGAAGCCGTTGTCGCGCCACCGGACGATGTAGCTCGGCTTCCCGCCCGCGCGCTCGACTTCCTTGACGTGCGCCATTACTTCACCGCCTTCAGGATCGGGGTCGCCGGGGCGAACTTGCCGAGGCTCCAGTCCGGTTCGACAGGGCGTTGCCAGATGTATCGACAACGCAGATAGACCTGTCCGGTCGCGCCGGTCTGGTGGACGGACGTCACTGTGGCCGGGTGCTCGTAGCTCTCCAGAACAATGTCGCCGACCCGGATCAGGTCCGCGCGGGTGGGCCGGGTCTTCGGGCGGAACGGGTTCGGCTCCGGTGGCGTAGGTTTCAGGTCGTCGCTCATGCTGATTCCTTCCATCTCCGCACAACGCCGCCGATGACCGTGTGTGTCCACTGGCCTGCGCCGGTCTGAGTGGGTGTGCCGTCCTCGTTGAGGCGGCGGGCGATAGCCGAAAGCGACAGACCAGCCGTGTGTTGCTGGAGGATGCGCGATTGAATTTCGGCTGGGACCTGGGAGGGCTTACCGAGCTGGGCACCCTCGGCCTTCTTCACGGCGAGCGCCGCCTTCGTGCGCTCCCCGATCACCTCCCGCTCGAACTGGGCGAACTGGACCATGACACCGGCGAGCATCCGCCCTACCGCAGTGCTGGTATCGAGGTCGAAGTCGAGCACGACGATGGACCAGCGCTGGCGTCGGGATCGCTCCAACAGCTCGCCGAAGTCGATGACCGAGCGTGAGAGCCGGTCGAGCTTGGCGGCAACGAGTCCGTCAGCGTTGCGCTTGCCATGGCGACGCAATGCGGCGAGCGCGGCGGTCAGGCCGGGTCGGTTGGTGTCCTTGCCGGACAGCCCGTCGTCCTCGAACCACTCAACGATGGTCCAGCCCTTCGCCTCCGCAGCTCGGGTGATCGCGCTACGTTGAGCCTCGATGCCGAGGCTCGTGTCCCGTGTGCGGTCAGCCTTGCTCACGCGAACGTAGCCGAGTACGCGCTTGTTCATAGGGTCTCCTTGTGGTCGTTCCGATCGGTGTCGTTCGTCACCGCTCTGAAGAACTCTCGTGGTCCCCCTGAGCGGTCCGCTTGAGCCACTGAGGAATCAGAGCCTGCCGAGAGAAAACGAGTCGGAATAGCCCGGTCTACCGGCCTCGGGGTGTTCTCTCGGCAGAGCTCAGACGCTGGGCTGCTCCGGTAGCAGCGCGTCGGGAGCCGGGCCAAACGCGTCGTTGAAGATGTCGTGCGCTCGATCTACGTTGCGGAGGTCGGCCTCGGGAATACGACCCTCGTCGCTCGTGCTCGATAGGACGTCCTCGATCACGTGCTTACCCCAGGCGACGTCCTGTCTCCGGGCGCTCATGCCCGGCGTCCTGTTCGCTTCTGTACTCGGCGCGGCTCGACGCGACGTTCGATAGCTCGTCGCTCCATCAGCTCGTCTGCGTCGGCTTCGTCGTTGTCGTGAACAAGCTCGGCGTCGATGATGTCCTCTTCGGTTGCGACGTCGACCAGGATCTCTGCGTCGATCGCGTCCCACTTCGATACCGATACCTCGACGCTCAGCTCTGCCTTGCTCACGAGTCCGGCTCTGTCGAGCAGGTCCCTCGCCGCCGACACACGCACAGCCGGAGGGATGGTCACGTCTTGCATCATCTGCACCAGCGCGAATGCAGCCTTGTCGCTGGCCTCCAGAATCCGCTGCTGAGCGCGCCGCTTGACCTGCGGCGCTGCCCCTCCGTGCATCCGACACACAGAGCTACCGAGCATCGGTGCGTTCCCACACGGCTGTCCGCTTCGCTTCCTGGCTGTGCATAGGGTCTTCTCGTGCATCAGGTCGTTCATGTCAGTCTCCAGTTCTCTTCTTCGTGCTTCTCCATGAGGGTGGTCAAGTCAACCCGCCTCCCTAAGGGACGGAGGCGAGGCGGGTTGGTTACCCGCCCTCGTCCCTTCTGATGCCCGGGGTCAGTGAGTCGCCTCCAAGTAGCCCCGGAACCGAGGTGACTTGATTCCCCAGGTGCCGCCTGAGGATGCGGCCCTCCGCCAGAGGAAGTCGCCTCCGCCCGGGGCGGGTTCGGGGCTGGTTGCCGCGGAGCCGGAATCAAGTCGCCTCTGAGAGAGCGAGCCGGGGTGGTCATTTCTCGGCCTCCGGGGTGAGGCGGAGCGGCGCATTACCGACACCGGACACGCGCCAGCGAGGCCGGATCTTGCCCTCGCTGCCGGGAGCGGACTCAGAGACGACCCGCCCAGCCGCGACCAGCTCGTCCCACACCTGCTTGAAGCGAGTCTCACCGACGCGGGCGCGCTCCTTCACAGCCTCCTTCACCGCCGTCACAGTGAACTCGAGGGGCTCCTGCTCCAGGAGGTGGATGATGTGAGAGGCGACGTTGTTGTCTTTCTCGGCGACGGCCGAAGACTTCGCTCCCCACGCCACGGGTGACACTGAGTAGCTGAGGTCGCCGATGTGCTCTCCGGAATCGGGGTCGAATCGGCCGAGTGACCAGTTGACGAGGTACTGCTGACCGCCCCACTGCCGCGACCCGAATGCCGCCCCGAGCGCGAACTCACCCTCGTCTACGCGTGGCGGAGTGTCGTGTTTCTGCAGAATCCAGCTGTCAGCCCACTGGCCCACACCCGACTGCGCAATGGAGTCGAGGTCAAGATCGACGTTGCCGGTCTTGCGGAAGTGGTCGGCAATCAGGAACGCGCACCCTGCCGGGACCATCTGCTGCATCTCCGGCCAGCATTGCACCGCGTGCGTACAGATTCTGAGCTTCGATCTCGGGAGGGTGATACGCGTACAACGGGTCAACGATCACAAGACCAGGGCTGTCCTCTCGCACCGCGACGTCGAACGCGGTCAGGAACTCCTCGCTCGTCAGATCGCCTGCATCGAACACCATCCGCAACGGCAACGCCGCCAGGTCCACGCCCATGGTCTTCGCGATGCGCTGCAACCGATGCTGCGTCGGCCCCTTGCCACCCTCGCCGAGATACATCAGCACCGAGCGGGGCTTGGGAACCTCGAATTCACCCAGGAACGGTTCTCCGCTCGCTACCGCCAAAGCAAAGGCCAGACCGTTGTAGGTCTTCAGGGTCTTCTTCTCCCCAGCAAGCACCCCATACGATCCCTCCGGCCACACCCCCTTTACCAGCCACCGCATCGGCGGCACAGCCTCCGCAAGCTCCGCAGCCGAGACCGTCTTGAAGCGCTCTCGGGTCTGAGACCGGAGGCGCTCCATTTCGGAGGCAAGACGCTCGGCGGTCCCGGCGTACTTCACGAAGAAATCGGTAACGTCCTCTTTCGAGTCAGGCGAGACACCGAGTCGTGTCAGGTCGAGGACGCGAGCACGCGCACCGGCCTGATTCAGCCGAGTTGCGACCTTCTCGGCTCCCGCTCGACCGGCCTCGTCCGCATCGTAGGCAACGAACACCTCTCGACCGCTGAGAGGGCTCAGGTCTCGCGGGGGCGTCTGCGCTCCGCCCGTCCCTGTTACGGCGACGTATAGACCTTCCGACTCCTGATTCGCAAGCAGTGCGTCCCACTCCCCCTCGCACAGCAACACCGGCAGCGTCGGATGGTCGGACAGGAACTCCTGCGGCCAAATCATCGACACCGAGCCCGGCGACTGATTCACGACCTTCGATGAACCATCCTCCGGATACGTGATGAACTTGATCTGGAGCCACGGGCCTCCGCCGGAAGCGCGCTGCGGAATCGTAAGCGACCGTCCGTCAGTGCCCACGTGCACCCGTTCCCAGGTCTCACGCCGGATGGCTCGTTCAGCAAGCAAGTTGCGGTGACGTTTGATGGACGAGTGGTCGCTCTGAGTGAGCTGCTGACTCCATTCGTACGGTTTGTCCTGGTTCGAATAGGGCTCACGCTCGGCGGACCGCTTTACGCTCGGAAGCTTGAAGGTGTTCGATGCCGGCAGCCGACGGAGCCTGCGGGTTGATAGCCCGGTTGCCTTCAGTCCCCGTCGAACCCCTTCACTGTCGTCGCAGCCGAGACAGTTCCACACGACCGGCAGCTTCTTTCTCGCCCGGAAGCCGAAAGACTCGTTCTCATCGGGGTGATCGGGGTTCGGGCAGTGCGCGGCCCATTGGTTCGAGCCCGTCCGCCTTGCTCCCAGAGCTTCGGCGTACGCCTTGACAGCGGATGGCGGCTCTGGCCAATCGTCGTTGTTCACCGTGGCCACCGTCAGCGCTTTGGTGCGTCGGAACGCGACCCGAGGATGTAGTTCTCGATGTCCTCGCTCGTGAGCAGCACGATCAGTCCACCGGGCCGGGCGTAACTGATTCGTCCTGACTGTACAGCCCTGCGGAACTGGCGCTCGGAAATCTCGTACTTCCTGGCAAGGGGATGCTCCGGCGCTTCGGAGAGTCGGTACACCTCGCGGTTGTTCTTACTGCTCATGGCTGATCCTGCACCTTCTATTGGGTGGGTCAGCCAGGGCAGGAGGGCACAAAAAATAGGACCTTCCTAATCCGACCAACCCTTGACTGGTTGGTTCGCGATTTCGGGGTCCTTTCCCTCACGAGTTTTGAAACTATTCAGTTATGGCAATTCCGTGGCGGGTCCTACCGCGCTTGTCACGAGAACTACTTTACCGCACCGAGCTTGTTCGCCGCTGGCCGAGACGATCCGCCGTGGCATTCGATCGAAAGAACAAATGTCGAACTTCATCGCTTCGCACTGTCGACACCTCGCCAAGACGAGCTGGGTCGATGACGATCTCATCGGTGGCCCAGTAGGACAGCAGCCCGAGGGCGTCGAGAGAAACGATGCTGCGTCCAGTCGCCATGAGGACCTGTTCCGGTTCGATGACCATGCTGTACCATCCCCACTCGGGGAGGCCAACCGTCAATATCTCGAACGCCTGATCTGGGCTGAGTCCTGTGAACCGGAACGGCTCGGTGAGGAGGGTCCGCGGGTCTGTCGTCCAAGACCACCCCGCCGCGTCACCGGCAAGAGCGTGACGATACACCCTCAACGGTCCGGTTGGGAGGGGTCGGTTGAGCGCTATTGGTCCTGTTGTAGCGAAGATCGACCGCCACATTTCAGGGCTCAGGAGCACGGTGGGAGTGAGCGTGGTGATCCACACGTGCGCGACGGCGTCGTGAAGATCGCCGATGACGCCGTCCTTTCGGTCTGCAACGAATGCAGCCAGCTCTGAGGCTAACGCTGCGAATGCAGGATGGGCAGGAGCGCACGGGGTGCCGAATCTCCGATAGATCGCAGCCACCCGATATACCCAGTGGTCGACAGACATCACATCACCTCGGATGTTCGGTCGCGCAGCCGGACGCCTCGGCGATAGCCGCTACCGTCGAGCGCGAGCGCATCAAGGGTGACAACGACGCCGTGGAGCTCGGATGTTGCGTCGACCGCTCGCAGAAGCTCCCATCCTTTCCAGCTGGTCCGTCCTGCTGTGTGCGGGTAGAAGAACACGGCGAGTCCCTGCGCCAGTTGCCATCCAGACAGATGGATACCGCGGTCGTGCCAAACGGCGATCCGCATGGCTGCCTCAATGGGCTCGCCGTACTCGGTGAATGTGATGGTGGCTGGCGTCGGAGCTGAGACACGGATCGTGGCGAGCTCGACAGGGTTCAGCTTCCGCATCGGGGTTTCTGATGGTGGCAGGATCTCGAATCGGTTGAGCGAGGCCGCCGGCACTGCCTGCCAGTAGGGGTCGATCGGTGGCGCGAGCGGGGCGCTCAGAGCCGGAAGTAGGGTAGTTGACGTGTTCATCGTGAGGCCTCCTTGGGGGTTCGCAGGGCTCCGGATTCGTCGCCGGAGCCCTGCACTGGTTTCGGGGTCAGATGCTCGGTCGCAGCATCGGATACTTCCGTGTCATGTCGACGTAGCTGCCGTAGGGGTCTTCGGCCTTCGCCTGGTGCCACGCCGCTTCGCGCTCGGAGCGTCGCAGCGCGTCGATGGCGGAGTAGGCGGCGGATCGCAGATCCTTAAGACGGCCTGCGGTGGCCGCGTCGGCGGTCGCTCCTCGCTTGTCCAGGGCATATGTGACCTGCTCTGGCAGCTGCTCACAGATTTCCTCAGCCGCCATCAGATGCACGGACTGCTCGTCGAGGAAGGCCTCTGCTGCGGCGACGATGTGGTCCTCGTACACCCGGACCTTGTCAAAGACAGCTCGGTCGACGGCGGTGACCGCGTCTTTCTCGGATTGTGTGTTCGGATAGGCGGCCTCGCGGATGCTGATGCGAAGCTGTTCGGGATCAGGGCTCAGTGCGCTGCTGCTCATGATTCGGGTCCGTTCTATCCGCGCGGAACGCGCTGGGTGTGCTTGGCAGTGAGGACGTTGATACGGTCGCGGTTCTGTTCCCGACGTTCCTGCTCGTCGAGGATCGCGATGAAGGCCTCTTCGGCGTCCGCGATCACCTTCTCTAGGGCGACAATGCTGCCCTCGTAGAGGTGACGCTGATTCTGGATCCGCTGGGCCACGGCGTTACTGCGGCGCGGAACGTAGGGTGGCAGCTGAATCGTCATGATGTTCTCCTTCGGGGTGATGCCGGTCGCTGAATCGGACGGCCAGCCGTTCTGGTGGGGTGCAGTCGCTCAGTCACTTCGGGATAAACGAGGCCGATTGAGGTCAACATGTCGAGCAGTGCCTTCCGAACGAAGGTCGCCCTGCTCTTGCCGCCTGACAACTCAACGAGTTGTGCCAGAGCGGCGTCGATCTCTGGTGTAATCGTTGTCCGCAACTCAATGTCGTTGCCGAGCGGCGTTGGCCCGCGCTTTCCCATTCGTGATGCCTCCGTACCTTGGGTAGAGAAACTTTACCGCGTAATGTTTCACTGCCGCTGCTGGGGTCAGCGGAGAAATTTGACGTTCATATTCGAGAGTCGACCTGCACCTTTCGTCGCACGATATTCGCTCGCAATCTCAACGAGTAGACGTAGCCTTTCGGGACCCACGAGAACAGGAGAAGTTATGCACCGCCGAGATGACCTCGATATCGACCCCGAGAACGCGCGCGTCTACACAGACCAGACTGAGTACGGAGGCGGCCCCCGCGAAGGCGGCCCGAAGCTCTACGACCGACTCGCCCGCGGCACCACCGCCGAACGAGCCCGCGAGATGCGCAGGCAAGGGCAGCGCGACGAGCCACCCGCTCGCGGCAGCCGCATGGGTGACGCGCCGCCCGTCGGCAAGGGCGACCGCATTCACTGGTAGCCGACAGAGAACCCCGGCGATCATCCCCTCCCAAGGACCGCCGGGGTTCTCGTGCGTCTACTCAGACAGAGCGACGCACGGTGAGCGTCCTGGGCGACGGTCGCCTCGATGTCGGTGGTGGTGAGCAGAATGTGCCTAGCGTTCGCGCTGTGCGGGCGCACTCACCCTAGGGAGCAACATGTCCATCGAAATTACCCACGTCAGATTCGGCAGCACTCCTCACACTCACGAGGCGATCGTGAAGTACAAGTGGCGCGAAATTGAGTCAGGAGACGTTGGCGAAAACGACAAGCCGTCACTCGTTGCCTGGGTCGACAAGCCCAACGCCCTCGCGTTCGTCGGGAGCGGAGCAAGTCGGGTTCGGGTCGGCAGCGTTCACCCCGACTCCGGTCAGCCTTACCTCCGCACGTATGCAGACAAGACGTGGACCAACAACCTGTTGAGCCTGCCGACCTTCTAGGCCCTCCCGAAGCACTCCACCCGCGCTCCGCCGGGGCGATCCGGACTACCCCGAACTAGTCCGTTCGCCCCGGCGGAGTATCCTGTACTCGCCTGGAATTCCGGCCTGGATCGGATCATCCCGGCTCAGATCAGATCACCACCGCACCACTGAGAACACCGTCTTTTAATCCGCGGGTCGTGGGTTCGAGCCCCACCGGGCCCACCACGACGCACGACGCCGGCGGATGAGATCTCGTCGTCACGAGGGGGACCCGTGAACGGTGAGCAGCAGCTGATTCCGGACCCGAGATTCGTGTCAGGCCCGACCCCGGTCGATCTGGCGGACCGGCTCGCGGTCGCGATCGGCCTCGACGCGGGCGACCTGCTCATCAAACGCGACGATCTCATCGGGCTCGGCGGCGGCGGGAACAAAGCGCGGAAGCTGCAGATCACCATGGGCGAGGCGTTACGGTCCGGTGCGGACTCCGTCCTTACGACCGGCGCCCCACAGAGCAACCACGCCAGGTTGACGGCCGCCGCGGCCGCCCGCGTCGGCCTCCGGTGTGTGCTGGTCCTGCAGGGAGACGCACCGCCGAGGTCGCTCGGCAACGTCCTCCTCGATGAGTTGTTCGGCGCGCACATCGTCTGGTCCGGTGACGAGTCGGCGGAAACCGTCGCCGATCGCCTCCAGACCGCGGGTTCCTTCGGATCGATCTCTCGCATCCCGTTCGGCGGGTCGAGCGCTGCCAGCGCGAAGGCGTACATCGACGCCGCCGGGGAACTCCGGAACCAGGTCCCCGACGTCCGCCACGTCGTGGTGGCTATCGGTTCCGGCGGCACGATGGCGGGGCTCGTCTCCGGTCTCGGAGCGGAGGTCGTACTCGGAGTCGACTGCGGCGCCGTGCCGGACGGACGCGCGACCGTCGCTGGACTCCTCGCCGCCATGGGCCACGGCGACCAGTATCCCGCTGAGTCCCTCCGGGTCGATCGCTCGCAAATCGGCGCAGGGTACGAACACCTCACGGACGGCACCCGAGCTGCACTCACGCTCGCCGCGGAGCGTGAAGGACTGCTCCTCGACCCCACCTACACCGGTCGTGCATGCAGCGGACTCGTCGATGCCGTCGCGCGTGGTGACATCCGGCCGGGCGAGCGGACGGTGTTCCTGCACACCGGTGGGTTGCCCGGGCTGTTCGGTCACCCGGCGTTCGCCGGATCCGACGCAGAACCGCCAGTCTGAGTTCCGTCTCGGGTCAGCACATGAAGGTCGCCGGTGTGTGGTCGTCGTTTCCTCCGGCTCGGCGCGCGTCTTTCTGGAACCATCGCCGTCGTGACGCCGGTGCTGTGCGGGTGTTCCTGTCGCAGGTAGGTTCGATGCATGGCTCAGACGCAGAACATCCAAGCGTTCCGGAAGGTGGTCGATGAGCCGTTGGCCACTTGGCCGAGTGCCTTCGTGGTGCTCCTGGCGGTGTTGGGCGTCGGCTTCGTCACGGCGGCAGCGTATGTCGGCCCCTTGGACGGCTATTCGGAGGAAGAGCTGGCGGAGACGCTGCCGATCTTCGTGTCCTCGTTCGGGGCGTTCGTCTTGGCCGCCGGGGTCGTCGTCCAGCAGGGTGCAGGAACGGTGCAAGTCCGGATCGACGCCGTCGTGCGTGCAGTGGAGCGTCTGACCGAGCCGACTTTCGCGCCGTCTCCGGGGACTCCTGCAGACGAGGCACTGCTTCGCTGCTTCGGCGCGGAGATGGCGGGGTACATCGAAACCGTGACACGGCTGCGTCGACGCCTCGGACTCGCCAAACGGACGAGCGCGGGCCTCGTCGGCAGTGCCGTGGTGATACTCGGTAGTGGTGCGGCGCTGAGTTGCTGGGCGCTACCGGTGCTCACCTGACACGAGTCCAGTGGAGGGAGGGCTGGCCGAGCCTTGCGTCGCGTCGCGCGCAGCCCGACCTAGAGGCCGAAAGCGTCCTCCCGGACGCGCGTCGCCGCTGACCGCCGCGCCTCGGGGACGATGGCGTCGATCGCGAGCCGCCACATGCGGTCCACCGACGCTCCGATGTCCGAGCGCCCGACCGTCGCCTGGGCGGTGAGCTGGACACCGGTGAAGAATCCGATCAGCGTGCGGGCCAGCTCCGGTGCCGACATCGAACTCTCCAGGTCCCCGGCCTGCAGCGCCACGTCGAGCTGAGCGGCCGTCCCCGAGATCCAATCCTCGTAGAACGCACCGGCCGGCTGGCTCAGCGAACCCTCATCGAGCGTGAGTCTGATCCCGGCACGGACCACCGGGTCGTTCTCGAGTTGATCGACGATGGCGCGCGACACCCGGATGAGCCGCTCGAGGACCCCGTCGTACTGTTCCGACACCCGTGCCATCAGGGGCATCGACCGGTCGTGCTGCTCGTGGATGACCGCGAGGGCGATCTGCTCTTTCGACTTGAAGTGGAAGTACATGGACCCTTGCGAGATCCCGGATGCTTCCGCGATCATCGACAGACTCGCGTTCCCGTAGCCGATGCGGTCGAAGACGGTCGCGGCTCCCTCGACGATCGCATCCTGCGTCACCTGTCCGCGTTCCTGCGTGGGCGTTCGTCGCGTCCCCGGCATCCTGACCTCCTCGGGCAGCCTGTGCTCCGGCTCCGATCCATCGGCGCCGTGTCCGTCGACCGTGGCCGGTCGGGGCCTCAGCCTAGAGGCTCGGAGCTCGCACAGCCGACCTCTTTTCGATAACTGGTACGAACGACTTATTCATGTCACACTGGTGGAGGTGATGCCGCCGCAGTCCACGCCTCAGTGGGCTGCGTATTCGCGACGGGGGTTTGCGACGCTCACCGCCTCGACCGGTGGGTCACGCAGGGATCGGGGGATCCAGCACTGCGTGATCCACCCGGTCACACACGCGCCGTGATCAGCGCGCGAGCAGCTCCGGGAGGCCGGCCACCGTCGCTTCGTCCGCAAGGCTCGCGTCGACCGAGACGAACGACAGGACCGTGACGGGGACGCCGAGACGCGCGGCTGCCTCCAGTTTGTGGTGGCCGTCGAGCACGATGTGCACGAGACCCGTGTGGGCGTCAGCGCTGTCGAACGGCTGCGTCCGGTCCAGCACGGAGACCGCGAGCACGGTCGCCGCTCCCCCGGTGCGAAGCCGCTCCTCGTACGAGGCCACGCGCTCGCGGTCGTTCCAACCGGGCGGCACCATCGGCACCAGGAACTCGAAGAGGGTCTCGTGATCGCCGGTCGTCCGGGTCGGGCCGCGGTAGTAGCCGGTCGCCGGGTCCTCCGGTGCACCAAGCGTGGGGTCGATGCCGCGGTGCGCGACCTGTTCCCGCGAGAAGTAGTCGTGATCGTCACCCGGAGCAACCAGGACGGGCTCGATGGACAGCAGGAGCGGCAGATAGGTCCCCTCAGGCAGGATCGTCGACACGAGGTCGCGTAACGACGGATCATCGATCGCGGGCACGCCCTCGTCCAGGTGATCGTGCAGTACGTCTGCGGCGAGCGCCCGGGCACCCTCGTCCAGACGACGGAACAGCAGCGCGCAGCTTCCGCACGGGAAGCTCAACTCGAACGCCTCTGCGCCATCGACGATGAGGTGGCGCCCACCGGGCTCGCGGAAACCAGTGAAGCGCAGTGGGGCGTCCGGTGTCCCGAGGTGGACCGGTGCCGCGCGATCGAGCAGCCCGGTTCGAGATCGGGCGGGTCCGCCGGTCATCGAGCTACTTCCGGACGGCCGGGATGATGACGCCGTCGATCACCGAGATGAGGAAGTCACGTGTCACCGGCTCCCGCAGCATGAGGACGCGATAGCTCACCATCGCCTGGCTGATCAGCGCAAGGGTCTCCACATCGGCGTCCGCACGGATCTCTCCGCGGTCGATCGCGCGCTGCAACAGGAAGCGGTTGACGGCCATGCGCGGCTCCACGATCGCCGCATGGATGGACTCGGTGAGCTCCGGGGCATCCGAGATCATCGACATCACGCCGGCGAACACGCGCATCTTGCGCTCGCCCTCGGCGATGGACGGCGCCTTGATCATCGCGACGAGGTCGCCGCGGAGTGAGCCGGTGTCGGGCAGCTTCGAGAAGTCGGGATCGATCTGCTTCATGCAGGCGACCGCGTCGATCACGAGTTCGGACTTCGACGCCCATCGGCGGTAGAGCGTCGCCTTGCCGGCCTTCGCCCGCGCGGCGACCATGTCGACCGTCATCCCGGCGTAGCCCGTGTCGGCCAGGACGTCGAGCGCGGCGTCGAGGATCTCGGCGTCCCGCGTGTGATCGCGCTTCCGGCCAAGCTTCGGCGCTGCGGGTGGGGTCTCGAGCTGCGTCATCGCGGCTCACCTCCCTTTCGTCTCCCGGAACAGCATAGTTCAGGAACTCGAACGTTCAGGAACTATTCGGTTCCGAAACTGTCCAGTTCCGTATAGAGTCCTCAGCATGACTTCGAACCTCGCCGCCGGAACCCCGGCAGTCTCCTCACGCCGCTGGTGGACGCTCGTCACCGTCGGCCTCGCCCAGCTCATGGTCGTGCTCGACGCCACCGTCGTGAACATCGCGATGCCCGCCGCCCAGGCCGACCTCGGATTCTCCGACGGCGACCGCCAGTGGATCGTCACCGCCTACTCCCTCGCCTTCGGCAGCCTGCTGCTGCTCGGCGGACGCCTGTCCGACCTCATGGGCCGGAAGCGGGCGTTCATCATCGGGCTCGTCGGGTTCGCGATCGCCTCGGCCCTCGGAGGCGCCGCGGACTCGTTCGGCACCCTCGTCGCCGCGCGGGCGCTGCAGGGCGTCTTCGCCGCCCTCCTCGCACCGACCGCGCTCGCGATGCTCACGACCACCTTCACGATCCCGAAGGAGCGCGCCCGAGCGTTCGGCGTCTTCGGTGCGATCGCCGGCGCGGGTGGCGCGGTCGGACTCCTCCTCGGCGGATTCCTCACCGAGCAGTTCGACTGGCGTTGGAACCTGTACATCAACGTCGTGATCGCCGTGGTCGCCATCGTCGGGGCGGTCCTCTTCATCACCACCCCGAAGACGACCGGCCCCCGCCCCAAGCTCGACGTTCCGGGCACCGTCCTCGTCTCAGGTGCGTTGTTCAGCCTCGTCTACGGCTTCGCCAATGCCGAGACCGACGGCTGGGACTCGCCGCTCAGCTGGGCCTTCCTCGCTGCCGCAGCCGTCCTCCTCGTCGCGTTCGTCCTCTGGCAGCGCCGGGCCGCGCACCCGCTCCTCCCGTTGTCGATCGTCCTCGACCGCAACCGCGGTGCCGCGTTCATCTCGGTCATGATCGCCGGAGCCGGCATGTTCGGCATCTTCCTCTTCGTCACGTACTACCTGCAGGCCTCGCTCGGCTACTCACCGCAGCAGACGGGCTTCGCCTTCCTCCCGATGATCGCGATGCTCGTACTCGCCGCACAGCTGGGGACCAACCTCCTCGTCCCCCGCTTCGGCCCGAAGGTCATGGTGCCGTTCGGCATGACGCTCGGGGCGATCGGCATGCTCCTCCTCACCCGACTCGACCTCGACAGTTCCTATGTCGGCAACGTCATGCCGGCGCTCATGGTGCTCGGCTTCGCGATGGGATCGATCATGCCCGCCTCGATGCAGACCGCGACGCTCGGTGTCGACCGGGCGTTCGCCGGGGTCGCCTCGGCGACGGTCAACACCAGCCAGCAGGTCGGCGGGTCGATCGGTGTGGCGCTGCTCAACACCCTCGCGGCGAGCGCCGCCACGGCCTACGTGACCGACAACACGCCGCCCACCCCCGAGGTGCTCGCGCAGGCCGCGATCCAGAGCTACCAGACCGCCTACTTCTGGGGTGCCGGGTTCTTCGCGGTGGGCGCCGTGACGGCGGCACTGCTGTTCCGCCGACGCAATCAGGGACTCGCCCTGCACCACGCCCCGGAGGCGTCCGCAGAGCCGGTGCTCGCGCACTGATCCCACCGGGTTCCGAGCACACGGCCGTCGCGCACTCGCGCGGCGGCCGTCTGCGTCATGGGAGGGCCACGCGGTCGGCGGTCAGACGGAGACGCGGAGGATCGACGTCATCTTCTTCCCCTTCGCGACCTCGTCCACGAGCTTGTCGAGCTGACGGACGCGCTGCATCAGGGGGTCCTCGATCTCCTCGACGCGGATGCCGCAGATGAGGCCCGTGATGAGCGACGCGTTGGGGTGCATCGCCGGCGCTTCGGCGAAGAAGGTCTCGAAATCCGTACCGTCGGCGAGCACCCGTTCGATCGCGGCGTCGTCGTAGCCCGTGAGCCAGGTGATGACCTGGTCCACCTCGCCCTTCGTGTGGCCCTTCCGCTCCGCCTTCGCGACGTAGAGCGGGTACACACTGGCGAAGCTCGTCGTGAAGATGCGATGTCCGGCCATACCGGTCAGTCTCCCACCGTCGCGCGTTCGGGACCAGGCCGATCACCGGCTATCCGTCGCTCGTCGTCCATCGCTCGGGGGACGCGTCCTGCGGCCACGGCTGCCTACCCTGGCAGCATGACGAATCCCGGACAGCACCCGCAGACGCCTTCGCCATCACCCTCGACGACACCGGCGTCGATGCCGGCCTCGACGCCCGTCGATCCAGCCGTGCCCCAGCGGCAGCTCGCGACGTACGACCACGCCCTCCGCGCCGCACCGGCCTGGTGGCGTGGCGCACTCGCGCTCCTCCTGCTCGTCGTCGTGTTCCTGATCCTCTCGATCGTGCTCGGCGGCATCGCGCTCATCGTGGACGTGGCCACCGGGGCGTACACGCTCGACGACGTCGCGAACGGTCTCATGACGCTGACGCCGGTGACGATGCTCGCGAACAACCTGTCGCTCGCCGCGCTCATCCCGGTGTCGATGCTCATCCAGTGGGCGATCTTCGGCGTCCGTCCACGGTGGCTGTCCTCGGTGGAGGGGCGCTTCCGTTGGCGCTGGCTCGGGCGCCTTGCGCTCATCATCGTCCCGGTGTGGATCGTGTACGTCGGAGCGTCCGTCCTGCTCTCCCCGCTCGAGCCCATCGTGATCGACGGCACCATGATCGCAATGCTCGCCGTCGTGATCCTCACGACGCCGCTGCAGTCGGCCGGCGAGGAGTACGGGGCGCGCGGCCTCATCCAACGTTCCGTCGGATCCTGGTTCAGTCGACCGATCACGGCGTTCCTCGTCGGCACGGTCGTCTCCGGCGCGGTCTTCGCCTCGGTGCACTTCGCCGGCGACCCCTGGCTCATCGCTTACTACTTCGTGTTCGGCGCCTCGATGTCCTTCGCCGCCCGCGGGACCGGTGGCCTCGAGGCGCCGGTGCTCATCCATGCGACGAACAACGTCCTGCTCCTCGTCCCCACGGCCCTCATGTCGCAGACCGACCAGGTCTTCGAGCGAGGCGAGGGCGCCGGCGGACCGTTCATGCTCATCCCGATGGCGCTCTGCGTCGCCGCAGCCGTCGTGAGCACCTGGTGGGGGCGCAGGAACGGCGTGACCGCGACGGCTCCGCTGCCGCCGAGCCGGGTGACGAAGCAGCAGGGGACGCCGCCGGCCGCCATGGCCGCTCCGGTGGCTACGCCGACGCAGCTGCCGACGACCCCGCAGGATCCGTCGGCGGCTCCACCGCGATGACCTGCCCGCCGGTCACTCGCACGAGCTCCTCGAAGGTCGTCGGGAACACCGTGTGCGCATGGCCGGCTGCGGCCCAGACCTCCGGGTAGGCAGCGAGCGCCTCGTCCACATAGGTGCGGATCGGTTCCGGGTGACCGACGGGCGCGACGCCACCGATCACCTGTCCCGTCGCCGCCTTGACGACCTCGGCGTCAGCACGCTTCAGCCGTCCACCGAGCCGCTCGCCGACCCAGGCGGTGTCGACACGGTGGGCGCCGCTCGTGAGGATCAGCGTCGGCTCGCCGTCGAGCGTGAACACGAGGGAGTTCGCGATCGCCCCGACCTCGATCCCCAAGGCCTCCGCTGCCAGCGCCGCCGTTCGTGCAGCGTCGTCGAGCCAGGTGATCTCGCCCTGAGCCCCGCGATCACGCAGCGTCTGCTCGACGACGGACACGGCCGGATGCGCTCGATCACTCATGCGACCATGCTGCCGCATCGGGCGGTCCGCGCGCGAGGTCAGTCGCCGAGCGGGACGAGCGTCACCGCGAGTCCCGCTTCCCGGAGGAGCGCGATGGTCTCGGGCGCGGCCCCGTCGTCGGTCAGGAGGGCGTCGAAGGCCTCCAGGCCGGCGATCCGGCCGAGCTGCCGCACACCGAGCTTCGAGGCATCGGCGACCACGACCACCCGCTCGGCCGCGCGAACCATCCTGGCTTTCACCTCGGCCTCGGGCAGGTTGACGTTGGTCACGCCATGGCCTGCGTCGACACCGTTGCACCCGATGAAGGCGAGATCGGCGTGGACCTGGCCGAGTAGCGAACCGGCGAGCGGATCGACGAGCGAATGCTGGAGCGGCCGAAGCGATCCACCAGTGACGATCACCGAGAACCTCGGGATCTCCGACTCGAGCTCGAGCGCGATGGTCAGGCCGTTCGTGATGACCACGACGTCGGCGAGGTCGCGGCGAGCCTTGAGCGCGCGGGCGAGGGCGAGGCCGGTGCTGCCGACGTCGACGATCACGCTCTGACCGGAGCGCACCATCGCGGCCGCCGCCTCACCGATCCGCTGCTTCGCGTGGGCCGAGGTCGCGGTCGCGAGTTCGATCGGCGACTCCACGGCGCCGCGTCCCTGCACGGGCATCGCACCTCCGTGCACGCGGACGGCCTCGCCCTGGTCGACGAGGGTGTCGAGGTCCGTCCGGGCGGTCACCCGGGAGACGCCGAAGTCGTCGGAGATGTCGGCGACGCGCACGAAGCCGCGCTCATCGAGGAGCTCGCGGATGCGGTCGCGTCGCAGTGGGGCGGGCAACTGCATCGGCTCGTCGTCGGACATGCTTGAATCTTCGCTGACTTGCCTATACTTTTCAAGGCGAAACGTTGTACGTTTCCTTTCGACAACCCATTCTGAGGATCCCCATGCCCCCACTCGACGACACCTTCGTCATCGACCCGGCGATCGCGAGCTCGACCCAGCGCCTCGCCGACGGTCGCGAACTCATCTACTTCGACGACGTCGACACGACGCTGCCTGCGGAGCGCCTGCCCGACGCACGCGAACTCGCCCCACGACCGCCGACCGCATCCATGCGCCAGGACCCGCTCACAGGTGAGTGGATCTCGATCGCCGCCGCCCGCCAGAACCGCGTGATGCTGCCACCCGCGAACCTCGACCCGCTCGCGCCCGCGAGCCCCTCGAACCCCTCCGAGATCCCCGACCAGTACGACGTCGCGGTCTTCGAGAACAAGTCGCCGTCCTTCGGACCGCTGCTCGAAGACGAGAACGCACCGGTCGACCTCGCCGACCTCGAGACGGTTGGAATCGGCCGGACGCGCACCTCGGTCGGCCGATGCGAGGTCGTGAGCTTCAGCCCGTCGAGCACTGGTTCCTTCGGCTCGCTGTCCCGCACCCGGGCGCGCACGGTGATCGAAGCGTGGGCCCGCCGGACGCACGCACTGTCGCAGATCGACTCGATCCAGCAGGTGTTCCCCTTCGAGAACCGTGGCGAGCAGATCGGTGTCACCCTCCACCACCCGCACGGACAGATCTACTCCTACCCCTACGTGACCCCGCGCACGCAGCGGCTCATCGCCGCGAGCGAGGCCTACGGTCCCGGACTCTTCGCCGACATCCTCGCCGCGGAGCAGGCTGACGAGCGCGTCGTCCTCGCCGGCGAGCACTGGACGGCGTTCGTCCCGTTCGCCGCGCGCTGGCCCATCGAGGTACACCTGCTCCCCCACCGGCACGTGCCCGACTTCGCCGCGACCTCGCTCGAAGAACGGGACGAACTCGCCGGTCTCTACCTGCGGTTGCTGCGGGGAGTCGACGCCCTGTACGACACCCCGACCCCGTACATCGCCGCCTGGCACCAGGCGCCGACCCGCGTCCACCGCGACGAGCTCCGACTCCACCTGCAGCTCACCTCCCCACGTCGTGGAGCCGACCGCCTGAAGTACCTGGCCGGCTCCGAGGCCGCCATGGGCGCCTGGATCGGCGACGTCCCGCCCGAGACCACCGCCACCGCCCTGCGCGCCGCGATCGCCGCAGCCGACGAGGAGAACCCCGTATGACCGACCTGCAGCGCACCGCCACGAGCGGATTCGAGAACGCCTTCGGCAGCGAACCGCACGGCCTCTGGACCGCGCCCGGCCGCGTGAACATCATCGGCGAGCACACCGACTACAACGACGGCTTCGTGTTCCCGATGGCGATCGACCGCCGCACCGTCGCAGCCGTCCGGCGCCGTGACGACGACCGCATCCGCGTGTCGAGCAGCTTCTCGCCCGAGATCGTCGAGGTCTCGGTGCGCGCGCTCGATCCCGACGCCTTGCACGGCTGGTCTGCCTACCCGCTCGGCGTCGCATGGGCGCTCGGCCAGTTCGGGGCACCCTTGCAGGAGGTGCCCGGGGTCGACATCTACATCGACTCCGACGTCCCGGTCGGGGCCGGCCTCTCCTCCTCCGCGGCCATCGAGGCCTCGGTCGCCGTCGCACTGACCGAGATCTGGCACCTCGACCACGACCGCCGGACGCTCGCGAAGATCTGCCAGCTCGCCGAGAACCGAGCGGTCGGTGCGCCGACCGGCATCATGGACCAGTCGGCGTCGCTCCTCGGCCAGCGTGACTGCGGCGTCTTCCTCGACTGCCGCTCGCTCGAGACCGACGTCATCCCCCTCGGCTTCGAGGAGCACGACCTCGAGCTGCTCGTCATCGACACGCGCGTCGAGCACGCCCACGTGTCGGGCGGGTACGCGGCACGTCGGGCGTCCTGCGAGGCGGGTGCCGCAGCGCTCGGCGCCGACTCGCTCCGCGACGTCACGGTCGGCGACCTCGAGCGCGCTCGTGAACTGCTCGACGACGAGACCTTCCGCCGCGTCCGTCACGTCGTGACGGAGAACCAGCGTGTCCTCGACACCGTCCGGACCCTGCGCGAGCACGGGCCGACGTCGATCGGCGAGCTGCTCGTGGCCTCCCACGCGTCGATGCGTGACGATTTCGAGATCTCGGTTCCGGAACTCGACCTGGCCGTCGAGACGTCGATGGCGGCCGGTGCGATCGGGTCGCGGATGACCGGTGGTGGGTTCGGGGGTGCGGCGATCGCGCTGGTCCCCGTCGCCCTGGCGTCGGCCGTGGCCGAGGCGGTCACGGCGGCGTTCGCCGAGGCGTCCTTCACCGCCCCGACCATCTTCCCCGTCCGCCCCGCCGCCGGAGCCACCCGAGAATCCTGACCTTCCTCCTCCCCTGCCCGCGAGGGGTCCCGAATGGCTGGTCGAACAGCCTGACCACTAGCCATTCGGGACCCCTCGCGGGCAGCTTGTGAGGAACTTCGGCGGCGGGGTCCTTTCAGTGGTCAGGCTGAGGGGATGGCTGTCCGCGACTCGTTGCCCCAACCCCTTGCCCAGCGAGCCTTCACGGCTCACGAAGCCCGCACCCTGGGCGTGACCAGGGCCCGTCTGCGAGCTGGCGATCTCCGACATCCGCATCACGGCGTTCACGTCGCTCATGATGCGAAATCGGCGCACGAACGGGCATTGACGTACGCCCCGCTCTTGTTACCTGGTCAGTTCTTCAGCCACACGTTCGCGGCCTCGCTCTGGGAACTCCCGCTGCCGCTGCCGCTGGAGAACGGTCCCATCCATGTTTCGGCAGCGGCTCCACAGCGAGCGCCGAAGGGAGCGGCGGTCGTCGGGCACAAGCTCGACCGGTCACACTGGGAGACCGCGATACTGGGCGGGGTTCCGGTTTCCACCGCTGTCGATGTCTGGTGTCAGCTCGGCAACACGCTGTCGCTCGGTCAACTCATCATGATCGGCGATGCACTGGTCGGGCGCCAGGACCCGCTCGCGACGATGCCGCAACTCATCCGTGGGCTCGCACGCATGAACGGGCGACGCGGCGCGAAGCGGCTCAGGGAGGCGCTCCTGTCGATCCGTCCGGGAACGGACTCACCGCAGGAGACCAAGCTCCGGCTGTCGCTCGTTCAAGCTGGTCTTCCCGAACCGCAGGTGAATCGCGTCATCGTCGATGACGACGGCGCCTTCATGGCGCTCGGAGACCTGGTGTATCCCGAGCACCGAGTGCTCGTCGAGTACGACGGAGCCGTCCACTTCGCGACGGAAAGCCAGGCGTTCCGGGACATCGACCGGCTGGACCGCCTGATGGCCGCCGGTTGGCGAGTCATCCGGGTGAACCGATCGCACCTCGGCACTCCGTCGCTCATCGCCGACCGTGTGGCTCAGGCCCTGCGCTCACGAGGGGTCCCGAATGGCTAGCGGCACGCCGCGCGCACCAACCAAACGGGACCCCTCGCGGGCTGGGTTAGGGGGTGGCCATGCGGACGACGTTGGCGAGGAGACCGACGCGGGTCATGGGGCCGACACCACCGGGGTTCGGGCTGATCCACGAGGCGACCTCGGCCACGTCAGGGGCGACGTCGCCGACGACCCGGGACTTGCCGGTCTCGGGGTCGGTCTCGCGGCTCACACCGACGTCGAGGACGATCACGCCGGGCTTCACGGCATCGCGCGTGACGATCCCGGGGACGCCCGCCGCGGCGACGATCACGTCGGCGGTGCGGAGGATGTCGTCGAGTCCGACCGTTCCGGTGTGCGTCAGCGTGACCGTCGCGTTGTATTCACGACGGGTGAGCAGCGGGCCGATCGCGCGACCGACGGTGACCCCGCGGCCCACGACGACGACGTGCTTGCCCGCCCAGCTGATCCCATGGCGTTCCACCAGCTCGATGACGCCCTTCGGCGTGCACGGCAGCGGCGTGTGGATCGGGCGGTTCACGTTGAGCACGAGACGACCGAGGTTGGTCGGGTGGAGCCCGTCGGCGTCCTTCTCGGGATCGATGCGCTCGAGGATCGCGTCGGTGTCGATGTGCTTCGGCAACGGCAGCTGCACGATGTAGCCGGTGCAGCTCTCGTCGGCGTTGAGCTCGTCGAGGACGGCCTCGAGCTCCTCCTGCGAGACCGTCTCGGGCAGGTCGCGTCGGATCGACTCCATGCCGACCTCGGCGCAGTCGCGGTGCTTCCCGGCGACGTACCACTGCGAACCCGGGTCGGACCCGACGAGGACGGTGCCCAGCCCGACCGAGATGCCACGCTCCTTGAGCGCGGCCACCTCGATCGCGAGTTCGGACTTGATGGCGGTGGCCGTGGCCTTACCGTCGAGGATCTGTGCGGTCATGCGCCCGCGCCCTACTGCTGGAGGCCGGGGTAGAGCGGGAAGCGCTCGGCGAGCGCGGTGACGCGCTCCCGGAGGGCTCCGGCCTCGGCACCGTTGCGCAGCGCGAGAGCGATGATGTCGGCGACCTCGGCGAACTCGGTGTCGCCGAAGCCACGCGTCGCAAGTGCCGGGGTGCCGATCCGCAGACCGGAGGTCACCATCGGCGGGCGCGGGTCGAACGGCACCGAGTTGCGGTTGACCGTGATGCCGACCTCGTGGAGGAGGTCTTCGGCCTGCTGGCCGTCGAGCTCGGAGGTGCGGAGGTCGGCGAGCACGAGGTGCACGTCGGTGCCGCCGGTGAGGACGTCGATTCCGGCGGCCTTCGACGCCTCGGAGGTGAGCGCCTCGGCGAGGAGCTTGGCACCGCGGAGTGTCCGCTCCTGCCGGTCCTTGAACTCCGCCGTGGCGGCGAGCTTGAACGCCGTCGCCTTGGCGGCGATGACGTGCATGAGTGGTCCGCCCTGCTGGCCGGGGAACACGTTCGAGTTGAGCTTCTTGGCGAGCTCCATGTCGCGGCTCACGATGAAGCCGGAGCGCGGGCCGCCGATGGTCTTGTGCACGGTGGAGGACACGACGTCGGCGAACGGCACGGGCGACGGGTGGACCCCTGCGGCGACGAGGCCGGCGAAGTGCGCCATGTCGACCCAGAGCTTCGCGCCGACCTCGTCGGCGATCGCGCGGAACGCGGCGAAGTCGAGCTGGCGCGGGTAGGCGGACCAACCGGCGATGATGACCTGCGGCTTGTGCTCGAGTGCCTTGTCGCGGACGACGTCCATGTCGACGAGGAAGGTCTCGGGGTCGACGCCGTAGGAGACGGCGTTGTAGAGCTTGCCGGAGAAGTTGAGCTTCATGCCGTGGGTGAGGTGACCACCGTGGGCGAGCTCGAGACCGAGGATGGTGTCGCCGGGGGTGGCGATCGCCGAGAGGACCGCGGCGTTGGCCGTGGCGCCCGAGTGCGGCTGGACGTTCGCGTACGCGGCACCGAAGAGGCTCTTGGCCCGCTCGATCGCGAGGGACTCGGCGATGTCGACGAACTCGCAGCCGCCGTAGTAGCGACGACCCGGGTAGCCCTCGGCGTACTTGTTGGTGAGGACACTGCCCTGCGACTGCAGGACGGAGACGGGCACGAAGTTCTCGCTCGCGATCATCTCGAGGGTGTTGCGCTGGCGACCGAGCTCCTGCTCGAGGACCGCTGCGATCTCGGGATCGACCTCGGAGAGTGGCGCGTTGAAGGTGTCGGACAAGACTGGCTCCCTTTTATGACAGAACGGATGTCGGTGATGTGCCGTTTCGGCCCAGGCGTGCGGCCGAATCCGCCCTTGTCTTCAAGGTGCAGGGTCGCTCCCCGATGGTGAACCATCTGAGGCGGAGCGGAACTCCGTCTATACGCCAGTTGCGACTGCTAGCAGCATAGCAACGGGACGCCCGACGCGCACCGTCCTGTGGAGAGGCCGGGCAACGGTGGGGGCCGGTGTGTCAGGATGGCCCGACGCTTGTTCACCCTCCGAACAAACCCCGTTCCAGCCCCCCACGATCCCGCGTCGCCGACGCCGAAGGAACCGCCCATGAGCCTGCTGCCCCGCCCCGTCTCGCAGACCACCGACGCCTCCGCTCCCCCGTTCCGGTTGTCGGCGGAGTCGGTGATCCGTACCGACCCGTCGGCGGCGACCACGGCCCGGATCCTCGCCGACGCCCTGCGCGCTTCCACGGGGTTCGCGCTCCTGGTCGAGACCGCCGGCACGGAGGAGGTCGTGGACTCCGCGGGTACGGTCATCAGGCTGTCGATCGACCCCAGCCTGTCGACGACGAGCGGGGCCTATCGATTGACCGCCGCAGCCTCCGGTGTCGAGATCGTCGGCGCGGACGCCGACGGGGTCCACCACGGCACGCAGACGCTCAGGCAGCTCCTCCCGCCGGCCAACTGGGCACCGACGGCCGGCGCACAGGACTGGATCGTCTCCGCGACCGTCATCGACGACGCTCCGCGCTTCGCCTACCGCGGCGCGATGCTCGACGTCGCGAGGCACTTCTTCACGGTCGCGCAGGTGCAGCGGTTCATCGACCAGATCGCCGCACTCAAGCTCAACCACCTGCATCTGCATCTCACCGACGACCAGGGGTGGCGCCTCGAGATCGCCGGGTGGCCGGAGCTCACCGGGATCGGTGCGGCGACCGCGGTCGGTGGAGGCACGGGCGGCTCGTACAGCGCCGACGACTACCGGGCGATCATCGAGTACGCCGCCGACCGACGCGTCACGATCGTCCCCGAGATCGACGTCCCCGGACACACGAACGCGGTCCTCTCGGCGTATCCCGAACTCAACCCGGACGGCGTCGCCCGCGAGCCGTACACCGGCACGGAGGTCGGCTTCTCGAGCCTCGACATCCATGCCGAGTCCACCTACGCGTTCCTCGAGGACGTGTTCACCCAGCTCGCCGCGATGACCCCGGGCCCCTATCTCCACCTCGGCGGCGATGAAGCGCTCGCCACCCCTGAGGCGGACTTCCTCCACTTCGCCCGTCGGGTGTCCGAGTTGGTCGCCACGACGGGGAAGACCGCCATCGCCTGGCACGAGTTCGGCGCGTCACGCGACCTCGACCCCGGCACCATCGGCCAGTACTGGAACTACGTCTCCCCCGAGGACGGTCACGCCGACAAGCTGCGCTCGTTCGTGGATCAGGGCGGGCAGGTCATCATGTCTCCGGCGGACGCCGCCTACCTCGACATGCAGTACCCCGACGTCGCGACGGCAGGCCTCACCTGGGCGGACGGCCCCACGAGTGTCGAACGCTCCGCCGTCTGGGAGCCAACCGAGATCGTCGAAGGCGTCGGTGAGCAGGACATCCTCGGCGTCGAGGCCCCGCTCTGGACGGAGACCGTGGCCGACGTGCAGACGCTCGAGTTCCTCGTCTTCCCTCGTGTCGCGTCCATCGCGGAGATCGGATGGTCGGAGCGACGCGCGCCGGACTGGAGCGACTTCCGGGTCCGGCTGGCCGAACTTGCTCAGGGATGGTCGGCAGCGGGCATCGCCTTCCACCGCTCCCCCGAGGTCAGCTGGCTCGACTGATCCGAGCGACGGTCGGAAAGGCGGCCGGGAGCGATGCTCGCCCCCGAGCACCACTCCCGGCCTGTCGACGGGTACGCACGAAGGCGCCCCCTCCCGTCGAGATCTGCAACGTTTCGGGTCCGTTGCCCGATGCACACCGGCCGTGGCGCGCATCGTGGCCGTCCGAGGACGACCCAGCCGGGTCCCCGTCGCCGGGAATCCTGCTGTTCATCCTGAGAGAGTGCATCCCGAGCAGGTCATGACGCGGTTTCCCAGAACAATCGAAACGGATCTTCCTCGGCGCCAGCGGCTGTCCGCGAGACACCTCGTGCCAAGATGAGGAATCGGCGTCATGATCCCGCTTCACCCGACTCTCTTGAGCGGGCACGGTGCCCGGTAATGCGCAGCTCGCAGACGGAGGCATCATGAGCCTGGACACATCCCCGGCTTCATCGCTCGCCGAGCGATCGGATGCCGAGCTCATCGAGCACACCCGCACGGGCTCGCAGGACGCCTACGCGGAGCTGTGGCGACGGCACTCGAACGCCGGACGGACCGTCGCCCGGTCCGTCACCTCGAGCCTCGATCCCGACGACCTCGTCTCGGAATCCTTCGCCCGCATCTATCAGGCGGTCCGCCGCGGGAAGGGACCCACCGGCGCCTTCCGCCCGTACCTGTTCACCACCATCCGGAACACGGCGGCCGCATGGGGCCGGTCGCGTCGGGAGACCTCACTCGACACCCTGGACTCCTTCGAGGACCCGGACACGAACGAGGCGTCCTCGATCGAGGCCCTCGACCGCAGCCTGAGTGCCCGAGCGTTCCGAAGCCTGCCGACCCGGTGGCAGGAGGTGCTCTGGTACACGGAGATCGAGGCGATGACACCTGCGGAGGTCGCGCCGCTCCTCGGGATGAAGGCCAACTCGGTGGCCGCGCTCGCCTACCGAGCACGCGAGGGGCTGCGCGAAGCGTGGATCCAGGCGCACCTGCAGGCCGTCGACGACGACTCGGAGCACGCCTTCACGATCAGCAGGCTCGGGTCGTACGCGCGCGGGAACCTCTCCGCCCGGGACACGGCCAAGGTCGAGTCGCACCTGGACGCCTGTCAGCGGTGCACCATCGTGGCCGCTGAGGCGAAGGAGGTCGGCTCGCGCATGGCGCTCGTCCTCCTCCCCCTCGTCGCAGGCGCCGCCGGTGCGGCCGGCTACACCGCGTGGTTGCAGACGAACGGTGCGTCGACGACCGCGGTCGCCGCGATGCCGGCCGGCGTCACCGGCGGGGTCGCACTGACGGCGCACCTGAGCACCTCGGTGGCGGCCTCCGGCGGAGCAGCGGCTTCCGGAGCAGCCGGTTCCAGCGGTGCCGCGTCGGGTGCCGGCGTCGCGTCGGGTGCGGGCGTCGCGGGTGCTGCGACGGCAGGTCTCTCCGGTGGGATCATCGCCGCGATCGGCGTCGGCGTCGTCGCGGCGGTGACCGCCGCCGCGCTCGTCCTGGGTCCGGTGGTGTTCCCGCCCGGAGCAGACTCGGCGACCTCCGTCTCGGCCGACGAGACCAGCGACCCCGTCGCCGTGCCGACACCGGGCGCGACTCCGACCACGGGTCCGACGACGTCGCCGTCCGCGCCGACGACCCCGACACCCTCGGCACCGGTGCCCACTCCCCGGCCGACGCCCGGCACGGGTGCGACGCCGCCTCCGGTGGCCGACCCCCAGGTGCCGTCGCCGACGGCTCCGCCCGTCGCCCCTCCCGTCGATCCCGTCGACCCGGTGGACCCCGTGGATCCGACGGACCCCGAGGAGCTCCCGGCGCCGACGATGGCCGCCGACACCGGTGGCGGCTTCCTGTGGCCTGCCTTCAGCGGTACCGCAGCGGCCGGCGCCACCGTCGACATCCTCGACGGAGAGGTGGTCGTCGCGTCGACGGTCGTGCCGGCCTCCGCTCGGCGGGCGTCCGCCACAGCCCCTCCCGAGACCGGGACCTGGTCGACCGGCCCGGTCGACCTCGGCCGCACGGGCACCTTCGTCCTGACCGTCCGCCAGACCCTGGGCGACGAGGTCTCCGTGTCCGCCGAACCGGCCACCATGTCGATCAGCGGGCCGGCCGTCACCGGGCTCCGGACGGTCCTGTCGGTGCAGTTCCTCGATCCGACCGGCCCGCTCGTGGTCGTCGGTGCTCCGAACGGCGCGGTCGGATACACGGTCGACGGTGGTGACGAGCAACGCGTCGCGCTCGACGCCGACGGTCGAGCGACGCTCACCGGCGCCGCCGTTGCCGTCGGGTTCCACGAGCTCAGCGTCTGGAGCGTCGACCCGTCCGACCCATCGCGCGTGGGACCTGCGACCTCCGTCGAGTACCTCTCGCTGACCGGACTCCTGAGTACCGACGCCGCCGTCGATCCGGCGACGGCCCCGCTCCCGGAAGCGGTTCTGGACACCGCACCGGAGGCGGTTCCCGCTCCGGTCCCGGTTCAGGCCGTCGTCGACCCGATCGCGGATCAGACCCCGGCCGAAGCGGATCCGGCGACGGAGACGGACGTGCCGAGTCCGACCGAGCAGGATCCGGCGACCGAGCCGGATCTGGCGACGGAGACGCCGGTGGAGACCGCGCCCGACGTCACCGCGCCGACCGATGGTGCAGACGCCTCACCGGCGCCGACGACGGACGAACCGGCTGTACCGTAAGCGGTCCCGCTCAGCGCGTCCGCAACGGCTCGTGCTCGATCAGACGGACTCGCGCTTGCGGGTGCGCAGCACGTCCGCCGCGAGGAGTGAGGTCGCGACCACGGCGAGGCACACGTACACCCACGGCAGCACGCCGAGACCGATCTCGGCGAGGAGCAACGCGCCGAGCGCCGAGCCGCCACCGATACCCGTGTTGAACGCCGTCGTGTAGAACGCGTTCGCGGTGTCGCGGATGCGCGGGCTCGCCGCGTGCAGGAGGCGCGTCTGCATGAGCGGCGGCAGCATGCCGAAGGCCGTCCCCCAGAGGAAGAACGCGACGAGTGCGCCCGGAAGCCAGCCTGCTGAGAGGGCGAGGACGCTCACCATGGCCGCCGACACGGTCAGGGCGACGAACAGGCCCGTGGTCGCACGCCTCGCGAAGACGCTGCCGGTGAGGATGAGGCCGATCGCGCCCGCGACGCCGTAGACGAGGAGGAGGATGCTGAGCTGGCCGCCCGGGACACCGACCTCGCCGATGAGGAACGGCGCGATGTAGGTGTAGAACGCGTAATGTCCCGCCATGATGACGCCGACCGCGATGCAGACGATCGCGACCGGGACGATGCTCGGATCACGGCCCGTGGCACCCGAGGCGGCCGCGTGCGACTCCTCCCGACCGACGGGCGGCAGCTTCCACCACACGACGACGGCGCCGAGGAGCATCGCCGCGGCGAGGACGCCGAACGCGAGTCGCCAGCCGAGCGCGTGCCCGAGCGCGGTGCTGAGCGGGACGCCGAGGACGAAGGCGAGCGTGCCTCCCGCGATCGTCACGGACACGGCGCGCGCGAGCTGCTCCTTCGGGACCAGGTGACCGGCGTACGCGCCGACGACCGCCCAGAAGACGCCATGGGCGAGCCCGCCGAGCACCCGGGTGGCGACGAGGAGCTCGTAGTTCGGGGCGAGCGCGCCGAGACCGGTGCTCACGCCGAGGACCACGATGACGGCCACGAGCAACGCGTGTCGCGGGACACGCCTGGTGAGGTGGATGAGCGCGGTGCTCGACAGCACTACCGTGAACGCGAACACGCTGACAAGGAGCCCGATCTGCGACTCGGTGACGCCGAGCGAGGTGCTCATCTCCGGGAGGAGGCCGGTCGGGATCATCTCGCCGGTGACGGAGAGGAAGGTGCCCGCCGCGAGCGCGATCAGGCCGACCCAGGGGAACGGCGGTGACGTCGGCTTGGAGGGTTCGGCGGCGCGCGCCGAGGAGGGCGAAGAGGAGGTCATCGGATTGCTCCAACGATGGCGTTCACTCGTCGGCTGACGTGGCGGACGAGTTCGTCTACGCGCTGATGTGCGCGCCCAGGGTCAACCGACATCCGGCGACCGCGGACGAGTCTACCCGAGGGCGGGAATGCGGAGGGCTCGATCCGACGTTGCAGCTGACGTGAAGGTGACAGAGAGGCCGCTCATGCGCATTGCAGAACTCGCTGAACGAACGGGTGTCCCGGCCACCCGGCTCCGCTCCTACGAGGAGGAGGGACTCCTGGCGCCCGTGCGCGCGTCGCACGCGCCCGAGGAGTACGAACCGTCCGCGATCGACCACGTCGTCACGGTCGACAACCTGTTCGACGCGGGGCTCACGACCCGTCTCGTGCGCGTGGTCCTCGATCTCGACGACGCACGCACCTCGCGTGCC
Source organism: Plantibacter sp. VKM Ac-2885 (assembly GCF_015351205.1). Taxonomy (NCBI): domain Bacteria; kingdom Bacillati; phylum Actinomycetota; class Actinomycetes; order Micrococcales; family Microbacteriaceae; genus Plantibacter; species Plantibacter sp. VKM Ac-2885. The sequence continues at coordinate 1,473,238 of NZ_JADKSK010000001.1, read as the reverse complement.
GTGCCCGACTGCTCCCGCGCGACGGCCGAGTCGCTCCACGCGCAGATCGCCTCGATCGACGCCCGCATCGACTGCCTGCGACAGAGCCGCGAGACGGTGCGGTCGTACCTGCGGCAGTCCTCCCACGCCGACCTCGTCGACGAGCGGTCCGTCCCTGCGGCTTGAGCCGTCGGGTCCCGGTAACCTGAGTCGGTGACGAACTCGACCGATCCCTCCGCTGTGCCATCGACCACGCACGAGCGCTCCGTCCACTGGGTGCTCTCGATCATCTGCGAGGACCGGCCCGGCATCGTGCACGCGATCAGCGGTGCGATCGTCGAGGCCGACGGCAACATCACCGAGAGCCAGCAGTTCTCGAGCGATGACACCGGGCGGTTCTTCATGCGGCTCCAGGTCGAGGCGGCGGTCTCGCGCGAGCGCTTCGAGGCGGCCATCGCACCGGTCGTCGAGCGGTACGCCCTCCAGTGGCGGCTCGACGTCGTCGGTCGTCCGCTCCGGACGCTCGTCCTGGCCTCGACGGCGGCACACTGCGTCAACGACCTCCTCTTCCGTCAACGGGCCGGCCAGCTCCCGGTCGAGATCCCCCTCGTGCTCAGCAACCACGGTTCACTCCGCGATCTCGCCTCCTTCTACGGCGTGCCCTTCGAGGCGCTGCCCGTGACGGACGCCGCCTCGAAGGCGGCGTTCGAGGCCAGGGTCGTCGAGGCCGTCGAGGAGCACGACATCGAGCTCGTCGTCCTCGCCAGGTACATGCAGATCCTCTCCCCCGAGCTCTGCGAGCGCCTCGCCGGTCGCGCCATCAACATCCACCACTCCTTCCTGCCCGGTTTCAAGGGCGCGAACCCCTACAAGCAGGCGCATGCGCGCGGCGTCAAGCTCATCGGTGCGACGGCGCACTTCGTGACGAGCGACCTCGACGAGGGACCGATCATCGAGCAGAACGTCGTCCGCGTTGACCACTCCCGCTCCCCCGCGGAGCTCGTCGCCATCGGCCAGGACGAGGAGAGCCGCACCCTCACCCAGGCGGTGAAGTGGTTCGCCGAGGACCGCGTCCTCCTCGACGGTGCGCGCACGATCATCTTCCGCTGACCCGGAGCGGGCTCGCTGCCACGCGCCGTAGAATCGTGTGGTGTCTGAACGAACTCCCGCCGACGTGAAGATCGGCCCCAACGAGATCCTGCGGTTCTTCCTCGAACTCTTCGCCTTCTTCTCGCTCGGCTTCTGGGGCGTCGCGGTGTGGCCGTTCCCGCTGAACGTGGTCGTCGGGATCGCCGCGCCGGTCGTCGCGATCATCCTCTGGGCGCTGTTCCTCTCACCGCGCGCCGTGATCCGCATCGACCTCTACGGCCAGGCGGTCGTCGAGCTCCTCATCTTCGCGGCGGCGGCGCTCGCCTGGTTGCACCTCGGGCAGCCGATCATCGCGACCGTCTTCGCCGTGGTCGCCGTCGCCAGTGGTGTCGTCCGCGGACGTAAGCAGCTCGCATGAACGAGCTCCTGATCCACTCCGCCACCAAGGTCGACGTCGACGGCCACCAGGACGCCTTCTGGCTGCACGCGGTCGACGGGGTCATCCGCTCCACCGGCACCGGCGACGACTGGCGCTCCATCCCCGTCGGCGACGGCGCATCCGTCCACAACGCACACGGCGGCCACCTCACGCCGGGGTTCATCGACCTCCACGTCCACGGTGGCGGCGGGTCGTCCTTCGACGACGGACGCGACGCCATCGGACGCGCACTCGCGGTGCACCGGGCACACGGGACCACGAGGACACTCATCAGCCTCGTGTCGAACCCGGTCGACGCCCTCGTCGCGAGCCTCGAGGGGATCGCCGACCTCGTCGCCGAGGATCCGCTGGTCCTCGGAGCCCACCTCGAAGGTCCGTTCCTCTCACCGGTCAAGAAGGGCGCGCACGACCCCGGTGCGCTCATCGACCCGAGCCCGGCGGTCGTCGAACGCCTCATCGACGCGAGCCGAGGCACGCTGCGGCAGATCACGATCGCCCCTGAGCTGCCGAACGCCCTCGAGGCGATCCAGGTCCTCGTCGAGGCCGGCGTCATCGTCGCCGTGGGTCACACCGACGCCGACGAGGCACTGACGAAGACGGCGTTCGATCTCGGCGCCCGGCTCGTCACCCACGTGTTCAACGCGATGAACGGGATCCACCACCGCGCGCCCGGACCGATCATCGCCTCCTTCGCCGACGAGCGGGTCACGGTCGAGCTCATCCTCGACGGCGAACACGTGCACCCCGACGTCGCCAAGCTCGCCTTCGAGCAGGCACCGGGCCGTGTCGCACTCATCACCGACGCGATGGCCGCAGCAGGCTCCTCCGACGGCCGGTACCTCCTGGGAGCCCTCGAGGTCCAGGTGACGGACGGTCTGGCGCGGCTCGTGGAAGGCGACTCGATCGCCGGCTCCACGCTGACGCTCGACCGGGCGCTCCGACTCGCCGTCGCGAGCGGTGTCGCGGCGGACGCGGCGGTCGGTGCCCTCACGAGCACCCCGGCCCGCGTCCTCGGCCTGGCCGAACGCTTCGGTCGGCTGGCCCCGGGATACGCCGCGGACGCCGTCCTCCTCGACCACCAGTGGAACGTCCAGGCGGTCTGGGCCGACGGATCACCCCTGCCGCGATGACGACGCCTCCCGTCCTCGACGCCCTCCGTGACGCCCTCGGCGACGCGGTCTCGACGACGGACGCCGTCCTCGCGGACGCACGGTCCGACAAGTCCGGACACGTGTCGGACGCCCCGCCCCTCGCCGTGGTCTCCGCGCGTTCCATCGAGGATGTCCAGACGGTGATGCGTATCGCCACCGCGACCGGGACGCCGGTCGTGACACGCGGTGCCGGTACCGGACTGGCCGGCGGCGCGCTCGGCGGCGCGGGCGAGATCGTCCTGTCGACGCTCGAGATGCAGCGCGTCCTGGAGATCAACGAACCCGACCTCCTCGCGGTCGTCGAACCAGGCATCATCAACGGTGCCTTCAACGACCTCCTGCTCGCCCGAGGACTCTGGTTCGCTCCCGACCCGGCGAGCCGCGCGATCTCGACCGTCGGCGGGAACATCGCGACCGGTGCCGGCGGCCTGCTCTGCGCCAAGTACGGGGTGACGCGCGACGCCGTCCTCGCCCTCAAGGTGGTCCTGGCCGACGGACGACTCATCAGCGTCGGGCACCGGAGCGTGAAGGGGGTCACCGGCCTCGACCTCACGAGTCTCATGGTCGGCTCCGAGGGCGTCCTCGGCGTCATCGTCGAGGCGACCGTCCGCATCCGGCGCGTGACGCCGGGCACCGTCGCGACCATCGCCGGCTACTTCCCGAGCGTGGTCTCGGCAGCGGAGGCCACCGCCGCCGTCACCGCGTCCGGTGTCCAGCCGTCGATCATGGAACTGCTCGACCCCGTCGCGCTCGTCGCCGTGCACCGCTACCTGCAGCTGCCGACTCCGACCAGCGGCGAGGCGCACGTCGTGATCCAGACCGACGGCCCGAACGCCGAGGCGGAGGCCGCCGCGATCCTCGATGTGCTCCACGCCGGCGGCGGGCGTGCCGAGATGTCCACCGACCACGCGACGGGTGAGCACCTGTTGGCCGTCCGCCGTGCCCTGCACCCCTCGCTCGAGCAGTTCGGCACCCCGCTCATCGAGGACGTGTCGGTCCCCCGCAGCCAGTTGGCGGCGATGTTCACGGCGATCGGCGAGATCGAGCGCCGGTACGGCATCTCCATCCCGACGGTCGCGCACGCGGGCGATGGCAACCTCCACCCGAACTTCGTCTTCGAGGGTGTCGAGGTACCAGACCTCATCTGGCAGGCCGCCGACGACCTCTTCACCACCGCGCTGCGGCTCGGCGGTACCCTCACCGGCGAGCACGGCATCGGCCTGCTCAAGAAGCGCTGGCTCGGCGACGAGCTCGGCGAGGATCAGCTCGCGCTCCAGCACGGGATCAAGCGGCTCTTCGACCCCGAGAACCTCCTCAACCCGGGCAAGATGTTCTGAGGCCCTTCGACAGGCTCAGGGACCGGAGGCTGGCTCAGGGACCGGAGGCTGGCTCAGGGACCGGAACGGGCTCCGGGAACGGCGACAGGCTCAGGGTCCGGACGGATCCGGTCCCTGAGCCTGTCGACGGGCGTTACGCGAGCGATGCCTGTCGGGCGACGACCTGCGCGAGCACCGCGGGAGCCAGCGGGTGCTCGGGAGCGAGGCCGGTGACCTCCTCGACGAAGGTGCCCGGCGCGAGCTCGTGGAGCTTCGCTTGCAGGTGGACACTCTGCTCGTCGTCGGCGACGTCGAACTCGAGCGCGGCGCCGATGGCCGAGACGAGGGCGTCGTGGGCCATGCCGCGCTCCGCCAGCTCTGCGGCGGGTCCGATGAACCGCTCGGTCCGGCTCAGCTTGCGCAGCGGCTGCCGACCGACGCGCTCCACGGTGTCGGGCAGGTGCACGTTCGCGAAACGACGGAGGATCGTCTCGCGGTACTCGCGTTGCGCGTCGACGTCGAGCCCGTGCTTGGCGACGAGCAGCGCGGAGGTCTCCTCCAGCACCGCGCCGACGGCCGCGGCGATCGACGGCTCGGCGAGCGCTTCGGCGATCGTCCCGATACCGGCGCGCGCACCGAAGTAAGCGACGGAGGCGTGGCCGGTGTTCACGGTGAAGAGCTTCCGCTCGATGTACGGCGCGAGCTCCTCGACGAAGTGGGCACCGGGGATCGACGGCAGCGAGCCGTTGAACGCCGGGGTCTCGATCGCCCACTCGTAGAAGGTCTCGACGGTCACGTCGATGCCCTGCCCGGCGGGCTGGCCCGGGACGATGCGGTCCACGGCCGTGTTCGCGAACACGGCCCGGGTCGACAGCGACGCCCAGGCCTCATCGCCGACCGCCTGGCGCACCTCGGTGGCGAGGAGGTCGGTGGCGTTGATCGCGTTCTCGCAGGCCATGACGGCGAGCGGAGCGGCGTCGGCCGGACGGGCGGCGATCCCCCGAGCGATGACCGGAGCGACGAAGCGCAGGATGGTCGGCCCGACAGCGGTGGTCACCACGTCGGCGGTGGCGATCTCCTGAACCAGGGCCTCCTCGTCGGTGGCACTGTTGATCGCGCGGAACCCGGTGACGACCGTGTCCTTCGCGCCGTCGCCCACCTCGTGCACCGTGTAGCTGTCGGCCGCGGCGATCGCATCGATGAGCTCGGCGTTGACGTCCGCGAAGACGACCTCGTAGCCACCCTCGTGGAGGAGCAGGCCGACGAAGCCGCGCCCGATGTTGCCGGCGCCGAAGTGGACGGCTCGCATCACTCGTTGACCTCGCTCAGGAGCGCGTAGAGCTCCTCAGGCGTCTCGGCTGCGAGCAGCTTGGCGACCTCGTCGTCCTCGGAGAAGATGATGGCGATCTTGGAGAGGATCTCCATGTGCCCGCCGTCCTTGCCGGCGATGCCGACGACGAAGCGGACCTCGTCGCCGTCCCAGTCGATGGGGGTCTCGTAGCGGGTGAACGACAGGGCGGAATCGCGGACCGCCTCCTTCGCGTCGTTCGTCCCGTGCGGGATGGCGAGGAGGTTGCCCATGTAGGTCGACACGGACTGCTCGCGGGCGAGCATGGCCTCGAAGTACTCGTCGGTCACGGCTCCGGCTGCTTCGAGGGCGTCGGCAGCGCGGCGGATGGCCTCCTCCTGCGTCACCGTCCCGGTGACGATGGTGATCCGATCCTGGGTCAGTACCTGCGACATGTCTTCCTCTGCATTCGTCGTGCGGGGCTCCGCCGGTGCGGTCCGGAGCCGGGTGAAGGGCGGTGGATGGAGCCCCGGGGCGCACGCCCTTCGCGTGGGCCCCGGGATCGTTCCGTTGCTAGTGTGCTCCCTCTCCGCGGAGCAACTCCACCACTTCGTCGTACTTCGGAGAGTTCATGAAGTTGTCGACCGACATGTGCACGGCACTCGGGGTCTTCTCCTTCGCACGCTCCGTCAGCTCGCGCTGGGTGATGACGAGGTCGACGTCGTCGGCGAGGTTCGCGATCGCCTTGTTGGTGACGGTGATCTCGTCGATGCCGGCCTTCTTGATCTTGTTGCGGAGCACCGAGGCGCCCATCGCACTCGAACCCATACCGGCGTCGCAGGCGAAGACGATGTTGCGGATCGGGCCGCGCTCGAGCGTCGTGACGACGCCCTCGTCGACGACGTCCGCACCGGCTGCGGCGCTTCCGGCGGAGAGGTTGCCGAGCACGCTCGACTTCTTCCCCTTGGCGGCTTCGGTCGCGGCGACGGCAGCCGAGAGGTCACCGGCGTTCTCGTTCTCGAGGTCGCGCTTCCGGCTGGCCCGCAGGATGATCGCGGAGATCGCGAACGAGACGGCTGCTGCGACGATGACCGACAGGATCACGCCGAAGTAGCTGTCGGGAGCCGTCTGGATGAGCACGGCGATGATGCTGCCGGGCGAGGCCGGGGCACGGAGACCCGTGTTGAACGCGACGTTCGTCGCGACACCGGCCATACCGCCGCCGATCGCAGCCAGGACCAGCATCGGCTTCATGAGCACGTACGGGAAGTAGATCTCGTGGATGCCACCGAAGAACTGGATGATGACCGCGCCGGGAGCCGACGCCTTCGCGAGACCGATGCCGAAGAAGCAGAACGCGAGCAGGATGCCGAGGCCCGGGCCGGGGTTCGCCTCGAGGAGGAACAGGATCGACTTGCCGGTCTCCTCGGACTGCTGGACACCGAGCGGGGTCAGCACACCGTGGTTGATGGCGTTGTTGAGGAAGAGGATCTTGCCGGGCTCGATGAAGATGCTCGCGATCGGCAGGAGCGAGTTGGCGACGAGCCAGTCGACGATGCCCTCGAGGAAGCTGCTGAGCGCGGTGACGATCGGTGCGATACCGAAGAACCCGCCGATGGCGAGGAGGGCTCCGAGGATACCCGCGGAGAAGTTGTTGACCAGCATCTCGAAGCCGGCCTTGATCTTGCCGTCCCAGATCCGGTCCACCTGCTTCATGAGCCACGCGGCGAGCGGGCCCATGATCATCGCACCGATGAACATCGGGATCGCACTGCCGACGATGACACCCATGGTCGCGATGGACGCGACGACGCCGCCACGCTCACCGTAGATCATGCGGCCACCGGTGTTCGCGATGAGCAGCGGGAGCAGGTACGTGATCATCGGGCCGACGAGGCCGACGTACTGCGGGAAGGTCGTACCGTCGTCGGCCTGCGCGAGCGCCGTCGCGGCACCCTGCCAGCCGATGAGGTCGGCGTTGCCGAAGCCGCCGAGGATCCCGTTCGGGAACCAGCCGGTCGCGATGAAGAACGCGGTGATGAGGCCCCAGGCGATGAAGGCCGCGATGTTCGGCATGACCATGCCGGAGAGGAAGGTGCCGAATCGCTGTACGCCGACTCGTGCACCTCCCGGCTTCTTGGGAGTAGACGTCGTTGTCATGATGATGTTGCCTCTTTCATTTCGGGAGTCGTTGCAGCGGTGGCCGCTGCCCTGGCTTCGGCCGCACCGTCGGCGGCCAGTGCTGCTGCCGCGATGCGCCGTGCATCGTCGAGCGTGTACTGCTGGAGGGAGTGACGGACGTCGGCGAGCGCCGACGGTGACATGGACAGGGTGGTGGCGCCGAGTCCGACGAGGACGACGGCGAGGAGCGGGTCGGCTGCTGCTTCGCCGCAGATGCCGACCGGCTTGCCGTGGTGCTGGCCGGCTTCGCCGACGAGCTGCACGAGACGGAGGACCGCCGGGTGCCACGGGTCCTGGAACGCGCCCACGGAACCGAGCAGGCGGTCCGCGGCGAGCGTGTACTGCGTGAGGTCGTTGGTCCCGATCGACGCGAATCCGGCGTGGGCGAGGACGCGGTCGGCGAGGAGGGCGCTCGACGGCACCTCCACCATGACGCCGGGCGTCTTCAGCCCGTACTCGGCGGCGATCGCCATGAAGTACTTCGTCTCCTCGACGGTCGACACCATCGGGGCCATGACCCAGAGGTCGGCGTCCGTCGCGGCGTCGGCCTGGGCGAGCGCCGTGAGCTGCTCGCGCAGGATGTCCTCGCTCGCCCGCAGTGCACGGAGGCCGCGGAGTCCGAGCGCCGGGTTGTCCTCGTGCGCGTCGTTCAGGAACGCCAACGGCTTGTCGGCACCGGCGTCGAGGACGCGCACGACGACCTTCTGGCCGGGGAAGGCGTTCAGGAGCTTCTCGTAGTGCGCGCGCTGCTGCTCGACCGTCGGCGCGAGCGCCTGGTCGAGGAAGAGGAACTCGGTGCGGAACAGGCCGACGCCCTCGGCGCCGAGCTCTGCAGCCGCGGCGGCGTGCTCGGCGGAGCCCAGGTTCGCGAGCAGCGGCACCGGCGTGCCGTCGGCCAGTGCACCGGGGACGACCGGTGCGTTGACGAGCGCGAGGCGGTCGGCGATGCGTTGCTCGGTGGCGGCGACGAGCTCGGGGATCGGATCGACCGTGACCTCACCGGCTGCCGCGTCGACGACGAGCGTCGTGCCGTCGGTCAGTTCGGCTGCCCCGACGACGCCGACGATCGCGACGATCGACTTCTCGCGGGCGAGGATCGCCGTGTGCGAGGTCGGGCCGCCGTCGCTCGTGACGAGGCCGAGGACCAGGTCGAGGTCGAGGAGTGCGGTGTCGGCCGGCGCGAGGTCGCGGGCGACGAGGATGAACGGGTGGCCGGGCGAGGGGACGCCGGGGGCCGGCACGCCCATGAGGTCGGCGATGACCCGCTGCGACACGTCGTCGAGGTCGGCGGCGCGCTCCCCGAGGTAGCCGCCCATCGCGGCGAGCTGGTCGCGGAACGAGGCGAACGCCGCGTGGACGGCCCACTCGGCGGTCTTGCCGTCCGCGAGCCGCGTGGCGATCTCCTCGGCGAGGGTCGGGTCCTCCGCCATCATCGCCTGGGCCTCGAGGACGTCACGAGCAGCACCACCGGCGGCAGCGCCTCGGGCCTCGAGCTCGCGGGCGACCGCGGCGAGGGAGGTGTTCGCGCGCTCGGTCTCGGTCGCGAGGTCGAGGGTGCTGGCGACGTCGGCGGGCGCGGGGAGCGGGTCGGCCATGCGGGCCACCGGGCCGACGGCGACGCCCTGGCCGATACCGATGCCCTGGAACGCGGTCATCGGACTACTGCTCGTCATGGTCGGTCACCAGGAGCTCGGAGAGCGTGTCGAGGGTGCCCTCGGCTGCGGCGCCCTCGCCGTCGACGGACAGGGTCACGTAGTCGCCGTGCTCGACGGCGAGCGCGATCACGCCGAGGATGCTCGCCGCGTTGACGGGCTTGCCGCTGCCCTTCGCGATCGTCACCGGGACCCCGGCGTCCTTCGCAGCCTGCGTGAACAGCTTCGCGGGCCTGGCATGCAGGCCGTGCGACGAGCCGATGCGGACGGTTCGAGTTGCCATGGGGTTACCTCCTGGTTGGTGATTGGATCGAGAGGACGAGTTCGAGGGCTCGCGCGCCACCCTCGACGCCGAAGACGTCGCCGGGCAGGACGGCGACCGCGGTGCCGGTGGGCTCGGCCGCTGCGCGCAGCGCGGCCTCGTGGTCGGCGAGGTGAGCGCCGACGAGCAGGACGTCGACACCGTCGAGGGCGATCGTGCCGCTGAGGACCTGTGATTCGGCACCGGCCGCGACGGAGACGTCGATCGATCGGTCGGCTGCTGCGCGACGCAGGCGTTGGGCCATGAACGTGCTCGACGCACCCGCGCCGCAAATCACCAGGATCTTCATCGAACCTTCTCCAGAACCGCCGATTGCCTACCAACCCATCATTCCGTCGCGCCCCTCGCGGCTCCACCAGAAGCTCTTCCGCCGGGGCGGAAAGGTCGTCGAACGCGCGGAAGCAGCCGGGAAGGTGGTTGACTCGGTGGAGCGGTTCGCCCGGACCGCGCGACGGCCGACCGACGGAGAGGGCATCGTGGCACGCGAGAAACACGACCGCATGCTCGGCTACCTCGCGGGACGGGACGGCTGGACGACGGCCACGGAGGTCGCGGAGGTGCTCGGCGTCACGCCGCGCAGCGTCCGCAGCTACGTCACGGCGGTCAACACCCGCACGGCACCGCACGACGTCGTCGAGTCCGGGCCGAACGGGTATCGGCTGAACGCCGACGGCTATGCGGTCTACCGGCGACGAGCCGCATCGGCGTTCGAATCGGAGACCCCGCGGGATCGGCTGTACGGGCTCGTCCGGCTGCTCATCAGCGCCCCCTCGGGAATCGACGTGCACGAGACGGCACAGCGGCTCCACGTCAGCGAGTCGACCGTCGAGGGCGACCTGGGCCGGGTCCGCGCCATGCTCGCCGACACCGCCCTCACGCTCGACCGTTCCGGATCGACGGTGACGATGGCGGGCGGTGAGACCGAGCGGAGACGTCTCCTCAGCCGGATGTTCCGCGACGAGACCGATCGCGGCATCGTCGAACTCGAGGCGCTCCAACGCGCGTTCGCGCCGAACGAGTTCAGCCCGTTCAAGGGCGAGCTGCTCGAGGCGTTGACCGCGCGCGGGTACTACGTGAACGAGTACGGCATCGCGAACGTCCTCCTCCACATCGCGATCGCCATCGACCGGGTCACGAAGGACCGTCCGGCGGAGCCCGCAGACCATGCTCCGCGCACCCCGGAGGTCGAGGCGGTCGCGGAGGATCTGGCGCGGCTCGTCGACGCCCACTTCCACGTCGCGCTCGGCGAGGGCGACCTCGTGTACCTCAGCTACCTGCTCGTGACACGGGTGGTGACGCCGGGCAGTGGGGCTCCCGCCGAAGTCCTCGTCGACGACTACGTCAACCAGGACGACCTCGCCGCGGTCCGTCAGGCCGTCGACCGTGCCGGCCGCGAGTACCTCGTCGACCTCTCCGACGAGGACTTCATCGTCCGGCTCACCCTCCACGTCCAGAACCTCATCCGTCGTGCACAGGACCAGTCCTACTCACGCAATCCCCTGACCCGCTCGATCAAGACCTCGTACCCGATGATCTACGAGCTCGCGGTCTTCATCGCCAGCCAACTGCAGCGGCACGGCTCGATCATCATCAACGACGACGAGATCGCCTACATCGCGATGCACGTCGGCGCCCAGCTCGAGCAGAAGGCCCGTAAGGAGGCCCTGCTCGGCTCCACGATCGTGTCCGCCGGCTATTACGACATGCACGAGGTGCTGCGCCGACGCGTCGAATCGCAGCTGGGCGACGTCCTCGACGTCCGGTCCGTCATCACCCGCACCGACGTCGACTGGGCCGCCATCGACACCGACCTCGTGCTCACGACGATCGAGCCACCGGCCCCTGCCGACGGCATCGTCGTCATCCAACCGTTCCTCACCGCGGCCGACGTGGAGCGCGTCCGCACCGCGGTCAGCCGCGTCCGTCGATCGTCCCGCTTGTCTGAGATCACCGACGAACTGCTGCAGTACTTCCACCCGGACCTCTTCCTCCGGAACGCGCATGCCGAGGACGAGGAGGGCATGATCCGCTTGCTCGGCGAGCGCATGATCGCCCGGGGGATCATCGACGAGAGCTACCTCACCGCGGCGATCGAGCGGGAGCGCATGTCGTCGACGGCGTTCACCGACACCTTGGCCGTCCCGCACGCCATGGCGATGACCGCGCACTCGACGGCCATCGCGATCGCCGTGAACGAGACGCCGATGGAGTGGGGCGGCGCCCGGGTGAGCGTCGTCGCACTCGTGGCGTTCAGCGAATCGGGTCGTGCCGCGTTCCAGACGGTGTTCGACCAGTTCGTCGAGGTGTTCTCGGAGCGCTCGAGCGTCGCCCGCATCATCCGCCGTTCCGAGGACTTCGCCGGCTTCATCGACGAGCTCGTACACGTCATCGACGGCTGAGTGCTCCACGGGCGCGAGCACCTCTCGGTCATCTACTCATATTTCAGTAGGCTGGGACCTCATCGACAGGAAGAGTCCCATGGCCCCCTCACGCCTTCGCGTCCCGCGCTCCACGCTCCGCACCGCCGCCCTGCTGGTCGGGTGCATCGTCCTCGTCTCCGGTCCGTCGACAGCCGCCCTCGGCACCCCCTCCAGCGCCGCGGCGCCAGGGGACGAACCCACCCCGGTCGACACCCCCGCCGCCGAGCCCGAGCCCTCCCCGGAGTTCTCCGTCGACGGCGAGCTCACGCAGGGTGGGACGACCACCTCCAATCCCCCGGTGTTCACCGGGACCGGAACGCCGGGTGCCGCCGTCGCGATCGATGGCGCCTGGGGCTCCCAGCTCGGACGGACGACGGTGGAGCCCGATTCCACCTGGTCCATCACCTGGAACAAAGTGGTCATGCCCGGACAGTACTCAGGTGGCCACGTCACCCATAACGACGGGAGGACCATCTCCACCGATCAGTACGATTTCACGGTCGTCGACACGCTCGGCATGCCGTTCACGCTGGGCGGCGGCATGACCGACGGCGTCACGACGACCGAGAACCCTCCCCTCATGTCCGGCACCGGCACACCCGGGGCGCGGATCGAGGTACAGGGGGACTGGGGCTCCTTCCTCGGCCGCACGACGGTCGAGGCCGACGGCACCTGGGAGGTCCGATGGTGCCGCGTCGTGGTCAATCGCAGGTACAACTTCACCAAGGTCATCCAGAACGACGGCAGCTGGCGCGTCCAGGTCATCAAGCCCGACTTCACCTTGAACGATCCAACCGGAGGAGCGAAGGGCGACCCGTCGGCCCCAGCGTGTCAGCGGTGACGGTCAGCCCGGCTCGCCGTCCCGCTTCAGACGTGCTCAGTGACCACCACGGCGGTCGTGCCCGGCTCGAGCGCCTCGAAGACGTGCGGCACGTCCCCGGCGTGGGCGAGGTAGTCCCCCGGGCCGAGTTCGACCTCCTCGCCGACGGGCCCGATGGACGCGCGACCGGTGCTGAGGATCCAATGCTCGACGACGCCCGGCATGTGCGGCTCCGAGCGCCTCGGCTCCCCCGGTTCGACGACGATGCGGTAGATGTCCCGTCGGGCGTTCGGCGGGCAGGCCGACAGCACCGTCGCGACGTAGTCCGCCCCGGACGCGGCGAGGGTCGGCCCCTCACCGGCACGGATCACCTGGACCGGTCGCCGCACCGGCTCGACCAGGCGGGCGAACGGGACGTCGAGGGTGACGCTGAGTGCCCAGAGGGTCTCGAGACTCGGGTTCCCGAGACCCGCCTCCAGCTGCGAGAGGGTCGACTTCGCAATCCCGGCTCGACGGGCCACCTCCGCGAGTGACAGGCCGGTGCGCTGCCGCTCGCGGGTCAGCGCCGCCGCGACCGCGGCGTGCGGTGCTCCATCGTCGGATGGTTCGACCTGCGTCATGCGTTCGCTCCAAAGTGTTACGCGTTCGATTTGACGAACGCTTGATCGGCGTTCAATATAGTGTACGTGCGTTCGATATGGAGTCACCTCGGTCGGCCGACCACGCGGGCCATCGCGCTGGTCTGCATCGCCGACGGGCTGGTCGGCATCTCCTACGGAGCCGTCGCCGTGCACTCGGGCATCCAGCCCTGGGTCGTGCTGTCGCTCGCCCTGCTCGTCCTCGCCGGCGCATCGGAGATCCTGTTCGTCGGGATCGTCGCGGCCGGCGGGAGTCCGCTCACCGCCGCCCTGGCAGGGTTGCTCGTGAACGCCCGTCACCTGCCCTTCGGCCTCGCGATCCACGAGGTCGTCGGTACGGGCTGGCGTCGCGTGCTCGGGACGCACCTCCTCAACGACGAGTCCGTCGTCTTCGCGCTCGACCAGGACACCCTGGAGCGGAAGCGCGCCGCGTTCTGGGCGTGTGGCCTCGGCATCCTCCTCTGCTGGCCGGCGGGTGCAGCACTCGGAGCGTTCGCCGGCACCGTGATCGAAGACACGGACGCCTTCGGACTCGACGTGATGTTCCCCGCCGTCCTGCTCGCCCTCATCTTCCCTGCCCTCCGCGAGCGCCGCACACGCCGAGCCGCGCTCGTCGGCGCCGTCGTCGCCGTCGCCGCGACGCCGTTCCTCCCGGCGGGGATCCCCGTCCTGTTGTCGCTCGTCGGTCTCCTGTTCGGTTTCGGCCGGAAGCAGCCGAAGCCGGAGGTCACCGCATGAACCAGTCGATGCTCGTGCTGGTCGGGATCCTGGTCCTCGCGGTGGGCACCTACACGTTCCGCCTGGCCGGGCCACTCCTGCGCACCCGCGCCGAGGTCTCGGAACGGGTCGAGACGCTGCTTGCGGACGCCGCCATCGTCCTGCTCATGGCGGTGCTCACGACCACGGCCCTGACCCAGGACCAGCAGTTCGCGGGATTCGCGCGACTCTCGGGCGTCCTGGTGGCCGGTGTCCTCGCCTGGAGGAACGCACCGTTCGTCGTCATCGTCCTCGCAGCAGCGCTCGCCACAGCGCTCCTCCGCCTGGCTGGCGTCGCCTGAGCCGTCAGATGCCCTGCCAGACGGGCTTGTTGGCGTACGCGTAGCGGTAGTAGTCGGCGTGCTGCAGCTCGGACGCCGCCGCTTCGTCGAGGACCACCGTGGCACGCGGGTGCAGCTGCACGGCCGAACCGGGGAGGTTCGCGGAGAGCGGTCCCTCGAGCGCGGCGGCGATCGCAGCGGCCTTGCCCGCACCGAAGGCGAGGAGGACGAGGTGTCTCGCGCGGAGGATGGTGCCGAGCCCCTGGGTGATGCAGTGCATGGGGACGTCGTCGATCGAGTCGAAGAACCGTGCGTTGTCCCGGCGGGTCTGCTCCGTCAGGGTCTTCACGCGGGTGAGTGACGCGAACGACGAGCCCGGCTCGTTGAACCCGATGTGGCCGTCGGTCCCGATGCCGAGGATCTGCAGGTCGACGCCACCGGCGGCCTGGATCGCCGCTTCGTAGTCGGCGCCGGCGTGCTGGATGGTCTCGGCCGCACCGTTCGGCACCTGGATGCGCTCGGGCACGAGGCCGAGCGGCTCGACGACCTCACGCGTGATGACGGAACGGTACGACTCGGGGTGCCCGGCCGGCAGGCCGACGTACTCGTCGAGGGCGAACCCGCGGACCTGGGAGAGGTCGAGGCCGCGGGACCGGGTCGCGAGGGCCTCGTAGACGGGGAGTGGTGTCGAACCCGTCGCCAGCCCGAGGACGGCGTCTGGACGGTCCTCGATCAGGGAGACGATCGCCTCCGCGACGAGGGCGCCTGCGGCACCGCTGTCCCCCACGATCACGACTTCAGCCATGCGACGGTTCTCCTCTTCCCACGAGCGCTGCGCCGATCGCCGCGACGGGGGATCCCGTCGGCACGAGGCGCACACGCTGTTCCAATTGCAATGATGCGACGAATCGAGACCCGGCGGCGGATTCGGCCAGAGCCTCGCGGATGACGACGAGCAGTCGCTCGCCGAGAGCGGTGAGTCCTCCTCCGAGGACGATGTCGTCGGCGTCGACGGTGAGGGTCAGGATGCGGACGGCCGCGGCCGCACCGTGACCGAGGCGTGCGCGGAGGGCGATGGCCCGCGGGTCCCCGGCGTCGGCGTGGTCGAAGAGGTCGAGCACCGGCAGCGCCACGTCGGCTCCCCAGGCGGCGGAGACCGCACCACCGGCGGCCATGGTCTCGACGCACCCGCGCTGTCCGCACCCGCAGCGGTCGCCGAGCGGATCGACCGACAGATGCCCGACCTCGCCGGCGACCCCGCTCGAGCCCTGCCAGAGCCGACCGTCCGTGACGATGCCGGCGGCGACGCCCGTGCCGAGGTTGAGGTAGGCCATCGTGCCGGAACCGTCGAGCAGTTGCCAGGCGCCGAGGGCGGCCGCCTTCACATCGTTCTCCACGGCGACGGGGACCCTGAGTCGCTGGGCGAGGATCGCGCCGAGCTCGAGTTCCTCCACGTCGAGGTTGACGGCGTGGGTCACCCGGCCGGTGCCGGGGACGGTCAGGCCGGGGATACCGACGCCGACCGAGGTGAAGGCGTCGATCGGGCGGGCGATGGCGTCGGCGAGGCGACTGACGGCGTCGACGGCGGTTTCGACGACCGCGTCGGGCCCGCGACCGGTGACCAACCTGAGCCGATGCAGGAGCGCGCCGTCGTCCGTCACGACGACGGCATCGGTCTTCGTGCCGCCGATGTCGAGTCCCACCCTCACGCGGTTCGTCTCCGGAGGGCGTCGTGGCGCGTCTGCATGCTGTGGTTCCTTCGATCCGTGGTGCGACCCGCTCGCACCACCGGTTTGTTCGCCAAGCTTACAAATAAACGGGGCTCGCGTCCATGCCGACGACGACCGCACACGATGATCGGGCCGCGCACGCCTGCGGGTGGCGGGCTCCACCGGGTAGCCTGGAGGCCGACCCGCAGCGCGCGGGCGGGCCCGCCACGGGCACCGAACACGGGGGAATCACACCACCATGAAGAAGAACGCAGCAGCATTCCTCGGCGCGATCGCCGTCTCGGGCCTGCTCCTCACCGGCTGTGCCGGCGGCGCCCAGAGCAAAGAGGATGCGTGCAAGCTCATCCAGTCCGAGGTGACGGAGTCGGCTTCGCAGCTGCAGTCGGGCCTGAGCTCGCTGTCCTCCGACCCTGAGGCGGCCGTCACCCAGCTCGACGACTTCTCCGGAACGTTCAAGGCGGCGGCCGACAAGGTCACGAACGAGGAGGTCAAGACCGCGGCGAACGACTCGGTGAAGGCGCTCAACGACTTCATCGATGTCGCGAAGACGGCTGTCGACGACCCGCAGAACGTCGACCAGACCGGGCTCACCGATTCACTCACGAAGCTCCAGGACGAGTTCACGACGCTCGGCAACACCTGCAGCCTCTAGCTCGACACGACTGACGACGGGCCCCGGATCGACTGATCCGGGGCCCGTCGCCGTCTCCGGGCCGACGGCTACTTCACGGATCCCTCGGTGAGCCCGCCACGCCAGAAGCGTTGCAGCACGATCATCGCGATCGCCAACGGGATGATCGACAACAGCGCGCCGCCGGTCGTCAGCTCGTAGAACTCCGGCAGGCGATCGACCTGGCTCCGCCAGTTGTTGAGGCCCAAGGTGATCGGGTACAGCGTGCTGTCGGACAGCATGACGAGCGGCAGGAAGTAGTTGTTCCAGATGCCGACCAGCTGGAAGAGGAAGACGGTCACGAGCGCGGGCGTGAGGATCTTCAGCCCCACGGTGTGGAAGATCCGCAGCTCGCTCGCGCCGTCGATCCGTGCCGCCTCGATGAGCGAGTCGTCGATCGTCGCGTCGGCGTAGATCCGGCAGAGGAACAACCCGAACGGCGAGACGAGCGACGGCAGGAGCACCGACCAGTACGTGTTCGCGAGCCCCATCTGGCTGAAGAGCAGGAACAGCGGGAGCGCGGTGGCCGTCCCCGGCACGAGGACCCCGCCGAGGATGGCGCCGAAGACGAGGTTGCGCCCGCGGAACCGGTACTTCGCGAGCGCGTACCCACCTGCGGCGGCGAGGTACGTCGCGATGAGTGCTCCCACGCCCGCGTAGAGCACCGAGTTGCCGAACCAGCGGACGAAGATGCCGCCGTCGTAGGTGAGCACCTCGTGGAGGTTCGACCACAACGAGAACTCGGAGCCGAGGAGGAAGCCGTTGCTGCCGAACAGATCCTCGGTGCTCTTGGTCGCAGCGATCACCACCCAGTACACGGGCACCAGGAAGTAGACCGCGACGACGACGAGGATGCCCGTCACGAGCACCCGCATCCCCCTGGACCCACCGGGTCGTCCCGGCTGGTCGCTCAGCCGCCGGGCTCGCTTCGACGAGGTCGCGGTCGTGATGCTCCGGGTCTCGCTCATGATGCCCTCCTCGACGTCAGGCGCAGGAAGATGAACGACAGCGCGAACGCGACCACGGCGATGAGCACCGCCTGCGCTGCGGCGACGTTGTAGTCGTTGTAGGCGAAGGCGGTCGTGTAGGCGCTGAGGTTCGGCGTGTACTCGTTGTCGATCGCGGGCGACACGGTCTGCAGCACCTGGGGCTCGGCGAAGAGCTGGAGCGTGCCGATGATGGAGAACACGGTCGTGAGGATGAGCGCCGGCCGGATGAGCGGGAGCTGGATGCTCATCGCGACTCGGAACGGCCCGGCGCCGTCGACCTTCGCGGCTTCGTACACCTCGCCGGGGATGGCCTTCAGCTGGGCGACGATGATCATCATGTTGTAGCCGGTGTAGGTCCACGTCACGATGTTGGCGATGGACCAGAGCACGGTGCCTGCGCCGAGGAAGTCGAGCTCGATCCCCATCGCCCCGGCGATGTCGATGATCGGGCTGAGTCCCGGGACGTAGAGGAACGACCAGAGGATCGTCGCGATCACGCCGGGGATGCCGTAGGGCAGGAAGTACACGGCCCGGAAGAATCCCGGCCACTTCGCGGAGGCGGACTCGAGGAGGAGCGCCAGCAGGGTGCACAGGGCGATCATGACCGTGACCTGCACGACCCCGAAGAGGAGCATCCGGCCGATCGAGGCGATGAAGTTGCCGTTCTCCAGGGCCTGGGCGTAGTTGGAGAACCACGCGAACTCGGTCGTGACACCCTCCTCGCCGAAGACGCCCTTCCGTGAGACCCGGAGGAAGCTGCTGCCGATCGCGACGATGATCGGCAGGATGAAGGTGAGGACGAAGAGCGCCAGGAACGGCCCGAGGAGCACCCACGGAGCCGCGACCGAGGTCCGGCGTCGGCGCTGCGCCCCTGACCGCGACGGGTCGTCCGCCACACCGCGCGCCGGGCGTTCCGTGACGGCGCTCACGACGCCGCCTCGATCCGGAGGCCCTTGTTGCGGAAGGCGGTGATGACGTCGCGCTGTCCCTGGACCACGGCGTCCACGAGGGTGCCGCCCGAGGCCTTGGCTCGGAACCCGTCGGCGAGGATGTTGAAGGTCTGCTGGGTGAGTGGCCACCACTGCCACTCGTTGTTCTGTTCCTTGGCCGCCGGCACGAAGACCTCCTCGTTGTAGTTCTGGCCGCCGAAGAACTCGCTCGGTTGCTGTCGGCGGGCACCGATGTAGGCGTCGTTCGGCGACCACCCGATACCGGAGTGCTCGATCATGGCGTCGATG
This sequence comes from Plantibacter sp. VKM Ac-2885, assembly GCF_015351205.1. Lineage (NCBI taxonomy): Bacteria > Bacillati > Actinomycetota > Actinomycetes > Micrococcales > Microbacteriaceae > Plantibacter > Plantibacter sp. VKM Ac-2885. The sequence continues at coordinate 1,454,279 of NZ_JADKSK010000001.1, read as the reverse complement.
CCGGCGTCGCTCGTGGTCATCCACACGGCGAATTCGAGCGCCTCCCTCGGGTGGGCGCTGTTCGCCAGGACGGCAGCCGTGGATCCGCCCTGGAAGGTCGAGCCGTACCCCTCGCTCCCCCACCGGGGCAACGGCGCGACCCGCCACTTGCCCTCGGCCCCCGAGACGCCCTGCAGGAGGGCGTCTCCCCAGCTGGCTCCGGCGAGCGACGCGATCGAGTCCTTCGCCGCAGCGGCGAACCAGGCCGGTGAGAACTGGCTGTAGGAGGTGGTCATGACGCCCTCGTCGATGGCCCTGTCGAAGAATCTGGCCGTCTCCAAGGTCGCGTCGTCCGTCATGTCCACGATCCACCGGTCGCCGTCGACACGGAACCAGGACGCGCCGGCCTGGGTCGCCATGGCCGCGAACCACGACGCGTCGTCGAGGGCGAAGCAATCCAGGTACATGTCGGCCTCGCGCACCGCACCCGCAACCTGGAACCACTCGTCCCAGGTGGCCGGGGGCTTCGCGCCCACCCGGTCGAGCAGGTCCGGTCGGTAGTAGAGCGCCATCGGACCGGAGTCCTGCGGGATGCCGTAGACCCCGTCGACGTAGGAGACCTGGTTCCAGAGGGTCTCGTTGTACCGCGAAGCGACCTCGTCCGCGCCGTAGCGCCGGAGGTCGACCAAGCCGTTCACGAGCAGGAACTCGGGGAGCGTCCGCATCTCGACCTGCGCGAGGTCCGGACCACCACCCGCGGCGAGCGCCGAGTAGAGCTTCTGATACCCGCCGTCGTTGCCTCCGGGGATCCACACGGCCTCGACCTGCACGTTCGGGTGGTCGGCGTTCCAGACGTCCGCGACCTTCTGGAGGTCCTTCAACCAGGCCCAGTACGTGAGCGTGATCCGTTCGCCGGCGGCGGCCGGGGCGATCGTCGGACCGGTGTTCGGCGACACCGTCCCCGGGGTGGAACAGCCCGCCAGGAGCGCGGTCGCACCACCCGCTGCAGCCCAGGCGAGCAACTGTCTTCTCGTCATCGGTGACATCGATGGTCCTCACTTCGTCGTCGAGGTGGTCCATCGACGCTAACACGACCGTTCACACCGGCGTCGAGACCCGAACGACGGACGGGGCCCGGGAGCATGTGCTCCCGGACCCCGTCCGTGTGGTGCTGGTGTCGGTCAGGCCGACGTCATCAGGCCAGGCGTGCCTTGAGGTTCGCCGAGATGGTCTCGAGGAACTCCTCGGTCGTCTGGTAGGCCTGGTCGGGGCCGACGAGGAGCGCGAGGTCCTTCGTCATGGCGCCGGACTCGACCGTCTTGATGACGACGTCCTCGAGGGTCGCCGCGAACTCGATGAGCTCCTGGTTGCCGTCGAGCACGCCTCGGTGCTGCAGGCCACGGGTCCATGCGAAGATCGAGGCGATCGGGTTCGTCGACGTGGGCTTGCCCTGCTGGTGCTGGCGGTAGTGGCGCGTGACGGTGCCGTGTGCGGCCTCAGCCTCGACGATCTTGCCGTCGGGCGTGGCCAGCACGCTCGTCATGAGGCCGAGCGAGCCGAAGCCCTGCGCCACGGTGTCGGACTGCACGTCGCCGTCGTAGTTCTTGCAGGCCCAGACGTAGCCGCCCTCCCACTTCATGGCCGAGGCGACCATGTCGTCGATGAGGCGGTGCTCGTAGGTGATGCCGGCAGCCTCGAACCGCTCCTTGAACTCCGCGTCGAAGATCTCCTGGAAGATGTCCTTGAACCGGCCGTCGTAGGCCTTGAGGATGGTGTTCTTCGTGGAGAGGTACACCGGGTAGTTGCGGTTCAGGCCGTAGTTGAGGCTCGCCCGGGCGAAGTCGCGGATCGACGCGTCGAGGTTGTACTGCACCTGTGCGATGCCGTCGCCGGGCGACTGGAAGACCTCGAACTTCTGCGGCTCCGAGCCGTCGTCGGGCGTGAACTCGACCGTGAGCTTGCCCTCGCCCTTGAACAGGAAGTCGGTCGCGCGGTACTGGTCGCCGAAGGCGTGGCGGCCGATGATGATCGGCTTGTTCCATCCGGGCACGAGACGCGGGATGTTCGAGATGATGATGGGCTCGCGGAAGATGACGCCGCCGAGGATGTTGCGGATGGTGCCGTTCGGGCTCCGCCACATCTTCTTGAGACCGAACTCCTCGACACGTGCCTCGTCGGGGGTGATGGTCGCGCACTTGACGCCGACGCCGTGCTTCTGGATGGCGTGCGCGGCGTCGATCGTGATCTGGTCGTCCGTCTCGTCACGCTTCTCGATGCCGAGGTCGTAGTACTCGAGGTTCACATCGAGGTAGGGGTGGATGAGCGAGTCCTTGATGAACTGCCAGATGATGCGAGTCATCTCATCGCCGTCGAGTTCGACGACGGTGCCTTCGACCTTGATCTTCGACACTGGTTGTCCTTTCTGATGCCGCCCTGAGCCGAGCGGCCTACGGAGGTGCGCACGCGGTGGAGTGCTCCGCATGGCATGGAGGAGACCGCATCCGAAAGGTGGACGGCACGGCCACGCCCTAGCTTACAAGACCTGCCAGGTCTCTTGACATCGAGACAGTTGCGGATGGCCAGGTTCCGTCCCCGACTCCAGCTGTGGGTCGGCCGTGGAAGTCGGCGGTCACCGCGTGTCGCCCGGGGGCCGGACTATCCGCGGTCGGCTCGACCGGTTAGCCTAAGGACATGGCTGAGCTGCGTCTGGAAGAACTGTCCGCATCGACGATCGTGGCGGTCAACGCGCTCACCATGAAACCCGGGCAGGAGCAGTTCATCGCCCCGGTGTCCTACGCGGTGGCGGCTGCGGTCGTGAACCCCGCCACCTCCTGGCAGCGCGTCGTCCTCGACGGCGACGAGGTCGTCGGCTTCGTCTCCGCCAACTTCGACCACGAGTCGACGCAGGAGGAGTTCCGCTCCGCCCTGTGGCGCATCAACGTCGACGCAGACGACCAGGGTCGCGGCGTCGGCCGGTTCGCGGTCGCCTCGCTCATCGAAGAGGCCAAGCAGCGCGGCTTCGACCACGTCAACGTCATCTACGAGCCCGGCGACCTCGGTCCCGAGGCGTTCTTCCTCCGCGTCGGGTTCTCCCCGGTCGGCGAGACCCAGTACGGCGAGACCATCGGCAGCATCAGCCTCTGAGGCCGTGAGCGGGTCGTCACCGACGGACTCGGCTGAGGCGTTCGCCGAGGCCGTGCTGGCCGTGGTCGCCGACATCCCCGAGGGTTGCGCCCTGAGCTACGGCCAGGTCGCCTCGATCATCGGGTCGAAGTCCGCGCGTGGCGTCGGTCGCGTGATGGCGCAGTACGGGCACGCCGTGCCCTGGTGGCGGGTCGTCCGGTCGGGCGGTCTCCCTCCGACGGGGCACGAGGATCGCGCGCTCGAGCACTACGAGGCCGAGGGCACACCGATCGTCCGGATGAGCGGCGGGCGGTACCGCCTGGGCCGCGAGGCACTGCTGCACTGACCGGCTTCGCGCCGGATCAGCAGGGAAGGTGGATCGAGACGACCGTCCCGGCACCGACCGGGCTCTCGACGCGCATCGTCCCGCCGACGGCGTCCACCCGGTCCGCGAGACCGCGCAACCCGCTCCCCCGCGCAGGATCGGCGCCGCCGACCCCGTCGTCCGCAACGACGACCCGGAGCCCGCCGTCGGGGTCGTCGGAGACGACCACCTCGCAGCTGGACGCCCCGGAGTACTTCGTGACGTTGGCCAGGCACTCCGACACGACGTAGTAGACGGTCGCCTCGATGAGCTGCCCGGGCCGCTCGCGCAGCTCGACGGTGACCTTGGTGACGACGGTGCACCGGCGCCCGAGTTCGGCGATCGCCGGCACCAGTCCGCCCTCTGCCAGGAGCGCCGGATGCAGCCCTCGGGCGAGTTCGCGGAGCTCCTTGATGGCGCTCGCGAGTTGATCGATGGTGGTCTCGAGGCCGTCGGCCAGGGCGAGTTGACCGTCGGCGCGTGCCGCGTCGCTCGCCATCCGGAGCCGCAGCGCGACGGAGAACAGCTGCTGCTGCGAGCCGTCGTGCAGGTCTCGCTCCGCCCGCCGTCGCGCTTCGTCGGCCGCCTGCACGATGCGCAACCGCGACCGACTCACCTCGCGCAACGAGTGACGGAGTTCAGCGGTGAGTCGTTCGTTGTCGATCATGATGCGCAACGACGCCGACACCGACCGGAGCAACTGCGGATTGTCGAGCAGAGCCGCGTCGTGCTCGATGTACACGAGCGGCGCGTCCGCATCGCCGACGCTCGACATCGCCCGCCCGCGTGGGTCCCGGTCGGCGGTCCGCTGCGATCCCGGCCAGACGAGCCGGGCGGTGCGGTCCCCGAGGACGGTCTTCACCGCACCGTCCCAGCGGTCGTGGCCGGTCTCGCTCAGTTGTCCGGTCTGCACCAGGTCGACGGCCCTGGCGCGGATCGTCCGCATCCGGATGAGACCCGTCGCGTACGCCGCGGGAACGAGCACCACCGAGAACGCGTTGAGGTCCTCGACGACGAGCCGGAGGTGCTCCGGCCATCCCCCGAGGCGGACGAGGGACCACGCCACCCCGATGACGAGCCACAACACGAACGCGACCGGCATGATGAAGGCCACCTGTCTGGCCGCTCCGCTGCTCCGCGCCCATCGCAGGAGCACGACACCCGCGACCACGACCGCGAAGGCCCCCATGACACCCGCATGGACCCGACCGAGCACGTCGGCCACGTCTCCGGTGGCGAGGACGGCGTACCGACTCCGCTCGTGGCTCGCGTCGAGCACGTGGTTCGGCGTCACCAGGAGTGTCACGATCGCATAGGTGACGAGGTAGACCGAGGCGGTGATGACGAGCCGCCGATCGAAGCCGCGCCGCAGCCGCCCGGCGGGGAAGGCCAACGCGAGCCACACCAGCGCGACCCCCGGGAGCACGGAGATCGACATGAGGAGCGGCCAGAGCCAGCCTGCGTCGACGCCGTACGCCCACATGTAGGCCGTCTCGGCCAGCGCGTACCCGACGATCACCCAGCCCGGAGTGGCCGTCGGAGCCAGCCACCAGATCAGCCCCGCCGCCACCAGCGCCGCGAGGTGGCCCACCAACCAGGGCAGACCGTTGCCGTCGGCGACGCCCGGCTGGACGACGCCGAACACGACCGACAGGACGCACACGAGCGCGGCGGCGAGCAGGATGCCGAGTCGCAGCGGCCACGGCAGTCGACCGCGGCCGGCCGGCGCCGGGATCGGCAGCGATGTCGCCCGTCCGTGTGGGCGACCGTCAGCCATCCGTGTGTTCCAGCCATCGCACGACCGCGAGGACGCGGCGGTGGTCCGCCGGTGAGTCCTCGAGTCCGAGCTTGGCCAGGATGCGGCTGATGTGTGCTTCGACGGTCTTCAGACTGACGACCAGCGCCTTCGCGATGCCGGAGTTCGAGCGCCCCTCGGCCATGAGTGTGAGGACTTCACGTTCCCGCTCCGTGAGGTGGTCGAGTCCGTCGGATCGGGTCCGCTCCGCGACGAGGAGGGAGACGACCTCCGGATCCACGACGGACTCACCTGCCGCCACGCGCTCCACGGCGTCGACGAGCGTCCCGGAGTCGGCGACGCGATCCTTCAGCAGGTACCCGGTGCCACCACCGGAGCCGAGCGCGCGGACCGCGTAGGACGGCACGGCGTAGGTGCTCAGCAGGAGCACCCCGGCGGCGAAGCCCGACGCCCGCAACTGCTCGAGGGCGACGATGCCCTCGTCGGTGTGGGTGGGCGGCATCCGGATGTCGAGCACGACGGCGTCGAGCTGCAGCCCCGCGTCGATGCGATCGACCAGGTCGACCGCCGAGCCGAACGAGCCGACCACGTCGTGACCGCCCGCCTTGAGGATCTGCGCGACACCCTCACGGAGGAGCACCGCGTCGTCCGCGACGGCGACACGCAGCGAACGCGGTTCCAGACTGGTCATCCGCTCATTGTGGCAGGTCGACGACACGAGGTGTAGTGCCCACGGGGCCACTCCGTCACCGGAGGACCCCGTGGACACGCCTGCGCGGTCCGGATCAGCCGACCGAGGACCGCCAGGCGGCGTGCATTGCGGCGAACCGACCCGTCCCACCGATGAGCTCCGCGGGCGCGCCGTCCTCGATCACCCGGCCGTGCTCCATCACGAGCACCCGGTCGGCGATCGCGACGGTCGACAGCCGGTGCGCGATGATGATCGCGGTGCGGTCCGCGAGGAGGGTCTGCAGCGCCTCCTGGACGAGTCGCTCGCTCGGGATGTCGAGCGAGGCGGTCGCCTCGTCGAGGATCAGCACAGCCGGATCCGCGAGGAACGCCCGTGCGAACGACAGGAGTTGCCGCTGGCCGGCCGAGACCCGACCACCGCGCTTGTTCACGTCGGTGTCGTAGCCGTTCGGCAACGCCTCGATGAAGGTGTGCGCGCCGACGGCCTTCGCTGCGGCGGTGATCTCCTCGATCGTTGCGTCGGGCTTGCCCAACGCGATGTTGTCGGCGACCGAGCCGGAGAACAGGTAGGCCTCCTGCGTCACCATGACGATCGCCCGACGGAGGTCCTTCGGGTGCAGGTCGCGCAGGTCGATGCCGTCGAGGCGCACCGCACCGTCGGTCGGGTCGTAGAACCGACTGATGAGCTTCGCGAGCGTCGACTTGCCCGCACCGGTCGTGCCGACGAGCGCGATGGTCTGCCCAGCCGGGATCTCGAGGTCGAACTTCGGGAGCACCACCCGGTCGGCGGCGTACGCGAACGTCACGTCGTCGAAGGTGATCCGTCCCTGCGACGTCCACAGGTCGACCGGCGCGACCGGGTCTGGCACGCCGGGACGCTCCTCGAGCACGCCGGAGATCTTCTCGAGCGCCGCAGCGGCCGACTGATAGGAGTTGTAGAACATCGCCATCTCCTCCATCGGGTCGAAGAACCGACGCGTGTAGAGGAGCGCCGCGAGCAGCGCTCCGATCGCGAGCTGTCCGTCCGCGACCCGGAACCCGCCGACGAGCAGCACCACGGCGACGGAGACGTTGCCGATGAACACCAGTCCGGGATCGAACACCCCGAACAGCTGGATGACCCGGGCGTTGGTATCGCGGTACTGCTCCACGAGCTCGCCGAACGCGCGCTCGTTCCGCCGCTCCTTCCGGAACGCCTTCACGGCACGGATGCCGGTCATCGCCTCCACGAAGAACACGATGAGCTTCGCCGACCGGACCCGCGATTCGCGGAACATCCGCTGCGAGCGGAGCTGGAACCAGCGCGTGAGCACGAACAGCGGGATGAGCGACCCGAGCAGCACCAGCCCGCTGACCCAGTCCACGAGGACGAGGGCCACGGCCGTGAACCCCATGTACAGCACGCCGGACACGAGCTGGTTGATGCCGGAGTCGAGCAGCTCGCGGATGGAGTCGAGGTCGCTCGTCTGCCGGGAGATGATGCGACCCGAGGTGTAGCTCTCGTGGAAGTCGAGGCTGAGCCGCTGCGTCTGCAGGAACACGCGCTTCCGGAGGTCGATCAGGATCGCCTGGCTGATCCGTGCGGCGAGCACGGTGTACCAGGAGATGAGCGTCGCTCCGAGGGCACCCGTCAGCAGGTACGCGCCGACCACGAGGAAGGCCGGCATCCAGTCGGCGCGTTCCAGGACGGCCGGCAGGGCGCGGTCGATGCCGAGGGCGATCAGCGCGGGCCCGGCGACCTGGGCGGCGGTCGACACCACGACGATGGTCATGGCGGCGATGACGCGCAGCCGCAGGGGCGCGAGCAGCGATCCGAGCAGTCGCAGCGAACGGCGCCGGATGTGCGCGGACTCGTCACGGGTGAGGTCGTCGCGCTCCTCACCCTCCACTCCGTGGACGGTCGTCGGCGGGGTCACAGGTTCACCTCCTGGCGGTTGGACTCTCGTTCGTCGTCTTCCAGACTCGAGATCACGTAGCGGTAATGGGCGTTGTGCTGCAGCAGCTCGGTATGGCGACCCACTGCGGTGATGCGACCGTCCTCGAGGAGGGCGACGCGGTCGGCGAGGGTGACGGTGCTCGGTCGGTGCGCGACGATCAGCGCCGTGGTCGAGGCGAGCACTCGGCGGAGCGCAGCCTCGACGAGCGCCTCGGTGTCGACGTCGAGCGCCGACAACGGGTCGTCCAGTACGAGCACCTCCGGCCGCGCGGCCACCGCGCGGGCGAGTGCGAGCCGCTGACGCTGCCCACCGGACAGGCTCAGCCCCTCCTCACCGACCATCGTCTCCACGCCGTTCGGCAGTTCGTCGACGAACCCGGCCTGGGCGATGTCGAGCGCCTCGCGCAGGATCCGATCGGCCTCCGCGGAGTCGAGGTCGATATCGTCCCGCCCGAGGAGGACGTTCTCCTTCACGCTCGCTGAGAAGAGGGTCGCATCCTCGAACGCCATCGCGATATGGCGGCGCAGGTCCTCCCGGGTGAGCGCACGGATGTCGACCCCGTCGAGCAGGATCCGCCCGCCCGTGACGTCGTACAGGCGGGTGGTCAGTGCCGTGATGGTCGACTTCCCGGACCCCGTCAGACCGACGAGTGCCATGGTCTCCCCCGGCTCGAGCCGGAGGTCGACGCCGTTCACCACGTCCGCGTAGCGGTCGGGTGCGTCCTGGTAGCGGAAGTGCACGTCCTCGAACACGAGCTCACCGCGCGGCTCGCGGATGCGCTCAGGGTGCTCGGGGTCGGTGATCGTGTTGACCGAGTCGATGACCTCGAAATACCGGTCGGTCGCCGTACGGGTGTCGAAGGTCATCGCGAGCAGGAAGCCGATCGACTCGATCGGGAACCGCAGGATCGTGGCCGTCGCGAAGAAGGCGAACAGCTGACCGACGGTGAGTTCGCCGATCGACGCGAGCCAGACCCCCGCCAACAGGCAGAGCGCGAAGGCGACGTCCGGCAACAGGACGAGCCAGAACCAGATCCCCGCGATGGCCTTCGCCTTCTCGATCTCGGTGCCCCGCAGGTCCTCGGCGCGCGACGCGAAGCTCCGCAGGGCGTGTTTGCCTCGACCGAACGCCTTGAGCACCCGGATGCCGTGGACGGACTCCTCGACGGCGGTCGCCAGGTCACCGGCCTGGTCCTGGCTGCGCCGGGCGATCACCGAGTACCGCCCCTCGAAGGTGAACCCGAACACCCACACGGGGATGGCGAGCGCGATGAAGATGAGCCCGAGCAGCCAGTTCCAGGTGAACAGGATGACAGCACCGATGACGATCGTGACGCCGTTGACGATCAAGAGCACGAAGCCGAACGAGATCCACCGGCGGATGAGTCCGAGGTCGCTGACGGCGCGGGAGAGCAGCTGGCCGCTCTGCCAACGGTCGTGAAAGGTCACGGGGAGGTCCTGCAGCTTGGCGAACAGCGCGTTGCGCATCCGCGCCTCGACGTGCGTCCCAGGAGTCAGGACGAACCAGCGGCGCAGCGCGATCATGACCGCCTCGAGGACGCCGAGCGCGAGGACCACGAGCACCGCCGGCCAGATCTGCGACGAGTCGCCCGTCGAGAGCGGACCGTCGACGAGGGCCTGCAGCACGAGCGGGATCGCGAGCGCCACCAGGCCCGCGACGAGCGCGGCGACCATGCCGAGCACGATCCGCGGCATGGCCGTCTTCGCGAACGGGTAGATCCGCATCAGGGCACGGAAGGTGCTCTGACGCGGTTGGACAGGACGGCGTTCATCGCCGAGCGGAGTCATTACGGGGATTCCTTGCGAGAGCGTCGGTGACGTCGATCACCGACGGGATGATGGTCGTGGAACGGCCGGACGGCGAGGTCGCTGTGCGAGGTCGCAGCATCCGGTGACGGGCCCGGACGAGGCCGGACGGATGGTGAGGTGGACTGCCTGGCGCTCGTGCTAAGCGTCGGCGTCCGCTGCGGCGCGTCCGGCTGGCGCCGGGACGACCACAGGGCGGCGGCTCGAGGCGGAGCGGGCACGATCGACCGTCGGCGCGAGCGCGGTGTGGTTCGAGAGCGTCATGGCATCCTCCTCATCCTGTGGGGCGAGAGCCGCGGGCCGGGTGCACAGGTCGCACTCGAACGCGGGCGGCGACCGATCACGGTGAACGAGGTTCGGCGCAGCAGACCAGACTATGGGAATCGACCGTCAAGCTGCAAGGGATCCATGCGGTTGCACGCACCGGACCGAATGGGCTCGTCCTCAGGAGGTCGGTTCGTCGACGATGCCGACGAAGGCTCCGATGCCGTCGACCTCGCGCCGACGGGCGCCCTCGGGCACCGGCGGCAGCTCGTCGGCGCCGTGCCAGGAGCAGCTCACCATCGAGAATTCCGGCCACCACTTCTTCGGGCGGAGCGTCTCGCTCGTGCCACAGATGGTGCAGCGCAGCTCGACCCAGACCGGCCGCTTCCCGGTCCGGTTCGCGCGGGACTGCACGTACCAGGCCGGCGGATCGGCAAGGAACGCCGCCAACTGGTCCGCCGACCAGAACGGCGGGATCCCGTGGTGTCTGGCCATCTCGAGCGGGATGTCCAGTCGCTGCGCGACGGTCCTCCGGCTCAGATCCCGACCGCCGCGCGCTCCAGCCTGCTGCTCCATGATCGGCTCAGCTGACCCGCACGGACAGGCAGGTCACGCAGCCCTCGAGCTTCTCGAACTCGCTGATGTCCACCTGGACCACGGTGTAGCCGCGGTCCTCGAGCAGCGCAGCCGTCTTGGGAGCGGCTGCGGAGATGAGCACGGTGTCCTCCGCGAGTTCGACCACAGCGACGCCCTCGCGCTCGGGCACGACGAGGTGGCGACCGAAGAAGGACGGGTCCTCGACGAGGTCGGGGTGGACGAGTACGGTCCCGTCGGGGAGCGCGGTGACCGTCGACTTCAGGTGGAGGGCGGTCGTGACGGGGACCGCGACGACGTCGAACCCGAGCGGTGCGAGGATGGCTCGGAGCTGCCGGACGCCTTCGGCGTTGGTGCGGCCGCTGCGACCGACGTAGACGGTCGTGCCGACCCGGAGGACGTCGCCGCCCTCGAGGGTGCCTTCGCCCTCGATCCGGTGGATCCGGAGGCCCAGCTCACGGGCGGTGGTCTCGGCTGCGACGACCTCGGGGCGACGGCTCTCGGCGCCCGGTCGGGTCACGACGGCGACGTCGCCGATCACGATGACGGCGTCCTCGATGAAGACGGAGTCGGCGAGCTGGTCGGCCCAGGAGACCTCGGTGGTGTCCCAGCCGGCGGCGTCGAACGCTGCGACGTACGCGTCCCACTGCTTGTCGGCGAGCTCGGTGTCGATCGGCGTGCGCTCCAGGTGCGTCACGAGGCCTTCGGCGAGGTTGGAGGCGGGCATCCGCACGAGTGCGATGCGGCGTCCGTCGTCGAGCACGGCGTCCTGCGTGCGGACGACCATCCAGTACACGGGGTATCCGATGAATGCCGCGGAGAGCGCGACGACGACCACGAAGACGAGGTTGAGGCTGATGAGGGTCGCGACGATGCTGCCGAGGACGGTGCTGTCGATGGGCTGTCCGGTCGTCGCCACCTGGACGATGAGCCCGAGGAGCGCGCCGATGACGGCGAGGGCGGCGCCGCCGAGCAGGGCGAGGAGTCGGTACCGGTAGAGGCCGACGACGCCCACGATGAGCAGCAGCACGAAGGTGATGATCGTGCTCTCGAAGAAGTACGGGCTCGCCTGGGCGAAGATCGTCCCGGCGAACTGGTAGCCGACGAACGTGACGAACATGACCCCCAGGAAGCCCACGACGATGGTCGCGACGGCGGCGGCGGCGGATGCGATGAGCTTGCGGCTCCAGGTGGCAGTCATTCGACAACCGTATCCCAACGACACAGCGGCGTCGGGCCACGAGGGCCCGACGCCGCTGGGAGATCACCACGAGCCTGCCCAGAACCCCCACAGGGGCGGGCGGCACGGCCTAGTGGAAGAAGTGACGCTCCCCCGTGAAGTACATGGTCACGCCGGCGGCTTCGGCCGCAGCGATGACCTCTTCGTCGCGGACGGAACCACCGGGCTGCACGACCGCGCGCACGCCGGCGTCGAGCAGGACCTGCAGGCCGTCGGCGAACGGGAAGAAGGCGTCCGAGGCCGCGACGGAACCCGCGGCGCGGTCACCGGCTCGGCTCACGGCGAGGTGGCAGGAGTCGACGCGGTTGACCTGGCCCATCCCGACGCCCACGCTCGCGCTGCCCTTGGCGAGCAGGATGCCGTTGGACTTGACCGAGCGGCACGCTTTCCACGCGAAGATGAGGTCGAGCAGGGTGTCGTCGTCGGCAGGTTCGCCCGTGACGAGCGTCCAACCCTTGGCGGTGTCCTGGGGGTCGTCGGCGAAGCGGTCCGCGTCCTGGTAGAGCAGGCCACCGGAAATCTGCCGGACCTCGCGGTCCTCGCGCACGAAGTCCTCCGGCAGCTGCAGGAGCCGCAGGTTCTTCTTCGTCTTGAGCACCTCGAGCGCGGCGTCCTCGAAGCCCGGGGCGACGAGCACCTCGGTGAAGATCTCCTTGACCGTCTCGGCCATGCCGAGGGTCACGACGCGGTTGGCGGCGATGACGCCGCCGAAGGCGGATACCGGGTCGCACTCGTGCGCCCGACGGTGGGCCGAGGCGATCGGGTCGGGTGCCTTCGGGTTCGCGAAGGCGATACCGCACGGGTTCGCGTGCTTGATGATCGCGACGGCGGGGTTGGCGAAGTCATAGGCCGCGCGGACTGCCGCGTCGGCGTCGACGTAGTTGTTGTACGACATCTCCTTGCCGTGCAACTGCGTCGCCTGGGCGATCCCGGCACCGCCAGGACGGACGTACAGCGCCGCGGCCTGGTGCGAGTTCTCGCCGTAGCGCAGCACCGCCTCGCGACGACCGGTGACGGTCAGCGTGCTGGGGAAGGCCTCCGCCTCGGTCGTCTCCGTGCTCGCGAACCACGCGGACACCGCCGCGTCGTAGGAGGCGGTGTGGTCGAAGGCCTGCGCGGCGAGCGAGCGGCGCTGAGCGAGCGTGGTGCCGCCGGCGGCGACGGCCTCGGTGATCAGCCCGTAGCGTTCCGGAGAGACGACGATCGCGACGTTGGCGTGGTTCTTCGCCGAGGCGCGCACCATCGCCGGCCCACCGATGTCGATCTGCTCGACGACGTCGTCACCGGCGGCGCCGCTCGCGACCGTCTCGACGAAGGGGTACAGGTTCACGACGACGAGCTGGAACGGCTCGATACCGAGCTCGGCGAGCTGGGCTTCGTGGGACTCGAGCCGCAGGTCGGCGAGGAGCCCCGCGTGCACCGAGGGGTGCAGGGTCTTGACCCGACCGTCGAGCGACTCGGGGAATCCGGTGACCTCGGACACGTCGGTCACCGTGTGGCCCGCACCGCGGATGGTCGCGGCGGTGGACCCGGTGGAGACGATCTCGACGCCCGCTGCGGCGAGTGCGCCGGCGAGCTCGAGCAGCCCGGTCTTGTCGCTGACCGAGATCAACGCCCGGCGGACGGGGACGAGGTCGCGTTCGCGGTAGAGGCTGTGGTCGTGGCTGGGACCGCTCATGACTGGGGTGCTCCTTCTGCTGGCGGGCGGGACGCCGTGGAGAGCGCCTCGAGGTCGATGGTTCCGGTGGCGAGGTCGCGGACGGCCTGGACGAGGAGCCGACGCTCCACGGGCTTGATCCGCTCATGGAGGCTGTGCTCCGTGTCGTCGGGCAGCACGGGGACGCGCTCCTGCGAGATGATCGGGCCCGCGTCGACGCCGTTGTCGACGACGATGATCGATGCCCCGGTCTGCGAGGCTCCTGCCGCCAGGGCGTCCCGGACGCCATGCGCACCCGGGAACTCGGGGAGGTACGCGGGGTGCGTGTTGATGATGCGCGGCGAGAGGGCGTCGACGACCACGGGTGGCAGGAGGCGCATGAGGCCGCTGAGGACGAGGACGTCCGGGTTCCAGACCCGGATCTGCTCGAGGAGGGCTGCGCCCCACTCCGCCCGTGAGTCGAAGGACGAGTAGGGGACGGTGAACGACGGGATGCCGAACTCCTCGGCGTGAGCGAGACCGTCAGCCTCCCGATCGGCACCGACGGCGATGACGCGAGCGGGGAAATCCGCGTCGCGTGAGGCTTCGAGGAGGGCGCGGAGATTGGATCCGCCACCGGAGATCAGCACGACGAGTGACAGCACCAGAGCATCCTATCGGTCGCGGGCACCCCGGCCGCTCGGCTGGGCGTGCAGCTCCGGGAGGCGGTCCTCCTCGGCGAGATGCGTCGGACCGGCCGCCATGCCGACCACGGCTGCGATCCCGACCGTCAGGGTGGTCCACAGGCCCGTCGCCCAACCGTTCGGGCCGACCTCGATGAGGCGACCTGGGCCTGCCGCGCCCGCCGAGAGGGCGGCGAGGACACCGACGATGATGCCCGCGGTGACCCCGACGCCGAGACCGACGACCGCCAGTCGTCCGAGCCCGCCACGCCCGTCGAGGTCGACGAGCAGACGGCGGCGCAGCACCACGGCGGCGGCGAATCCGATGACGACCGGAACCACGAGGACCGCGAACCCGAGCGGGCTCTCCCCCGTCGGGATGGCGCCGAGGACCGGCACGGCCGGCATCGGCCCGACGAGCGTGCCGATCGGCGAGATCGCCGTGCCGCTCCCGATGGCGAAGCCCGCGCCGGTGATCCAGCTCATGGCCCAGATCACGAGGTTCGGGAGGTACAGGAGTTCGGCGCCGGTGACGATGGCACCGCCCAGGACGCCGAACTGCGCGCTCTCGTGCAGGGAGATGATGGCACCGTAGCCGACGGCGATGAGGATGGCGGTCAGGACCGCGGAGACCGCCACGAGTCCGGTGGCGGCGAGTGCTCCACCGCGCAGCGCCGCGACGACCATCGACCAGGTCACGTCCGGCATCCGGTCTCGCATCGCGCGGAGTCCGTCGAGGATCGGATCGGCCGCGTCCTGCTCACGGAACCGGACCCACAGCGCGGCGACCACGACCCCGCCTGCGAAGCGCACGGTCGGCGCGAGGGTCCCCTGGACGATCGAGGGACGCACCGCCGGGTGGAGGGCGGTGAGGGTCACGAGGAACGACAGCAGGGCGAACACGAGCACCGACAGCACGACGGCACCCTGCCACCAGGTGCTGCGTGCCGCGCGCGCCCCGGTGCGCAGGCCGAACAGGACCGTGCCGATCGTGAAGGCGAGGGGCGCCAGGGAGACGAGGAACGGCTCCATCCCGGCCGGCAGTCCGAGCTGGGTGACGAGGGCCGTGTCGAGGGTGATCCGCATGCTCGAGCCGTTGCCGAGCGCCCAGATGTCGACGGCCCCCCGCCAGAGCGCGGCCGGGTCGACGTCCAACTGGAAGTGCAGGGCCCACAGGGCGAGGAGCGGGACGAGTGCGACACCGATGCCGATGGCCACGGCGAGGGTGGCATCGAGGGCGGCGAGGAGGGCGACGGTCAGACGGTTCATGCGTCTTCGACCCTACCTGGAGCCGCGCGTGCGGACGGTCAGGCGCACGGCGTGCGTGGGCCGAAACGCCACGACGCGACGCCCGATCCGGGCGCCGCGTCGTGGTCGCAGTCGAGCTGCGGGTGTTACAGCGAGGCGATGATCTCGCGCATGAGGTCGGCGGTCTCGCTCGGCGTCTTGCCGACCTTGACGCCGGCGGCCTCGAGGGCCTCCTTCTTCGCCTGCGCGGTGCCTGCGGAGCCCGAGACGATCGCGCCGGCGTGGCCCATCGTCTTGCCCTCGGGCGCGGTGAAGCCCGCGACGTAGCCGACGACCGGCTTCGTGACGTTCGCCTTGATGAAGTCGGCCGCGCGCTCCTCGGCGTCGCCACCGATCTCACCGATCATGACGATGGCCTTGGTCTCGGGGTCGGCCTCGAACGCGGCGAGCGCGTCGATGTGCGTCGTGCCGATGATCGGGTCGCCGCCGATGCCGATCGCCGTCGAGAAACCGATCTCGCGCAGCTCGTACATCATCTGGTACGTGAGGGTGCCCGACTTCGACACGAGGCCGATGGGGCCCTTGCCGGCGATGTTCGCCGGCGTGATGCCGACGAGGGACTCGCCAGGCGTGATGATGCCGGGGCAGTTCGGGCCGATGATGCGGGTCTTCGAGCCCTTCGACTGGGCGTAGGCCCAGAACTCGGCGGAGTCGCCGACCGGCACACCCTCGGTGATGATGACGAGCAGCGGGATCTCGGCGTCGATGGCCTCGATGACCGCGTCCTTGGTGAACGCCGGGGGCACGAAGGCGATCGACACGTCTGCGCCGGTCTCCTCGATGGCCTCGGCGACCGTGCCGAACACGGGCAGCTCGACGCCGCCGTCGTGGGTCACGGTCGTGCCGGCCTTGCGGGCGTTGACGCCACCGACGACCTGGGTGCCGGCCTTCAGCATGAGCGCCGTGTGCTTGGTGCCCTCGCCGCCGGTGATGCCCTGGACGATGACCTTGGAGTCCTTGTTGAGGAAGATTGACATGCTTGTGCGATCCCTTACTTCGAAGCCAGCTCGGCGGCCTTGTCGGCGCCTTCGTCCATGGTTGCGGCGAGCGTGATGAGCGGGTGCGCGGCGGCGGCGAGGATCTCGCGGCCCTCCGCGACCTTGTTGCCGTCGAGGCGGACCACGAGCGGCTTCGTCGCTGCGTCACCGAGGATCTCGAGCGCCTTCACGATGCCGTTCGCGACGGCGTCGCAGGCAGTGATGCCACCGAAGACGTTGACGAACACGCTCTTCACCTGGGCGTCGCCGAGGATGACGTCGAGGCCTGCGGCCATGACCTCGGCCGAGGCGCCGCCGCCGATGTCGAGGAAGTTGGCCGGCTTCACGCCGCCGTGCTGCTCGCCCGCGTAGGCGACGACGTCGAGCGTGGACATGACGAGCCCAGCGCCGTTGCCGATGATCCCGACCTCGCCGTCGAGCTTGACGTAGTTGAGGTCGTTCTCCTTGGCCTTGAGCTCCAGGGGGTCCTCGGCTGCGGTGTCTTCGAGTTCGGCGTGGTTCGGGTGACGGAAGGCGGCGTTCTCGTCGAGCGAGACCTTGCCGTCGAGGGCGACGATGCGCCCTTCCTCCGTGAGGACGAGCGGGTTGACCTCGACGAGCGTCGCGTCCTCGCCCTTGTAGACGTCGTAGAGCTTCACGAAGACGTCGGAGACCTGGTCGACGAGCTCCTCGGGGAAGTTCGCAGCCTTCGCGATCTCGACCGCGGCCGCCTTGTCGACACCGGTGAGCGGGTTCACCTCGATGCGCGCGAGCGCCTCGGGCTTCTCGACCGCGAGCTGCTCGATCTCCATGCCGCCCTCGACGCTCGTGAGCGACAGGTAGGACCGGTTGGCGCGGTCGAGCAGCACCGAGAAGTAGAACTCCTGGGCGATGCGTGCGCCGGCCGCGACCATCACGCGCTTGACGACGTGACCCTTGATGTCGAGTCCGAGGATGGCCTTCGCCGCCTCGTAGGCCTCGTCGGGGGTCTTGGCGACCTTGACGCCGCCGGCCTTGCCGCGGCCTCCGACCTTCACCTGGGCCTTGACGACGACCACGCCGCCGAGACGCTCGGCCGCGGCACGCACCTCGTCCGGGGTGTCGGCGATGATGCCGGCGAGGACCGGCACCTCGTACTGCTCGAACAGGTCTCGTGCCTGATACTCGTAAAGATCCACGTGTCATTCCCATCCGCGCTTCGCGCGTTCTGCTGTGATTGTCGTGGCGATTTTCGGCCGCGCGTTATCTCGGCGGCGAGAGAAAAAGGGCCAGTGACGACTCTACCCCCAGCGCTGCGCCGCAACCGGACGTTCACAGTGAACGACTAAGGTCGGGTCCATGACCGGCATGGCGGACCTCGCTCGCGAGGGCATCCTCGTCGCCGGCGCCGGACGGGCCATCCTGCTGCAGATCGCGGACCCTTCGGTCGCCGCCGGCGTGGCGCGGCACAGCGACTTCGGATCCCGTCCGCTCGACCGGCTGCACGCCACCCTCACCTTCGTCTACGCGCTCGCCCTCGGCGCGCCGGACGAGCAACGCAGTGCGGCCCGACGGGTGAACCACGCCCACGCGCCGGTCCGTGCCCGGCCGGGCGAGGCCGCTCCGGGGTACTCGGCCTTCGACCACGACGCGCAGCTCTGGGTCGCGGCCACACTGTACGACACCGCCGTCCAGGTCTACGAGCTCGTGTTCGGCGCGCTCGACGAGGAGTCCCGGGAGCGCTTGCACCGTGAGTACGCGATCGTGGGGACGAGCCTGCAGCTCCCGCCCGATCGTTGGCCTCCGACCCGGGCCGCGTTCGACGAGTACTTCGCAGGCCGGGTCGCGGGACTCCACGTCACCGAGGAGGCGCGTGCCGTCTCGATCGAGCTCCTGACCGCTCGCGCGGCGCCGCTCCCCGTCCGGTGCCTGCTCCCGCTCGTCCGGCTCGTGACGGCGGGACTGCTGCCCGACGACCTACGGAGCGCCTACGGGTTCCGTTGGACGCCGCGGCAGCAGCGTCGCTTCGCGCGGCGGGTCGCCGTCGCGCGGGCCGTCTGGCCGCGTCTTCCGCAGCGACTCCGTGCGGCACCCTCCGCCTGGTACCTCCGGGCGATGCGAGAGCGGGATCGCACGGAGGCGGCCCGCCACCTCGGCTGACGACGTTCCAGCACCGCCCTCCACAGCCCATTGGCGGAGCCGTCCCGTCCACATTCGGATTCCCGCCCGGCTTACCGAGGCACCGCGGTTCGCACGATGGGGGCATGACAACACACCACCTCCCCCAGACCGGCCGCCTCCTCGGCGGCAGACCGCGGATCCTCCGGCTCCTGGCAGCCGTCCCGATCCTGCTCACGCTCGTCCTCGGCATCGTCCTCGGCGGCGCGACCGCATCCTCCGCACTGACCGCGACCGGCGCCGCCTACGGCCACCGCGACGCCTCGAACGGCCGCCGGCTCGGCTCGTGGGCCTTCGACGACGGGACGGTCGGGTTCTGCATCAATCTCGACCTCCCGATCCCGCCGGGTCACGCCTACGAGCACGTCGACGGATCATCGCTCGGGTGGTTCACCCCGGAGGACGCCGCCCGCCTGGCCTACCTCTCGCGGCACTGGGGTGCCAGCCAGGACGCCGACGAGGCTGCCGCGGGCCAGCTCGCCACCTGGATCATCACCGGCCTGAACGGGTGGACGCCGGCGCAGATCGCCGCTCGGGCAGGAGCGAGTGCCGACCGCGTGCTCTCCCTGGCCCATCAGATGCTCGCCGAGGCCGACGGGCCCGGCGGCGCGAGTCGGGAAGCGAGCGCCACCATGTCCATCGAACGCGGCGAGGACGGATTCGACCTCGTCCGAACGGAACTCGCCGTCGACTTCATCTCATCCGGCGTCACCACCCTGCCACCGGGCACCCACACCGGCACGGTCACCCTCGACGGCGCGACCTTCGAGGACGGCACGTCCGAACGAGCCGTCGGGAACGGTGAGAGCCTGCGGATCCTGCCGAGCACCGATGCCGCCGTCGTGGCGTTCTCAGCGAACGCCACCTTCGGTGAGCTGCCCTACGGGGCCGGCCTCACGATCGCTCGAAGCGCCGCCAACGTGCAGAGTGTCCTCATCGCGCGCCCCATCACGGTCTCGGCCGGGGCGAGTGCCGACCGGGAACGGCCGACGCCACTCCCGTTCCAGCCGATCGTCGCCACCACGACCTCGCACGCGACGTCGACTCCGGGAGCGGAGATCACCGACCGGCTGTCGGTCGGGATCGCGACCGGCGCCGGCCTGGCCTCGGAGTGGGGCCTCTTCGGCCCGGAGGGCGGACCGTACACGCCGATCCCGGTGACCGTCCGAAGCCAGCTGCTCGGTCCCTTCGCGGAGCGCCCGGTCGAATCGCCGGACGTCCCGCTCGGAGCTCCGGTGGTCTGCGAGGTCGAGACGCTCGTGGATGCAGGCCCCGGCGAGTACACGACGCCGTCCTGCGTCCTCCCCGAGGACGGCTACTACGTCTGGGTCGAGCGCATCGAGCCGAGCGACACCCTGCCGGAGAACGGCGGCACGATGATCCGACCCTGGCGATCCGCCTTCGGGGTCGCCTCGGAGATCACGCTCGCCTCCACGCCGACCGTGCCCGAAGCGCGCCTCGCCGAGACCGGCGCCGACGACCGCTCCCTGCTCCTGGCCGGCTCTGCGGCGATCGGAGCGCTCGCGCTCGGCGGCATCCTGCTCGCTCTCCGTCGGCGGATCACGCCGAGTGGAGCGGGAGCGGCGCTCAGCGCACGTCGAGGAGGGGTGCGAGCTGGGCGCGGTCGACGTCCAGCCACGGCGCCGCAGGGTTCACGATGATCCCGGTGATGCCTTCGTCGCTGCGGAGCGCGGCCGCGAGTTCCGCGGCGGTCACGGGATATGCGTCGTCGCCGCGGCCGAGCGCCGCGATCTCGATGGGCGAGGT
Organism: Plantibacter sp. VKM Ac-2885; assembly: GCF_015351205.1. Classification (NCBI taxonomy): domain Bacteria; kingdom Bacillati; phylum Actinomycetota; class Actinomycetes; order Micrococcales; family Microbacteriaceae; genus Plantibacter; species Plantibacter sp. VKM Ac-2885. The sequence goes on along the minus strand of NZ_JADKSK010000001.1, from coordinate 1,433,978 downwards.
GAAGACCTCGAGTAGGCGGCGGTCGCCGAGTCGGGTCTCCGCGATGCCGACGGTCTTGCGGTTGCCGTCCTCGTCGACCTCGGCGCGACCGGCTACGAACCCACCGTGTGCGGCGAGTGCCGCCACCAGCTGCTGGAGGGCGTCGGCGTCGCGTGGCTGGGCGAGCGCCTGCTTGGCGAGATCGTTGTTCCGGCCGTCGCCGAAGAGCCGGGCGATGAGCGTCTTCGGGACGACGGCACTCGCCTTCCCGTCGGCGGGGTTCAGCACGATACCGGCGTATCCTTCACCGGCCGCCTGACGCAGTGCCCACACCGCGTCCACCGCGACCCCGGAGACGGGCCCCTCGGCAGTCCGCGTCTTCTCGAGCTCTCGCGGCGAGGTGAAGGCGAGGAGGTAGACGGCGCCCTCCGGGTCGCGGTGGACACCGAGCGGGACGCGTCCCGCGGCCTTGTCCTCCTCCGAGACGCCGTCGAGGCTCGTGGACAGCAGGAGCTTGCCCTGGATGCTCTGGCGCAGGACGTGCATCATCGCGCGCTCGTCGCCTCCTTCAGCCAGGGCGGTGAGCGCCTGGGCGAGGTCGACGTTGGTGTCGGGCTCCCCGGCCGCGGGCGCCGGAGCGGCCGCCGGGGCGGCCGGCACCGACACGGGGGCCTCAGGTGTCCGTGCCGCGGAACTGACCGTCGTGACCGAGATGGGCACGTGCGGAACCGATTCGGCGACCGCGGGGGTCGTGTCCTCCTCGGTTTCCCGGGCGGAGGTCGCTGCCTCCGCCGCTGCGGATCGGGCATCGGACGCGTTGCGCTTGGAGAACAGAGCCATGATGCCTCAGCCTAGAGGCTTCGCCCGGACTGGGGAACCTGATCCCGCCGGGGACGGCCGACGGGACCGGGGTTCACTCCACCTTCTCGATCGGGGCGATCTTGATCAGCAGCTTCTTGGCTCCCGCCGACTCGAACTGCACGTGGGCGATGCGTTTCGCGCCCTCGCCGGTGACGGCGTTCACCCGCCCCACACCGAAGTCCGCGTGGGAGATGCGGTCGCCGGGGACGAGCTCGAGATCGCCGTTGTCGCGGACCTTCGCCGTGATGCGGTTGGCCCAGGCCGTCTCCGGCTTGCTCGAACCGCCGGAGACCCGGGTGTCGCCGGCGGAGGCGCCCTCGGGGAGCGAGCGGACCGACCAGCGGTCGCTGGAGGGGGCACGGCGGGCGTTCAGGGCACGCGACTGCGTGCCACCACGACCGTTGACGTTGCCGGGCGACTGACGCCACTCGATCAGTTCGGCCGGGATCTCCTGCAGGTAGCGGCTGGGCATGGCGACGGCCGTCTCGCCGTACTGGGCACGCGTCATCGCCAGCGAGAGGTACAGGCGCTTGCGGGCGCGGGTGATGCCGACGTAGAACAGGCGTCGCTCCTCGGCCGGGCCGCCAGGCTCGTTCGCCGACATCCGGTGCGGGAGGAGGTCTTCCTCGATGCCGGTCAGGAAGACTGCGTCGTACTCGAGGCCCTTCGCCGTGTGCAGGGTCATGAGCGACACGCTGCCCGTCGCGTCGTCGAGGTCGTCGGCCGCGGCGACGAGCGAGACCTCCGTCAGGAAGTCGACGATGCCGCCGTCGGGGTTGTTCTTGGCGAACTCCTTGGTGACGGCGATGAGCTCGTCGACGTTCTCGGCGCGTGCCTCATCCTGCGGGTCGCGACTGTTGCGCAGCGAGTCGAGGTAGCCGCTCTTCGTCACGAGGAGCGACAGGACGTCGCCGACGGCGGTCGCGGACGCCGTCGGGCGGTCGGCTGCAGCGGCCTCGTCGAGCGCAGCCTGCGCTTCGTCGAGGAGGGCCGACAACTGCAGGATCGCGCTCGTGACCTTCGGCCCGAGCCCGAGGGCGTCGGCGCGCCGCATGGCCTCGCGGAAGGTGACGCCGTTGTTCTCGGCGAAGCTCGCGAGTGCCGTCTCCGTCGCCGGCCCGATGCCACGTTTGGGCGTGTTCAGGATGCGCCGCAGCGCCATGATGTCGGCCGGGTTCGCGACCGACACGAGGTAGGCGAGGGCGTCCTTGATCTCGGCGCGTTCGTAGAACTTGGTGCCGCCCATGATCCGGTACGGGAGGGCCGCGCGGATGAAGATCTCTTCGAGCGCACGGGTCTGGGCGTTGGTGCGGTAGAACACGGCGATGTCGCTGTAGGCCGTACCGGCGTTCCGGAGCTTCTCGATCTCGTCGGCGATGAACTGCGCCTCGTCGTGGCCGGAGTACCCCGTGAAGCCGACGATCTTCTCCCCGTCGCCGACGGCCGTCCAGAGCTTCTTGTCCTTGCGGTCGAAGTTGTTGGAGATGACCGCGTTCGCCGCCGAGAGGATGTTCTGCGTGGAGCGGTAGTTCTGCTCGAGCAGCACCACCTTGGCGCCCGGGAAGTCGCGCTCGAACTCGGTGATGTTCCGGATGTCGGCCCCGCGGAACGCGTAGATCGACTGGTCCGAGTCGCCGACGACGGTGAGCGAGGCACCCTCGGTGCGGGTGACGGCGAGCTGATCCGTGCCGGCCTCAGGCGCGCGGGTGAGCTCCCGGATGAGCGAGTACTGGGCGTGGTTGGTGTCCTGGTACTCGTCGACGAGGATGTGGCGGAACCGCTGCTGGTACTGCGCGGCGACGTGCGGGAACGCCCGGAAGAGGAACACCGTCTGGCTGATGAGGTCGTCGAAGTCGAAGGCGTTCGCGTCGGCCAGCGCGCGCGTGTACTTCCGGAAGACCTGCAGGAACACGAGTTCCTGGGGGTCGTTCGTGTTGATCGTGCGGGAGTACGACTCGACGTCCGACAGCTCGTTCTTGAGCTTCGAGATCTTCGCCGAGGTGTTCGACGGCGTGAAGCCGTATGCGTCGGCCTCGAGCTCCTTGATGATGCGCTTCAACAGGGCACGTTGGTCGCCGCTGTCGTAGATCGTGAAGTTCTTGGTGAAGCCGAAGTGCTCGGCCTCGCGGCGGAGGATGCGGACGCAGGCGGAGTGGAAGGTGGAGATCCACATGCCCTGAGCGGCCTGGCCGACGAGCGCCTGCACCCGCTCGCGCATCTCGGCGGCAGCCTTGTTGGTGAACGTGATCGCCAGGATCTGGCTCGGCCAGGCCTCTCGTTGCTCGAGCAGCAGCGCAACGCGGCGGGTGAGCACACTCGTCTTGCCGGACCCGGCACCGGCGACGATGAGCAGGGCCTGGCCCCGGTACTCCACCGCGATCCGTTGCTGGGGGTTGAGCCCCTCCAGCAGCCGACTCCCGCCGGCACGCTCGTCGGAGGACGACTCGGGGACGGTTGCCGTGGGCCAGCCGACGATCACCGGTTGCACGGCGTCGGCGTTCGAAGAAGGAGAGCTCGCCATATCGCCTGCAAGTCTAGGCGCTGCCCCCGACATCGCTCGGCCGAGCACCGCCGTCGCGGTGATCCGCACGGTCGCCGGCCGCCGACCGCGCGGCGACACCGAGGTCGGCCTGGTCGACGAAGAAGCCGTCGACCCCCGAGGAGAGCACCAGGACGAACTCTTCGAGCCAGCGGCCGACCGCCGCCGGATCGGCCCCGTCCCGGAAGGGTGGCGCGAGGAACCGGTTCTCGGGGCGGAGCGTCCAGGTGTAGACGCGCAGGCCCGCCGCGTGGGCGCGCTCCACGAGGTCCGTCGGGTGGGCGCCGTCGTCGTCGCCCAGGTCGATGAGCATCGCCTTGTCCACGCTGATGGCGTCGACCTCGAGGGCGAGCGCCGCGAGTCCGGCGTCGGTCATCGCGTCGGCGTAGGACGGGGCCGAATCCCCCAGCCGGGCGACGAGATCGCTCGGCCTGCCGGACCGCTCGATGAGGTACACGAACTCCGCCTGCACCCGACGGGCCTGCAACGCCATGAGGACCGACTGCTCGAACGACTCGATGATGAGCGGCTCGGCATCGGGATCGGTGCCGAACTCCAGGGCGGCGAGCTCCTCGGCCAGGAGCCGATCGAGCGGGAGGCCGATCGACGCGAAGTAGTCGGCGTGCTTCACCTCGGCCACGATGCCGACGGGTCGTCGGTGCGCTTCGGCCGCACTGCGCACGACCGCGACGAGGTCGGCGAACCGCAGGATGCCCTCGCTGCCGTCGAATCCCGCACTCACCGTCCGTACCTCGGGAATCCGCTCACGTGCGGTCAGGGTCGACAGCTCGGCCCAGGTGAAGTCCTCGGTGAACCACCCGGTCAGCTCGTGGCCGTCGACGCGCTTCGTCGTCCGCCGGTCGGCGAACTCCGCTCGGGCGGCGACGTCGGTCGTCCCGGAGATCTCGTTCTCGTGTCGGACCACGAGGACTCCGTCCTTCGACGCGACGAGATCGGGCTCGACGGCATCCGCACCGAGCGCGACGGCCAAGCGGTAGGAGGACTCGGTGTGCTCGGGGCGGTAACCGGGAGCCCCGCGGTGTCCGATGACGAGCGGGTTGGGCAGGGAGTCGATGCGCACGCCATCAGCCTAGGACGACGCTCCGGCGTGCGCGCAGGGTGCCGGCTGTCAGCCCGCCGCGAACATCGGCGTCCGTTCGGGGTTTTCCACGCGCGACCCGGCTGATTCAAAGGGAACTCGGATACTCTGGGTGTCAGCAGCGCCGCTTGGCGCGACACAGCCTCCACGACTGAGAGTAGGAATCAGCCATGGCCCTCGACAATCCCGCGTTCTCGAAGAACCCGGCATTCGCGAAGCAGGGAGGCGGGACGCTGCAGGCAGCTCAAGCAGCGAACCCCTCGCTGACCGCCGAACAGCTCCGCAAGATGTACGAGCAGCCCACCGCACCGGCGGGCGTCGGCACCGCCGACCGCATGACGATCGAGAACACGCTCGTCAAGACGCTCGGCTCGTTCGCCGTCCTCGTCGTGTTCGCCGTCATCTCCTGGATGTGGACGACCTCCCTCCTGCAGGCAGGTAGCGGCTACGCCCTCCCCATGATCATCGGCATGATCGGCGGCCTCGGCCTCGGTCTCGTCAACTCCTTCAAGAAGGAGCCGGTCCCCGCGCTCATCCTCGGGTACGCCGTCTTCCAGGGACTCTTCGTCGGCGGCATCTCGCGCGTCTTCGAGGCGAACCCGGCCTGGTCCGGCGTCGTCGTCCAGGCGGTCCTCGCGACCCTCGCCGTCGTCGGCGTGACCCTCGCCCTCTTCGCGAGCGGTAAGGTCCGCGCCTCGAAGAAGCTGACGAAGGTCTTCCTCGTCGCCATCATCGGCTACGGCGTCTTCCAGCTCCTCAACCTCGTGCTCATGTTCACGGGCGTGCTGAACAACCCGTTCGGCCTCTACGGCGCGACGATCTTCGGCATCCCGCTCGGGATCGTCATCGGCATCTTCGCGGTGCTGATGGGTGCGTACTCGCTGGTGCTCGACTTCGACTTCATCCAGCGCGGCGTGCAGAACCGCGCACCCGCCAAGTACGGCTGGACCGGCGCCTTCGGCATCATGGTCACGGTCATCTGGATCTACGTCGAGATCCTGCGTCTGCTGGCCATCTCCCGCAACTAGGAGCGCACGCATTGCGAGGCCCGTCCCGTTCGCGGGGCGGGCCTTCGTCGTTCGAGGAACCGGCCGGTCGAGGGACTGCCCTTCGACAGGCTCAGGGACCGGACCCCTCGCACCGGGCACCATCCCCCGTCCCTGAGCCACCCACCCCGGTCCCTGAGCCACCCACCGCGGTCCCTGAGCCTGTCGAAGGGCGCGGACGACGGAAGGCCGCCCCGCGAACGGGACGGCCTTCCGATGACTCAGGGAGCGATCACTCCCACTCGATGGTCCCCGGTGGCTTCGACGTGACGTCGAGCACGACGCGGTTGACGTCCTTCACCTCATTGGTGATGCGGTTGCTGATGCGCGCGAGGACGTCGTACGGCAGGCGGGTCCAGTCGGCGGTCATGGCGTCTTCAGACGAGACCGGTCGCAGCACGATCGGGTGGCCGTAGGTGCGGCCGTCGCCCTGCACGCCCACGGAACGGACGTCCGCCAGCAGGACCACGGGGCACTGCCAGATCTCCTGGTCGAGCCCGGCCGCGGTCAGTTCCTCGCGGACGATCGCGTCGGCGTCGCGGAGGAGGTCGAGACGCTCGGCCGTGACCTCACCGACGATGCGGATACCGAGTCCGGGACCGGGGAACGGCTGACGGCCGACGATCTCCTCCGGGAGGCCCAGCTCGCGACCGATCGCCCGGACCTCGTCCTTGAACAGGGTGCGCAGGGGCTCGACGAGTTCGAACTGGAGGTCTTCCGGCAGGCCGCCGACGTTGTGGTGGCTCTTGATGTTGGCCGTACCGGATCCGCCGCCGGACTCGACGACGTCCGGGTACAGCGTGCCCTGGACGAGGAAGCGGATGGGCTCCCCCTCGCTCTGGGCCTCCTTCACGAGGTCGATCTCGGCCTGTTCGAAGGACCGGATGAACTCGCGGCCGATGATCTTGCGCTTCTGCTCCGGGTCGCTGACGCCGGCGAGCGCCGACAGGAACTGCTCGCGGGCGTCGACCGTGACCAGCCGGACACCGGTCGAGGCGACGAAGTCCTCCTCGACCTGGCGTCGCTCGTCCTTCCGGAGCAGGCCGTGGTCGACGAAGATGCAGACGAGCTGGTCGCCGACGGCCTTGTGCACGAGCGCCGCGGCGACGGCCGAGTCGACACCGCCGGAGAGTCCGCAGATGACCTTCGCGTCGCCCACCTGGGCGCGGATGCGGTCGACCTGTTCGGCGATGACGTTGCCGCTGTTCCAGTCGGCCGGGATGCCGGCCGCCCGGTGGAGGAAGTTCTCGAGCACCTGCTGGCCGTAGGCGGTGTGCTTGACCTCGGGGTGCCACTGGACGCCGTAGAGGCCGCGTTCCGCGTTCGCGAAGGCGGCGACCGGGGTCGAGGCGGTCGAGGCGAGGACCTCGAAGCCCTCGGGGGCCTTGGAGACGGAGTCGCCGTGGCTCATCCACACGTTCTGCTCGGTCGGGACGCCGTGCAGGAGTGTGCCAGGGACGTCGACGACGCTGGTCGCGTCGGTCGAGCCGTACTCCCGGAGACCGGTGTGTGCGACCTCGCCACCGAGCTGCTTGGCCATGACCTGGAAGCCGTAGCAGATGCCGAACGTCGGGACGCCGAGCTCGAGGATGCCCTCGTCGAGCGAGGGTGCGCCCGGCTCGTACACGCTGGACGGGCCACCGGACAGGACGATCCCGACCGGGTTCTTGGCGGCGACCTCGGCGGCGGACACGGTGTGCGGCACGATCTCGGAGTACACGCCGGCCTCGCGGACGCGACGCGCGATCAGCTGTGCGTACTGCGCACCGAAGTCGACGACGAGGACCGGTCGGGCGGCGGTCTGCTCCGCTGCGGCTGCGGGGGTGGTTTCACTCACTGCATGGACTCCACGGGTTCGGCGGCCGCTGCTGCTTCGCGGCCGGAGAGGTAGCCCTTCACTTCCCGCGGGATGCGGCTCTCGAAGAAGAAGGACAGGAACGGGATGATGCCGCCGAGCGCGAGCCAGAGCAGACGCAGGACGTTCCACCGCATGAGGCTCCAGAGCCGGAACGCGGCGAACAGGTACACGACGTAGAACCAGCCGTGGATGATGAGGATGCCCGTGCTGAGGTTGACCGCTGTGGCGGTGCCGGAGGGCACGAAGGCGAGGAAGCCGTAAGCACCGCCGAGCTCGAGCTCGAGGCCGAACGCGTACTTCATGAGCATCTCGGCGCAGAGCGAGAGGAGCAGCACACCGGTGATGGGGGCGGCCACCTGGTAGAACTTCAGCGCGCCTCGGATCGCGGGAAACGTCGAGGGTTTCGGCTGGAGGGGCATGCCCCCATCTTACCCGCGGCCGCCAGGCGTCCGGACATCACTGACGGAGCGCTGCGGCCTCTTCCTCGGCGTCCTCGAGCTCCTCGATCTCGCGCTCCCAGGCGTCCTTGGCGAGCCGGAACCAGAGGAACACGGCGAAGCACGCGAAGACGACCCACTCGGCCGCGTAGAAGATGTTCAACCAGTTGAGCTGGATCTCCTGGCTGGGCGCGGGTGACGAGATGGGCTCGAGTCCGTCGACGGCCACGTCGTCCACGACGAACGCGCTGAACACCCGCAGGCCGTCGGCGTCGTTCCAGCGGTTCAGCAGAGCGGCGACCGACATGTTGTCGAGGTCGGTCGGTGCGGCGTCCGCAGCCGGCTCCTCCGGGCCCTCCGGCGGGTTCAGTCGCCCTTCGAGCTCGACGGCGCCGGTGGGGGCGTCCTCGTTCAGGGCCTCCGCGACACGGTCGGCGGTCTCGCGGTCCTTCGTCCACCCGAGCGCGACGGCGAGACCGGCGTGGTCGGGGCGGTCGGTCGCCAGGTGGCCCGTCACCCAGTACCCGAGCGTGCCGTCGTTCACCCGGTTGCCCACCACCAGGTAGTCCTCCGGTACCCACGTGCCTGAGACGCTCACCCGCTGGCCGGCGTCCGCCTCTCGGATGCCGACGCCCGGCTCGAGGACGTCTGCGAGCGGCCGGACCGACTCGGTCTCGGTCGGCACCACCTGCCCGGATTCGATGGCGCGTGCGAGTTGCCACTGCCCGAGCGCGGCGAACGCGCCCGCGACGGCGAGACAGAGGACGAGGACGCCGATCCACCGGGGACGGAGCATGACGGAGCGGAGCGTCGGACGGGCCTGTCCGTGGTCGTGGGGGCCTGGTGCCGACGGGGCGGTGCTAGTAATCGGGCTCTCGCTTTCGTGCTGGTGGTTCCTTGTCGTTCATCGCCTGTTCGACGAGTCGGTCGATGGCCGCCTGATCGGTGTCGACGGACGTCGTGTCCTGGTCGTCGCCCGCCCCCTCGACGAGCGTGATGGCCTCGTCCGCCGTCGTGTCGATCTGCTCCGCTCGGCGCGCCTTCCGGCGACGCGGACGCAGGATGACGGCGCCGATCTGCTCGGACCGACCGGCGACGATCGGGCCCATCACGGCCATGATGAGCACGTAGAGCCCGGCGAACGGTTGGATGAGCGGGTTGAGCCCCGCGCTCAGCGAGAGCGTGGCGAGGATGAGGGCGAACTCGCCGCGGTTCTGCAGGATGACCGCGGCGTTGATACCCGCCTGTGGCCCGAGTCCGTTGAGCCAGGCGACGAACTGACCGGCCAGGACGTTGAGGACCACCGTCATGAGGACGGCGAGGAGGACCGGGACGAGGACGCTGCCGAACTTCGTCGCGTCGAGCGCCAGTCCGAAGTTCAGGAAGAAGAACGCACCGAACACGTCGCGCAGCGGGATCGCGATCTGCTCGATCTTGTTGCGGAACCGGGTGGCGCCGAGGACCAGGCCGATGAGGAACGCGCCGATCGCGTCGGTGACTCCGAGGAGCTCGCCGATGCCGCCGAACGCGACCGCGAGGCCGAAGAACAGGATCGTGAAGAGCTCGTCGTCCTTGGTGCGGAACAGCCGCGACACGAATCGCCCGCCGAACCGCGCGATCGCGAACATCACGAGGATGAACGTGAAGGCGATCGCGAGCTTGCCGATGACGGGCCACACCTCGGTCTCGCCGCTCAGGACGACACCGACGATGGCGAGATAGATCGCGATGAAGATGTCCTCCACCACGGTGACGCCCAGGATCATCGGCGTCTCGTCGTTCGTCAGTCGTTTGAGCTCGATGAGGAGCTTCGTGACGATCGCACTCGAGCTCGTCGCCGTGATGCCGGCGATGATGAGCGCCTCCCGCGTGCCCCACCCGACCAGGAACCCGAACATCAGCCCGGCGGCCATGTTGACGAGGATGTAAGAGCCACCGGAGACGATGAGTTTCCCGGCGTTGCCGAAGAACTCGTCCTGATCGAACTCCAGGCCGAGGTTGAACAGCAGGAGCACCAGGCCGAAGACGGCGATGAGTTCGATCTGCGCGCTGGCGAAGTCGAGCGGGAACCAGCCCGTGTACGGACTCGCGAGCAGGCCGACGAGCATGTAGACGGGGATCGACGGGAGGCCGATCAGCTTGCCGAGGCGGCCGAGGATGTAGGCGATGACGAACAGGACGCCGAGGATGAGCAGATCCTGGCCGAGGTGGGGGTTGTCGGTCGCGGCGTGCAGCATGCCTACCCTCCGGGCGGAGCGTCGACGGCGACCTTCTTGACGGCGCCCGAACGGAAGTAGGCGAAGGCCTTGGCGACCTTCTCGGGGCTGCCCGCGACGACGAGGGTGTCTCCCGGGAAGACGCGGAAGTCCGCCGCGGGGGCCGGGTTGGCGGAGTCGCCGCGCACGACGGCGACGACGGTCAGCCCGACCATGCCCTTCTCGGCGGGGTTGCCGAGCGGCTGCCCGGCGATGTGGTCTTCGTAGTCGACGGTGAACCAGTCGATGCTGAGGCCGGGGATCTGGTCGAGCGCGCTGAGCGACTCGGTGATCTGCGTGCCACCGAGGAGTTCGGCCAGCGTGTGCGCCTCGTCCTCGTTGAGCCGGAGCGACACCTTGCCGGCATCGGCACCGTCCTCGTGGTCGGCGAAGGTGATGAGGTCGCTGTGGCCGGACCGGTGGGCGATGACGCCGACCTTGCCGCCGTCGTCCGTGACGAAGGTGTGGAGCACACCGACCCCGGGAAGTTTGACCCGCCGAACATCCACCATGGCTGTACTCCTCAGGCTTGTTGTGGCAGTCCTCCTAGTCTATCCGCCACACCTGGCCCGCTCGCCCGAGGCGCCCGCAGCCGTTCCGCTGCGGGCGATCACCGCCGGTTCAGGCCCCTGGGACGATGTCCGGTGCCTCCAGGCGCACGCGGTCGGCGGCCTCGTCGTTCGGCTGCTCCTGCGAGGCCCGCTCCGCCGCGACGCGCGTGAGGTAGTACGAGACCTCCTTCTCGATGCGCTCTTCGTCCCACCCCAGGACCCCACCCATGAGCTTCGCCGCGACCGGAGCCGCCGAGACACCGCGGTCCCAGGCCTCGATGGAGATGCGGGTGCGACGGGCGAGGACGTCGTCGAGGTGGAGGGCACCCTCGTGGGAGGCCGCGTAGACGACCTCCGCCCCGATGTAGTCGTCCGCGCCCGGCAGCGCTTCGGCGAGCGTCGGGTCCTCCTTGATGAGGTCGAGCAGTTCGTCCGTCAGCACGCCGTAGCGGTTCAGCAGGTGCTCGATGCGAGCCGTGTGCACCCCGAAGGCCCGCGCGATCTTGCCACGCTTGTTCCAGGCCGCCTGGTACCCCTCGGCTCCGAGGAGGGCGATGTTCTCCGTCGCACTGGCCGGGATCTTGCCGTCGAGTGCATCCACCGCGGCGTCGATCGCGTCCTTCGCCATGACCCGGTAGGTGGTCCACTTGCCGCCGGCGATGACCACGAGACCGGGCACGGAGTGCGCGACGAGGTGCTCACGCGACAGCTTCGACGTCTGCTCCGATTCGCCGGCCAGCAGCGGACGGAGGCCGGCGTAGACACCCTCGACGTCCTCTCGGGTCAGCGGCACGGCGAGGATCGTGTTGACGTGGTCGAGCAGGTAGTCGATGTCGGCCGCGGTCGCCGCCGGGTGCGCCTTGTCGAGGTGCCAGTCCGTGTCCGTCGTGCCGATGAGCCAGTGCCGGCCCCAGGGGATGACGAAGAGGACGCTCTTCTCCGTGCGGAGCAGGAGGCCCATGTTCGACTGGAAGCGGTCGCGCGGGACGACGAGGTGGATGCCCTTCGACGCGCGGACCTTGAACTGGCCCCGCTCCCCCACCATCGACTGCGTGTCGTCGGTCCACACCCCGGTCGCGTTGACGACCTGCTTGGCGCGGATCTCGAAGCGCTCGTCGGTCTGCAGGTCGTGCGCCTTGACGCCCACGACGCGCTGTCCGACCTTGACGAACCCCTCGACCCGTACGCGGCTCGCGACGTGCGCGCCATAGGCCGACGCCGTCCGCGCGAGTGACGAGACGTATCGGGCGTCGTCGACCTGGGCGTCGTAGTAGGTGAGTCCGCCGACGAACGCGTCCGACTTGAGGCTCGGGATCGAGGTCAGGACCTGACGCTTGGACAGGTGCCGGTGGTGCGGGACGCCTGGTGGACGGCCACCGCTCCAGCTGAAGAGGTCGTAGAGCAGCATGCCGGCGCCGATGTAGAGGCGCTCGAAGACCGGCTTGTTGAGCGGGTACAGGAAACGGACCGGCTTCACCAGGTGCGGCGCGATGCGCTGCAGCAGCAACCCGCGCTCGATGAGCGCTTCTCGGACGAGTCGGAAGTCGAGCTGTTCGAGGTAGCGGATACCACCGTGCACGAGCTTCGAGGACCGGCTCGAGGTGCCGCTCGCCCAGTCGCGTGCCTCGAGCAGACCGGTGCTCAGACCGCGCGTGACGGCGTCGAGCGCGGCACCGGTACCCACGATGCCACCACCGACGACGAGGATGTCGAGCTCTTTCGACTTCAACGCTTCGATCGCGGCGTCGCGCTCCTCCATCCCCAGCTTGGTGGAACGTGACACGTTGTTGTGGGTGGTGGCCATCGTCGAACTCCGCTCGCTGGAACCGCCCTCGCGATGATCCTGCCGGAGGCAGGTGCTCGTCCACGAGGCTCTGCCTCAGAGGCTAGTCGGCGCGATGCGACCCGACAACCGCTTGCGGAAGCGACTCGCTTCCGGCAGGGCTAGGCGCCCTGGTACGGCGCGACGACGACCTCGACCCGCTGGAACTCCTTGAGGTCGGAGTAGCCGGTGGTGGCCATCGAGCGACGGAGCGCGCCGATGAGGTTGGCCGTGCCGTCCGACTTCGGCGACGGGCCGTAGAGGATCTCCTCGAGGGTGGCGACGGTGCCGACCTCGACACGGCGTCCGCGCGGCAGGTGCAGGTGGTGCGCCTCGGCACCCCAGTGCCAGCCACCGCCGGGTGCGTCCGTGGCACGGGCCAATGCGGTCCCGAGCATGACGGCGTCGGCACCCATCGCGACGGCCTTGACGATATCGCCCGAGGTCCCGAGACCGCCGTCGGCGATGACGTGCACGTAGCGGCCGCCGGACTCGTCGAGGTAGTCGCGACGCGCACCGGCGACGTCGGCCACTGCGGTCGCCATCGGGGCGTGGATGCCGAGCGAGGCCCGCGTGGTGGAGGCGGCACCGCCACCGAAGCCGACGAGGACGCCCGCTGCACCGGTCCGCATGAGGTGCAGGGCCGCGGTGTACGTGGCCGCGCCACCGACGATCACGGGGACGTCGAGTTCGTAGATGAACTTCTTGAGGTTGAGCGGCTCCTGGTTCTTGGAGACGTGCTCGGCGGACACGGTGGTGCCGCGGATGACGAAGAGGTCGACTCCTGCGGCGACGACCGTCTCGTAGAGCTCCTGCGTGCGCTGCGGCGAGAGGGCGGCGGCGACGGTGACTCCGGCCGCGCGGATCTCGGCGAGCCGGGCGGTGACGAGTTCGGGCTTGATGGGCTCCGAGTAGATCTCCTGCATGCGCGCGGTCGCACGGCCGACCGGCAACGACCGGATCTCGGCGAGCAGCGGCTCGGGGTCTTCGTACCGCGTCCAGAGGCCCTCGAGGTCGAGGACGCCGACGCCGCCGAGCTGGCCCATCATGATCGCGGTCGTCGGCGAGACGACGGAGTCCATCGGTGCTGCGAGCACCGGGATCTCGAACTGGTAGGCGTCGATCGACCAGGACACCGAGACGTCCTGTGGGTCGCGGGTCCGCCGCGACGGGACGACGGCGATGTCGTCGAACGCGTAGGCGCGCCGTGCGCGCTTTGACCGGCCGATCTCAATATCCATGCTCACCGCACCAGCCTACCGGTCAGGTCGCACGTGGACCGTGTCCAGGGCTCACACCCAGTGGCCCGAGTGATATATATGAGGATTACTCCGCTGTCTGGGGCGGATGGGAACGGTGAAGTGGGGATCACATGGATGGTCGGTCTGGAAGCGTTCGGCGGCCCCTTCCTCGGCGGGAGGGACGTCGGAAGAGACGCTCTCGCATTCCTCGAATCATGCGGACGAGCATCTTCTTCGGCGCTGCGACGTTCGCGATCATCGCCGTGATCAACCGTTTCGATGTCGCGGCCGCTGTCCTGGGCGCGATCGTCTTGGCGTTGGTCGCCATCGCGGCGTGGGGCGTGCTGAGACGTATCGATCACCGACTGGGGCGCTGACCCGATACGCCGACGGCCCGGCAGGCGGAAGCCTGCCGGGCCGTCGGCGTTCGTGCGGGTGCCTACTTGCGGTAGTTGGGCGCCTCGACGACGATCTGCACGTCGTGCGGGTGCGACTCCTTGAGGCCCGCCGAGGTGATGCGGACGAACTTGCCCTTGGCCTTCAGCTCGCCGATGTTGCGCGCGCCGACGTAGAACATGGACTGACGCAGCCCGCCGATGAGCTGGTACGCGACGGCCGACACCGGGCCGCGGTAGGGCACCTGGCCCTCGATGCCCTCGGGGATCAGCTTGTCGTCGCTCGGGACGTCGGCCTGGAAGTAGCGGTCCTTCGAGTACGAGGTCTTCTCGCCACGCGTCTGCATGGCTCCGAGCGAGCCCATGCCGCGGTAGTTCTTGAACTGCTTGCCACCCACGAACACGAGGTCGCCGGGGCTCTCGTCGGTGCCGGCGAGGAGCGAGCCGAGCATGACGGTGTCGGCACCCGCGACGAGTGCCTTGGCGATGTCGCCCGAGTACTGCAGACCGCCGTCGGCGATGACCGGGACGTTCGCCTCGCGCGCCGCGAGTGACGCCTCGTAGACGGCGGTGACCTGCGGGACACCGACACCCGCGACGACGCGCGTGGTGCAGATGGAGCCCGGACCGACGCCGACCTTGATCGCGTCCGCGCCGGCCTCGATGAGGGCCTGCGCGCCGGAGCGGGTCGCGACGTTGCCGCCGATGACGTCGACACCGGCGAACGCCGGGTCGGCCTTGAGCTTGCGGATGATGTCGAGCACGCCTGCGCTCTCACCGTTGGCCGTGTCGACCACGATGACGTCGACGCCGGCATCGAGCAGCTGGCCCGCACGGGACCAGGCGTCGCCGAAGAAGCCGATGGCCGCACCGACCCGCAGACGACCGGTGTCGTCCTTCGTGGCCAGCGGGTACTTCTCGCTCTTGTCGAAGTCCTTGACGGTGATGAGGCCCTTGAGCTTGCCCGCCTCGTCGACGAGAGGCAGCTTTTCGATGCGGTGCTGTGCGAGGAGCGCCATCACCGCGTTGCGGTCGGTGCCGACGGGGGCGGTCACGAGACCGGTGCTCGTCATGACCTCGCTGACGCGGGTCGTGGCCTTCTCGAAGGGCGACACGAAGCGCATGTCGCGGTTCGTGATGATGCCGACGAGCACACCCTTGTCGTCGACGACCGGGAGGCCCGAGATGCGGAACTGGCCGCACAGCTCGTCGACCTCGGCGACGGTGGCGTCGGCCGTGGTGGTGATCGGGTTCGTGATCATGCCCGACTCGCTCCGCTTCACGCGGTCGACCTGTTCGGCCTGGTCGGAGATCGACAGGTTGCGGTGCAGGATGCCGATGCCGCCCTCGCGAGCCATCGCGATCGCCATGCGAGCCTCGGTCACGGTGTCCATCGCGCTCGACAGCAGCGGCGTGTTCACGGTGATCCGCTTCGTCAGGCGGGACGAGGTCTCCGCCTCGCTCGGGATGACGTCGGTGTGCCCGGGCAGCAGCAGCACATCGTCATACGTGAGTCCTACGAATCCGAACGGATCAGGCTGGTCCATTTATCCCTCTCATAGCCACGAACACACCGGAGAAACGCAGACCTGCCGGTATCACCATCGTAACCGAGCAGGGCCTACCCCTATTCCACGATCCCGACAAATCGATGCGGAGAAATACGCACGGGCGAAACATGTAGGCAATAATCAGGTTCTATCGTCGAACAGCGTTGTCCGACGCAGGAGAACGGTTCACGGAAGTGGCCCGGCACTGGAGGTGCAGTGAAGTTCGCTGGAACGACCCGAAACCCGAGACTGGCACGGAGATTCGTGCTCCTCATCGCCCTGTTGTTCGGGGCCATCACCCTCACGTCCGTCATGAGCGCCGTCCCGGCTCATGCTGACGAGGTGGGCGAGGAGTACGACTTCTACTTCGCTGGGAACGTCAAGTACGACGACAAACCACTCGAAGGCGTGAACATCACGGTCGACGGCAACGGCTACAAGGCCGATGTCGACACCGACGCCGACGGCAAGTGGAAGATCGGCGTCCCCGAGAAAGGTACGTACAAGGTAACGCTCGACGAGGAGACCCTCCCGAAGGGCGTCATCGTCGCCGAGGGCGGCTCGACCATCGAGGCGAAGTTCGGCCTCACCCAATCGAAGTCCGTGAACTTCTTCCTCGGCGAGGGCGTCCGCGTCACCGTCAGCTTCTGGGATCAACTCGCAGAACGACTCGTCAACGGCTTGAACTTCGGGCTCATGCTGGCCCTGGCGGCCATCGGAGCCTCCCTGGTGTTCGGCACCACCGGACTCAGCAACTTCGCCCACGCGGAGATGGTGACCTTCGGCGCGATCATGGCGCTCGTGTTCGGGGTGTTCCTGCAATGGCCGATCTGGTTGGCCATCATCATCGCCCTCGCCCTGAGTGCCGCGTTCGGCTTCGCGCTCGACGCCGGCATCTGGAGACCCTTGAGACGCAAGGGCGTCGGCATCGTGCAGGTGATGATCGTCTCGATCGGCCTGTCGCTGGCGCTCCGCTACGTCTTCCTCTACTTCATCGGCGGCGGGACGTTCCAGCTGCCCGGTTCGGGAGAGGAGAACA
The DNA here is from genome assembly GCF_015351205.1 of Plantibacter sp. VKM Ac-2885. Lineage (NCBI taxonomy): Bacteria > Bacillati > Actinomycetota > Actinomycetes > Micrococcales > Microbacteriaceae > Plantibacter > Plantibacter sp. VKM Ac-2885. The sequence goes on along the minus strand of NZ_JADKSK010000001.1, from coordinate 1,417,306 downwards.
TCAAGCTGTTCGGTACGGTCTCGCTCAGCGTCACCGACATGATCAGCATGGCGGTCAGCGTCGTGGTGCTCCTCGGCGTGGCCTGGTGGCTCATCAAGACGAAGACCGGCAAGGCGACGCGAGCCATCTCGGACAACCCGAGCCTGGCAGCGGCCAGCGGTATCGACGTCGACCGCGTGGTCCGCATCGTCTGGATCCTCGCAGCGACGCTCGCCGGCCTCTCCGGCATCCTGTGGGCGTACTTCCGACCGGGCATCAAGTGGGACATGGGAGCGCAGCTGCTCCTCCTCATCTTCGCGGCCATCACCCTCGGCGGGCTCGGAACCGCCTTCGGCGCCATGGTCGGCGCCCTCATCATCGGCATCCTCGTCGAGGTCTCGACGCTCTGGATCCCGTCTGACATCAAGTACGTCGGCGCCCTCGTGGTGCTCATCGCGGTGCTCCTCGTGAGACCGCAGGGCATCCTCGGACGTCGCGAGAGAATCGGTTAGGGGCACGCGCATGGACTGGGGAAGCATTCTCTCGAACACGCTCGCTTGGGTCATCAGCCCGGAGACGATCGCGTACGCGCTCGCAGCACTCGGCTTGGCCGTGCACTTCGGCTACGGCGGTCTGTTGAACTTCGGTATGGCGGGGTTCATGGCGCTCGGCGCCTATGGCTACGCCATCTCGATCCTGAGCTTCAACCTCCCGTGGTGGGCGGGCATCATCGTCGGCTGTCTGGCCTCGGTGGTCTTCGCCTTCATCCTCGGCATCCCGACCCTGCGGCTGCGGGCGGACTATCTGGCCATCGTCACCATCGCGGCGGCCGAGATCGTCCGACTCCTCTTCACGACGCAGGTCTTCGACGAGTTCACCAACTCGGCCGACGGACTCGGCAACTACCACGAGGGCTTCCGCGCGGCGAACCCGATCCCGGAGGGCATCTACGGCTTCGGCCCGTGGGAGCTCAACGCGAACCAGTGGTGGGTCCGCATCTTCGGCATCCTGCTGCTCGCCGTCGCCGCGCTCCTCGTGTTCCTCCTCATGCGCAGCCCCTGGGGCCGCGTGCTGAAGGGCATCCGTGAGGACGAGGACGCCGTGCGCGCCCTCGGCAAGAACGTGTTCGCCTACAAGATGCAGGCGCTCGTCGTCGGTGGTGTCTTCGGCGCACTCGGCGGGGTGGTGCTGGCACTCCCCTCCGCGGTCGTGCCGAGCGTGTACGTCACGAGTCTCACCTTCTTCATCTGGACGATCCTCCTCCTCGGTGGAGCCGCCACGGTCTTCGGGCCACTGCTCGGCTCGGTGATCTTCTGGGTGATCATGGCGTTCCTCTCGAACGTCCTCCCGGCGCTCGTGAAGGCGGACGTCCTGCCGTTCATGAGCTCGACGCAGGCCTCGACGCTCCGCTACGTGCTGGTCGGTGTCGCGCTCATGCTGATCGTCATCTTCAGGCCGCAAGGCATCCTCGGAAACAAGAAGGAGCTGACCTTTGTCAAGTAACAGCTCACCCACCTCGCGACCGGTCAAGACCACCGGCCTCCACGTCGGCGAGATCGTCCCGGGCGTCAAGAAGGTCGACCCGATCCTCATCGCGGACCAGGTCACCCGGACCTTCGGCGGCCTGCAGGCGGTGAACGTGGAGCACCTGGAGGTGCCCCGCAACGCGATCACCGCCCTCATCGGCCCGAACGGTGCGGGTAAGACCACGCTGTTCAACCTGCTGACCGGCTTCGACAAGCCGAACACCGGGACGTGGAACTTCGACGGCAAGAGCCTCGGAGGCGTCCCGGCGTTCAAGGTCGCCCGCATGGGTCAGGTCCGGACCTTCCAGCTGACGAAGGCGCTCGGCTTGCTCACGGTGCTCGAGAACATGAAGCTCGGCGCGACCGGCCAAACCGGGGAGGGCATCTTCTCCAGCCTGGTGAAGCCGCTCTGGCGGAAGCAGGAGGAGGACCTCGAGGTCAAGGCGATGGACCTCCTGCGTCGCTTCAAGCTCGACACGAAGCGTGACGACTACGCCGCCAGCCTGTCCGGTGGGCAGCGGAAGCTCCTCGAGATGGCGCGGGCGCTCATGAGCGATCCGAAGCTCGTCATGCTCGACGAGCCGATGGCCGGCGTCAACCCGGCGCTCACGCAGTCACTACTCGACCACATCCTGGCGTTGAAGGACGAGGGCATGACCGTGCTGTTCGTCGAGCACGACATGCAGATGGTCCGGCACATCGCCGACTGGGTGGTCGTCATGGCCGAGGGTCGCGTCGTCGCCGAGGGCCCGCCCGACACCGTCATGGAGGATCCCGCCGTCATCGACGCCTACCTCGGGAGCCATCAGGACGTCGACCTCGGGGTCGTGACCGGCAGGATCGCCGGAGAGGACAGCGCTGCGGCCGAGGAGCTGCTCGCCGAGATCGAGGACGAACGGCTCGCGGCTGGTGCCGAGCCCGAGGAGGAGCGGAAATGAGCGACGTGAAGGGTGCGCCGGTCGGCGGCACCGCGGTCAAGACCGCCGAGATGGTCGTGGAGGTCACCGATCTGACCGCCGGGTACCTCCCCGGCGTGAACATCCTGAACAGTGCCAACCTGACCGCCCGGAAGGGCGAGCTCATCGGCATCATCGGACCGAACGGTGCGGGCAAGTCGACGCTGTTGAAGGCGATCTTCGGACAGGTCAAGGTGCGCAGCGGACAGGTGCTGCTGAACGGCGAGGACATCACGGGGCTCCGGGCGAACAAGCTCGTGGCCCGCGGCGTCGGGTTCGTCCCGCAGACGAACAACGTGTTCCCGAGCCTCACCATCGAGGACAACCTCAAGATGGGGCTGTTCCAGAAGCCGAAGCAGTACAACGAGCGCCTCGAGTTCGTCACCGGGATCTTCAGCGAACTCGGCAAGCGGCTCAAGCAGCGCGCTGGTTCGCTGTCGGGTGGTGAGCGCCAGATGGTCGCGATGTCGCGGGCCCTCATGATGGATCCGCATGTGCTGCTCCTCGACGAGCCGTCCGCGGGGCTGTCACCGGTCCGACAGGACGATGCGTTCATCCGCGTCTCGGACATCAACAAGGCCGGCGTCACCACGATCATGGTCGAGCAGAACGCACGCCGCTGTCTGCAGATCTGCGACCGTGGCTACGTGCTCGACCAGGGTCGTGACGCCTACACCGGGACGGGCCGCGAGCTCCTCTCGGATGACAAGGTGATCGGCCTCTACCTGGGCACGCTCGGCCAGGACGAGGACTGATCAGGGCGATCCCCACTCGCGGGTCGGCGGGTACTTCGGTACCCTCGAACATGCTCGTCCCGGCCACGTGCCGAGCGACGGGCCAGAAGCCACCGGATCCCGACCGGTGATCGAACCACAACTCCTCCCTCCCCCGAGGGGCACCGTCGTACCAAGACGGCCTCCTGAGACGGGGACGGAGGAGTTGTGCATTCCCCCTCCCCCTTTCGCCAGCGCGGTGCGCTGACGCGAGCGCGGTCCTGGCGCGTGAGCGCGGGTCTCCGGAGGTGCGCGCTCACGCGCTGGACCCGCGCTCACGCCGAGTCATCACCACTGCGGCACAGCGACCCGCGCTGAGGCCGACGACCCGCGCTGGCGTCAGCGCACCGCGCTGGGTACTACTCCACCCTCGCTCCACCGCAGGCTGGATGGGAGCAGTTCTCCACATCGCTTCCACGACACGAGGTGCCGGCGGACGCGAACGGGCACGGTGAGGCGATGGAATCCTTCGATCTCAACCTGCTCCTCCGCCCGAACGGACTCCTCCTCGTCCGCGACGCACGTCGGGTCGGTGCCGAGCGCCTGGTGAGCGCCGCCCACCGCGACGGCGACCTGGTGCGTCTTCGGAAGGGCATCTACGTCCCTGAACCGATATGGAGTTCCCTGTCCCCCGATGACCGCTACCGTGTCCGGATCGATGCGGCGGCCGTCGCGCTCCGCAAGGACGCTCTGTTCAGCCACTACTCGGCAGCGCGGTTGTGGGGACTCCCGATCGTGGGCCCGTGGCCTCCCGAGGTGCACACGCTGACGAGCGGTGATCGCGGAGGGCGTTCGGCACCCGGCATCATCCGTCACACGACGCAGGGCTCCGTCGCCCGACGGATGCGGTACGGGCTCGCGGTCACGGACCCGGCTCGGACCGTCGTCGATCTCGCTCGGATCGCCCGCCTCGAGGACGCCGTCGCCGTCGCCGACGCTGCCCTCCGGCTCAAGCTCACCGACGAGACGGCGCTCCGCTCGCTCGCACGAGACCTGCCGGGCCGTCGGGGAGGACGGCAGGTGCGCTTTGCGATCGAATTCGCGGACCCCCTCGCCGCGAACGGTGGCGAATCGAAGATGCGGGTCGTGATCGCGCAGCTCGGTTTCGCCCTGCCGGTGCTGCAGCAGGCCTTCTCCGACGCGGACGGACCAGTCGGCGTGGTCGATGCGGTCTGGCCGGACGAGCGCATCATCCTCGAACTCGACGGCCGGCAGAAGTATGTGCGGGAGGATTTCACGCAAGGACGGGACGTGGCCGACATCGTCCTGGCGGAGAAGCATCGGGAGGACCGGCTGCGCGCGCTCGGCTACACCGTCGTCCGCGCCACCTGGGAGGACCTCGTCCATCCGAGCCGGCTCGCCGCGAAACTCGAGCGCGCGGGACTGCAACGCGCGTTCCGTTGACTGACCCGGGCGCCCAACTGGTCGCTGTCGGCGCGGTGCGCCGATGTGACCGCACCGCACCCTCCGTCAGCGCGGTGCGCTAGCAGGAGCCCCTTACGTCGCCAGCGCGGTGCGTCGGCGTGAGCGCGCCCCGCTGTGCCGCCTGGGCTCGGAATCGGCGTGAGCGCGCCGCAGGCGCGTGAGCGCGGGTCTCTGGAGACCCGCGCTCACGCGCTGGACCCGCGCTCGCGTCAGCGCACCGCGCTGGCGCCACACACGGCACACCACACGCGGGGCAGCGGGCAGAGATAGGGCCGGACACGACGAAGGCCCCGGATCACTCCGGGGCCTCGTCAGTCGCGAGGGCGACTAGTTGGTGCGGGTGTACTTGTTGTCGTCACCGTACTGGTAGATACCGATGGTCGCCTCGGTCGGGTCACCGTTCTCGTCGAACGTGATCGGACCGGAGTTGCCGTCGTAGTCGATCTTCTTGCCGTCGGCGATGGCCTTCGCACCCTCTTCGAAGGTGGTCACCTTCTCGCCCTTGTCCTTACCACCGGACACGGACTGGAGCTCGGCCGCCATGTCGGCACCCTCGGTCGAACCGGCCTGCAGCGCCGCGAGGGCGAGCAGGATGACGGCGTCGTAGGATTCAGCCGCGTAGCTGTAGTCCTTGAGCGGCTCGCCACCCTCGTCCTTCACGAACGCCTGGAGGCGGTCGGTGAAGTCACCGAGCTTCGCGGTGTCGAGACCGGGCAGCGTGCCCTTGGCGCCCGTCAGGGTGCCCGGAGCGAAGTCCGCGCTGTAGTCGGCGAGGTTGCCGTCGACGAAGTAGAGCTTGTCCGACGGGAAGCCGGCGAGACCGGGGACGATCGTCTTGGTCTCCTCGAACGCGATGATCGCGATCGCGTCGGGGTTCTCCGCCTTGACCGCGCTGATCTGCGCGTCGAACGAGGTGTCACCGGTGTTGTACGACTGCTCGGCGACCACTTCACCGCCGGCACTCTCGAACGCCTCCTTGGTGAACTTCGCGAGGCCGGTGCCGTACGAGTCGTTCAGGTAGATGATGCCGAGGGTGGCGTTGCCGTCCTCCGCGATCAGGTTCCCGAGGACCTCGCCCTGCAGCACGTCGGACGGCGCCGTCCGCCAGTAGAGACCGTTGTCGTCCCACGTCGTGAAGTCCGCGGAGGTGTTCGCCGGGGAGAACTGGATGACGCCTGCGCCGGTGACTTCGTCGATGAAGAGCTTCGACACACCCGAGGACGCTGCACCGATGATGGCCGTGACGCCCTCGGAGAGCAGACGGGGGACCTCGGTCGCGTACGCCTTGTTGTCGGAGTCACCCGAGTCGCCGAGCGTCAGGTCGATCTTGATGCCGAGGTCGGCGTCGTTGACCTCCTTGACCGCGAGACCGACACCGGCCTCCTCGGGCGGGCCGAGGAACGCGAGGTTACCGGTCTGCGGCAACGCCGTGCCGAGCTTCAGGGTCAGGTCGCCAGCAGGCTTGCTGCTGCTGCCGCTGTCGCCGCTACCACTCGAGGCGCAACCGCTCAAGACCAGCGCGCTGGCTCCGATCAGTGCGATACCACCGAGAACGATGGAACGTGGGCGGGAGCGAGCGGCCGTGGCCTTCGAAAAGACGCTCATGGTACTCCTTGCTTGTCAGAAGAGTGGCAGCTCCAGGGGCTGCCGTTGAGTCAAGTTATCCGCTGCACGTGCGCTGGACAATGTCGTTGACGTTACAAGCGTGTAACACGACCAAATCGTTACCTCAGGAGGGCCTGTTTCGCGCTTTTCCTGCAGTGGTCGCGCGATCAGCGCTGGAATCCGCTGTTCAGACCCGCGTGGAGCGGCGCCGTTCGGCCCCGGCGGCCCGACGACCCCGCGTTGAGGCGACGAGCATGTCGACGGTGAGGATCGCGAGCGCCAGCCACACGAGACCGAAGCCCAACCAGCGCTCCGGCGGCATCGCCTCGTGCAGGACGGCGACACCGACGACGAACTGGATGATCGGTGCGAAGTACTGGATGAAACCCATCCAGGTGAGCGGGAGGCGGCGGGCAGCCGCCGCGAACAGCAGGAGCGGGACGGCGGTGATGACGCCGGCGCCGACGAGCAGCAGGGCGTGCCCGACACCCGCGGTGCCGATGGTCAGCCCACCGGTCACGCCGACCGCGATGAGCTGGGCGATCGCGACCGGCATCAGCCACACGGTCTCGAGCGTCAACCCGGACACGGCGTCGACCGAGCCGCCCACGAGTTTCTTGATGTAGCCGTAGAGGCCGAACGAGAAGGCCAGGATGAGGGCGATCCACGGGACGCTGCCGTGCCCGATCGCGAGGACGAGGACCGCGATCACGCTCACGACCACCGCGGCCCACTGGGCCGGACGCAACCGCTCGCGGAGGAAGAAGACGCCGAGGAAGACGGTCACGATCGGGTTGATGAAGTACCCGAGCGATGCCTCGACCACCTGGCCGTTGAGCGCACCGTAGACGTAGGTCTGCCAGTTGACGTAGATGAGCGCTCCGGCGAGACCCATCGTCAGGACGATGCGGCGCTGGCGGAGGATGCCGAACAGTCGACGCCAGGAACGGGTCGCCAGGATGAGGACGGCGCAGAAGACGAGGGAGAAGAGGATCCGCCACGCCACGACCTCGAAGGCGCCGGCCGGTGCGAGGGCGATGAAGTAGAGCGGGAGCGCTCCCCAGAGGCAGTAGGCGGCGACCGCCGAGAGCAGTCCGGACCGGCTCCCCTGCTGGGGTACGGCCACACTCGCACGTCGGTCGTCTCCCCCGTCGACGGTGACGGGGTGGATGTCGACGTCGGCTGGATCGCTGGGGTTCTGCACTGGTCCAGGCTAGACCCGCGACTCCCCGCGACACCCTCCGGAAACGGACACAGCCCGAACGGCGAATGCCATTCGGGCTGTTGAGCGGCCTGGGCCGCCGGATCCGTGCGCTGGTGACTAGCGGACGACGACTGCGAGGACGTCGCGCGCGGACAGGACGAGGTAGTCCTCACCGGCGTACTTGACCTCGGTGCCACCGTACTTGGAGTAGATCACCTTGTCGCCGACGGCGACGTCGAGCGGGACGCGGTTGCCGTTGTCGTCGATGCGACCGGGTCCGACCGCCACGACCTCGCCCTCCTGGGGCTTCTCCTTGGCGGTGTCGGGGATGACCAGACCGGAAGCGGTGGTCTGCTCTGCCTCGACCTGCTTGATGACGATGCGATCCTCGAGCGGCTTGATGGAGACCGACACGGTTGACCTCTTTCTTGAAACGAAGACGTGGTTAGCACTCACACTGCGAGAGTGCTGATTCCAGTGTAGGCATCTTCTGGCACTCATGCAATGCGAGTGCCAATCAGCGGCTGCTACCGTTGCCGGATGCATCCAGCTCTGCCCGAGGCCCGCTGACCATGGACCGTTCGGAACTCGTCGAACTCCTCACTGCCGACGGCCTCAGGCTCCTCGACTCCCTGCCGCCCTACCCGACGAAGGACGAGGCCGTCCGCCTGGTCGGGCGCCTGCGCAAGGAGGGCCACTCCCCCGAGCTGGTCGCGGCGGTCCTCACGCAGTCGCGGCTCAGGCAGAAGGCCGTCGGCAAGTTCGGTCCGTTCGCCGGCCGCATGCTGTTCACCGAGGCCGGGCTCGAACAGGCCACGCGCCTTCCCGTCGCCGCGCTGCACGCCGGGCGATTCGCCCGGGCCGGCCTCACGCGCATCGCCGACCTCGGCAGCGGCATCGGCGCCGACTCGATGGCCATGGCCTCGCTCGACCTGGAGGTCACGGCGGTCGACATCGACGAGGTCACCGCGGCCATCGCCAGCTACAACCTCGCTCCGTTCCCCACGGCGACCGTGCGGAACGCCGCCGCCGAGGACGTCTCCCTCGACGACTTCGACGCGGTCTGGTTCGATCCCGCGCGGCGCACCGCAGGACACGTCGACACCGCGCGGCTGTCGAGTGCCGCCGACTACACCCCGTCCCTCGATCTGGTCTTCGGTGCGGCGACCCGCCTTCCCACAGGCGTCAAGCTCGGGCCCGGATTCGACCGTTCCCTCATCCCCGACGACGCCGAGGCGCAGTGGGTGTCGGTCGACGGACAGCTCGTCGAGATGGCGCTCTGGTTCGGCCCGCTGGCCCGTCCGGATGTCCGACGGTCCGCGCTCCTCCTCGCGGACGGCGTCCACCACGAGTTGCACGCCGAGGCCGACGCCGACGACGCCCCAGTGCGGGAGCTCGGCGACTACGTGCACGAACCCGACGGATCCGTGATCCGGGCCCGACTCATCGGCGACCTCGCCATCCGGTTGGAGGCCGGCATGCTCGGCCAGGGCATCGCCTACCTGACCTCCGACACCGCGACGAGCTCGCCGTTCGCCACGACCTTCCGAGTCCTCGAACGGCTGCCGATGGACGAGAAGGTCCTCAAGCGCACCATGCGTGATCGCGGGATCGGCGTCCTCGAGATCAAGAAACGCGGCGTCGACGTCGACCCCGCGGCGTTCCGGAAGCGTCTCGCACTCAAGGGCGACGGCTCGGCCACGATCATCCTCACGAGGATCGCCGGCAAACACAGTGCGCTGCTCGTCGAACGGGTGACGCCGGCCGCCGACGCCTGACCCGACGGCGTCCGCCGGGCCGCAGCGCCTGTGGAGGATCAGGTCGAGACGTAGCCGATGATCACGACGACACTGTAGACGAGCCAGCCGACCGAGCAGGCGAGGCCGACGAACCCGGTCACGAGGCCGGTGAGGGCGCGACCTCGGCCCTGCGGCTCGCGGCGCCTGGCTCCGAACCCGAGCACGATCGCGGCGATCGACAGGGGGAAGCCCCAACCGACGAAGACCGACACGACGAGCCCGACGACACCGGTGATGAGCGACCAGGTGCTCCGCGAGGTCCCGGTCGACGCGGCAGGGGTCTGCGTCTGCGACTGCTGGTACGCGGCGTAGCCACCCTGGCTCGGCGCTTGGTAGACCGCCGTCGGCACCGTCTGGAGATAGGTCGCGTGATCGCCCTGCCAACCCGCCGGAGGCGCCGAGGGGGACGCCCCCTGCTGGGCAGGGTGCGTCGGCGGCGTGACGGGCGCGCCGGCGCCGCGCTGCCAGTCCGTGGGTGGCGGGGAGGCCTGACCCTGAGGCTGGTGCGGCTGCTGCTGGCCGTAGGGCTGAGGCTGGTACGGCTGCTGCTGGCCCTGCGGCGCGACGCCGGCCTGCTGGGAGGGCTGTGGCGGCTGGTACGGCGACCAGGGCTGCTGGGCCTGGGGCTGGGGCTGCTGCCCCCACGGCTGCTGCGGCTGCCCGTTCGGCTGCTCGGCTTGCGGCGGGCGCGACTGCCCGTCCACCGCACCGTCCTGGTGCTGAGGTCGTCCGTCGGGGTGCTCGTGCTGATCCATCGCCGCTCCTTCGATCCGTGACCGGGTACCGGCCCATCCTATGCGCCGAGGTCTGCGCACCCGGTCGACGGCCGCGAGACGGCTCGTCGAGCGGTCAGTGCACCTGGATCTCGGTGACCGGCAGGGTCGAGTCCGCGCCGAAGTCGAGCGACGACGGCTCGTGTCCGGCGGAGATGAGCTGCGCGGCGAGCGCGGCGATCATCGCACCGTTGTCCGTGCACAGCTGCAACGGCGGGATGCGGAGTTCGATCCCGGCCGAGGCGGTGCGTTCGGCCGCCACCTCGCGGAGCCGCGCGTTCGCGATGACGCCGCCCCCCAGCAGCAGGCGGGGCACGCCGAGCTCGGTGCACGCCTTGACCGCCTTCGAGACGAGCACGTCGACGACGGCCTCGCGGAAGCTGGCGGCGACATCCGCGACGGGGACCGGCTCCCCGGCATCCTGCTTCGCCTCGACCCAGCGTGCCACGGCCGTCTTCAGGCCGGAGAAGGAGAAGTCGTAGCGATGCCGCTCCATGTCCTTCGGCAGGCTGAGTCCGCGGGGGAACCGGATCGCCTTCGGGTCGCCGCCGACGGCCGCCCGGTCGATCTGCGGCCCGCCCGGGTACGGCAGACCCAGGATGCGCGCGACCTTGTCGAAGGCCTCGCCCGCCGCGTCGTCGATGGTCTCCCCGAGGAGTTCGACGTCCGACACGAGGTCCCGCACGAGGAGCAGGGAGGTATGCCCGCCGGACACGAGCAGGGCGATCGTCGGGTACTCGATCGTCCCGTCTTCGGAGTCGAGGACGTCCGCGCCGACGTGCCCGACGAGGTGGTTCACGGCGTACAGCGGTTTGCCCAGGGACACGGCGAGCGCCTTCGCTGCACCGACGCCGACCATGAGTGCGCCGGACAGGCCGGGGCCACTGGTCACCGCGACGGCGTCGAGGTCGGCCAGGGCGATGCCGGCCTCGGCGAGCGCCGCCGCGAGCGTCGGCTCGAGGGCCTCGAGGTGGGCGCGAGCGGCGACCTCCGGGACGACGCCGCCGTACCGTGCGTGCTCGTCCATGCTCGAGGCGATGGTGTTCGCCAGCAGGTGGTGTCCGCGGACGATGCCGATCCCGGTCTCGTCGCAGCTCGTCTCGATGCCGAGGACGAGCGGTTCTGCACGGTTCACGCGATGCTCCCGGGGTGCTGGTCGGTCTGGTCGAGCGGGGACTGGCCGTGGGCGGGCATGGGCGGCCTCGGCTGGACCGTGAGTCGCATGACGATGGCGTCGACGTCGTCCGGCTGGTAGTAGCCGGGGCGGACGCCGAGTTCCTCGAAGCCGAGACTCCGGTACAGCGTGATCGCCACGGGGTTGTCGGCCCTGACTTCGAGGAAGACCTGGGTGACGTCCTGCTGCCGGGCCTGATCGATGAGCGCCTGCATGAGGAGTCGTCCGAGCCCTCGTCCTCTAGCGTGCTCGGCGACGGCGATGGTCTGGATGTCGGCGTCGTCGGACCGGGACGGTGCGAAGAGACCGCCGTAGCCCGCGAGTGTCGCGTCGTCGGCGTCGACCTCCGTCGCGACGAGATAGTACCCGTGCGGCGACGACAGTTCGGCGCGCATCATGTCCGCCGACCAGGCGTCATTCACGAAGACGGTGTGCTCGAGCTCCATGATCGCGTCGAGGTCGGCGACACCGGCGCGGCGTAGCGACCAGCTCACGCCGTCACCCGCTTGGCGCCCGCGGACATCGTGACGTCGGGTGAGCGGAGGTACAACGGCTCCTCCCCCGCGAATCCGCCATCGGTGGCGAGGAGTGCGGCGGCGACCTGTCCCAATGCCCCGGCGGGGACGACCAGCGCGTCGAGGCGCACGGACTCGGAGGTCGGGAGGTCGTCGGGTTTCGCGAGGGCAGGCCCCTGGACGCGGACCGGGAGGCCGGCTGCGTCGAGTCCGGCGTAGCTCGTCCAGTAGCGTTCGCGACGGCGGGCGTCGGTGACGACGAGGAGCGTGGCGTCGGGTGCGGCGGAACCGGAACGGTAGGCGTCGAGCGCGATCGCATCGTGGCTCACCACGGGGTGCACCGGGAGGCCTGCGCCGATCCCGAAGCTGCGGGCCGCGGCGATCCCGATCCGGAGTCCGGTGAACGGCCCTGGTCCCATACCCGCGACCAGCCCGGTGAGCGCGGCGACCTCGATCCCGGCGTCGTCGAGGCATCCGGCGATGAGCGTCCCGATGACCTCGGCGTGCCGCATCGGGTCGTCGGAGGACCGTTCGGCCAGCACCTCGCCACCCAGGGTGACGACGGCGACGCTCGAACCCGCGGATGTATCGATCGCCAACAGCACGTCGTCCAGCCTACCCGGCGTCGATGGCGGGGTGCCGCGAGAGCGTGAGGGTCCGGCGCTCGATCGGCTCCTCGCCGGCGTCGTCCGTGGCGGGCTCGTCGCCGGCTCCGGTCGGACGTTCGATGACGAGCTCGAACCAGGTGGGGACCACGCCGTCGAGCAATCCGGCTCCCCACTCCACGACGACGACGGACCGGGCGAAGTCGATGTCGAGGTCGTCGAGTTCGAGCGCCGAGCCGAGCCGGTAGGCGTCCACGTGGACGAGCGGCGGACCGCCGACGAGGCTCGGGTGCGTCCTGGCGAGCACGAAGGTGGGGCTGGTGACGGGGCCGCGGACCCCGAGGCCCTCGCCGATCCCTCGCGTGAGGGTCGTCTTGCCTGCTCCGAGCGGCCCGGTCAGGACCAGGAGCTGCCCTGCACGAAGTTCCGTGCCGAGTCGGACGCCGTACGCGTGCATCTCCTCGGGCGTCGCCACCTCGACGGTGCCCGGGGTGAGGACGTGATCGGTCATGACCGCTCCCTGGTCGTCCGGACCACGCGCGGCCCGATGCGGGTGACGAGTTCGTAGTTGATGGTGCCGGCGGCCTCCGCCCACTCCTCGACACGCGGCGCGCCGGACGCCGGATCGCCGAAGAGCACGGCGTCGTCACCCACCGCGACCGCGTCGTCGCCGACGTCGACGACGAACTGGTCCATCGCGATCCGCCCGCACACCCGGTAGCGGCGTCCGTTGATCACGACCGGACCGGCGTTCGAGGCGCTCCGCGGCACACCGTCGGCGTATCCGAGCGGGATGAGGGCGAGCGTCGTCGCCGTGCTGGTCCGGTAGCTGTAGTCGTAGGACACCCCGGCGCCCGGCTCGACCCGACGCACGGCGGCGACCGTCGCCCGGAGGGTCATGACGGGCCGGAGGCCGAAGGCGTCGGCCGAGCGGTCGGCGTCCTCGGTGGGCTCGAAGGGTGACAGGCCGTACACGGCGAGTCCGAGGCGGACGGCGTCGTACCGGAGGGACGGCTCGCCGAGTGCTGCCGCCGACGCGGCGAGGTGCAGACTCCGCGGTGCGAGACCGGCCTCCCTGGCGAGGGCGACCCCGCGTTCGAAGCGGACGGCGGCGGCCCGGTCGTCGGCGGTGGAGGTGTTGGAGACGTGCGAGAACAGCCCGTCGACCCGGACGAGCCCGGCGGCCTCGGCGGCTGCGGCGGTCTCGAAGAGCGCCGGCCAGTCGGCTTCGGCCGCGCCGTTCCGGCTGAGCCCGGTCTCGAGTTTGAACTGGACGACCGGCACGACGGACGGCCGATCCCGAGCGGCCTCGATCACGCGGTCGAGCTGCGCCACCGACGACAGACCGAGGTCGAGCCCGGCGTCGAGTGCGGCGCCGAACCCCGCTTGTGGGCCGTGCAGCCAGGCGAGGATCGGTGCCGTGATCCCGGCGGCACGCAGCGCGACGCCCTCGGTGATGTCGGCGACGCCCAGGCGATCGGCCCCGGCCTCGACCGCCGCGCGGGCGATCGCCTCGGCACCGTGCCCGTAGGCGTCGGCCTTGACGACGACGATGAGTTCACCGACGTCGGTCAGTTCGCGCAGACGACGGACGTTGTGGCGCAGGGCGTCGAGGTCGATGATCGCCTCGCGGGTCGGTCGCTCATCGTGCTCGGACACGGGCGTCATCCCTCCCGCTCCGCGACGACGAACGCGACGGCGACCCCGGCGTCGTGCGTCATGGTCAGGTGCATGCTGGTGATCCCCCGTTCAGCCACGACACCCGCCGTGACGCCGGACAGGGCGAAGTCAGGCTTCCCCTCGGGGCCGTTCACGATCGCCATCTCCTGCCACCGGATGCCGTCCGAGGAACCCAGTGCTTTGATGAGCGCCTCCTTGGCGGCGAACCGCCCGGCGAGGGACCGCAGCGGGAGGTCGCGCTCCGACGGGACGAAGAGCCTGGCCAGCAGGTTCGGGGTGCGCGTGATCGCCCGTTCGAACCGTGCGAGGTCGACCAGGTCCACCCCGATGCCGATGATCATCCCTCTACTCTACGGCCGTCGTGTGCGGCCCGGAGGCCCGCACGACGGGCCACCTCGGACCCCGCGGACCGCCCCTACTCGACCGTGACGGACTTCGCGAGGTTGCGCGGCTGGTCAACGTCGAGGCCCTTCGCCGTCGCGAGCTCCATCGCGAAGATGTGCAGCGGGATGACGGCGAGCAGGGGCTCGAACAGCGGACCGGCGAGCGGGATCGGGATGACCTCGTCGGCCGAGGGCAGGACGGCGGCGTCGCCCTGCTCCGCGATCGCGATGACCCGGGCACCACGTGCGCGGATCTCCTCGATGGTCGAGATGACCTTCGGGTGCAGGATTGCCGAGCCACGCGGGCTCGGGACGACGACGAAGACGGGCTGGCCCGGCTCGATCAGGGCGATCGGGCCGTGCTTGAGCTCGCCACCGGCGAAGCCTTCAGCGTGGATGTACGCGAGCTCCTTGAGCTTCAGCGCACCCTCGAGCGCGATCGGGTACCCCACGTGGCGGCCGAGGAAGAGCACGGCCCGGGAGTCGGCCATCCAGTGGGCGAGCTGCGCGATCTTCTCGGAGGCCCCGAGGATGCTGGCGATCTTGTCGGGCACGGCCTGCAGCTCCTCGACCTGCGACGCCAGGAACGCCGGGGTCTGCGTGCCGCGGACCCGCGCGAGGTGCAGCCCGAACAGGTACAGCGCCGTGATCTGAGCGGTGAACGCCTTCGTGGACGCGACCGCGACCTCGGGCCCCGCGTGGGTGTACACCACGGCGTCCGACTCGCGCGCGATCGTGGCGCCCTGGGTGTTGCAGATCGACAGGGTCTTCGCGCCGGACTCGCTCGCGAAACGCACCGCCATGAGCGTGTCCATGGTCTCGCCCGACTGGCTCACCGAGATGACGAGCGTGCGCGCGTCGATGACCGGGTCACGGTAGCGGAACTCGTGGCTCAGCTCGACGGTGACCGGGATCCCGGCCCAGCGCTCGATCGCGTAGGTGCCGACCGTGCCCGCGTAGGCGGCGGTGCCGCACGCGATGATCACGATGCGGCTGATGTCGAGGAAGAGCTCATCGAGACCGGCGAGTTCGGGGATGACGACCTGGCCGCCCTCGACCCGCCCGCGGATCGTGTTCGCGACCGCGTCGGGCTCCTCGCTGATCTCCTTCGCCATGAAGCTCGACCAGCCGCCCTTGTCGGCCGCCGAAGCGTCCCACTGGATCTCGAACGGCTCGGTCACGACGTGGTTGCCGGAGAAGTCGGTGACCGTCACGTCGTCGGGCGTGATGACGACCATCTGGTCCTGGCCGATCGCGACCGCGCGCTGGGTGTACTGCACGAACGCGGCGACGTCCGACCCGAGGAAGTTCTCGCCGTCGCCGAGCCCGATGACGAGCGGCGAGTTCCGACGCGCACCGATGACGACGCCGGGCAGGTCCTGGTGCATGGCGAGCAGCGTGAAGGCACCGTCCAAGCGGGCGACGACGCGACGGAAGGCTTCGGTGAGGTCGCCGGTGGAACGGTACTCGCGGCCGATGAGCACGGCGGCGATCTCGGTGTCGGTGTCGCTCTCGAAGGTGAAGCCGTCCGCGAGGAGCTCCGCGCGCAGTTCGGCGAAGTTCTCGATGATGCCATTGTGGATGAGCGCGAGGCGTCCTTCGTCACCGAGGTGCGGGTGCGCGTTGCGGTCCGTCGGTCCACCGTGGGTCGCCCAACGGGTGTGTCCAATACCGGTCGAGCCCGGCGCGATGGGGTTCGCGGCGAGGTCCTCGGTGAGGACGGCCAGCTTCCCGGCGCGCTTCCGGGTGTTCAGCGAACCCGTCGCGTCGAGCACGGCGATCCCGGCGGAGTCGTACCCCCGGTACTCGAGCCGCTTGAGTCCGCCCATGAGGACGTCCACCGTCTTGTCGTTCCCGACGTACCCTACGATTCCACACATGTAGAGCAGCATAATCGCGCGATTTTGCGAGGATCCTGCACCAACCTCGAGGCGCCGACGCTCAGCCTGGGAGCAGGACGGTCTTGCTGAGATCCACCGGTTCCCGGGTCCTTCCCCTGCCGCTGCTCAGAGCTTGCGGAGCAGCACCGAGGACACCGTGTGATCGGAGTCCTTCCGCAGCACCAGCTTTGCGCGTGAGCGGGTCGGGCGGATGTTGTCGATGAGGTTCGGTTCGTTGATCGAGCGCCAGAACCCGCGCGCCTGATCGGCCGCCTCCTCGTCGGAGAGCTCGGCGAACACGTTGAAGAAGGAGTTCGGGTTCGAGAACGCGCCCCGCTTGAGCGCCATGAAGCGGTCGACGTACCAGGACTCGATGTCGCGCGTCCGTGCGTCGACGTAGATGCTGAAGTCGAACAGGTCGCTGATCGCGAGTCCGCTCGCCGTCGCAGCCGGCTGCAGCACGTTCAAGCCCTCGACGATCAGGACGTCGGGGCGCCGGACGACGACCTGTGCCGTCGGGATGATGTCGTAGCGCAGGTGCGAGTAGAACGGTGCCCGCACCTCGGCGGCACCGCTCTTCACCGCGGTGATGAACCGCAGGAGCGCGCGCCGGTCGTAGGACTCGGGGAAGCCCTTGCGATCCATGATGCCCCGCCGCTGGAGCTCCTCGTTCGGATAGAGGAAGCCGTCGGTCGTCACGAGTTCGACGTGCGGGGTGTCCGGCCAGCGCGACAGCAGTTCGCGCAGCAGCCGCGCGATCGTCGACTTGCCGACGGCCACGGAACCCGCCACACCGATTACGAACGGCGTCCGGAGCGCCTGGTCGCCGAGGAACCGGCTCGTCGCGCGCCCGAGGTCCTGGGTGCCCTTCGCATAGAGGCTCAGCAGCCGGCTGAGCGGCACGTAGACCTCCTCGACCTCACGCATGTCGAGACGGTCGCCGAGGCCACGGATCTGCACGACCTCGGTCTCGCTGAGCGGTGTGGCCGTCTCCGGAGCGAGTCGCGCCCACTCGGCACGGTCGATCTCCACGTAGGGCGTCGGCTGCCCGGAGGCACCGCCCGTCGTCGTCGAAGTCATGCGATCACTCTTCCACAGCTGAGGTGCCGACCCGCCGCCGGACGACTCAGATGGCGAGTCGCTCGCGGACGACGTCGGCGAGGCGGTGCGCCAGGCGATCGGCGGTCGGCTGGTCGGCCGCCTCGACCATGACGCGGACGAGCTGCTCGGTGCCGGACGGCCGTAACAGCACGCGTCCGTCGTCTCCGAGCTCGGCTTCGGCAGCTCGTACGGCAGCGTCGACGACCTCGTCGCCGACGAGGCGCGTGCGGTCGACACCGGTGACGTTGACGAGGATCTGCGGATACACCTGCATCACGGCGGCGAGCTCCGCGAGCGTCTTCCCGGTGCGCGCCATCTCGGCCACGATGTGCAGACCGGTGAGGATGCCGTCGCCCGTCGTGGCGTAGTCGGCCATGATCACGTGGCCCGACTGCTCACCGCCGAGCGAATAGGCGTTCGCGTTCATCGCCTCGAGGACGTAGCGGTCGCCGACCCCCGTCTGGACGACGTTGATGCCGTGCTCGCGCATCGCGACGTGCAGGCCGAGGTTGCTCATCACCGTGGCGACGAGCGTGTCGTCCTTGAGCTTGCCGCGCTCCTGCATCGAGACCGCGAGGATGGCCATGATCTGATCGCCGTCGACGACCTTGCCCGCAGCGTCGACCGCGAGGCAACGGTCGGCGTCGCCGTCGTGTGCGATGCCGAGGTCGGCACCGTGCTCGAGGACCGCCTTGGACAGGAGGTCGAGGTGCGTGGAGCCGACGCCGTCGTTGATGTTCATGCCGTCGGGGTCGTTGCCGATGATCGTGACCTTGGCCCCGGCGTCGCGGAAGGTCTCCGGCGACACACCCGCGGCCGCGCCGTGCGCGCAGTCGAGGACGACGTGGATGCCGTCCAGGCGGTTCGGGAGGCTGCCGAGCAGGTGGAGGACGTAGCGGTCCTCGGCGTCGGCGAAGCGGATGATCCGGCCGACGTCGGCGCCGGTCGGGCTGAGCTTGGGGCGGTCGAGGTACTCCTCGATCCGGCGTTCCACCGCGTCGGGGAGCTTCGTGCCGCCGCGGGCGAAGATCTTGATGCCGTTGTCGGGCGCTGGGTTGTGCGAGGCGGAGATCATCACGCCGAAGTCGGCGTCGATGTCGGCGATGAGGAACGCCGTCGCGGGCGTGGGCAGCACGCCGGCCTCGAGCACGTCGACGCCCGAGGACGCCAGGCCCGCCGCGACGGCGGCGGACAGGAACTCGCCGGAGATACGTGGGTCGCGTGCGAGCACGGCGACCGGGCGCTTCCCGGCGGCACGGCGGGCCTCAGCACTACGGCCTTGCCCAAGCACCACTGCGGTGGCTTGGGCAAGGCCGAGAGCGAGGTCTGCCGTCAGGTCGGCGTTCGCGAGTCCGCGTACGCCGTCGGTACCAAACAGCTGAGGCATCGAGCTTCGCTTGTCTTGAGAGCGCTTAGCGCTTCGAGAACTGCGGAGCCTTACGGGCCTTCTTGAGTCCGGCCTTCTTGCGCTCCTTGACGCGAGCGTCACGGGAGAGGAAGCCGGCCTTCTTCAGGGTGGCACGGTTGTTCTCCTCGTCGATCTGGTTCAGCGAGCGAGCGATGCCGAGGCGCAGCGCGCCGGCCTGGCCCGAGGGGCCACCACCGGAGATGCGTGCGATGACGTCGTAGCCGCCGGCCAGGTCGAGGACGGTGAACGGGTCGTTGATGAGCTGCTGGTGCAGCTTGTTCGGGAAGTAGTCCTCGAGCGTGCGGCCGTTGACCGTGATGGTGCCGCTGCCGGGGACGAGACGCACGCGGGCGATGGCCTGCTTGCGACGGCCGACGGCTGCGCCGGGGACGCTCAGCACGGCGCGAGGCGCGGTGACTGCTGCTTCAGGAGCCGACTCGGTGGAGTAGCTCTGCGGGGTCTCTTCGATGGAATCTGCGATGTTCGCCACTGTGTAATCCTTTTTTCTTGTCCGGTGCTTACTGGGCGACCTGGTCGAGCGTGAACGGCTTGGGCTGCTGAGCGGCGTGCGGGTGCTCGCTGCCCGTGTAGACCTTGAGCTTCTTCAGCTGGTCGCGGCCGAGCGTGTTCTTCGGCAGCATGCCGCGGATCGCCTTCTCGACGGCGCGGATCGGGTTCTTCTCGAGGAGCTCGGCGTAGGTGACGGCCGAGAGCCCACCCGGGTAACCGGAGTGGCGGTAGGCCTTCTTCTGCAGGAGCTTGGCGCCGGTGAGGGCCACCTTGTCGGCGTTGATGATGATGACGAAGTCGCCACCGTCCATGTGGGGGGAGAAGGTCGCCTTGTGCTTGCCGCGCAGGAGCGCTGCAGCGTGGCTGGCCAGGCGGCCGAGGACCACGTCGGTGGCGTCGATGACGACCCAGTCGTGCGTGATCTCACTGGCCTTCGGGGAATACGTGCGCGTCACAATAGTGCTGCTTTCTGGTCGGAGTTGGTCGTTCGTGAATCCCGCTCCTGTTGGGTGTTCCGAACGGAACGCCCGAGGTGGAGGGCTCAACTTCGGGTACCGCGCCGCAGAAGGCGCAGGCACCAACGGGAGAGTCTACGCGACGACGTCCCGGCGGTCAATTCCCACCGGGAACCTCACTCGGCGCTCGCTTCCACGTGCTCGTGGCTCCGCCGCTGTCGGGTCTCGGCGGCCCGCGCATGCAACAGCCCCGGCTCGGGGTACCCGACCTCGACGAGGGTGAGTCCGCGCGCCGGCATCACCCGGAAGTCGATCTCGCGGCGTCCGCCGTCGCGGAGCCGGACGACCTCGTCGAGCGACATGCGCCCCTCCCCCACGGCGACGCAGGCGCCGACGAGCGCCCGCACCATGCTGTGGCAGAACGCGTCGGCGGTGAGGCTCGCCACGAGCACGCCCGCCTCGTCCCGCTCCCAGCTGAAGGACTGCAGGGTCCGGATGGTCGTCGCGCGCGGTCTCGGTTTGCAGTACGCCTGGAAGTCGTGGAGCCCGACGAGCGAGGTGGCCGCCCGGTGGAGCAGCTCGACGTCGAGCGACGCCGTCGTCCAGCTCGTCGTCCGCCGGAGGATCGGGTCCTTGCGGACGTCGGCGTCCGCGAGGCGGTAGCGGTAGTGACGCCAGACCGCCGAGAAGCGCGCGTCGAAGCCCTCCGACGCCGGTTCCGCCGTGTGGATCACGACGTCGCGGTCCATCCCGAGCACGCCGTTCAGTCGACGCACGAGGAGGGAGCTCGCGGTCTCGTTCCGCGGCGTCCCGTCGTGGAACTCGGCGTGGCGCCCCTGCAATCGCGTGATCTTCGCGAGCTGTGGCTCGGTGAGGTCGAGGTGGGCCACTTGACCGGCCGCGTGCACCCCGGCATCCGTCCGTCCGGCCACCACGAACCGTGGCATGGGCGGGACGGTCTTCCCGAGCACGCGATACAGCGCCTCCTCCAGGACCCCCTCGACCGTCCGGAGCCCCGGCTGCTTCGCCCATCCGGCGAAGTCCGTGCCGTCGTACGCGATGGCGAGCCGGAACCGCTGGGTCGGGAGAACCTCCGCTGCCGCGACCTGTTCAGCGCTCACGGACGTACGCCAGATCACGCGTCGTCGCGACGAAGCCCTGTCGTTCGTACAGCCCGAGTGCACCCGTGGGGCTGGCCGTGTCGACCTCCAGCGTCGCCCGCTCGAGGCCGGCTGCCTGGATCCGACGAAGCGCCGTGGCCAGCAGAGCCGGTGCGAGTCGTCGGCCACGCCAGTCGCGCACGGTCCCGACGAGGGCGATGTACGCGCTGGTGAACCCCTGCGCGGACCAGCTGTCCTCGTCCACCTCGGCCAGCGTGAAGCCGACGACCCGTCCGTCGTCGTCGATCGCGACCACCGAGAGGTCGGCTCGGAAATGGGACCCGCCGACGAACTGCTCCCACATGGCCGGGACCGTCTCCAGGCTGCCCCAGTGGTCCCGGAACGAGTCGTTCCGAGCCTCCCTCGTGCGTTCGGCCACGTCCGGGTGGTACGCCTCGAGCCGGACACCGTCGGGCACGTCGATCTCGTCGACGGGCGCGGAGAGATCGCGTTCCATGATCGTGAAGTACCGCGCCACGGCGAAGCCGAACCGCTCCAACAGGCGCGCCGCCCCCGGGTTCCGTTCGTCGACGTAGGCGCGGGACGAAGCTGGAGCACCAGTCTCGACGGAGGCCAGCTGCTGCTCGGACCGTTCCAGCGACCACGCGAGCAGCGCTCGGCCGATCCCCCGCTCACGCCATGCGGGATGCACGCCGCCGAAGACGTACGAATACACGGACACGTCTCGTGAGGGCGACAGGATCACCATCGCGTAGGCGACCAGCGTGCCGTCGGCGGCGATCGCCAGCAGGCTGTCCGCAGCCATGTCGATCCACGCGTGGTCGAACTGGTCCGCGATCTCGTCGCGGCTCGTCACCCGGTGGGGGTTGTCGAACGGATCCATGGCGCGGCACAGCGCCACGATGTCGTCGATGTCCGCGCGGACCGCCGGACGCCATTGGTCGACGTCGGGGTGCTGTGGCAGGGCCGGCTGGCCGGCCGGAACGGCGGGAGTGGTACTCATGTCTCCAGCCTAGGACACCGTCGCAGCGCCGCCAGAAACGACGGAACCCCGCCCTCCAGGTGGAGAGCGGGGTTCCGTTCGTGTAGTCGCTGAACCTACTTGGCGTCCTTCGCGGGCGCCTCGTCGGTGGTCTCGCCGGCGTCGACGGACTCGCCGTCGGTCTCGGTCGCCTCGACGGCTTCCGTCGCCTCGGCGTCGGCCGAGGTCTCGGCGGGGGTCTCCTCGGCCGGAGCCTCGTCGACCGGCGCTGCGGCGTGCTTCGCGGACTGCTTGGCCGGCTTCGCCTTCGGCGTGACGGGCTCGAGGACGAGCTCGATCACGGCCATCGGAGCGTTGTCGCCCTTGCGGTAACCGGTCTTGATGATGCGCGTGTAGCCACCCTGACGGTCGGCGACGAGGGGCGCGATCTCCGTGAAGAGCTCGTGGACGACGCTCTTGTCGGTGATGGTCGCGAGCACCCGACGGCGGGCGTGCAGGTCGCCGCGCTTCGCGAAGGTGATCAGGCGCTCAGCGAGCGGACGCAGGCGCTTCGCCTTGGTCTCGGTGGTCTGGATGCGCTTGTGGGTGAACAGCGCAGCAGCGAGGTTGGCGAGCAGGAGACGCTCGTGGGCAGGTCCGCCTCCGAGGCGGGGTCCCTTGGTGGGAGTAGGCATTCTTGTCTCTCTTCAGGTTGGAAAGTCGTCAGGTGGATCGCGTGCTAGGAGACGGTCTCGTCGTCGTAGCCGCTGTAGAAGTGGGCGCCGTCGAACCCGGGAACCGAGTCCTTCAGGGAGAGGCCCATTTCGGTGAGCTTGTCGCGAACTTCATCCACCGACTTCTGTCCGAAGTTGCGGATGTTCATGAGCTGCGTCTCCGACAGCGCGACGAGCTCGCTGACGTTGTTGATGCCCTCGCGCTTGAGGCAGTTGTACGAGCGCACGGAGAGGTCGAGGTCCTCGATCGGGATCGAGAGCTCGCCCGGCAGCACGGCGTCGACCGGCGCGGGGCCGATCTCGATGCCCTCTGCGGCGGTGTTGAGCTCGCGAGCCAGGCCGAACAGCTCGGTCAGCGTGCGACCGGCCGACGCGATGGCGTCGCGCGGCGTGATGGCCGGCTTCGACTCGACGTCGACGACCAGGCGGTCGAAGTCGGTGCGCTCACCGGCACGAGTCGCCTCGACGCGGTAGGTCACCTTGAGGACGGGCGAGTAGATCGAGTCGACGGGGATCTGACCGGCTTCACTGAACTCGTTGCGGTTCTGCGTGGCCGACACGTAGCCGCGGCCACGCTCGATCGTGAGCTCGAGCTCGAACTTCGCCTTGTCGTTGAGGGTCGCGATGACGAGGTCCGGGTTGTGGACCTCGACGCCGGCCGGAGCCGAGATGTCCGCTGCGGTGACCTGGCCTGCGCCGGTCTTGCGGAGGTACGCCGTGATCGGCTCGTCGTGCTCGCTGGAGACGACGAGGCCTTTGATGTTCAGGATGATCTCGGTGACGTCTTCCTTGACACCGGGGATCGTGCTGAACTCGTGCAGCACGCCGTCGATGCGGATGCTGGTGACGGCTGCACCCGGGATGGACGACAGCAGGGTGCGACGGAGCGAGTTCCCGAGGGTGTACCCGAAGCCTGGCTCGAGCGGCTCGATGATGAACCGGCTGCGGAACTCCGAGATGGATTCTTCGGTGAGCGTAGGGCGCTGTGCGATGAGCACTATGGATTCCTTTCGGCTAAGTGTCCGCTATATGACACTTGCGTTGGCGAGGTAGTGAATGGTGTTCGCTGGCCCTGGTCACCAGGACCATGCCGTGATCCGTCCGCGGCGATCAGACGATCGCTACGGACGGATCACGGCCGGTGAACCGAAGGAATTAGACGCGGCGACGCTTCGGGGGGCGGCAGCCGTTGTGTGCCTGAGGCGTGACGTCGTTGATCGAGCCGACCTCGAGGCCTGCGGCCTGGAGGGAACGGATCGCGGTCTCGCGGCCGGAGCCGGGTCCCTTGACGAAGACGTCGACCTTCTTCATGCCGTGCTCCTGCGCCTGACGCGCAGCCGACTCGGCGGCGAGCTGTGCGGCGAACGGGGTCGACTTACGCGAACCCTTGAAGCCGACGCCACCGGACGAAGCCCAGCTGATGACCGCACCCGAGGGGTCGGTGATCGAGACGATCGTGTTGTTGAACGTCGACTTGATGTGGGCCTGGCCCACGGCGATGTTCTTCTTTTCCTTCTTACGCGGCTTCCGAACGGCCGACTTTGGTGCTGCCATGAATATCTCCTGAGTCCTATGACGAGGCGACTAGGCGGGGCCTAGCGAGCCTTCTTCTTGCCGGCGACGGTGCGCTTCGGGCCCTTGCGGGTGCGCGCGTTGGTCTTGGTGCGCTGGCCGCGGACCGGAAGTCCACGACGGTGACGGATGCCCTGGTAGGACCCGATCTCCACCTTGCGGCGGATGTCGGCGGCGACCTCACGGCGGAGGTCACCCTCGACCTTGAAGGTGCCCTCGATGTAATCGCGCAGGGCGATCAGCTGGTCATCGGTGAGATCCTTCACGCGGATGTCTCCGCTGATGCCGGTGTCGGCGAGGGTCTTGAGTGACCGCGTGCGGCCAACACCGTAGATGTACGTCAGTGCAACTTCCACGCGCTTGTCGCGTGGGATGTCTACGCCGGCGAGACGTGCCATGGTGGCTTCTCCTAGGAGTTGTGGAGGTGTGGAGCAGTTCCGGTGCTCGGGCCTCCGACCCGAGGTGTCACCCGCGGCGCACGATGTGCTGCGGGATCTGGAACTGCCGTTAGAGGGGTGGTGCTGTGTTGCTCAGGGCTGCGTGCTGCAGATCCTCTGAAATCAACCCTGGCGCTGCTTGTGGCGCGGGTTCTCGCAGATGACCATGACGCGGCCGTTGCGACGGATGACCTTGCACTTGTCGCAGATCTTCTTGACGCTGGGCTTGACCTTCATAGTTCTCTCTTTTCGCTGTCATCGTGCCGGGCCCACCACCGGATGGTGGCGGCGCGTCCGGCCGTTACTTACAGCGCGACCTACTTGTAGCGGTAGACGATCCGACCACGGGTCAGGTCGTAGGGGGTCAGTTCCACGATCACGCGGTCCTCTGGGAGGATGCGGATGTAGTGCTGACGCATTTTGCCCGAAATGTGGGCAAGTACCTTGTGTCCGTTGGTCAGCTCAACGCGGAACATCGCGTTGGGCAGAGCCTCGACCACTTGGCCCTCGATCTCGATGACGCCGTCTTTTTTGGCCATAGCCTCACTGTCGCTCAGGTTGAGTCGCACTGGTCGTGCGGATGGATTGCGGTGCGGATGTCGGCTCGCCGAAGGCATGCAGAAAGCACCAAAGATCGATTCTATGCTATGTTTCCGGGTTTCGCCAACTCAACGTCGGCCAGGGCCCGTCAGTCGGTGCGGGAGCGCAGCGCGTCGTTGATCTGCGCCGTGAGACCGGCGTCCATCGGCAGCGGACGCCCGTCCACGCCACGCACCGGCGCGGCCAGTCGGACGCTGGAGAGCAGCCAAGCCGCCTCCGCGTCGAGCACGTCCTCCGGTGTCAGCATCCGGTACTCGTGCGGGAGCCCCTGCTCCTCGAGACGGGCCCAGAGCGCGAGCTGCGTGGTGCCGGGCAGGATGCCACTCGACGGAGGCGGTGTCACGAAGGTGCCGCCGATCCGCACGACCACGGTGGAGGTGGGTCCTTCGAGGACGAAGCCGTCGCTGCTGACGAAGAGCACGTCGTCCGCTCCACGTCGGTGCGCCTCACGGAGCGCGGCCATGTTGACCGCGTACGACAGCGTCTTGGCACCGGCGAGCAGCCACGGCGAACGCTCCTGCACGTCGCTCGCGAGACCGCGGTCGAGCAGGACGACCTCGATGCCGTTCTCGCGCTCGGGGAACCCGTCAGCCGGCGTCGCCGAGATCCACGCGGTCGGCCGTCCGCCACTCCCCCGCGTCACGACGAGTCGGACGGCGCTCTGATCGACGTCGGGGAGTTCCGCGACCGCGCGGGCGATGGCGAGCCGCCACTGTGCGTGGTTCGGCGCGGGCAGATCGAGGATCGCCGCCGACTCGGTCAGTCGATCGAGGTGCGCCTCGACCGACTGCGGGTGCCGGCCGACGACACCGATCGTCTCGAAGATCCCATCCCCCCGCGCGGGGCCCAGGTCGAAGACGCTCAAGACACCGGACCCGTCGCCGGCCGGCGTGATCGTGGCCGCGAGGTCGGCGTCGTCGATGACGGTGTCTGCGGGGAGGACGTCGAGAAGGAACACGATCGGCACGCTCATGCCGAGCAACTCTACCGGGACGGAGGAGGTCCGGCCGGCGACCAGGCGGCCGCGCGGTCAGGCGGGACGGACCGGGGTGACGCCGAAGGCGGCGAGGGCGGCGGCTCCGCCATCGTGAGCGGTCAGGACCCAGATGCCGTCGCGGTGCACGGCGACGCTGTGCTCCCAGTGCGCCGCCGAGCCGCCGTCGAGGGTGGCGACGGTCCATTCGTCGTCGCGGACGAAGGTGTCTGGGCTCCCGGCGACCACCATGGGTTCGATGGCCACCACGAGTCCGGGCTTCACTTCGGGTCCACGCTGACGGACCCGGTAGTTGAACACCGGCGGTGCCTCGTGCATCGTGCGTCCGATGCCGTGCCCGACGTAGTCCGTGAGGATCCCGTAGGGCTTCCCCTCGGGTGAGTGGTCCTCGACGTACTCCTCGATCGCGGCACCGACCTGGTTGAGGTGTCGGGCGGTCGCGAGCTCGGCGATCCCGGCCCACAGCGAACCCTCCGTCAACGCCGAAAGGCGCTCGCGCTCGGTGATGAGCTCCGGGCGCGTGGGATCGGGCAGCACGACGGTCATCGCGGAGTCGCCGTTCCAGCCGTCGATCTCGGCGCCGCTGTCGATCGACACGATGTCGCCCGCCTGCAGCACGCGAGACCCGGGGATGCCGTGGACCACGTCCTCGTTGACCGAGGTGCAGACCGTGTGGCGATAGCCGGGCACGAGCTTGAAGTTGGAGTGCCCGCCGGCCGCGACGATGGCCGCCTCGGCAGCCGCGTCGAGTTGCAGCGTCGTCACCCCGGGGGCGACGAGCGCGCGCACCGCATCGAGCGATGCCGCTGTGGCCAGCCCCGGCGCGATCATGGCGCGGATCTGGTCAGGGGTCTTGTAGATCGACTTCCGGAACACCGTGGTGGACGTGTCGGTGCGTCAGACGGCCGGAACGATGATGCCGCGGGCGGCGAGGGCCGCGTCGATCCGAGCGGTGACCTCGGCGACCTCGCCGAGACCGTCGACGGCCACGACGAGTCCACGAGCGGTGAAGACCTCGATCAGCGGGGCGGTCTCCTGCGCGTAGAGCTCCAGCCGGTGACGGATGACCTCTTCCGTGTCGTCGGGACGACCTTCGGCTTCTGCACGCTTCAGCAGCCGCACGACGACCTCTTCGGTGTCGGCCTCCAACAGCACGACGGCGTCCAGACTCGCTCCGCTCTCGGCGAGCAGCGCGTCCAGCGCGACGACCTGGTCGGTCGTCCGCGGGTATCCGTCGAGCAGGAATCCGTCGATCGCATCAGGCTCGTGCAGACGGCCCCGGACGATCTCGTTGGTGACCGAGTCGGGAACGTACCCGCCCCCGCGCACGAGCTCCTGGACCTGCTTGCCGAGCGGTGTGCCGCCCTTGATGTGAGCGCGGAAGATGTCGCCCGTCGAGATCGCGGGGATGCCGAAGCGCTCCGAGAGGAAGGCCGCCTGCGTGCCCTTGCCGGATCCCGGAGGACCGACGATGAGCAGACGGGGCTTGCCGGCCGCGCTCAACGCAGGAGCCCTTCGTAGTGGCGCTGCTGGAGCTGCGAGTCGATCTGCTTGACCGTCTCGAGCCCGACACCGACGATGATGAGGATCGATGCGCCGCCGAACGGGAAGTTGGCGTTCGCGCCCACCAGCGCCAGGGCGATGAGCGGCAGGAGGGCGATCAACCCCAGGTAGATCGATCCGGGCAGGGTCACGCGGGTGAGGACGTAGTCGAGGTATTCGGCCGTCGGGCGTCCGGCACGGATGCCGGGGATGAACCCGCCGTACTTCTTCATGTTGTCGGCGACCTCTTCAGGGTTGAAGGTGATCGCGACGTAGAAGTAGGTGAAGCCGACGATGAGCAGGAAGTACATGAGCATGTACAGCGGGTGGTCGCCCTTGGTGAGGTACTGCTGGATCCACAGGACCCAGGGTGCCGGGGTGCCGGTCGTCGGCTGGTTGAACTGCGCGATGAGGGCCGGCAGGTACAGGATCGACGACGCGAAGATGACGGGCACCACACCGGCCATGTTGACCTTGATGGGGATGTAGGTGTTGTTGCCGCCGTACGTCCGGCGTCCGACCATGCGCTTCGCGTACTGCACCGGGATGCGACGTTGCGACTGCTCGACGAAGACGACGAGTCCGACGATCACGAGGCCGACGGCGAGCACGAGGAGGAAGACCTCGGGGCCCTTCGCGGTCCAGATGGCGGCCAGCGAGCCCGGGAAGGTGGCTGCGATCGAGGTGAAGATGAGGAGCGACATGCCGTTGCCGACGCCGCGCTCGGTGACGAGCTCGGCCATCCACATGACGAGGCCGGTGCCCGCGGTCATGGTGACGACCATGAGGAGCATGCCGTACCAGGTGCCGCCCTGGGCGGTGATGAGGTCGGCGCAGACGCCGCCCTGGTTGCCGAACAGTGCGCCGCTCTTGGCGACGGTGATGAGTGTCGTCGACTGGAGGATGCCGAGGAAGATCGTGAGGTAACGAGTGTACTGCGTCAGCTTGCCCTGGCCGGACTGGCCTTCCTTGTGCAGGGTCTCGAAGTGCGGGATGACCACGCGGAGGAGCTGGACGATGATCGACGCGGTGATGTAGGGCATGATGCCCAGCGCGAAGATGGAGAGTTGGAGGAGCGCGCCACCACTGAAGAGGTTGACGAGCTCGTAGAGGCCTGATGCGCCGGCGGCCTGCTGGTTCGCGAGGCACTGCTGCACGTTCGGGAAGTTCACGAACGGAGCGGGGATGAAGGACCCCAGCCGGTAGATGGCGATGATCCCGAGCGTGAACCCGATCTTGCGACGAAGATCCGGGGTCCGGAAGATCCGGCCGATGGCGCTGAACAAAAGGGGCCTCCTGTGAGATGTTGCGGGGTCGGCCCGGGTGACCGGCATGATGCCGGCCACCCGAGTGAGCTCCTGTGCGGAGCCGGCCGAGGGCTACTTGACGCTGCCCCCGGCTGCCACGATCTTCTGCTCAGCTGAGCCGGAGACCTTGTCAACCGCGACATTCAGCTTAACCGAGATGTCACCGTTTCCGAGAACCTTGACCTTCTCGTTCTTCCGGACGGCACCCTTGGCGACGAGGTCCACCGTGGTGACGTCGCCACCCTTCGGGTACAGCTCGGCGAGCTTCTCCAGGTTCACGACCTGGTACTCGACGCGGAAGGGGTTCTTGAAGCCACGGAGCTTCGGGGTGCGCATGTGCAGCGGCATCTGCCCACCCTCGAAGCCGACCTTGACGTTGTAACGCGCCTTCGTACCCTTGGTACCACGACCGGCGGTCTTACCCTTGGACGCCTCACCACGGCCGACACGCATCCGGGACTTCTTGGCCCCGGCTGCCGGACGCAGGTGGTGCACCTTCAGGACCTGCTCGCGCTTCTCGGCGGGCTCGTCCTTCGCGGGCTTCTTGGCGGCAGCAGCCTTGGGGGCTGCCTTCGCCTTGGGCTCGGCCTTCGCGGCAGCCGTCTTCGGAGCTGCCTTCGCAGCGGCCTTGGGGGCCTTCTCCTCAGTGGTTTCGTTCTTCTCAGCCATTAGTCGATCTCCTCAACCTGTACGAGGTGAGCAACAGTGTTCACGTAGCCGCGGTTCTGCGCGTTGTCCGGGCGGACGACGACAGCACCGATGCGACGGAGACCCAGGCTGCGAAGCGTGTCGCGCTGGTTCTGCTTCTCACTAATTCTGCCCTTGATCTGGGTGATCCTCAGCTGGGCCATCAGGCACCTACCTTCGCAGCAGCGGCCGCCTGAACGGCCTCTGCCTCTGCACGGAGCAGGCGGGCCGGAGCGACCTGGTCGAACTCGAGACCACGACGGGCTGCGACGGCACGAGGTTCCTCGAGCTGCTTCAGCGCCGTGACGGTCGCGTGGACGATGTTGATCGTGTTGGACGAACCGAGCGACTTGCTCAGCACGTCGTGGATGCCGGCGCACTCGAGGACGGCGCGGACGGGACCACCGGCGATGACACCGGTACCAGCGGCGGCGGGGCGCAGGAGCACCACACCGGCTGCTGCCTCACCCTGGGTGGGGTGCGGGATGGTCGAGCCGACGCGCGGGACGCGGAAGAAGTTCTTCTTCGCCTCTTCGACGCCCTTCGCGATCGCGAGCGGGACTTCGCGAGCCTTGCCGTAGCCGACGCCAACCATGCCGTTGCCGTCACCGACGACCACGAGGGCGGTGAAGCTGAAGCGACGACCACCCTTCACGACCTTCGAGACACGGTTGATGGTCACGACGCGCTCCAGGAACTGGCTCTTGTCGCTGTCGCGGCTACCGCGGTCGCGGTTGGGGTTGCGCTCGCGGCCGCCGCGGCGCGCCTCGCGCGGCTCGCGGTCGCCGGTGGGCGCCGTCGATGCCGCGGTCTCGACCGGGGCCTCGGCCACGGTCGCCACAGGCTCTTGCTGCTGCTTGTTGTCTTCGCTCACAGGTTCAATCCGCCCTCTCGAGCACCATCGGCAATTGCTGCCACGCGACCTGCGTAGCGGTTGCCTCCACGGTCAAATACGACATCGTCGATGCCGGCTGCCTTGGCACGCTCGGCGATGAGTTCGCCGACCTTGCGCGACTTGGCGGTCTTGTCGCCGTCGAACGTCCGGAGGGTGTCCTCCATGGTCGAGGCGGAGACGAGGGTGTGACCCTTCGTGTCATCGACAACCTGCACGAACACGTGACGGGCTGAACGGTTGACGACGAGGCGCGGACGGACCGCGGTGCCCTCGACCTTCTTGCGCAGACGCGTGTGGCGACGGCCACGTGCGGCAGTCTTCGTTGGACGAGCCATGGTTACTTACCAGCCTTTCCGGCCTTGCGACGCACGATCTCGCCGGCGTAGCGCACACCCTTGCCCTTGTACGGCTCGGGCTTGCGGATCTTACGGATGTTGGCGGCGACCTCGCCGACGGCCTGCTTGTCGATACCGGCGACCGTGAGCTTGTTGTTGCCCTCGACGGTCAGCGTGATGCCGACCGGCGGCTCGACGGTGACGGGGTGCGAGAAGCCGAGCGCGAACTCGACGGCGCTGCCCTTCTGAGCGACGCGGTAACCGGTACCGACGACCTCGAGGCCCTTGGTGTAGCCCTGGGTGACGCCGATGATCTGGTTCGCGATGAGCGTGCGGGTCAGGCCGTGGAGCGAGCGCGAGTTGCGCTCGTCGTCGGGACGCGTGACGAGCAGCTGTGCGTCTTCGAGCTTGACCTCGATGGGGCTCGCGACGGTGAGCTGGAGCTCACCCTTCGGGCCCTTGACGGTGACGTTCTGACCGGCGACGTCGATGGTGACGCCTGCCGGGATGTCGATGGGGAGTCTTCCAATACGAGACATGACTGGCTACCACACGTAGGCGAGGACTTCCCCACCCACGCCCTTCTTCTCGGCCTGGCGGTCCGTGAGGAGGCCGCTGGAGGTGGACAGGATGACGACGCCGAGGCCGCCGAGGACCTTGGGGATCTCGTTCGACTTCGCGTAGACGCGGAGGCCGGGCTTCGAGACGCGCTTGATGCCGGCGATGGAACGCTCGCGGTTCGGGCCGAACTTGAGGCTCAGCGAGAGCGTCTGTCCGACGGCCGCGTCAGCGACCTCCCAGCCGGAGATGTAGCCCTCGGACTTGAGGATCTCGGCGATGTTCACCTTGAGCTTGGAGTGCGGCATCGACACGGTGTCGTGGTGCGCCGAGTTCGCATTGCGCAGTCTGGTCAGCATGTCTGCGACCGGATCTGTCATGGTCATATCGAGTGTTTCCTTTGTTCACCAGGTTTCGACATCCTGTGCAAGGGTGCCGACCTGTGGTGGTTGAACCGTTCTGGGCAGGAGTGCCCCGAACGGGCGGAAGCCCGGTCCTCGACATACACCGAGGACCGGGCAGAAGCTCAGCCTACTTGGACTCAGCCGCCTTGAACGGGAAGCCGAGCGCCTTGAGCAGCGCGCGACCCTCGTCGTCGTTCTTGGCCGTGGTCACGACAGTGATGTCGAAGCCGCGGACACGATCGATCTTGTCCTGGTCGATCTCGTGGAACATGGACTGCTCCTGGAGACCGAAGGTGTAGTTGCCGTTGCCGTCGAACTGCTTGTCCGAGAGACCGCGGAAGTCGCGGATACGCGGAAGAGCGAGGCTCAGCAGGCGGTCGAGGAACTCCCAAGCGCGGTCGCCACGAAGCGTGACGTGAGCGCCGATAGGCTGACCCTCGCGCAGCTTGAACTGCGCGATGGACTTGCGTGCCTTGGTGACCTGCGGCTTCTGGCCGGTGATCTTGGTGAGGTCCGAAACAGCGCCGTCGATGACCTTGCTGTCGCGAGCGGCCTCGCCCACACCGGTGTTGACGACGACCTTCACGAGTCCGGGCACCTGGTGCACGTTCGTGAAGCCGAAGTCCTTCTGCAGCTGCGGAAGGATCTCAGCGCGGTACTTCTGCTTGAGACGGGGCTGGATTTTGCCAGTCGCCACTTCTGTGTCGGTCATTACAGGTCCTTACCTGACTTCTTGGCGTAACGAACGCGGACCGTCTTGGTGACGCCGTCCTTCGTGACTTCCTCGTTGCGGTGGCCGACCTTGGTCGGGCCCTTGGTCTCCGGGTCGACGAGCGCGACGTTGGAGATGTGGATCGAAGCCTCGACGGTCTCGATGCCGCCGGTCTTCGTTCCACGCTGGGTCTGGCCGACACGGGAGTGCTTCGTGACGTAGTTGACGCCCTCCACGATCACCCGGTTCTTGTCCGCCAGGACCTCGATGACGCGACCCTGCTTGCCGCGGTAACCACCGCGGTCCTGCTTCGGGCCGGAGACGACCTGAACCAGGTCGCCCTTCTTGATCTTTGCCATGACTTAGATAACCTCCGGCGCCAACGAGACGATCTTCATGAACTTCTTGTCACGAAGCTCGCGACCGACCGGTCCGAAGATGCGGGTACCACGGGGGTCCCCGTCAGCCTTCAGGATGACAGCGGCGTTCTCGTCGAACTTGATGTACGAACCGTCGGAACGACGGGTCTGCTTGCGGGTGCGGACGATGACCGCCTTGACGACGTCGCCCTTCTTGACGTTGCCACCGGGGATCGCGTCCTTGACGGTCGCGACGATGGTGTCACCGAGGCCCGCGTAGCGGCGGCCGGAGCCACCGAGCACGCGAATGGTCAGGAGCTCCTTGGCGCCGGTGTTGTCGGCGACCTTGACTCGTGATTCTTGCTGAAGCATTGTTCGCTTTCCTCTCAGTAAGCCGCGAGGCCTACTTGGCCTTCTCGAGAATCTCGACCAGACGCCAGCGCTTGGTGGCGCTGGTGGGGCGGGTCTCGCTGATCAGGACGAGGTCGCCGATGCCGGCGGAGTTCGCCTCGTCGTGAGCCTTGACCTTGGAGGTGCGGCGGATGACCTTGCCGTAGAGCGGGTGCTTCACGCGGTCCTCGACCTCGACGACGATGGTCTTCTCCATCTTGTCGCTGGTCACCAGACCACGGCGGGTCTTGCGGTAGCCACGAGCAGCGGCGTCCTTGACGTCGTGCTCGGCCGACTCGTGACCCTCGGGGGCCTTGTCAGTAGCGGTAGCCATGTCTAGGCCTCCTTCGTGGTCTCGGCGTCGGCTGCAGCGGTGTCCTCGGACTTCGGTGCGGCCTTGGCCTTCTTGGTCTTCTTCTCGGCCTTGGCCTCGACGACCTCGACGGTCGGCGTGGCCCGGATGCCGAGCTCGCGCTCACGGATGACCGTGTAGATGCGAGCGATGTCGCGCTTCACGGCGCGCAGGCGGCCGTGGTTCTCGAGCTGCCCCGTGGCCGACTGGAAGCGCAGGTTGAACAGCTCTTCCTTGGCCTTGCGGAGCTCCTCGATGAGGCGCTGGTCTTCAAAGGTGTCGAGCTCGACGGGGGTGAGCTCCTTGGATCCGATCGCCATTATGCGTCGCCCTCCTCGCGCTTGATGATGCGTGCCTTGAGGGGCAGCTTGTGGATTGCACGGGTCAGCGCCTCGCGGGCCAGGGTCTCATCGACTCCGGCGACCTCGAACAGCACACGACCCGGCTTGACGTTCGCGACCCACCACTCGGGCGAACCCTTACCGGAACCCATGCGGGTTTCGGCGGGCTTCTTGGTCAGCGGACGGTCGGGGTAGATGTTGATCCACACCTTTCCGCCACGCTTGATGTGACGCGTCATGGCGATACGAGCGGACTCGATCTGACGGTTGGTCACGTAAGCGGGCGTCAGGGCCTGGATACCGTACTCACCGAACGACACCTTGGTGCCACCGGTCGCCTGGCCGGAACGGCCGGGGTGGTGCTGCTTCCGGTGCTTGACTTTGCGTGGGATCAACATGGTTATGCCTCAACTCCTGCGGCGGCGGGCGCCTCAGCAGCTGCCTTGGGGGCGCTGCTCGGACCGGCGTTCCGACGGGGGCGGTCGCCACCGTCGCGACGTTCCGGACGCGTCGACTTCTGGTTGGCCTGCTCGCGAGCAAGCTCCTTGTTGGTGATGTCGCCCTTGTAGATCCAGACCTTCACGCCGATGCGGCCGAACGTGGTCTTCGCCTCGTAGAAGCCGTAGTCGATGTTCGCGCGGAGCGTGTGCAGCGGCACACGGCCTTCGCGGTAGAACTCGGAACGGCTCATCTCGGCGCCGCCGAGGCGGCCGGACACCTGGATGCGGACACCCTTGACGGTGGACGTGCGCTGAGCGCCCTGCAGGCCCTTACGCATCGCGCGGCGGAAGGCCACACGTGCGGAGAGCTGCTCGGCGATGCCCTGCGCGACGAGCTGAGCGTCGGCCTCGGGGTTCTTGACCTCGAGGATGTTCAGCTGGATCTGCTTCTTCGTGAGCTTCTCGAGGTCGGCGCGGATGCGCTCGGCCTCGGCGCCACGGCGACCGATCACGATGCCCGGACGGGCGGTGTGGATGTCGACGCGGACGCGGTCACGGGTGCGCTCGATCTCGATGCGGCTGACACCAGCGCGGTCGAGCGAGGTCGCCAGCAGACGGCGGATCTTGACGTCTTCCGCGACGAAGTCGCTGTAACGCTGACCCTTCTTCGTGCTGTCGGAGAACCAACGCGACACGTGGTCGGTCGTGATTCCCAGACGGAAGCCGTATGGATTGACTTTCTGACCCATTACTTGCTCACCTTCTTGGCCTTGGCAGCGCCGGCAGTCTCATCAGGCGTCGAGAGCTCGACGGTGATGTGGCTGGTGCGCTTGAGGATGCGGAACGCGCGGCCCTGTGCGCGGGGACGGAAACGCTTGAGGGTTGCACCCTCATCGACGTACGCCTTCGCGATGTACAGGTCCTGCTCGTCAAGGAACACGTTGTCCTTGTCGGCCGTGACGCGAGCGTTCGCGATGGCCGAGGCAACGAGCTTGTAGATGGGCTCGCTGGCGCTCTGTGGTGCGAACTTCAGGATGGCCAAGGCCTCCTGAGCCTGCTTGCCACGGATGAGCGCGACGACACGACGGGCCTTCTGGGGGGTGACGCGGATGTGTCGCACGCGGGCGATCGACTCCACCATTTCTCTTCCTCCTTCACGTCACCGCGTTAGCGGCGACGGCCCTTCTTGTCGTCCTTCACGTGTCCACGGAAGGTGCGGGTGGGCGCGAACTCGCCGAGCTTGTGCCCGACCATCGTCTCGGTGACGAACACCGGGATGTGCTTGCGACCGTCGTGGACGGCGATGGTGTGACCCAGCATCGCCGGGATGATCATCGATCGACGCGACCAGGTCTTGATCACGTTCTTGTTGTTGGCCTCGTTCGCCGTGACGACCTTGCGGAGCAGGTGGTCGTCGACGAAGGGGCCCTTCTTGAGACTGCGTGGCATCTTCTCTTACTCCTACTTACGCTTCTTGCCGGCGGTACGACGACGAACGATGAGCTTGTCGCTTTCCTTGTTGGGGTGGCGCGTGCGGCCTTCCTTCTGGCCCCACGGGCTGACCGGGTGACGTCCACCGGAGGTCTTGCCCTCACCACCACCGTGCGGGTGGTCGATCGGGTTCATCGCGACACCACGGACGGTCGGGCGGACGCCCAGCCAGCGCTTACGGCCGGCCTTACCCCAGTTGATGTTCGACTGCTCGGCGTTGCCGACCTCACCGATGGTGGCGCGGCAGCGCAGGTCGACGTTGCGGATCTCGCCGGACGGCAGGCGGAGCTGCGCGTACGGGCCGTCCTTCGCGACGAGACGCACCGATGCACCCGCGGAGCGGGCCATCTTCGCGCCGCCGCCGGGACGGAGCTCGATCGCGTGGATGACCGTACCGGTGGGGATGTTCTTCAGCGGCAGGTTGTTTCCGGGCTTGATGTCCGCGCCGGCACCCGACTCGACCACGTCGCCCTGGCTGAGCTTGTTCGGAGCGAGGATGTACCGCTTGGTGCCGTCCACGAAGTGGAGCAGCGCGATACGCGCGGTGCGGTTGGGGTCGTACTCGATGTGAGCGACCTTGGCGTTGACGCCGTCCTTGTCGTTGCGACGGAAGTCGATCAGACGGTACTGGCGCTTGTGGCCACCACCGATGTGACGCGTCGTGATGCGGCCCTGGTTGTTGCGACCACCGGTCTTCGACAACGGACGAAGCAGCGACTTCTCCGGCGTGGTGCGGGTGATCTCCGCGAAGTCCGCGACAGACGAACCGCGACGACCAGGAGTCGTGGGCTTGTACTTACGAATAGCCATTTCTTATTCCTCTTCGTTCCCGGCCGTCTTAGCCAACAGCCGTGAAGATGTCGATGGAACCCGACTTGAGCGACACGATGGCGCGCTTGGTGTCCTTGCGCTTGCCGGTGCCGAACTTGGTGCGACGGGTCTTGCCCTGACGGGTGAGGGTGTTGATCGAAGCGACCTCGACACCGAAGATCTTCTCGATGGCGAGCTTGATCTCGGTCTTGTTCGAGCGCGGGTCGACGAGGAAGGTGTACTTGCCCTCGTCGATCAGGCTGTAGCTCTTCTCGGAGACGACCGGCGCGAAGATGACGTCGCGGGG
The DNA here is from genome assembly GCF_015351205.1 of Plantibacter sp. VKM Ac-2885. NCBI lineage: Bacteria > Bacillati > Actinomycetota > Actinomycetes > Micrococcales > Microbacteriaceae > Plantibacter > Plantibacter sp. VKM Ac-2885. The sequence continues at coordinate 1,380,206 of NZ_JADKSK010000001.1, read as the reverse complement.
GTCCTTGTTGATCGCGGTCATGCCGAGACCTCCTCGGTTGCGGCCGTGTTGCCGGTCTTGCTGGCGACGAATGCCTCGAAGGCGGCCTTGGTGAAGACGATGTCGTCGGAGACGAGCACGTCGTATGCGTTCAGCTGGTCGTACGACAGCACGTGCACGTTCTGCAGGTTGCGGACGCTGCGGAGGCTGAGCTCGTCGTCGCGCTGGAGGACGATCAGGACGTGCTTCGAGGAAGCGACGTTCGTCAGGTACTCGGACACGGCCTTCGTCGACGGCTTCTCACCGATCGAGAGGGAGTCGACGACGTGCAGGCGGCTGCCGCGTGCGCGGTCGGAGATGGCGCCGAGGAGAGCCGCGGCGATCATCTTCTTGGGGGTGCGCTGTGCGTAGTTGCGGGGCACTGGACCGTGGACGATGCCACCGCCGGTCATCTGAGGTGCACGGATGGAGCCCTGACGAGCGTTACCCGTACCCTTCTGCTTGAACGGCTTGCGGCCGGCACCGGACACTTCGCCGCGGCGCTTGGTCTTGTGCGTCCCCTGGCGGGCGGCAGCGAGCTGCGCGACGACCACCTGGTGGATGAGCGGGATGTTGGTCTGAACGTCGAACACCTCGGCAGGAAGGTCGACGGTGCCGGCCTTCTTGAGCTTGGTGTCGAGCACGTCGAGAGTAGCGATAGCCATGGAACTACGCTCCCTTCACTGCGGTGCGGACGAATACGATGCGGCCACGAGCGCCGGGAACGGCACCCTTGACGAGCAGCAGGCCCTTCTCGGCGTCGATGGCGTGAACCCGGAGGTTCAGCACGGTGACGCGCTCGCCACCCATACGACCGGCCATGCGCATGCCCTTGAAGACACGGCTCGGGGTCGAGGAGGCGCCGATGGAGCCCGGCTTGCGGTGGTTGCGGTGAGCACCGTGAGATGCGCCCGTTCCCTTGAAGTTGTGACGCTTCATGACACCGGCGAAACCCTTACCCTTCGAAGTGCCGACGACGTCGACCTTCTGGCCGGCCTCGAAGACACCGTCGACGGTGAGCTCCTGGCCGAGCGAGTACTCGGATGCGTCGGCAGTGCGGACCTCGGTGAGGTGGCGACGCGGCGTCACGCCGGCCTTGTCGAAGTGACCCGCGTCAGGCTTGCTGACCTTGCGGGGATCGATCTGGCCGTACGCGATCTGCACGGCGTCGTAGCCGTCGACCTCGGGGGTGCGAACCTGCGTGACCACGTTGGGCGTGATCTCGATGACGGTGACGGGAACGAGCTTGTTGTTCTCGTCCCACACCTGGGTCATGCCGAGCTTGGTGCCGAGCAGACCCTTGCTGGTCTTCGTGTTAGACATGTCTTCCTTCCGTCTCTACCGAGCTCAGAGCTTGATCTCGATGTTGACGTCCGCCGGCAGGTCGAGACGCATGAGCGAGTCGACGGCCTTCGGGGTCGGGTCGATGATGTCGATCAGACGCTTGTGGGTGCGCATTTCGAAGTGCTCCCGGCTGTCCTTGTACTTGTGCGGCGAACGGATCACGCAGACCACGTTCTTCTCCGTCGGAAGCGGCACGGGGCCGACGACGGTTGCGCCTGCACGGGTGACCGTGTCGACGATCTTGCGCGCCGAAGTATCGATGACCTCATGGTCATACGACTTCAGTCGGATGCGGATCTTCTGTCCCGCCATGTGTGACTCACTCTCTGTCTCGCGTCGTGCGGATCGCTCCGTATTGGACGCATATCGTGCGCTTTGCAACGTTCGGTTGCTCCGCGCCATTGGCACTACTGGTGTCGCACCACTGTTCTGCTGTCAACGACCACTCGTGTCCTGCGACCCTCGTGGTCATCCACCGGCTTCCACCCCGACTCGTGGTCGGCGCTGGGCGTAGCACTGCTACGACCTGGATTGCGATGAAGTGATTGGTGTTCTGCTACCCGCGGCCTAGGCTCGATCCCTGTCGCGTTGCCGCGTCTGGGAGCTCCTATGCACTACCTGGCAGTGATCCGCCGGAGCGCGCACAGGCACGCTCGTCCGAAGTACTGAACTGGACTAGTTTGCCACGGATCCACCATGCGTGCAACCCGGGCGTGTCGCGGGCGTCGGATGGTCAGGATCCGCTCAGTCTCGGGCGTCGTGAGCACCGAGGCGCCGCTGCTCAGCAGGGCTCGACGACGTTGTCGACCTCGACCGGACGCACCCCCGGGGTGCCCAGGAACCGCACCGCGTCGACCGTCGCGCCGGACACGTCCGCATCGACGTCGAGTGTCACCGTCGCGCCCGGCGCGATCGTCACCACCACGTAGGCCACGGGGCGTCCGTCGTCCGATCCGGCCGTGTACGGGGCCTCGGCGCCGTCAACGCGAACCGAGCGGATGTCGGCACCGTCGGGCGCGTAGGCCATGACCCGCAAGCGCATCCACCCACGCGGGAGCCCCTCACGCTCGTGGAACCCCGCGATGTAGTCGAACGCCTCCGTGTCGAGCTCCGGCTCCGTGTCGATCGTGTTGGAGAGCTCGGACGTGACCATCACCGTGCGGGTCCCGTCGACGTCGCACGACGCCGCACGGACACGGACCCGCTGTCGGAGGTAGTACTCGAGTTTGGACCCGACCGCGTCCGAGAGGTACAGCCCGAACGGCACCGAACGAGACGAACGCTCGGGCAGGGCGCCGCCGACCCCGGCGAGCACCAACGCCCGCTCCTCGACGCGGTCGGGACTCCAGGCGAGCAGACGCCGCTCGTCGACCGCCTGCACCCAGCCGTCGATCGCACGGGGCACCACCATGGAGCCCGCCTGCAGCTGCGAGGTGAGCGCCTGCACGACGGCGGTGAAGGTCGCGTCCTGCGCCCGGTTCGCCTCGTCGCTGAGACCCGGGTGGTCTCGGTACACGCCGTTCAGGAGCTCGTCGACCACCGTCTCGCTCGACAGCTCCGTACCGTCGTCCAGCACGACGGGGCCGGTCGCTCGCAGCAGATGGGAAAGCGCGACCGGGTCCACGGCGAGCACCAGGTCGGGCGTGACGCCCTGACTCTCCTGCCACAGCCGCGAAGCCACCTGCGCACCGTACGGGAAGTCCGGCCGCGCCGTCACCTCATGGATGGAGGTGCCTGCGGCAGCGTAGCCCTCGGTCCGGTAGAGCGCGTCGGCATCGGCCGGGAGGGGCACCACCGGATCGGCGTGCGACACGAAGTCCGCGCCGCCGAGGGTCCTGGTCACGCTCAGCGCGCCCTCCTCGACGTGTACGAGCGCCGAAGCTCCCGCGATGCCGCCGAGGGCTCGGCTCTCCGCCGAGTTCTGGAACAGGACGACCACGTCTCGCGGCCCCTCCTCCCCCAGGAACCCGGGCAGCGCTCGCAGCACCGGTGCGAGCCGCGAGGCGAGCGATGAGGCCTCGCGCAGCGGTCCGTCGAGTCCGACCAACGCCGACGCCACCTGCGGCAGGAGCACCGACCGGTCGAGGCGGTCGAGGCGCGCGACCTGCTCCTCGAGTCGCTCGAGCGCGCGCGCCGAGGTGCGCGCCAACCGCCCCACCCGCTCCGTGTCCAGTCGCCCGTCGACCGCGAGTCCGTCGACGGACAGGGCGAGGACCGGCTCGACGACCTCGTCGACGACCACATGGGCCGCCTCGACGGCCGTGCGCACCGCGACGAAGTTCGCCCCGGAGACGGGCACGCGTTCGGCGAGCCACCAGTCAGGCCGCCGGGTCGACGTCAGGGCCCGCTCGACCGCGTCACCGGCGCGCTGCACGACGGCAGGATCGATCGCGTCGGCGCCGTCACCGACGACGCCCGCACGGATCGCCTCGAGCTCAGGCAGGACCGACGTGAGTTCCTCCCGGACGGACATGGCCTCCACCGCCGCCGACACGGTGGCTCCAGCGATGCCGAGCAGGACGGACAGGGCGACGATGCTCGGGATCAGGACACGTGGGCGCGACAGGCGACGCGGACGGATGGACGAACGGAACACGATCACCTCGGGCGGCTCGATGCAGAATGGGTCGCCCGATATCTTACATATGAGCCGCCGGGGTCCCGACCGTCCGACGGCACGCACGACGAAGGGCCCGGAGCGAAATGCTCCGGGCCCTTCGTGTGGAACCGTGTCGACCCTGCGGTCGATCAGGGGTTCGCGTCAGCGGATGCTTACGCGAGCACCTTGGTGACGGTGCCGGCGCCGACGGTGCGGCCACCCTCACGGATGGCGTAGCCGAGGCCGACCTCCATGGCGATGGGCTGGATCAGCTCAACGGTCATGTCGGTGGTGTCGCCGGGCATGACCATCTCGGTGCCCTCGGGCAGCGTGATGACGCCGGTGACGTCGGTGGTGCGGAAGTAGAACTGCGGACGGTAGTTCGCGTAGAACGGGTTGTGACGCCCACCCTCATCCTTGGACAGGATGTACGCGGTGCCCTCGAAGTTCGTGTGCGGCGTGACCGAACCCGGCTTCACGACGACCTGGCCGCGCTCGACGTCTTCACGCTTCGTGCCACGGAGCAGGAGACCACAGTTCTCGCCGGCCCATGCCTCGTCGAGCTGCTTGTGGAACATCTCGATACCCGTGACGATCGTCTTCTGCGTCGGGCGGATGCCGACGATCTCGACCTCGGAGTTGATCGCGAGCGTGCCACGCTCGGCGCGGCCCGTGACGACGGTTCCACGACCGGTGATCGTGAAGACGTCCTCGATCGGCATGAGGAAGGGCTTGTCCTTGTCGCGCACGGGGTCGGGGACGTTGGCGTCCACGGCGTCCATGAGGTCGAGGATGCTCTGCACCCACTTCTCGTCGCCCTCGAGCGCCTTGAGGCCCGAGACGCGGACGACCGGTGCGTCCTCAGCGAAGCCCTGCGAGGCGAGCAGCTCGGAGACCTCGAGCTCGACGAGCTCCAGGATCTCCTCGTCGTCGACCATGTCGGACTTGTTCAGCGCGACGAGCAGGTAGGGGACGCCGACCTGCTTGGCGAGCAGCACGTGCTCACGCGTCTGAGCCATCGGGCCGTCAGTGGCGGCGACGACCAGGATCGCGCCGTCCATCTGCGCAGCACCGGTGATCATGTTCTTGATGTAGTCAGCGTGACCGGGGGCGTCGACGTGCGCGTAGTGGCGCTTCGGGGTCTCGTACTCGACGTGCGAGATGTTGATCGTGATACCACGCTGACGCTCTTCCGGCGCGGAGTCGATCGACGCGAAGTCGCGCTGCACGTTGGTCGCGGACGGGAACTTGTCCGCCAGGACCTTCGAGATCGCCGCGGTGAGCGTGGTCTTGCCGTGGTCGACGTGACCGATCGTACCGATGTTGACGTGCGGCTTGGTCCGCTCGAACTTGGCCTTTGCCACTGTGAGTCCTCCTCAGGACGTTGTGCGGGACGCCGGGCACCATTCGATGCCCGACGCACTGCAGGGATGTGTATTCATGTTACGCGATCCGCCCGGGTGTTCGCACACCCGGCCGGACCGCGGTGAAGAGAGAGTGAGTGACTACTCGCCCTTGTTCTTCTGGATGATCTCGTCGGCGACAGCCTTCGGGACCTCCGCGTAGCTCTCGAACGTCATCGAGTACACGGCACGACCAGAGGTCTTCGACCGGAGGTCGCCGATGTAGCCGAACATCTCGGAGAGCGGCACGTTGGCACGGATGACCTTGACGCCGGTGGCGTCGTCCATGGACTGGATCTGTCCACGGCGCGAGTTGAGGTCTCCGATGACGTCGCCCATGTACTCCTCAGGAGTACGCACCTCGACCGCCATGAGCGGCTCGAGGAGGACGGGGTTGGCACGCGAGTAGGCCTCCTTGAGACCCATCGAGCCGGCGATCTTGAACGCCATCTCCGAGGAGTCGACGTCGTGCGCCGCACCATCGGTGATGATCGCCTTGACACCCACGACCGGGTAGCCGGCGAGGCCACCGACCTGCAGGGCGTCCTGGAAACCGGCGTCGATCGACGGGATGTACTCGCGCGGGATGCGACCACCGGTCACGGCGTTCACGAACTCGTAGGTCGTCTCCGGAGTGACGTCCATCGGCTCCAGATCGAACTGGATCTTCGCGAACTGACCCGAACCACCGGTCTGCTTCTTGTGCGTGTAGCCGTACTTCTCGACCTTGCGCTTGATGGTCTCGCGGTACGCGACCTGCGGCTTGCCGACGTTGGCCTCGACGTTGAACTCGCGCTTCATGCGGTCGACGAGGATGTCGAGGTGGAGCTCGCCCATGCCCTTGATGACCGTCTGGCCGGTCTCGGTGTTCTGCTCGGTGCGGAACGTCGGGTCCTCTTCGGCCAGCTTCTGGATCGCGGTGCCCAGCTTCTCCTGGTCGGCCTTGGTCTTCGGCTCGATCGCGACCTCGATGACGGGCTCCGGGAAGCTCATCGACTCGAGGACGACCTGGTGCTGCGGGTCGGACAGGGTGTCACCGGTGGTGGTGTCCTTCAGGCCGATGACCGCGTAGATGTGACCGGCGGTGACGAAGTCGACCGGGTTCTCCTTGTTGGCGTGCATCTGGAAGATCTTCCCGATGCGCTCCTTCTTGCCCTTGGTCGAGTTGATGATCTGCGCACCGGAGTCGAGACGACCCGAGTAGACGCGGACGTACGTCAGGCGACCGAAGAACGGGTGCACCGCGACCTTGAACGCGAGCGCGGTGAAGGGCTCGGTCGAGTCGGGGTGACGCTCCACGACCTTCTCCTCGTCGCGCGCGTCGTGGGCCTCGATGGCCGGGACGTCGAGCGGGGAGGGGAGGTAGTCGATGACGGCGTCGAGCATCGGCTGGACGCCGCGGTTCTTGAACGCGGAGCCACAGAGGACCGGGTACATGGTGCTCGTGATGGTGAGGTGACGGATCGCGGCCTTGATCTCCGCGACGGTCAGCTCTTCGCCACCGAAGTACTTCTCCATGAGTGCGTCGTCGGTCTCGGCGACGGCCTCGAGGAGCGCGGTGCGGTACTCGGCCGCCTTCTCCTTGAGGTCTTCCGGGATCTCCTCGATGGCGTACTTGGCGCCCATCTCGACGTCACCCTTGGCGTCTCCGCGCCAGGTGAGCGCACGCATCTCGACGAGGTCGACGACGCCCTCGAAGTTGGACTCGGCACCGATCGGCAGCTGGATGACCAGCGGCTTCGCGCCGAGGCGGCTGATGATCGTGTCGACGGTGAAGTAGAAGTCGGCGCCGAGCTTGTCCATCTTGTTGACGAAGCAGATGCGCGGCACGTCGTACTTGTCGGCCTGACGCCAGACGGTCTCGGACTGGGGCTCGACGCCCTCCTTGCCGTCGAACACCGCGACCGCGCCGTCGAGGACGCGGAGCGAACGCTCGACCTCGACCGTGAAGTCGACGTGGCCGGGGGTGTCGATGATGTTGATCTGGTTCTTGTTCCAGAAGCAGGTCGTCGCGGCGGACGTGATGGTGATGCCGCGCTCCTGCTCCTGCGCCATCCAGTCCATCGTCGACGCACCGTCGTGGGTCTCGCCGATCTTGTGGTTGACGCCCGTGTAGAACAGGATGCGCTCGGTGGTGGTGGTCTTGCCGGCATCGATGTGGGCCATGATGCCGATGTTGCGGACCTTGTTCAGGTCGGTGAGCACGTCTTGTGCCACGGGGTCCTCCGGGGATAGGTAGGGGTGAGCTGATTCACTCGGTGACGCGAGGGCGGGCGGATCGCCCGCCCTCGCATCGGGCGGCGACTACCAGCGGTAGTGCGCGAACGCCTTGTTCGACTCGGCCATCTTGTGCGTGTCTTCACGACGCTTGACGGCTGCACCGAGACCGTTCGATGCGTCGAGGATCTCGTTCTGGAGACGCTCGGTCATCGTCTTCTCGCGGCGGCCCTTCGCGTAGCTCACGAGCCAGCGCAGGGCGAGGGTGTTGGCGCGGTGAGGCTTGACCTCGACCGGCACCTGGTAGGTGGAACCACCGACGCGGCGCGAACGCACCTCGAGGGTCGGGCGGACGTTGTCGAGCGCCTTCTTGAGCGTGACGACGGCGTCGCCCTGGTTCTTGGCGGTGACGCCTTCGAGTGCGTCGTAGACGATGCGCTCAGCGAGGCCCTTCTTGCCGTCCAGCAGGATCTTGTTGACGAGCTGGCTGACGATGGGGGCGCCGTAGACGGGATCGGCGACGACGGGACGCTTCGGAGCTGGACCCTTGCGAGGCATTACTTCTTCTCCATCTTCGCGCCGTAGCGGCTGCGAGCCTGCTTGCGGTTCTTGACGGCCTGCGTGTCGAGGGCGCCACGGACGATCTTGTAACGGACACCCGGGAGGTCCTTCACACGACCACCACGGACCAGGACCAGCGAGTGCTCCTGGAGGTTGTGGCCCTCACCGGGGATGTACGCGGTGACCTCGGTGCCGTTGCGCAGCTTCACGCGGGCGACCTTGCGCATCGCCGAGTTCGGCTTCTTCGGGGTGGTGGTGTACACGCGGGTGCACACGCCGGCCTGCTGGGGGTTGCTCTTCAGGGCGGGCGCCTTGGTCTTGACGACCTTGGGGCTGCGGCCCTTCCGAACCAACTGCTGAATGGTTGGCACTACTTGCTCCTTGATGATGACTGCACGGTGACAGTGGTACTGCAGCATTCGTGGACCGGTCTCCCGGATCACGAGGTCGTATGGACCCACCGGCGCCGCGCGAGTGCGCGTCGCTTTCGTGGTGGGTATGCCGTGGGGGCGATCGGCAACCGGGACCAGCCCGGCGGGGATCAACCCGATGGTGCAAGACTGCTGTCCACTCCCCCGAGCCAGGCTCCGGAGAACGTGGACAGCACGAGAGCGCACGACAGCGCGCACACCCAACCAAGACTAGCCCGCCGACAGGCTGTGGTCAAACGACGACGGCCCCCGGGAGCATCGCTCCCAGGGGCCGTACAGCTCGGCGTCTACGGGGACGGGACGAAGGTCGCGCCCTCGTCGGTGAAGCCCTCGATCGTGCCACCGACGACGAAGTCGACCGGGTTGATGCTGTAGCCCGGGCCGGTCTGGCCGGTGGCCGGGTCGGTCAGCGTGCAGGTCATCGACATGCGTCCGACGGTCTCGGAGTCGACGGTCCAGCCGCCGCCCGCGAAGTCGCCGATCGTGAAGGTCGGGCGCGTGTCGAACTTCCAGGTCACGCCGGAGGGGGTGAAGCCGGTGTCGTTGCGGATCTCGAAGGGGCACCCCTCCGGGGCGAGCTCCGTCGCCGCACCGCAGCCGTCGATGTACGCGTTGACGGCCTCCTCGACGGCGGTCGTCCCGGCGTCGGTGAGGGCGACGGCGAGCGTCGCGGGTTCCGCGGCCTGACCGAAGCCCACGGCCGTCGTGGTCGTCGCCTCGGCGGTGTACCAGTCGCTCTCACTGAGGGCGACGTCGTAGGTGCCAGGGAGGGCACGCAGCTGGTACGAACCCTCGGCGATCGGTTCGACGTCGGTGAGGTCGACGCCGCCGACCGTCGCGACCGCGTCCTCAGGGGCGACCACGTCGACCTGGACCGTGCTGAGTTCGGGAGCCTCGAGCTTCCACTTGTCGAAGAGCACGGCGTCCTTGCCGACCTTGGTGAGCGTGAACTCCTGGTCGACGCTCTCGCCACCCTGGGTGAGACGGGCCTCGACGGTCGCGGTGTTCCCGCTGGTCGTCGTCTTCCCGATCGTGTAACCGGAGACCTTGCCGGACGCCGCCTTGTACGCGTCGTCGGTCAGCAGCACGTCGGCCGCCGACACCTCGGTACCGGAGAGCTTGAGCGCCTGTTCGGCGTCGCCCGACTTGAGGGCGTCGAGGTAGCTCTTGACCGTCACCTCCGGGGCGTGGAGGGCGTTACCGACGCTGACCCCGACGATGCCACCGACGATGATGAGGAGGAGGGCGCTTCCGCCGGCGATGATGCCGGTGAGCCCCTTCTTCGAGAGCTTCTTCTTGGGCGGCTGCTGGCCGCCGCCGTAGCCGCCCTGCGCGTACGGCGCCTGGCCGTACTGCTCGGTGGGCTGCTGGCCGTACTGACCGGTGCCCTGCTGACCGAACTGCTCGGTCGGCTGCTGGCCGTACTGCGCCGTCTGACCGTATTGACCGGTCTGCTGGCTGTACTGACCGGTCTGCTGGCCGTACTGACTCGTCTGCTGGCTGTGCTGGCCGGACGACTGCTCACCGTACTGGCCGGACTGCTGCCCGTACTGCCCTGACGGCTGGGTCGGCGACTGCCCGTACGGCGACTGCTGTCCGTACTGACCCGTCTGCTGCTGGCCTGAGCCCGACTGCTGTGGGCCGTTACCCTGCCATCCCTGCTGCGGGTCGGGCTGGGCGGGCGGTCGCTGCCACTGGGGCTGCTGCGGGTTCTGATCTCCGGGATCGGTCATGGTGTTGCGCCCCCAATGAGCATGGATCGTGCTGATGACAAGTGCTCGAAAGTATAGTGACGGGTGTCGGACAGCACGATGGGGAGATCTCCCCTCCTGCGTTCGGGTGTGCCCCGACGGCTACCAGGGCGAGGTGGGGGAATCGAGCTCGAGCGCGAGGTCGTCGAGGAGCGCGGTGACCTGCGGTTCGACGTACCGCTCGACGGCGTCGTGGATGGCGAGGCGGTGCCCGACGAGCAGTTCGCAGATGCGGCGCCCGGTCTCGTTCGCGCACTGGTCGGCGAGGGCGATCTCGGTGCGCAGCGCCTCCTTCGCGTCGTCGGACAACGGCGGGGGTGGTGGGACGGTCCTCGCCTGGGACTCGCCGAGCTCCGCGAGGGTGAAGAGGTAGGGCTGCTCGGGATCCGGGTCGGGGTCGAGCTGCAGGCCGTCGAACTCCGGGTCGAGCCCCTCCCCCGGACGGTAGGAGCGCTGCGCCTCGCGCAGGTCGGCGGCACGCAGTTCGGCACGGAGGACGGGGAGGTTCTGCTCGGTGTATTCCGCCACCGCGTGGTCGACGAGGGCCTTCATCCGGGTGGCGAGACCGTGCTGCACCTGGTGCGGGACGTCATCGACGAGGCCTGCTGCGCGCAGGATCGGGGAGCCGATGCACCGGCGGCAGATCCGGGTGCGTCCGCGGTGGGCGGCGGGGTGCCAGCGCGGCAGCCACCGGAGCCAGGCGTCGACGGCCTGGCTCACGCTGGTCTCGAGCGAGCGCTCCATACTCACCGAGGGTAGCGCCTCGGCGGCTGTATCGGCCTCAGCGACCTCCGGTGGCGCGCTGGTCGCGTGCTGCTCGCCGGGCGAGCGAACCGGACGGCTGCAGCCGACTCACGAGACTGCGTTTCGCGCGGTAGCGGAACCGGCTCCGCTGGCGGGCGAACCAGCCGAGCGCTCCCTGCGCCCGTGACGCCTCGGCCTCCGACCGCTGCCACAGCTCGTCGGCCGTCGTATCGTCCACGTCACGACCGGAGAAGACGACGTCGTCGGTCGTCCCCGCGAGCGCGGTGAGCGTGGTCGCGCCCTCCGGTTCCTGGGCTCCGAGCGCGGATGCCGTGGTCGACCGCGTGGCGGCCGCGGGCACCGTGTACCCGAGCTCGGCGTAGCGGTCGATCAGCTCGTCCCACGCACCGGCGGCACTGCGATCACCACCGCCCGCGCGGCGACGCTTCGTCCGCCGACGCTTCGCACCCGAGATGGCGAGGAGCGGGATGAAGTACAGCGACACCGGGACACCCACGATCAGCGCGAGCCACCACACCCATTCCGGGATCACGAGTCCGTCGTTCTTGTCCTTGTCGTCGCCGTCGTCGATCGAGGCCTCGGTGAGGAGGCTGTCGTCGAGGTTGTCGCTGCGCGGCGGCTGACGCACCTGCGGCTGCGGCTCGGTCTTGGGCTTGGGATCCTGGTCCTGCGGGATCTCGGTCTCGTCGGGGGTCGGTGAGAACGCCACCCAGCCGTAGCCCTCGAAGGGCACCTCGACCCACGCCGTCACGTCGTCTCCGACGACCTGCACCGAACCCTGGCCCTCGGTCACCTCGGGCGCGAAGCCCATGACGACTCGCGCGGGGTAGCCGAGCAAGCGAGCCATGAGCGCGAACGCCGACGCGTACTGCTCCTCGTCGCCGACCATCGGTGTGCGGGTGAACAGCTCCGACATCCGGTCGGCACCGTGGCCGGCGCGTGACGGAGAGCTGTCCGAGGCGAGCCCGTGGCTGAGGAACCCGGTGGTGCGGAGGGTCTGCTCGATCGCGCGCAGCTGCCCCATGGGCGTCGTCTCGGTGCCGACGAACTCCGAGGCCTTCGCGACCACGATGTCCGGGATGTTCGTGACGGGCGGCAGCTCGACCGCTGCGGTCGGCGTCGTCGCGAGGGCCGTGTCGCTCGGGACCGCCTGCGTGGTGGTCCGCTCCTCGTAGTCGTCGCCCGTGCCGATGCCCGAGGTGATGACGGCCGCGCCACTCTCGGCGTTGTAGCGGATGTCCTCGGATCGCTCCGCCGCCTTGCCGTCGAGGGTGAGCGCGCTCGGGTACCCGACGCTGGGCACCCAGATGTCGTCGTAGCCGGTGATGTCGATCGACACCCGTCGGTCGCTGCCCGGTGTCATGAGCTGCGGTCCGGGAAGGTGATCGCCGACGAGCTCGAAGGCACCGGAACCGTCGGTCGCCGTGGAGGGCCCGGAGACGGTCCACAGACGGCCGTCGTAGCTGTCCATGGCCGCCAGACGGATCCGATCCCCCGGCTCGAGGCCGGTGGCGGTGAAGAGCTTCGTCTCGGCGAGGTCCTTCGTGTACTCGCGGAACCCGGCGAGCGGGCTCGGGTACTCCAGGGGGTCGAACGGCGGGGTGACGACCTCGCGGAGGACGAACCGGGAGTCCGCGGGTGGCGAGGCGACGACGGCCGCGCCGCCGCCGACGACGACCGCGACCGCGGCGAGGACCGCCGTACCGATGATCTTCTTGCGACGGAGGACGGCGGTGGTCGACGCTGCCGCGTTCTCGCCACGACCGGCACCCGGCCGCCACCCGAGCCAGAGGAGGGCGATGAGCGCGAACGCGATCCCGCGGACGGCCGCCAGGAAGGGCGTCTGCGTACCGAGGAGGACGCCGAGGGCGTACAGCACGGTCGGGCCGACGAGCACGATGGCGCAGCGGACGGCGACCTGCGGACGCCGCGGCAGCCAGCGGACGGCGAGCACGGCGGAGACGACACCGACGAGCAGCCCCGCAACGTAGGGCAGCGTCATGATGTACGCGGGCGCGCTCAGCGGGGTCTGCAGGGTGACGAAGTCCTTCCACCCGAACACGGCGCCGATGCTGATGCCACCGAGGGTCCGCAGGTTCGGGAGGACCGCGAACGTCGCCACGGACGGCATCGCCAGGGCACTGCCGAAGACGTAGAAGACGAGGACGGTCGAGAGGCCGGTCAGGAGCGCGTTCAGCCGGAGGGCGTGGGAGGCGACGCCCACCGCCATGCCGAGCGCGAGGCCACCGAGACCGGCGAGGAGGAACCCGGTGCCGCTGAGCGCCGCACCGAAGCCGAGCAGGCCGAGGGCCGCGAGGACGAAGACGACCACGAGGTCGATCCAGGAGCGGCCGGGCAACGGCCACGGCGCGACGAAGGTCGGGACGATGCCCTGGACGTCGACGTCCGCGGCGGACCCGGCGGCCGCGCGTGGCGGGCGCACCGTCGTGCGCTCGTCGACCCCGCTCACAGCGCCCTCGACATGACCTTGGCGAGGTCGCTCAAGGCTCCGACCGTCATGACGTTCATCCCGGCGACGTCCTTGATGCCGGCCCGTGCACCGCGTTCGACGCGGATGCCGAACACGTTGACATCGGGACCGAAGAGGCGCTGGATCCCCCGGTACTCCTGTGCCTCGAGTCGCGAACCGGCGACGATGATGACGACGCTCGGTGCCGGCAGGCGCTTCGTGGTCTCCCGGGCGAAGGTGCGCGGGGTGTCGAAGGTGCCCTCGGCGAGCTGCAGACGGCAGCTGTCGTCGAGGAAGGAGGTCACGGTGTGGGTCCGCAGCGCAAGCCGGTCGGTCACGACGCTGATCGGGACCTGGTCGAGGATCACCTGGGTCGCGATCGACGCGGTGAGCGACACCGCCAACTCGAACTCGTCCTCGTCGTCGGCGTAATAGCGCGAGTCGGTCGTCATCACCATGGTGAGCTGCGACCGCCGCGTCTCCTCGAACTGCCGCACCATGAGCTGGCCCGTCTTCGCGGAGGACTTCCAGTGGATGTAGCGGCGGTCGTCGCCGGGGACGTACCCGCGGAGCGCATGGAAGGAGATGTCGTTGTTCGTGATGGTCTTCGTGACGAGGCCCTCGAGGTCGCGGATGAGACCGGCGGCCGTCGGGTGGAGGCGCGTGGTCTCGGGATGCACGAAGAGCTCGACCGGTTCCGTCCAGCGCACCTCGCGGCGCAACAGGCCGAGCTGGTCGCCACGGACCGACACGGCGGGCCCGGCTGGGATGACGGCTCGCCGGTTCGTCGGAACGGCGAACAGTTCCTCGTGTTCGCCGTCCTTCGGGATCGCCGGAATGGCGAACTCCGCGAGGCCGTAGCCCACGGGGACCTCGAGGCGCGTGGGCGTCGTGGCGCGGTTGCCGGGGTTGGCGATGAGGACCTGCCCGATCGCGCGCTCGCCGACGGTCACCCGGGTGGGGTTCAAGTGGATGGAGATACGGAAGGTCGACCGCCCGAAGAGGTAGGCGACGGAGGCCAGCAACGCGGCCAACGGCACGAAGCCGAGGAACACGAGTTCCGTCCATCCCAGGATGAAGCCGGCGACGGTCGCGATGACGCCGATCGCCAGGACGACCCAGCCGAGGCCGCTGACCACAGCGAGCACGGGTTGCGCAGCCGACCAGACGACCCGGGCCCAGGGCACGACGACGGCACTGATGCCGTCGAGCGCGCTGCGGAACGGGTTCGGCCGCCGAGCGGGAGCCTGCGCACCGTCGACGTGCGCATCGGGGCCGTCGGCGCCCGCCTCGGCAGGCGCGCCGACCGTCGCCGTGCGGACCGGATCGGGTCCGTCCGGCGCGGCGGCGGCGCGCTGCTCGAGGGTCTCGCTCATGCTGCGCGGTACGCCGGCGGAGCGATGCTGACGAGGACCCGGGCGACGACGTCCTGCGCGGTCACGCCGGCGAAGTCGGACTCGGGGTCGATGATGATGCGGTGCGCGAGGACGGCCTGCGCGAGGTCGTTGACGTCGTCGGGGGTGACGTAGGTGCGTCCCTGTGAGATCGCCCAGGTCTTGACGGCGCGCACGAGGGCGAGCGCACCACGCATGCTCACACCGAGCGCCACGTCCTGGTCGTCCCGCGTCGCCGCGACGACGTCGGCGACGTACTCGAGGATGCTGCCGTCGACGTGCACCTCGGTCGCGAGCTGCGCCATGGTGACGACCGCGCTGGAGGCGATGATCGGTTGCACCTTCGTCGCGCGTGCCCGGTTGGAGGCGTCGAGCAGCAGGTTCACGGAGGTCTGGCGGTCGGGGTAGCCGAGCGTCGTCTTGATGAGGAAACGGTCGAGCTGCGCCTCGGGCAGCTTGTAGGTGCCCGCCTGTTCGATCGGGTTCTGCGTCGCGATGACCATGAAGGGCTGGCCGGCCTCGTAGCTCGTGCCGTCGATCGTGACGATGCCCTCCTCCATGACCTCGAGGAGTGCCGACTGCGTCTTCGGCGAGGCACGGTTGATCTCGTCCGCCAGCACGATGGAGGCGAAGATCGGCCCCTTGTGGAACTCGAAGATCCCCTTGCCCTGGTCGTAGATCGTCACACCGGTGACGTCGGACGGCAGGAGGTCGGGCGTGAACTGGATCCGCGAGCTCGTGCCGTCGAGCGTGTTCGCGAGGGCCTTCGCGAGCACGGTCTTGCCGGTGCCCGGGTAGTCCTCGAGGAGCACGTGGCCCTCCGAGAGCATGGCCGTGACGACGAGCTTGATGACGTGCTCCTTGCCGAGGATGGCCTGCTCGACGTTGCCGACGAGCTTGCCGAACGCGTCGGCGAACCAGGTGGCCTGTTCCTGCGTGACAGTCATGGAGGTGTTGGATGCTTTCGTGTAGGAGGGAGAGGTGGAAGGTCGAGCCGCTACATCGCGTTCCATGCGGCTGCTGAGGTGGCCCCGATGCTGAACGTCTCGCCCGTCGCCGTGTTCCGGAAGAACGCGGTGATCGTCTCACCGGCGGGGATGACGCCCAGGTGGTTGTTGTGGACGAAGCTGCCCGTCCCGCTGGCGTTGATGTTCGAGGTCGAACCCACCGCCGAGCCATTGCGCTGGATCTGCACGTCGTAGTTGCCGTTCGGGACGTCGGCGTAGCGGACTCCGACGTCGTAGCAACCGGTACCGCCGCTCTGACACGCGTGCGGTTGACCGGATTTGTAGAGCGAGCCGCTCGGCTTCGGCGGCGGCGGATTGTTCACCGTCACCTCGGCCGGCCCGCCTTCAGGTCCGGTACCTCCGGGACCCTCCGCAGAGACGTAGACCTGGTAGGTACCGGCGCCGATGCCACCCACCGAGTCGCTGGTGCCACCCGTCGTCCCGGTCTGCACCGTGCTGGAGCCGCTCATGATCCGCCAGTGGTACTTGTCGACCTGTCCGCCGGTGTCGGCGGGGGCGTTCCACCGCATGGTCAACGTCGCCGGCGCATCCCCTGACGACTTCAGCGAGACGTTCTGTGGCGCACTCGGCACGCCGTAGGCGGTCGCCGAGATCTCGTTCGAACCTGCGCTCGGACCCACGGCGTTGTGGGCATAGGCGGTGAAGGTGTAGCTCTGCCCGTTCGTCACGTCGAAGGTGCAGTCGTTGCCGGGGGCGCACTGCTTCTCCCCGCCGCCGCTCCACTTCACCGCGTGGTAGTCGATGGGCGAGCCGTTGCTCGCCGGCGAACCGCCGACGACGACGGTGATCTTGCCGCTCTTCGCACTCTTCAGGCTGAGCGACGGTGGATCGGGCACGTCCTTCACGATGACCGTGATGCGACCCTGGACCTTCCGGTTGGGGTCGTTCGTCGCGTCTTGGACCGTGTAGATGACGCTCACGGTCCCGCTCTTCGACGAACCGGGGGTGACCGTTACCGTGCCACCGGAGAACGTGGCCGTCGCCCCACCGGCCGGCGCGCTCTCAACGGTGGCGTCGACGATCTTGAGCGGGGTGTCGGGGAACGGGTTGTAGTCGTTCGCGAGCACGCTGATCGACTCGGCCTTGTTCTTGCGGCCCTCTTCGACGCGGTCGTCGATGGCACGTGGGAGCGGCCTGGTCGAGGAGACGACGCGGACGTTGATCGACCCCGGGACGGAGTACTCCTTGTAGTTCACGGTGAACGTCAGCGTGGCCGAGGTACCGGGTTGCGTCCCCTGCGGGGCGGAGATCGACACCTGCGAACCGGAGAGGCTGCCCTGGACGCCCGCGGTCGTGCCACCGAAGCCCTGGTAGGTGAGCGCCGCGAGGATCTTCGGGTTCGGGTGGTCGCTCGACGCCCGCAGGTCGACGGTCACCGGAGCCTCGCCGGCCTCGATCGTCACCGTCGGCGGGGTGAACGTCGGCGGGACGTCTTCGAGGTTCGGGTCGCCCACCGTGATCGGCAGCGTGAGCAGTTTGCTCTCTCGGCCGTCCGTGGCCTCGAAGCTCACCGAGGCGGGTCCGCGGTAGTCCTTCGCCGGGGTGAAGGTGATCGTGGCGTCGTCGACGTAGCTCGACGTGCCGTTGCTCCGGAAGTTGACGACGCTGCCCTCGGAGGCGATCGTGACCGGCTTGCCCGAGGGCGCCTCGGTGATGTCGGAAAGCTTCCAGGTGCGCGTCTCGTTGACCTTGACGATCTGCTCCGGCAGCGGGCTCTTCATCCGCGGTGGCTCGCCGTCCGTCGCGGCCGGCACGATGATGAACGCGGCGCCACTCAGCTGCGTGACCGGGTCCGTCAACCGGTAGGCGATCGCCTGGCGTCGGTCGGTGAGGGTCACCCGGATGGTGCCACCGTCGCGGACCTCGCCGGAGGCGGCGTTCACACCTTCGAGGCTCGGCTTCAGGTCGTCGATCAGCCCGCCGGGGTTCTGCGCGCCGTCGAGCACGTCGATGTCGATGGTCTTCTTGCCGACGATGTCGGCGTCCTCGAGGACGTGGTCATCCGCCTCGGGGAACTGCGGCTTCGCGTCCTTCGTGACCTTGACCTGGATGTAGGCGCTGTCGATGCCACCCTTGCCGTTGGTGATCTGGTACCGGACGGTGAAGAACGCCTCCTCCTCCGGCACTTCGATGACGACGCGGCTCTTGCTGACCTCGGCGGTGAGGCCGTCGTCCACCGAGAGCAGCTTCGGTTCGAGTTTGAGCTTGTACCCGTTCGGATCGGAGTCGTTCGAGAGCACCGGTACGGAAGCGACCTTGCCCGGGAGGACCTCGATGTAGTCGTCGACCGCGTTCGGCTGGCCGTCGACCTCCGGGCGTCCGATGACCCCGATCTTGATCGTGCCGACGGCGACCGCGCCGTAGGTGTCCTTCACCCGGTACTGGAAGGTGTCGGTCCCGGAGGAGTCCGGAGCCGCCTCGTAGACGAACCACGTACTCCCCTGCTCGATGACCCGACCGAGCAACGGTGCCGAGGCGATGTCGTCGACGACGACGGAGTCACCGTTCGGGTCCAGCCCGTCGAGCGGGACGTCCACGCGGACCGTCGCACCCGCGAACACGCGCGAGGTGAGCAGCTGCGGCACGGGCGGCTGGTTGTTCTTCTTGTCCTCGCCGACCACGTTGAACGTGACCGTCGCCGTGTCGGCCTCACCGAAGGTGTCGTACACGCGGTACGTCGTCGTGTAGGTGCCCGGTTCGCTCGGCGCCTGGAAGCGGACCTCGTCGTCGTCGACGAACGCGAGGCCGGCGGTCGGATCCTCGACGAGCTCGCGATCGACGAGCATGACCGCCGCGTCCGGGTGGTAGTCGTTCTCGAGCACCGCGACGTTGGCGATGTCGCCCGCTCGGACGACGACCGCGTCATCGGTCGCGACCGGTGCCTGATGCTTCGGCAGCGGTGGCACCGGCACGACGGTCACGGCCGCCGTCGCCGACGAGGTGCCGTCGGACACGACGTAGGTGAACTGCAGCTGCTGTTCGATCGGCGCGGACGAGGAGACGCGGATGACCGCGCTGTCGAGGACCTCGACGGACAACGAGGTCGACTCGTCGGGAACGGAGACGGACTGCACGGCGAGCACCTGCCCGCCCGGTGACTCGTCGTTGGCGAGGACCGGGATCGTGATCGTCTCGTTCGGCCGGAGATATCCCTCGTCCTTCACAGCGACGGGGGGCCGCACGTCGGTGGGCTTCTCGAGGACGTCGACGCGGATGAGCCCGATGCTGGAGGCGATTCCGGCGCCGAGTGTGTACTTCAGGTAGTAGGTGCCGGGCTCGTTCGAGGACACGGTGACCGACTGCTTCTCGAGGCTCGGCGAGGACACGAGTCCGCCCTGCAGGGCCTCGACACCGATGAGGCCGAGCGGGGCCCCACTCGGGGACTGGTCGTTCGCCAGCGGTTGGACGAGCGCGGACTCGCCGACGAAGGTCGAGACGAAGTCGGGTGTCCCGATCGGGCTCAAGGCTCCGGCGGGCTGCACGTCGACCTTGAGGGTGCCCTCCGCCGAGGTGACCCCGTCGGACACGACGAACTTGACGTCGCGCGGACCCATCTCGGGCGAGGCGTGCGTGAACGTCACGAACCCATCCGGGGTGAACCGGACGAGGTCGCTGGACGCCGGCGACGCCGACTGGAGGAAGATGTCGTCGCCGTCGGGATCACGCCAGTCGGCGAGCACGTTGTAGGTGACCGTCTGCCCGGCCTCGACCGACACGGCGGCCTCGCGATGGGACGTCGGCGGCTCGTTGACCTCGGGCGGTTTGATGGCGATGCTCACGTTCGCTTCGGCCACGCCGCCTGGGCGGCCGTCGTTGACGGAGTAGCGGAACGACGTCGTCCCGGCCACGAACCCCTCGGCCGGGGTGAACTGGAGCGCACGCCCGCCGTCGATGTACTCCAGCTTGCCGGTCTCCGCCGCGACGTCGCTGGTGTTCTGGATCGTCAGGACGTCGCCGTCCGCATCGGAATCGTTGTCGAGCAGCGGCAGGACCGTCGCGCGACCCGGACGGACGCCGAACGCGTCGTCGCGGGCGATCGGCGGACGGTTCTCCTCGGTGCGCTCGGCGAGCGTGTCCTCGAAGGACTGCTCGGACGCCTTCTCGTCGCCGTCCTCGCCGTCCTCCTCCTGCGGGGGTGTCACCTCGTCCCAGTTGTCGACGAGGCGCATGTTCGCCTGGACGAGCCAGGAGTTGCCGGTCTGGACGTTGTTCAGGGCGATGACCGAGCGGTTCACCCGGAAGACGAGCTGCTGGCCGATGGTCTCCGGGTTGATGTCCTCGATGACCGGCTTCTTGTCGGCGCACTCGGCTGCGTACCGACTCGAGGAGGCCCAGGCTCCGTGCATGCAGCCGTCGAGGTTGACCGGTGCCGTGACCTCGGCCGCACTCGTCGCCGCTGTGGTGACGTCCGCGTCGAGCACCTCCGGGTCGCCGCCGCC
Source organism: Plantibacter sp. VKM Ac-2885 (assembly GCF_015351205.1). Taxonomy (NCBI): domain Bacteria; kingdom Bacillati; phylum Actinomycetota; class Actinomycetes; order Micrococcales; family Microbacteriaceae; genus Plantibacter; species Plantibacter sp. VKM Ac-2885. The sequence goes on along the minus strand of NZ_JADKSK010000001.1, from coordinate 1,359,786 downwards.
GAGTGGGACGCGGACGAGCGAGTCACCGGTCGCGATGACGGCGGCGTCGTCCGATGCCGACGGCTCCTGGATCTTCAGCGGCTTGCCCGGCAGCTCGACGACGGAGCCGTCCTGCTTCACGAGGTCGCCGGACTTCAGGTCGAGGATGACCGCCTGCTCACCGGCAGCACTCAACTGGTAGTCGTCGAGCTTCGGGAGCTTCGACTCGGTCTTCGTGCCGTCGGGCAGGATGCGGTAGAGGCGCCCCTTCGCGGGTGCGACCGCGAGGATGGTGCCCGTCGAGGTGACGACCGCTTGACCGGCTTTGCCGATGGAGACGATCGGCTTCGTCTCCGTGGGGTCGAAGCGGAGCTCCCCCGCGGCATCGACGGACCAGAGCTTGCCGGTCTCCCCCGCCACGACCGAGAGTCGGTCGCCGCCGTAGTGCACCGTCGCGCCGGTCGGCAGCGAGACACGCTGGATGAGGCTCGTGAAGGCCGGATCGATGCGTTCGAGCGAGGAGAGCGCCTTGTCCTGGAGGAAGACGTCGTCGCCGTCCTGCAGCACGTCGGCGTTGTTCGACGCCGTCGACACCGCTCCGTCGAGTTCGGAGATCTGATCATTGAGCCGCCCCGCGAGGAGCGACTCGCCGTTGGTGACCCAGACGTCGCGGGACTCGAGGTCGACCTCCGTGACCGGGAAGCCCTGGTGGATGAGCGCGGCGGTCACCGGCACGGCGACGAGGACCGACAGGGCCGTGATCGAGGCCGCGGTCTTGCGTTTGCGCAGCCAGGCACTCCAGTTGCTCACGATCCCCCAGGTGAAGTGTTCGGTCAGGCGGCCGCCATCATGCCACGGTCGCCGCTGAGTCTAGCAAAGTTGCGAGTCAGTCTCATCGACAAGAATGACATACATCAGATGTCGCGCTCGTTAACGGCCGGGGCCGACCTCGCCGGCATCCGCCTGATCGGCGTGGTCGAGGAGCGGGAGGTCGCTGGCGTCCACGAGACGGGTCGAGACCGCGTACTCGACGAGCCGTGCACGACGGCCGGTCGCGAGTTTCCCCGGCCCGCCGCGCAGCCCCTGGACACCGAACTTGTCGAGCTTGTCGCAGACGTTGTCGAGCTTGCGGTTGAAGGTGGTCTGGCTCCAACCGAGGCGGGCGGCAGCGGCGGCGGACGCCGGGATCTCGCCGCGACCGGGCGACGCCTGGCGCAGGACGTCCTCTGCCAGGGCCACGATGAGGAGGCGCTGGCTGCTCGTCAGGTGGATCGGCCCGACCGTCGTGGTTCCGGCGGTGGTCGTCGAGAGCTGCGACGGACTGAAGTACTCGAGGTCCGAGGTGATCGTGAAGTCGTAGGTCGTCGTCCCGGCACTGAACAACACCTGCAGCTCGGGGAACACGATCGGGAGCCGGGCACCGGGCGCGAGCCACGCCTGCACGTTGCCGGTCGTGTCCGTCACCGTCGCGGAGAGGGTGTTCCCGATGTTCGTGAGCCACCAGAGCCCGGCATCGAAGGTCACGCTGAGGAAGGTCCGGTGCAGGAAGGGGTTCTCGTCGACGACGAGGTCACCCTCGCGCCCGATCAGGAACGGCTTGCGTGCGTCCACGGCGTACTCCTCGCCGCAGAACTCGACGCGCACCGCCGTCTTCGTCGTCGCCGCGTCGGTCGCCTCGTCCGTGGTCATCGTCTGGTCCCCCTGTGGTCGGTCATCGTCTCGCTCCCGCTACTGCTGGGAGCACATCTCGAGTGGATCGGGTGAGGTGACGCCGCCTCGGACGATCACCACCTCGATGCACAGCTGCGCGCCCGGAGCGCTCGGCTTCAGGTCGACCGCGTAGGTCGAGGTCGGTACCTTCGGCGAATTCTTGCCGCTGCTCGTCACCTGGTAGATGTACGAGTCGCCGTCCTGCGGGTCCGGGTTGTCCCAGATGAAGGTGACGACGCTGCCGTCCTCGCTGATGTTCACGCCGAACGGCTTTGGCGAGGGGACGTCGCTCAGTTGGATCGGCGCCCCGGTCGCGGCGGCCGTGGGCTTCGGGTCGGCGGCCGCCCCCTGCCAGATGATCCCGGCCGCGATGCCGCCGACCGCCAGCACCGCGACGGCGCCCACGACGAGGAGGCGGGTCAGTCGGCGACGTCTGCCTCGTCCGGCCGCATCGGCATCGGGGTCCTCCGTGGGAACTGCAGCGGCGGTCTCGAGGCGGTCTCGGCGGATCGTCTCGGAGGGCAGCGAGGCCGCTCCGACGATGATCGGGGCCGAGGGCTGGATCGGCTGCACGAGCGGTCCCGCCGAGCGGACGACCGTCTCGTCGCCGACCGACGGCTGCACGCTCGGCACGCTGGGTCGGGGCTGGGCCTCGACCGTCGGGACCTGTCGGACCCGCGTCTCGTCCGACGCACTGCTGGACGTGTCCGGTCGGGGGGCCTGCGACTGCGGCTGCACGAGGTTCGGGATGTCGATGGGCGTCGGCGCGTAGGCCAGCTCCATCTCGACGCGCTGCAACGCCCGAGCGAAGTCGACGGCGCTCTCGAAGCGGTTGGCGCGATCCTTCGCGAGGCCCTTCTGCAGCGTCGCGACGAGGGAAGCCGGTGCGTCGTCGCGCCCGAGCGGGGTGACGGTCCCACGCTCGATCCGGCTGATGAGGTCGGCCGCACCGTTCGACTGCCCGGGGATCTCGAACGGCGTCCGTCCGGCGAGCAGCGTGTAGACCGTCGCGGCCAGGGAGAACACGTCGGACCGGACGTCCGGATGCGGCTCGTCCTCGAACATCTCGGGCGGCGACCAGGGGATGGAGAGACCGACCGTCTGCGTGCCCGAGGCACCGGTGGAACCGACGTCGCCAGGGCGCCCGGGGCCGGCGGTCGTCGGAACCTCGAGTTCGACGGCCTGCGAGATGCCGAAGTCGGTCAGCGCCGGCCAGCCGTACGCGTTGGTGAGCACGTTGGCCGGTTTGATGTCGCGGTGGAGGATGCCGGCCGCGTGGGCGGTCGCCACCGCACTGGCCAGGCGGACGCCGGTGCGCAGTGCATCGGCGACGGCGAACCGCCGCAGCTTCGCCTGCTCGGCGAGACTCGGCCCCGCGCAGTACTCCATCGCGAGGTACGGTCGTCCGTCCGGAGCGACGTCCGCCGTGTAGATCGTGACGATGTAGGGGTGCGCGGAGAGCTGCGCCATGAGGTTCGCCTCGGCGACGAAGGCCTCGCGGGTCTGCTCGCTGAGGTGCTCGGCGAGGAGTACCTTGACGGCGACTTGACGCCTCGGCAGCTGCTGCTCGTACAGGAAGACGTCGGAGAACCCACCGGCTCCGAGCTGTCGTTCGAACCGCAGCCCGGGGATGGCCGGCGGTTGCGAGGGTGAACGGCGCACGTCAGCCCTCTCGGACGCGCAGCGCGACGCCGCCGCCGAGGTCGATGACGGTCCCGACGATCACCGGCGTCGGCTCCCCTGGTCGCAAGGACTGCGGTGCCTGACCGGGCAGGACGACCTGCGTGCCGTTCCGCGAGTGGAGGTCGGTGACGACGACCGTGCCGCCCTCGACCGCGACGCGCACGTGGCTCCGCGAGATGTCGTCTCCCGTGAGCGTGACCAGCGTCGGGACGACGGACGCCGGGACCTGCGAGACGCTCGGCGCCCGGCCGAGGACGACGGGCGAGGCGAGCGACTGGCGAGTGCCGCCGGGGAGCTCGAGGTAGGTGAGCGGCGTGGCCGACGGGGTGGACGACCGTGCGGGCGGGGTCTCGGCCGCGCGACGCGCACGCAATGCGGCGAGATCCTCGGCGAGGATCGTGTGGCCGTCGTGGTCGCCGAGGTCCGATGGTCCGGCTGCTGCGGGTTCCGGTGCGGCGACCGCGGTGGCTGCCGCCTGCTGGTGCGCCGACGCCTCGGCCGCCGCGCGTTCGGCGTCGCCCGCCTCGTCGACCGCCGCCGCACCGACCGGACGGAGCACGGTCTGGCCGAACAGGAAGTCGTAACCCTCGTCGACGGGCTCCTCCGGGGTCGACGGGGTCTCGTCCGGGTCGTCCTCGTCGTGGAAGAACTGGGTGTCGGAGACGGACGGCACGACGTGGAGCGGCTGAACGGGCTCGACGTGCGCAACCGGGGTCGCCTCATCGCCGTCCGTCTCGTCGTCCGCATCGTCCGAGGTCGCCGCGGATGCAGCGGGCTCGGCGGGGGCCGGGACGGGCGGGGCCGCGAGCTGCTCCGCCGCGGTCGGCGTGCTCGTGGACGACTCGGTCGGCCGGCGCTCGTCGGTGGTCGGAGTGGCGAGGGAAGCCGTGGCCTCCTCGTCGAGGGTCGCCGTGATGGAGGTCGTCCAGACGGCTCCCGACCCGAGCGGGAGGCGCACGCCGGACGGGTTCGGCTGGTCGCTCCGGAGCGTGACGCTCACCGCGTCGGCGTGGTGTTCCTCGACCCAGGTGGTCGCGCGGGCGCCCAGGACCGTCTCGGTCCCGGCGGCGCTCGTCACGACGGCGGCCGCGAGCCCGCGCACGATGACCGTCGCGCCCGATCCGTCCCAGACGGCCGCGGCGAACGCGGGCGTGTTCGAGAGACCGCCGGCCGCGAGGCGGTCGACGATCAGCGACAGCGACGCGTCGCCCGGGAGGTCCGCGGCGAATGCGGCAGCGGCGGTGTCGTCTCCCTGGGCGTCGACCAGCACCAGTCTGCCGGGCCCCGCCACAGCGAGCCAACGGCGGACCTCGGCCGGTTCCATTTCGTACGAGTACACGGCCACTCCTCTAGCCTCGCGGCATCGTCTCTTCAAGATACCCGAGACCACCCGCGTCATCGTAGCCGGGGCCGCTGGACATCAGCGAGGTCGACACGACGTCGACGACGAGCGCGGTCACGTTGTCCCGCCCTCCCGCAGCCAGTGCGAGCTCCACGAGGCGGTCTGCGGCTCCCTCGAAGCCCTGCGACAGGACCTCGGCGATCCGCTCGTCGGACAGCTCGCCGGTGAGCCCGTCGGAGCAGAGGAGGAACCGTTGCCGCCCGGCGACGGGGAGGAGCCAGACATCCGGGTCGATGCCGGCCTCGACCCCGATCGCCTTCGTCACGATGTTGCGATCGGGGTGTTCGCGCGCCTCCGCCTCCGTGATGGAACCGGCGTCGACGAGTTCCTGCACGGCCGAGTGGTCGACGGTGATCCGACGGAGTGCGCCGTCGGCCCAGGTGTAGACCCGGGAGTCCCCCACGTTGAACACCATCCAGTGGAGGTCGGTCTGCGGCGACAGCGCCACGAGCGCGAGGCCCGCGACGGTCGTGCCGATGACCCCGTTCGGCGTGGGGATGCTGCGGATGACCGCGTTGGCGGCGACGATCGTGGTCACGACCGCCTCGGTCGTCGTCGGCATGCCGATCGGGATGCCGCGTTCGAGCGCCGCCGCGACCTCACGGCTCGCGACCTCGCCGCGTTCGTGCCCGCCCATGCCGTCGGCGACCACGAAGGCGGGCGCGCCGGCGTAGAACGCGTCCTCGTTCAGGCGTCGGACCAGCCCGGTGTCGGTCCGGCCCTCGCTGCGCAGGGTGTGCGTGGACCGCGCGGTCTCGATCGTCGTCATCCCGCACCGCCCAACGCGGCGGGGAGGGTCGGTACCTCGCCCGGCCAGCTTCCGTACCTCGCTTCGAGGTCGGAGCTCGAGAGCTCCACGGAATCGCCACCGGCGTACTGCTCGGAGGCGATGTCCAGCGTCGCGAGGATGGCGATCGTCGACTCGACGGTCTGTCCGGGCGCGTCGAAGGCGAATCGCACGAAGCGCCCGCGGTCGACCTCGTCCTGGGAAGCGAGCTGCGCGAGGGAGTAGTCCACGAGGGCACCGGGGTCGCCGGTGAAGGCGTCGGTCGCCGAGAGCGTCGCGGTGACGTACGCCGTCGTGCCGTCCCAAGCGCGGGCGGCCCTGAAGTCCGCCCCGGGGATCTCGGCGACCGCTTCCTCGACGGCGGCCAGCGTCCGGTCCGAGGTGCGGGCCGGGGTGCGTTGCGCCGTCGGCGCTGCGGTCCCGCAGGCGGTGAGGAGCCCCAACAGGACGACCGACACGGCGCCGGATCGGACGATGGTGCTGATGCGCATGGAAGGCCTCACGGTCGGGAACGGGCTGTGGACGGGCGACCCGGTGTCGGGCCGCGGTCGATCATCTCCGCGTAGGACTGTAGTCGGTCACCTGTTGATCACCGCTGAAGAAGCCGCTCGCCGAGTCCAGGTAGGCGTCGACGCTCGGGTCTCCCGACGACGACGTCTCGTCCGCCATCATCTCGTACCGCTGCGCGTTGTGGGCACTCGCGATCCCCGGATCCTGCTGTTCCGGGTTGACGCCGCCCAGTCGCGGGGCGTCACCCTGGATCGTCGTCCAGTTGGCCGAGTCCGGGTTCCCCTGTCCGTCGAGCCGGGCGACCGGATCCTCGTTGAACTCCATCGAGAGGACCTGCACGTCGTCGGGGATGTCGAAGCGTGCGATCGGCGAGCCCGCCGTGACGACGTGCGTGACGTTGTAGCCGAAGTCCGGGTCCGAGGCCAGCGACCCGGCCGTGATCCCGCCGAGGCTGAAGCCCTCGAGCATCACCGGGTCCGTCGGAGAGATGCCGGCGGCGGCCATCGCGTCCTTCACCGCCTGGCCGAGCGCCGTCTGTTCACCCTGCATGGCGGCGATGTCCGAGGTGAGGTCGTTCGAGATCGCGCCACCGTGCGGATCCCAGACCTGCGTGCTCGGGATCTGCACGATCCAGCTCGGCGGCGGTCCGGCCGACTGGATCACGCGGATGTTGCTGAGCTCCTCCTCACCCTTGTCGATGTCCGCCGAACCCTGCAGGAGGTCGCCGAGGTCGGTGACGGTTCGGTCCCGAGGCACGGCGAGCGGCTGTGAGGGGTCGTCGGGATCCATGGCGAGGCCGCCCTGCCCATCGTCGAAGAGGCCGAACCGGCCGCCACCGGTGGCGATGGCGTCGATCGCCTGCTCATAGGTGAGCGGCGGCCAGCCCTGGCCGGTGACGACCGACATGAGTCCGTTGAAGCCGGGCAACAGCCCGGGCAGGAAGGTGAGGCCGGCCAGGAGACCTGGGGCACCGTCCGTGAGGATGTCCTCGATCCACGCGTTGTCGCCCAACCATTCGTTGGCCGCCTGACCTGCGATCGGAGCGAGTTCCTGCAGTCTCGCGAGTGCGTCCGCATACGTCGCGGCGGTCCGATCGATGACCTCCTGCGGAGAGTAGGCGGCGATCGAGTTGGCGGTGAACAGTCCCGCGACGCCGGCCGGCGACAGCAGCAGCCAGGGGTTGTCGCCGATCTGGTCGAGCGTCTGCTGGGCACCCTCGACGAGCGAGTCGACACCCTCGACCACGATGTTGACGCCTGCCACGGTGAGCATCCACGCCCCGCCCACCACCGCCACGCCCGCCGCTGCGACGAGGCCGACCGGCACCGCGAGGACGCCGATGACGAAGGCGACGCCGTTGTGGAGGGCGACCGTCGCCGCGGCGATCAGTTGGTCGGCGGTCTCGTAGGCGACGACGGCGCCCTCGAGGAAGACGGCGGAGACGCCGGTCTCGGTCGCGACGAGGAGGAGGGAACCGGAGGCGAGGACGATGGCGCCTTCCGCGGCCGCCCCCGTCACCGGGGACAGGATCATGGACTCGAGCAGGTCGCCGTCCACCGCCTTCGCAGCGGCCGTGCCCGAACGCCCGATCAGCTCGGTCGACAACGTGGCGAGTTGCTGCGCCTGCAGTCGCATGTCGTCGAGCCTCGCGCCGACGCCGCCGGCTCCACCGGAGACCGTGATGCCGCTCATGCCCGTGCTCCCTGGATGGTCGCGGCGATCGCCAACACCTCGGCGACGATGTCCGCGCGACGGACGGCCCGGAGCGAGACCCGGGTCCCCTCGGCGACGGTGGACGGGTCCATACCCGCCGCTTCGACGTCCGGAGTGTCGACCGCCACGGCGACCCAGCCGTCGGCACCACGGAGCCACGTGTCCGTCCACCGTCTCATGGGCTCCCCGCTCCGGGAGAGTGCGTCGAGCCGGAAGCCGCCGTCGATCCGCTGGGCGACGCCGCCGAGGAGCACTGCGGCCTGCGGGCTGTGGAGCTGTTCGACGACCGCGCCGACGACGTCCGGTCGGTCCTGGCGGAGCGCGAGGACGAGCGCCTCGGCGTCCGCGAGCGGGAGGACGACCACGTCGGTCGAACGACCCCGCGCGTCGGGGACGTCGTGGAGCGCGGAGAGGGGTCGCAGGAGTTGCTGGGCCAGCCCGGCGGTGTCGAAGGCGCGGATCTCGACGGCGTCCTCGTCGCGCGCGGCCGTGCCGTGCTCGGCGACTGACGCATCCGAGTGGTCGACCCGCTGCGTCCGCAACAGCGCCAGGGCGTGCGCGCCGATCACGGAGACGGACTGGATCGCCGTCCGGTCGAGGGTCCAGCAGGAGGCGTCGACGGCCGCCGTCGCGAACTGCGGCATCGACAGGAAGGCGGCGAAATCGGGGTCGACGTCAGCGGTGAGGTCGTCCGGGAGGCTGTCGTCGCCGCGGGCGAGGAGTCGCCGCTCCCGGAGCCGCGCGACGGCTCGCTGCTCGCGCTCACGGACTTCGGCGGGCGACACGTCCGAACCCCATTCGGTGTGGAAGGCGGGTGGCAGCACGATGTGCGGGGTGCGGTGCTCCAGGACGTGGAGTTCGTCCGCGGTCAGCAGGAAGGCTGCCGCGGCGGGAGCCGGGCGGGTACGGGTCATGGGCATCAGGGGGTCCATCCTCGGCTGCGGTAGAGGTCTGCAAGGTCCAGCCAGCTGCGGTCACCGGGTGTCGGAAGCGATGGCGTGGAGGCGACGATGTCCTTGGCCTGGTGCACGAGGAAGTCCGGGACCTCCTGGCCGAAGAACTCGAACACCTTCGCGGCGCCGTCCTTGACGGTCTCGACCGCGCCGGAGACGAGGTTCACCGCGTCGTTCCAGCGGTCGCCCACCCAACGCGCGGCATCTTCGATGAGCTGCTTCACGTGTTCGACGGCGGTCGCGTGCGCGTCGAGCTTGTCGGCCGCGTCGTCGAGCTGCGTCGCCGAGTTCTCGAGCGAGACCGCCCGGGTGCCGAGCTGCTCGATGAAGGTCTCCGCCGCGGTGGAGGTCCACGCGAGCTCGGCGGCTGAGCGGAGGTCCCCGGCGCGGCTACGGACCTCGGTCGCGAGGGTTCGTAGCTCCGTCGCGCGGAGGCGGATCTGTTGGGTGTCGCCGTACACTGCTCGCTCCTCGTCGCGTGGTGCTGCGTCGCTGTCGCCGTGGGTCGCCTTCGCCGGAAAACCCGCGCGCCCTCACCGACACCTGGTCGGGAGGGCGCGCAGAGCGAAGCCGACGGTGGTGACTACTGGCCGGCGCCGGCAGCGAGGGCTGCGTCGGTCTGCTCGAGCGTGGTCACGGCGTTGTTGAGGTAGCCCGACAGCTTGTCGAGGTGCTGGATCGTGACCGTCGCGCTCTGCGTGAAGGCCGTGTAGGTCTCGTTGAAGGTGCCGGACGCGGTGTCGGTCTGGAACCCGGAGGACACGAGGTTGTTGATGAGGGTCTGGAGGCGGTTGAGCGTGGTCTCGACCTCGCCCTTACCCGTCGTCAGGTTGACGGCGGCCTGCTTGATCTCGCTGTAGTTGACGTTGATGTTGGCCATGAGTCTTGCTCCTTCGTTGTGGTCACCGGCACCGTCGGTGCCTTCATCATGTAACCACAACGCCTCGCGGGAGCACATGGGGAGCACTCCCCATGCAGTCCCCATCCGGGGACGACGCCGCTCAGGAGACGGGGAACTCGGGCGCGATCGGCAGCTGCACGCGCGACAGCGCACCGCGGTTCGCGTACATTCCGCGCCCCTGCGGGAAGTCCTTGCGTGCGAGCCGGGGGAAGGTCGTCCGGAGGACGAGGTCGCCCTCCATCTGCTCCGGCTGCAACAGGATGCCCCGCCTGGCGCTCTTGATCTCGCCCATGAGCGGCCAGGACGACGACCAGCCCGACACCTCGTTCTCGGCGATCACGAGATGGTCGCTGCGCTTGATGGCCTTGATGAGCTCCACGAGCGGTGGGTCGGCGATGCCGTTGAGGTAGTCCGACAGCGTCTCGATGACGACGACCGTCCGGCCGGTCACCGTCTCGGCCGCGATCGCCGCGGACAGCGCCTTCGCCTGCTCGGCGATCGTCTCGGGGGTGACGGCCGACTCGTCGAAGCGAAGCTCCCGCAGCAGTTCCGAGCGCTTGGAGCCGAAGTAGACGAAGCGCGTCGCCGGATCGAAACGTCGCATGGCGCCGACCAGGGATGCGACGGCGTTCGTCCGACCGCTGCCGGGAGGGCCGCCGACGAGGAACGCCCCGGACGGGTCGAACCCGATCGGTGCGAGGTCGGCGTCGCCGATCCCGAGCACAGGGCGGTCGCCGACGCGCTCGGGCAGCTCGCGCGCCTCGATCTCCTTCGGCAGCGCGCCGATCGGCGGGGCCGTGATCGTGGCTCCCGCGCGCGACATCGCCTCCGCGAGCCGGACCGTCGCGACCGACTGGTCCGAGAGCACCGGCGAACCACCGAGGATCGCGACCTGGACCTCGAGGCCGTCGACGATCGCCCGGCCAGCGGGCGACTCGGGGCCGAGGATGTCCTTCGGCACGCCGAGGAGCTGGTAGCCGGTCTCGTCCGCGAGGCGCAGCACCACGCGCCGCTGCACACCGGAGCTGATGTTCGTCGGGACGGAGCCCGGGCGGTCGGCCGAGAACGCGATGTTCACGCCGAGCTGCCGGCCGTCGGTGATGAGCTGCTGGAACAGCGTGTACCAGGAGGACAGGCCGAGCGTCGTCTCGTACTCCTGCCGGAAGGACTGGAAGCCGTCGACGAGCAACAGGATGCGGCGTTCGTCGTTGCGACCCGAGACGCGGCGGTAGTCGGTGATCGAGGACGCGTTCGCCTCGGCGTACCGGACGCTGCGCTCGTCGACGATCTCCTTGATCCGGCGGAGCAGTCGGATGACGCGCTCCTGGTCGTCGCCGGGGATGATCGAGCCGACGTGCGGCAAGGCCTCCAGCATGCGGAGGCTGCCCGCGCCGAAGTCGAGGCCGTACACCTCGACCGGACCGCCACGCGGCGTGATGCCGGCCGCCGTGGCGAGGGTGCGCAGGACCGTGCTCTTGCCCGATCCGCCGGTGCCGAACACGGCGATGTGGCCGTCGACGTCCGGCCGGAAGTAGACCGGGCGCTGCTCCTGCGAGTCCGGGAGGTCGGCGACACCGATGAGCAGTTCGGCGTCGGACCGCTGACGGAGCTTGCTGAGGTCGTAGACGGGCGCCAGCTCGTCGAGCCAGGGCCGTCGTGGCGCCGGGATCGATGCCCGGTCGGCTGCGGCGATGATGCTCGCGACGAGCCGCTGCTGGTCGGTGGGGCCGAGGTCGCGCTCCTCCTCGGCGTCGGCAGCGCGGGGCTCCTCCCAGCGCGTCTCGCCGCCGAAGCGCAGCTCCCGGACCTCGATGTCGGAGCGCTTGGGCTCGTCGCTCGTCCAGCCGCCCGCATAGCCGGACTGGAAGATGCTCAGGCGGCCGGGACCGGTCTTCGCGATGCCTCGCCCGGGGACACCCGGGTCGAAGTGCGCCGCGTCCTTGACCCCGACCACGTCCTGGCTGTCGGACTCGTCGGCCATGCGCAGCGCGACGCGGAGGTTGGTGTTGGCGCGCAGATTGTCCTTGATGACGCCGGCGGGCCGCTGGGTCGCCATGATGAGGTGGATCCCGAGCGAGCGACCACGCTGGGCGATGTCGACGACGCCGTCGACGAACTCCGGGACCTCGCCGACGAGGGCCGCGAACTCGTCGATGACGAGGACGAGGGCGGGCGGCGAGTCCGGGTCGCCCCGCTTCTCGAGCTCGAGGAGGTCCTTGGCCTTCTTCCGGTTGAGCAGGTGCTCGCGGAAGTGCAGCTCGGCGCGGAGGCTCGTGAGCGCCCGCCGGACGAGGTGCGGGCTGAGGTCGGTGACGAGTCCGACGCAGTGCGGGAGGGTCACGCAGTCCGCGAAGGCCGAGCCGCCCTTGTAGTCGACGAAGAGGAACGAGACGCGGTCGGGGCTGTACTCGGCCGCCATCCCGAGCACCCAGGCCTGGAGGAACTCGCTCTTACCGGCACCCGTCGTCCCGCCGACGAGGGCATGGGGGCCCTGGGCGCGGAGGTCGAGGTGCATGGCGTCGACACCGCCCGATCCGACGGTCGCGCGCAGCTGGCCGGCCCGGCGAGGCTTCGGCGGGAGGCCGGGCGTGCGGTCGTGGATCGAGGAGTTCTGGCGCCAGCGGTCGACCACGGCGTCGCTCGAGGTCGTGAGCTCCGGGCCGAGCAGCGTCACCATGGACACCGACCGCGGGAGGTCGCTCGAGTCCTCGACGAGGGCACCGGCGTCGATCACGGACGCCATGCGTCGCGCGTAGTCGAGGGCCGTCACCGGGTCGACGAACTCCGGGCGGGCGTCGTCGACGGAGTAGCCGAGGCGGACCATGCCGACCGTCGCCAGTGCGTCGACGCCGGCCCCGGACTCCGGGACCTGCAGGAAGGTGCGGCAGGCGGCGGGAAGCGAGACGACGTCGTCGGCGATCCAGATCGGGAAGACACCCGCGTCCGCCGCGATCTCGGCGAGCTGGACGAGGCGTGCGCGGTCGACGCCGACGTCGTCGGAGATGAGCAGGACGATCGCGGGGATCGGGGACTTCGTGCCGGTGTCATTGGAGCTCTTGGTCCCGATCTCCGCGCCGCGCTCCTGCGCCGCCTGCTTCTCGGAGATGGCTCCGCGTCGGGCGTCGCCGGCCCGGGCCGCCTGCAGGCGGGTCTGGACGAGTTCCTCGATCGCGGCCAGCAGTAGGTTGCCGCTCGACACGCTGTCGGCGAGGTGACCGACGTCGAGCGGGCTGTTGGGCGAGGACGCGTGCGGCAGCCACTTGACCCACGAGAGAGCGTTCGACCAGGCGGGCGAGACGATCGCCGAGACGACGACCTCGGCCGGCGAGTGGAGGGCGGTGAGCTGGACGAGGATGCCGTTCACGGCTCCCCCGGCGGTCTGCGGTGAACCGGCGATGCCGAGCGCGCCGGCATCGTAGAGGTTGTCGATGATCGGCACGTCGGCGACGGTCGCGTACTGGTCCTTGAGCTGCTCGAGTCGTTCCTGGAACTCCGGCAGGAAGCTGTCGCGGGCCTTCGCCGAGACCTCGTTGCGCGACGGCATCGTGCCGACGCCGAGCCGGAGGTTCAGGAAGGACCAGTGCTCCGGGCGCCTGGTCCACAGCAGCGGCCCCCGCGTGAGCGCGTGCTTGAGCGCCTCCGAGGTGGACGGTGCCTCACGCATGCGGACGTCGTGCTCGATCTCCCGCTCGGCCGCGAGCTGCTTCCCGAGGGACTCGAGCCGTTCGTCGAAGATCTTGATCTGCTGCTTGAGCTTGCGCTTGTTGCGCCCGCGACCGGTGAAGTAATTGCCGATGAGCATGAGCGGCGTCATGGCGATGAAGATGAGCGACAGCGGGTTCTTCGTGAAGAAGTACATCGCGCCACCGAGGAGCATGGGCGTGAGCATGCCGAGGAGCGGGAACGGCTGGTTCTCGCGCTCGGTCGGCGGCTCGGGGGCGGGGAAGGTCTCCCCCGCGTAGCGCTGTTCGACGCGCGGCGAGCGGTTGAAGTACACCGGTCCGGCCTTCGGGACGACGCCCGCGCGACCGACGGTCCCGGCGAAGCCGATCTCGACCTCAGTGTCGCCGATGAGCACGCGCTCCGGCTCGATGACCTTGAGTCGTGGGACGATGCCGCCGTCGACGACGATGCCGTTGGCCGCGCCGAGGTCGACGAGTTCGATCTCGCCGCCGACCTCGAGGCGTGCGTGACGCTTCGAGACGAGCGGATCGTCGAGGACGATGTCGCAGCTCGCCTCGCGACCGATGGTCCAGCTGCCGGCCGGCAGGGTGAACTCACGGCCGGCGTCGTCGCCGGAGAGGACCCGCACGACGGCGACGGCAGGCGCCTGGCCGGTGCGCGCCGCGGAATAATACACACCCGCGTCGGCGAGCTCGATGACGGCACCCGAACCGACCCACGCCTCGCCGATGGGAGCCTCCGGCGGGAGCGGCAGGGTCTCGGTCGAGCCCGGCAGACGCGCGTGCAGCGTGAAGTCGGCGTTCGCGGAATCGGGCCCCTGCGGGTCGACGCGCGCGATGGTCGACGCGACCTCGGCGATGCTCGCCGCCGCGTCCGTCGTCACGACGATGTCGGCGGACGACCCCGACGGCCTGGTCAACGTCAGCTTGATGCGCATGCAGGATCCCCTTGGAAGTGCGGGCCGCTCGACGCGACCTCGATCAGCCTAGCGACGACGGAGCGAGCCAGGATCCGGAGTGCGCCGTGTCCGACGTCCGACCAGATCAGTCGGTCTGTGGGCGGACGATCTGATCGACATCCGTCACAGAAGACTCCTTCGGGGCCGGATCGAACAGCCCGACGGCGGGATCAGCAGTCGCGCAGTCGAGGTTCGGCAAGCCGACGATGGCGTCGAGGACGGTCCGGCCGTCCTCGGTGCGCTCGAGGCGGTACTCCGCTCCGGCCGTGTCGAAGGATTCCGGAGGAGTGCCCTGGGGCGACGACCAGTCGAGCGCGACGCATGCCTGGACGCTCGCACTTCGACCGTCCGCCGACACCTCGACGCTCTGCGGTTCCAGCGGCTGCGGTCCGGGGTGCACGTCGGTCCGCTCTCCGGCCTCGACACGATCCCGCGCGCCGCGCCAGGCGGCCGACCGCACCTCGTACGTCGTGGATTCGACCAGCTCCGGCAATTCGAAGTCGTTGCGGTTCTGTGCCACAGCGAGGGCGGTCAGCGCCGACCGAGCCGCTTGAACCCAAGCATCCTGTTCGAATTCGCCCGAAGGCTCTCCGTCAGCCCAGACGACCTCCGGGACCCCCTGATCCGACTGTTCCGCCGGAGTCGGCGTGCAGCCGGCGAGCGTGATGAGCAGCGCGACGGCTGCGGCCGAGCCACCGATCCTCACTCCGGCACTCATCCGGCCTCCGCCGCGCCACTCGCCCGACCGTAGGCGAGGTCGTAGACCCCGGCCAGTGTGTCGTAGGTGGTTCCGCTGGACAGCGGGTCCAACGCCCGGTTCAGCGCGACTTCGTTCGTCCTGAACCAGGCGTCCAGCTCGTCCGCATCCATGCCAGTCGGGTCGGGCACTCCGTCAGGCTGCCTGACGGACCACACCAGCTGCGCAGTTTGGATTCGGAGGACCTGGCGATCGGCGACTCCCCCCTCACCTTGGGCCTCAGAAAGCTCCGCATGGTTGGTGGCGAACGTCGAGACGTCGTGGGCTTCTGCAGCATCGATGAGCTGACCGAGCAGATAGTCCTGCGCGATATCGGCGGCACCGCCGAGCCCAGGCACGGGGATCAGGCCCACGGCGTCCGCCAGTAAGCCGATCGCTTCCTCAACGGCCTCATCTTGACGGGTCGCCTCGCCGAGCGCAGCGCCGTCCGCTGCACCGTCGAGCATGCCCTGGAGAATGGCGATGCGTTGCGTGAGGCCGGGCACCGATGCGTTCTCTGCGGTTGCTGCTTCGGAGAGGCCCACCTGATAGTTCGTCACGACGGTACTCAAGGCTTCTGCGCCCGCAGCGTGATCTCCCGCTACGCCGAAGACCTCAGCGAAGATTTCTCGCGACACCCTCGCATACTCCCGAGGGTCGCCGGATCCGAAGACGGGGGACTCGAGTGTTGAACCCCCGTCATCGCCCATGCCCGACAGCGGATCCTCGACGAAGCCGGGAATCTGCGGCGCCAAAGCCGCAACCATCTTGACCGAAGCGATCTCGCTAACGTTCTCGGTAACGAACTGCTCGTTCCTTGCAAGCGCCTCCATGATGTCATGCGTCAGCTGTGCGCTGTCGTGCCAGACCTGCGGTGAATTGTTCGTTCCGTCCGGCAGTGTGACGCTGCCGTCACCAGGTCCGCCCGGCGCATGTTGCGAGCCGGCCCACAGACCGGAAGGGCCCTCGAACTGGTCGTACGTCGACCAGTCCCGCTCTCCATACCAGTAGTCGACGCGGTTCTCGCCGAGCTTGCCTTCGCCGGTGACGCCGTCGTCCTCGGCGCTCGTCAACCACTCGAGCGCTTCAGCGGGGTATGCCCCGAGAGTCTCCAACACCCGCCCCGCCATGTCGACGACCCGGAGCCCGGAAAGCCCCGTCTGTTCCTCCTCGAGCAGCGCGAGCGTCGTGCCGCCGGGCAGTGGCGACGAGTCCTGCCAGATCTGGTAGTTCCCGCGTTCCGCGGCATCGATCATGTCCGCGAGCGCGAGGGTGGTCGTAACACCGATCGGCGCGTTGGTGGGGTCACCGAAGAGGAAACCGATCGCAGCGGGGTCACCGCCGACCATCGTGCTCGCTTGGGACATCATCTCCTCGGCGAACTCCTGCCCGGTGAGCGGGGTCCACCGTTGCGAGCCGACGGACAACCCGCCGCGGACACTCTGGGCGAGCGCCAACGCCGCGGCGGCCGGGACGCTGCCGTCCACCACACCACGGCCAAGCTCGTCGATGAGGCTGACGACGTTCTCGCCGCCCATGTCGCGATTCATCTGGGCCATCACCTGCGGGTTCTTGCCGTACAGGTCGTAGAGCGTCTGCAGGTTCGAGACGTCCGCCTCGGAATAGTCGCCGGAGGCGATCTGGTTCCCGAGCTCGGCCATCGCCTGTGCCACCGCGCTCGGCGTCAGCGAGCCGGAGTCGGTGATGCCGATGGCGGCGAGTGCCTGACGCTGTGCCTCCCAGGCGGTGGCGTTCGGCGGGGTCAATGCGAGCACCAGGGTGCTGTCAGCCAGGGTGCGCTCATCGGCCAACCCCTCGAGCGCGTTGCGGGCCAGCGTGAGGTCTCCCATCGCCGCCTGTTCCTGCAGCTGGCGGTGCTGCGCCTGCTCCGGCGTCGGGCCACCTGCGGGGTCCGCGTATTGGCGGTTGATGACCTGGTTCGACTCGAACATGGTCTGCTTCACCGACGTCGCACGTGTGGCGATTCCGGACACGGTCTCGGAGTACGCGCCGATGGCCGTCCGAGCTGCGCTCAGGGCGGTGGTGACCGCATCGATCGTGGCCACCGGAGTGTCGAGGGAGGCCGTCCAGGTGACCGGGGCGTCTCCGCTCCAGACCTCCGCGGTCATGCCCGCCTGCGAGTTGGTCGTGACCGTGCGAGCCTCGCCGAGCGTCGTCTCCACGGTCTGCAGGCCGGTCGCGGCCGTTCCGAGCGATCCGGCGTCGAAGAGTCCCGGATCCTCCCTCGTCCAGTTACCCATCAGTTGGCTCCTTCATCCAGCAGTGCCTCGGTCTCCTGCCACGTGGCCGCGGCGTCCCTGGCGATCTGCGCAGCGTTCGTGATCTGACCCGACGCGAGCATCGTCTGCACCGTCGCCCACATGGCGAAGCTCTCCGCGGCACCAGAGACACTCGAGCTGGAGCTGCCACTCAGGTCGACGGCAACCTCGGTCGGAAGGCTGTATCCGCTCGTCTCCAGTCCGGACGCGATCGTCCGAATGGCTTCGACGTCGACGAAGAGCTGATCCCCGGCCATAGTTCCCCTTGGGTCGTCACTGAATCGGCGACCGTCTGAGAGTCACCGACAGCGGGTTTCGCCCCGCCGGCCACCAGCGTATCCGAGAGCTCGGGAGGCGACGATGGGGAGCACTCCCCATGCCCGACGACGTTCTCAGCCGACGACGACGCGGATCGGGAACTCGCCGATCCCGATGGTCGACCCGGCTTCCGCGACGTAGGCCTCGCCTGGCTGGCAGACGGTGACCGCGCCGGACGCGTCCGTGATCGTCGTGCCGTTCGTGGAGTGCAGGTCCGTCACGCGGAGCGACCGTCGTCCGGGTACGACGACCGTGTGCGTCTTCGAGACGGACATCCGTGGGTCGACGAGTGAGCGGAGCTCGGCGTCGGGCTGTTCCGGCCGTGCCGAGGGGTTGCGTCCGAGCAGGAGTGGCCCCCGGAGCGGGATGCGCTCGCCGTCGGGCAGCTCGAGCGCGAAGTCCCCGGCTCGCAGCGACGCCGAGACGACGGTGGCACCGAGATCTGCTTCCGGCGTCGGGATCACGGCGTCCGCCACCGGCCGCGCCGGCGCCGGCGCGTTCGGCTCCGGCGCACCCGGGGATGCCGGTGCACCGGCGAACAGTCCCGGGGGAACGGTGATCTGCAGCTCCGGAGGGACCGAGGACGTCGATGCGGCCGGGGCGCGTGTCTGAGCGGGTGCGACCGGCGGCTCGCGGAACTGCGGCTCGGCAGCAGGTGGCTCGACGACGACCGGCGTCGGTTCAGGCGCGGAGCCCGCGGGAGCCCACGTCGGTTCGGGAGCCGGAGCTGCGGGAGCCGGGGCCCCAGGGACCGAAGTCTCGGGAACGGCACGCTCGGGAGCCGGCACCTGAGCAGCCGGAGCCTCGAAGACCGGAACCGGCTCGGCGGACGTCGGGGTCGAGACGGCAGGGGATGGTGTCGGCGCATCGGCGGTCATCGGACCCCATCCCGGGGAGACCGGTCCGTCCGTGACGGGGACGTATGTGGGCGCACCTGCAGGAGACGCTTCTGCGCTCGTCGGCGCCGCTGCGGGACGCGGAGCGAGGACGGTCCGAGCGCCGTGCACGCGCAGGGTGGCGGAGGCGCCGGGGTCGGACTCGGTCGCCAGCTCGGCGAGCGCGCGCAGGAAGGTCAGGAACGGCTCCTGTCCGAGCAACGAGCGCTGACGCCGGCGCTTCTGGACGCCGTGCTGCATGATGAACGTCGCGGCGGCCGTTCCCCGTGCGGACGGGGCGGTCGTGATCGCGAACGCGAGCAGTGGAGCCGGATCGTCGACCGAGACGACCCGCAGGCGGATGTCCGCGCTCGTCCCACCGTCGATCGCGACGTAGTGCCTGGTCTGCTGCGCATCCTCACCGGAGGCGGCGACCGCACGTTGGACGAGCGCGACGACGTCGTCGGCGGTCCCCGCGAGGTCGAGATCCAGACCGGTGTCGGTCAGGTCGGGTGATCTCATCGGTGGTTCCTCCCCAAGCGCCGTCGGCCGACGACGGCAACGGATCGATTATCGCCTACGCCGTCGCCCTCGTGGGGAGGGACGAGAGGCGCACCTCGCGCGAACCGGGGCGGACGTCGCATCGGCTCACTGTGCGTCGTGCTCCCACGGCCAGCGCGGGGTCGGACGTCGGCCGGTCGACGACGTCGCGACGGCGGCGGCAGCGAGGACGATGACGACCGCCAGCACCCCGACGGTGACCGAGAACGGCCCGGTCAGTGTCGTCACGGCGAAGGCGGCGGCGTCCGCTCCGTCCCGGCTCGCGATCGCGTCGAACACGCCGCCGCTCAGGCCGTACGCGAGCCAGGCGAGGAGCCCCGCGAGGACCGCGGAGCCGACCGAGACGCGCAGCGGTGTGCGGCGCGTCTCACGGATGATCGCCCAGAGGACCACGATCGTGGCGACCACGACCATGAGCGGACCGGTCAGCGGGCCGGCATCCCGGTCGGTCACGACGTCGAGGTCCGCCAGCAGGCTGATGAACCCGAACGCGCAGACGACGAGCGCCACGTAGGTGACCGCCGCGAACGGGGCGATCCACCAGGGACCGCGCGCTCCGTCCGCGTCACCGGTCATGCTCAGCGGGCGGTCGTCGGTCCGGCTTCGAGGACGCGCTCGTACTCGGCGCGGGCCTCGAGGTTCGCCTCGCGCACCTTGCGGCCGCGGGCGGCGATCCAGCCACCGAGCCAGACGGGGATCTCGCGGGCGACGACGAAGGCGAGGACCGGCCCGAAGGTGAAGGCGACACCCGTGACTTCGGCGAGGATCTCGTCGACGCTGAGGGTCCACGCGCGCTCCTGGATCAGGAACCCGCCGACCCACGCGAGGAAGACGACCAGGCCGATGATGAAGCCGCCGAGCACCCAGTGCACCCAGCCGGAACGGTTCACGATGGTCGCCGTGACGACCCAGGCCAGGAAGAAGCCTGCGGCGGCCATGAGGAACGGCCAGCTCGTGGCGATCTGGATGAGGTTCTCGACGAACGTGCCGTCGCCTTCCAGCACCAGCTGAAGGCCCGCGACGGCTGCTGCGTAGAGGGCGGCGAAGATGATGGTGCCGAGGAGACCGATGAGGATGCCGAAGCCGCGGTTGCCGCGGACCTCCGGCTCGGACGGCGCCTGGACGTACAGCGGGAAGGCCTGCTGCTGCTCGGTCTCCGCTGCGGTGGCGGTCTCGGTCGCGCCGGAGCGGGCGACCGGCTCGTATGCGGCGGCGGGGTACGGGTGGGCACCGGTGTCGGCCTGTCGGGTGGTCGCCGTCGACGTCGGGGTACCGGAGGTGTCGTCGTCGAAGTCGATGTTCGAGTACGCGCGCTGCGGCGTGTGCGGCTGGTACGGGCGGGTCTCCCGCACGCCGGCATCCGACGCCGTGTCGTCGCGGTCGGCGACCCGACGGTCGTCGACGACCGGGTCCGCTCCGACGCCGTCCGCCGTGGTGATGATGTCCTGCTGCACGGTGTCCTCGGAGAGGATGTCCCGCTCAGCTCCGGGCCGCTCGGCCACGGACTGCTCGGACGCGGTCGCCGGACGCTCGGAGCCAGCCGCGGTCTGGGCAGCCGCCGGAGTGCTCGGGTCGGTCGGCGATCCGGGCTCGGGGTTCTGGGTGCTCATCGCGTACTCCTTCGGCGGAAGCCAGTTCAGGAGCGCCCTCACGGCGCTCCGCTCGCCACGGTAGCAAGCCGGGGCACCGATGCCCGGCAAGCTCGCCGGGACTCGCGCACTCCCGTCGACGCGATTCAGGTCTGATTCATATCCGGAGGAAACGGTCTCCTCAGCTCCGCGCGCTTGAGTGGGAGCGATAACAGACACCTGTCGGATCACTGCCGATCCCGCGACGCCGATCCCCCGACGGCGCATCCCCCGGAAAGGCCCCATGCCCGAGCAACTCCCCCACGACCGTCACATCGAATCCCGCTCCCCCTTCAAGCGGCTCTCCTCCCGCTACCGCGCCCTCCCCCTGCGCGGGCGACGCGTGGTCGCCGGTACCGCTGCCGGAGCCGTCCTCCTCCTCGCCACCGCGGTGATCACCCCGGTCGCGCTGCAGCACTCCGACGCGACCGGATCCGAGTCGGCCGCGCAGGCTCTGGACGGGACGACGTCCACGGTCCCTGCCTCCACGGTCAACGCCACGGCGGTCACCGCGATCTCCGCCACGACCGGACCCGTCGCAGGCGGGAGCACCCTGACCGTGAGCGGTGTCGACGTGGACGGCGTGACCCGCGTCGTGTTCGGCGAGGAGGAAGCCCGGATCCTGTCGGCGACGAGCACCGAGGTGACCGTCGCCGTGCCGGCAGCCACCGGCTTCTCCCCCGCCGACGTCGGCATCGCCGTCTACGCGGACGATCTCCGGGTCGACGGTGATGCGCTGAGCTACAGCTACGACATCACGAGCCCCGTCGACGCGCAGATGGCCTACGTGTTCACGCACTGGAACGACTACAACCTGGCTGAATACGGCTCACTGGTCGACACCGACTGCGCGAACTTCGCCAGCCAGAGTCTGCTGGAACGCGGGTGGACGATGGACGAGGACTGGTGGGCCGAGGGGACCGGCGACGACTTCGACTTCTCGAAGGCCTGGGTCAGCTCGACGTTCTTCATGAACTACGTCGAGGAGCACCCCGAGCTCGCCACCGCTCTCGACGACACGCAGCGCAACCAGGTCAAGGTCGGTGACATCGTGCAGTTCGACTGGGACAACAGCGGCGACCGCGACCACACGGGCATCGTGTCGAAGGTCGAGACCACCGACGCCGGCACCCAGGTGTACTACGCGGGGCACACCGACGACACCGACTACCGCACCGTTGACGAGGCGATCACCGTCATCCACCCCGGCGCCTCCGTGTACTACTGGAGCATCGCCTAGCCCGCCCGCTCGGTTCACAACTCAGGACGTCATCGGCATGTCGGCCCCGCTCACACTCGTTCGAGCGGGACGCGCCGGACTCGTCCTGAATTGCGAACGGGACGCCGGGGTCAGGCGGGGAAGAGCGTCGAGACGATCGCCTGCGTCCAGCCGCTGATGTTCGTGTTCGACCAACGCGTGGCGATCCAGGTACCGTTCCGCACGAAGTGACGTTCGCCGTACGTACCGGCGTCCTCCGAGACCTCGGTGAAGCACATCGTTCCGCCGGTCTCCTCGGAGCAGGTGAATCCTGCCTCGTTCATCCGCGCGATCACCGACGCCTGGGTCGCAGCGTCGATGGAGAGGACGTTGGTGGTGATGCCGACGTCGCCGCCACCGCTCGCCTTCACCAGGGCACAGTTCAGACGGTCGGTGTTCGAGGAGATCACGGCCACGAGGGCGCTGTCGTTCGAACCGAAGAAGTCGGTGGCGAGTTCCGGCAGTGACCATTCCGGGTTCAAGGCGAGGAAGCCGTCTGCCGTGAGTGAGTCGATGTAGCCCGCCGGGAAGAGCTGAGTGCATTCGGTCGGACGCACCGGTGCAGCAGGGGTCTCGGCGGCGTCCGTCGTGGTCGGAGCAGGAGTGGAGCCGGCGGTCGCCGTCGCGCTCGGTGTGCGGGTCGAATCGGCTGCGGGAGTGCCGCCTGGGCCGACGACCAGGAGTCCGATGACCACGACGAGCGCGATCGCCAGCACGCCGGCGAGCACACTCAGGCCGATGACGACCGGATTGCGCTTCCGCTTGGGTGCCGGAGCACCGTAGCGGACGTCCGGCTGCGCCGGGGTCGTGTCCGGCTCCAGCGGCTGGAACTGGCCGGTGGGCTGCTCGGGCTGATCACTCATCGGACCAGCATGTCGTGCGGAGACCCGCCACACAACTCACCGGTGCCCCATTCGCTCGCCCAGGAATGGGCGAACGAACGACGGAGGGCCCGTCCCGATCGAGAAACGATCGGGACGGGCCCTCCGGGTGAGTCGTTCAGCCCTAGTTGTAGTTACCGGGGGTGAAGTCGTCGGAGCTGAAGCTGTCGAAGTCGACGAAGCTCAGGTCGGACTCGTTGAACGCGCCGTCCTCACCGAAGATGCGGTTCGGGTAACGCTCCGCCTTCGCCTCCTCGGTGGCCTCGACCGTCACGTTGCGGTAGCGCGCCAGGCCGGTACCGGCCGGGATGAGCTTACCGATGATGACGTTCTCCTTGAGGCCGACCAGCGGGTCGCTCTTGCCTTCCATGGCGGCCTGCGTGAGGACACGCGTGGTCTCCTGGAAGGAAGCGGCCGACAGCCACGACTCGGTCGCGAGGGACGCCTTGGTGATACCCATGACCTCCTGGCGAGCCGATGCGGTGCGACGACCCTCCGACACGGCCGAGCGGTTGAGCTCGGCGTAGCGCAGGCGGTCGACGAGCTCACCAGGCAGCAGGTCGGTGTCGCCGTGGTCGACGACGGTCACCTTCCGCAGCATCTGGCGCACGATGACCTCGATGTGCTTGTCGTGGATCGGGACACCCTGCGAGCGGTACACGCCCTGGACGCCACCGACGAGGTGCTTCTGGACCTCGCGGACGCCCTGCACGCGCAGCACCTCCTTGGGGTCGACCGCACCGACGTGGATCTTCTGACCGAGCTCGACGTGCTGTCCGTCCTCGACGAGGAGGACCGCACGCTTCAGCACCGGGTAGACGACCGGCTCGTCGCCGTTGTCGGGCGTCAGGATGACCTTACGAGCCTTGTCGTTCTCGTCGATCGTGATGCGACCGGCGGCCTCGGCGATCGGGGTCGCACCCTTGGGGGTACGAGCCTCGAACAGCTCCTGCACGCGGGGCAGACCCTGCGTGATGTCGTCCGCCGATGCCGAACCACCCGTGTGGAAGGTACGCATCGTCAGCTGGGTACCGGGCTCACCGATCGACTGGGCCGCGATGATGCCGACGGCCTCGCCGATGTCGACGAGCTTGCCCGTGGCGAGCGAGCGGCCGTAGCAGGCTGCACACACACCGACGGTCGACTCGCAGGTCAGGACCGAGCGCACCTTGATGTTCTCGACACCCGCGGAGACGAGCTTGTCGATGAGCACGTCACCGACGTCCTCGCCGGCCTCGGCGACGACCTCGCCCTTCGGGTTGACCGCAGCAGCGGCCAGCGAACGGGCGAACACGGAGTTCTCCACGTTCGGGTCGCGCACGAGCTCACCGGAGCTGTCGACGTTCGCGATTGCGAGCTCGAGACCCTTGGTCGTGCCGCAGTCGTCTTCGCGGATGATGACATCCTGCGAGACGTCGACGAGACGACGCGTGAGGTATCCCGAGTCGGCGGTACGGAGCGCCGTGTCGGCCAGACCCTTACGAGCACCGTGGGTCGCGATGAAGTACTCCGCGACCGACAGGCCCTCACGGTAGGAGGAGATGATCGGGCGAGGGATGATCTCACCCTTCGGGTTGTTCACCAGGCCTCGCATACCCGCGATGTTGCGGATCTGCAGCCAGTTACCACGAGCACCCGACGACACCATGCGGTTGATGGTGTTGTCCGCCGGGAAGTTCGCGCGCATGGCCTCGGCGACCTTCTCGGTGGCCTCCGTCCAGATCTTGATGAGCTCCTGACGACGCTCGGCATCCGTGGTCAGACCCTTGTCGAACTGGCTCTGGACCTTGGCGGCCTGCTTCTCGTAGCCCTGCACGATCTCGCGCTTGTTCGGCGGGGTCAGGACGTCGCTGAGCGCAACGGTCACACCGGAACGCGTCGCCCAGTGGAAACCGGCGTCCTTGATGTTGTCGAGCGTGGCGGCGACGACCGTCTTCGGGTACCGCTCCGCGAGGTCGTTGACGATCGAGGACAGCTTGCCCTTGTCCGCCACGTCTTCCACGTAGGGGTAGTCCGCCGGCAGCGCCTCGTTGAAGAGTGCGCGACCGAGGGTCGTCTCGACGAGCGCGACACCCGAACCCTCGTAGCCCTCGGGACCCGTGCCCTCGGCGAACGTCACGTCGGTCAGACGGATGCGCACCTTGGCGTTGAGGTCGAGCGAGCCCTGGTCCTTCGCGAGGATGGCCTCGGCGACGGACGAGAAGGCACGGCCCTCACCCTCGACACCCTCCTTGAGGGTGGTCAGGTGGTGGAGACCGATGATCATGTCCTGCGTGGGCAGGGTGACCGGACGGCCGTCGGACGGCTTCAGGATGTTGTTCGACGCGAGCATCAGGATGCGCGCCTCGGCCTGGGCCTCGACGGAGAGCGGGAGGTGGACAGCCATCTGGTCGCCGTCGAAGTCCGCGTTGAACGCGGCACAGACGAGCGGGTGCAGCTGGATGGCCTTGCCCTCGACGAGCTGAGGCTCGAACGCCTGGATGCCGAGACGGTGCAGCGTTGGCGCACGGTTCAGCAGCACGGGACGCTCGCGGATGATCTCCTCCAGCACGTCCCAGACCTCGGGACGGCTGCGCTCGACCATGCGCTTCGCGGCCTTGATGTTCTGAGCGTGGCTCAGGTCGATCAGGCGCTTGATGACGAACGGCTTGAAGAGCTCCAGCGCCATCTGCTTGGGCAGACCACACTGGTGCAGCTTCAGCTGCGGGCCGACGATGATGACCGAACGGCCCGAGTAGTCGACGCGCTTACCGAGCAGGTTCTGACGGAATCGACCCTGCTTCCCCTTCAGCATGTCGCTGAGGGACTTCAGGGCACGGTTGCCGGTACCGGTGACGGGGCGACCACGACGACCGTTGTCGAACAGTGCGTCGACGGCCTCCTGCAGCATCCGCTTCTCGTTGTTGACGATGATCTCGGGAGCCCCGAGGTCGAGCAGACGACGCAGACGGTTGTTGCGGTTGATCACACGACGGTAGAGATCGTTGAGGTCGGAGGTCGCGAAGCGACCACCGTCGAGCTGCACCATCGGGCGGAGCTCCGGCGGGATGACCGGGACCACGTCGAGCACCATCGCGGCTGGCGAGTTGCCGGTGATGAGGAACGAGTTGACCACGCGCAGACGCTTGATGGCGCGGATCTTCTTCTGACCCTTGCCCTCCGCGATCTGGTGGTGGAGCAGCTCGGACTCGGCCGCGAGGTCGAAGGACAGCAGGCGCTTCTTGACCGCCTCGGCACCCATGTAGGCCTCGAAGTACAGGCCGAAGCGGTCCTGCAGCTCGTGGAACACGGAGTCCTCGGGCTTGAGGTCGCCGACCTTGAGGTTGCGGAAGTCCTCCCAGACGCGCTCGAGGTGAGCGATCTGCTCGTCGTAGGACTTGCGGGTCTGGCTCATCTCCTTCTCAGCGGCGTCCTTGGTGCGACGCTTCTGCTCGCTCTTGGCGCCTTCCTCCTCGAGGGCGACGAGGTCGTCCTCGAGCTTCTTCAGGCGGTCTGCGATGCGCGAGTCGCGCTGGTCGCCGAGCGTCTTGATCTCGAGACGGAGCTCGTTCTCAAGGCCGGGCATGTCCTGGTGACGTGCGTCCTCGTCCACATCGATGACCATGTAGGCCGCGAAGTAGATGACCTTCTCGAGGTCCTTGGGCGCCATGTCCAGCAGGTAGCCGAGGCGCGAGGGGACACCCTTGAAGTACCAGATGTGCGTGACCGGGGCGGCGAGTTCGATGTGGCCCATGCGCTCACGGCGCACCGACGACTTCGTGACCTCGACACCGCAGCGCTCGCACACGATGCCCTTGAAGCGGACCCGCTTGTACTTGCCGCAGGCGCACTCCCAGTCGCGGGAAGGACCGAAGATCTGCTCACCGAACAGACCGTCCTTCTCGGGCTTGAGGGTGCGGTAGTTGATGGTCTCGGGCTTCTTGACCTCTCCGTGCGACCAGGCACGGATGTCGTCTGCGGTGGCCAGACCAATGCGAAGCTCGTCAAAAGTTGTGACGTCGAGCAATGTATCTCCTATGAAAGGTTTCGTCAGTCTCTACAGTGGTCAGGCTTAGATCTCGTCGATGGACGACGACTCGAACCTGGAGGAAATGTTGATCCCGAGCTCCTCGGCGGCGCGGAACGCGTCGTCGTCGGTGTCGCGCAGGCTCACCGCGGTGCCGTCGGCCGAGAGGACCTCGACGTTCAAGCACAGCGACTGCATCTCCTTGATGAGCACCTTGAAGCTCTCGGGGATACCCGGCTCCTGGATGTTCTCGCCCTTGACGATGGCCTCGTACACCTTGACGCGGCCGAGGATGTCGTCGGACTTGATGGTCAGGAGCTCCTGGAGCGCGTACGCGGCTCCATAGGCCTCGAGGGCCCAGACCTCCATCTCACCGAAGCGCTGTCCACCGAACTGAGCCTTACCACCGAGCGGCTGCTGCGTGATCATCGAGTAGGGACCCGTCGAACGCGCGTGGATCTTGTCGTCCACGAGGTGGTGCAGCTTGAGGATGTACATGTAGCCGACCGAGACCGGCGCCGGGAACGGCTCGCCGGAGCGGCCGTCGAACAGACGGGCCTTTCCGGAGGAACCGATGAGGCGGTCGCCGTCGCGGGTGACGTTGGTCGAGTCGAGCAGACCGGCGATCTCCTCCTCGGAGGCGCCGTCGAACACCGGGGTCGCGACCTTGGTGTTCGGCTCGGCCGAGTGCGCGGCAGCCGGGAGCTTCTTGGCCCAGCTGGGCTTGCCCTCGACGTTCCAGCCCTGCTTCGCGATCCACCCCAGGTGGATCTCGAGGACCTGACCGAAGTTCATTCGACCGGGGATGCCGAGCGGGTTGAGGATGACGTCGACCGGCGTGCCGTCCTCGAGGAACGGCATGTCCTCGACGGGCAGGATCTTCGCGATGACACCCTTGTTGCCGTGACGGCCGGCGAGCTTGTCGCCCTCGGTGATCTTGCGCTTCTGGGCGATGTAGACGACCACACGCTGGTTGACGCCCGAGCCGAGCTCGTCGTCGCCGTCCTGTGCGTCGAACACCTTGACGGCGATGATCGTGCCGGCTTCACCGTGGGGAACCTTCAGCGAGGTGTCGCGGACTTCGCGGCTCTTCTCGTTGAAGATGGCGCGGAGCAGGCGCTCCTCGGCGGAGAGCTCGGTCTCACCCTTCGGCGTGACCTTGCCGACGAGGATGTCGCCGGGGCGGACCTCGGCACCGATGCGGATGATGCCGCGCTCGTCGAGGTCCTTGAGCAGCTCCGGGCTGACGTTCGGGAGATCACGGGTGATCTCCTCCTTGCCGAGCTTGGTGTCGCGGGCGTCGACCTCGTACTCCTCGATGTGGATCGAGGAGAGGACGTCGTCCTTCACCAGGTTCTGGCTGAGGATGATCGCGTCCTCGAAGTTGTGACCCTCCCACGTCATGAAGGCGACGAGGAGGTTCTTGCCGAGCGCGAGCTCGCCGTTCTCCGTGGCGGGGCCGTCGGCGATGACCTCGCCGGCCTCGATGCGTGCACCCTCGGAGACGATGACGCGGTTGTTGTAGCTCGTGCCCTGGTTGGAGCGGTCGAACTTGCGCAGGTAGTAGGTCTGCGTGCCACCCTCGTCGAGCTGGACGGTGACGGACTCGGCCGACACCTCCTGGACGACGCCGGCCTTGTCGGCGGTGACGACGTCACCCGCGTCGATGGCTGCGTAGCCCTCCATACCGGTACCGACGAGCGGCGAGTCCGACATGAGGAGCGGGACGGCCTGACGCTGCATGTTGGCACCCATGAGTGCGCGGTTCGCGTCGTCGTGCTCGAGGAACGGGATGAGGGAGGTCGCGACCGACACCATCTGGCGCGGGGAGACGTCCATGTAGCCGATCTCCTCGGACGGGATGAGGTCGACCTCGCCGCCCTTCTTCCGGGCGAGGACGCGGTCCTCCTGGAAGTGGCCGTCGCTCTTCAGCGGAGCGTTGGCCTGCGCGACGATGTAGTTGTCCTCTTCCATCGCGGTCAGGTAGTCGATGTCCTCGGTGACCCGGCCGTCGACGACGCGGCGGTACGGGGTCTCGATGAAACCGAACGAGTTGATCCGCGCGAACGATGCGAGCGAACCGATGAGGCCGATGTTCGGGCCTTCCGGGGTCTCGATCGGGCACATGCGGCCGTAGTGCGACGGGTGGACGTCTCGCACCTCGACGCCTGCACGCTCACGCGACAGACCACCGGGGCCGAGCGCCGAGAGGCGACGCTTGTGGGTCAGACCCGCGAGCGGGTTGTTCTGGTCCATGAACTGCGACAGCTGCGAGGTCCCGAAGAACTCCTTGATCGCGGCGACGACGGGGCGCACGTTGATCAGGGTCTGCGGCGTGATGGCCTCGATGTCCTGCGTGGTCATGCGCTCGCGGACGACGCGCTCCATGCGGGACAGACCGGTGCGGACCTGGTTCTGGATGAGCTCGCCGACGGCGCGGATGCGACGGTTGCCGAAGTTGTCGATGTCGTCCGTGTCGAGACGGAGGTCGACGGGCTTGCCGTTGCGGACACCCGGGAGGGTGGCCGTGCCGCGGTGCAGGGCGACGAGGTACTTGATCGTGGCGACGATGTCGTCGGTCGTCAGGACGGAGTCGCTGAGCGGCTTGTCGAGACCGAGCTTGTTGTTGATCTTGTACCGGCCGACCTTCGCGAGGTCGTAGCGCTTCGAGTTGAAGTAGAAGTTGTCGAGGAGCGCACGCGCGGCCTCGGCTGCGACCTGCTCGCCCGGACGGAGCTTGCGGTAGATGTCGCGGAGCGCGTCCTCCTTGGTGAGGATCGTGTCCTTCTCGAGGGTGAGCTCGATCGACTCGTAGCCCTTGAACTCCTCGAGGATCTCCTCGCTCGTCATGCCGAGCGCCTTGAGGAACACGGTGACGGACTGCTTGCGCTTGCGGTCGATGCGGACGCCGACCTGGTCGCGCTTGTCGATCTCGAACTCGAGCCAGGCCCCGCGGCTCGGGATGACCCGAGCGGAGAAGATGTCCTTGTCGGAGGTCTTCTCCTGAGCCGACTCGAAGTACACGCCCGGGCTGCGGACGAGCTGCGAGACGACGACACGCTCGGTGCCGTTGATGATGAAGGTACCGCGCTCGGTCATGAGCGGGAAGTCGCCCATGAAGACCGTCTGCGTCTTGATCTCACCGGTGAGGTGGTTCATGAACTCGGCCTCGACGTAGAGCGGGGCCGCGTACGTCTTGCCGCGCTCCTTGCACTCGTCGATGGAGTACTTCTCGGGCTCGAGGTACGGGTTGGCGAAGGAGAGCTGCATCGTCTCGCCGAGGTCCTCGATGGGCGAGATCTCCTCGAAGATCTCGTCGAGGCCGCTCTTCGTGGGCAGGTCCTGTCGGCCGGCCTGGGTGGCTTCTGCGACGCGTGCCTTCCACACGTCGTTGCCGACCAGCCAGTCGAAGCTCTCGGTCTGCAGAGCCAGGAGGTCTGGAACCGTGAGCGTGTCGGTGATCTTCGCGAACGAGAGGCGGGATGCTCCGCGGCCGTTCTTGGGTGAGTTGGTGGTTGCGTTGCGCGCAGCAGCCAAGGGGATAACCTCCGGAGGCCTGTTGGGGGCCGAGTTACTGGTCGTCAGTGGAGTTACTCACCAGAAAGGGAACATGTGGCGGGTTGGACCCGCACACCAGCCGACCGCAATATGAAGGCATAGAGATTCTGGGAGCGCAAAGAACAACTATATGCCGGAATCTTCGGCGTGTCTACTCTTTCCTTGACGAGTTTTCGACTTTCCGGTATAACCGCCGCGTCGCCCCCGATGTTCCCGTCAACCCGTGCTGAACCGGAGGCGCTGACCGGGGCGGAGCTGCGCCAGGAGGTCACGGTCCGCGGCGCGCACGACCGCGATGACCGGATACCCGCCGGTGACCGGGTGGTCGGCCGACAGGATCGTCGGCAGACCGCTCGGCGGCACCTGGACCGCCCCGGCGACCATGCCCTCGCTCGGCAGTTCCCGACCGGGATCGAGTCGCTCGAGCGGCGGCCCGTCGAGGCGCATCCCGATGCGATCGGCGTCGGCCGTCATGCTCCACGGCTGCTCGACGAGGCGTTGCAGGGAGGCGTCGTCGAACCAGTCCCGGCGGGGCCCCGGCGAGACCCGCACGAGACGCTCCCCGGCGTCGGGCCGCGTCCACGGGGCGATGTCGAGCGGAGGGACGCGGCGGCGAGGGGTGGGGAGGACGGGGAGTCGATTGCCGGCGTCGACCGGTGCCGGACCGAGGCCGGCCAGGGTGTCGGTCGACCGCGAGCCGAGGACTTGCGGGCCGTCGAAGCCGCCGCGGACGGCGAGGACGTACCGGAGCCCGTGGGTCGCCGAGCCGAGTTCGAGCCGGGAACCGGCCTGCACGAGGACGGCGCGGTGCCCGTCGGACGGCCTGCCGTCGACGGTGATTGGACCCCACGCACCGGTCACGGCGATCCAGAGGTCGACGTCGGGGACGGCCACGAACGGGCCCAGGACGACCTCGAGCGCCGCACGGCCCTCCGGGTTGCCGACGAGACGGTTGGCGAGGCGCAGGGCGCCGCGGTCGAGCGCGCCGGACGGACTGACCCCGAGGGCCGCGGCCCCAGGTCGACCCAGGTCCTGCACGGTGGTCGCCGGTCCCGCCGCCTCCACGAGCAGGGTCCCGCCCATCATGCGGCGACCTGCACGAAGCGCACCCGGCCGCCGGGGACGAGGAGGGCGGGCGGGTCCGCTGCGTCGTCCCACAGCACGGCGTCGGTCGTCCCGATGATGCGCCACCCGCCCGGGGAGGCTCGCGGGTAGACGCCGCTGAACGTTCCGGCGAGCGCCACCGAACCGGCGGGGACGGTCGTCCGCGGCACGCTCAGGCGCGGGATCTCGAGTGGCCGGCCGATCGCCTCGTCCTCCCGCTCCGGCACGAGGTACGCGAATCCCGGCGCGAAGCCGCTGAAGGCGACGGTCCAGGCGTGAGCGGTGTGCCAGGCGATGAGACCGTCGGCGTCCATGCCGAGCAGCGCCGCCGTCTCGGCGAGGTCCTGGCCGTCGTAGCGGACGTGGATGAGGACGTCCGGCCGCCCCACCTCCTCTTCGACAGCGCCCGTCGAGCCTCCCGCGCCGGGTGCGAGCGCCCGTTCCGCGGTCGCGAGCAACCAGGCCCGCACCGCGGCGAGCGCCGGGCCCCGCGCGTCCGTCGCGGCGAGCACGGTCCGGGCGGCCGGGACGAGGTCGACCAGCCCCGCCGGGCGTGAAGCGGCGAGCGCCCGGTGCACGAGCAGGACGTCCTCGAGCGATCCGAGTTCGAGGAGTACGGCCTCCTCCCCCATCGCTCGGAGCACGGGGCCGGTCGAGGTGTCCGCGTTCACCACGGCGCGACCAGTTCGACGCCGGCGTCCAGCAGGGCAGCCCTGACCGCCGTGGCGAGCGATACGGCCCCGGGGGTGTCGCCGTGCACGCAGAGCGAGACCGCGTCGAGTTCGACGTCTGCACCGTCGACACTGGTGATGCGTCGGTCGAGGACGAGGGAGACGGCGCGGCGGGCGGCGGCCGCCTCATCGGTGACCAGTGCCCCGGGGGTATCGCGCGGGACGAGCGAACCGTCGGAGCGGTAGCCGCGGTCGACGAAGGCCTCCGCGACGAAGCGGAGTCCGGCGGCGAGGGTCTCGCGTTCGATCACGGAGCCGGGCATCCCGAGCACGGGAAGTGGTCGCCCGAGCTCCTCGGAGGCCGTGACCACCGCCCGGACGACCGCGCGCGCCTGGACCCGGTCGTGCGCGATCCGGTTGTAGAGGGCGCCGTGCGGCTTCACGTAGGCCAGCCGTGCGCCGGCCCCGTCGGCCTCGCCGACCTCGTCGACCTCGTCGACCGCTCGCTGCAGGGCGCGGAGCTGCTCCAGGACCTCGACCTCGAGCACCTCGGCCGGTACGTCCTGGTCGCGTCGACCGAAGCCCGCCTCGTCCCGGTAGGAGGGGTGGGCGCCGAGCGACACCCCGTGGGCCATCGAGCGGCGGACGGCGTCGCGCATGGACGCGTCGTCCCCGGCGTGGAAGCCGCAGGCGATGTTCGCGCTCGTGATGAGGGCGAACATGGCGTCGTCGTCGGCGGTCGGCGCACCGCGCCAGACCTCGCCGAGGTCGCTGTTGAGGTCCGCCTGCGCCACGGCCGCACCCCTTCCGCTCCGCCTCCCACCACTGCGGGAAAGTCTAGGGTGGGGGTATGGACGAGGCACAGGTACGACTCGGCGTCAGCGGATACCTGGCCAGGATCGAGGCCGACCGCTTCGTGCCGGGCACCTATCAGCTGGTGGTCGACGGCACGCCGCAGTCGCACGTCAACCTCGATCAGCCCGAGGAACTCTTCTTCGAGTACATCCAGCGGATCGGTCACATCATCGACGAGATCGCCGATCCCGGTCAGCCGATCACGGCGGTGCACCTCGGTGCCGGCGCGCTCACCCTCCCCCGCTACGTGGAGGCGACGAGGCCGGGCTCGCGGCAACAGGTCGTCGAGCTCGAGCGCGAACTCATCGATCTCGTGCGCGAGCACCTCCCCTGGTCGAAGCGCGCCCAGATCCGCGTCCGCTACGGCGACGCCCGCGAGATCGTCGCGAAGCTGCCGCCAGGCCTCCGCGGCACCGTCGACCTCGTCGTCGTCGACATCTTCAGCGGCGCCAACACGCCGGCCCATGTCACGAGCACCGAGTTCTACGCCTCGGCGGTCGAGCTGCTGTCGCCGACCGGCGTCATCGTCGTGAACGTCGCCGACGGCCGCGGACTCGCGTTCGCCCGCGGACAGGCCGCGACGCTCGCCGACTCCGTGTCGCACGTCGCCGCCCTCGCGGAGACGCAGATCCTCAAAGGCCGCCGCTTCGGCAACGTCGTCCTCGTCGGATCGAACACCGCCCTCCCACTCGACTTCCTACCGAGGCTCCTCGCGGCCGGCCCCCACCCCGCCAAGGCGGTGGCGGGCCCCGAGCTGCGCGCCTTCATCGCAGGGGCACAGGTCGTGACGGACACGACCGCCGTCCCCTCCCCGAACCCCGCCCAGGGCATCTTCCAGACGAAGGGCTGACCATGGCCACCACGCAGACGCCGCGACGACGGGGCCTGCGTGCGCCCGCCTCGCTCACCACTCTGCTCGCCGCCACCGCCCTGGCGCTCGTGGCCTGCACCGACGGGGAGCCACGATCACCGGGTACGGCCTCCCTCTCGCCCTCCCCTGCGCCGAGCGCGTCCGCGTCGACGCCCACATCCGCGGTCCCCACCGGACCGGTCGCCCCGACCGGTGAGGCCACCACGGTCGTCGGTGGCCTCGATGCGCCCTGGTCGATGGTGCGACTCGCCTCGGGCAGCACGCTGGTGAGCCAGCGTGACGCGGGCGACGTCCTCGAGGTCGTCAGCGGCGGCGCGGTGCGGCAGGTCGGCGTGGTCCCCGGGGTGGCCGCGGGAGGCGAGGGCGGGCTGCTCGGGCTCGCCGTCCTCACGCCGGCGGGATCGGAGACCGCGGGAACCTGGCTCTACGCCTACCTGACGACCTCGTCCGACAACCGCATCGTGCGGTTCCCGCTCACGGGAGCGGCCGGGTCGTACGCGCTCGGCGGCGTCGAGGAGGTCCTCGTCGGCATCCCCCGGGCCGGGAACCACAACGGCGGACGCATCGCGTTCGGACCGGACGGCATGCTCTACGCCACCGCGGGTGACGCCGGTGACCGCAGCCTGGCTCAGGACGTGGACAGCCTCGGCGGGAAGATCCTGCGGCTCACACCGGAGGGTGCGGTGCCGGGCGACAACCCGTTCCCGGGGTCGCCCGTCTACTCCCTCGGCCATCGCAACCCGCAGGGCATCGCGTGGGATCGCGACGGCGGCCTGTGGGCGAGCGAGTTCGGGCAGAACACCTGGGACGAGCTCAACCGGATCACCCCCGGTGGCAACTACGGCTGGCCGGTCGCCGAAGGCATCGCCGGAGCACCGGGCATGATCGACCCGGTCGCGCAGTGGGCCACGGAGGACGCGAGCCCGAGCGGTCTCGCGATCATCGACGACACGATCTTCATGGCCTCGCTCCGCGGCGAGCGCCTGTACGGCATCACCGACGGCGTGCACGTGCCGGCGGGGAGCAGCGCGCTCGTGGGCGTGATCGACGCGGTGCCCTACCTCGTCGGCGAGTTCGGACGGATCCGCGACGTCGTGGCCGGCCCGCCGGGGACCGCCTGGATCCTCACGAACAACACCGACGGCCGGGGCTCGCCCGGAACCGAGGACGACCGGATCGTCGAACTCCCCCTCGCCCCGCTCGCGGCCCGCTGAGGGCGACCGCCACACCGGTGGGTCATCCCGCTCCTGCGGTCCGGTGTCGGTCGCCGGGAGTACCATCCAGGCATGGCAGAACTCAGTCGGGTCACGGCGTGGGCACAGGCGCTCATCGTGCTGCACCTCGACCCGACGGTCTGGACCTTCGGCTTCGACAACGCCAAGCGACGCGCCGGCCTGTGCAACTTCACGACGAAGCGCATCACCGTCTCGCGCTATCTCGCTGCACGCTACGACGACGACGAGATCCACCAGATCCTCCTCCACGAGGTCGCGCACGCCCTCGCCGGGGCGCGCGCCGGGCACGGACCCAAGTGGCGCAAGGTCGCCGAGGAGATCGGCTACGAGGGCTCGCGTCTCCACGAGGGCCAGACGGCCGACGAACTCGCTCCGTGGGTCGGCACCTGCCCCTCGGGCCATGTCCTCTACCGGCATCGGCGCCCGAGCCGGGCCACCTCGTGTGGCAAGTGCTCGCGCTCCTGGGACGAACGCTTCCTCCTCAGCTGGGTGCACCGGGAGGTCACGCCGGCCATGCGGCGTCGGGCGGCCGCGTTCGACGGGTCCACCCCGCCCGAGCCGGGCATCGGGTCATGACCGGCGGCGCGGTTCCCACCGACAGCTGGATCGCACTCCTGCGCGGGGTCAACGTCGGCGGCGTCACGATCCGCTCCGCCGACCTCGCCGAGGTGTTCCGATCGGCCGGGTTCTCGGGAGTCCGCACCGTCCTCGCGAGCGGCAACGTCGTCTTCGACGACCCCGAGCACGTGCCAGGCGAGACGTCGCACGATGCACGCGGTGCGCTGAAACGGCGCATCGAGCAGGCACTCGCGGAGGCCTTCGGATACGAGGCGTGGATCGTGCTCACGCATCAGCGCGCACTCGCCGACGTCATCGAGG
The DNA here is from genome assembly GCF_015351205.1 of Plantibacter sp. VKM Ac-2885. Lineage (NCBI taxonomy): Bacteria > Bacillati > Actinomycetota > Actinomycetes > Micrococcales > Microbacteriaceae > Plantibacter > Plantibacter sp. VKM Ac-2885. The sequence continues at coordinate 1,323,791 of NZ_JADKSK010000001.1, read as the reverse complement.
CCTACCCCTGGCCGGAGGCCGAGCAGGTCCAGCCGTACGTCATGTTCTCCTCCGAGCAGGCCTCACTCGACGCCCTGCTCGCGTTCTCGGCGGAGGCCGGGGAGCAGCCCGACCGCGTGGCATCCGGCGACGGCGTCCTCTACTGGGAGGTCCCGAAGGGGTCGAGCACCGACACCGCCTTCGCGAAGGAGTCCTCGAAGGCCCGGTTCAAGCCGCACGTCACCACGCGCAACCTGCGGACGCTGCGCAAGCTCCTCTGAGCAGGCCGTTCCACGGCACCGGCGCAAGCCCCTGCGAGGTGCACCGAGGTGGCGTACGCTGAATTGATCAGCTAGCTGCACAATTCTGGAGGCATGCGTCATGACCGGCACCGATTCACCCACCACCGCGGACCGCGTCCGGCAGATCGCCGTCGCCGTCAGCGCGGTCCTCGCGATCATCGGCTCCTACATCGGGTCGGGAGCCGCCGGGGGGACGCAGGTCCAGAACGCGGCGAACGGCGCATTGAGCGCCTCGTCGACGCCGATCGCACCGGACGGGCCCGCGTTCTCCATCTGGAGCGTCATCTACCTCGGGCTCGTCGCCTATGCGGTCTGGCAGTTCCTGCCCTCGCAGACGACCCGTGAGCGCCACCGTCGTCTCGGCTACTGGGTCGTGGCGAGCCTGCTGCTGAACGCGGCGTGGATCCTCGTGGTGCAGGCGGGCTTCCTGATCCTGAGCGTGTTCGTGATCATCGCCCTCCTGGGTATCCTGGCCCGCATCTTCGTGCTCGTGCTCCGGACCAGGCCGTCCGGCGTGGTCGACACGATCATCACGGACGGCACGATGGGCCTCTACCTCGGGTGGGTGTGCGTCGCGACGGCGGCGAACATCACCGCTGCGCTCGTCGGATCCGGGATCGGGACCGCGGACGGCCCGGCTGCCGGTGTCTGGGCGATCATCGTCCTCGCGGTCGCCGGCGCGGTCGGGATCCTGCTCGCGGTCGTCGGCCGTGGACGGATCGCCCCCATGCTGTCGCTCTGCTGGGGGCTCGCGTGGGTGGCCGTGGGCCGATTCACCGGCGAACTGCTCTCGACCGAAGCCGGGGTCACGGCACTGATCGTCGCGGTCGTGGTGGCCGTCGTCACCGTGGTCGTCCGGGTCTCGCGGGGACGCGACCGAGCAGCGCTCGTCGGCGCCTGACGCTCCGTACGCTCGACGGCCGCGGCGCTACTCGCCGGTGCGGCCGTCGAGCTGTTCGCGGAGGACGTCGAGGTGCCCGAGATGCCGGGCCGTCTCCTCGATCATGTGGAGCTCGATCCACCGCAGCGTGAACCGCTGGTCGTTGCCGAGGCAGACATCGTCGAGCTGATACCGCGACGCCACCTCGCGGGACTCCGCACAGGCCGCCTCGTAGTCGGCGATGATCTCGGCCAGGCTGTCGTCGGCCGTGACGCGCCATTCGCCGTCGGGGTCGTCGTCGGTCCACCGCGCCGGGACGTTTGACTGCCCGTCCATGTCCTCGCGGAACCAGCTGCGCTCGACATCGGCGAGGTGTCGGATGACGCCCGAGACGGTCGTGATGCTCGGCAACAGTCGCTTGGCCGCGAGCTCGTCGGTGAGTCCGCGTGCCTTCCAGACGATGCTGGCACGCTGCAGATCGAGGAAACCCTCGATCGTCTCGCGCTCGCCACCGCGCTCAGGCGGCTGCGGACGGTCGCCCCAGTCGGCCATCAGTCGACGACCTCGACCTCGTTCCCGAAGGCGACGTAGCCGGAGAAGTCCTTGCCGACGCGGTCGAACGCGGTCGGATACGGGGTCGGGTACGACCAGGCCACATCGGGCTTGACCTCGCCGCCGTCGGTGACGCCCCAGTACTGGGCATCGCCCTTCCACGGGCAGTGGTACTGGGTGTCGGTCTCGACGAAGCGCTCGCGGTTGAGGCTCGACGGCGGGAAGTACCAGTTGCCCTCGATCTTGATGAGCTCCGATTCGGGGGCTTCGGCGAGGACGGTGGTTCCGAGGAGTGCGCGCATGCGCCGAGACTACGCCCGGAACACGGCTCCGTCCAGGACCGGGACGACGCTTGACACGTCGACCTCGCGTGCCGCCTGCACGTGCTGTGTGGCACCCGCCTGCGCGAGCTGCTGGGCGGTGGCGGACGCGGACAGCAGGTGCCCGACGCCGTTGCGCAGGCCCTCGTACGCGGCGGCAGCGGCGGCCGCTTCCGGTGAGGTGAAGTCGATGCCGCGGAGCCCCAGCGCCTCGATCACGGCACCGGCCCCGAAGAGGTCCTCGACGGCGAACCGGGTCTCGGCCGTGTCGTCGAGTTCGCCGACCGCGATGACGACGATGCTGGTGCGCCGACCGAGCTCGGCCTGCTTCGCGATGATCCAGTCCGCGACCGCCGACCGGTTGCGCAGGCACCCGGCGACGACCGTCGCACCCGCGTCGGCGAGGAGCGTGGCGATCTGCGCCGTCTCACCGCGGTCGTCCAGCTCGGCGACGGCGACGGTCTCCCCGCCGCTCACGCGCTGCTCGACGGAGGTCGTCGCGTGGAGCACGTCCACGACGACCGCGACGTCCGCCGTCTCGACCCGCCCGGCTCCTGCGACGCCCCAGTCGAACCTGACCTGGTACTTGGTCTGGGCGAACGGCGGGTGGACGGGCGGCGGTGTGGCGGCTGCGGTACTCACCCGTTCATCGTATCCACGCGCACCCACCCACCCCACGACTGTTGCGCCCGAAGACCTCCGTGGGGGGTGGTCGCCAGCGCGGTGCGCTGACGCGAGCGCGGGTCATCGGACGTGAGCGCGGGCCTCCGGAGGGGCGCGCTCACGCGCCAGACCCGCGGTGACGTCAGCGCACCGCGCTGGCGTCAGGGCAGCAGGGGGTCAGCGGGAGGCGGTGGGGAAACGACGGTCGTCGGGGTGGGGCGGGCGCATCTCGGTGCGGATGAGCTCGAAGTCGTGACGACTGAGCTCGAGGAAGCCCCGGCGGAGCTGGACACCCCAGTTCCGGGTGAAGCTCGTGAAGTCGAGGAGCGCGAGCATCGGACGGATGGGCGCCTCGACCGCATCCGGGTACCAGTCGACACTCCGCCGCCAGGGCCGCCAATCGGCACCGTCCGGTCGCGGCACGGCCGCCTGGTAGACGGTGTCGTCGGAGACCCGCCCGATCGCGGTGAACGCCTTGAGCGGCTCGCCGTCCGGAGTGCTGACCCGCGGCGAGTAGTACACGAACCCGTCGGACTCCCGCATCTGGTCGAGACCGCCGCGCTGCCCGTGGTTGATCTGCACGAAGCCGTGACGGACGCCGAGGACGACGTGATCCCGCTGGATCACGCCCAGCCAGTACCGGATCGCCATAGGCACAGTCTTCCCTACCGGCGCACCCCCTGCAGCCGCCGAGCCGCACATGCGACACTGAGGCATGCGCGTGATGCTGAAACTCGTCCTGGACTGTGATGTCGACGTCGCCTGGCGGGCACTCCGCTCCCCGGCCGTCCTGCGGGAGCTCTACAGCCCCGTCATGGGACTCGAGGCGCTCGACGCCGACGGGTTCCCCACCATCTGGGAGCCGGGAGCGCACCGCGTCCGCGTGAAGGCCGCCGGCGCGATCCCGGTCGGCGACCAGATCATCGACCTCGAGTTCATCGAGCGCCGCGACGGCACCCGCATCCTCCACGACCAGGGCGACCCGGTCAGCGGGCCGCTCAGCAAGCTCGCCGGGTGGGACCACCAGATGGCCGTCGCCCGCGACAAGCACGACCCGACGAAGACCCTGTACCGCGACCGACTCGTGATCACCGGCGCTATCGCCCCGCTCTACTGGTACCCGCTGTGGGCGACGTGGCAGTGGCGCGGTGCCCGCATCAAGGCGCTCGCGCCGAGCTGGGCCTACGACCCGCCGCTCCCCGGCGACGAGGAGGACGACGAGGTCGGCGCCACGATCGAGGGCGCCATCTGACGCCTCGCCGTCCGGAGGCCCGGCCAGCCGTCCGTCAGCGCTGAGCCGCCTCGCCCCAGTGCGTCGACTCGCCCGCGGGCGCGACCGTGCGCGGGACACCCGTGGCCGACGAACGCAGCACCTCCGGCAGGAACCGGTCCGGCATGTTCTGGAACGCGACCGGCCGCAGGAAACGGGTGATCGCAGCCGTCCCCACCGAGGTGCTCGAGTCGTTCGTCGTCGCCGGCCACGGTCCGCCGTGCTGCATGGCGGGCGTGACGGCGACCCCGGTGGGCCAACCGCCGAACAACACCCGGCCGGCGTGCGCCGAGAGCTGCTGGACGAGCTCCACGAGGTCGTCGCTCGTCTCGTCGGCACCGGCGTGCAGGGTGGCCGTCAGGTTGCCCTCGCAGAACTCCGGCACGAGGGGCGCGAACGCCGTACCGGCCGGGACCTCGACGAGGATCGACAACGGACCGAAGGCCTCGTCGAGCAGGGCGTCCCGACCGGCCCGCAGCGCGTCGAGTGAGACCGCGACGATCGTGGGGGTCGCCCAGCCGTCGCCGTCCTCGTCGACCCGCAGCGAACCCTCGGCGATGACCCGCACGCCGTCGGTGCCGAGGATGGCGTCTCGCCTCGCCTCGTACCCGGCCGTGATGCGGTCGTTCAGGAGTCGGTGCTCGGGGACGGCGGCAGCAGCCTCACGGATCGACTCGTCGAGCCCCGCGCCGTCCGGCAGGTAGACGAAGCCGGGCTTCGTGCACAGCTGACCCGCCGAGCCCGCGACACTCGTGACGAATCCCGTCGCGATGGCCGTTGCGGACTCGTCGAGGGCGGTCTGCGTCACGAACACGGGGTTGACGCTGCCGAGCTCGCCGAAGAACGGGATCGGGACGGGCCGTGCCGCCGCGAGGTCCGCGAGGATCCGGCCGGCCCTCAGGGAGCCCGTGAAGGAACCGGCCCGGACGCGCTCGTCCTGCAGGGCGACGACGCCGGCCTCCTGGCCGATGATCGTCTGGAACACACCGTCAGGAGCCCCGGACGCGCGGAGCGCGGCCTCGACGACGGCCGCCGTCGCGAGCGAGAGCCGCGGGTGGCCGTCGTGCACCTTGAGGATCACCGGGCATCCGGCCGCGAGGATCGACGCGGTGTCACCACCGGCGACGGAGAAGGCGAACGGGAAGTTGCTCGCCGCGAAGTTGAGGACCGGGCCGAGCGGCACGAGGACGCGGCGGAGTTCCGGGCGCGCGCCGAGCGCGAAGTCCGGGTCGGCCTCGTCGATCCGGACGTCGAGGTAGGAGCCGTCGACGATCGTCTCCGCGAAGAGCCGCAGCTGCACGGCGGTGCGGAGGAGCTCGCCGCGGAGCCGGGCCTCGGCGAGACCCGTCTCCTGCATGCCGACGGGGACGAGCTCGTCCGCGTGGGCCTGCAGGGCGTCGGCGACGGCGACGAGCGCTCGCGCACGGGCGTCCGCCGGCGTCGCGGCCCACGCGGGTGCCGCCGCGGCGGCCCGCTGGAGGACCTCCTCGAGCTGCTCGGGGGTGGTCTCAGCGATGGTGGCGTCGGGGGCTGGCATGGTCGTCATGTGATCCTCCGGGATCGTGGTGCGGTTCAGAACTGGAAGCCGGTCGGGAACGGATCGGCGGGGTCGAGGAGGTAGGAGCCGATGCCGGTGACCCAGGCCCGACCGGAGATGGTCGGGATGACGGCCGGCCTGCCCGCCACCGTCGTCTCGGCGATCAGCCGGCCGGTGAACCGGCTGCCGATGAAGGACTCGTTGACGAAGTCCTGGTCGAGCGGCAGCTCACCGCGGGCCCAGAGCTCGGCCATGCGCGCCGAGGTTCCGGTGCCGCATGGCGAGCGGTCGAACCACCCCGGGAAGATGGCCATCGCATGCCGGGACAGCACGGCGTCGGATCCCGGTGCGATGAACTCGACGTGGTGGCAGTGGTCGAGCCCGGCGATCTCGGGGTGCACGGGCGGCGCCTGCTCGTTGATCGCCGCCATGATGCGCAGTCCTGCGTCGAGGATGTCCTGCTGGCGGTCGCGGTCGAAGGGCAGGCCCACGTCGTCGAGGTCGACCATCGCGTAGAAGTTGCCACCGAACGCGAGGCTGTACGGCACGGCGCCGAGGCCCGGCACCTCGATCGTGGCGTCGAGGCGGTCGACGTAGCTCGGGACGTTCTCGATCGTCACGCGGTCGGCGTGCCCGTCGCTGACGTCGACCCGCGCGATCACGAGTCCGGCGGGGGTGTCGAGCCGGATCGTCGTGACCGGCTCGACCACCTCCACCATCCCGGTCTCCACGAGGACCGTCGCGACCCCGATGGTGCCGTGCCCGCACATCGGCAGGCATCCGGACACCTCGATGTACACGACGCCCCAGTCGCAGTCCGCACGCGTGGACGGCTGCAGGATCGCCCCGCTCATCGCCGCGTGACCGCGGGGCTCGTTCATGAGGAAGAGCCGCAGGTCGTCGAGGTGCTCCATGAAGTGGAGACGCTTCTCGTTCATGGTCGCGCCGGGGATCACGCCGACCCCGCCGGTGACGACGCGGGTCGGCATGCCCTCGGTGTGCGAGTCGACCGCACTGATCATGCGGGAGGACTTCATGGTGTGCCTCTCAGGACTGGTGGTCGTGGTCGGGGTGTCGCGTCGGCCGCCAGGCTCAGCGCGCGGCGAGGTAGTCGAGCGCGCGACGCGTCTGCGTCGTGACCTGCTCCGTCTGGAGCGCGTTCAGCGGACCGCGCGGCGGACGCGTCGGACCACCGTAGCTCTCGCCGGCGATGTCGATCGACAGCTTGATGGCCTGGACGAACTCCGTCTTCGAGTCCCACCCGAAGACGGGCACGAGCTCGCGGTAGAGGGTGCGGGCCTCGTCGACACGTCCCGAGGTGACGAGCGTGTACAGCTCGACAGCCTCGCGCGGGAAGGCGTTCGGGTAGCCGGCGAACCAGCCGACCGCGCCGGCGACGAGGGACTCGAAGAGGAGGTCGTCCGCCCCCGCGATGACGTCGAGGTCGGTCTTGTCCTGGATCTCGAGCACACGACGGATGTCGGCCGAGAACTCCTTCACGGCGACGACGTGCTCGAGCTTGGCGAGCTCGACGAGCAGGTCGGGCGTGAGGTCGACCTTGGTGTCGATCGGGTTGTTGTAGGCCATGATCGGCAGGCCGACCTCGTCCACGCGGCTGTAGTGCTCGATGACCTCGTCGTCGTTCGCCCGGTAGATGGTGGGCGGCAGGAGCAGGACGCCGTCCGCGCCGTCCTCCTTCGCGTACTCGGCCCACTGCTGGGCCTGGTGCCAGCCGACGCCGTGCACCCCGGCGACGACGAGGCCGCGGTCGCCGACGGTGTCGACCGCGACCTGGATGACCTTGCGACGCTCGGCGTCCGTCAGCGACGAGTACTCGCCGAGCGAGCCGTTCGGGCCGACGCCGCGGCAGCCGTTCTCGATGAGCCAGTTGCAGTGCTCGGCGAAGCGGTCGTAGTCGACGGCGAGGCCTGCGGGCGCCGAGGCGTCCTCCTTGAACGCGAGGGTGGTCGCGACGATGACGCCGCCGAGGTCGAACTGCTTGGCCATGGGTGGTTCCTTTCCGAGGGAGTGGTGCGGAGACCGGTCGGTCATCCTGGGTGTTCGGCCGTCGGGGTCGACGGCGGTTCGTGGGGAGGGTGTCCCGGTGACTGCGCGGCGAGTTCGCCGATGCGCAGCGGGGAGGCGATGGGCCGGCGGTCGCTCGAGACGCCGTCGATGAGGCCGTCACCGCCGGATTCGGAGGCGACGCGGTGGAGGAGCTCCTCGACGGTGCGACCGCACATGCGGCCCTGGCAGATCCCGAGCCCGGCACGCGTGCTGAGTTTGAGCGAGCGCAGGCCGGTCGCGCAGGTGGCGGTCGCCGTCGCTCGCAGGGAGCCGTAGTCGACCTCCTCGCAGCGGCAGATGGTGGTGTCGTCGTCGAGCCAGTCGCTCCAGCCGGCGCGGATGCCGTGGGCGCGTTCGAGCCGGTCGGCGAAGGCGAGGAACGTGTCGCGTCGACTCACGGCGGCACGGATCCCGGAGGCACCGGGGAGTCCGCCGGCCGCGGCGTGTCCCGCGATCGCGCCCTCGGCGAGCGCGGCGTCGACGCCCCCGATCCCGGTGATCTCGCCGGCCGCGAAGACGGTCGGGACGCTCGTGCGCTGCTCGGCGTCGACCTGGACGAACCGGGCGTCGGTGAGCGCGCAGCCGACCGCGACGGGCAGTTCGAGCCGCGGGGTGAACCCGTGGCTGACGCACACGGCGTCCGCTTCGACCGTGCGCTCGGTCCCTGGGATCGGCGACCAGTCGGCGTCGACGGCGGCGATGGTCACACGCTCGACCCGGTCGGTGCCGTGCGCGGCGACCACGGCGTGACCGACGCGGTACGGGATCCGGTGGCGGAGGTGGCCGCCGACGTAGCCGAGCAGCTCACCGGCCTTCCCGGTCACGCCGAGCAGTTGCCAGGGCTTGGGGAGCCAGCCCCTGGCGAGTCCGCCGACGGTCGTGGCCTCGTAGACACCGAGTACGCGTGATCCGGTCGCGGTCAAGGACGCGGCCACCGGCAACAGGAACGGTCCGGCGCCGGCGACGACCACCCGCTGACCGACGGTGACCCGCTCGCCCTTCGCGAGGGCCTGGGCGGCACCGGCCGAGAAGACGCCGGGGAGGTCCCAGCCGGGGAACGGCAGCGTGCGGTCGTGCGCGCCGGTCGCGAGGACGAGCGCGTCCGGCCGGAGGGTGAGCGGCGTGCGGTCGGCGCCGTCCGGTGGTCCGACGAGGACGTGCAGACGCAGGCCGGTCGCCCCGGACGTGTCGTCGGACCCGTGGTCGGCGGCGGCACGGTCGACGTCGATCGCCCAGACCTGCGCCTCGGTGATCACCGTGCAGCCGTCGTCGGCGTCGAGCGCCGCACGCATGGCGACGAAGCGCTCGAACCCGTGATGCAGCGAGGCCTCGGCTTCCGACGGCCGGCTGGCCGGCAGGTGCCGCCAGTACTGACCGCCGAGCTCGTCCGAGGCGTCGAGCAGCGTGACGGCGGCGCCGAGCGCCCGGGCGGCGAGCGCGGCCTGGAGGCCGGCTGGCCCTGCGCCGACGACGACGACCTCGCGCTGCCGGGCGCTCATGTCCGGTCCCCGAACGGGTCGTTCTCCGTCGTGGGTTCCGGGAGGGCGTCGTGCTGTGTCTCGATGCGGTCGCCGTCCGCGGCGCGACGCTGGCAGGCACGGACGTCCCGCTGGCCGTTCACCGTGACGATGCAGTCGAAGCAGACCCCGATGCCGCAGAAGACGCCGCGTGGCTTCCCGGACCCACTGGTGCGGCGCCAGGCGAGGACGCCGGAGCCCAGCAGGACACCGGCGATCGTCTGTCCACGGAGTCCGTCGACGGGCGTCCCGTCGAGGTCGATGCGCAGCGCGTCCGCCGTACCGGGCACGATCCGGTCGTTCGTCGCGGGCAGTCGTCTCGAGACCATCAGGCCACCTCCGCCGGCCGGTCGACGCGCAGGTGCGGGGCGAGCCCCGGGCGGTCGAGTTGGAACGGAGCGTCGTCGAGGTCGGCCGATCCGCCGAGCAGGCGGGCGGCGATGAGCTCGGCCGTCGCGAGGGCCAGTCCGATGCCGGCGCCCTCGTGGCCCGTCGCGTGCCACAGGCCGTCGACGCGGTGGTCGGGGCCGATGACCGGGAGGTGGTCGGGCATGTACGGCCGGAAGCCGCCGTAGCTGCGCATGACCGAGGCGTCGCGGAGGAACGGGAAGAGGCGCAGCGACTTCGCCGCGACCTCGCGGAGCACGTCGACGTCGAGGCGCGCGTCGAATCCGATCTGCTGCCGGCTCGAGCCGATGAGGACCGTGCCCGCGGCGGTCGACTCGACGACGCTCGAGGTCTGGAGCGAGGCGTCGCTCGACTGCGTGGCCCCGAAGTAGTCGCCGTCGTAGACCTTGTGGTGCACGCGGTGCGGCATGCGGGTGGTGACGAGCACCATGCCGCGACGGGGACGGACCGGGACGGGTGCGCCGAGCGCCTCCCCGAGTTCCGCCGACCACGGTCCGGCGCAGACGAGGACCGCATCGCCCGAGACGTCGCCCATGGAGGTCCGGACCCCCGTGAGGCGACCGGTCGCGCTCCGGACGCCACCCGTCACGGTGACGCCGGTGCGCACGACCGCGCCCGCCCGCCGGGCCGAGGCGAGCAGGGCCTCCGTGGCGATGACGGGCTGGACCTGTGCGTCCTCGGGATAGTGGACGGCCGCCGTGGACGAGCGGGTGATCGACGGCTCCGCCGCGAGCAGCTCGTCCTCGGTGAGGGGTCTGGCGTCGACACCGGCGGCGCGCTGGGCGGCGGCGAAGTCGAGCAGGGGCTGGGCGCCGGCCTCGGTGGTGGCGACCACGATGCCGCCCTTGCGCTCGAACTCGATGCTCGGGAAGGTCGGTCCCAGTTCGGCCACGAGTTCGGCGGTGACGACGGGCCAGAGGCGCGAGGCGTACCGGGCGAGGTCGAGTTCGGGGCCGGGCCCCTTGTCGGAGACGAGGAGGTTCCCCTCCCCCGAGCCGCTCGTGCCGCCGGCGGCCGCCGAACGGTCGAGCACGACGACCTCGGCGCCGCGGCGGGCGAGGATCCGCGCGCAGGCCGCACCGACGATGCCGGCGCCGACGATGACGATGCGGGTCACGTGCGGTCCTCTCGGTCGGTGCGGGGAAGGGCTTTCAGTAATGTGTCACACATTCACTGAACAGGCAAGCGTGCACGATCGCGGATCCTGGTGGAGGTCCGCGCACGCACGCCCGGGGCTACTCGGCGTCGGATTCGGGCTTGCCGGCCCACCAGCCGGTGGTGTGCCCGATGTGTCGGTGCATGAGCTCGCGAGCGGCGACCCCGTCACCCCGCTCGAGGGCGTCGAGGAGCTCGTGGTGCTCCACGGCCGAGCGGTCGAGCTGCTGCGAGTCGAGCATGGCGGCCAGTCCCACGAGCCGGGTGCGTCCGCGGAGGTCCGCGACGAGCTCGACGAGCAGCGGGTTGCCGAGTTTCGCGGTGAGCGCGAGGTGGAACGCCTGGTCGGCTTCGAGGTACCGGGTCAGGTCGCCGTCGCGGGCACCGGCCACGATGTCGTCCGCCTGCTGCCGGAGCTCGGGCAGCGACTCGTGGTCGAAGACCTCCGCCAGGTCCGCCATCGCGGGCGGCTCGAGGAGCTGGCGGATCTGCGCCGTGTTGCGGAGCGAGGCCTCGCTCACGACGGTGACGCGGAACCCCTTGTTCCGGACCGCCTCCACGAAGTCGCGCTTCTCGAGATCGAGCATCGCTTCGCGGACCGGGGTCGCCGAGACGTTGAACTGCACCGCCAGCGTCGGTACCGAGATCATCGTCCCCGGCGCGAGCTCGCCCGAGATGATCGCCGCGGACACCGCCCGCTCCACCTGCGCCCGCAGGCTCAGCCGTTCCTCGGCCGGTCGGATCGCCGACATGCTCATCGCGACTCCCATCCTTCGTCTCCCACCACGGTCCGCTCAGGTTACTGGGCGCGCATCCACGCTTCGATGCCCGACGCGTCGATGGGCAGCGCATCCGACAGCACCTCGGCGCCGTCGGCCGTCACGAGCAGGTCGTCCTCGAGCCGGACGCCGATGCCGCGCAGTTCCGGTGGAACCGTCTCGTCGAAGGCGTGGAAGTACAGCCCCGGCTCGACCGTGAGCACCATGCCGGGCGCCATCGAGCCGCCCTGGTAGGCCTCGTAGGAGGACTTGGCGCAGTCGTGGACATCGAGGCCGAGGTGGTGACCGATGCCGCACACGAGGTACCGCCGATGCTGTTGCCCGATCGGGCTGAGCGCCTCGTCGACGGACACCGGCAGGAGGTCCCAGTCGTGGAGCCCTTGCGCGATGACCTCCATGGCCGCGTGGTGGAAGTCGGTGAAGTCGCGGCCCGGCCGCACGGCGGCCATCCCGGCGCGGTGGGACGCCTCGACGAGGTCGTGGACCCGACGCTGCTCCGGGCTGAAGGTGCCCGAGACGGGGAAGGTGCGGGTGACGTCGGCCGTGTAGAACGCACGCGTCTCCACGCCCATGTCGAGCAGGATCGCGTCCTCGGGGCGGACCGGGCCGTCGCAGCGCACCCAGTGGAGCGTGGGTGCGTGCGCGCCGCTCCCGACGATGGTCGAGTAGCCGGGGCCGTTCCCCGTGGTGCGGGCGTGCCGGTCGAAGGTCCCCTGCAGCCAGCGCTCACCGCCGCCGGCGACGGCCGTCGGCAGCTCTCGGATCACGGCGGAGAACCCGCCGACGGTCGCGTCGACCGCTCGCCGCAGCTCCGCGATCTCCCAGTCGTCCTTGATCATGCGCAGTTCCGAGAGCACGCGGCCGAGTTCCGGCGCGACCGTCAGCGGCTCGAGCGCGCGATGCCGCGAGGTCAGGGTCCCCGCGAGGAGCGGTCGTTCGACGCCTCGGAGCGCGTCGGGCAGCGCGGCGAGCACCTCGACCCGGAGGTCGAGGACCGCCGACCAGTCGGCCGGCCCCGGCGCCGAACCGACCCAGAGCTCGCCGTGGTTGGCGTCCGCGAAGAAGCCGGTCTCGCCCGGGTGCGCCGGTGCCGGGATGAACAACGTCGCGTCGTGACCGGCACCACTCGGACGCAGCATGAGGACCGCGTCCTCGGCGGAGCAGCCGGTGAGCCAGAAGAAGTCGCTGTCGGGGCGGAAGTCGTAGTTCGAGTCGTTGGCACGGACGGGCGCGCGACCGGCGGCGACGACGAGTGTCCGCCCGACGAAGGCCTCGCTCAGCCGACGACGGTGCTCGGCTGCGGCTGCGGGGATCCCGGGCTCGACCGGCGGCGTGCGGTCGGGGGTGCCCCAGCCGGTGCCGAGGAACTCGCGGAACGCCGGCACCTCGGCCAGGCGGGGCAGCTTCGGGTCCGGGTTCGCCGGGCGCGGCATGGACGTGGCGGGTGCCTCCGTGGTGGCCGGCGCGAGGCCCGCCGTCTGCTCGGGTGCCTGCTGCTGCGTGTCGGTCATGCCTGCTCCTCATCCGCGCGACGGCCGCCGCGCTCGTCCACCATCGAGAACAGGCGGCGCACCACGGCGGCGTCCTGGATCCCGTCGTGCTCGTACTCGTTCGTGACCCAGGCGGTCGCCCCGCCGACGGCGTCGACCGTCTCCAACTGCAGCTGCGCGTCCACATACATGTCGTCGAAGTACACGGCCGCGGCGAGCGGCACCGTGCTCGCCTCCAGGACCGCGGGGTCGTACAGCGGGTCCCAGTCGGTCTTGGCCGCCAGTCGCTCCACTGCACCCTGGAAGGGCCGGAGCGAGCGGATCTCCTCGAACATCCAGGGGTAGACCATCTCGCCCGTGAACAGCAGCGGCCTGGCCGTCTCGGCGAACGCCGGCCGTGCATCGCGCTCGGCCTGCGCCGCCCACGCGGTCGCCCCCGCGCCGGCGGCACCGTAGATGCTCTCCTGCAGGGCGATGAAGAGGGGGTTGTCGACGTAGGACGTCCTCCCCCAGACCTGCGCCAGGAAGGTGTCGCTCAAGCGGTCGCCGCTGTCGAACGCCTCGTCGAGCAGCCAGTGGAGACGCTCGTAACCGGGCTTCATCCCGAAGTCGATCCCGAGGTTCTGGAAGCGCCGCACGGTGAGTCGGTCGCCGTCCGGCAGGAGCACCTCCTCGGCGGTGAGTCGGTCGGCGATCCGCGCGACGGTGTCGACGTCCTGGGGGTACCGCTCGGCGAAGGCCCGGTTCTTGCGCTCCGTGCGCGGATAGGTGCGGCGGTAGACCTCAGCCGCCGACGGGTGGATGCCCGCAAGACCGCCCGTGACGTAGCAGGCTGCCAGTCCCTCCGAGGCTCGTGAGAGGTAGGTGAGGGTGAGGAACCCGCCGTAGCTCTGACCGAGCGTCGACCAGCGACGGCCACCGAAGACGGTGCGGCGCAGGTACTCGGCGTCGTCGACGATCGAGTCGGCCCGGAAGCGTTCCAGGTACTCGGCCTGTGCGGCAGCGTCACCGACGGCCGCGATGGACCGCCCGTCGATCCTGGTGCTCCGGCCGGTGCCGCGCTGGTCGAGCAGCACGAGCCGGAAGGTGCGGAGGGCCTCGGCGACCCAGCCGTCCCTGGACACCGGACGCGGGCCTTTGCCGCCCGGTCCGCCCTGGAGGAACACGAGGACCGGGAGCTGCTCGTCGCGACGCAGGGGGTCGACGAGTTCGCGGGCGAACAGGCTGATCGTGCGGCCGTCGTCGGGCCGCCGCCAGTCGAGCGGGACGTCGACCGTGTGGTCGGTGACGTGGATCCCGGGCAGCAGGGAGGTGGTGGTGCGATGGGTCATGCCTCTGTCCTTCCGGCGGCCGATCCGTGCGTCCGCTCCTGTTCGAGCATGGTGGCACGCGCGGCCTCCCAGCTCGGGTCGATCGTGGGCACGGCGGCGAGCAGGGTCTTCGTGTACTCGTCCTGCGGGTGGTCGAAGATCGCCTCGCGGTCACCCTGCTCGACCACCTTGCCCCGGTGCATGACGGCGACGTCGTGGGCGATCTGCCGCACGACGGCGAGGTCGTGCGCGATGAACAGGTAGCTCAGGCCGCGCTCGGCCTGCAGGTCGCGCAGCAGGTCGATGATGCGTGCCTGCACCGACACGTCGAGCGCCGACACCGCCTCGTCGCAGATCACGAGCTTCGGGGAGACGGCGAGCGCCCGGGCGATCCCGATGCGCTGGGCCTGGCCGCCGGAGAACTGCCGCGGGTAGCGCTGGAGGTGGTCGGGGTTCAGGCCGACGCGGTCGAGCAGGTCGCGCACGAGGGCGCGCTTGCCCTGCTTCGGGGTGATGCCCTGGTAGTCGAGCGGTGCCGACACGATGCGCTCGACGGTGTGCCTCGGGTTGAGGGAGGAGAACGGGTCCTGGAAGACGACCTGCACCTTCGTCCGGAACGCGGCGAGCGCCGGCCCACGCGCGGCGGTGACGTCCTCACCGTCGAAGGTGATCGTGCCGGCGGTGGGTTCGATGAGCTTCGCGATCATCCGCGCGGTCGTCGACTTGCCGCTGCCCGACTCTCCGACGATGCCGAGCGTCTCGCCGGAGCGGACGGTGAACCCGACGTCGTCGACGGCGCGGAACTGGGTGGTGCGTGCGCGGAACGCCCCGTCCCCCTTGGTGGTGAAGTCCTTCGTCAGCCCGGTGGCCTGCAGGAGCACGGGTGCGTCGTTCATGCCTGTCCCTCTCCGGTCGTGGCGGGTGCCGTCGGCCGCTCGGTGAACGGGTCGTCGATCCGCGGAAGGGCGTCGAGCAGTGCCCGGGTGTACGCCGCCTGCGGCCGGGAGAAGATCTGTTCGGCGGTGCCCATCTCGACGGGGTCGCCGCCGCGCATGACGAGCACGTCGTCGGCGACCTGACTGACGACGGCGAGGTCGTGGGTGATGAAGATCATGCCGGTGCCGGTCTCCCGTTGCAGCTCGGAGAGCAGGTCGAGGATCTGCGCCTGGACGGTGACGTCGAGCGCCGTCGTCGGTTCGTCCGCGATGAGCAGGTCGGGTTCCAGGCAGAGCGCCATGGCGATCATGATGCGCTGCCGCATGCCGCCCGAGAACTGGTGCGGGTAGTGGTCGACTCGCCTGGAGGCGTCGGCGATGCGGACCCGTTCGAGGGCTTCGATCGTGACGGCCCTGGCGGCCTTCCGGGAACCGCCGCGATGGGCGCGGTACGCCTCCTCGATCTGCAGCCCGACGGTGTAGTACGGGTTGAGCGAGGAGAGCGGGTCCTGGAAGACCATCGCGATCCGGTCGCCGCGCACACGGCGCATCTCGCGGTCGCTGCGCCCGACGAGCTCGTGTCCGCTCAGCCGGACGCTGCCGGTCGTACGCCCACCGTTCGGGAGCAGCCCCATGATCGCGAGCGAGGTCATGGACTTGCCGGAGCCGGACTCGCCCACGATGCCGAGGGTCTGGCCGTGCTGGACCGCGAACGACGCCTTCCGCACCACATCGACGTCGCCGGAGGTGGTCGGGAAGGTGACGGTGAGGTCGTCGACCTCGAGCAGCGCTGCGCCGGGGACGGGCAGGGAGATGGTCCTGGTGACGGTGGGGCTCATGCGCTCTTCACTCTCACTCTCGGGTCGAGGAACGTGTACACGACGTCGACCACGACGTTGCCGATGACCACGAAGAACGCGGCCAGGAGGGTGACGCCCATGATGACGGGCTGGTCGTTCTTCGCGATCGAGTCGGCGGCGAGCTTGCCGACGCCGTTCAGTCCGAACACCGTCTCGGTGATGAGGGCGCCTCCGAGGAGGCCCGCGAAGTCCATGCCGAAGAGCGTGACGACGGGCGTGAGCGCGGGCCGCAGCGCGTGGCGGCGCAGGATGAGGGGCGCGGGCAGGCCCTTCGCCCGGGCGGTCCGCATGAAGTTCTCACCGAGGGTGTCGATGACGTTCGCCCGGACGAGCCTCGCGTACATCGACGCATAGCCGAGGGCGAGCACGATCCACGGCATGAGGTAGTTCTGGAACCACCGGACCGGGTCCTCGGCGAAGGGCACGGCCTGCGGGAACGGCAGGATCTGCAGTTGCACCACGAGGACGTACTGCAGGAGGAGCGCGAGGAAGTAGTTCGGCAGGCTGATGCCGGCGAGCGCGACCATCATCGCCCCACGGTCCCAGCCGGTCCCCTGCTTGACGGCGCTGAGCAGGCCACCGCTGACGCCGACGAGCAGCCAGAGGACCGCCGCACCGATCGCGACCGTCGCGGTCACGGGGAAGCGCGCGGTGATCATGTCCATGACGGACTCGTTGGTCTGGAAGCTGAAGCCGAGGCACGGCGCCGCGCAGGAGACCGCCGAGGCGCCCTCCCCGTAGCTCCGGCCCATGACGATCCCCCGGATGAACTCGAGGTACTGCTGCCAGAACGGCTGGTCGAGCCCGAGCTGCGCCCGGATCTGGTCGATGCGGTCGGGGGTGCAGGTCTTGCCGCAGATCTGCACCGCCGGGTCGGGCGACAGCAGGAAGAAGATGACGTAGGTGAAGAGGCTGATGAGCAGCAGGATGCCGATCGCCGACGCGATCCGGCGCAGGAGGTAGAGGGTCATGAGGCGGCGTCTCCCGAGTCGAGGGCCTTGCGCAGGCGGTCGCCGAGCACGGTGAAGGACAGCACCGTGAGGAACAGGAAGGTGCCGGGGATCAGGAAGTACATCGGGTCGACCGCGTACCAGCCGACCGCGGTCGCGATCATCTGACCCCAGCTCGGCGTGGGCGGGGTGACGCCGACGCCGAGGAAGGAGAGGCCCGCCTCCGTGCCGATGTAACCGGGAACGGCGAGGGTGGCCAGGACGATGATGGTGCCGCGGAGGTTCGGCAGGATCTCGCGGAAGACGATGCGGATGCCCCCAGCGCCCGACGCGCGCGCCGATTCGACGAACTCGCTCGTCCGCAGCGACATCGCCTGACCGCGCACCACCCGGGCGGTGTACGGCCAGCCGAAGAGGCTCAGCACCACGACGAGCAGGACCGGTCGGTTGCCGGCGGGCAGGGCCGACAGGAGCGCGATCATGAAGATGAGCGACGGGAACGCCATGAGGAAGTCCATGACGCGGGAGACGACCTGGTCGACCCACCCGCCGTAGAAGCCGGCGAGCATGCCGAGCACGACGCCGAGCACGGTCGTGACGATCGTCGCCGAGACGGCGATCGACAGCGACACCTGCGCACCGAAGGCGATGCGCGCGAAGATGTCGCGTCCGTTCCCGGGTTCGACCCCGAACCAGTGCTCGGCGGAGATCCCGCCGAGGTTGCCGATCGGCACGCCGCCGAGGTCGGAGTCCACCGCCGACTTGTCGAAGGTGTACGGACCCCAGCCGCTGATCGCGGTGATCAGCGGGGCGAGGATCGCGAGCAGCACGACGAGCACGATGAACGCGACGCTGAGCAGCACCGGTGGGCTGGAACGGAGGGTGGCGATCACCCGCCGCGCGGGGGTGGGCGCACCGACCGGCGCACCCACCTCCTCGGCGACGGTGGTCAGCTCACTGGGAACGGACGACGACATCTGCGGCTACCGGCTTTCCGACTACTTGCCGGCCGAGGACAGGCCGACGGAGACGTAGTCGATGCCACCGGAGTACCCGGCGTGCGAGTACGCACCGGCGACGTTGGCTCCGACGACCATGACCGTCTTCTCGAACAGCAGCGGCACCGTCGGCACGAGCTTCTGGATCTGCTCGTCGAGCGCGCCCCAGGCGGCGTTGGCCTCGTCGGTGTCGGTCATCGCGCGGATCTCGGCGATGCGCTCGTTGACGGCGGGGTCGTTCAGCTGCGCGATGTTCGAGTTGCCCTTCGGGAAGATCTGCGAACCGTCGAAGAGCGGCGGCAGGAAGGTCGAGCCCGAGGCCCAGTCCGGGCACCAGCCGGTGATGGCGGCGTCGTTCTGCTGCGACGTCGTGCCGATGACCTCGTAGTAGGTCGAGGTGTCGATGAGGTTGAAGTTCACCGTGATGCCGGCCTTCGCGAGCGCCTGCTGCACCGCCTCGGCCTGCGCCTGCATCTTGGGCTGGCTGCGGATGTCGAGCGTGAAGGAGAAGCCGTCGGGGAGGCCCGCCTCGGCGAGGAGTTCCTTGGCCTTCTCCGGGTCGCCTGCGTTGTCCTTGCTCGGGTAGAGGTCGAACTCGGTGTGACCGGCGACGGTGGGCGGCAGCATGGTGGTCGCGATGTCCGCGAGCTGCGATCCGCCCGAGGCGTCCTTCACCGACTCGCGGTCGATGGCGTAGGCGATGGCCTGGCGGACCAGCGGGTTGTCCATGTTCGGCTTGGTCGTGTTCAGGCCCATGTACGTGGTGCAGCCCTGGAGGCCGGCGATGGTCCGTGCCTTGAGTGCCGGCGTCTGGATCCGGGAGATGGAGGCCGCCTGGACGGACCCGGCGATCGCGTTCGCGTCGTCACCCTGGCCGGCGATCATGCGCTCGTCGATGGTCGAGGCGTCGAGGCCGAAGGTGAAGTCGAAGCCGTCCGGGTAGGCCTTGCGGACGTCGTCCGTCTTCGGGTCCCACGAGTCGTTGCGGACGAGCTTCAGCTGCGAACCGCGCTCGTAGCTGTCGACCTTGTAGGGGCCGGAGGCGATCGGCATCTTGTCGAGGCTCGTCGTCGTCACCCGCTCGGTGTCGGCGGGGAAGGGCGTGAAGCTGTTCTGCCCGACGACGCTCGCGAAGTCGGCGAACGGCTCCTTGAGCGTGAAGACGATGGTCTGGTCGTCCGGCGTCTGGATGGACGGCAGGTCACCCGTGATGTACGGGCCCTCGTACGAGTCCGTCCCGGCGATCGTCAGGCGGGCGTAGGGCGATCCGACGGCGATGGCCGGGTCGAAGGAGCGCTCGACGCCGAACTTGACGTCCTTGCTCGTGATCGGCGTGCCGTCCTCGAACTTGAGGTCGTCCTTGAGCGTGAACGTCCACTGGAGGCCGTCGTCGCTCACCGTGCCGAGGTCGGTCGCGAGGTCGGGGACCATCTCGGTGCCCTTGGCGCCCTCGCCCGTGGACTGCGTCGTCAACGTGCGGTAGATGAGGCGGTAGAAGTTGTTCACGCCGCCGTCGAAGCCCTGGACCGGGTCGAGGTGCGAGAAGTCCGCGTTGAGGAGGACGTCGACGGTGCCGCCCTTCACCGGGGTGCTGGACGGGCCGTCACCTCCCGAGCCCGAACCCGCGGAGGTACACCCCGCGAGGAGGAGGACGGCCGCCGCCGCGAGGGCGGGGATGGAGAATCGTTGCTTCATGACGCTCTGCTTTCGTGTCGATCGGGCGGGTCGCCCGCGGGTGGAGAGGGTGGAGCGGGGTCGAGGGGCGGGAGGAGGTCAGCGGGCGCGGAACCAGACGCGCATGGCACCCGGTTCGCGGTTGCCCCAGAGGGCGTAGGGGATGAGGGTCGCGGTGGTCTGCGTCACCGAGGCCGTCGTCTCGGTGTCGGCGAGCGGTGCCGCGGCCGGCTCGGCCTCGGGCGCACCGGAGAGGACCGGGTAGAGCACGGCCGGAGCGGGGGCGTCGATCACCGCCGGGACGAGGAGCGCGACGGCGTCGATCCCCTCCCGGTCCAGGATCCGACGGTGCTCGACGACCGCGCGATCCGCGTCGGCTCCGGAGAACCGCAGGAGGTCGAGGTCCGCCGTCGTGTCCTGCTGCTCGGCGCAGGAGACGATCGGTCCGCGGACGAAGGCGATCGAGCCGCGGAGGGCGTCGACGGAGGGGTGCGCACCGTGCGCCCGGACGGGCATCGGGAGGTCGAGTTCCACGGTGTCGCCGGCACGCCACCACCGCCGGACACGGATCCACCCGTCGACGGGTTCGAGCGGCGCGGTCGATCCGCCCACGCGGATGGAGCCACCGACGACCCACGCGGGGATGCGGATGGCGAGCTCGACCTCGTCGTCGGCGGCGGTGTCCACCGTCACGGTGACCGCTCCGTCCCACGGATACGCGGTGTCGACGGTGACGGAGAGTCGCTCGGTCGTGATCGACGCCGCGGTGAGGTGGGCGACTTCGACACCGGCGGGGGTCGACGTCGCGAGGTGATCCTGCAGCTCCGCGGTCCAGCGCACGATGTTCGGCGGGCAGCACGGGCAGCCGAACCAGCTCCGCCTGAGGAGTTCACCGTCCGCCTCCGCCCCCGACCGCTGGAGGTGGTCAGGGCGACGCTGCAGTGGGTTGTCGTAGAAGAAGGCCATGCCGTCCGCGGAGAGCCCGGCGGCGTAGGCGTTGTAGAGGACGGTCTCGACGGTGTCGAGGACGGCCGCCGACCCGGTCGCGAGGTACAGGCGCCAGCCCCACTGCATCACGGCGATCGCGGCACACGTCTCGCTGTAGGAGCGTTCGGACGGCAACTCGTAGCGGTCGCCGATCGCCTCGTCGGAGTGTCGACTCCCGAGGCCGCCCGTGAGGTAGAGCTTCGTCTCCACCATGTCGTCCCAGAGCCGCTGCAGCGACGCGAGCAGCTCCTGGTCGCCGCGTTCGAGGGCGACGTCGGTCGCTCCGGCTGCCAGGTACGCCATGCGGACGGCGTGTCCGGTCACGGAGTCGAGGTCGCGCAGTGGGGCCGAGTCCTGGAAGTACTCGGCGGGGAAGACCCGGAGCTCGACCGTGCCGTGGCCGCGTCGGTCGATGAACGCGCTCGCGAGCTCGAGGTAGGACGGCTCGCCGGTCTCGCGAAAGAGCTCCACCAGGGCCATCTCGACCTCGGGGTGCCCGCACACCTGCGGGTCGCCGTCCGGTCCGAACCGTTCGACGGCGAGGTCGGCGAAGGCCCGTGCGACGTGCAGCAGACGGTCGTCGCCGAGACGACGCTTCGCGGCGACCGCCGCCTGGATGAGGTGCCCGAGGTTGTACAGCTCGTGGCCCCAGGCGAGGTCCTCCCAGGGTTCCTTCTCGATCTCCGGAGCCTGGAAGTAGGAGTTGAGGTAGCCGTCGTCGCGCTGCGCGGCTTCGATGACGCCGACGGCCTCCTCGTAGAAGTCGCGGACGTCGCCGGGTGCCGCCCCGACGACCTCGTCCTCGGCGAGCAGGTAGGCGAGGCCTTCGAGGGTCTTGAAGACGTCCGTGTCGAGGAACGGGTAGCGTCCGCGGAAGCGTGACGTGCCGTCCCCCGGGTCGGCGATCCGGGCGAGGTTGTCGAGGTTGCCGGCCAGGCGGAGCTGCTCGATCGAGTGCGGGACGGTGGCGTCCCGGTTCCGACGCTGCCACGCACCGAGTTCGCCGTCTCCCAGCGCGACCTGTCCGGCGCCCAGCGGGATGCGGACTCCTGCGATCGGTGCGACGGCGGCGTACCGGCCTCCCGCGTGCACCGCGGTGCTCGCTGCTCGGGCGTCTTCGTCGAAGCTCATGGGCGACAGGCCTTTCTGTACCGTGTGACACAGTACACGGATCCGGGTTTGTGGTGGGTGACACATTACTCACCTGTTCCAGCGGACTGTCAAGCGCCGACGACCGATTCCAGGAGATGGAAACACAGCCGTAACGCGCCACTCCCAGCAGACTCCTCGCCGGATGCGCTACGCTGGAGGAACTTGCGTGCGATCGCACCCTCCGGTGCGGTACTCGCTTGCGTCGTAGAACGCTCCCTCTCTCCCCTGCGCGGCACCCAGCGGTGCATGCCAGGGTCGATGACACTTCATACGGCGAACGGATGCGCGACCTGCGCCTTCGCCACCTCCCACCAGCGACGACGCCGACGGAAGCACGCCGTACCACCCACGTGAGTCATCACGTGCGTGGTCATCCCGGCAGTGCCCGCTACCGCACACGAGTGCGCCGGCAGCCGTCATCGAAGCTCGTGGCCGTGCCTGAAAGAGACACACACCCATGACCGAAGCAACCATCACCTTCGACGCCCTCGGCGTCCCGGCACCACTCGTCGCCTCCCTCGCGAAGGACGGCAAGACGAGCGCGTTCCCCATCCAGATCGACACGCTCCCCGACACCCTCGGCGGACGCGACGTCCTCGGCCGCGGCAAGACCGGCTCCGGCAAGACCCTCGCCTTCAGCATCCCGATGGTCGCCCGTCTCGGCGGCGCCCTCGCCGGTGGCAAGCGCCGCCCGGGTCGCCCGCTCGGACTCGTCCTCGCACCGACGCGCGAGCTCGCCACCCAGATCGCCGCGGTCATGCAGCCGCTGGCCGACGCCTACTCGCTGAAGACCACCACGATCTTCGGCGGCGTCTCGCAGAAGCGTCAGGAAGAGGCGCTCCGCGCCGGCGTCGACATCGTCATCGCCTGCCCGGGCCGCCTCGAGGACCTCATGAAGCAGGGCTTCGTGAACCTCGACGCCGTGGAGATCACCGTCCTCGACGAGGCCGACCACATGGCCGACCTCGGCTTCCTGCCGGTCGTCACGCGCATCCTCGACAAGACGCCTCGCGGCGGGCAGCGTCTGCTCTTCTCCGCGACGCTCGACAACGGCGTGGACAAGCTCGTCCGCAAGTTCCTGCAGAACGAGGTGCTCCACTCCGTCGACGAGGCGAACTCGCCCGTCGCCGCGATGACGCACCACGTCTTCACGACCCCCTCGGTCGAGTCGAAGAAGGACCTCATCCAGGCCCTCGCCTCGGGTAGCGGCCGTCGCATCCTCTTCATGCGCACGAAGCACCACGCCAAGAAGCTCGCGAAGCAGCTCACCGACTCCGGCATCCCCGCGGTCGACCTGCACGGCAACCTCTCGCAGGTGGCCCGCGACCGCAACCTCGCGGCCTTCAGCGCCGGGACCGCCAAGGTCCTCGTCGCCACCGACGTCGCCGCCCGCGGTGTGCACGTGGACGACGTCGAACTCGTCATCCACGTCGACCCGCCGACCGAGCACAAGGCGTACCTGCACCGCTCGGGCCGCACGGCTCGTGCTGGCAGCGCCGGTGACGTCGTCACCCTCGCGATCCCCGGCCAGATGGAGGACCTCAAGAAGCTCCTCCGCAAGGCCGAGATCAACGTCACCCCGCAGGCGGTCACCGCGACCTCCCCGGCGGTCCTCGAGCTCATCGGCGACGTCGCCGCCTACGTGAAGCCCGCGCCGCGTGCGGCCGTGCAGCAGCAGGGTGGCGGTGGTCGCTCGCAGGGTGCCAACGCGCAGCGCAAGCGCGCTGCCCGCGACGGCAACGGCCTCGGCAACGGTCACCGCGACCGCGACGGCGCCCGTGCCGGCGCGAGCCGCGACAGCGCTCCTCGCGAGGGCGGCCAGGGCGGCGGCGGTCGTCGTGGCGGTCGTCCCGCCGGCGGCAACGGTGGTCAGGGCGGACAGCGCTCCGGCGCCGGTCGCTCGGGCGGTGCCCGTGCAGGTGCCGGTGCCGCCACCGGTGGCAGCCGCACGCATTACAGCACCGGCTACGCTGCGAACTCGGGCGCTCCCGCCGAGTCCTCGCGCCCCCGGACCAACCGTCGCGCGTCCAGCGGCAACTAGCAGCGAACCGCTCGAACGAAGCGCCGTCCACCGCAGGGTGGGCGGCGCTTCGCCGTTCGCGGACCCGCTCGATTTCGCGAGACGGGGGCGCTCGGGATACGGTTCCACCATGAACGTCAACGCAGTCGTCCGCCCCGTCCGCGACGTCGATGCCGAGTCCCTGGGACGCGTCCACGCCACGTCCTGGCACGAGACCTACGACCACCTCATCAGCGCTGCGACGCTCGCGAAGCTGTCGCCGCGTCGCATGGCCGAACTCTGGACCCACTGGGCCGCACAGGGCCCCGAGTACACGCACTTCGCGGCCCTCGTCGACGGCGAGATCGTCGGGTTCTCCGGTTCGGGTCCGGCCCGCGAGGAGGACGCACCCCGCGAGCGCGAGCTGTACTTCATCTACCTGCTGGACGCGTGGCACGGCACCGGGATCGGTCAGCAGCTGTTCGACGCCGCCATCCCCGACGGTCAGCCCTCGTTCCTGTGGGTCGCCGCGGACAACCCGCGCGCGCACCGCTTCTACCAGCGCAACGGGTTCGTCCTCGACGGTGGAGCCAAGACCGAGCCGTTCCTCGGCGAGATGATCGACGAGGTCCGCTACACCCGCTGACGCGCCCCGGTCCCTGAGCCTGCCGAAGGGCCGGTCCCCGAGCCGCTCCCCCGGTCCGTGAGCCGCTCCCCGGTCCCTGAGCCTGTCGAAGGGCCGGTCCTTGCCCCGGTCCCTGAGCCGCTCCCCCGGTCCCTGAGCCTGTCGAAGGGCTAGCGCAGCCGGCCGACGGAGGCGAGGGCCGCGCGGAGGAGCGTGCCTCGGCCGCCCTCCATCTCGGCGGCGATGGCGTCGGAGGACGCCGCCTCGGGCGTCATCCACGTGAGTTCGAGCGCGTCCTGGCGGGGTTCGCAGGTGCCGGTCACCGGGACGACGTACGCCAGCGCGACGGCGTGCTGCCGGTCGTCGGAGTACGGCGACAGGCCCGGCAACGGGAAGTACTCGGCCACCTGGAACGGCACGGGCGACGCAGGGAGCAGCGGGAACGCCATCGGACCGAGGTCCTTCTCCAGGTGACGGAAGAGCGCGTCGCGGATCGTCTCGCCGTACATGACGCGACCGGAGACGAGCGTGCGCGTCATCTCGCCGAGCGCGGTGGCCCGGAGCAGGACGCCCACCTCGGTGACGACGCCGAAGCCGTCGACGCGGACCGGCACGGCCTCCACGTACAGCAGCGGGAGCCGGCGGCGGATCTCCTCGAGTTCGACGTCCGACAGCCAGCCCGGATTGGAATTGCCGGGGAGATCGGGTTCCGGGTTGGGATCAGGGGTGCGAACGCTCATAGCTCCTTCATACCGTATGGAGCCGAGCGGCGATCCAGGTGGGCGGCGGTTCGACCGGACACCGCGCCCGACCCGCGGCGGGATCATACGGGGCCACGCGGCCGCGCGCGACGCCGGTCGCGGTGTCGGTGGGGTGCAGGATGATGGAACCCATGACCGAGGTGCTCGAGCGCTTCTCCCCCGCGACGCGCGACTGGTTCGAGGGGGCGTTCGTCGCGCCCACGCCGGCGCAGGCGGGTGCCTGGGACGCGATCTCCCGCGGCGCCAACGCCCTCGTCGTCGCGCCGACCGGTTCGGGCAAGACCCTGTCAGCGTTCCTCTGGTCGATCGACCGCCTGCTCTCCGAGGCCATCGCCGAGCACGCCGTCCGGCCGCGCACCGGCGTCCCGCTCACCGGGCTCGAGGCCGACGAAGCGGAGGCCGCCGCCGCCCAACGTGAGCGCTCCCGCGGCACCCGTGTCCTCTACATCTCGCCGCTGAAGGCCCTCGGCGTCGACGTCGAGCGCAACCTCCGCACCCCGCTCGTCGGCATCGCCCAGGCGGCACGCCGCCTCGGCACCGAGCCACCCACCATCAGTGTCGGCGTCCGCTCGGGCGACACCCCGTCCGCCGACCGCCGGGCGATGGCCAAAGAGCCACCGGACATCCTCATCACCACCCCCGAGTCACTCTTCCTCATGCTCACGAGCGCGGCGCGGGAAACCCTCCGCACGGTCGACACCGTCATCATCGACGAGATCCACGCCGTCGCCTCGACGAAGCGCGGCGCGCACCTCGCGGTGTCGCTCGAGCGGCTCGACGCCATGCTCGAGAAGCCCGTGCAGCGCATCGGGCTCTCCGCCACGGTGCGCCCCGCCGAGGAGGTCGCGCGGTTCCTCGGAGGCCGCGCACCGGTCGAGATCGTGGCCCCGCCGGCCGCGAAGACCTTCGACCTGCACGTGGTCGTCCCGGTCGACGACATGACCGACCCCGACGCCGGCATGCGGACACCCGGCGAGGCCGACGACGACGGCAGCGGTGGCGGGTTCACCGGGTACACCCCGAACAGCGACGGCGGCGGCGAAGACCGCGTCGGCAGCATCTGGCCGCACGTCGAGGAGGCGATCGTCGACCGCGTGCTCGCGCACCGCTCCACCATCGTGTTCGCCAACTCCCGTCGGCTGGCGGAGCGGCTCACGGCCCGGCTCAACGAGATCAACGAGGCCCGACTCAGCGACGCCACCCTCACGACCCCCGGTGCCGGGCGTCCACCGGCGCAGCTCATGGCCCAGAGCGGCCAGACCCGAGGCTCGACGAGCGTCGCGGCCGCAGCCGCCCGGCCGGCAACCGAGGAGAGCGACGACGACATCCCCCTCCTCGCACGCGCCCACCACGGATCCGTCTCCAAGGAGCAGCGCGCGGGCATCGAGGAGGACCTCAAGTCCGGACGCCTGCGCTGCGTGGTCGCGACCTCGAGCCTCGAGCTCGGCATCGACATGGGCGAGGTCGACCTCGTCATCCAGGTGGAGTCCCCGCCGAGCGTCGCGAGCGGCCTGCAGCGGGTCGGCCGCGCCGGCCACCAGGTGGGCGAGGTCTCCCGCGGCGTCCTGTTCCCGAAGCACCGCGCCGACCTCATCAGCACCACGGTCGCGACCGAGCGGATGGAGGCCGGGCTCATCGAGGCGATCGAGGTCCCCTCGAACCCGCTCGACATCCTCGCGCAGCAGACGGTCGCTGCGGTCGCGCTCGACGAACTCGGCGTGGAGGACTGGTTCGAGACGGTCAAGCGCAGTGCCCCGTTCGCCTCCCTGCCCCGCTCGGCCTTCGAGGCGACGCTCGACCTCCTGGCCGGGCGCTACCCTTCCGACGCCTTCGCCGAACTGCGCCCGCGGATCGTCTGGGATCGCGACGCCGGGGTCCTGACCGGTCGGCCGGGAGCCCAGCGCCTCGCCGTCACGAGCGGCGGCACCATCCCCGACCGCGGGCTCTTCGGCGTGTTCATGGTCGGCGAGTCGGGCGCCGGCGCGCGAGTCGGCGAGCTCGACGAGGAGATGGTCTACGAGTCCCGCGTCGGCGACGTCTTCGCCCTCGGCGCCACGAGCTGGCGCATCCAGGAGATCACCCACGACCGCGTGCTCGTGACGCCGGCGTTCGGCCAGCCGGGGCGACTGCCGTTCTGGAAGGGCGACGGCATCGGTCGCCCGGCCGAGCTCGGTCGCGCCATCGGCGCCTTCGTGCGCGAGCTCGACACCACCGGAACGGGCTCCACCCCACGTCTCGAAGCGGCCGGCCTCGACGAGCGGGCCATCAGCAACCTCGTCGCCTACGTCCGCGAGCAGCGCGAGGCGACGGGCGTCGTCCCGAACGACACGACCCTCGTCGTCGAACGTTCACGCGACGAACTCGGCGACTGGCGGGTCATCCTCCACTCCCCCTACGGACTCCGTGTGCACGCCCCCTGGGCGCTCGCGGTCGGCGCCCGGGTGCAGGAGCGGCTGGGGGTCGACGGCTCGGCGGTGGCGAGCGACGACGGCATCATCGTCCGCCTACCCGACACCGAGAGCGAGCCGCCGGGAGCGGAACTCTTCGTCTTCGAACCGGAGGAGCTCGACGCCCTCGTCACGCAGGAGGTCGGCGGCTCGGCATTGTTCGCCTCGCGGTTCCGCGAGTGCGCCGCCCGTGCCCTCCTGCTCCCAAACTACTCGCCGCAGAAACGCTCGCCCCTCTGGCAGCAGCGCCAGCGGTCGGCGCAGCTCCTCGAGGTCGCGAAGCAGTACCCGACGTTCCCGATCATCCTCGAGACGCTCCGCGAGTGTCTGCAGGACGTCTACGACCTCCCGGCCCTCGACCACCTCGCGCGCGAGCTGCAGTCGCGCGCGATCCGCATCGTCGAGACCACGACCGATCAGCCCTCGCCGTACGCCCGTTCGCTCCTGTTCGGCTACGTCGGCGCGTTCATGTACGAGGGCGACAGCCCGTTGGCCGAGCGCCGGGCCGCGGCGCTCGCGGTCGACAGCACCATGCTCGGCGAGCTCCTCGGCCGTGTCGAACTCCGCGAACTCCTCGACCCGGGCGTCATCGAGCAGACCGCGCTCGAGCTGCAGCGTCTCGACCCCGAGCGACGACTCAAGGGGATCGAGGGCGTCGCAGACGCGCTGCGAATGCTCGGCCCGCTCACCATCGACGAGATCGCGGCCCGGACGACCTTCGACGGCGTCACCGTCTCCGCCGACGGCGAGGCGAGTCGCGGCGACGACCCGCAAGGCTGGTCCCCCGATCCGGCTCGCTCGGCGGCCGCCGTCGCCGAACTCGAACGCTCGAAGCGCGTCATCCGCGTCCCGATCGCCGGCGAGGAGCGCTTCGCCGCGATCGAGGACGCAGGCCGACTCCGCGACGCGCTCGGCACCCCGCTGCCCATCGGCGTACCGGTCGCGTTCACCGAGCCGGTCGCCGATCCGTTGGGCGACCTCCTCGCCCGCCACGCGCGCACGCACGGGCCGTTCACCACCGGACAGACGGCCAGGCGCTTCGGTCTCGGGACCGCGGTTGTCCAGCACACGCTCGCCCGGCTGGCCGACGCCGGCCGCGTGGTCAAGGGTGAGTTCCTCCCCGCAGGCCGGCAGCAGGTGGGCGAGGACGACGACGCCGACCGCAGCCCCACCGATGCGACGGAGTGGTGCGACGCCGGCGTGTTGCGCAAGCTCCGCATCCGTTCGCTCGCAGCCCTGCGGCACGAGGTCGAGCCGGTCGAGCAACAGGCGTTCGCCCGGTTCCTGCCGGTGTGGCAGCACCTCGGCGGGACCCTCCGCGGCGTCGACGGCGTCGCGACGGTCATCGACCAGCTCGCCGGCGCGCCCATCCCGGCGTCGGCCTGGGAGTCGCTGATCCTGCCCTCGCGCGTCGCCGACTACAGTCCCGCGATGCTCGACGAGCTCACCGCCACGGGCGAGGTCGTGTGGTCGGGCAGCGGTTCGATCCCCGGCAACGACGGCTGGGTCGCGCTCCACCTCGCCGACACGGCACCCCTCACGCTGCCGCTGGCTCCGACGCCGCACACCCCCGACGCCCTGCAGACCGAACTGCTCGCGACACTCGGAGGGGGCGGCGCGTACTTCTTCCGGCAGCTCGCGGAGTCGGTCGGGTCGACGGACGACAAGCTCCTCGTCGACGCCCTCTGGGAGCTCGTGTGGGCCGGGCTCGTCACCAACGACACCTTCTCACCGCTCCGCACGCTCGTCGGTTCCGGCTCGGGGAACTCGGCGCACCGGGTGCAACGGCAGACCCCGCGCTCGAAGCTGTACCGCGGGCGCAACCTGCAACGTCCCTCGATGTCGACGCGCGCGAGCCAGACCCTCGGCGGCCGGTGGTCGATCCTGCCGCTGGCCGAGCAGGACGCCACCATCCGTGCCGTCGCCACGGGCGAGACCCTGCTCGAGCGCTACGGCGTCGTGACGCGCGGCTCCGTCGTCGCGGAAGGCGTGACGGGCGGCTTCGCCCTCGCCTACCGCGTGCTGAAGCAGTTCGAGGAGAACGGCCGCTGCCGTCGCGGGTACTTCGTGGAGCGCCTCGGCGGGGCGCAGTTCGCTTCCTCCGGCACCGTCGACCGCCTGCGCGGGTTCATCCGGACCGACGACGAACCACCGCTCGACGCCGTCACGCTCGCCGCGACCGACCCGGCGAACCCCTACGGCGCGGCCCTCGGGTGGCCGGGCCAGGAGGTCACCGGGGTGAAGCACCGGCCAGGACGGAAGGCGGGTGCGCTCGTCGTCCTCGTCGATGGAGCACCGGTCTACTACCTGGAACGCGGTGGCAAGACGGCGCTCGTGTTCTCGGAGGAGGACGACCAGCTCCGCGCCGGGGCGCGTTCCCTGGCGGCGACGGTGCGGGCCGGTCGCATCGAGAAGCTCGGCATCGAGCAGGTCAACGGTGCCTTCGTGCTCGGCACCCCGACCGGACACGCCCTGCGCGACGCCGGATTCGTCGAGACGCCACGTGGATTGCGGCTCCGGCGTGGGTGAACCGGCGCACGGCCGTCCCGCCACGGGTTGCGCCGGACACCGTGCCGGTGGCACCGTAGCCGGAACGGACGGAGCGGTTCATGCCAGAGGGTGACACGGTCTTCCAAGCCGCGCACCGGTTGCGGCAGGCGCTCGCCGGTGAGGTCGTGACCGGCTTCGACCTGCGGGTGCCCGCCTTCGCGACCGTCGACCTCCGGGGCGACGTCGTCCACGACGTCATCCCGCGCGGCAAGCACCTCCTGCACCACATCGGCGACCACACGCTCCACACGCACCTCAAGATGGAGGGGTTGTGGCACGTCTACCAGCCGGGCGAGCACTGGCGGCGGCCGGCTTGGAAGGCCCGCGCGATCGTGTCGACGCAGCACTGGGTGACGGTCGGGTTCGAACTCGGCCTCGTCGAGGTGTTCCCCTCCAGCGAGGACGAGGAGCGCTTCGGCTGGCTCGGTCCCGACCTCCTCGGTCCGGACTGGGACGAGGAGCGCGCCATCCACAACCTCGAGGCCGACGGCCGCGAGATCCATGTCGCGCTGCTCGACCAGCGCAACCTCGCGGGGCTCGGCAACGAGTACGTCAACGAGCTGTGCTTCATCCGTGGCGTCCTCCCGACGAGGCCCACCACCGAGGTCGACCTACCGGGCGCTGTCCGCCTCGGCTACCGGCTCATCAACGCCAATCGCGACCGCCGCAACCGGGTCACGACGGGCGACACTCGGCCCGGCCGGAAGACGTGGGTGTACTCACGCGACGGCCAGCGCTGCCTGCGGTGCGGCACCCGGATCCAGCGCGGCAAGCTCGGCGCCGACCCGACCGCCCTCCGTGACACCTACTGGTGTCCCCACTGCCAGACCTGACCCGACTGCAAGCTGCCGGTCCCTGAGGCACCATCCCCGGTCACCGAGCCCACCACCACCGGTCACCGAGCCCACCACCACCGGTCACCGAGCCCACCACCACCGGTCACTGAGCCTGTCGAAGTGCAACCCCACCCGACGCACCCCACCCTTCGACAAGCTCAGGGACCGGAACACGCTCACGGACCGAAGGGTCCCCGGTCCCCGAGCCACCACCACCGGTCTCCGAGAGCCATCATCATCGGTCACTGAGCCTGTCGAAGTGCAGCACCACCCGACTCGCCCCACCCTTCGACAAGCTCAGGGACCGGAATATGTTCACGAACCAGCAGGTCACCGGTCTCCGAGAGCCATCATCACCGGTCTCCGAGAGCCATCATCATCGGTCTCCGAGAGCCATCATCATCGGTCACTGAGCCTGTCGAAGTGCAGCCCCGCCCGACGCACCCCACCCTTCGACAAGCTCAGGGACCGAAACACGCTCACGGACCGAAGGGTCCCCGGTCCCCGAGCCACCACCACCGGTCTCCGAGAGCCATCATCATCGGTCACTGAGCCTGTCGAAGTGCAGCACCACCCGACGCACCCCACCCTTCGACAGGCTCAGAGACCGGAAGGTTCCCCGGTCCCTGAGCTTGTCGAAGGGGCGTCCCGGTGCCGCCGGCCACTGATCCACCCGATCGGGAGCGACAGCAGCAGGAGGTAGAGCGCCTGGGCGCCGAGCCCCGGCACCGTCGCGGCCAGGATCCCGGCGAGCACCATCAGGCCGATCGGGAACCACACGAGCACCCATGGTTGGCGTGGCGCGGCTGCCGCCTCGTCGCTGAGCAGCCCGTCCCGCTCGACGACCACCTGCTGGAGTCGCACCGCGACCATCGACACGAGCATCGTCGCGATGTAGAGCGTGGGGGCGCCGCGGTCGTCACCCGTCCCGTCGAAGAGGAGCACCGTCGGGAGCGGCAGGAACACGATCCCGGCGAGCCAGAGGAAGTTCAAGGTCACGAGCCGCGTCGAGTACTTGGCGGTGCGCTCGAACAGGCGGTGGTGGTCGCGCCAGAAGTTGGCGATGACGACGAAGCTCAGAGCCGCTGCGGCGAGCCCGGTCCAGTTGTCGCCGAGGAACACGGCCACCGGGCCGCCGTCGTCCTCCTGCGCGAGGTCGACGAGCGGCAGGATGATGAGCGTGATCGCGATCGCGACGACGGCGTCGCTGAAGTTGACGACGCGGTCGAGCCCTCGCTCCGTCGTCGGACCGGGTCGACGGCGGCCCGTCGGACGCCCATCCTCGCCGGCCATCGTCAGCTCACGTCGGCGTCGTCGGTCGCGGTCCCCTGCACCATGGCGACCCAGCGGGCCAGGAAGGCCGCACCCGCCTCGTCGTGGATGAGCGTCGGGTGGGTCAGCACCGGGTACGGCTTCTCGGGGACGCCGTCGGCGGGGCGGACGTCGACGTGCGCGACCTCGTACCCGTGCTCGAACAACCAGTCGGCCATCGCGTAGTCGCTCCGGGAGTCGCCGACCGTGCGCCAGGCGAGCGGGAGCGCACCGCCGTCGGCCTCGAGGAGTTCGAGCGCGCGCTCGGCGCCGAGGTCCTTGCCGAGCCGGACCGACTCGATGTCGGTGGAGATGATCGTCGGGTCGATGCGGTACTGCACGAGGCCGGCGTCGTCCGGGTAGCGGCCTGGGGCGTGCTCGACCCCGAACCCGCGACGGGCGAGCTCGGCCCGGGCGTCGTCGTCGAAGTGCTTCCGCACGACCGCGTAGTCCGCTGCCGGCACCTCGACGTGCTGCTCGACCGAGACCATCGCGCGCTTGGTGTGGTCGAAGAACACCGTCTCGGCGTACCGTTCGTCGACGAGGCGCTCGATGACGTCGCCGTAGCCCTCCGGCATCGCGACGTCCTGATCGAGGCTCAGCTCGTCAACCCCGGCCGCCGAGAACCCGAACCACACGGCGCCCTTCTCGCAGATGCCGTAGAGCCGGACGTCGTCCGCGAGCCCGGCAGCCAGGAGCGGTGGGACGACCACCTCGCGGAGGAACGCGTCGCTCCGTCCGGTGTTGAAGGCGATCGGGACCCCGGCGTTCGCGAGCGTCGCGAGGTCCTGCGCGATGCTGGGGAGGTTGATCGTCCGGGTGATCGGACTGGCGATGGGGCCGTCGACGTCGAGCAGGAGACCGAGGATGGGGCGGGACGCGTTCACGGGTTCAGCCTAACGAGCACCCGGCGTGGATAGACTCACTCCACCATCACCGGTGTTCGAAGGAGATCACTCGTGTTCATCAGCCCGCATCCCGACGTCGAGATCCCCGACCTGAGCGTCTACGACACCCTGTTCGGCGGCATCGCCCCGAGCGACCTCGACCGCATCGCCCTCCGCGACGGCACGACCGGCGCCGAGACGAGCTATCGACAGCTCATCGGCCAGATCAACGCCCTGGCCGGCGCCCTCGCGGCGGCCGGCATCGGGGTCGGCGACGTGGTGGCCCTCCACGCGCCGAACGTCCCCGCCTTCGCCACCGTGTTCCACGGCATCCTGCGCGCGGGCGCGACGGCGACGACGGTGAACGGCCTCTACAACGCCGAGGAGATCGAGGCGCAGCTGCGCGACGCCGGCGCGACGATGCTGTTCACCGTCTCCCCGCTGCTCCCCCAGGCCTGGGCTGCGGCGAGCGCCTGCGGCATCCCCTCCGACCGCGTCGTCGTCCTCGACGGCGCGGAGGGGCACGCGTCGCTGAGCGACCTCCTCATGCGCCGCCTCCCCGCGCCGGACGTCTCGTTCGATCCGGCCACGCACGTGGCGGTGCTGCCCTACTCCTCCGGCACGACGGGTCGGCCGAAGGGCGTGATGCTCTCGCACCGGAACCTCGTCGCCAACGTGCAGCAGTCGATCCCGCAGCTCGGCATGGTCGCCGACGACCGGATCCTCGCGGTCCTGCCGTTCTTCCACATCTACGGCATGACGGTGCTGCTCAACCTCGCGCTGTCGCGGCGCGCCTCGCTCGTGACCATGCCGCGGTTCGACCTGGCTGAGTTCCTCCGGATCATCCAGGACTTCCGCTGCAGCTACGTGTTCATCGCCCCGCCGATCGCGGTGGCGCTGGCGAAGCACCCGCTCGTCGACGAGTTCGACCTCTCGAGCGTCCACACAATCTTCTCCGGTGCCGCGCCCCTGGACGCGACGCTCGGGCGGGCGGTCGAGGAGCGTCTGGGCTGTCGGATGCGACAGGGCTACGGCATGACCGAACTCAGCCCGGTCAGTCACGCGATCGCGTTCCAGGCCGAGGGGGCGTCCCTCGACAGCGTCGGCACGACGCTGCCGAACATGCAGTGCCGGATCGTCGATCCCGAGACCGGCGCCGAGGTGGACTACCCGGCCGAGGGCTCGGACGAGGAGAGCGCAGCGGGCGAGCTGCTCTGCGCGGGGCCGAACGTCATGCTCGGGTACCTCGGCAACGAGGAGGCCACTCGCGAGACCCTCGAGGCCGACGGCTTCCTCCACACCGGCGACATCGCGACCGTCCGCGGTGACGGCACCGTGCGCATCATCGAGCGGTTGAAGGAGCTCATCAAGTACCACGGCTACCAGGTGGCGCCGGCGGAACTCGAAGCGCTGCTGCTCGGCCACCCGGCGATCGCCGACGCCGCCGTCATCGGGGTGCTCGACGATGAGGGCCAGGAGGTGCCGAAGGCGTTCGTGGTCCTGCAAGCGGGCCAGGACGTCACCGCCGAGGCGCTCATGGCGTGGGTCACTGAGCGGGTCGCCCCGCACAAGAAGATCCGGCGCGTGGCGTTCGTCGACGCCATCCCGAAGTCGGCGTCGGGGAAGATCCTCCGGAAGGACCTCCGGGCCGCGGAGGCCGCCCCCACCGGTTCCTGAGCCGGTCGAAGGGCGCCCTTCGACACTTCGACAGGCTCAGTGCGGCGCAGCTCAGGGACCGAAGGCCGGTCAGGATCGAGGGCAGCTCAGTGACCGACGGCGGCGACCATCCGGTCGAAGGCCGCGTCGAGCTCCGGCTCGGCCGGCTGCCAGTGCGGGTTCGCGTCGTGGAACGCGACCATCTCCGCCGCGCCGTCCCAGAACGGGATGGTGGGCCGGAACTCCGGGACGAGACTGCGGATGCGGGTGTTGTCGAAGACCATCGGGAACGCCTTGTCGCCGAGGAGCGTCGGCCCGAGCGGTGGGTGGACCTCCGCGATGACGTCGGACGGCACGTGCACGATGTCGGCCTCCACGCCGGCCGCCTCCGCGATCCACCGGGTGATGTCGTTCCAGCTCGGTGCGTGGTCGCCCGTGATGTGGAAGGCCTCCCCGAGCACGTCGCGACGACCCAGCAGGCCGACGAACCCGACCGCGAAGTCCTCGGTGTGGGTGATGGTCCAGCGGGTCGTCCCGTCGCCGTGCACGACCACCGGCTTGCCCGCGCGCATGCGGTCGAGGTCGGTGCGTCGGCCCATCGTCGGGATGAGCGTCCGGTCGTAGGTGTGCGACGGGCGCACGATCGTGGCCGGGAACCCCTGCTCGCGGTAGGCGTGGACGAGGACGTCCTCGCAGGAGATCTTGTCGCGCGCGTACTGGGAGAACGGGTTCCGGAGCGGCGTCGACTCGACGACGGGCAGGCGCTGCGGCGGCTTCTGGTACGCCGAGGCGGAACTGATGAACACGTACTGGCCGATCCGCCCGGCGAAGCGGTCGATGTCCGCCTGCACCTGCGGTGGCGTGAACGCGGTGAACTGCGCCACGACGTCGAACTCACGCGAGCCGAGCGTCTCGGTCACCGCATCGGTGTCGCGCACGTCCGCGCGGAGGAGCTCGACCTCCTCGGGGAGGGGACGGACGTGGGACAGGCCGCGGTTCAGGACGGTGACGTCATGGCCCAGCGACACCGCTCTGGCGACCGACGCCGAGGAGATGATGCCGCTGCCGCCGATGAACAGGATGCGCTTCGTCGTCATTGGTCCATCCTCGCGCACCAGAGACCGACTCGCCCAGGCCTGGACAGGATAGGGAGGTCCCTTCTGGCACTTCGACAAGCTCAGTGACCGGGAGAGGTCTACCCGGACTGGGTCAGCGCTCGCGCTTGACGAACGCCATGGCACCGACGACGAGGGCGAGCAGCACCCCGGAGACGAGTCCCCACACGACCGGCGCCTCGGGTCCGAGGATCAGGAGCATCAGCAGCGCGGCGAGCGCGAGGACCCCGGCGACGACGAGCGCCGTCGTCCATTCGTTCCATCGCATCCCACCAGCCTAGGCTCCCGTCGCCCAGGCCGGGTGGCGCGGGAGCCGCTGCGGTGAACCGGCGGGACCGCTCAGCGGTGCTCGGCGAGCAGCTCCTCGGTCCGTTCCCAGAGCCCGCGGGCGAGAGCGACGTCGTCGGCGAGCTTGTTCGTGCGCGCGGGCTTGCGCTTCACGAAGTAGCCGCCCGAGGTCCAGTCGAGTCCCGGCTGACTCTCGGCCAACCAGAAGAGTGTGTCGGCGCCCTCCTCGGGGGTGTTCAGCAGGCGACGACCGAGCGGGTTCGCATAGAGGAACCGCATCGCGCCGTCGGGCGCGCTGGAGAAGTTCGTCGAGATGACCCCCGGGTGGAACGCCGCCGCGGACAGTCCACGCGGACCGTACCGACGGTCGAGCTCCTTCGTGAAGAGGATCTGCGCCAGCTTCGCGTTGCCGTAGGCGCGCGTGGGCGAGTAAGACCGTTCGGCGTCGAGGTCGTCGAGGTCGAGCTTCCCGAACAGGCGGTTGGCGACACTCGAGGTGTTGATCACCGTCGCTTCGGACTCGACGAGGCGGTCGAGCAGGAGATGGGTGAGGAGCGCGGGTGCCAGGTAGTTGATCTGGAACGTCTGCTCATGGCCGTCCGTCGTGACCTGGCGGTCGGCACCGAAGATGCCGCCGGCGTTGTTGGCGAGGACGTCAATCCGCGGGTACTGCTCGAGGAGCTGTTCGGCGAGGAGCCGCACCTGCGCCAGTTCGGCGAAGTCGGAGATGAACGAGGCGGCCCCGATCCGCCGCGCGACGGCCGCGGTCTTCTCCGGTGACCGCCCGACCACCACGACCTGCTCGCCCGCGTCCGTCAACGCCTTCGCGGCCGCAGCACCGATGCCGTCGCTCGCGCCGGTGAGGACGATCACCCGGTCGCTCACGCGGACGACTTCCGGGGGCGGGGCTCGCTGACGTTGGTCGGGCGCGCCCGCTCAGCGATGTCGGGGACCTCACGGCCGATCGCGAGGTCGCCGGTCTTGTTGGCGTCCTGCATCATCGACTCGAGCCAGCTGCGGTTGAGCTCCGGACGCTCCTCCTGGTCGAACTCGAACTGCAACGAGATCGACGGGTGCACCCAGATCGTCACGCGTCCGCCACCGGTCTCGAGCGAGCGCGGCCAGGAGATCGTGAAGGACTCGTTGCGCCGCAGCTTCATGACCGCGATCGACTTCACGTGCGCGAGCATCCGGTCGTCGAGTTCGAGTTCTCGCGATGAACTCCCGTAGATCAGCTTTCCCACCAGATGTCTCCTCTTGTGCCGGTCGTCCTCGCGCACCCGGGAATCAGGGCGACGCGACGCCCGAGCACACCGGGCGTTGCCCCCATCGTAGGCGACCGAGGGATCGCCGTCGTGCCGGTTGACGGGCGGGCGGCGGCCCAGTTCAGGGGGCCGCGGTGTTGTCCCCCACGGCCTCGCGAATACGTCAACTTCCGCGGAAAATCAAGGGATTTCGGCGCTGTTTCGTGAACCTGGCAAAGCCCTGGGCGGCGGCGGAATCGACCAAACCGCGGTTCACGCCGCCCCCGAACGGCGTGCATGACCGTGAAGCCCGAATCTTCCGTCGTGCACCCGAGCCAGCCGTCCGTCCCCGAACGATCCATCGCTCCGGGAACGCGTCCCCACCGTGCACGCCAGCCGTTGCGTCTCCCCAAGCTCGTCTCCCAGCTGGTCACCTTCGGCCTCGTCGGTGGCACCGCGTTCGTCGTCGACGTCGGTGTGTACAACCTCCTCCGGTTCACCGTGCTCGACGACAAGCCGATCGGCGCGAAGGTGATCTCCGTCGCCGTCGCCACGATCGTCGCGTGGCTCGGCAACCGGGCGCTGACGTTCCGGACCGAGCACCGCCGCGCGGTGTGGAAGGAGGGCGCGCTCTTCGCGCTCATGAACGTCCTCGGCCTCGGGATCGCCGCCGGGTGTCTCTTCGTCTCGCACTACGTCCTCGGCTACACCACGCCGCTCGCAGACAACATCGCGGGCAACGGCGTCGGTCTCGTCCTCGGCATGGTGTTCCGATTCCTCGCCTACCGGTTCGTCGTCTTCCGGCCCGCCGAGTCGGCGACCGATCGCCGTCGGAGCACGACGACGCAGGAAGCGCCCGTCTCGAACCCGGCCGCATCGGCACCCGCCGCCGCACCGCGCACCACGACCCCTCGTCGCCCCGCACCGACCCACGCACTGCCGACCTCTGGAGGCCTGTCCTGATGGCACCCGCACTCGCACCGCTGCTCGGAGCGCTCGCGCTCATCCCCTCCCGCCCGTTCGCCGCCGCGGACGAGCCCGCTCCCCTGCTGACCCCGCAGCCCGCGGCACCCACGGAACCGCTGCCGAACCGCGGCACCCTGGTGGACCCGACGTCGGCGGCCGACCCCGGCTCCTGGAGCATCGGTGAGTGGCTCGGCTACGGCACCATGCTGCTGTTCGCCGCCGCGCTGACGATCATCGCCGTCACCACCCTCTACTGGATGCTCCACGCGTGGCGGTCGACCGGCCATCTGAAGAACACCGGGTTCGCCGCAGTCCCGCTGCCCGCCAAGCACTCCTTCACCCTGCTCGTCCCCGGTCGGCATGAGGAGGAGGTCATGGGCCAGACCCTCGACCGCCTCGCCGAACAGGACCACCCCGACTTCGAGATCATCGCGATCGTGGGCCACGACGACCCGGGGACCGAGCGCGTCGTCCGCGAGGCCGCCGCACGGCACCCCGATCTGATCAAGGTCGTCGTCGATGACAGCGTGCCGAAGAACAAGCCGAAGGCCCTCAACCGGGCGCTGCAGATCGCCCGCGGCGACGTCGTGGGCGTGTTCGACGCCGAGGACGAGGTGCATCCGCGCCTGCTCACGCTCGTGGACTCCCGCTTCACCGAGAGCGGCGCCGACGTCGTCCAGGGCGGCGTGCAGCTCATGAACTTCCAGTCGAGCTGGTGGTCGCTCCGGAACGTGCTCGAGTACTACTTCTGGTTCCGGTCGCGCCTGCACTTCCACGCGAACTCCCGCTTCATCCCGCTCGGCGGCAACACGGTGTTCGTGAAGAAGACCTGGCTCGACTGGTCGGAAGGCTGGGACGACGGCTGCCTCGCCGAGGACTGCGAGCTCGGCGTCCGACTCTCGAGCGCCGGCGCGACGGTCGTCGTGGCCTACAGCCCGGAGGTCGTCACCCGCGAGGAGACCCCAGGGACCCTCAAGTCGCTCTACAAGCAGCGCACGCGCTGGAACCAGGGGTTCCTCCAGGTGCTGAAGAAGGGCGAGTGGCGCAAGCTGCCGACGTTCCGTCAGCGCATGTTCGCCCGGTACCTCCTCTCGATGCCGTTCCTCCAGGCGGCGACCGGCCTCCTCATCCCCGTCTCGGTCCTGCTGGTGCTGTTCGCGAAGGTCCCCGCGCCGATCGCGCTCCTCACCTTCATCCCGCTCGCGCCGACGATCGTCACCCTCGCGGTGGAGGCCTCCGGGCTCGGTGAGTTCGGCCGCCTCTACGGCCAGAAGGTCCGCCTCCGCGACTACGCCCGGCTGATCCTCGGCACCTTCCCGTACCAGATCTTCCTCGGCCTGGCCGCCGTCCGTTCCGTCTTCCGCGAGTGGAAGGGCGACCACTCCTGGGAGAAGACGGAGCACACCGGCGCCCACCGCAGCGAGGAGGTCGCCGAAGCCACCGAGGCCGCTCCCGTCTCCGTCGACCTGCCCGACCGCGCACCCGAGCTCGTCCTCCAGAACGGAGCAACCCGATGACCGGCATCCTCGAACGACCGGCCGCCCCCGGCCGACCAGAGCTCCACCTGGAGAGCGACCGCCTCGGCTGGCTCACCTCAGGGCCACCGGCACAGCGAGGCCCCGGCGTCGTGCGCCGCTGGCTCTCGCGCCACGGTCGCACCCTGGCCTTCCTCCTGCCCGTGCTCGCCATCGCCGCCGTCGTGCAGGCCATGAATATGGGCGGATCCCCGCAGCGCATCGACGACGAGGGCACCTACACCGCCCAGGCGTGGAGCGTGCTGAAGCTCGGCGAACTCGCCCACTACACCTATTGGTACGACCACCCGCCGCTCGGCTGGCTGCAGATCGCGGCCTACACGGGGCTGACCGGTGCGTTCGACCGCTACGACATCGCCGTGGTCGCGGCACGTGAGGCCATGCTGGTCGCGACGCTCATCTCCGTCGTGCTCGTGTGGGTCCTCGCCCGCCGCCTGCACCTCAGCCGGTCCATGGCCGCCGTCGCCGCACTCGTGTTCGCGATCTCGCCACTCGCGGTGCAGTTCCACCGCACCGTCTACCTCGACAACGTCGCGGTGCCCTGGCTCCTCGGTGCCTTCATCCTCGCGACGAGCCGCAAGCACCAGCTCGTCGGCTTCGCGGGTTCCGCCGCCGCGTTCGGCATCGCCGTGCTCAGCAAGGAGACCTTCCTGCTCGCCCTGCCCTTCCTCGCCTGGACCATGTGGCGCGCGGCTCGGAAGGAGACCCGCCGGTACACGCTGCCGGTCGCCGCGACGATCGTCGTCGTCATCGGTTTCACGTACGTGCTCTTCGCCGCCATCAAGGGCGAGCTCATCCCCGGCCCTGACCGGGTGAGCCTCCTCGGCGGCGTCTTCTTCCAGCTCGGATCGCGCGTCGCCAGCGGCTCCCTCTTCGACCCCGAGAGCCTGTCGGCCAAGACCCTGAGCATGTGGTGGCAGTTGGACGCGGCGCTCCTCGTCACCGGGGCGGTGGCCGCCGTCGCCGGACTCTTCATCTCGCGGCTGCGTGTCATCGCCGCGATGACCGTCTTCCTCGGCCTGTTCATGCTGCGCCCGGGCGGCTACCTGCCGGTGCCGTACGTCATCATGCTGCTGCCGTTCATGACGATCCTCATCATGGGGGTGACCGGCGCGGCCATCCGCCGGTTCCGTCGCCGCTCGACCGTCGAGGCCGGTGCACCGCGCCGTCGTC
Source organism: Plantibacter sp. VKM Ac-2885 (assembly GCF_015351205.1). Lineage (NCBI taxonomy): Bacteria > Bacillati > Actinomycetota > Actinomycetes > Micrococcales > Microbacteriaceae > Plantibacter > Plantibacter sp. VKM Ac-2885. The sequence continues at coordinate 1,282,613 of NZ_JADKSK010000001.1, read as the reverse complement.
TTCTCGGCGGACGCGCGGCCGGAGCCGTCTGGGTCGCCGCCGTGCTCGCAGCAGCCGTCGTCGCCGTCCCGAACACGGCGACCCAGCTCCGCGGCTTCCTCCTCGCCGACCTCGACAAGCCGGTCCGGCAGGCCCAGCAGTGGGTCCAGACCAATGTGCCGAAGGAGTCCCGCGTGATCGTCGACGACGCGATGTGGGTCGACCTCGTCGAGAGCGGCTTCGATCGCGACAACGTCATCTGGTACTACAAGATGGACACCGACTCGGCCGTCCAGGCCCAGTCCCCCAACGGTTGGCGCGACGCCGACTACATCGTCACGACCGACTCGATGCGGACCTTCCCGACCACTTTCCCCGAGGTGAAGGGTGCGATCGACAACTCCGAGCTCGTCGCGACCTTCGGCTCCGGGACGCAGGCCGTCGAGGTCCGCCGCATCGACGCCGACGGTCTGGACGCTGCGGCCGATCAGGCTGCCGGACGCACGGCGGCTCGGGCGGCGCTCGGCGCGCAGCTCCTGCTGAACCCCTCGCTCAGCGTCTCGGCGGAGGCCGCGCAGACCGTGAGCGATGGCCAGCTCGACTCCCGCGCCCTGCTGGCCCTCGGACAGGTGCTCGCTACGACGCCGGTCCGGCTCGAGAGCACCCCGGTGCTCGACGGCGAGACGGGCGACGTGCGCCGGACGATGGTGCTCCGCACCGGCACCGAGGCGGGCGACAGCCGTCTGGCCGACTCCATCCGCTCGATCCAGGGCGACTACGCGGCCGACCGGGTCGAGCAGACGGCGGCCGGCGTGCGGGTCACCTACTCGGTCGTCGAACCCGACGTCGTCCGCTGACCACCGTCCCGAGCACCGGCTCGAGCCGGACACCCGGGCTACCCGAACCCCCGAACCACCCGAAGAACAGGAGTTCCACCATGCGAACCACCACCACGAGGCGAATCGCCCTCAGCGGCCTCGCCGCCGTCGCGACGGCAGCACTCATCGGCTTCGGCACCACCGCCGCGAGCGCCGCCACCACCGATGCCGCAGGCACCGGCTGGATCCGCGTCGGCCACCTCTCCGCCGACACCAAGACCGTCGACGTGAAGCTGTCGGCACTCTCCGGCGGCGCGACCGTGTTCGAACTCGACGACGTCGCCTACGGCCAGGTCTCCCCCTACACCGACCTCGCCGCCGGCACCTACGTGGTGTCGATGGTGCCCGCCGGGTCGCCCGACAGCACGAAGCCGGTCATCAGTACGAACGTGACCATCACGGCTGGGGAAGCGGCCACCGTCGCCGCCTACGGTCCCAACAAGGACCTGCAGACGAAGGTGTTCGAGGACGACCTCACCGGTCCGACCGAGGGTGCGGCGCGCATCCGGCTGATCCAGGCGTCGACCGACGTCAAGAGCGTCGACGTCAGCACCTCGACCGGCATGCCGATCGCGAAGGGCGCCACCACCGGAACGGCGACCGACTACGCGAGCGTCCCAGCCGGCCCGTGGGATCTCAAGCTGACCGGCGGCAAGCAGGCGGCCGAAGCCTCGGTGAACCTCGCGCCCGGCACGGTGAGCACACTCTTCGTGCTCGACAACGCCGCAGGTGGCGTCACCCTCATGCCCGTCCTCGACAGCTCAGCGGCCGGTGACGCTCCCGAGGGTCCGGTGGAGACCGGTGGCGGTGGACTCGCCAAGGAGTCGTCGACGCTGCGGGGCGTCCTCGACGACCTCGACGCGAAGCTCGCCCGGCTCGTGCGCGACCTCGGGACGGCGGTGAGCTGACCATGAGCGCCAAGAAGACGATCGGTATCGCTGCGACCGCGGTCGCCGCGGTCACCGCGACCGCCGTGATCGCCTCCCTGGCTACCGGGTTCCCGGCGAACCTCCTCCAGGGCCCGACCGCGGCGTCACCCGGCACCGCCGACACCGACGGTCAGCCTGGCCCGACCTCGACGGTCACGGACCGGACCACCACCGAGGCCGCAGACGCGTTCCTCGCCGACTGGGTCGACGACGGCCGCGTCGTGCGCCGGGACCAGGGTGACGACACGGTCAGCGAAGGGCAGGCCTACGGACTGCTCGTCGCGGCCGGGGTCGGGGACGAACAGTCCTTCACCGAGATCTGGGACTGGACCGAGCGGCACCTGCAGCGCCCCGACGGGCTGCTCGCCTGGCAGTGGCGCGATGGCGAGGTCGTCGACGACGAACCCGCCAGCGATGCGGACCTCGACGCCGCCCGCGCGCTCGTCATCGCCGGTACCCGCTTCGACGAGCCGCGGTTCACCGATGCCGGCGTCACGCTTGCCGGTGTGATCGCCGACCGCATGACCGCCGAGACCGCCGCGGGCCGGATCCTGCTGCCCGGCGTCTGGGCCGCAGCGACCGAGCCCTACGCGTACAACCCGTCCTACGCCTCCCCTGTCGCCTTCTCGGTGCTGGGTGCGGCGACGGGTGACCCGCGGTGGGCCGAACTGCAGGCGGGTTCCGCTGCGGTCACGACCACCCTGCTCGACGAGAGCCCGCTCCCGCCCGACTGGGCGCAGGTGCACGCCGACGGCACCGTCGACGCCATGCCCGGCGCGGCAGGGACCGGGCAGAGTGTCCGCTACGGCTACGACGCGGCCCGACTCCCGATCCGCTACGCCGAGTCCTGCGACACCGCCGACCGGGCGACGGCCGCCCGCCTCGCCTCGACCCTCGCGCGGTCGAAGGAGCTGCGGGCGGAGACCGACCTCGGCGGATCTCCGCTGACCTCGGACGTGCACCCGCTCGCCCTCCAGGCCCGAGCGGCCGCGCGTGCCGCGGTGGGCAACCTGCCGGAGTCGGCGGACGACCTCCGAGCCGCCGACGAACTCGCGCAGGAGGTGCCGAGCTACTTCGGCGCCGCCTGGGCAGCCCTCGCGCCCATGATGCTCACGACCGGTGAGCTGGACGGGTGCCCGCCGCTCACCGAAGGAGCCACCTCATGATCCGCGCACACCGCCGGACGATCGGCACGCTCGCCGCGGCCGGAGCACTCCTCACGGCGCTCGCCCTCTCGGGCTGCGCCACGACGCACGCCGGGCAGACGCCGACCTCGCCGAACGCCGCCGACGGGCCGATCACCTCCTCGGAGGCGACCGACCGTGGCGCCGCCGGTGCGAAGCAGGACCCGGTCGCCCAGGCGCCGGCCGCCGATGTCAGCGCGCTGAGCGTGAGCCGGGTCCAGATCCCGTCGATCGGGGTCGACGCGGCGGTCGAACCGCTCGAGCGCGATGCGTCCGGTGTCCTCCTGCCGCCCGTCGAGTGGGAGGACGCCGGGTGGTACCGCGCCGGCGTCCTGCCCGGCCAGGTGGGGCCCGCGGTCATCGCCGGTCACCTCGACACGACCCTCCGCGAGGCTGTGTTCGTCCACCTCAAGCAGCTCGTGGCGGGCGACCAGGTGACGGTCACGATGTCCGACGGCTCGACCGCCACCTACGCCGTGGACCGCGCCATCGACGTCGAGAAGAAGACCTTCCCCACCGAGGAGGTCTACGGGCCGACGCCCGACGCGCAGCTCCGGCTCATCACCTGCAACGGCCCCTTCGACGACGCCGCGAACACCTACGCGAACAACTATGTGGTCTTCGCCTCGCTCGTCAGTACGACCCCGTAGCGCCGCTCCCCACCCCCGGTCCCCGAGCCCCATCAGCCTGTCGAGGGGCCGCTCCGCTCCGAACCACTCCCAACGACCCGAAAGGAACCGACGTGAACCGCTCCCTCGTCGTCATCCCCACCTACAACGAACTCGACAACCTGCAGCCGATCGTGAACCGCACGCTCGCCGTCGCCGGGGTCGACATCCTCGTCGTCGACGACTCCTCCCCCGACGGCACCGGGTTCCTCGCCGAGCAGCTCGCCGCACAGCACCCGCAGGTGCACGTGTTCCACCGGGCCGTGAAGGACGGGCTCGGTGGGGCCTACCTCGCGGGCTTCGCCTGGGCGCTCGCCCGCGGCTACGAGGTCATCGTCGAGATGGACGCGGACGGCTCCCACCACCCCGAGGACCTGCCCCGCCTGATCGCGCTCCTCGACGATCACGACCTCGCGCTCGGCTCGCGCTGGGTCCCGGGTGGCGTCGTCGAGAACTGGCCCGCGCACCGACTCGCGCTGAGTCGCGGCGGCAACCTCTACACGCGACTCGCCCTCGGGATCGGTGTCGCCGACGCGACCGGCGGGTTCCGCGCGTTCCGCAGCGAGGCACTGCGTCGCATCGACCTCGCCGACGTCGCGTCGCAGGGGTACTGCTTCCAGGTCGACCTCCTCTGGCGGGCGCTGCAACGCGGGCTCCGGGTCGTGGAGACGCCCATCGTCTTCACCGAGCGGGTGTCGGGCGAGTCGAAGATGAGCGGCGGCATCGTCTCCGAGTCGCTCAAGAAGGTCACGATGTGGGGCGTGCGTCGCCGCCTGCAGGAGGTCCGCGCGCTGCTGCAGGGCCACCCGCTGCCCTCCGTGCGCGTGCTGTCCACCCGCTGAGACCAGGTGGCGCGGCCGGCGACGACCACGGGCCGACGAGGGCTGCACATCTTCCCAGGTCCTTGCGGTTCCGCCGCCCTCCCCGGAGTCGTAGCGTGAGGGTATGACCAATCGCACGCGCACCCCGCAGCACCCCATCGGTTCCGGCTTCGGCCACTCGAGCACCGCGGCGGAGGTGCTCGAGGGCATCGACCTCAGCGGCAAGCTCGCCATCGTCACCGGCGGCTACTCCGGTATCGGCCGCGAGGCCGTCCGCGCCCTGGTCGGCGCGGGTGCCCAGGTCATCGTCCCCGCACGACGCCCGGAGACCGCTCGCGAGGAGCTCGCCGGCATCGACGGCGTGGAGGTCGATGAACTCGACCTGGCCGACCTCGCGAGCGTCGAGGCGTTCGCCGACCGCTTCCTCGCCACGGGCCGGGGCATCGACCTCGTCATCACGAACGCCGGTGTCATGGCGGCTCCCGAGACGCGCGTCGGTCCCGGCTGGGAACTCCAGTTCGCGACGAACCACCTCGGCCACTTCGCCCTCGTCAACCGCCTCTGGCCCGCCATCGTCAAGGGCGGCTCATCACGGGTCGTCGCGTTGTCCTCCAGCGGCCACAAGCGCTCAGGGATCCGCTGGGACGACGTCCAGTTCGAGCACGGCTACGACAAGTGGGAGGCCTACGGGCAGGCGAAGACCGCCAACGCGCTCTTCGCCCTCCAGCTCGACACGCTCGGTGCCGAGGAGGGCGTCCGCGCGTTCTCCGTCCACCCCGGTGGCATCCTCACGCCGTTGCAGCGGCACCTGCCGCGCGAGGAGATGATGGCGCTCGGCTGGGTCGACGCCGAGGGCAACCTCCTCGTCTCGGGGTTCAAGTCGCCCGAGCAGGGTGCCGCCACCGAGGTCTGGGCCGCGACCTCGCCGTCGCTCGACGGCCTCGGCGGGGTGTTCTGCGAGGACTGCGACATCGCCGGCCCTGCCGAGACCGCGGTCTCCCCGGCCTCCGGTGTCGCCGACCACGCGACCGATCCGGAGGAGGCGGCCCGACTCTGGGCGCTCTCCGCCGAACTCACCGGGGTCGACGCCTTCGCTGCGCGCGACTGATCGGCCGGCGCCACCCCTTGCAGCCACCCGCCCACGGACCTACCGTGAGAGCGGATCAGCGCGACGATGCGCGAGACGGAGACCGCCCCAAGCGGATCTCGGAAGGAGCACCCCATGAGTGACCAGAACGCCGACATCAACAACCCGGGCCCACACGACGAGGCCGTCGACGACGCGGCGGCCGAGCGCGTGGCGTCCACGACGAACCCCGGCCCGCACGTCGCCGCCGACGACCCGGCGGCGAGCGGCGAGGCCGACATCACGAACCCCGGTTCGGAGACCGAACGCGACGCTGCGGCCGAGCGCGAGGCGGAGCGCGTCGCGAACATCACCAACCCCGGCCCAAGCTCCTGACCCCACCGACCCTTTCTCAGGAGTTCGCTGGCGCGTCGATCCGTTTCCCGGGCGGCGCACCGGAGGACTCCTGAGAAAAGTCACCCAGCTCTAGCGGTCGGCGCGAGGCGGAGTGCGTCGCCGACATCACCAACCCCGGCCCAAGCTCCTGACCCCACCGACCCTTTCTCAGGAGTTCGCCGGCGCGTCGGTCCGCCCACCGGGCGGCGCACCGGAGGACTCCTGAGAAAAGTCACCCAGCTCTAGTGGTCGGCACGAGGCGGCCGCAAGCGCGTCTCCTCGATGTCGAGCATCGTCTGCGCCTCGGCGAGGATGCGCGACGGGTACGCACCGCGTGCCCGGGCGTCGAGGAGCCGCTCACGCTCGGCCTGCACGACGGCGAGGCGCAGCTGGCGGTAGAGCCGGTGCGGCGTCTCGGCGTGCGTCTCACTGGGTGAGACCGACTCGCGCGAGCGTTCCCAGGCGGCTTCCGCCCGCAGGAACGTCGACTGCCTGACGCGTTCGAGCAGATCGGGGTCGATCTCCTCCTCGATGCCGACCGCCGACGCCGGATCCTCCAGCACACCGATGCCCGCGTAGCTGATCTCGTCGAGGAGGGTCGCGAGCTGTCGGCGGTCCTCGGACTCGTCGATCCCCTGCACCTTGAGCAGCCGGATGAGCCACGGCAGCGTGCCGCCCTGGACGACGAGCGTCACGACGGCGACCGTGAAGGCGATGAGGACGAGCTGCTCGCGGTACGGAGTGCTCTGCGGCAGTGACTGTGCGGCGGCGAGCGTCACGACGCCGCGCATGCCCGACCAGCTGAGGATGACGCCACCCCGCCAGTCGATCTGTTCCAGCCGCAACTGCTCGAGGTCGGCGCGCTGCCGCTCGTAGGCGCGCTCCCGCCGCCGCCGTCGGTGCCATCGGCGGTTCTGTCTCGGGAACCGTTCCGAGTACCCCATCGACAGCCACCGTTGCAGGGTCTGCCGCTCGGCCCAGCGTTCTCGTGCACGGAGCCCGAGCACGAGCGGCCCCACCCACAGGAACCGCAGCGCGATGAGCGCGGCCGTCGCGACGAGACCGATCCCGATGGACTCCTCGACGGACAGGATCTCAGCGTCGACGGCGCCGATGAGCGTCCGGATCTCGAGTCCGATGAGGAGGAACACGGCGTTCTCGAGCAGGAACTGGATGGTCCGCCAGTTGATGCGGTCGCTGATGCGCGCCTGCGCCGAGAACGCGGCCGAGCTCGCGTGCCCCGTGTACAGGCCGGCGATGACGACGGCCAGCACGCCGGACCCACCGAGCGCCTCGGTCGGCATGAACGCCACGAACGGGACGGCGATGGAGATCGCGGTGTCGAGGACGGAGTCGTTGAGCTTCGACCGCAGCCAGACGGTGACGTACCCGGCGATGAAGCCGACGATGATCGCCAGGACGACCGCGTAGACGAAGTCGCCGACCGTCGCCCACGGCGTGAGCATGCCGCCGGCCGCCGCAGCGCTCGCCGATCGGAGGAGCACGAGCGCGGTCGCGTCGTTCACGAGCCCCTCGCCCTCCAGCACGGTCAGGAGGCGGGGCGGGAGGCCGAGACGGCGTCCGATGGACGTCGCCGCGACCGCGTCGGGCGGGCTGATGATCGCGCCCAGGGCGATGGCGGCGGCCAGGTTGAGGTCGGGCAGGAGGCTGAAGAGGAGGAAGCCGGCACCGAACGCGGTGACGATGACGAGCACGACCGACAGACTCGTGATGGTGGCGAGGTTGCGGCGGAAGTCCATGATCGGGACGCTGATCGCCGCGGCGTAGAGGATCGGCGGCAGGACGACGTCGAGCACGAGTTCCGGTTCGACCTCGATCTCCGGGACGCCCGGGAGATACGAGAGCCCGACACCGACGATCACGAGGATGATCGGCGCGGCGACGCCCAGCTTGCGGGAGAAGGCAGCGACGGCGACGATCACCGCGATGCCGACGACCGCATACACCCCGAGTTCCATAGCGATCAGGCTATCGGTCGCTCGACCGGCCCCATCCCGACGGCTGTCGTGGGTGCCGGGAAGCTATTCGAGCAGGCCCCGGATGTCCTCCGCAGTGAGCGCCTGGCTGAAGACCGCGTCGTCGTCGAGGACCGCAGCGAAGAGCTCAGACTTCTTGGCTTGGAGCGCCATCACCTTCTCCTCGATGGTGTCGGCGGCGACCAGTCGATAGACCATGACGTTCTCCGTCTGGCCGATGCGGTGCGTGCGGTCGATGGCCTGCGCCTCTGCTGCCGGGTTCCACCACGGGTCGAGCAGGAAGACGTAGTCCGCCTCGGTCAGGTTGAGGCCGAACCCGCCGGCCTTCAGGCTGATGAGGAAGACGGGCGCGTCACCGGTGCGGAAGCGGTCGATGACCTCACCCCGACGACGGGTGGACCCGTCGAGGTACTCGTACGCGATGCCCTGCTCCTCCAGCCGACGAGCGGCGGTGCCGAGGAAGCTCGTGAACTGGCTGAAGATGAGCGCCCGGTGGCCCTCGGCGACGACGTCATCGAGCTGCTCGAGGAGTGCGTCGAGCTTGCTCGAGGGGATGCCCGCGTGCTCCTCGGCGTCGATGAGACTCGCGTCGAGGCTCAGCATTCGCAGCAGGGTGAGTGAGCGGAACACGATGAACCGGTTGCGGTCGAGGTCGTCGACGAGTCCGAGAAGTTTCTGCCGTTCGCGCTGGAGGACGAGGTCGTAGAGCTTGCGGTGGGCCGGCGCGAGCTCGATGCGCAGCACCTGTTCCTGCTTCGGCGGCAGTTCGGGCGCGACCATCTCCTTGGTGCGGCGCATGAGCAGCGGTCGGATACGTCGGCGCAGGGTCTGCAACCGACTCGAGTCGAGGCCCTTGCCGATCGGCTTGACGTAGTGCTCGGTGAAGCGCGGCGCCGAGGCGAACAGGCCCGGTGCGACGATCGACAGCAGTGACCAGAGCTCCATGAGGGTGTTCTCGATGGGCGTGCCGGTGATCGCGAGCTTGAACGGTGCCCGGAGGTCGACGGCGCACTCGTGCAGCTTGGCGCGGTGGTTCTTCACGAACTGCGCCTCGTCGAGGATGAGCCCCGACCACTCGACCGCCTGGTACGCCGGTGCGTCGAGCCGGAACAGCGCGTAACTGGTGACCACGATGTCGGCGCCCGCCGAGATGTCCGCGATCGACGCGCTGCCCTTCGCCTGCGTGGTCGCGATGCTGCGGACGACGAGGTCGGGCACGAAACGCGCGGCCTCGGCGACCCAGTTGGAGACGACCGACGTCGGGGCGACCACGAGGAACGGCGGTGCCGTGGTCCCGGTGGTCTCGCGCGCGTGGGCGACGAGGGCGAGGGTCTGCAGCGTCTTGCCGAGCCCCATGTCGTCGGCCAGGATGCCGCCGAGTCCGTGCTGCCAGAGGAACGCGAGCCAGCGGAAGCCCTCGACCTGGTAGGGCCGGAGGTCGGCGTGGAGTCCCGACGGCAGCGGGGTGTCGGGGACCGCTTCGATCGCGTTGAGTCCGGCTGCAGCCTCGCGCCAGGAGACGGCCTGCTCGGTCTCGTCGGCGAGGTCTTCGAAGTCGGCCCAGAGGCTCGCCTGGTAACGGCTGATGCTCGGCTTCGTCTCCCACTCCTTGAGCGCGGCCGCCTCGGTGAGCAGCTCGCGCAGGCGGTCGAAGGCGGGGTGCTCGAGCGAGAGGTAGGTGTGGTCGACCATGAGCAGCTTGGTGCGCCCCTTCGAGAGGGCCTTGAAGAGGGGCTCGAAGGGGACGCTGTACTCGCCGATGTGGATGACGATCCCGAGGTCGAACCAGTCGCGCTGCTCCGTCTCCACCGTGGTGACCGAGATGTGGGGCGTGCCCGTGAGTTCCCGGTACTCAGGGCGGTCGCCGGACACCTCGACGAGGACGTCGTCGAGCGATTCGAGCACGGGCAGGGTGCGCTCGGTGACGAGTGCCGCGTCGAACTCCGTCAGGACCTGCGGCCTGGGCGGCCAGACGCCAGGGGTCGTGAGCTCGTCGAACGAGCCCGCGGCGAGTGCCCGGCGTTCCGGTTCCGCTGCGGCGGCGATGGCGGCACCGACCCGGTCGAGGATGGCCCGCTCCGAGCGTTCGTCGCGGAGGACCTCGGCAGCGGGACCTCCGGTGGCGGCGTCGGTCGGCACGCCGTGCGGCACCGTCGACACGAGCGGCCGTCCTGCGGCGAGCGCCGGGGTGCCGCCACCGATCGGGACGCGCTGCGCCGGGGCGTACTGCCAGAACCAGGCGAGGCGCAGGGTCTGCTTCGGTTCGAACGAGGCCGTGAGCACGAGGACCGGCGGCACGATCTCGGGCAGGGCCACGGTGCCGTCCGTCGAGCTCAGCGAGATGCTGCGGCGGAGTCGTGGGACGTAGTGCTCGAGGAACTCTGGCACCTCGGCTTCGGGGACGACGACGGGCTCGCCCGGCCCGAGGAGTCCGCGGGCCTCGTCGGTCAGCGGTTCGGCGAGCGGTGCGAGCACGATCGCCTGCTGGGGTTCGAGCGTGTAGTGGTAGAGCCCATGGTCGCCCAGGGCTCCGCTCGTGGCCGCGTCGACGTCGGTGCCGTCGATCGTCACGACGGGTCGGAGGACGACGCCATCGTCGTCGTGCGCGGCGTCCAGCCGGATGGCGGCTGTGGCTCCGAGGGTGACCGTGCCCTTGCGCGTACCGACGAGTTCGATCCCGAGTTGGGACGCCTCCTCGAAGAGATGCCAGAGGACGGGGCTGCCGAAGTCGTCGAGGACGAGCCAGTCGGAGTCACCGGCGCCGGCGTAGGCACCGGCTGGCGGACGGGTGGCACGCAGGAGCGCCTGGAACTGCGTGAACCACTGCTGATGCGCCGGATCGAGCGATAGCCGGTGGCCCTGGTGCGTGAAGGAGGTCCAGGAGATCGTCGACTTCACGAAGCCGCCGCCGGCCTTCTTGACGACAGGTCGGACGGCGATCCGGCGGGGGTGCCGAGGCTCGGGCGGGCCGTCGGCCGTGCGGGAGGTCGGTCCGCGCCAGCGTTCGGCGGTGCGCGGGATGCTTTCGCGGACCTCGAACTGCAGGCCCATGGCCGTCGGTGCTGTGGCGCGACCGGCGTCGCCGGCGAGGGAGTCGAGTCGGTTCCGCCAGCTGGGCGGCGCCGGCGGCGTCTGCGGACTCGGCGTCCATCGCGCTGCTCGCCGTTCCGCCTCCGGACGCCAGGAGGCGGGGAGGTCGTCGAGCTCGTCGAGGGCGTACATCGGCTGGTGCTCGGCCGGTTCGTCGAGCGCGGGGTCGTTGATGGGTGCGGTCCAACGCCGGTCGGAACGCCAGGACGCCTCCTTCCCCGAGGGCGGCCGCTGTGGGGCCACCCACCGGTCGGAGCGACCCTCGGCCCGGAGGTGGGCCGCGTTGCTGTGCAGCAGGGTGGCGACGATGTGCTTGCAGTCACCGCGGAGCGGGCAGGAGCACGCGCTGCCTTCGATCCGCGCGAACCCGCCGGTGTCGTCGCCGAGGTCGATGATGCAGGCGTACGGGACGTCGGTGGAGCCTTCGACGATCCCGCGAAGCCGACGCTTGTCGGGGTCCCAGTCGGCGGCGGTGACCCGGCCGTCCCTCGCGTAGACCCTGCCGCGGTCGAACGCCACCCGCCCGACGAGCCGGACGAGGTCGGCCACGTCGACCAGTGGTGCGGGCTCGGGAGTCATCGCCCCATGGTCTCACGCACGACGGACACCCTTCCCTCCGGCCAGCGCGGTGCGCTGACGCGAGCGCGGGTCTCCCACGTGAGCGCGCCCCTCCGGAGGGGCGCGCTCACGCCTGCGGGTCGCGGTCGGTCCAGCGCCCCGCGCTGACCACAGCACCGCCCGAGGCACGTCCGGCGGCTCGTAGAATGAAGCAATGACCTCTCTCCCCCACGACGAGCCTGCGAACCACGCTCCCGGCGACGACGAGGGCATCGATCCCACCGATCTCGAGGTCACGCTGCGCGTCCTTCAGACCATGGCGACGATGGACGAGGAGCACCCCGACTACCTCCAGGTGCGCCGCGCCACCGCCAAGATGTTCAAGGCGGTCAAGAAGGAGCGCCGACTCGACCGTCGGGCCCGGATCGCCGACGCCGACCGCGCCGTGATCGCCGCCACCGCGACGGGCGCCCCCGACCGCATCGACGACGAGACGCGAGGCATCCCGCTCGCCACCACCACGACGGCTCCGACCGCCGGCGAGCTGCTGGTGCCGCGCAACTGCTACATCTGCAAGCAGCCGTACACGACGGTCGACGCCTTCTACCACCAGCTCTGCCCGCAGTGCGCGGCGATGAGCCACGCGAAGCGCGACGCCCGCACCGACCTCACCGGCAAGCGCGCCCTCCTCACCGGCGGCCGCGCGAAGATCGGCATGTACATCGCGCTGCGACTCCTGCGCGACGGCGCACACACCACCATCACCACGCGATTCCCACGCGACGCAGTCCGCCGCTTCAGCGCGCTCCCCGACAGCGCCGAGTGGCTGCACCGCCTGCGCGTCGTCGGCATCGACCTCCGCGACCCGGCCCAGGTCATCGCCCTCGCGGATTCCGTGGCCGAGCAGGGTCCGCTCGACATACTCATCAACAACGCCGCGCAGACGGTGCGCCGCACGAAGGGCGCGTACCAGCCGCTCGTCGACGCGGAGCTCGCCCCGCTGCCCGACGGCCCACTGCCCGAGCTCGTCACCTTCGGCCACACGAACGACGCACACCCGCTGTCGCTCGCGGCGTCGGTGTCCGCCCACCCGATCCTCGCCGCTGCGGCCGCCAAGGCCGATGCGCTCACCGAGGCGGCCATGACGGCCGGGTCGTCCTCGCTCGAACGCCTCGCCGCCGGCACCGCGATCGACGCCGGCGGACTCGTGCCCGACGTCGACCACAGCAACAGCTGGGTGCAGAACGTCGACCAGGTCGAGCCCATCGAGATGCTCGAGGTCCAGCTGGCGAACGCGACCGCCCCGTTCATCCTCATCAGCCGGCTGCGTGCCTCGATGGCGGCATCCGAATTCCCGCGCACCTACGTGGTCAACGTCTCCGCGATGGAGGGCGTCTTCGGTCGCGGGTACAAGGGCCCGGGCCACCCGCACACGAACATGGCGAAGGCCGCACTGAACATGCTCACCCGGACGAGCGCACGCGAGATGTTCGAGACCGACGGCATCCTCATGACGAGCGTCGACACCGGCTGGATCACCGACGAGCGCCCGCACCCGACCAAGGTGCGACTGGCGGAGGAGGGCTTCCACGCCCCGCTCGACCTCGTCGACGGCGCGGCGCGGGTGTACGACCCGATCGTCCGCGGCGAGGCCGGCGAGAACCTCTTCGGCGTCTTCCTCAAGGACTACCGCCCGAGCTCCTGGTGAGGTTCGACTCGCGGTCGTGGTCGAGGACCCGGCGATGATCGGTCCGGCGGCCGTCCGCTTCCTCCGGGAGGCACCGCTCGGTTCGCGGGTCGTCGTGCGCTTCGCACTGCCCGAGGGCGCTGAGGCGGGTGCGACCGATGCCCTCGGTGAGCTCGTCGAGCGGTCGGACACGAGCTGCACGGTCGAGACCAGGCGCGGACCGATCGTGATCGCCGACGCCGACGTCATCGCGGCGAAGCCCGTCCCACCTGCGCCGGCACCACGGGAACGCCGCCGCTCGCCCTAGGCTGGGCCGATGAGCAGCGAAGTCACCCAGGACCCGTCGCCGACGCAGCATCGCGTCGAAGTGACTCTCCGACGCCCCTGGTACGGCGCCTTCCAGCGTCCGACGGTGGTGTTCGACGGGCGCGGCCAGCCGGCGCAGTGGGGCACGGGGAGCTGGCAGGTCGGCGGGACGGACGTCTCCTTCGAGGTCTTCCTCTTCAACCGGGTCTGGCGGTACGGCGCGGCCAGGACCACCTTGACCGCCGGCGTCGACACGTCGCTGATCTACCGCGCCCCGCTCCTGCCGTTCCTCCCCGGTCGGTTCACAGCGAGCTGAGCGGTGGCTCGGAAGCCCGTCGGCGGCCGCCCCTAGGCTGGCCGGATCACCCCTTCACGCACGGGCATCGGGAGAACACGGCATGGCGAAACGCACCGGAACGACGGCACCACGGCTCGACCCCGTCCGTCTCATCGGATTGACCGACGGCGACGAGGGAGCCCTCGACGCGCACGACAGCGTCGAAGGCCTGCGGTTCGCCGACCTCGACCTGTCGCACCGTGACCTCTCGGGCATCACGATCTCCGAGTCCTTGCTCGCGGGTGTTCGAGCCGATCAGACCGACTTCCGGGCGGCGTCGTTCCTCGACTCCCGGCTCGAGCGGTGGGACGCGCCCATCCTCCTCGCCCCACGGAGTCGGCTGCGCGATGTCGAGCTGGAGGGCTCCCGGGTCGGTTCCGCCGACTGCTATGACGCGAACTGGCAGTCGGTGCGGGTCACCGGGTGCAAGCTCGGGTTCGTCAATCTGCGCGGGGCCGTCCTGCAGGACGTCCTGTTCGAGGACTGCACGATCGACGAGCTCGACCTCGCCGATGCGACGGCCACCCGGGTGCGCTTCGTCGACTGCACCCTCAACAGTCTCGACGTCACGCGGGCGAGGCTCACCGACGTCGACCTCCGGACGCTCGAGCTCCGGCGCATCGCGGGCATCGAGCACCTTCGGGGTGCGACGATGACCCCGTTCCAGGTCGGCGAGCTCGCCGCGATGTTCGCCGAGCAGTTCGGCATCCGAGTCGAGGACTGACCTCCCGGGTTGCGCCAGCGCGGTGCGCTGACGTCACCGCGGGTCTGACGCGTGAGCGCGGGTCTCCGGAGACCCGCGCTCACGCGTGCACCCCGCGCCCACGCCGGTTCCCCCGCGCTCGCGCCAGCGCACCGCGCTGCCGCCCGATGACCCGCGCTCACGCCAGCGCACCGCGCTGGCACCCGAGCCACCGGCACCCGCTACCGGGGCAGACGGACCCCGATGCGCTCCAGGTGTGCGTTCGAGAAGGTGCCGGCCGGGTCCAACTCCTCGAAAAGGTCCCGCGCGTCGGCCAGCCGCGGCACGACCTCGGCGATGCGCTCGGCGGTCAGGAGGTTGAGCTTGCCCCAGTGCGGGCGGGCACCGAAGGGCGCGAGCGCCTCCTCGATCGCGGGCAGCACGGCCCGGACCTCCTCGGGCAGGTTGCGCCAGGTGAAGTGCACGGCGAGCATCTCCCGGTGGTACGCACCGCTCAGCCAGAGCTTGTCGGGCGCCGCCGTGCGCAGTTCGGTCACGAGCAGCAGCGGGGCGATGCGGTCGCCGAGCGCGCGCAGGGCCGTGATCGCGGCGGGTCCGTCGGCGCGGTCGATGAAGTACTCGGTCTGGATCTCGTCGCCGTTGCTCGGCGTCGACTCGAGCCGGAAGTGCGGCAGCCGCTCCCACCAGTCACCGGGGACACCGCCCTGCAGCGTGAGGTTGTCGGGGTCAGTCTCGACGAGGTTGCCGGCAGTCAGGGAGTCCCGCTGCACGCCGAGCCACGACTCCGGGACCACGGGCAGCTCGTCGTTACCAGCGGCCAGGCGGGTCTTCCACCAGATCTGCTCGACGGTGTCGCCGAGCCAGTTCGTGAAGATGCTGACGCTGTAGGCACCACCGGTGACGCCCTCGAAGTCGGCGAGGACGGCGTCCCACGGGACGTCACGGTAGACGTCCTGGCGCACGCGGTAGGCGGGCTGCACGTCGACCGTCACGCGCACCACGATGCCGAACGCGCCGAGCCCGACGACGAGGCCGTCGAAACCGGGGTCCCCACGACGGACGTGGACGAGTTCGCCCGTGGCGTCGACGTACTCGAGACCGCTGACGGCTGAGGACAGGATGCCGTTGTCGTTGCCGGATCCGTGGGTGCCGGTCGCGATCGCGCCGCCGATGGAGATGTGCGGGAGCGAGCCCATGTTGTGGAAGGCGAGGCCCCGTTCGGCGAGCCAGGCGGCGGCGATCCCGTAGCGCGTCCCGGCTCCGATCGTCACCGAGCCGGCAGCCTCGTCGAACACCGGGTCGGCGGGGAGGTCGAGCACGGTGATGAGCGTGCCGTCGGAGTCGGCGAGGTCGGTGAACGAGTGTCGGGTGCCGAGGGCGCGGACGCGCGTGCCCGTCCTGGCGGCCTCCGCGACGAGTGTGCGGACCTCGTCGATCGACGTGGCGTTCACGATCCGCGGCGCTGCGAAGGTGTGTGTACCGGCCCAGTTGCGTTCAAGCGTCATGAGCGCAAGCTTGCCAGAGCCGGGACGACCCGCAGGCGTTCCCGAAACATTTCCGATCAGGCGGGCGGGGCGGCGTGCTTGTTCTCGAGCAGGACACCGACGGAGACGAGCACGACCGCGCCGAGGAACTGCGCGATGATCCAGGGGATGCCGCTGAACGGGAGCGGGAGGACCGGGTTCCACACGATCGCGACGAGCAGCGTCGGGATCATCCAGAGCGGCTGCTTGGCCTGCCAGGCGAACACGGCCATGATGAGCGCGAGGATGCTCACCACGAACAGCACGATCGTGAAGGCGTCGAGCTCGAGCAGCGCGAGCCCGAGCATGAGCGCGACCGCACCCATGATGCCCGGGATGAGCGCCGGGCGAAGGGCGAAGGGTGCGGGTGCGGGGGTCGGACTCGGCATCCCACGAGTTTACGTGGAGCGGCGGGGCGTCGCCGAGCGGTGCGGCGGGGCCGATGCGGCACAATCGCTGCATGGGGGTTCTCATCTACGGTGCCGGAAGTCACTACGACTTCGACGACCGCGTGCTCGCCCACCTCCGGGCGGCGATCGGCAACAAGCTGCGTCGTCGGGAGTCCTTCTTCGTCGAATGGACGAAGGGGGCCGTGGACGGCGGTGGGCGGGTGAGCCTCTGGATCACGAGCGACGTCCCGTTGCAGTTCCGGTTCGCGCAGCCGGAGCCCTCGGTCAACCAGGCGTGGGTGCGCGCCCTGCTCGACTCCTCCTACACCCCGGGTGGCATGATCCTGACGCCCGAACCCGACGCATCGGCCGCATGATCAGGACCGCCCACACCCGATGATGACCGGTCAGTCGGCGTCCTCGACGCGGGCGAAGCGCGGTCCCTCGTAGCCGTCGCGCGAGACGGGCTCGACGAACATCGCGAGCGGTCGCACCCACGACGTCGGCGGGGTCGTGGTCGTCCGATAGAAGACGTACGGCTCCTCGGTCTCGCTGTGGCGTCCGACGCCGATGACCTCATACCGCGCGCCCTTGAAGTGCCGGTAGGTGCCGGGCTCGACGCCGAAGGACTCGCCGTCGTCGGTGCTGGCCGTGCTGTCGTCGCTCATGCCGCGATTCTAACCAGCGGGCGTCGCGGAGTCAGTGCTCTCCTCGTCGGCGCGGAGCTCGGACACGTGCTGCACCAGACCCTGCATCTGGCGGGGAAACGCCTCGCCGATGTCGATGCCGAACCGGTCGGCGAGCACGAGACACGACCAGACGGCATCACACAGTTCGTGCTCGAGCTGTTCGAGTCCGATGCCGTCGATGCGACGCGTCCCTTCGAGCGTCATCACGATCTTGGCCAGGTCACCGACGTCGCCGACGAAGCCGAGGGCGACCTCCTGGTTCGTCCACGGACGTCCGATCCGCTTCGTGCTGAGATCGTCGTAGGCGGCGGCGACCTCCATGGCGTGGGCGTTCAGCGTTGCGAAGTCCTGAGTCATCCCCAGAGCCTAGTCAGCGCGCAACGAGGATCCCAGGCACTCACCCGGCGGTCGGCACCACGTCCCAGTGCTCGCGGATGAGCTTGTCGTCGACCCGGAAGATGTCCGCCGCCAGAACCGGGTCGTCGGCCTTCGCTCCAACGCTCTGTGAGAACGTCCACACGAGGTCACCGTCGCTCAGCGAGATGACCGACTCCTGCGGCGGGAAGGTCGCGGATCCCGAGAAGAACGACTTGAGCGCTGCCGTGCCGTTCGGTGCGACCGGGTTGTGCTGGAGGTAGGCGGGGTCGAAGGCCTTGTCGAGGATCGAGACGTCCTGGTCGCGGAACAGCGTGTTGTACGCGCTGACCGCGAACGTCCGGTTCTGTTCCTCCTGCTTCTCCGACGGCGCGACCGCGGGCTTCGCCGGGCTGTAGAGGTCGCTGAACATCGTGTTGGTGTTCCCGCTCGCGGGCGTCCCGGTCGCGATCGGCTGATCGAATGCCCAGCGCTCGACGACGGCGCCGTCCCGCACCCGGAACAGGTCGACGGCGGCCTCGCCCGTCCGTTCGTCGGCCGGGTCGGAGGCGACCTGGTAGTGCACGGCGACGAGGTCGCCGTCGGCGGCGGTGTGCTTGACGACCGCCTGCGCCCCGGGGACCCGCGTCCGGTCGGCGGTGAACTCCGCCAGGAGCCCGCTCGGACCGGACTTCTGCCCGGAACCGTGCGCGACGGCGTCGGCCGCGACGAGCTTGTCGGTCGTGGCCACCGCCTTCGAGGAGGCGGGGTCGGGGAAGGCGTCCGTGTAGAGCTTGAGCACGGCGGCGAGGTTCTTCTGCTCGGTCTTCGAGTCGCTGCGGTCGCCCGTCGAGCCGCCGTCGGCACTTCCCTTCCGCGCCGTCGAGACCGAGGACGACGGATCAGGCACGGCTGCCGAGGTGGCCTGGCACCCCGCAAGCAGTGAGACGCCGGCGAGGACGGCGGCGGTGCGGACGAGGGGGACGACGAGGGCGCGTGATCTGGTCATGGAATCACTGTGCGACGGCGTTCTGAACCTCAGGTGAGGTGTCCCTGGGCTTCGCTGGGAATCCGTGTCTTTCAGTTCCGCTGCGGTTGAAACCACCCGCAGTCTGCTCTCGCGGCTCGCATCCGCTCGCACCGTTCTCTACCCTGGGTGCAACGACCGTGACATCCGGGGGATGCATCGTGGGCCTGATCCAAGACGTGGGCGGTGGGCTGCTGCTGGCGCTCGGACTCCTGCTCGCCGGGCTCGTGGTCTTCCTCGTCCTCGCCCTAGGCACCCAGTACGTGCGGATGCGCCGCCGACGGCCGCGGGGGAAGGAGGCTCGTGCCGACGCCGAGCTCCGAGCGCAGTTGCTTGATGAGGGCTTCACCACGAGCGAGGCCGCGGATGCGATCCGGTCCAGCGATCCTGCCCTGGACTCGGAGAAAACTCACCATGACTGAGTCATGGCTCCTGGTCCTGATCCCCATCTGCAGCGTCCTCGCGATCTGGTCGGCACTGCAATTCCTAGCGGGAAGCAAACGGGTCAGCGTCGGGGTCCTCGTCACCATCGTCTGTGTCTACCTGCTCGGGGCCCTCATCGTGCTGTTCGGTGGGCCGTTTCTGGCGCAGATCGACCCTTCATCGGATGAACTGACGGCTCCCTCCATCGACGGAGGTCTCGTGATGGCGTACCTCGGCCTGGTCGCTGGCGCACCGGCTGTCATCACAGCACTCGTGCTCCTTGCCGGGTACTGGGCTCTGGCACGGCTCTCACAGAGGACCGCTGGGGTTTCGGGTGGGCAGATGTAGCGCGACTCGTAACGCCCCGACGGCGAGACGACCGCGAACTGCTACTCGCGACCCTGCCTGTTGGTATCGTCGCTGCCCCCCCTCCCCCCGTTACGGGCGGCACATCGACGAAAGCCCCTCCATCCCAGCGGCCTCATAACCGTCGGAAATCGGAAACGATCGAAGAGCGTCTCAGGTGTGCACATTTTCGCGCGCTGCGCCTGGCTAAGCTCGCCCCAGGTCTTACGAGTTCTGGTACATATCCCTGCCGTCGGGGCAACGGTTCAGGGGTGAGTCGGAGGAAGATGCGGCGAACCGTGAACTATCTGAACTCGTTGACCGTGGGTGGGAGCCGGTGAACGCGACCCGTCCGGGAGCGATTGGACCGATCGGGTTCCTGCTGCGGAAGGAGAAGTGATGAACGATCGCACGCCGCCGGGTGTTCCGAAGGAAAAAGCGAGCCGTCCAGCGAAAATCGTCGCGTGGGTTGCCGTGATCGTGTTGGTGGCACTAGTCGTGTGGATTGCGGTGAACACTGCAGGTTTGGTGTGACATGTCGAGTCGCTCGGAGCAGCACTACCCCGCCGCGCCGCAAGATCTCGGGAGCAGGTCGTCACACACGGAATGTGCGGCCTCGAAAGAGAAGAAGCCCCCTCCGTCCCGGTGTTGCTCGGGGATGGAGGGGGCTTCTTCGTGGCGGTACCGGTGGGATTTGAACCCACGGTGCTCTTTCAAGCACACAACTTTTCGAGAGTTGCACCTTCGGCCGCTCGGACACGGTACCGGGGTCGAGTGTAATAGAAGACGAGCCCCGACGCGAATTGAGCGATGCCGGTCATCCACAGGCGGCGCGGAGGGCCGGCGGTGTCGGCGGGCGCGCTTAGGCTGGCCGCATGGCCAAGGCACCCTCCCCCGCATTCCGCTGCACCGAATGCGGCTGGACCACCGCCAAATGGGCCGGCCGATGCGGCGAATGCCAGCAGTGGGGCACGGTCGTCGAAGCATCGGCTCCCACCGGTGTCCTCGGCAAGCTGACTCCGATCCGCGCCACGGACGAACGCGCCGCACGCCCCATCACGCAGGCCAGCGCCGACGAGGCTCCACGCTGGTCGAGCGGCATCGCCGAGTTCGACCGGGTGCTCGGCGGCGGCATCGTCCCCGGCGCCGCGATCCTCCTCTCCGGCGAGCCGGGCGTCGGCAAGTCGACCCTGCTGCTCGAGGTCGCGTCCCGCGCGGCGAAAACCGGTGCGCGTGTCCTCTACGTCAGCGCCGAGGAGTCGGTCAGCCAGGTCCGCCTCCGCGCCGAACGCACCGGGGCCCTCCACGACGACCTCTACCTCGCCTCCGAGACCGACCTCGCCACCATCCTCGGCCACATCGACCAGGTGCAGCCCAAGCTCCTCATCGTCGACTCCGTCCAGACCGTCTCCTCCTCGCAGTCCGACGGCCTCGCCGGACAACCCGGCCAGGTCCGCGAGGTCTCCGCCGTCCTCACCCGCATCGCCAAGGAACGCGACCTCCCGGTCCTGCTCGTCGGCCACGTCACGAAAGACGGCTCGATCGCCGGCCCCCGGCTCCTCGAGCACCTCGTCGACGTCGTCTGCCAGTTCGAGGGCGACCGCCACACCGCGCTCCGCTTCCTCCGCGCACAGAAGAACCGCTTCGGCGCCACCGACGAGGTCGGCTGCTTCGAGATGGCCGGCGACGGCATCGCCGAGGTCCCCGACCCGAGCGCCCTCTTCCTCAGCCAGAACGAACCCGTGGCCGGCACCTGCGTCACCATTGTCATGGAGGGACGCCGCGCGCTGCCCGTCGAGGTCCAGGCGCTCATCAACAAGACGCAGGCACCGAACCCCCGTCGCGTCACCAACGGCGTCGACCCCTCCCGTGTCGCGATGATCCTCGCGGTGCTGCACGGCCGCTACTCCTACGACCTCACCGACCACGACGTCTACATCTCCACCGTCGGCGGCGTGAAGATCAGCGAACCGGCAGCCGACCTCGCGATCGCCCTCGCCCTCGTCTCCGTCATACGCGACCTCGCCCTCCCCCGCGACCTCGCGGCCTACGGGGAGATCAGCCTCAGCGGCGAAGTGCGCCCGGTGAGCGTCGCGAAGCAGCGCGGCTCGGAGGGCAACCGCCTGGGCTACAAACTGCTGCTCAACTCCGACGTCAGCAACGACCTCAAGTCGGTGCTGGGCATCGCGAAGACCGCAGCCGAGGCCGCACGCCCCGCCCGACGCGAACGCGAGCTCGACGCCGCCTTCTGAGCGGACCCGCCCACCTGCCTGCTCCAAGAACCAGAGCAGGGGCATGCTGTTCACAACTCCTGCGGACTGGTCCCGCAGGGCCCCAGAAGCAGACCTGTCCGCGTTCGGACGACGACGTGCAGGAGTTGTGAACCGCGGACGCCGCCGAGAGCAGGACCTGCGGTCGGGGTCGGGCTATTCGGCGGCCGGCGCCTCGAGCTCGAGGACCCGCAGCAGTTCCTCCGGCGACGCCTGCAGCGAGTGCGGACCCGCGACGTCGAAGAGCACCGTCTCGATGTCGTCGCCGTAGGTGCGGAGGAAGCTCGCCAGCCAGGTGCCGTCGTGCAGGCCGACGTAGGGAGGCAGGGCGGCCGGCTTGTTCTTCGCATCGGAGAAGAGGAGCAGCGCGAGCCTCGCGGTCTCGGGCTGACGGAACATCCAGACCTCACCGGTCTCCGTCGGCTTGTCGGGGTTGCCCGGCTTCATGAGCGGGACGACGAACCGGCCGTTCCGCAGCGCGAGTGCCACGGCCACCATGTCGCCGGCGGCGAGGGCTGCGGCCAAAGGCTCGGAACGGAACTCGGGTCGCTTCTGCTTCGCCATGCGTCCATTGTCGCAGGCCGGTGCGGGGCTGCGGGTCGAGCACTTCGACAGGCTCAGTGACCGGGGAGGGAGCGGCTCAGTGACCGGGGAGGGAGCGGCTCAGTGACCGGGGAGGGAGCGGCTCAGTGACCGGGGCGGGAGCGGCTCAGTGACCGGGGGGCGGCTCAGTGACCGGAGCGGCTCAGCAAGCAGGTTTCGTCAGTTGAGCAGGAACTGCGCGCTGTCGGCGGAGGCGAAGCCACCGATCGACGTGTTCAGGTGGTACGAGGCGCCACCGGCGGGCACCGGGTCGCGCGGCTGGTCGCAGGTGTCGGGCGCCGACCGCGTGCGGTCCCAGGTGATCGGGGGGTTCGACGAGACCGTCTTCCCCGGCTCGAGGAGCACCTGCTGGTCACTCGGTGCCGTCTGGCAGTCGGTCGACGTCCAGTACGGCTCCTCACCGCTCGACACCGTGAAGACCTGCTGACTTGTGCCGGCGTTCATCGTGCACGCGGCCGAACCGGTGTTCGTCACGCTCAGCGAAAGCTGCGGGAGTTCGTCCGCCGCGAAGCTCGTCCCGTTCACGACCGCCTCGACGCGGATCTGGTCGGCGGTGCACGCGGCCGCCGAACCGGGGTCGGTGGTCGCGGCCTCATCGATCGGTGCGGTCGTCGACGCCTCAGGAGCCGGCGTCGGCGCGGGGGTCGCGGTGGGCGTCGGGGTCGTCTTCGCGGCGGTGTTCTCGGTGCCCGGACCCGACGCGAGCCGGACGATGAGCACGATGACCAGGACGATGACGGCGAGCAGGACGCCGAACACGATCAACCTGCGTCGCCAGTAGACGGCGGGCCGCTCCGGTCCGCGGGGATTCGTGAGGCTCGACATGCTCACAGATTAAGTGCAGTGGCGCGGAAACGCCCGATGCCCCGCCGTCGGTGCGGACCGTGGTCCGACCGATGACGGGGCATCGGGATGATGCTGGGTGGTGCTGGGTGGTGCGAGCGCCTAGAGCTGCTGCGCCGAGCGACGACGGGCGATCACGAGCGCGAGACCACCGACGAGGAGCAGAGCGGCGAGCGCCGCGTTCCCCCACGGCTCGGCACCGGTCTTGCTCAGGCTTCCGTCCTGGCTTCCGCCGGCCGTACCCGAACCGGTCCCGCCGCCCGCACCGGGCTGGGTGCCGGGGTCGACCGCCGCAGCCTGCACGACGATGTCCTGCCAGCCGATGACGTTGCCGTCGGCGTCCTGGACGACGAGGCGGTGGGCACCGACCGGGGCGTCCTCAGGAACCGTGACCTGCACGTTGCCATCCGCGTCGACCTGCACGAGGCCGTCGCTGACGAGGATCGGGTCGGAGTGCAGCCAGACGCTGACCCAGGTGCCGGCGTACTCCTTGCCGACGTGGATCGTGGCGAGCTTGCCGATGATGAAGTCGGTGATCGCCTTGATCAGGTCCTTGAGCGCCTGGATGAGCGCGGACTCCGGTGCGGGCGTCGGCGGCGTGACCACCGGCGGCGTCGCGACCGTGAGCGGTACCGTCAGCGTCGTCCCCGACTCGAGTGCCGTGAGGCGCACCGTCGCCGCGCCGTCAGCGGTACCCGCCGGGACGGTGAAGGACACTGTCGCGGCCCCCGCGGTGACCGGGACCGTCCCGATCGGCGAGCCGTTGAGTTCGATCGCCAGCGAGGTGTTCACCGGGCTGCCGGTCGAGGTGAGGTCGAGCTTCGCGACGTCGAACGAGACCGTCTTCCCAGCGGCGACCGCTGCGGTCGGCGCATTCGTGACCTGCACGCTCTGGCGGGCGAAGTCCGGGGACACCGGGCTGTTCGCCGTCAGGTAGGCGATCCACGCGTCGCGGTCGACGAGACCGGAGTCGCGCGTGTCCGTGCCGTTCGCGAACTCACGGAAGTTGTCGCCACCCTGCAGCAGGAAGCTGAAGGAGCCGATCCGGTAGCTCTTGCTCGGGTCGATCGGCGCACCGTTCACCGTGATGCTCGTGATGCGCTGCCCCTGGGCCTTCGTGGGGTCGAACGTGTACTGCACGTTCGACGACAGTCCGAGCTGCAGGTACGGACGGGACGGGACGTTCCCGGCCGCGTCGAGCTGCCACTGCTGCTCGAGCACGGTCTTGAACTGCGCACCCGTGAGCGAGGTCGTCCACAGGTTGTTGAGGAACGGCAGCACCGCGTTCGCCTCGGCGTACGTGATGTCGCCCGCGAGGATCTCCTCACGCATGCCACCCGGGTTGACGATGCCGATGTCGGCTCCGCCCCGGTCGGCACTCGAGAGCGAGGCGCGGAGCGAGTCGGCGACGAGCGCACCGAGCGTCGACTCGGCGCCGCGGTCGTCCTTCACCCCGTTGTTGAACGCGCGGGTGATGTCGGCCTTCGCCTCACCGATCTTCTGGTTGCCGATCTCCGCCGCGACCGCGAGGGCCTTGTCGGTGATCGTCTTGACCGTCGCGACCGCCGGGAACTGCTTGACCAGGTCGGCCTCGGCCACCGTGGTGCGTGCGACGTTCTTCGCCGTGTAGGCGGTGACGTCACCCGACGCGCGGTCGACGGTCAGCGTGATCTGACCGATGAACTCGCCGTAGCTGCCGGTCTGGAGCACCGGGCGGGTCTTGCCGGTCACGCCGGGGATCGGAGCGTCCCACGCGTACTGCTTGTGCGTGTGGCCGGTGAAGATGGCGTCGACGTCCGCGCTCGTCGTGGTGACGATCTCGGTGAAGGCGCTCTGTTCGGCGAGCTCCTGCTCGAGGGTCGCGCCGTCCGGCGTGCCGGCTCCGGCACCCTCGTGGTACTCGGCGACGATGACGTCCGCCTCACCGTTGGACTCGTCGCCGTCGGTGAGCTGCGCCGCGACGCGGTTCACAGCCTCGACCGGGTCCCCGAAGTCGAGGTCGGCGATGCCGGCGGGCGACACGAGCGTCGGCGTCTCCTGGGTGATGGCACCGACGACGGCGACCTTCACTCCGTCGATGTCGAGGATCGTGTACTCCTTGAGCGCCGGGTTCTTCGTGCCCTTCTGGTACACGTTGGCCCCGAGGTACGGCCAGGCGGCGTTCTTCCCGTCGGCCATGACGCGGCCGACGAGGTCGCCGTAGCCCTGGTCGAACTCGTGGTTGCCCACCGCGGAGGCCTTCAGGCCGAGTGCGTTGAGCACGTCGATCGTCGGCTGGTCCTGCTGCGACGAGGAGGCGAAGAGCGAGGCGCCGATGTTGTCACCAGCGGAGATGAACGCCGTCTGGTCGGGCGCGAACATCGCCTTGAGCTGCTCGATCGTGCCCGCGAACTTCGTCGTGTTGGCGTCGATCCGACCGTGGAAGTCGTTGATGTTGAGCAGGTTGACGGTCGCGGACTCGCTCGCGTCGGCGCTGATGCCGACGATCACGGGGTCGTGGTCGCTCGAGCGGAACATGTCCGGCAGGTTGAAGTCGGTCACGTTCGCGTTGTAGCGGGAGTACTCGAGGGCGATCGACTCGACGGAGTTGATGTTCCACACGTCGGCACCGGTGACACTCTGGTCGGCTTCCGGCGACGCGAAGATGTGGTCGAGGGATCCGACCGCGCCTTCGTACGCGTAGGTGTACTCGCCGGTCTTGGCCTCCTGGCTGATGTAGCCGGCGTCGCGGAGCACGTCCAGCGGGTCCTCGGCGTCGTAGGAGTTGAAGTCACCGACGAGGAAGACCTTCTTCGTTCCGATGTCCTTCGAGACCGTGTCCGCGAAGCTCACGAGGGCCTTGGCCTGACGCGTGCGGTCGCCGGTGAAGGCGCCCTGACCGGTGTTGGCGTTGTCGCCGGTGGCTGCTGCCGAGGTGCTCTTCGACTTGAAGTGGTTCGCGATCACGAGGAACGTCGCCGCGTCGTCAGCACCCTTGGGCTTGAACGCCTGCGCGTCGGGCTCGCGGGCGTTGTCGAAGGCGGTCGAGTCGAGCAGGATGCGCGATTCGCCGACGGTCTCGACGGTGGCGGACTTGTAGATGAAGGCCGTGCGGATGACGTCCTCGTCCGTGGGGACCTTCGCAGGCGACGGGACGAACGTCCAGGTGCCCTCGCCGGCATCGGCGTTGAGCGCCGCGGTCAGCGTCTTGAGGGCGTCGTCGCGGTCGAGGCCGATCGAGGCGGAGTTCTGGATCTCCTCGAGCGAGACGACATCGGCGTCCAGGGCGTTGATCGCCGAGACGATCTTCGCCTGCTGGCGAGCGAGGCTCTCGGCCGTCGCCGCACCTCGGACACCGCAACCGGCGGCGTCGGAGTTGTTCACCGTGGTCTTGCCGCCCTGACGGTCGGTGTAGAAGGTGCACCCGGTGCGGGAGTCGCCGGTGGTGGCGAAGTAGTTGAGGACGTTGAAGGTCGCGAGGGACACGTCACCACCGACACCGCGAGGCGAGGTGGAGCGCGTGTTCTCGAACGTGGCCGGCTGCACGGTCGCCGTGTTGGCACCGGTCAGCTGCTGCGTGGGCTGGAACTTCCAGTTGCTGTTGCGGAAGTCGAAGACGACCGGAGCGGTGAAGTCGACGGCGGCACCGACCCGGACGGGCGCGGTGGTCGAGAGGTACGGCAGCGGGGTGCCGGTGTTCTCCGCCTTCGAGAAGTCGACGGTCGCGCCGTCGTCGAGGACGACCTTCTCCGCCGGGACCCGTGCCGCGGCTGCGAGAGCCTCAGCGGAACCGGGCTTGCCGAGGACCGTCGGCGTGACGAACGGCGTCGTCGATGCCGCGAGCGCGATCTCGCCGTAGCGGTTCGTGCTGTAGTTGTCGGTGACCGTGTAGTCGCCGGCGGGGTCGAGCAGCATGCCCTCGAGGCGCTCGCGCTCCTCGTCGGTCGCCGGGAAGGCGACACTGGCGGCGGTCGGCGCGGCGACGCCGGTGGCGTCGAGTGCCGTGACGGCGGCCGCGTCCGTGACCTTCAGCTGCGTCAGTCCGTAGTACTCGTCCACGACGCCGGTGACCTGCAGGTACTGGCCGACGGTGACGGTGCCGACGGTCGCCGGCGAGTAGACGAAGACGCCGTCGGACGCGAGGTGCGTCGCCGGGTCGATCGCTCCACCGGTGCCCGCGGTCTGCAGGTAGTAGCCGTTGAAGCCGCCGGTCGGGAAGCTCGCGGTGACGAAGCCCGTGGTGGTGACCGTCTGGCCGACCATCGTGCTCGCGGCGCCGGTGCCCTGGATCTCCGCGATCGTCGCCGTGCCGGGCTCGACCGGGGTGGTCGGGTCGGTGGGCTCGGGAGTCGGCTCCGGGGTGGGCTCAGGGTCGACCGGGGTGTCGCCCGCGCTGTTCTGCGGCGTGACCGTGTCGCTGAGCGTGAAGTCGGCGGCGTTGCTGTCGGTGTCGGCGAAGGCGGTGCGCACGATCGACTGCGGCACGTTGTTCGCTGATGGGGCGGGCGACACGGCGGTCTCGAAGGTGTTCGACGTGCCGTAGCCGAGAAGGTCGACGACGGCGGGGTCGCCGACGACGGAGCCGGCTGTGAGGGTCACTGAGGAGGTCGAGGCGACGAGGGCGATCGTGCCCTTGGAGCCCGACGCGTTCAGCTCGCTGGCCACGTCGGGTGTCGGCAGAGCCGCGCCGACCGCGCCGTTGCTGCTGCCCGAGACGAGGAAGTAGCCGCCGGCCGCGATCTTCCCGGTGAGCGGAACCGTCGTCGACGACGCCGCGGTGCTGGTCGCCGAGCGGTACTGGATCGACCAGCCGCTGACGTCGACTGCCGCGTCGCTCGGGTTGTAGAGCTCGACGAACTTGTTCAGGTAGGGCGCATTCGCGCTCCCGCCCGAGAGGTAGGCCTCGTTGATGACGACGCCGAGGCCGTCGGTCGAGGCGACGGCTGGTGTCGCCACGAGGGGTGCGGCGACGAGCCCGGCAAGGGCGGCGAAGGCGGACAGCCTCCACGGGTGTTTGAACGACATGTGGCTCCGAATCGAGGGCCGTCCTCGTTCGGAGCGCGCGACAACGCACCCCCCATTCGAGGCACAGACGATGGGTAGTGCCTCACAAGCTAACCGACATGCGTGACGGAAGACCACCGCGAATGTGAACGGCACGTAAATCCGGGCCTGCTCATCTGAGCACGGGCTTCGCGTTGGAAACGTGCGAAATCGCTGATCAGCGAGGTATTGTGAACGGTCTCATCGGTCACTCCGACGAGCGCCAACCTTCAAGCTGTGGTTCAGAGCAGCTTGAGCATGCGGGTGTTACCGAGCGTATTCGGCTTGACCCGCGCGAGGTCGAGGAACTCCGCGACACCTTCGTCCGACGAGCGCACGAGCTGTGCGTAGACCTCGGGTGGGACGATCTCCTCGCCGATCTCCTGATAGCCGTGCTTCGTGAAGAAGCCGGTTTCGAAGGTCAGGCAGAACAGGCGACGCAGGCCGAGCTCGACCGCGTCGTGCTCGAGGCGCTCGACGAGCGCGTGACCGACCCCGGTGCCGAGGTGGTCTGCGGAGACGGCGAGCGTGCGGACCTCACCGAGGTCCTCCCAGATGACGTGCAGCGCGCCGCAGCCGATGAGTTCGCCGTCGGGTGTCTCGGCGACGCGGAACTCCTGGACCGCTTCGTAGAAGACGACGTCGTCCTTGCCGAGGAGGATGCGCTGCTGCACGAGTGGTTCCACGAGCGCCTGGATGCGTCGGACGTCGCTCGTGCGGGCGCGACGGACGACATACCCCTGCTGAGCCTGCTCGACCATCCCGCCTCCTCCTGTCAGAACCTCCGAGAAGTCTACTGACGCCAGCGCGATGCTCCCGACCGAGCGCGGGTTGGTGGGCGTCAGCGCGGTGCGCTCGAGCGAGCGCTGCCGAAGCGGCGTGAGCGCTACCCAGCCGCGTGAGCGCGGGCCTCCAGAGGGGCGCGCTCGGTCCGGTGGGGCGCGCTCACGTCAGCGCACCGCGCTGGCGCCGGACATCGGAGTGACGGCACCGGATCACGAGGGGCGGATCAGTGCCAGGACCTCGGGCCCGCGGTGCCGGCCGGGTAGGTGTCGATCGACACCTCGTCCTTGCGCCACGCCTTGAGGACGGGCGCCACGATCCGCCAGCACTGCTCGGCGACGTCACCGCGCACCGACAGGGTCGGGTCTCCCTCGAGGATGCTCGACAGGACCTCGCCGTAGGCACTGAGCTGTCCGGCCTGGAGTTCGGCGTGGAGGGCGACCGGGTCAAGTTCGAAGGGGTCGTCCTCGCCGTTGATCATCAGGTCGAGGTCGAGCGACGCCGGCTTCAGGCCGATGCGGAGCCGCGCCGGGGTCTTCATGCCGTGCAGGCCGGACGGGAGGTGCGGCACCGGCTTGAAGGTGAAGACGATCTCCTGACGGGTGTCCGCCAAAGCCTTCCCGGAGCGCAGCACGAACGGGACACCGGCCCAACGCCAGTTGTCGATCGCGAGCGTCATCTCGGCGAGCGTCTCCGTGTGGTGCGACGGGTCCACGCCCTGCTCGTCGACGTAGGCGGGCAGCTTGCGGTCGCCGATCGTCCCGGCGCCGTAGCGTGCACGCCGACTCTCCGTGCCGTTCGCCTTCCACGGTCGGGTCGCTCGCAGCACCTGAGCCATGCCGCCGCGCAGATCCTCCGCGTCGACGCTCGCCGGTGGCTCCATGGCCGCGAACGCGAGGACGAGGAGCAGGTGACTCTGGATCATGTCGATCAGGGCGCCCGCACGGTCGTAGTACCCGGCGCGGCCCTCGAGCGCCAACTGCTCGTCGAAGACGATGTCGACGCGTTCGACGTTGTCGGCCGAGAGGAGCGGCTCGAAGAT
This sequence comes from Plantibacter sp. VKM Ac-2885, assembly GCF_015351205.1. NCBI lineage: Bacteria > Bacillati > Actinomycetota > Actinomycetes > Micrococcales > Microbacteriaceae > Plantibacter > Plantibacter sp. VKM Ac-2885. The sequence continues at coordinate 1,252,701 of NZ_JADKSK010000001.1, read as the reverse complement.
GCGGTTCGCGAAGCGCAGGCCCAGCAGGTTGAGGACCGTCGACTTGCCGAGGAAGTGGTCGACGCGGAACACCTGCTCCTCCGGCACCAGGTGCTGGAGCAGACGGTTGAGCGAGCGGGCGGAGGCGTAGTCGGTGCCGAACGGCTTTTCGAGAGCGAGCATGATGCCCTTGGGGAGCTCCAGCTTCCGCAGCGCCTTGCAGGCGAGCAGGGTGATGGCGGGCGGCAGGGCGAAGTAGAGGGCAACGTTCGCTCCCGCGGCCGCGAGGACCCGTTCGAGCGACGCCGGGTCGGAGACATCGGCCTGCACGTAGGTGGTCTCGGCGACGATCGTCTCGGCGAGCTTCGACGGGGCGTCCGCGAAGGCGGTCCTGACGCGCTTCCGCCAGGCCTCGTCGCTCGACTCGGACCGGTCGACCCCGATGAGGCGCACCGCCTCGCCACGCGGGGAGGCGAGGAGCGATGCGAGTCCGGGCAACAGGAGTCGGGCCGTGAGATCGCCCCCGGCACCGAGGATCACGAGGGTTCGAGGGGCGGAGGATTCCGAGGTGGCGGCGGTCATGCGGCGATCCTACGCGGTGGGCCGACGAGGTCGCGCGGCCTTGCGCCCTCCCGAGGTCCATCCCGGTCCAGCGCGATGCGCTGACGCGAGCGCGAGGGTGTGGGCGTCAGCGCGGTGCGCTGACGCGAGTGGCGCGGTATCGGCCTCACCGCGGGTCAGGGACGTGGGCGCGCCCCTCCGGAGACCCGCGCTCACGCCCTGGACCCGCGCTCACGTCAGCGCACCGCGCTGGCGACCGACCACAGCACACCCGGGCGGGCAGGCAGTACTGTGAGCGCATGCGACTCGGAGTCCTCGACGTGGGATCGAACACCGTCCACCTGCTCATCGTCGATGCCCACCCGGGAGCGCGGCCGATCCCCCAGTCGTCGCACAAGTCGGTGCTGCGACTCATGCGATACCTCACGCCGGATGGATCGATCAGCGAGGAGGGCGTCGCGGTGATCCTCGAGTCGATCGGTGCAGCGGCGGCGATCGCTCGCGAGAGCGGCCTCGACGAACTGCTCTCGATGGCGACCTCGGCCATCCGCGAGGCGACGAACGGGCCGGAGGTCCTCGCCCTCGTCGAGGAGCGGACCGGCATCGCCCTACAGGTCCTCTCCGGTGACGACGAGGCGAAGCTCACCTTCCTCGCCGTCCGCCGCTGGTACGGCTGGTCGGCCGGCGAGATGCTCCTCCTCGACATCGGTGGCGGCTCACTCGAGATCGCGGCCGGCGGCGACGAGTACCCCGATGTCGCGATCTCCCTCCCGCTCGGCGCCGGACGCTCCACCGTCGGCTTCCTCCACGACGACCCACCGACCGCCGCACAGCAGGAGGCGCTCCGCCTGCACGCCCGCGAGGTGCTCGCCGAAGCACTCCCCGCGTTCGCCGAGGAGCCCGACGCCCATCACGTGGTCGGGTCATCCAAGACCATCCGCTCCCTCGCACGCCTCGCAGGATCGGTGGCCGACGGCATCGGTGGCACCGAACGGTCGCTGCTCCGGCGCAGCCAGCTCGACGACTGGATCCCGCGCCTCGCCCGCATTCCGGCTGAGGCCCGCCCCGCGCTCCCCGGGATCACCGCCGACCGCACCTTCCAGATCGTCGCCGGCGGCATCGTCCTGTCCGAGGCGATGGCCGCCTTCCGCGTCCGCGAGCTCGATGTCTCCCCCTGGGCGCTCCGCGAGGGCATCATTCTCCGCTACCTCGACCGCCTCGGCTGACCGCCGCTGTTCGTTCGCCCAGGTTTGGGCGAATGAGCGCCGAATCGCCCGAAGATGGGCGAACGAACACTCCCGACACGACGAAGGCCCCCACTCCGCGGAGTGGGGGCCTTCGGTGACTCGGGACTACTCGCCCGTGATCGCGAGGTCCGGCGTGGCCGAACCCGTACCGAGCGACGCCTGCGCGTTGACGCCGGCACCGACCGACTCACCGCGAGCCGAGGTCGTGAAGGCGAACGCGCCGTTCACGAAGTCGACGTGCACGTGGTCGCCGGCGTTGAGCTCGCCGTGGAGGATCTGCTCGCTGAGCTGGTCCTCGACCTCGCGCTGCATCGCACGACGCAGCGGACGAGCACCGAGGGTCGGGTCGAAGCCGACCTCGATGAGGCGCTCCTTCGCCGGCAGCGTGAGCTCGATCGTCATGTCGCGGTCGAGCAGACGCTCCGAGAGACGCTTCGTGAACAGGTCCACGATTTGCAGGAGTTCCGGCTTCGACAGCTGCGGGAACACGATGATGTCGTCGACACGGTTCAGGAACTCGGGCTTGAAGTGCTTCTTCAGCTCCTCGTTCACCTTGCCGCGCATGATGTCGTACCCGGTCGAGGCGTTGCCCTCGATCTGGAAGCCGACCGGACCACCGGCGATGTCACGAGCACCGAGGTTGGTGGTCATGATGATGACGGTGTTCTTGAAGTCGACGACGCGACCCTGACCATCCGTCAACCGGCCCTCTTCCAGGATCTGGAGGAGAGAGTTGAAGATGTCGGGGTGGGCCTTCTCGATCTCGTCGAAGAGCACGACGCTGAACGGCTTGCGGCGGACCTTCTCGGTGAGCTGGCCACCCTCTTCGAAGCCGACGAACCCGGGAGGAGCACCGAACAGTCGCGAGACCGTGTGCTTCTCGCCGTACTCCGACATGTCGAGGGAGATCAGCGCGCCTTCGTCGTCGAACAGGAACTCGGCGAGCGCCTTCGCGAGCTCGGTCTTACCGACACCCGTGGGGCCGGCGAAGATGAACGAGCCCGAGGGACGCTTCGGGTCCTTGAGGCCGGCACGCGTGCGGCGGATGGTCTTGGAGAGCGCCGAGATGGCCTCCTCCTGACCGATGACCCGCTGGTGCAGCGCCTTCTCCATGAAGACGAGTCGCGAGGACTCCTCCTCCGTGAGCTTGAAGACGGGGATGCCGGTCGCCTGGGCGAGCACCTCGGCGATCAGGCCCTCGTCGACCTCGGCGGTCGTCTTGACGTCGCCCGAGCGCCACTGCTTCTCGAGGCGCAGACGCTCGCCGAGGAGGTTCTTCTCCTCGTCGCGGAGGGACGCCGCCTTCTCGAAGTCCTGCTCCTCGATGGCCGTCTCCTTGGCCTCGCGGACGCCGGCGATCTTGTCGTCGAACTCGCGCAGCTCCGGCGGGCTCGAGAGGATCGACAGACGCAGGCGTGCACCGGCCTCGTCGATCAGGTCGATGGCCTTGTCGGGCAGGAAGCGGTCGGAGATGTACCGGTCGGCGAGGTTCGCCGCCGAGACGAGCGCACCGTCGGTGATGGACACCTTGTGGTGTGCCTCGTACCGGTCGCGCAGCCCCTTGAGGATGTTGATCGTGTGGGGCAGCGACGGCTCCATGACCTGGATCGGCTGGAAGCGACGCTCGAGTGCGGCGTCCTTCTCGAAGTGCTTGCGGTACTCGTCGAGCGTGGTGGCACCGATGGTCTGGAGCTCACCGCGGGCGAGCAGCGGCTTGAGGATGGAGGCCGCGTCGATCGCGCCTTCGGCGGCACCGGCACCCACGAGGGTGTGGATCTCGTCGATGAAGACGATGATGTCGCCGCGGGTGCGGATCTCCTTGGTGACCTTCTTCAGGCGCTCCTCGAAGTCACCGCGGTAGCGGCTACCGGCGATGAGCGAGCCGAGGTCGAGCGAGTACAGCTGCTTATCCTTCAGCGTCTCCGGGACATCGCCCTTGACGATCGCCTGGGCGAGACCCTCGACGACGGCGGTCTTGCCGACGCCGGGCTCACCGATGAGGACCGGGTTGTTCTTCGAGCGACGGGAGAGGATCTGCATGACCCGCTCCATCTCCTTGTCGCGACCGATGACCGGGTCGAGCTTGTTGTCGCGCGCGGCCTGCGTGAGGTTGCGGCCGAACTGGTCGAGGATCTGCGACCCGCCCTGCGCCTGCTGCTCACTCTGGTTGCCGCCGACCGGGGCTGCTTCCTTGCCCTGGTAGCCGGACAGCAGCTGGATGACCTGCTGGCGCACGCGGTTGAGGTCGGCGCCGAGCTTCACGAGGACCTGGGCTGCGACGCCCTCGCCCTCGCGGATGAGGCCGAGCAGGATGTGCTCCGTGCCGATGTAGTTGTGGCCGAGCTGCAGCGCTTCGCGCAGGCTCAGCTCCAGCACCTTCTTGGCGCGCGGCGTGAACGGGATGTGTCCCGTCGGCTGCTGCTGGCCGGTGCCGATGATGTCGGTGACCTGCTCGCGCACGGCATCGAGGGAGATCCCGAGGGACTCGAGTGCCTTGGCGGCGACTCCTTCTCCCTCGTGGATGAGGCCGAGCAGGATGTGCTCGGTCCCGATGTAGTTGTGGTTGAGCATCTTGGCCTCTTCCTGGGCCAGGACGACGACACGACGCGCACGGTCGGTGAATCTCTCGAACATGATCACTCTCCTCCGGCACCGGGCAGGGTGGTGATGCCGTTAGTAGGAGCGTAACGACCGCCGCAGCTCTCTTCGCCCCTGTTCGCCGTGGGCGTGATGCGCGGCCACCGGGAACGCCGCAGCGCACGTGCACCGGGCACGTGCGCTGCGGGTGTCGGCTGATCGCGGCTCGGTCAGACCGGGAACCGGACGGTCGCCGCGAGGGCGCCCCCACCAGGGACGTCGTCGGCACGGACGGCGAGGATCCGGGCGTCGGAGAGCAGCGCCCGGCGGAGGATCTCGTCGATCACGCCGTAGTTCGTCGCGTCGGCATCGTCGGCGAGCGTGACGACACCGGTGGTCTCGTCGACCGTGCCCGGCAGGTTGCTGTCGATGTCGACGAACAGGGTGTCGACCGCGTTCGCCGTCGCGGCGCGTGCCACGTCGCCGAGGTCGGTCACGGCACGGCCGTTCGACGCGCGGGTGCCGAACTCCTCGCACAGCGCGTGCAGCTCCGCGGCGTACAGCTCGTCGAGGATCGGGCGGGCCGCTGCGGCGAGCTGCTCGTCCGAGCGCTCCTGCTGGTTGCCCTCGATCTCGGGCTTCACAAGGTGCTTGTAGCTCGAGACGGACCGGAAGATCCCCGTCATCGGTTCGGCGCCCGCGAGGATGAGCGGCTCCTTCGAGCCGGCGAGCACCGGCGACAACGCCTTGTTGATCGCCTGCGCGTACTCCTGCATCCGGACCTTCTGTCCTTCGGAACCCTGGATGCGTCCCTGGGGGCTGCGTCCGTCGGAACCGCGACCCCGGATCGAGTCGACACCCGCGGCCGCGGCCACGTCGGCGGGGACACCCTCGAGCTCGATGCTCGTGGCCGGCAGATCGCGCGAGACGGCGACGAGTCGCACACCGCTCTGCGCGAGCGCCAGGACATAGGCCGATTGCGGGAAGGTGAGCGCACGCATCAACGGCTTGATGAAGAAGCGGTCCGAGACCTCCGTGCAGGACTGGAGGATGTTCGGGACGCGGAAGTAGCGCGTGAGGCTCGGGCTGATGTACAGCGCGAGACTCGACGACAGGTAGCGGAGGAAGTCCGGATCCTCCTGGAGGTCGTCGACCTGCTGCGTGAACGTCGCGATCGCCGCCCGGTCTGCTCCCGCGGCCGTCAGCTGCTCGACCGCCACCTTCACCTGGTTCTTGAGGTCCAGGCGGATATGGCTCGTATCCGAGGGGTTGGTGCTCGTCGCGAGGATGATCGACACGCTGCCCGGCTCGCGAGCGGTGGCGAGCTCGACGATGTCGGAGCGGGTCGGAATATCGGTGTGGTGCACTGATGCCTCCTTCGATCGCGTCAGGCGAAGGGTCGACCGGGAGCAGGCGACGCCGTCGTGGGCCTGACTTGACCCCAGTATAGGGAGCGCCCACCCCTCGATCCGGGGTCGATTCTGCGGACATTCGGAGCCGGGTCGGGCCGCGGGACCTCGATCCCGCGGCCCGACTCACGGCCTCGTCACTCGGTCGTGACCGAGCTGTCCGTCGGCTGCTCCGATGCGACGAGGCGTCGCGTCCGCCGCAGCGCGAGGACGAGCAGACCGGCGACGACGAGCAGGCCGGCCGCGAGGAGGGCGCCGGTCGTGAGCCCGGCGCCGGTGACGGCGAGCGGACTCGCGGTGTCCCGGCTGGACGTGCCCTCCGGCGCACCCGGCGTCGCGCCCGGCTGTTCCGGCTCCGGGCCGGTCCCGGGGTCGGTCGCGATGAGACCGCCGTTCCAACGGAGGTCCTCGCCGTCGGCTCCGCTCGGCGACGGGTCGGCGATCACGATGTCCGGCATGACCCACTCCGCAGGGTCGATCGCGGAGTTCCGGAGATCGTCGTCGCCGACCCGAGGCGACGTGGCGTCGGCCACCAGGTCGTCCGGGAGTCGCACGTCGATCCGGTAGGCACCGGAGAGGACCGCGTCGAACCGGTACCGTCCGTCGGCGTCGGTCATGGCGGTCCGGGTGACCGGCTCACCGCGCTTGTCGGTGCCGGTCAGTTCGAGCTCGACGTCTGCGACACCAGGCCCCGGCGTCCCGTCGAGCCCGTCGTCGTCGAGCCCGTTCGCGTCGAGATCCCACCAGATGCGTTCGCCGAGCGCCGAGCTCACCAACTGGGCCGCGACCTGAGGCGATTGTGCGCCGAGCGATTGCGTCGCGGAGTGCACGACGGCGTCGTTCACGAACCGCGCGTCGACCGCGGCACCGGTGGTCGCCAGCTCGTAGGCGACGACCACGGGCGCGAACGGCGCGAGCTCGGCGACGGTGGCCTCGATCGCGGTCGCCTCCGCGATGGACGCCGGGCAGCCGGTCATGCCGAACTCGTCCGCCCCGCACCACCGCGCTCCGTCCGGCAGGGTGCCGAAGCCGTCGTCGACGACGGGGTCGATGTGGCTCGCGACCGCGTCACCGGGCGCCGCCGTGTAGCGGAGGTCCGCTCCGTCCGACGAGGCCGGACCCGCCAGGACGCCCTGCCCGGTCGAGCCACGTTCGTCGCCCGGGTACGGGAGGACGTCGATCATCCGCACCTCGCGCTGCACGGCCCCGGCGCTCATGTTGCCGAAGACGACGTCGACCTCGACCGCGTCGCCGAATTCGACGACGGACCGGGCGACGTGCTTGTCGATCTGTAGCCCGGAGGGGGTGGTGACCACCATCGACTGCCAGGAGTAGTGGGAGTCGAGTCGTCCTGGCTCCGCGGGGAAGTCCGTCAGGGACCCCGGGTCGTCCGGACTCGCGACGATCGCACGATTGAGGAACTGTCCGACGGAGAACCGGTCCGAGACCGCGGTGTAGGCGATCACTGGCTCGGCTCCCTGTCGGATCCGCCCGAGGTCCCAGGTGAGGAGCGTGCTGCCGTCCGCCTGCGGGACCACGGTCGTGGCCGCCGGGGTCGCCGAACCCTCGTCGAAGAGGAACCCGGCCGGCAGGGAGTCCGTGACCGTCACGGCGTCAGCTCGATCGGCCACCCCGTCGGGGGTGATGATCTGCGGACGCACCTCGAAGGTGATGGGTGAGCCAGCCGCGATCGGTGCCGGCGCGCCTGGCGCGACCTCCGGCGAGATGGCCCGCTTGTTGAGCGTGACCGCCGCGTTCGCGGCGACCAGCTGATCACCACGGGGGTACTGTGCGTTACCCTCGGACGCGCGATACCGGCCGTGCCACCATCCGTCCTCGACCCAGGCGGTCGCCGACTCCCGGTCCGGACCGTTGCCGGAGGACTTGATGCTGTAGGTCTCGGTGATCATGGTGCCCACGTCGAGGCCCGGTTTGGCCTGTAGTTGCACCCACAGGGTCACGCTCGTGCGGGGCGGGAGCTCGCCGTCGACGGGACGAAGACGGACCTTCGTGATGTCGTCGGTGTCGACGAGTGACGGGTCGGAGACCCACGTGTCGTCGGCGTCGTCGCAGGTGGTCGCATCCATCTGCGACTGCCGGGTCTCGGCGTCGGCCGCGGCGTCGACACTGGGCGTCGTCCCGTACTCGACGATCACGGCCCCGGCCGTGGAGCGGAACTCCGCCGGGTCACCACCGCCGGGACGCTCACCGACCTGCTGGGTGGCCGGGTCGAACACCGCGCAGAGCACGGCGCCGGTCAAGGCACTCGTCGTGGTGTTGTTCCAGGCGACGGTCTGCTCGAACCGCTGGCCGCCGGCGACAGGCCCGTCGCCGGAGCCGGCCGTGCTCTGTCCGGGCACCATGCGGTTGTCGGTCCGGCGGTCGGAGTACCGGCTCGCGTGGTCTCCGCCGCCGGTGCGCTGCGCGATCGTCGCCGTGGCGCCGTTGTCCGCCAACGGCTCCGGAACGTTCGGCAGGGGCGTCCCGTCGGCAGCGACACCCGTCACACGGAGATCGACGAGGTCCAGCCGCACGGGCAGGGCGCCGTTCGCCGGGACGTCGTCCTCGGGCACGAACACGCCGAATCGTCCAATTGCGAGGTAGCCCTGCGCCGTGATCGCGGAGCCGGAGGCGGACCGCGACGGGATGTGGTCGCCGCTCAGGTCGGCCCCACTGACCGTGACGAGGACGGAGCGGCCGTCGGCTGCCGGCTCGCAGGTCCAGGTCCCGGAATCCGAGACCGCGTCGTCGCCTCCGCCCGCCGCCTTCGGGAAGACCGCGGAGTCGAAGGCTCCGGTGAGACAGCTCTGAGGCACTGGCCTCCCCTCAGGGTTGACGGTCGCGAGCCGCGCGCCGGCTGGATACCCGTTGAGATCGATGACGAAGGTGACGTCGCCCACGACGTTCCCGGATCCGCGAGCGCCGCGTCCCTCGTCGGTGCCGAAATCGGTGATCGAGAGGTAGGTGTCGTGTGCGATGTACCAACCCACCGTGCCGTCCTGCTCCTGCACGCCGTCGACGACCGGCCCCCGTCGGACGCCGACGTTGACGCGCGGGCCGCTGCTCACCACCAGATCCGGTGCGGTCGTGCTGGCCCGGATCTCGGACCCGTCGGCGGCGTCGGCGGCGATGATCTCGATGCCGTCCTGCGGTGCGCTGATGACGGTGCCGTTCGCCGGCGCGGTGGTGAGCATCGCGGTGAGCTCGATGGCGCTCACGGAGTTCGGGAGGACGTCGGAGCGGACGCAGTCGAGGACGGCGCGATCGGGACTGACCGTCGATCCGGCGACGCAGTACCCCGGCAACTGATCGACGGTGGGCCACTGCAACCCTTCGGGCAGCCGCTGTCGGACGACCACCCGGTTGTCGCGGGCGGCACCGCGCAGCTGCGCCTCGATCGTGTACGTCACGGCGTCGTGGGACCGCAGCACCGCGTCGTCGGGTGAGACGTCGAGCCCCGGACCGGGCGCCGGATCGAAGGGAACGCTCCCGGTGGCGGTGCGCTGCAGTGACGTGTTGAGGCCGAGCGCCTGGGTCGAGGCGGCAGCGGGAGTCGAGGTGGTGTCCGGTGCCGTGACCGGCAGCATGGCGCCGCCGGTGACGGCGACGATGGACAGGGCGCCGAGCGCCCTGCGGAAGAGGATGGTGTTCACGTGGGTCCGACCTTCTGGAGGAGAGGGGGCCGTCACACGATACACAAATTGGTCGACTGATATGTGGGATATTCAACTTTTATTGCGATGCAGGACGACTGTCGGGGACGGGCGCGACATCCGGAGCACGACGAAGGGGGCCGACCGCGATGCGGTCGACCCCCTTCGATGGGATCACTCGGCCGTCGTCTCAGGCTCCATCCGACGACGGCGGGCGAGGACGAGACCGGCTCCGATCGCAAGGAGCAGCGCGGCCGTCACGGCCCCCGCGAACACCCAGGCCGTACCGGTTTCGGCCAGGTCGCCGCGGGTGGTCTTCGCGGTAGCTTCGTCGACCTTCGGAATGCCGGGCGGATCCACGGGCGCAACCGGGGGCTCGGCTCCGACGACCAGCCCACCGTTCCAGGTCAGGTCCTCACCGTCCCCACCGGTGGGTGAGGGATCGACGATCGTGATGTCCTCCATCACGCCCGCAGCGGCGTCCACAGCGGAGTTCAGCAGGTCGTCGTCGCCGACGCGGAAGGTGGTCACACCCGCGTTCGCCGGGACGTCCACGACGATCGCGTATTCACCGGACACGAGACCCGAGAACCGGTAGGAGCCGGTCGAGTCGGTCCCCGTCTCGGCCTCGACGACTTCACCGAACTTGTCGACTCCGGACAGGCGCATGGGCACGTCGGCGACGCCCTCACCGGGCGCCCCCTCCGGGCCGTCGTTGTCGAGACCGTCCTCGTTCGTGTCCCACCACAGACGCTGACCGATCGACGAAGACACCACGCGGGTGCTCACAAGCGGCGACCGGGCCCCCAGGGTCTGGGTCGCCGAGCGGACGGTCGCGTCGTTCGAGAAGGTGGCACCGCTCGGCGCACCCTGTGAGACGAGGGTGTACCGGACCTCGAGGCGCTCCAGGGCCGCGAGCGAATCGACGTCCATCCGGATCGCGGTGACGTCGGCGAAGGACGCGGCACAGCCCTCGGCACCGAGCTCGGACGCGGTGCACCAGGCCGAACCGGCCGGGAGCTCACCGTATCCGGCACTGCCGTCGACGACGGATGCCGCGGCGACGGCCGCCGGATCGGCGTCCGTGTACCGGACCGTGACACCGGACGGCGCCTCGACCGCTGCTGCCAGCACACCCTCGACGGACGAGGAGCGTGCATCACCGGCGTAGGGCAGCACATCGATCGACGAGGCGTCCTGCTGCGGGGTGTCGGCGTTCATGTTCGCGAACGCGACGGTGTAGTCGATGTCGTCGCCGGACTCCACCGCCTGCTGTGCCACCGACTTCTCGATGCGCAGCCCGCCGGGGGCACTGAGCGAGACCGTCTGACGGGAGTAGTGCGCGTCGGAGATCGTCGGGGAGGCCGGGATCTCCTCGAGGGACGACGGATCGTCGGAGCTCGAGACGATGACCTGGTTGACGAGGTCGCCGACGATCGTCGAGTCGGTCTTGGCCCAGTAGGTGATGACGGGCTCGCTCCCGCGGTCGATCCGCTCGAACGACCAGGTGAGCTCGGTGGTGCCGTCCTCCGCGGTCACCACCGAGTCCGGAGCGGACGAGACGTCTGCAGGGTCATAGGCGAGCCCCTTCGGGAGTCGGTCGACCACGACGACGTCGCGCGCGGCGTCCGCGAGGCCGGACTTGCTGGCGATCTGCGGGGTCAGTTCGAACTGCACGCGCTCTCCTGAGGCGACGTGCGCCGGCGATCCTGCATCGACGGCGGGTGCGATCGCGCGCTTGGCGATGGCGACGGACCCCTCCGAGACGAGGAGGCGGTCTCCACGGGGGAAGTCCTTGTTCGTCGACTGCACCGGGTTGTACTTCCCGTGGTACCAGGCGTCCTCGATCCAGTGGGTCGGTGCATCGGCGTCGTCGCTGTACATCGAGGTGGACTTCACGGAGTAGGTCTCCATGATGGTCTCGCCGACCGGCAGACCATCGCGGAGCTGCAGCGTGAGCGACCCGTTGAACTGCGCTCCCGCAGACAACTCGCCGCCGACGGGACGGTAGCGCACCCGCGTGACGTCCTCGAGATCGAGCGACTGCCAGTTCGCGGTCCAGGTGTCGTCGGAGTCGTCGCACGTCGCGGCGTCGAGGCCGCCCCAGCGGGTCTCGTCGTCGGCGGTGGCGTCGACGACCGGCGTCGTGCCGTACTCGACGATGACCTGACTCGGATTGAACCCGTCGGCCGCCCCACTCGCCCGGACGGTGACCGGAGGCGCGCTGGCACCCGCGGTCGCGACGAACTGGGTCTTGGGGTCGAAGACCTGACACACGATCGCGCCCGTCATCGGCGCCTCCACCGAGGAGTTGATGACGGCCGTATGTGCGACGAAGGTCTGCCCGCTGGTCACCGGACCGTCTCCGGAACCGACCGTGCTCTGGCCGGGGACCTTGGTGAGGTTGGACGCGCTGTCGAGATACCGCGTGCTGTGGCCCGTTCCCACGCGTCGGGTGAGGCGCGTCGTCACGGCGTTGTCACTCAGCGGCTCCGCACGGTTCGCGATGGGCTCACCGGCTGCGTTCTCGCCGAACGCGACGAGGTCTCGCATGGTGACGAGCGCGTCGATGCTTCCGTCGGACGGGACGTCGGTGTGCGGCACGAAGACCGCGAACTTGCCGATCGCGACGTAGCCCCGGGTGGTGATGTTGGCGCCGGAGGCGGTCTTCGTCGGGACGTGATCCGCGCTGAGGTCGGCACCGGAAACGACCACGTGGATCAGCTGCGGGTTCGCCGCATCGGCTGTGCACGTCCAGGTACCCGAGTCGGTGACGGTGTTCTCCGCACCGCCGGCGCTCCACGGGAACGCATTGCCGTCGTAGGGGTTCAGCGCGCACCGCTGCCCGGCCAGATCGACGGCTTCGGCATGGTCGCTGAAGTCGGACAGATCGATGTCGAACGTCACGTCGCCGACGATGGCCGACTGGCCCCGTGCGCCGAGTCCGCCGGCTGCGTTGTAGTCGGCGAGGTCGAGGAACGTGTCGAAGTACACGCGGTACCCCCTGACCCCCTCCGCGTTGACCGCGACCTGGTCGGTGGTGTGCCGCTTGACGCCGAGATTGAGGCGGGGACCTGTGCTCATGACGAGGTCGTCCGGCGTCACCGTCGAAGACGCGGCCTGCCCGCTCGTCGCGTCGGCGGCCGACACCTGGATGGCGTCGGCCGGAGCCGGCAGGACGGTTCCGTCGGGCAGTGCCGTGCTGGCGGAGGCGATCAGGTCGTAGGTCGACACGGAGTTCGGCGCGACCTCGTGCACGACGCAGTCGACGGTGCGCGCATCGTCGCTCACGACCGAACCGTCGCCACAGTAGCCGGGCAGCGACCCGACGGCAGGCCAGGTCATGCCCGAAGGGAGCTCCTGACGGATCGTCACCACGCCGTCCTGAGCCGTGCCGTTCACCTGGACCTCGATCCGGTACGAGACGGTGTCGTGCGAGCGGACGATGAGATCCTCGCCGCTGGTGTCTCGACCAGGCCCTGCATCGTCGTCGAAGGGCGCTGTACCGGTGACGGAGCGCTGCAGCTTGGTCAACAGGGTCAGCGGTCCCGCGTCGGGCACGACCGCCGTCGGAGCCGCGGGCTCAGCGTCGGGCGCCGCCGGCGCCTCGGGAGACGCCGACGAGGTGTCGTCGGTCGTCGGCGGATCGGTCGCGGCCGACGCAGGCACGATCGCGCCGAAGCCGATCACAGCTGCTGCCGCAACGGCGGTACAGGCCGCGAGTGCGCGCGGCGGGGACAACAGAAGTGACATGGAGTCGCTTTCTCGAGGGGGTCAACCCTGCGAGAATATCAGAGAGATATTTCTGTTGAAAACAACACATATCAGTTATCTCACTGTCTGACTATTGCAACGCGGACGTCAATCTGGCGAGATTGTCGAGCACCGTCGAGCGGAGGGGCTGCTTCAGCCACTCCGCGAGCGTCAGTTCCTTGCTGATCTCCCGGTACCCGTCCTCGACGCCGCGCATCTCCTGGACGAACTCGCGCCCGCGGACCATGAGCGAGACCTCCAGGTTGAGACCGAAGGAACGCATGTCCATGTTGCTCGACCCGATCACGGCGACGTCGTCGTCGATCGTGAAGTGCTTCGCGTGCAGGATGTACGGCGCCGGGTATTGGAAGATCCGCACACCGGCCCGCAGGAGCGCCTCGTAGTAGGAGCGCTGCGCGTGCCAGACCATCGCCTGATCGCCGATCTCCGAGACGAACAGGTCGACCGGCACACCACGCTGGACCGCGGTCGTGACCGCTGCGAGCAACGACTCGTCGGGCACGAAATACGGACTCGTGATGACGATGCGCCGCTGCGCCGCATAGATGAGCGTGAGGAACAGCTTGAGGTTGTTGTCCCCGTCGAACCCCGGCCCGCTCGGTACGACCTGCAGTTCGAGGTCGCCCACCGGTCGGGCCTCGAGCAGGCCGACCTCGTGGGACAGGACATCGCCGGTCTCGCTGTACCAGTCGCTCAGGAAGATCGTGTTGATCCCCGCGACCCCGGGGCCCTCCACCCGCGTCATGAGCTCCTGCCACTGGAGACCCCGCTTGATGTTGCCCGGCTTGTTGTAACTCCGGTCGATCATGTTCTGCGAGCCCATGAACGCGACCGCGCCGTCGACGATCACCATCTTGCGGTGGTTCCGGAGGTCGGGACGTTGGAACTTGCCCTTGAACGGTTGGAGCGGCAGCATGAGCGCCCACTGGGCCCCCATCGTGGTGAGGCGCTTCACGGTGTGCTTGTAGTCGGGGGTCCGCCAGCTCGCGAAGTGGTCGAGCAGCACCCGGACCGTGACGCCGCGAGCCACCGCCCGCTCGAGCGCGTCGAAGAACGGCTTCGTGGTGCGGTCGCAGGTGAGGATGTAGAACTCGACGTGCACGAACTGCTCGGCACGGTCGACCTCGTCGGCCATGGCGTGGAGCGAGGCCTCGTAGTCGCCGATGAGACTGGCGGTGTTCCCGCCCTGCAGCGGCATCGACCCGAGGTTGCGGTTCAGCGTCACGACCGACCGGAACCAGGCCGGCGCGTTCGACGTCAGGTTCGCCTTGACGAGGTCGCGGGTCGTCTGGCGGATGTAGACGTTGATGTCGTACTGCTTCCGCCGGCGCACCCGTGGGAGTTTCGGGTTGCCGATGAGGAGGAAGGCGATGACACCGACGTACGGGATGAGGAAGATCGCGAGCAGCCAGGCCATCCCCGCGGTCGGGCGCCGGTTGCGCGGGACGACGATCACCGCGATGACACGGATGATGAAGTCCAGGACGAGGGCCGTGATGCCCAGCCAGTTCCAGGAGAACTCGATCGTCATGTCGCCCATCCGCTCAGCTGCCGAGGCTCCAGCCTACTGACCATGCCGGACAGCTGTGGGGTGACCTCGCCACGTGATACGGGCGGGTCAGACCTCGCGAGGTGCGGAGGGCTCGACCGGCGGGAGACCGAGCTTCGCGCGCTGCTCCGCTTCGACCTGCGCGTACGCCTTGCGCTCGTTGCGGTCGGACCGCAGGATGGCGCGCATGACGACCCAGAAGATGATGCCGACGACCACGGTGGGCAGCAGCGACCAGAGCGCGTTGAGCCAGTAGTCTTCGATCACTCGTCAATCGTACCGCCCTTCGACAGGCTCAGGGACCGGAGGGTTCGCTCAGGGACCGGAGGGTTCGCTCAGGGACCGGAGGGTTCGCGCAGGGACCGGAGGATTCGCTCAGGGACCGGAACGAAGTGGTCGCCCGATGCCGAACGAGCGCGCAGCGGCCTCAGGAGCCTCCGGCGAGGGCGCCCCACAGACCGCTGACGACGAGGTACAGGCCGATCCCGCTGACCACGATCCAGATCGTGATGCGCGCCGTCGTCGGCCCCTGCTTCTTCGGGTCCTGGTGGTCGCCGGGGTCCATCATGCTCATCGTCGCGCCTGACTGTCGGTGGTCGTGCTGCCGGGTGGCCGCTACTTGACCAGGGGGAAGAGGATCGTCTCGCGGATACCGAGGCCGGTCAGCGCCATGAGGAGTCGGTCGATGCCCATCCCCATGCCGCCGGACGGCGGCATCCCGAACTCGAGCGCCCGCAGGAACTCCTCGTCGAGACGCATGGCCTCGACGTCGCCCTGTGCGGCGAGCTTCGCCTGCTCGATGAAGCGTTCGCGCTGCACGACCGGGTCGACGAGCTCGGAGTAGCCGGTGGCGAGCTCGAAGCCGCGGACGTAGAGGTCCCACTTCTCGACCGCGCCCTCAATGGAGCGGTGGGCGCGCACGAGCGGGCTCGTGTCGACCGGGAAGTCCATGACGAAGGTCGGGCGCTCGAGGCCACCCTTGACGAAGTGCTCCCACAGCTCCTCGACGTACTTGCCGTGGATGGGGTGCGGGACCTCGACGCCTTCACGCTCGGCGAGCGCCTTGAGCTCCTCGATCGGCGTCTGCGGCGTGATCTCCACACCAGCGGCGGCCGACAGGCTCTCGAACATCGAGATGCGGTCCCACTCGCCACCGAGGTCGAACTCCGTGCCGTCGGCCCAGGTGACGACGTGGCTCCCGCTCGTCGCGAGCGCGGCGTTCTGGATCAGGGTCTGCGTGAGGTCGGCCATGGTGCCGTAGTCGCCGTAGGCCTCGTACGCCTCGAGCATGGCGAACTCGGGGCTGTGCGTGGAGTCGGCGCCCTCGTTGCGGAAGTTGCGGTTGATCTCGTAGACGTGGTCGATGCCGCCGACGACGGCGCGCTTCAGGTACAGCTCGGGCGCGATGCGCAGGTAGAGCTCGGTGTCGAACGCGTTCGAGTGGGTGACGAAGGGGCGGGCCGAGGCTCCACCGTGCATGACCTGGAGCATCGGCGTCTCGACCTCGACGAAGTCGCGCTCCGTGAAGGTCTGGCGGAGGCTGGCCACCGTCTTGGCCCGGTCGAGCACGTTCTTGCGCGCCTGGTCGCGGGCGATGAGGTCGAGGTACCGACTGCGGACCCGGGTCTCCTCGTTCAGCTCGTTGTGGAGGTTCGGCAGGGGCAGGATCGCCTTCGCCGCGATGGTCCACTCGGCCACCATGATCGACAGCTCGCCACGACGACTGGAGATGACCTCGCCGGAGACGAAGACGTGGTCGCCGAGGTCGACGAGCTCCTTCCAGGCCGCGAGGTGCGCGTCGCCGACGCTGGCGAGGCTCACCATCGCCTGGATGCGGCTGCCGTCGCCCGACTGCAGGCTGGCGAAGCAGAGCTTGCCGGTGTTACGGAGGTGCACGACGCGGCCCGCGACGCCGACCGTGACGCCGGTCGCCTCGTCGGGCTGGAGCTCACCGAAGCGGGCGCGCACCGCCGGGATCGTGTCGGTGATGGGGAGGGTGACGGGGTAGGCGCCACCGGCACCCGACGTCGCCTCGTCGATGAGGCGCTGGCGCTTCGCGAGCCGGACGGCCTTCTGCTCGGAGAGCTCTGCCTGCTCTGCTGCGTCGTCGATCGGCTCTGGCGTCGTGTCAGTCATGCGGTGGGATTCTCCTCGTGCGGTCACTGGAGTTTACCGGGGACCGTGCGGGCCGCGCGCACGGCCGGTTTCCTATGAACCGGCTATCGACGGCCTGGCAAGGGTCTGCGAACAACCATTCGGAGGACATCGCCGGGTATCCGGGCCGTGCTTGGCTCGAAGGACAGGAGTCCCGATCGGGGGCACCGACGCCGGAAACGAACTCGAAAGGCTCGTCATGACGACGCTCTCCGACCACCAGCACACCGACCACCGCGACGCCACCACCGTCCCACCGGTCCCGGCCTCCCCCGCCGCGCCGCGCGGACAGGCGGGGATCGACGCCGGTCTCCTCCTCTTGCGCCTGGCCCTCGGCGTGGTCTTCATCGCGCACGGCCTCCAGAAGTTCCTCGTCGACTCGATCCCTGGCGTCGCCTCCGGGTTCGCCGGGCTGGGCATCCCGGCTCCCGAGGTCGCGGCGGTCGTCGTCGCCGGTCTCGAGGTGGTCGGTGGCCTGCTGCTCATCGTCGGCCTCGGCACGCGCATCGTGGGCGCCCTGCTCGCGGTGACGATGGCCGTGGCGATGGTGCTCGTGCACCTGCCGGCGGGGTTCTACGCCGCCGACGGTGGCTTCGAGTACGTCATGCTGCTCGCACTCGCGTCGCTCGCACTCACCCTCGCCGGCCCGGGCCGACTCGCGATCGACGCGCTGATCCGTCGCCGCCGTACCCGCTGACACGGGTCCGCTGACACGGAACCGCCCGCCTGCCCGGACTCGGGTGGGCGGGCGGCGGTCCGTCCACCCGGCTAGAGCAGCTCGTCGACGTCGGGCGTGGTCGCACCGCGCAGCGCCTCGTCGACCGACGACCGCACGAGCGAGGACAGGAAGCCGCCGGCGTTCTCCACACCGATGTCCTGGAGCAGACCCGTCGCCTGCTGCACGACCGCGCGGGAGAAGCTCGCGGCCGTCTCCACCGCTTCGGCGTAGGCCGCACGATCGGCCTCGGCGATGATCACGGGCTCCGCGCCCATCTCGACCACGAGCGCCTGCCCGATCGGTTGGACCGGGGCCGGTGCGGTCACGGCGAACGACGTCTCGTGCAAGCGGGCGAGGTCGAGGCTCGTCCCGGTGAACACCATCGCGGGGTGCAACGCCAACGGGATCGCGCCGGCCCGTGCGGCGGGAGCGAGGACAGCGGTCCCGAACCGAGCCGAGGTGTGGGCGACGAGCTGGCCCGGCTGCCACGCACCGACCGCCGCGAGCCCTTCGACCAACGACGCGAGTTGCGCATCGGGTACGGCGATGACGACCAGTTCGCTCCGCTCGACCACCTCGGTGGGATCGAGCACCGGCACATCCGGCAACAGGGCGTTCGCCCGTTCGAGGCTCTCCTCCGACACCGCGGTGATGCCGACGATCGCGTGTCCGGCTCCCCCGAGCGCCGCTCCGATGACCGGGCCGACGCGACCACTCCCGATGATCCCGACGCCGAGCCTGGCGCTCCGTCGTTCCGCGCTCACGTGGTCCACCGGTCCTGGTCGGTCTTCGGGAGCGGCACGGACGGCGCCGGGCGCTGCTCCTGCCACGGCTCGGCGCCCGCCTGCGTCGTCGGCCAGGTGTCCGACTGCGCCACCGGCTCATCGAGGTAGGGCGCCGTCGCCTGCGCCTCGGCCGGCTGGTGCTCGGGGTCGAAGCTCGCCCACCGGTGACTGCGGTCGATCGACTGCGCGACCACGATCGCCGCCGACGCCGCGTCGAACATCCGCACCGCCTCGTCGCGGGCCATGGCCGGGAGCTTGGCGATCACCGGGCCGGGGACCGTGTGCGCGGTCGCGGAGGCGAGATCGAGCGCCCGCAGGAGCGGTCCCTGGTCGATCCGGATGCTCTGCAGGCGTGCGAGCGGGAGGATGTGGAGTTTGCGCCAGACCACCCCCTGCCGGAACAGCAGCATCCCGTCGCGCAGGGCGTAGCCGGTACGACGCCAGGAGAACCAGTTGATCCATCGCGAGCGGCGGGGCGAACCCACGAAACCGACACCGTCACGCGTGGCGAGGGCCGACTGCAGGGGTGCCCAGGCACTGCCGTCGATGCGGCCCGCGAGCATCAGCTCCACGACCTGGGCGGCGTCCACGAGCGACCCGACCGGCAACACCGTGTTGCTCGTCGCACCGCGAGCAGCCTGCTCCAGTGACAGGCCGGCCTTGTTGATCCGGACCCGCCACCAGCCGAACGGGCGCCAGATGATGGGCTGCGACACCTCGATCGCGTGGATCCGTCCGGGCGGGACGGTGTCGTTGGTCGTCGAGAAGAGCCCGAAGCCGATGCGGACGCCCGAGGGCGTCGCGGCGATGCTGTAGCGCAGCGACTTCGTCACGCTCGACCAGACGAAGGCCCCGAGACTCAGCACCATGGGGACGAGCCAGAACCAGGCCCAGTCCAGGCCGTTGAGGAGGAGGACGACACCCGCCACGACCGAGATCAGGACGATCACGGTGAACGGGCTGAGCAGCGTGGACCCGACCAAGCGTCCGAGCGTCAGGCGCACGACGGAGTCCGGCACCGCCTCGTCCGGATCGAGTTCGGGCGAGATGAAGTCGTCGACGCGCTCGGTGACGAACCGGGACACCCCGCCGGCACCGTCGGGCGCCGATTGCGGCGGCAGGGTCGGGTTGACCGGGTCGCCGGCTGCGGTGGTCTGCCGGCGTTCGGCGAGTTTCACCCCGCTCGCGAGCGTGAGGACGTCCCGGCGGAGGCCGTCGGCGTCGGCACCGTACAGGTACTCGAGTTTGACGTTCGCGTCCTGGCCAGCGACGCTCACGTTGATGCGCGAGGCCCCGATGAGTCTGGCGAGGAGCGGCTTCTCGATGGAGACACCCTGGATGCGGTCGAGCTTGGCTTTGCGGTTCGTGCGGAACAGGATCCCGCTGCGCACCTCCACCGCCTCGTCGGTGACCCGGAAGGTGTGCATGCGCCATGAGAACCAGAACACGGCGATCACCACGATGAGCCCGACGGCGATCGCGAGGAGCACCCACCCGACGAAGCCGTGGTTGAGGATGTAGTCGATCGGGTCGGTCGGCTGCTCCATCCCCGGAGCGGGGATGAAGAACTCGATGAGGCGCTCGCGGAGGTTCGCGATGACGATGCCGAGGATGGCGACGAACGCGATCCCGCCGCGCAGCAACGGCGTCGCCGGGTGCAGCCGGTGCCACTGCCCGTCGACGAGACTCTGTCCGGCGACCCGTGGGACGATCGCCTCGGCCGTCGGCTTCACCCGAGGACCCGCGGCCGGAGCTTCGAACCGCTCCGGCGGTCCTGCCGCCTGGTGCTCGCTCACAGTCCGGTCCGCCGGCTCTCCGCCACGGCGACCAGGTGGTCGCGCAGCCCCTCGGCTTCGGCTTCCGGCAACCCGTTGATCACCACTCCGGTCGAGGCGGAGGCGGTCACGAACTTGAGGTCGGCGAGGCCGAACGCCCGCGAGAGGGGCCCGCGGTTGATGTCGACGAGCTGCATGCGCCCGTACGGCACGGCGACGAAGCGCTGCCACATGATCCCCCGGCGGAACAACAGATCGTCCGCGCGCAGCTGATACCCGATCGATCGGATGCGGCGCGGGATGAACGCGGCGGCGATCAGGGAGATCACGGCGAAGGCGGCGAACGGCCACCAGATCCAGGTCCAGTCCCAGACGAGCGCGACGAAGACCACGGCCGCCGTGACGAGCACGAGGCCGGCGCCCTCGGAGATGAACTCGACCGCGATGAGCTTGCGACTCACGCGGCGCCACTCGGCATCAGGCAGTTCGAGCCGCTTGCCGCTCTGCTCCGCGGGGCCGGCGTGTACCGTGTCCGGCGACGACAGCTCCTCCAGCGGCGTCTCGATCAGCGGCCGTTCAGCGGGCTGATCAGGTGTGGGACGGGGCTCCCCCGGGTGCGGCGTCGTCATCATCATCCTTCGGAACGGTGCAGAACCACTCGGCCACCAAGGCGGCGACGACGAGTGCGACGGATCCCACGATGGACGCGATCACCAGCCACAACGAGCCTATCGCGGGCAGGATCGGGCGGGTCAGGACGAAGAGCAGGATCCCGACGGTCGCCCCCGCCACCAGGGAGCCGGCGTGGCTCGAGGCCTTCGCGAGCGCGGCGACCCGCATGGCGCGGAACGGATCGATCCGCCGGGTGGCGCGACCGGTCGTGCTGCGGCGGATCGGCCAGGACAGGGCGATGAGGATGATCGCGACCGCCACGAGCGAGACCGCAAGGGTGACGGGCGGGATGATCGACGCGCGTCCGCCGGAGACCATCGCGACCTCGACGAGGAAGCCGACGACGACGCCCACCCCGGCGAGGACGATGAGCGGTGTCGCGGTGGTGCGGGTCACGGGTGCGTGCCGTCGTCGGGGACCACGGAGCCGTCCTTGGCGGCCGCGAGGGTGTCGAGGCGGCCGACGCCGGGCAGCGTCGCGTCGGGGTCGAGGAGCAGCCAGGGCACGACGACGAACCCGCGCTCGGCGGCTCGCGGGTGCGGGACCGTCAGGCGTTCGTCGTCGATCGTCTCGTCGTCGTAGGCGATGAGGTCGAGGTCGAGCGTCCGATCTCCCCAGCGCTCCTCGCGGACGCGGCCGTGCGAGAGTTCGATCCGCTGGAGTTCGTCGAGGAGCACGTGCGGCTGGAGGCGGGTGCGGACGGCCGCGACACCGTTGAGGTAGGCCGGAGCCGACTCGTCGACGCCGGACAGCTTGACGGCCGCGCTCGAGACGAGCGGCGACGGCCGCACCTCGAGCACCCCGTCGACGGCGGCGAGGTCGTCCACCGCCTGTGCGATCGTCGCCCGGCGGTCCCCCAGGTTCGCCCCGATGGCCACGACGGCCCAGACGGCACGGGGCTTCGGTGGCCCCGGCCGACGGGCTGGGTCGTGGATCGGTGTGCGCGAGACCATCAGACGGCCCGCCCGGCCTGGGTGCGATCGGCCTGGGTTCGCTCGATCGTCACCGCCACGTCCGCGAAGGGCACGGTGATCGGCGCGCTCGGCTTGTGCACCGTGACCCGGACCGCTTCCGCGCGTTCGTTCGCGAGCACCACGTCGGCGATGCGCTCGGCCACAGTCTCGATGAGGTCGACCGGGTCGCGCTCCACGGCCGCGACGACCGCCTCGGCGAGCTCCCCGTAGTGCATGGTCGCGCCGAGCTCGTCGCCGCCGGCGGCCGGGCGGAGGTCCAGCGACACGGTGACGTCGATAACGAACTCCTGTCCGGCCTCGCGCTCGAAGTCGAAGACGCCGTGGTGCGCGAACGCCCGCAGGCCCGTGAGGGTGATCGAATCAGTCATCGGCTCCACCTTGCCATGCATCGAGGGTATCGAGAGCGAGTCTGGTGGCGGCGACGTCGTGGACGCGCACACCCCAGGCTCCGGCCTGCGCGGCCAGCACACTCACCACGGCGCTCGGCAGGTCGCGCGCCTCCATCGGTGCGTCCTCGGGGAGGAGCGCTCCGATGAACCGCTTGCGGGACGCGCCCACCAGCACCGGGTACCCGAGCTCGCGCAGCAGGTCGAGTCGGGCGAGGATGCGCCAGTTGTGCTCGGCGTGCTTGGAGAACCCGAGGCCGGGATCGACGACGATCCGGCCGGGGTCGACGCCCTGACCGCGGAGGGTCGTCACCCGATCGTCGAGCTCCTGAGCGACGTCGACCGCCGCGTCGGTGTACGTGGCGCGGCTCGCCATGTCGGCCGAGTGCCCGCGCCAATGGCTGATGACGCAGTCGAGACCGGACGCCGCCATGACGCCCGGCATGCGGTCGTCGGCGAGGCCACCGGAGACGTCGTTGATGATCGAGGCACCGGCGTCGGCCGCGGCACGGGCGGTCTCCGCGTTCATCGTGTCGATGCTCACTCGCGCACCAGCGGCGGCCAGCGCCGCGATGACGGGTGCGACCCGGTGCTGCTCCTCGCGAGTGTCGACCCGGGCGGCACCGGGCCGCGTCGATTCGCCGCCGACGTCGATGATGGTCGCGCCGGCCGCGATGAGCTCGAGCCCGTGGGCGACGGCGTCGTCGACGTCGAGGTACCGGCCGCCGTCGCTGAACGAGTCGGGTGTGACGTTGACGACGCCCATGATCTGGAACATGCGATCACCCCGCCTGGTCGGCGGACGCGCCGATCAGGACCATCAGCTCGGCCCGCGCGGCCGGATCGGCCAGGGCTCCACGGCTGGCGATGGTGACGGTGGTGCTCGTCAGCTGGCGTGAACCGCGCATCGAGACGCAGCCGTGTGCGGCCTGGAGCACGACGAGGACACCGCGAGGCGCGAGCCGTTCGACGAGGGTGTCGGCGATCTGCTCGCTCAGGCGCTCCTGGACCTGCGGGCGCGACGCGAGTGTGTCGACGAGCTTCGGCAGGGCACCGAGTCCGATGACGAGTTCGTCGGGCAGGTAGGCGATGTGCGCCATGCCGAGGAACGGGAGCAGATGATGCTCGCAGACGGAACGGAAGGCGATGTCGCGGACGAGCACGACGTCGCTGGTCGCGCCCTCCTCGATCGGGATGGGGCGGGCCAGGTGCACACCGGCGTCCTGACCGACGCCACCGAAGAACTCCGCGTACGCGTCGGCGACACGCGTCGGGGTGTCGGTGAGGCCGTCGCGGGAGGGGTCCTCGCCGATCGCCTCGAGGATCTCGAGGACCGCTGCGGCGATCCGCTCGCGGTCCACGGACGACCGCGAGGCCGAGCCCTGATCGGGCTCGGCCTGCGCGGCTGCGACCGCGTCGTCCGCGGTGTGCTCGCCGTGGGTCATGCGGGCTAGGCGGTCGCCGGTCGAGGCTTCGTCGCGCGGGTGCGCTTGGGCTTCACGGGAGCCTCGGGCTCGGGCTCCGAGCTCACGCCGCCGTCGGCCGCACCGGAGTCGATGGGGGCGGTGAAGGACGAGGAACCGACGGCCGAACCCGACCCGACGGGCCGCTTCTTGCTGGACAGCCAGACGGGGCGCGGCGGGAGCTTCTTGACGTCCTTGAAGATCTCGGCCAGCTGGACGTGGTCGAGGGTCTCCTTCTCCATCAGCTCGGCGGCGAGGCGGTCGAGCACGGCCCGGTTGGTCGTGATGACCTGCCAGGCTTCGTCGTGCGCGGCCTCGATGAGCTCGCGGACCTGGGCGTCGACCCGCTGCGCGATCTCCTCGGAGTAGTCGCGCTGGTGGCCCATGTCGCGGCCGAGGAACATCTCGCCCGAGGACTGCCCGAGCTTGACGGCACCGACGTCGGTGGTCATGCCGTACTCGGTGACCATCTTGCGGGCGATCCCCGTGGCCTTCTCGATGTCGTTCGACGCACCCGTGGTCGGGTCGTGGAACACGAGCTCCTCGGCGACGCGGCCGCCCATCGCGTAGGCGAGCTGGTCGAGCAGCTCGTTGCGCGTGACGGAGTACTTGTCTTCGAGGGGCAGGACCATCGTGTAGCCGAGGGCGCGGCCGCGCGGAAGGATCGTGACCTTCGTGACGGGGTCGGTGTTGTTCATCGCCGCTGCAGCGAGCGCGTGCCCGCCCTCGTGGTAGGCGGTGATGAGCTTCTCCTGCTCGCGCATGACGCGCGTGCGGCGCTGCGGGCCGGCGATGACGCGGTCGATGGCCTCGTCGAGTGCGCGGTTGTCGATCAGCTGCGCGTTGGAGCGCGCCGTGAGCAGCGCGGCCTCGTTGAGGACGTTGGCGAGGTCGGCACCGGTGAAGCCGGGCGACTTGCGGGCGACGACCTCGAGGTCGACGCTCGCGGCGAGCGGCTTGCCCTTGCCGTGCACCTCGAGGATCTTCTTGCGGCCGGCGAGGTCGGGGGCGTCGACGCCGATCTGGCGGTCGAAGCGGCCCGGGCGCAGCAGCGCGGGGTCGAGGATGTCGGGGCGGTTGGTCGCGGCGATCAGGATGACGTTCGTCTTGACGTCGAAGCCGTCCATCTCGACGAGCAGCTGGTTGAGGGTCTGCTCGCGCTCGTCGTGACCGCCGCCCATGCCGGCGCCGCGGTGACGACCGACGGCGTCGATCTCGTCGACGAAGATGATCGCGGGCGAGTTCTCCTTGGCCTGCTGGAAGAGGTCGCGGACGCGGCTCGCGCCGACACCGACGAACATCTCGACGAAGTCGGAACCGGAGATCGAGTAGAACGGCACGCCGGCTTCACCGGCGACGGCGCGGGCGAGGAGCGTCTTGCCCGTTCCGGGAGGGCCGTACAGCAGGACGCCCTTCGGGATGCGCGCACCGACGGCCTGGAACTTCGCGGGCTCCTTGAGGAAGTCCTTGATCTCCTCGAGCTCCTCGATCGCCTCGTCGGCGCCGGCGACGTCGTCGAAGGTCACCTTCGGCGACTCCTTCGAGACGAGCTTCGCCTTCGACTTGCCGAACTGCATGACCTTGTTGCCGCCGCCCTGCATGCCGGAGAGCATCAGCCAGAAGAAGACACCGATGAGGAGCAGCGGGAGGAGGAGTCCGAGCATCGACAGGAGCCAGCTCGGCTGGGGCACCTTGTCGTTGTAGCCACCGGACGGGTCTGCGGCGTCGACGGCCTCGACCACGTCGGCCGCGCGGGCGCCGACGTAGTAGAACTGCACCTGCTTGCCGAACTCGTCGTCTGCCTTCGTCAGCGTGAGGTCGACGCGCTGGTCGCCGTCCGTGATGACGGCCTCCTTGACCTGACCCTTCTCGAGGAAGGCGAGACCCTCTTGCGTGGAGACCTCACGGAAGCCGTTCATGCTCATCAGGCTGATGCCGATCCAGAAGACCAGGGCGGCGATGATGAGGTACGGGATGGGACCCTTGAAGAGACGCTTGACGTTCATAAGTTGAGAGGCCGGGGCTGGCCCGTTCCCTTTCTGCAGGAGGGGTCGACGGGCGGAGCCGCGTCGCAAATCAGGCTACCCCCTCGCCGCTGGATGCCTCCCCTGTGTTTGCCGTGGGCTTAACGGGGGTGCGGTGTGAGGTCGGTGGAGTGGTTCAGGCGTAGACGTGCGGGGCGAGGACGCCGACGTCGCGGAGGTTGCGGTACTTCTCGTCGAAGTCGAGACCGTAGCCGACGACGAAGTCGTTCGGGATGTCGAAACCGACGTACTTGCACTCGACGTGCACCTTGGCGGCCTCGGGCTTGCGGAGGAGCGCGCAGACCTCGATGGACGCGGCTCCGCGCGAGGCGAAGTTCTCGAGCAGCCAGGAGAGGGTGAGGCCGGAGTCGATGATGTCCTCGACGATCAGGACGTGACGGCCCGTGAGGTCGGCGTCGAGGTCCTTGCGGATCTGGACGACACCACTCGACTTCGTGCCGGCGCCGTACGAGCTGACCGCCATCCAGTCCATCGAGAGCGGGATGCGGAGTTCGCGCGCGAGGTCGGCCATGACCATGACCGCACCCTTCAGCACGCCGACGAGCAGGACGTCCTTCCCGGCGTAGTCGGTCTCGATCTGCCGGGCGAGTTCGGCGAGCTTGTCGCGGATCTCCTGCTCGGTGACGAGGATGGTCGTGAGGTCGTCGGAAATGTCGCTCTGCTCCATGCGTCGAGTGTATGCGAGATGACCCGGACGCCCGTGCGCCTCCTGCTCGGGAAGCCCTGGGATCAGCGGGCCGTGAAGACGATGCGTCCCGCGTGCCGGGACGCCGTCAGGCCGGGCAGGTCGATCGGTCCCTGGCCCGCCCAATCGGTGACGAGCCGCGCGACCTCGATCGTCTGCGACCTCGTGAGCGAGACGCCGAACTCGCTCTGCACGATGTAGCGGATGATCCGCTGGCGGAGCGCCGCCGGATTGGCGGCGAGTGCCCCGGCACTGACGGAGATACCGGCCTCGGCGTGCTCGACGAGCTCCTCGATGGTCTCCTCGATCATCTCCTCGAACGCGTCCGCGTCCTCCCGGGCGGCGTCGGCGGTGCGGGCGAGGGCCTCGGCGATCCCCGGCCCGAGCTCCGCCTCGAGCACCGGCAGGACCCGCTCCCGGACCCGGACCCGCGCGTAGGCGTCGTCGGTGTTGTGCGGGTCGTGCCACGGTTCGAGCCCTTCGGCAGCGCACGCCTCCCGGGTCTGGGAGCGCCGGATCCCGAGCAACGGTCGGAGGAGCGCACCGGAGACGGGCGCCATCCCCTGGAGGCTGCCGGTTCCGGACCCGCGAGCGAGGCCGAGAAGCACGGTCTCCGCCTGGTCGTCGAGGGTGTGCGCGAGCAGCACCAGGGACGCACCGACCTCGACTCGCGCGGCGTCGAGTGCGGTGTACCGGGCCGCCCGTGCCGCGGCCTCCGGTCCACCCTCGGAGCCCACCTCGACGGCCCGGACGAGGACGGGGTCGAGCCCGAGGGCACGCGCCTGGTCTGCGGCACGCGCCGCGACGTCGGCCGAGCCCGGTTGCAGTCCGTGGTCGACGATCACGGCGCCGGCCCGCAGGCCGACCTTTCCGGCTTCGAACGCGGTCGCGGCGGCGAGCGCGAGCGAGTCCGCACCGCCGCTCAGTGCGACGAGCAGGTCGGCACCGGCGGCGTCACGCGACGGCGTGGACGCCGTGCCCGCGATCGCGTGGCGCACCGCCTTCCGGAGGGCGGCGACGGACGGGTGGAGCGGGGGTCGGACGTCGTTCACGCGGACCACGCTATTGCACCGCGCCGAGCGCCTCCCCACACCGTTCGCTCCGGGACGCATCGGTTATGGTTGGTCCTCGTCGGCGACCGCGCCGACTCCACGTCATCCAACCGCGCAAGGAGCAGGCTTATGGCCGAGTACGACGCCGTCATCGAGATCCCGCGGGGCAGCCGCAACAAGTACGAGATCGACCACGAGACCGGTCGGGTCTTCCTGGACCGCGTCCTGTTCACGAGCTTCGTCTACCCCGCCGACTACGGCTTCTTCGAGAACACCCTCGGCGAGGACGGCGACCCGGTCGACGTCCTGGTCCTGCTCGACTTCCCGACCTTCCCGGGCGTCGGCATCAAGGTCCGCCCCGTCGGTGTGCTGCACATGACGGACGACGGCGGCGGCGACGACAAGGTCATCGCCGTGCAGTACAAGGACCCGCGCTGGTCGCACATCCAGGACCTGAACGACATCCCGCAGGCGACGCGCGACGAGATCGAGCACTTCTTCGTCCACTACAAGGACACCGAGCCCGGCAAGTGGGCGCGGATCGACGGCTGGGGCGACGCCGCTGCGGCCGAGAAGATCATCCTCGCGGGCTTCGACAAGCTCAAGGCGGAGGGGCACTGACCCCCTGCGGACCTCCGCACACCGCATGACGAAGCGGCCGGCACCCTCGGGTGCCGGCCGCTTCGTCGTGCGGGTCGATGCGCTCGATCAGCCGAGCGGCGCCCCGCGGTCGGCCATGAACGGCTGCGCGTCGATCGCGCTGCCGTTGATGCGGACCTCGAAGTGCAGGTGGCAGCCGGTGGAGGCGCCGGTCGTGCCGACGTAGGCGATGACCTGTCCGGCGGAGACCTGGTAGCCGACGCCGACCTGGATGCCGCCGTTCACGATGTGCGCGTAGCCGGTCGAGACGCCGGAACCGTGGTCGATGAGGATGAAGTTGCCGTAGGTGCCGTACCAACCGGCGTAGGTCACGGTGCCGGAGGTCGCCGCGTAGATCGGGATCCCGCAGCCGCCCGCGATGTCGGTGCCGCGGTGGAAGCTCCCTGAGCTGCCGCCGCCCGTGGAGATCGGATCGCGGTAGCCGTAGGTGCCCGAGATGCTGCCGGAGGCCGGGATCGCCCAGCCCTGGCTGCTGAGCTGACCGCCGTCGGCGCTCTGCCCCCGTGCGGCGGCTTCGGCCGCGGCCTTCGCCTTTGCCGCAGCGACTCCGGCTTCGTAGTCCTGAACCGTCTTCGCCGTCGTGTCCTGCAACGCGGTCAGCTGCGCGTTGAGCGTGACGATCAGCTCCTGGTTCTTCTCGAGCTTCGCCGCCGCCGCGGACGCCGCCGCCTGTGCGGCCTCCATGGCCGCCTGCGCCGCCTGCCGGAGCGACTCGCGCTCGTCGCGGGCGACACCGGCCTGTTCACCGAGCGCAGCCGCGGTGTTGCGTGCAGCGACCGCCTGCTCGTAGACACCGTTGCTGTGCTCGGCGACCTGGTTCATGTTGCCGAGCTTGGACAGGAGGTCGGTCGCGCCCTTGCTCTCGCCGTCGAGGAAGAGGCTCAGGCTGAGGTCGGCGCCGCCGGAGCGGTAGAGCTGCGAGGCGACCCGGCCGGCCTGCTTCGTCGCGGTGTCGGCCTCGGCCGTCTTGGCATCGGCCTGCGACTGGATCGCGGTGGCCCGGGCGTCGGCCTCGAAGAAGGCCTCTTCAGCGGCCTGGAACTCCGTACCGCGCTTCTCGGCCTCGTCCTGGGCGACCTGCAGCTCGTCCTGCAACTGGACGATGAAGTTCTTGATGTTCGTGACCTCGGCGGCCTTGGCGGCCTCATTGCCCTTCGCGGCCTGGACGTCGTCCCACGAGGGGTAGTCGGCTGCTGAGGCCGGACCGGCGACACCGAAGGAGCCGACGATCGCGAGCGACATGACGATGGCGGCGGTGAGGCGTCCTCGCCATCGCACGGAGGACGCCGATCCGGCGTTGGTCGTCCGGCTTCGGCGCCAAGCGCCGGCAAGCTTCTTGCTCATGAAGTAGGGGCCCATCTCGGTTCGCTGCAGTCACATCGGTCACATCGGTACCACTGTCCACGCTAGCCCGACGGGGGTCGGGACCGGCTGCGGACACTCCCGTCGGCCGCGGCATCCGGGAGTGGTCCACGCCAGAGGCTAACCCCGGCCGGGGGCCGTGCAGTGGTCATTCGGCGCCTGTCGTCACATCCGGCATGGAGCGCCGATCGCTGCTCCGCGAACCCGATTTTGGATTCGGCGGTTTCATCCGTATGCTTGTCGCTCGGTAGTCATGAAGCTTCAGGGCTTCGCGGCCCTATCGTTTAGCGGCCTAGGACACCGCCCTTTCACGGCGGCAGCACGGGTTCGAATCCCGTTGGGGTCACCACCGACTACTGGAAAAACAGCCGAACAGATTCAGGTATAGTGAGTCTGCGCGACTGCGAGAAGCACTGAGGAACACCAGCATCACCGCAGTTCGTATCACCAGCAATTCAACATGTATGGCCCTGTAGCGCAGTTGGTTAGCGTGCCGCCCTGTCACGGCGGAGGTCGCGGGTTCAAGTCCCGTCAGGGTCGCAAAAGGTCGGAAGCCCTCTCGCAAGGGAGGGCTTCTGCTTTTGAGACATCGTCGCCGTTCGTGCAGCTGATGTACTCGGCTCTGTAGCTCAGTTGGTAGAGCGCACGACTGAAAATCGTGAGGTCACGGGATCGACGCCCGTCGGAGCCACGGAACCCCCACCTAGCTTCTACATGGTGGGGGTTCTTTTTTTCTCACAGTCGTTCCACCCCGCACTTACCCCGCACATTTGGCGCTAGCCGTTGAGCAGTGATTCGAGTGATTGAGCAGCTTTCTTGCTCCCCGAGTTGCGAGCCATGTAGACGTCCTGCGTCATCGACGGGTTCTTGTGCCCGAGGTAGTCCGCGATGTCGCGCGCGCTGAGGCCTGCACCATCCAGGACCGTCGCGACGGTCTTGCGGAAGCTGTGTGAGGTGACGCCCGGGTACCCGAGTTCCACACGTCGCTCTCGCCACTCTCGTTCCGTGTTGGACGGATCCCGAAGATTGCCGAGCAGTGACGGGAACACGAGGCCGAGGTCGTTCGGGGCGACGTTGCCGCGGCGCCGCTTCAGCATGGAAAGCACAGAGGCGGGGACGGAATTCGTGCGTCGCGAGCTGTCAGTCTTCCCGTACTCTTGGCGCACCATCCCCTCCCCACGAACACGAACCGCGATCGCGGTCATGGTGACCGTGCCCGTCACGTAGTCGACGTCGGACTCGACGAGTCCGCATGCTTCGCTGATCCGCCAGCCCGTGCCAATCATGAACTCGAGCAGGTCGACGGTGTCACGCTCGACAAGCACCGGATCGGCCGCAATCGCTGCGCGGAGCGCCGGCAGCTCCTCGAGCGGGATGGCAGACGATCCCTTGACGGCCTTCTGCTGGATCCGTTCGAGTTCACGGACCGGGTTCCGATCAGATGCACCGTTCCGCACTGCGTAGCCGAACATCCCGCTGAGCACCGACCTGCAGTTCTTGGCCGCTCCCGGCCCTCGCGACTTGTGCACGCCTGTGAGGAACGCCTGCAGGAACTCCGGGGTTGACTCCCGGATGGTCAGTCCACCGATAGACGGTTTGATGTTGACGCGTACTGCGTACTCGTACGTCTCTAGGGTGCCCGCAGAACGTCCAACGACAGCCCTGTCGAGCAGGAACCGGTCAGCGAGCTCCGACAGCTTCATCGCCGGGTTGAGCGCTCCTCCACTCCCCTCCTCGATGGTTTGGAGCGCGACCTTCAACGCGAGCTCCGCTTTGGCAGAGGTCTTGCCTGCTGCGAACCGCTCGACCTGCTTGAGCTTGCCGTCACGGAATCTATACCGAGTCCGAGCACGCCACTTTCCGGGCTCGACCTCCTTCACGTGGACGACGCCGTAGGAACCGACAGGGTTCCGGGGGCGGGCCACCTCAGTCGCCTCGCTGGATGGAATCGACGAGACTGGCGACCTCCTCCACCGCACCTGCAGGCACCTTGACGTTGGCAAGCGGCGCAGTGCGCAGCAAGACCGCAATGAGCTCCTTTGTCGCTTCCAGCTGGCGAGTCCAGGACTCGATTTGCCGTTCAGCGGCACCGTCGGCCGCCTCGCGGTGAATCTCCGCGATTTGCCGTTCAAGCGCCGTCGCTCTGAGCTGGTACTTCACCAGGTCGCGGGCCATGTTCACTCGGTAGATCGGGTCGAACATGGTCGATTCGTCGAGCTCCGGCGGGTTCTCGAAGATGAACTCGAAGAGCGTGACAATCGCCGGTTCGTGTGCCCAAGCGCCAACCAGCAGGTCCGTACCGGCGGGTTCGAACAGGTTCTCCACGTCGAAGATCAGGGACAGTGGCGAGACTCGTAGCCCGTAAGCGATCGCGAGGACATCTCGAATACTCGGGTCCGACTTTCGTCCAGCCTCGATGTTGACGATGGTCGACCTCGAGACTGCGTTGTCAGGGATGAATTCAGCGAGAGCCTCCGCCGTCTTGAACCCTCGGAGCTTCCGGTAGCTGGCGATCCGTTGGCCGATGGCGCTCTTGTTGGCGCTTCGTGCAGTTGTCATATCGACAATCTACACGGTAGTTGACATTCATTGCGAGTATCCGCTAGCTTCTGAGCAAGGCATTCGCAAAACGACAGCCCCAGCCAAAAGAATCGTCAATTTGAGAAAGGTTCGAGATGACCGTCATCAACCCAAGCGTCACTGGCTCCAGTCGCCGTCTACTGGACGTGAAGGAACTGGCAGAACAGTTGCACGTCAGTGTCGCCACCATCTACCGCAAGAGAAGCCTCAGCGAGCCGCTGCCGGCCGCAGTGAAGATCGGCGGGCGTGTGCGCTGGCGTCAGGACACCGTCGATGCCTGGGTCGAATCTCAGGAAGCTGCGGTCGCATGACTGTTGAGCTCGAGGGCAAGGTCCGGGCTCACAGCCGTGAGGAGTCCTGGGAAGCAGCCGGCCGTCAGACGAAGTCGAAGACCGAAGCCGTCAAAGCGACGATCCTGACTCTGCTCCGTCGCCACGGCGGGATGACTCACGAGGAACTCGTCGACCGGTACGAGGCTTCGGCGTGGCTCGACGAGAGCATCCCGAAGGTGACGCCGCAATCTGTGAGATCCCGCGCGCACGAGCTTTTCGTCGAAGCGAAGATCACCGACGCCGGCCGACGCGGCAGAACCCGGACCGGCAATACGGCGACGGTCTGGGAGGTCACCTGATCTTGACGGATCCACAGGGCATCGACCTTTCAGGCCTGCCGACTCCCGCTCACCGCGACCCGACTGGTGATGCTGCGATCCGTAACATCCTCGCCGGCATCGACTGGTCACCACACGCCGACTGGCGTCTCTTCGGACCGGACGGAGGCGACGGAACGCCCGTCACCCTTTTGCTCGCCCCAGACGTCGCACAAGCGTTCTTTGCGTTCCTCTTGAGGAACAGCGAGACGAAGAAGACCCGGAGCGGGAACAACTACCGCGTCCGGCTCAAGAAGAAAGCCCCCGGAACCCCAGTCGTTGGAGCGACTGGCCGGGAGCCTCACACCGATTCACCCAACCCAATGGAGAAACCAAATGTCTAACGTCATCATCCCACAGGTCGCCATCGTCCGCACTGCCGAGCAGGAGCAGGCGGTCCTCGACTGGGCGGCGCAGGTCCGAGAGATCCACGCGCGGGACAGCCGGCCGTTCGAGGAGAACGACCTCCGTACCGCGGCGCTCATCGAAGCCAGCAACAAGAAGTACGGGCGCAACATCACTGAGATCCCGGAAGACTTCTCGCCGGAGGATCTGGGCCGGTTCTACTTCGACGACGTCAGTGAGCTCCCCGCTTTCCCGATCGCGCCGCCGGCGTGGGCTACGGAGACGAAGGTGCTCAAGTCCCAGTACCCCGACATCGTGATCGAGTGGGAGGGTGCACCCCGAACCGCTGGCGGAGGGCAGTTCCTCGCGTTCATCGAGCAGATGGGCTACGTCGTCGTGGACGAGGACAGCGGAGAACTTCACGGGCAGAAGCCCGCCGCCATCGGCGACAACAGCTTCGACGCTGCCCATGTGTTCGTCCGCCCGGTTGGGGAGCTGCTGACCGCTGACGACGCGATCAGTCTCGCGTTCTGTATCGACGAGGCCGGCCAGGAGCTCGCTCAGCACGAGTTGAAGGCGGCACGGGCATGATGCGCCAGCAGCACGTCAACAGGGTCATCGGCGAGCACGTCGCCTCTGTCCTCTTGGGACAGGGGGCCTCGAAGCAAGGAACCGCACGTCGGGCTGGTATCGCACCGACCACGTTCAGACGTTGCCTGACGGGTGAGCGAGCGTTGTTCGTTTCGGAGCTGTGGAGGGTGTCGCAAGCACTCGCCCTCGATGTGGGTGCGCTTCTGCCACCGGCGGAGCTGCTGAACGCTGCGGTCGACCGACAGCGCGCGGAGTACCTCGACGACAGCGAATGGCCTGAGGGGTAGGCATGGTCAACGAAGAGGGGCCGGTGGACACACGTCTGCCGGCCCCTTTCCGGTATCCCGAACCGAACCCGAGATACGACGTCTACCTCGCCGGGTGGGTCAAGGGCTTCCACGAGCGTGACGACGAGATCGCCCGACTGCAGGCCGAAGTTGACCGGCTGTACCTGCTGGCCTTCAACAGCCCCGAGAAGATCGCCGAGATCCAGCAACGGCGCCTCACGCAACACTTCCGCGACGAGGAGCGCCGATTCTTCGCAGACCCGCCCAAGCAGTGACGTCCGTCCTCAACACGACGCGAGATTTTGAAAGGCAGGCCACATGGCCGACACCGCAGAACATCGGATCGCACGGCTGACCCCAGCCGCGACAGTCCGAATCCAACGACAGAAGGAGCTCAAGCCGAAACAGATCCCACTCGGAACCTGCACCGTCGTGGCAGGCATCGCAGGAGAGGGAAAGTCCTCCTACCTAGTCGACGTCACCGCCCGCGCGAGCATGGGGCAGCTTGAGGGAGACTTCGCCGGCACGAAGGTTGCTTCGATCTGGGTGAACATCGAGGACGACCCCGGACGGGTTCAGGTACCCCGGCTGAAAGCTGCCGGCGCTGACCTCGACCAGGTGTACTTCCTCACCATCGACTCCACGATCGACGAGGAGACCCGAGAGAGCATCCCCAGCCTGCCGATGGACATCGAGCCGATCAGGGTCGCGATCATCGAGAGCGGTGCACAGCTCGTCGTCCTCGACCCGGCGTCGTCGCTTATGTCGGGAGACTTGAACAAGCGGGATGACGCCAGACGCTCGCTCGACGTTCTCTCCGCACTCGCGCAGGATCTCGAAATCGCGATCGTGCTAGTCCTCCACTTCGGGAAGGGTCGAGGATCAGCGTCTGAGAAGATCAGCGGCTCACACGCTCTCCGCGATGCAGTCCGGTCGGTGCTTCTCGTTGCTCGTGATGATGAGACCGGCAATCGCATCATCACGCTCGACAAGTCCAACTACTCCCCGCACGTGGGGCAATCGTGGGCGTTCGACATGGTCGACACCGAGGTCACAACCGACGACGGCGAGGTTGTACACGTTGGTCGCGTTGTGGACCTCGGTGAGACAGACGTGTCGGTGGGCGACATCATCAACCGTGAAGCCGGCGACGACGCTCGAGAGGACCGGAACGCAGCCCAGGAGTTCGTACTCGACTTCCTCGTCAACAGCACCCCGCACGAAGCGAAAGCCGGCGACGTACTCAAAGCCGGTCGAGCTGCAGGGTTCACCGATCAGGACATCAAAGACGCCCGTCGTCGCAGCCGCAACCCGAAGATCCTGAGCGTCAAATCCGGATTCGGCGCTGGGTGGGTTTGGCAGCTTTCGTCCGAAGGTGGCACCGAAGGTGGCGAAGATGGCGCGTATTCGAATACGGCCACCTTCGCCACCTTCGTGCCACCTTCCAGCGCTCCGAGCAACGTCACGCCCCTGCATCCAGGGGGTCAGAGCGCATGACGATCGCCACTAACGCCTACATCGCGCTGCAAGACGCGATGACCCGTAACGATCCCGAATGCCAAGACGACGGACGATTCATCCTCGACGACCAACCCGCCGACAGCCTCGCGTACATCTGCGAACGCTGCCCGGTGCTCAACCTCTGCCGCACCTACGCGGCCGCGGAACGACCCAAAGGAGGCGTCTGGGCAGGACGCCGCTGGAACACAAAGGAGACCCAATGACCGACAACAACCCGGACACCGAAACCGAACCCGTCGAGTACACCGTCGAAGAGATCGTCGCAGCGGTCACCCGCGGGAACTCAACCAGCCAAGACATCACCGACATCGTCAACCAGGCCACCGGCCACTGAAAGGAACAACACCATGTATCACCAGTTTGAGGAAAAGCACATGGACCTCGTCGAGTGGCTCGTCACCCTCGAAGAGCTCGGAGTGAACGTCGCCGAAGCATTCCCTGCCGTCCTCGCCGCCAACGAACGCATCGACACCCTCGAAGCGATCCGCCAGCAGCACACCAGCACCGAACCCGACCTCGCCAGCTTCGCCCGACGCATCGGCCTCACCGCTGAACTCGACAACCCCGACACCGTCCTCGCCGACGTCGCCCAGGTCGCGTACAACCAGGATGAGGAGCACCGGCAGCGAGTGGGGGAACTCCTCGAGCGCGCAGCCGACACGGCCAAGGGCGAGGCAATCAGGCGGTTCCGACGCAGCGACATCCTCGCCGCCATCACCCCCACCTTCGACACCATCGCCTCACGCATCGTCGCCAGCACAGCCACCATCACCACCAGCGTGTTCAACCTCGACGACGCCGCACGCCTCGGATACGCCGACACCTACCTGCAACTCGAACGCGACCTCACCACCTGGAAGCAGATCGCCGATCTCATCGGGGTATGGAAGACACAAGGGATCCTCCCCGACCAGGGCGGCTACACAGTCGGCTACATGGTCAACGACCCCGACGCCTACCGGGAAGCCGCAGCAGGTACCGCCCGCCCCTCACGGCAAGCCGCCGGTATCACCGCCGGGGTACCCCACCTCCACCTACCCGACCCCACCCCCTTCGAGCCACTCAACGACAGGCTCACCGAACGTGCAGCACGTGACGCCAACCACGACGACCACACAGCACGAGCAGACCTCGGACTCACCACAACACGGTAGAGACCGACACAAGACATCGCGTCAAAGTCACTCCCGATCACACGAGCGCGGAGAACCAAGGAGCAGCACGCCATGATGGCCTCCTGCGCGATGACAGCGCCGGCCGAGTTCCAACACAAGGACTCGGCCGGCGTCCCACCTCGACCATCTCCGTGACCCCACGAACACGGTCAGAGGACCCGCCACCACCCCCTCCCCCCGGGCTGCAAGAGCGCGGTGAGCTGCTGTAATGCAGGCTTCCTACGGGTCTGGGGATTTTGCCTATACCGCCATTTCTGGACCCCTTTACTAGCTTCAAAGAATCTCAGAGCCGTCACCAACGGGCACTACTGATCGCACTATGCAGAGGCCACCTTCGGGTGGCCTCTCGCGTTTAAGTGCACTCGCTGAGAGGAAGCAACATGGCTACATTCATTGGCTGCGCGAGCGGCCAGACCGTCAGGGGTGTCTCTGATGGCTACTGAAATCGCAGATGC
The DNA here is from genome assembly GCF_015351205.1 of Plantibacter sp. VKM Ac-2885. NCBI lineage: Bacteria > Bacillati > Actinomycetota > Actinomycetes > Micrococcales > Microbacteriaceae > Plantibacter > Plantibacter sp. VKM Ac-2885. The sequence continues at coordinate 1,215,618 of NZ_JADKSK010000001.1, read as the reverse complement.
GTATATCGCGCTGTACACGAGGATGCCGGGCGTCAGCCGGGACATCGGTCGTTCGCTTGGCGCGTCGGATGTCCAGGGTGCCGTGGACGCTGCAGGGCAGCGGTCCGGGAACTCGTTCGCCGCGGGTCTGGGGAAGATCGTCAAGAGCGGAGCTGTGGCCGTTGGAGTCGCTGCTGCCGCTGGTCTCGGCGTCGCTCTGGCGAAGGGTTTCGGTCGCCTCGAAGCCATCGACACCGCTGAGAAGAAGCTCACGGGTCTGGGACAGACCACGGAGAACATCTCTCAGATCATGTCGAATGCGTCGTCCGCGGTGAAGGGTACCGCGTTTGGTCTCGGTGACGCTGCGACTGCTGCTGCGTCTCTGGTGGCGGCGAACATCAAGCCTGGTGAGCAGCTGCAGGGTGTCCTGAAGTCCGTGGCGAACAGTGCTTCGGCTGCTGGTGTGGGTATCGGCGACATGGGTTCCATCTACGCGAAGGTTGCGTCGCTGGGTAAGGCTCAGAACGACGTCCTGCAGCAGGTCGCCGACCGGGGTATCCCGATCTACCAGGCGCTCGCGGACAACCTTGGTGTGACGACTGAGGAAGTCTTCAACATGGCTTCGGCCGGGAAGATCGGTTTCGCTGAGTTCGAAGCGGCCATGACGTCCGCATCGGGCACAGTCGCCGAGGAAATGGGCAAGACCATCCCCGGCGCCACGATGAACTTCTTCGCCGCGCTCGGTCGGGTGGGCGAAGGCCTCCTCGCCGGCGTGTACCCGATGATTGCCCCGCTGATCACAGCAGCAACCGGGGCGCTGAAGCCGATCGAGGATCTCGCCGTGAAGGTGGGTGAGAAGATCACCGGGTTCCTCGGGCCGGCGCTGCAGTGGATCACTGACCGGTTCAATGCAGGGTTCGACCTGACACCGTTCATCGACCTGATGACGGCTCTATCCCCGTTGGGAGTGGCACTGAAGGCTCTCGAGCCGTCACTGAAGGTCATCGGTGGGGCGTTCAGCGACATCGGGGCGGTGCTCGGTGGCGTGCTGATGACCGTGATCAAGACACTTGTGCCGCTGGTCATTCAGCTCGCTGAGGTGTTTGTCGGCGTCCTGGCAGCGGTCCTGCCGCAGATCGTGCCGGTGTTCGAGCAGCTCGCCACGGTCTTCGGGACGATCCTGGCCGCGGTGGAGCCGCTCATCGCGCAACTCATCACCGCGCTTCTGCCGGCGTTCAACTTGATCGGCCCGCTGATCGGCATGCTGGTCCCGATCTTCTCCACCCTCATCTCGGCCCTGATGCCGATCGTGGAGATGATCTTCCCGCTGCTCTCCACCTTGGTCGCGGCACTCGCCCCAGTGTTCATGCAGTTGGTCGGGGCAATCACGCCCCTGCTGACACCGATTCTGGCGCTCCTCACCCCGCTGCTGGATCTGATCGGGGTCATCCTTCCACCGCTGATCCAGCTGCTGTCGTTCCTGATCAACGCGGGAGTCATGGGGCTGCAGATCGCCCTCGGCTTCCTGATCCCGATGATCACCTCCGTGGTCAGCGCGATCTCAGGAATCCTGGTCCCGGTCATCCAGATGATCTCCGACACCCTCGGCGGTCTGATCACGTTCATCACTGGTGTCTTCACTGGCAACTGGGAGCAGGCATGGGACGGGATCGTCCAGATCTTCGCTGGCATCTGGAACGGCATGGTCGGCATCGTCAAGGGCGTCATCAACGGCGTCATCGACCTCATCAACGGTGTGATCGCAGGAATCAACAACGTCGCACAGGGCATCAAGGACGCTTCCGGCGGAACCATCGACCTGACGGTCAGTGAGCTTCCGAAGCTCGCGAAGGGGGGCATCATCGCCGCCCGTCCTGGCGGCATGGCAGCGATCCTCGGTGAAGGCCGCTACGACGAAGCCGTGGTGCCCCTCAGCCCCCAGAACCTCGAGCAGATCCGAGGCGGCGGAAGCGGCGGGATCACGCAGAACAACACATTCGAGCAGCGCCAGGAGGATCCACAAATCCTGTTCCGGCAGGCCGGCCGTCTGCTCGAAGAAGCGATGGGATAGGACCAAAGATGAAACGACGATCAAGGAGAGAGAACATGTCACGACACCTGGACCCCGAGTTCTGGTCGGAGGTCATGCGTGAGTCACGAGTAGCCGTGACACAGATCGCCCGACAAGCAACGGAAACCGGCACCTTCGACGCCAGCGTCGTCGGCAAGAGCGTCAACGAAGCGATGGACCGCTACGACACAACCGAGGAGAAAGCCGCGGCCATGAACCTCTGGGCACAGTCGGCGATCGGCATGCTGTCGACGACGCTCAACTCGCTCGCGCAGCAGCGCGGGTACAAGAGCTTCGACGAGTTGCAGACGATGGTCACGCTTGAGGAGCTGCTGAACGACGAGTAGGACAAGCCCCGCCAGGGACCACTTCGGTGACCTCTGGCGGGGCTTTTCGTCGTTCTACCGCTCCTGGATCGGCAAGTCGTCGCCGCGGTTCTCGTCAGAGAGCGCTAGAGCGATCTCCTGCACCCCGAAGGCGAGGTGATGCAGTGCTTGCGCAAGTTCCCGGATGGCTGGGTCGCTGTGACCCTTGAGTCGAACGGCAGTCGCTGTGGCGGTTTGGCTTTTCTGGATGCCGGCATGAATTAGCTCGAGTCTGCTCTGCGTCATGCGCCAAGTATGGCGACGGATCCGCCGCCTGTCGCCATCTGATGCTCTTCGGGAACCGCAACCTAGTACGCTCCACGGCATGACCCTTCGATCTGAAATAGAAGAGATATTCAACCAAGCGCAAGCTCAAATCGCTGCAGCTAGCACCCCGCACGGTCTGCCTCGTGAGACTGGTCTGGACATCCGATTTGTCACTATCAACGCCAACAACCAGGCATTCGCGGAGGCTCTCATGAAGATTGCTGATCGACTGGACACCATGGAGAGTGATTCGGTGGCTTAGCTCTTCGATCGCCATCCGCACATGCCGCACAGAGCATCGATTCCAGTCACTTCACCCCGCACTTACCCCGCACATACGTTGCAAGCTGGTGCGAGAATCTGGATGTCTAAATCGCAGAATCTCGCTGCGGATGAAGACGACGAGATCCCGCAGAAACCCCTGATAGGTGCCGACGGTTACTCGTGAGGTCACGGGATCGACGCCCGTCGGAGCCACGGAACCCCCACCTAGCTTCTACATGGTGGGGGTTCTTTTTTTGCCCGGATGCCCGTGAACACCCACGCCACCTTCTGAGTTGCCACTCCTGGCCCACGGCGGACAGACTCGCACTGTGGAATCGAAACCGTCGCGCTGGGTGACCGCCTCCGTACTCGCAGTCATGCTCGGCACGTCGCTCGTCGCCTGCTCGGACACGCGGTACGGACTGCCACGTGGTGAGGCCGTCGGCACCTGGCGCAGTGGGGACACCCGGCTCGAGCTGGCCGACGACGGAACCTTCGAGGCCACCGCCTGGCCCTCGGATGTCCAATGCAGTCGTGGCGACGACCCCCGCGCGGACGACCCGATCGACTTCTCCGGGACCTGGATGGTGGACAACGAGGGGACCCACCGAGACCTCGTCCTGCATCCCGGCGACGGCGCATGCGAGACGTCCCGGATCACCTCCGACGTACGGAGCGACGACGGTCTCGCGCGCCTGTGCGTCCACGCCCGCGGATCCTTGTCCGGCCCGGCCGAGAACTTCTTCACCCTCTACCAGGGTGATCCTCCGGAGACCGAGGATCCGGATCGCTGCCTGAACTACTAGCCCGCCCGATCCGAGCGACCGCGCGGGCAGACGAGTCTCGCCCGCCCGATCCCTGAACCTCCTCCGCTCCCTGAGCCTGTCGAAGGGCACTCGGAGAAGCATCCAAGACCAGCGACACCCTTCCGGTCCCTGAGCCTGTCGAAGGGTACTCGTAGGCACTTCGACAAGCTCAGTGACCGGAAGAGGTGCACCCGCACTCACTCCGGTCTCCGCGCAACCTTCCCCGGTCCCTGAGCTTGTCGAAGGGCACACGGGAGAACCCCACAAAACCGGTATGCCTCCTCCGCTCCCTGAGCCTGTCGAAGGGCACCCGAGGAGACTTCCACAACCGGGACAAGTCGTCATCTGGAATGTCAGTGGTCCATGGTGGACTTGTTCCATGACCGAGACCATCACCACCGCGATCCGCGCGAGCGATGAGCACGCCGCGCGCCTCGCGGAGTTCTCGGATCGCTACGCGGACATCCAGCGTCGGCGTGCTGCTCTGGATGCCGAGGAGGCCCGGCTACTCGCCCGTTCTGCGGCCTATGCGGACGCGCTCGCGGACTCGGTCGTTCCGGCCGTGTTCCCGCCGGCCGAGCGCCTGGCGCTCTCCCGCCGATCCACCTGCGCGGCCCTTGCAATGGCGACCCGAACGCCCGAGCGGACGGTCCAGCGCGCGACGAACACGGTGCCGGCACTGAGCATGGCCGGCGTCTCCGACGTGCCCGGCATGCTCGACGGGTACGGACCCATCGACCCCCAGACCGCAGCCCGTATCGCGGTGAACGCACCCGGCTTCACCCGGATCATCGTCCAACCGGAAACCGGCGCGGTCCTCTCCGTCGGGCGGAACCAGTACCGCGTTCCGGCCGACCTCCAACGTGCAGTCCGCCTACGGGACGGCACTTGTCGGGCACCGGGCTGCGGGCGACGAGCCAGAGCCTGCGACCTCGATCATTCGGTCGCGTGGGAGGACGGCGGGACCACGGATGTCGGGAACCTTGCCTGTCTCTGCCGACATCACCACCGGATGAAGCACCTCCCCGGCTGGAACCTCGACCACCAGCCCGGCGGGGTCCTCGAGTGGACGACACCCGACGGGAAACACCATCGGACGGAACCGGACCCCGCACCGTTCTGACCTCCGCCGGTCCCTGAGCCTGTCGAAGGGGTCCCCGTGGGCACTTCGACAAGCTCAGTGAGCGGGAAAGGTGTGCCCGGAACGATGAGGCATCCTCGTGGGCACTTCGACAAGCTCAGTGACCGGGATGGGTGTGCCCGCGTAGCTTCGGCCGTGAGCCTGTCGAAGGGTTCCTCGTGGGCACTTCGACAAGCTCAGTGAGCGGAAGAGGTGTGCCCGGAACGATGAGGCATCCTCGTGGGCACTTCGACAAGCTCAGTGACCGGGAGAGGTGTACCCGGAACGATGAAGAGTCCTCGTGGGCACTTCGACAAGCTCAGTGAGCGGAAGAGGTGCGCCCGGAACGACGAGGCATCCTCGTGGGCACTTCGACAAGCTCAGTGAGCGGAAGAGGTGCGCCCGGAACGACGAGGCATCCTCGTGGGCACTTCGACAAGCTCAGTGACCGGGGAGAACAAGCTCGGTGACCGGGAGGAGTGTCCCCGGAACGCTCCGGTCCCTGAGCCTGTCGACGGGCAGTCGGGGTGCGCTCGCTCGGTGCGCGGCAGGACGTCCGCCGGCTCACATCGTGCACCTCCGTCCGCAAGCCCGAGACATCCGGGGCCGATCGGGACAGACTGGTGGCATGAGTTCCGCAGACGACCGCACCACCGACGGCCCCGACGACGCCCACCGAGTCCCCGCAGGGGTCGACGACGCCACCGTGGAAGCGGTCGGCAAGGTGACCGAGGCGCTCGAAGTCGTCGAGCAGGCGCGCGGCATGCTCTACGGCTTCCATCGCCTGACCGGCAAAGCGGACCTCGCGCTCGGCGAAGCCGCGGACGCCCTCCGCGAAGCAGGACACGACGCCCTCGCCGACCGGATCGACACCGAGCTGGTCGGACGCAACGTCATCGACGGACGCTGGACGTTCCAGATCGTCGAGGACTACGACGGCAACTACTGGGAGCCGTTCCGCACGCTCGAGGCGGAGGTCCGGAACGAACTGGCGGGCGGCCGACGCCACCTCGCGGAAGCCGCCATGAAGGAGGACCGCCGCACGCACGGCGCGCCCCACCACGAAGCCACACCACCGACGGTCTGAACCCGCACGGCATCAGTGCCGCGTGCCGTTAGGCTCGATCCGATGACCGATGCACCCGTTTCCCGGACGAAGTTCTCCCGCCAACGGGTGATCGTCGGAGCCGCCGAGTTCGCCGACACCTACGGCGCCGACGCCCTCACGCTCGCCGCTTTGGCCCGCGAGCTCGACACCTCGGCACCGGCCCTCCTCAAGCACGTCCGCAGCACCGAGGACCTCCGCGCCGCCGTCGCCCAGCTCGCCCTCGCCCAACTGGCCAGCGGACTCGACATCGCGACGAACGGCCTGAGCGGGCCCCCCGCACTCACCGCGCTGGCCGACGGGTACCGCCGCTTCGCCCTCGCCTATCCCGGTCGGTACGCCCTCGCGTTCTCGATCGAGGACGTCCGCACCGACACCGGCGAGCCGGCCGACCGCGAGCTCGTGATGCTCGTCGAACGAGCACTCGCGGGGCGCGGTCTCGACAGTGTGGCGATGACGGACGCCGGACGCATCGTGCGGGCAGCCCTCCACGGCTTCGTATCCCTCGAGCTCGTCGGCGGCTTCAGCCGCGGCGCCGACCCCGCCACCAGCTACGCTGCCCTCGTGGACCTGCTCGACCATGCGGCCGCGCTCGGCTCACGCCACCTCCAGGAGACGCCATGACCATCACGCCCACCACCCCCACCGTCCTCTTCGTCTGCGTGCACAACGCCGGCCGCTCCCAGATCGCAGCCGGCTTCCTCGGTGCCCTCGCCGGCGACCGGGTCGAGGTGCTGTCGGCCGGGAGCGAACCGAAGGACCGGATCAACACCGTGGCGGTGGAGGCGATGGCCGAACACGGCATCGACATCACCGCAGCCGTGCCCCGCATCCTCACGACCGACGCCGTCCGGGCGTCCGACGCGGTCATCACGATGGGCTGCGGCGACGCCTGCCCGATCTTCCCCGGCAAGCGCTACGAGGACTGGCAACTCGAGGACCCGGCCGGGCAAGGCATCGAGGCCGTCCGCCGCATCCGCGACGACATCGAGGAGCGGATCGCCGCGCTCTTCGTCGAACTCGTGCCCGCCGAGGCGTCCGAGTTCCCGGCCACCATCGGCTCGGTCGCCCACGAAGCCCTCGGCGCGCACGGATTCACCCGCTTCGAGCAGCTCACGCGGGTCTCCCCCGCCGCCCTGCTCCGCATCCACGGCGTCGGCCCGAAGGCCGTCAACGTCCTGACCGAAGAACTCACAGCCCGTTCACTCGCCTTCGCCTCCTGAGAGCGATGGTGGTCGGCCAGCGCCCGGCGTCGGCACGCAACCCCATTGCCCAGCGCGACACCCGTCGTATCGTGGTCGTATGAGCAAGCACGCAGCGAACGACGACAACCTCCCCGAGGACCACGAGACCACCGAGGACTCCATCGAGCAGGAGGTCGACGGCGAAGACACGTTCCTCCCCGTCGCCGAGCCGACCACCGGTCCCGCTCCCGCCCCGTAACCCGACGCGCCTCCGGGGCCGCGGATCAGGGGCCGACGAGTGCCTGGAGGTCGCGCAGGGAGCCGTCGAAGACGTTCACATCGATGAACTCCTCCTTGCCGACGTACCCGAGCATCCGTTCCCGGCTCGTGTACTGCCAGAGGTCCCACGCCCGCCCGTCCGACAAGACCGGCGGCGTGATGACCGAGCGGATCCACATCGGGTTCCGCTCGTACGCGCCCGTGAGGAACGCGTCGTAGTACCGCATGGTGGCGTAGACGATCGGCGGCCGACCGTAATGCTCCTCGAGTGCCGCGAGGAGCGGATCGAGTACGGCGGCGACCCGCTCCGCACTCGGTGGCGTCCGACAATAGTCGGCGTAGCACTCGAGATCGATGGTGATCGGGAGAGCACCCGCGGTGACCGGGACGGTGTCGAAGATGTTCTGGGCCTGCGTCTCGGCCGGGCTGTCGAAGCTCAGGAAGTGGTACGCCCCGATCAGCAAGCCGGTCTCGTCGGCCGCGCGCTGTGCACCCGCCCAGTTCGCGGCGAACCGTTCGTCCCGATCGCCGGATCCCTCGGTCGCCTTCATGATCGCGAAGTCGATGGGCTGAGCCGCGAGGACGTCCCAATCGATCTCGCCCTGGTACGAGGAGACGTCGACACCGCGCACCGCGTACGAGGCGGCCAGGATGGCGTTCGTTCGGGCGCACGAGCCCCATGGCGACGAGCGCCGCGCAGATCCCGCCGATCGCGAGCGTGCCGGCCGCCCCGACGACGAGCGGCCACCAGCGTCTCCAGAATCGGTTCATCGACTCACTCTGTCACGTCTCGGACGTGTCCCGGTGCAGGACGCCTCAGCGCGGGTAGAGGACGGCTGCCCGCGGGTCGACCAGGAAGTCGACGACGTCGCCCGTCGACCAGCCCGCGGCCGCGAGCTGCTGCACGGCGACGTCGGCGGTGATGACCGCCGAGCGGACCCGGACGACGTCGCCCCGCGGCTCGAGGTCGGTGATCGTCGCGCGGAGGGCGCCTGACGCACTCGGGCCGCCAGACCCGTCAGCCTCCCGGACCTCGACGCGGGACGGTCGGAACGCGCAGGCCACGGCGACCCCGACCGGGATCGGGTCTGCCTCCGCGGAGGAGTCGACCTCGACCTCCGCTCCGTCCGGCAGACGGAGCCCGCGTGCCGTGCGAACGCCCGTCAGCAGTTCGAGTCCCGCGAGGTCCGCGGTGAACGCCGTCCGCGGCCGCTCGAGCACCTCCGCCGTCGGCCCCTGCTCGACGATGCGCCCGGCGTCCAGGACGATCACCCGGTCCGCGAGCGTGTAAGCGTCGAGCACCTCGTGCGTCACGAGCACGGTCGTCCGCCCACGCAACTGCTCGCGGAGCATACGGCGCAGGTGCGGCGCGACCGTCGCATCGAGCGCGGCCATCGGTTCGTCGAGGAGGAGCAGGGCCGGGTCCGGGGCCAGCGCACGGGCGAGCGCCACCCGCTGCGCCTGGCCGCCGGACAACTCGGCGGGACGGCGCCCCTCGAGCTCGGACGCCTCGACCTCCGCGAGTCGTCGTCGGGCGACGTCCCGAGCCTCGCCGCGCGACGCACCGGCGACCAGCGGGCCATAGGCGACGTTGTCGAGCACGGAGCGGTGCGGGAAGAGCAGCGCCTCCTGCGCCAGGAGCGAGATCCCCCGCCGGTGCGGCGGCAGCCAGTGGTCCCGACCCGATCCACCGACCGCGAACAGCTCGCGACCGGCGAGCGTCGCGTGACCGGTGTCCGGACGCAGGAGCCCGGAGAGGACCGCGATCAGCGTCGACTTGCCGGCGCCGTTGGGGCCGAGCACGGCGACGGTCTCCCCCGCGGCGAGGTCGACGGCGAGCTCCCAGTCGCGTTCACGCAACGTCGCTCGGAACTCCAGGGCCGCCCCGGTCATCGCACCGCTCCGGCGACGGTCCGTCCACGGCGGAGCGACCCCTGCGCCCCAGCGACGCCCACGACGAGCACGGCTACGACGACGAGGACGAGCGACAGCGCGACCGCGGCGTCGGGATCGGTCTCGCGCTGCAGGTAGATCTCGAGCGGCAGCGTCCGCGTGACCCCCTGCAGGCTGCCCGCGAACGTGAGAGTAGCCCCGAACTCACCGAGGGCCCGCGCGAACGAGAGGATCGCGCCCGACACGACGGCGGGTGCGAGGAGCGGCAGCGTGACGGTGCGGAAGACCGTGGTGGGACGCGCGCCGAGCGTCGCGGCGACGGCCTCGTACCGCGAGCCGGTCGTGCGGATCGCCCCCTCCAGGCTCAACACGAGGAACGGCAGGGCGACGAAGGTCTGGGCGAGGACGACGGCGGTCGTGGAGAACGCGATGTCGATCCCGGCGTCCGCGAGTGCCGGCCCGAGCAGGCCGAGCCGGCCGAAGGTGTAGAGCAGGGCGATCCCGCCGACGACGGGCGGGAGCACGAGCGGGAGCAGGACGAGCGACCGCAGCAGGCGCTGCCCCGGGAACCGGGTGCGCGCGAGGACGAGGGCGAGGGGCACGCCGAACACGACGCAGAGAGCCGTCGCGAGTGACGACGTCCGCAGACTCAGCCCGAGCGCCGCGACCGACGACTCGGAGGTGACGAGTGCACCGAAGTCCGCCCAGTCCACCCGCAGGACGATGGCGACGAGCGGCAGCAGGACGAAGGCTGCGCCGACCATGGCGACGACGACGATCCAGCGGGGCACCCCCGAGCCGAGTTCCCTCACGGGGTCACGGTGCGCCGAAGCCGGCGTCGGCGAGCACCCGCTGTCCCTCGGCGCTCACGACGTAGGCCGCGAAGGCCGCCGCGACGGTGGGGTTCGCGCTCCCTGCGAGCGGCGCGATCGGGTAGGTGTTGACGGCCTTCGACGACTCCGGGAAGGTGATGCCCCGCACGGCGTCGCCGGCCGCGATGACGTCGGTCACGTAGACGAGCCCCGCATCGGCCTCGCCCGAGGTCACCTTGCCGAGGACGTCGGTGACGGAGGACTCCTCGCTGACCGGGCTCAGCGCGACACCCGTGGCGTCCTCGACGGCGACGGTGGCCGCCCCGCAGGGGACCTCCGGCGCGCACACGACCGTCTTGACGCCCGGACGGGCGAGATCGGCGAACGTCTTCACGCCGGCGGGGTTCGACGGGGGCACGGCGATCTGCAGGACGTTGGTCGCGAAATCGACCGGGTCGCCCTCGACGAGGTCGGCATCGGTCAGCTTCGCCATGTTCTTCTCGTCCGCCGAGGCGAACACGTCGCCGGGAGCACCGTTCGTGAGCTGCGTGACGAGGTCGGAGGAGCCGGCGAAGGTCAGCTCGACGGTCGTACCGGGGTGCGCCTCCTTGAAGTCCTCCGCGAGCGCGGTGAAGGTCGTCTTGAGCGACGCCGCCGCGTACACCGTGATGGAGCCGCTGAGCTCGTCCGCCGCGGCCGAGACGGTGGGTGTCGACGTCGCGGCGGGGGCGGCGCAGGCGGACGCCGCGAGCAGGACCCCGGTGCCGAGGGCCAGTGCACTGAGCAGTCGGAAGGATCGACGGGGTGCGGTGCGGTTCATGAGCTCGCCTTCGGGGTTTCGATGAGGACCGTCGTGGCTTTCACGACGGCGATTGCTGTCGAGCCGAGTTCGAGACCGAGTTCGCGGACCGCCTCACTGCTCAGGAGCGACACCACGCGATGCGGCCCGCACTGCAGTTCCACCTGCGCCATGACCGTGTCCATCGTGATGTCGGTGACGATGCCGACGAAGCGGTTGCGTGCCGAGCGTCCGATCTCCGAGGGGTCGACGGGGAGGACGGCGTTCTCTCGGGCCAGCCGAGCGAGCGACAGGCCGTCGACGACCGCTCGGCCCGCCTCGTCCTTCGCGCTGACGAGTGCGCCCTGGTCGATCCAACGACGGACGGTGTCGTCACTGACCCCGAGGAACAGGGCGGCGTCTCGGATACGGATCTGCGGCATGGAGACAGGCTAGTGCACGCATTCGCGTTGACACGACCTAGCTGTAACCGCATTCGCGCTTCGGGTCGTCGGCGGCGGGCCGGCGCTTCGACCCTCCACGACGCCCCCTGCTCCGAACCATCCGTATGAGATCACGCCTGCTCGCCGCCGTCACCCTGCTCGCCCTCGCCACCGGCCTCTCCGCCTGCGCATCGCCCGATTCAGGAACCGGCGGCGCCACGGGCGACGGACCGCTCGTCGCGTTCTACGGCGACTCGTACACCCTCGGCACCGGAGCGAGCGACCCGGCCAATCGCTGGTCCACCGTCGTCAGCGAGGAACGCGGCTGGCGGGAGTTCAACCCCAGCGTCAACGGCCTCGGGTTCGTGAACCACCGCGACCGATTCGGCGACGGCAGCGGCGACCTGCCCTCCCTCATCATCGCCGAGCAGCCCGACATCGTCTTCGTCACGATGGGCCTCAACGACGCGTTCAGTTTCGACGATGCCGCCGACCGGATCCACGAGCAGATCACGACGGACCTGCATCGCCTCCGCGACGCCCTCCCGGAGGCCCGCTTCATCGTCGTCGAACCGTTCTGGTACACCGATGAGCGACCGCAGTCGATCGAGACGATCATCGGCTGGGTGGCCGACGCCGCGCAGGAGATCGACGCCGACACCGTCCCCGGGGCGTCGCACTGGATCGAGGGGCACCCGGAGTGGATGGCCGCGGACGGCCTCCACCCGAACGACGAGGGGTACGCGGAGATGGCTCGGCGGATGGACGTCGAGCTCGAGCGCCTCGGACTCTGACGCCCCGGTGTCCGTCGCCGCTCAGCCCAGGCGGATGCCCCGGTCAGCCATGAACGGGACGGCATCGACGCGCGAGCCGCCGATCCTGACCTCAAAGTGCACGTGGCATCCGGTCGAGGCACCCGTCGTCCCGACGAGCGAGATGTTCTGACCGGCGGACACCCACTGCCCCTCGCCGACGAGGATGCTGCTGTTGTGCGCGTACCCGGTCATGACGCCGCCACCGTGGTCGACGAGGACCCAGTTGCCGTAGGTGCCGAGCCAGCCGGCGTAGACCACGGTGCCGGCGTTCGCGGCGTAGACCGCTCGCCCGCAACCCGCTCCGATGTCGGTGCCCGAGTGGAACGGGTTGACGCCGGGCACGGGGCGACCGGGTCGCGGTCCGTAGTTGTCGGTGATCCGGCCGGAGATCGGCAGGGCCCACCCCTGGCTCCCGACGGCACCCGAGGCACCGCCGCCTCCGCCGCCGCCGCCTCCGCCGCCGCCGCCACCGCCGGCGTTCGCAGCGGCCTCGGCAGCCGCCCGTGCGGCCTCAGCGGCAGCCGCCGCGGCTGCAGCAGCGGCGGCGGCAGCCGCCTTCACTTCCTCACCCTTGCGGTAGTCGGCCTCGGTGGCTGCGCGGTTCTCCTTGAGGACCACGAGCTGGGCCTCGAGCGTCGCGAGGTACTCCTGCTGCTCGGACACGGCGGTCTCGGCGTCGGCACGGGCTGCGACCGCATCTCCGAGCGCGGTCTCGGCTGCCGCGGCGAGCTCGCCGAGGGCGGCCTCGGCGATGGTCGCCTGCTCGGTGAGCAGCGACGCCGTGTTCGCATCGGTCCTCGCCCGGTCGTAGGTGCCGTCCGTGGACTCGCTGAGCTTCGTGATCGTGCTCAAGCGCCCGAGGAGCGACTCCGGCTCCTGGCCGTCGAGGAATGCGGCGGTGCTGAGGTCGACGTTCCCCGACCGCAACCACGCGGCGACGAGCGCGCCGGCCTGACGTTTGGAGGCCTGCGCCGCGGTCGTCGCGGCGACGGCCTGCTCGCGGAGCGAGACGGCACGGTAGCTCGCCTCGTCGACGGCCAGCTGAGCGGCCTCGTACTCGCCGGCACGGAGGACGGCCTCAGCTTCGGCGAGCGCCGCAGCGGTCTTCAGCTGCTGGACGAGCCCTTCGATCTGACCGATGGTCGACTGCTTCGAGGACTCGCTCGAGCGGGCCGCCTCGACGTCCTCCCAGCTGGGGTATTCCGCAGCGGCGGCCGGCTGTGCGAGACCCATCGAGAGGACGATGACTCCGGCGAGGGCCGCGGCGATGGAGGCGCGACGGCGCGCGGGACGGAGGCGTGGCATGGTGCCATCGTGGCAGTGGTCAGCCCCGTTCGGGGGGAGGCTCGCCCGCCTGGGAACGAACCGGCTCCGCCCGGTGGGCGAGCACGAGGTCGAGCACCCGGTCGGCGATGCTGCGCTTCGAGCCGGTCGCCTCACCGACCACCTCGCCGGCGCCGTCGATCACGACGACCTCGTTGTCGGCCGTGCCGAAACCGTTCATCCACCCCACGCGATTGAGCACGAGGAGGTCAGCGCCCTTGCGTGCCGCCTTGGCCCGGCCGAAGGCCAACAACTCCTCGCGGTCGGCGGCGGTCTCTGCAGCGAACCCGACGACCATCCGTCCCGGCACCGGGGCAGCGGCGAGTCCGGCGAGCACGTCGGGGTTGCGGACGAGTCGCAGGGTGAGCTCCTCACCGGTGTCGTCCTTCTTGATCTTCCGTTCGGCGATCTCGGCGGCGCGGTAGTCGGCCACGGCTGCCGCCATGACCACGAGTGTCGCGTCGGCCGCCACGTCCTCCATGGCGACCGCGAGTTCCGCAGCGGTGCCGACCGGGACGATCCGCAGACCGTCGACCGCAGCCGCTTCGGCCGCGACGTCGGCGTCCAGGTGCGCCGCGACGAGCACCACCTCGGCACCGCGCTCGGCGGCGGCCTGCGCGATGGCGAGCCCCTGCCGACCGCTCGACCGGTTCCCGAGGAACCGCACCGGGTCGAGCGGCTCACGGGTGCCGCCGGCCGAGACGACGATGCGCTCGGCCCGCAGGTCGGCCGGGTCCGCGTCCGTTCCGCCGGTGCGTCCGGCGAGCAGTGCCAAGCCCGCGGCCACGATGTCGTCGGGCTCGCTCATGCGTCCCGGCCCCGTGTCGCCGCCCGTCAGCGCACCGTGCGCCGGCCCGATGACGGCCACCCCGCGCGATCGCAGGAGGGCGACGTTCGCCGTCGTCGCCGGGTGCTGCCACATCTCGGTGTGCATCGCCGGTGCCAGCAGGACCGGTGCCCGGCTGGCCAGGATGGTGGTGCCGAGGAGGTCGTCGGAGAGGCCCGCAGCGAGTTTCGCGAGGGTGTTGGCCGTCGTCGGCGCCACGACGATGAGCTCGGCACGCTGCCCGAGGGCGACGTGCCGGACTTCGGCGACGCCGTCGTACAGCGAAGTCGTGACGGGGTTCCGGCTGATCGCCTCGAGGGTCGGCAGGCCGACGAACCGCAGTGCGTTCTCGGTCGGCACGACGTGGACGTCGAATCCCGCGAGGACGAACCCGCGGACGACGCCGACCGCCTTGTAGGCGGCGATCCCGCCCGTGATCCCGACGACGACCGTGCGCCCTGCCGCCTCCCGCGATGCGTCCTGCACGCCCATGCCGCCTCCTCGCTTCCGGCGCTCCCGCGCCGGGTCCTCGTCTAGTCTGTCCTAGTCCGGCCGGCCGAGGAGGAACCAGCGTGTGCACCGTGATCATCGACTTCGAGCCGGGGCGCGCGTGGCCGATCGCCGTGCTCGGGCTGCGAGACGAGCAGCCGGGGCGCGCCTGGGACCCCCCAGGCGCGTGGTGGCCCGGACTCGGTGACAGCGTCCGCGGCATCCACGACCGCGAAGCGGGCGGCGCGTGGCTGGCGACGAACGACGATGCCCCGGGCGGCCCACGGGCGGCGGTGGTCCTCAACCGACGCGAGGACCTCGACATGCCCGCCGCCGGGTGGACCTCGCGAGGCGTCCTGCCGCTGGAAGCCGTCACGACCGGCGTCGATGCGGACGACGCCCGCAGCGCCCGATCCTGGAACCTCGTGGAGCTGCGTCCTGATCGCGTCGCCGTGACGAGCTGGGACGGCACCTCGCTCCGGTCGATCGACGTCGCACCCGGTCTCCACCTCGTGACGCACGAGGGCCCCGACCACCTCGACGTCCCACGGGTCCACCGGTGGCGGCCGGCCTTCCTCGACGTCCCGTCGCCCATCGGTCCGCTGGACGGTGCGACGGCCGCGTCCTGGGAGCCGTGGCTGCGCACGTTGCGCTCCACGACGACCGTCCCCGCCGATGCCGACGAGGCGATCGTCCGCATCGACGACCATGACGGCCTGCGCCTCGCCTCGCTCTCGGTGACGGCACTCTCGCTCGGCCCCGACGGCGCGGTGCTCCGGAACGCCCGACTCGCCGAGCCCGGCCATCTGCCGGAAGAGCTCGTCTGGGAGTGACCCGGACGGCGACGGTCGTCACCCTCCGGGAGCCACGGGACCCGGATCGGACTGCCACCCGTGTGGAGGGCGCCCTGGCGCGCTCGATACTGTTGCAGCATGGCCCTGAACCCCGTGCGACTGCGACTGCTCGAGGCGTTCGACCGCCTCGGTACGATCCGCGCCGTCGGCCGTGAGCTCGACCTCAGCCCCTCGACCGTCTCGCAGCAGCTCTCCGTGCTCGAGGCCGAGACCGGCGCCGCGCTCCTGGAACGACGCGGCCGGACGCTCACCCTGACGCCGACCGGTGCGCTGCTCGTCGAACGCGCTCGGGCCCTGCTCGCGCAGATGGACGCCATCGAGGTCGAACTGGCCGAGGTCGAGTCCGAGCCGTCCGGTCGGTTCCGCATCGCCGGGTTCGCGAGCGTCATCGCCCCAATCCTCATCCCCGCCGCGCGCTCCCTGGCGCGGCAGTACCCACGCCTCGAGGTCGAACTCATCGAGGTCGAACCGCACGAGAGCACCACCGCCGTCCAGCGGGGCACCTGCGACGTCGTGATCACCGTCGATCAGGAGGACGGGTTCCTCCTCGACCCCTCCGTGCACAGCGTGCCGCTGACCACCGACCCGCTCCTGCTCATCGCGCCGCTCGACCACCGACTGGCCGCGCAGGAGCAGGTCACCTTCAGTGAGCTGCAGACGGAGTCGTGGGCCCTCGACGCACCGGGCACCTACCTCGGCGAACTCGTCCCGCTGATCTGTCGTCGCGCGGGGTTCGAGCCGAGGGTGGCCGGACGGTTCACGAGCTACGAGGTCGTCATCGACCACGTGGCGGCCGGGCTGTCGATCGCCGTCCTCCCGGACATCGCGATCGGCTCGCGGACGGACGTCGTGCGGAAGCCCATCGCCGGGATGAGCGAGCGGAAGATCGTCGCGACGGCGCGGAAGGGCTCACTGCAGCGTTCGGCCGTCGCGGCAGCGCTCGCAGCGGTGCAGCGGGCCACGGACGAAGCCGTCGCCCGCTGAGCCACCGCGGAACCGGCCAAGCCTCCTGCGGGGAGGATCAGCCGTGGTAGCCGGACTTGGACATCGCGACGAGCGCCCCGACCAGGCCGATGCCGCCGAAGACGGTGATGAAGGCGATCACGCCGATGAGGATGTCGTTGACGGTCATGCACCCATCGTACTGAACTCGACGGGCCCCACGACTAGGGTTGGTCCGTCCCCCGACAACCACCCGGAGCAGCACCATGATCACCTCATCGAGCGAGTCCCAGGCTGCCGCCTTCCGCGACGGCAGGATCCCTGCGACGGAACACCTCGACGCCGACACGGTCGTCATCGCCGTCCCGACCGGCGACCCCGGCAATCCCTTCACCCTCTGCTCGGTCCTCTTCGGCACCGACGGTCGCGCGATCGTCGTCGACCCCGGAACCGACACCCCCGAGGGCCGCGAGCACCTGTTGCGGGAGCTCCGCGGCATCGGCGTGACGACGCTCACGGGTGTCGTCGTGACCCACCTGCACCCCGATCACCTGGGCCTCGCCGGCGCCCTCCGCGACGAACTCGCCGCACCCGTCCTCATGCACCGTCTCGAAGACGAGGCTGCCGGCTCGACGCCGCCCGGCCCGGCCGACCTCGCTGTGGCGTTGGACGAGTGGGGCGTCCCGGCGGACGACACGACCGTGCGCCCCTGGGCCACTGGTGCGACGGCACCCGCCGGGCACCTCGGCGACACCCGCGCGGACCGGACGCTCGAGGACGGCGAGCTGCTGACGCTCCCCGGTCGCTCGATCAGGGTCCTGCACACACCCGGCCACACGACGGGTCACCTCACCCTGCGCGATGAGGACCGCGGCTACCTGTTCACCGGTGACCACGTGCTGCCCACGATCTTCTCGGGCCTCGGCCTCGGGGCGCGCACCTCGGAGAACCCGGTGACGGCCTACCTGTCGTCGCTCGACCGCGTCCGCGGCTACGACGGCGATCAGGTGGTCCCCGGACACGGCTTCCGGTTCACGGGACTCGCGGACCGCTGCGACGAGCTGGCCGCGCACCATCTGCGGCGAGCCGACGAGGTGCGCGCCGTCCTGGCGGACGACCCCGATGCGAGCGTGTGGACCATCGCCTCTCGCATCGGCTGGTCGGCCGGATGGGACGCACTGACCGGTCTCCTCCGCGTCTCGGCGCTCACACAGACCGAGTGGCACCGGGCACGCCTCCAGCAGCTCGCCGGCTGACCATCCGCGCTACCGACTGAGGCCGGCCCACCCTCCTCGACGACGCGCCAACGCCCGTTCGAAGGCGTAGAGCCCACCGCCGGCCGCAACCCCGGCGGCGAGCACCGCGAACACGACGACCCCGATCGTCGAGGCGAGTCCGATGGGTGCGGCGATGAGGCCGCCGACGATCAGGACGAGGAAGGCCGCACCGCCACCGGCGATCCAGGCCCGGTGGACCGGGCCGCGCTCGCCCCAGTGGTCGAGGATGCCGAGCGCCAGCAGCGCACCGACCGCCCCGACGGCTGCGAGCATCCCACCGACGAGTCCGCCGACGAGGACCGCGATCCCGCCGAGATCGGCCGGATGCACCGAGACGGTCCCGACCGCCCCGAAGAGCTCTGCACCGGCCGCGAGGGCCGCTCCGGCGACCGCACCGACGCTGACGGCGAGGCCGAACAGCGGGACGACACGGAGGAGGGACCAACCCGGGTCCGCTGCTTCATCGAACACGTCCATGGCTTCGACCGCCTCCTGCGCGCCTCGTCGTCGACGGCGCTTGGCGCTCAGCGTGGCACGAGGGTGCGTGGTGCTCCAGGGCGTTGCGCGCGAAGGAGGAGCGGGTGTAAGACTGCGGCGTCCGCTACCAGCCGCGCGTGCCCGGGGCGCCCTTGAACGGCCCGACGATCCCCGGCGTGATCCATCCGCCGTAGAAGTCGCCCTCCTGCGCCTGCACCGGCACCCCGTCGACCTCGCAGGCGTCCATGCGTCCCGGATAGACGGCGATCATGCCGAACAGCGGCGCGTATCCCGGGCGTGGATCGGGGTAGGTCCACGCGGCGGCACCGGCGACCGCGTCGCCCACCCGTACGTCGAGGTAGTGGGCCTCGCCCTTGAACTCGCACATGGTCGTCCCGTCGACCGGCACCAGGACCCCCGGCGAGAAGTCCGCCGCCGGGACGTAGTACACCGGAGGGTGACTCGTCTCCAGGACCCGGACCGCGGCCGTGGACTCCGCGATGACCGTGCCGCCGAACCGGATCACGACGCGCTCGTCGCGCGGCTCGACCCGCGGCGGACGCGGGTACTCCCAGACGGACTCCTCACCGGGTCCGGGCTGGACGGGCAGGGGGCGGCGGAATCGCGAGGAGTCGGGCATCTCCCCACTCTGCCCGGTCCACCTGAGCGACGACCGCGAATCAGGCGCGTCGGTCCACGGGCCGGAGCGCCAGCCAGAGCAACCAGGTGCCGGCCGCGGCGTACCCGATCAGCAGCAGCACGACGGCCGTCGACCCGAGGTCGTACATGACGGGGACCACCGGGGAGCCGCCGACGCCGGCATCCGTCGACTTCCAGTTCGCGGTGAGGAGGGCCAGGACGAGTAGCACCGCGGCGCTCGAGAGGATCGGTCCGCCGGTGGCCCAGACCTTCTGCCTGGTCGTCCAGGCGCGCGACCGCCACAGCATGACCATGCCGGCCACCCAGCCGACGAACGGCACGACGAGCCCGCCGAGCATCACGAACAGGGCCGCCGTGATCGCGAAGCCGCGGCGTTCGAGGACCTGCTCCGCGAACGGCCGGTCGTCCTCGGGTTGGCGGGCGCCCTCCTCGTCATCGTGTCCGATCAAGCGCTCCTCCTCGTCGACGTCGCCCGGACGTGCATCCGTTCGCCCTGCTTGCCGAACAGGCTGAGGAACTCCACCGCTCCGGCCTCTGCCCGGCCGAACCAGTGCGGGACGCGCGTGTCGAACTCGGCGACCTCCCCCGCCGTGAGCACGATGTCCTGGTCGCCGAGGAGGAGCCGCAACCGACCGTTGAGGACGTAGAGCCACTCGTATCCCTCGTGGACCTTCTGTGTCTCGGGCGTCTGCGGACCGTCGCCGCCGTGGATGATGCTCTTGAACGCGTGGAGGCCGCCCGATCGACGCGTCAGCGGCACGATCGTCTGGCCGTACCGCTGGACGGGCTTCAGGTGGACGCGGGGATCACCCGTCTGCGGAGCACCGACGAGGTCGTCCAGGGGCACCTGGTGCGCCTTGGCGAGTGGCAGGAGCAGCTCGAGGTTCGGTCGGCGCTGGCCGGACTCGAGCCGGGAGAGGGTGGAGACCGAGATGCCCGTCTCGGCCGACAGCGCGGCGAGGGTGGTGCCACGATGCTGCCGGATGGCTCGCAGCCTCGGCCCGACAGCATCCAGCACGCCGTCGATGGACCGTTGCTCGTCGTGTGCATGCGCCATGGGTCGATTCTCGCTCCCACGTTGCCGCTTCGGCAAGTCTTCTTGCCACTTCGGCACCGGTCGGCGCACCCTGGACACCTCCCAGCACGTCGACCGAACGGAACGATCCATGAGCACCCCCGTCACCCCAGCAACCAGCACCGACCTCGTCGACGCCGTCATCGTCGGCGGTGGCGCCGCAGGGCTCAGCGCAGCCATCATGCTCGGACGATCACGACGATCCGTGATCGTCGTCGACGGCGGCGAGCCGCGGAACGCACCCGCCGACGGCGTGCACGGCTTCCTGACCCGCGAGGGCACCCCGCCTCGTGAGCTCCTGCGCCTCGGCCGAGCGGAGGTGGTGTCGTACGGCGTCCGCATCGTCGACGGCCAGGTCGTCGATGCCGGGCGCGACGACGACGGGTTCATCCTGACGACGGCGGACGGCGCGATCGTCCGGGGCCGCCGCCTCCTCATCGCCACCGGCACCGCCGACGAGCTCCCGCCCATCCCCGGCCTCTGGGAGCGGTTCGGCCGCGACGCCCTCCACTGCCCCTACTGCCACGGGTGGGAGGTCCAGGACCGCGTGATCGGTGTCCTCGGCACGAACGCGGAGGCCGCAGCCCACCAGGCGCAGCTGTTCCGGCAGCTGAGCGACCGGGTCGTCGTGCTCCGCAACACCGCGGGCGCCTTCACGCCGGAGCAGGAGGCGGCGTTCGCGGCACGGGGCATCGAGGTGGTCGACGGCGTCGTGGAGCGGCTCGAGATCGCCGACGACCGGCTCGTCGGCGTACGCCTGGACGACGGCCGCACCGTCCCCGTCGAGGCGCTGGCCGTGGCCCCGGTCAACCGGGTGCGCGCCGAGGCGTTCACCGGTCTCGGGCTCCACACGCGACCGCACCCGCGAGCAGCCGAGTTCGGAGACGCGATCGGCGTCGACGAGCTGGGCGCCACCTCGGTGCCGGGTGTCTGGGCGGCCGGGGACGTCACCAACCTGCGCACCCAGGTCCTGCAGGCGGCGGCCGCCGGATCGATGGCCGGCGCGATCATGAACGCCGACCTCGTCCAGGAGGACGTGCGCCGAGCCCTCGCGAAGCGGTAGAACCACCACTGTCGCGCGAGACGCGGACATGGGACGATGACGGCACGGGGGCAGCGGCTCCCGTGCCGTCTCCGTTCCGACGAGGAGAGACATGCCGGGTGCACCCACCACGATCGACGACTACCTCGCCACGCAACCCACCGACGCCGCGGACGCCATCGAGGAGATCCGACTCCGCGTCCACCGCATCGTGCCTGGAGTCACCGAGGCCATCCGGTACGGCATGCCGACCTTCATGCTCGACGACCGCTACCTGCTGTACCTCGGCGCCTGGAAACACCACATCGCCCTGTACTCGATCCCGCCGTTCGACGGCCCCTTGCAGAACGCCGTCGCCGACTACCGGGCGGCGAAGGACACGCTGCAGTTCCCGTTCAGCCGGCCGATCCCCTTCGAGCTCATCGACCGGATCGTCACGGAACTATTGGAGCGGCGCCGGGCGGCCGACGCACGCCACGAGCACTGAGGGAGAGCGACGCGTCGCCGCCCTTCGACAGGCTCAGGGACCGGGGAAGGGTGCTCAGGGACCGGGGAAGGGTGCTCAGGGACCGAGGGTGCGCTGCGACGTCACGGGAGTATCGCGCCCGCACCCTGGGCCAGCCAGAGCCCGACGGTGGCGAGGGCCACCGTCAGCGGGGCGACCACGAACCCGAGCGCGATGAAGCGGCCCCAACCGAACTCGACGTCCGCCGCGGTGAGCCGCGCGTGCCAGAGCAGCGTCGCGAGTGCCGCCCACGGGGTGATGAGCGCGCCCGCGTTCACGCCGATGAGCAGGGCGGCGAAGCGCACGGGGTCGCCGGCCACCGGCTCGAGGGCGAGGTACGCCGGGAGGTTGTCGACGAGGTTGGCACTCGCCATACCGACCCCCGCCAGTTGCAGGAGCGCCAGGAGCGAGTCGCCGGTCCCCGCGATGGACGCGAGCGCCCGCGCGAGTCCGAGAGCGTGGGCCGCCTCGACCACGAGGAACAGCCCTGAGGCGAGCAGGACGAGCTGCCACGGGACCAGCGCCGGACGCAGCGCCGCCGGACGCCGGATGAGGAACACCACGACGAGGACCACCGCCGCACCGACCGCCGACATCCACACCGGGATACCGGACACCAGCAGCGGCAGGAGCACGAGCACCACGACCCCGGACGTCCACAGCAGCACCCGGTCGTCGTCCTGCGCTTCCACGTCCACCGTGTAGGCACCGGCGAGCTGGCGGCGGTACACGATGGCGAGGACCACGCACGGGACCACGACCGCGATGATCGCAGGGACGACCATGAGCGCTGCGAATCCGCCGGGGCCGAGTGGGCCGCCACCCGACGCTGTGGCGGCCTCGTCGATCGCGTGCTCCGCGAGGAGGTTGGTGAGGTTCGACACCGGCAACAGCAGCGACGCCGTGCACGCCAGCCAGACGGTGGTCAGGGCGAACGGCACCGGCGACAGCCCGGCGTGTCTCGCGAGCGTGATGACGACCGGCGTCAGGAGGACGGCCGTGGTGTCGAGCGAGAGGAAGACGGTGCTGAGCGTTGCCAGCGCGACGACGAGCAGCCACAGCAACCAGGTGCTCCCCCGACCCCAGCGCACGAGCCGCGAGGCGACGAGGGTGAACAGGCCGGCGTCCGCAGCGAGTTCGGCGACGACGGTGATCGCGACGACGAACAGGAGGATCGGCCACACGCGGTCGGCGATGCCGAGCGCCTCCGGGGCGGGGAGGACACCGGTGAGGATCGCGATCGTCCCGATGACGAGCAGCACGAGGCCGAGCACGGCACTGCGCACGAGGCCTCCTTCACCACCGGTCCGTCGGTGCGCTGTCGCCCGCTCGGCAGTCGATCATACGACGGCTCGCCGACCGCGTGCGCTCACGCTCGTCGACGGTTGTCAGGCCCGAACCCAGCGCCCGATGAGTTCGAGCAGGGCGGGTTCGGCGTCGACTGCCGCATCGATGGTCGAGAAGGTGACGACACCGCGGTCCGGTGCCGCCCACACCACGAGACCGGAGGGGTCGTCGAACCGGAAGGCGTCGGTGTCGTCCCGCTGATGCGCGCCCCGGTGCAGGATGATCCGGATGCGGTTCGCCGGGTGCAGAGCGAAGGTGACGCGGTCCTCGCCGTCGTAGACGAAGCTCGGCGCCTTCCACTTGAGGTGCTCCGACATGCCCTCGTCGGAGGCCATGATCGCCTCGCGCAGACGGACGACCGCCGGCTTCAGCTGGTGCGTGAGGGAGGCGAGGTAGGCGTCGACCTCGGCGGAGCTCATGGGGTCAACCCGTCGGGCGACCGACGTAGGGTGCGACGTCGCCGGATCCCCAGATGCCGCCGACGCGGGTGCCGGCCCGCTCGTTGGCGGCCTCGACGATCTGGCCGTTCCCGAGGTAGATGGCGACGTGGTAGTAGTCGTAGCCGCTCGACCAGAAGATGAGGTCGCCGCGCTGCTTCTGGCTGTAGGGCACCAGACGTCCCTGCGACTGCATCGTGTAGTACTGGTTCGTCGCCGAGTGCGTCCCGATGCCGCTCCCGTAGGCCGCGCGGGTGAGCCCCGAGCAGTCCCAGACGTTCGGGCCGGAACCGCCGAGCTGGTAGCCCTTGCCGACCTGGGCGAGCGCGAAGGCGATCGCCGACTCGACGCCGGCGGAGTCCGGAGGTGCGACCGAGCCGCCGCCGCCACCGCTGGACGCACCGCCACCGCCGCCACCACCGCTCGATCCACCGCCGCCGGACGAACCGCCGGACGAGGCGGGAGGGGTGTTGGCCGCGGCAGCAGCCGCCGCTGCTGCAGCCGCTTCCGCCGCCTGGCGAGCGGACTCGCCGGCCGCGTACCCGCGCTCGGTCTCGGCGGTGGTGTTCTTCAGGGAGGCGAGCTGCGCGTAGAGCTGGTCGGCCTGCTGCTCCTGTGCCGCCACCGCTGCGGATGCCGCCGCCGAGGCGCTCTCCGCCTCGTCGTACTTCGTCTGCGCTTCGCCCTCGAGGCGTTCGCGTTCCGTCTTCGCGACCTCTGCTTGGTCGGTCAGGCCGCTCGCCGCGTTGCGGTCGGTCACCGCCTCGGCGTAGCTCGCCGCGTTCCGTTCGCCCAGCTTGTCCATGACGGACAGCCGGGACAGCAGGTCGTCGGACTTCCCCGCGCCGAGGACCAGATCGAGCGAGACGTCGCCACCGCCGCCGCGCGACAGCTGCGCGATGAGTGCTCCGGCGCGCTGCTTCGAGACCTTGGCTGCGGCCGCAGCGGCCTCGGCCTGCTCGCGCAGCGCCGACTCACGGGCGGCCGCCTCGGTCACGGCGTCCTGCGCCTGTCGATAGGCCTCGGCGGCGATCTGCGCCGTGCGGAACGCGGCGTCGGATTGCTCCTGCAGCGAGGTGATGAGTGCGGTGATGTTCGTGATCTCGGCGGCCTTCGCGGACTCACTCGACTTGGCCGCTTCGACGTCGGCCCAGCTCGGATAGTCGTCCGCGTGGGCCGGCAGGGCACCGACGGTGAGTGACGCCGTGACGACGCCGACGGAGAGGGCCATCGCCAGCCAGGGACGGCGGCGGCCGTACTGCGCACCGGGCGTTCGTGCGGGGGTCATCATTCTCCAGTCCGACGACACGATCACGGCGACCTCGGCGGGTCGCAGCCGTCATCCTGTCACAACAGTCACAATAGAAACTTTGATCACACTAGCCACTCTCGTCCCGGAGCACCAGCTCGAATCCCCCCGGACGGGGCACGGGTGTGCAGATCCGGCCCTCAGCGGACACCCGAAGTGCAGCCCCTGCTGGACACCCTCGCATCACGGAGGTTCCTCGGGGCACTTCGACAAGCTCAGCGACCGGGAGAGATGCACCCGGACTTGGAACGGTCCCTGAGCCTGTCGAAGGGCAGCCCCGGCTGGACACCCTCGCATCACGGAGGTTCCCCGTGGGCGCTTCGACAAGCTCAGCGACCGGGAGAGGTGCACCCGGACCTGGAACGGTCCCTGAGCCTGTCGAAGAGTCGCCCCGGCCGGAAGCCCTCGCATCATGGAGGTTCCCCGTGGGCGCTTCGACAAGCTCAGCGACCGGGAGAGGTAGACCCGGACCTGGAACGGTCCCTGAGCCCGTCGAAGGACAGCCCCGGGTGGGCACGCTCGCATCATGCGAGGTTCCTCGGGGGCACTTCGACAGGCTCAGCGACCGGGAGAGGTGTACCCGGACCTGGAACGGCCCCTGAGCCTGTCGAAGGGCAGCCCTGGCCGGACACCCTCGCATCACGAAGGTTCCCGTGGGCGCTTCGACAAGCTCAGCGACCGGAAGAGGTGCACCCGGACTTGGAACGGTCCCTGAGCCTGTCGAAGGGCGGCCCGGCAGGCAGGTCAGGCGGGTTCGACGTCCTCGGGTGACCAACGGGAGGACTCGCCCGAACGGATGATCGCAAGCAGCTGCGACCGCAACGCCGACTCGTCGGGAAGTTCGGGGAAGACGTCGGCCTCGAGCCGGTGTGCGGCCAGCCAGGCCTCATCGCCCGCGGGCGTCCGGCTCACCACGTGACGCCGACGGTCGTCGGCCGCGGCGATGCGCTCGATGTGGCCGGCCCGCTCCAGTCGGTCGAGCGTGCGCGACATCGTCTGGTTCTGCACGCGGGCTCGCCGGGCGAGCTCCTTCTGGCTGGCGGGGCCACTGTCGAGCAGGTGCAGCACGATGAGACCGGCGTGGGTCACCCCGATGCCGTCGAGGGCCTGCTGCCAGGTGTGCTCGATCAGTCGCGACGCCGTGGAGAGAAGGCGCCCGGTGGGCCAATCGGCCATGGGATCGCGGGCGGCGTCGGCGATCACGCCATCGGTCGCGCGCGCTCCATCCATGGCACCAATGTAGTCGCTGAGCGTACGGCCGAGCCGCCACCCACCACCGGCGTGACGTCGGCGGACCGTGCTGTCCCCCACCGGGCGGCGACGAGAGCGACCGACGAGGTCCGTCGTCATCTCGGCCGATGACGACGGAATCGCGCGTCGAAGGACCCCCACACCCCCAGCATTGGGGGCGGCGACCCCCCTGGAGTGGGGGATCCGCCGATGACCCCCGCTTCCTACAGTTGAGGGATATCCAAGGGGGACGCTCATCTCGACCGGTTTCACCGGTCGGTCGTGGGCACACGAGCGACGTCGCGTTCTCCGCGGGCGGCCCGAACCGCCCTTGCGCATCGCGCACCCGAACCGCACCCGAACCCCACAAGTGGATAGCAACCCAATGACGACGTACCCGAACCGCCGTCGGTCCTCCCGACAGATCCGTCCGCGCACCCGAAGCGCGGCGTTCGCCCAGTTCCGCTCCGAAGGGTCGACCCGGGCATGAGCGCCGACGTGAACGACAACGCCTTCCCGATCACGGGACCCATCGCACTCGTCCGACGCCGAGCTGCTGCGCTCGGCGCGGAGTCCTCCACCGTCGCGGTCAAGTCCATGACGCAGCGCGAGTGGTCGAAGCGCTACCGTCGCTGGCTCATCCTCACCGACAGCGTCATCGCACTCTTCGCCGTCTCAGCCGCCTTCGTCGTGCGGTTCGGCGACGACCCGGTCGGCCCCGAGGCCCAGCAGCTCTACATCCTGCTGTCGGGCGTCATCGTGCTCGTGTGGCTCGCCTTCCTCGGCTTCACCAGGACCCGGGACAGCCGCATCATCGGTTCCGGCGTGGCCGAGTACAAGCGCGTCGTCAACGCCAGCGCGTTCGCCTTCGGCATCCTCGCCATCGTCTTCCTGATCCTGAAGATCGACATCGCCAGGGGCTACTTCATCCTCGCGCTCCCCGCGGGGACACTCGCGCTCCTCGCTTCCCGCTGGATGTGGCGCAGATGGCTGCTCAGCCGTCGTCGCGTCGGTGAGTACACCGCACGGACGGTCGTCGTCGGCCGGCGTGACGACGTCGCGTACGTCCTCGAACAGGTCGCCAAGCAGCACAGCATGAGCTACACCGTCGTCGGTGCGGCCGTGGTCGACCAGGAGACGGCAGAGCCGTTCTCGAGCCGGGGAACCTC
Source organism: Plantibacter sp. VKM Ac-2885 (assembly GCF_015351205.1). Lineage (NCBI taxonomy): Bacteria > Bacillati > Actinomycetota > Actinomycetes > Micrococcales > Microbacteriaceae > Plantibacter > Plantibacter sp. VKM Ac-2885. The sequence continues at coordinate 1,188,475 of NZ_JADKSK010000001.1, read as the reverse complement.
CGTCCCGGTCATCGCGCACATCGACGGCGTCGCCCAGGCCGCCGCGAACCTCACCGCCGACGCGGTCATCATCGCCGGCCCCGTCGACGGCGGCAGCGACTACGTCCGCCGACTCGGGTGGGACCTCGAGGGCACGGCGACCGAGCTCGTGCTCGCGGCCCGACTCACCGACGTGGCCGGGCCCCGCATCCACTTCCGCCCGGTGGAGGAGCTGCCGCTCATCCACGTGGAGATCCCGCAGTTCGAGGGCGGTCACCACATCATGAAGCGCGCACTCGACGTCGGGCTCACGAGCCTCGGGATCCTCCTCATCTCGCCGCTGCTGGCCCTCGTCGCCCTCGCCGTCAGGCTCGACAGCCCGGGCCCGGTCCTCTTCCGGCAGGAACGCGTCGGCAGGAACGGTGAGCGCTTCACGATGTTCAAGTTCCGATCCATGGTCACCGACGCCGAAGCCGTCCTCCCCGCCCTCATGGCGCAGAGCGAGGGCAACGGCGTGCTCTTCAAGATGAAGAACGACCCGCGCGTCACCCGCGTCGGTCGCATCCTGCGCAAGTACTCCCTCGACGAGTTGCCGCAGCTGTGGAACATCCTCACCGGCGACATGAGTCTCGTCGGGCCCCGGCCGCCGCTGGCGAGCGAGGTCGCCGAGTACGAGAAGGACGTCCACCGGCGTCTGCACATCAAGCCGGGCCTCACCGGCATGTGGCAGGTCTCCGGGCGCTCCGACCTGACGTGGGAGGAGAGCGTCCGCCTGGACCTCTACTACGTCGAGAACTGGTCCATCACGGGCGACCTGATGATCATGTGGCAGACCGTCAAGGTCGTGCTCAAACCGGTCGGCGCGTACTGATGTCAGGACTGCTGTCGGTGATGCCCCCAAAGCGAGGGGTGTCCTGCGAAAAGAGGACAAATCCCCTTCCAGAGGGGGCAACACTTCGATACAGTCGTCACCATCACCGCCCGCAGTCGCACGGCGAGTCACCCGAAAACGGCTCGATCGCACAGCTGCTCACTGGCGAGACCCGCACACCCGAACCCGCCCGCGACGCACTGCAGCGACGACTTACCCGAGCCGTCGGCGCATCACCTCCGGCACCGTGCGCGCCCCGCCACGATTCCCGCACTCCGGCACCCGTCCGGTCGCGGAACACCCGAACCCGGGCGCGCCTTCGTCGCCCGACCGCTCACGACCGCTCACCCGAATCAGCGATCGCCTGCAGCGCCCACATGAGAACACAAGGACCGGCATGACCCGAACTGCCCCCATGACTCAGCCCACGGAAGACCCCGAAGTCGCCGAGCGGTACTCCGACATCGTCGCCCGTCTCGCCGGTGCACAGAAGAAGCGGACGCGAGGCGCTCCGGCGTACTCGATCTACGTCAACCGCAAGGCGGGTCGCTACCTCGCCGCGGCGGCGTACCAGCTCGGTCTCACGCCGAACATGGTCACCGTGATCAGTGCGGTCTTCACGTTCAGCGGCATCATCATGCTCGCGACCCTGCCCCCGAGCATCGGTCTCGGTGTCGGCGTGTGGCTCTGTCTCGCGATCGGGTACGCCTTCGACTCGGCCGACGGCCAGGTCGCGCGACTGCGCGGCGGCGGATCACCGTCCGGTGAGTGGCTCGACCACGTCATCGATGCGACGAAGATCTCGTCCCTCCACCTCGCCGTCCTCATCAGCGCGTTCCGGTTCTTCGAGCTGCCGACCCCTGCGCTGTTGCTCATCCCGATCGGCTACTGCGTCGTGGCGGCCGTCGCGTTCTTCGCGATCATCCTCAACGAGCAGCTCAAGCGCGTCTACGGCGCCGACCCGGCTCCGGAGAACGGCCACAGCACCATCCTGCGCTCGCTGCTCGTCATCCCGACCGACTACGGCTTCCTCTGCCTGATCTTCGTGCTCCTGGGTGCCCCGCAGGTGTTCTTCGCCGCCTACACCCTCATGTTCCTCGCCAACGCCGGCCACCTGCTGCTCGCGTCGGTGAAGTGGTTCCGTGACATGGAGCGGCTCGGCTCGGTCGGGACCGCGTCCGGCGGCCAGCCCGTCGCGCTCGGCCGGTGACCGCCATCGACGCATCGGAGACCACCCTGGACGCTCACGCGCTCGCCGGCACCTCGGCCACCGATGCCGGTCAGACGGTCCTCATCGCGAACCCGTCGGGTGACGTCTACGGCTCGGACCTGCAGATGCTCGAGAGCATCAGCGCGTTCGTCGGGCGCGGGTACCGGGTGATCGTCGCCCTCCCCGCCGACGGCAAGCTGGTCCCGAGGTTGCTCGCCCGCGGCGCGGAGGTCCGGTTCGTCCCCTTCCCCGTCCTCCGGCGGGCCAACGCCTCGCTGGGCGGCGTCGCCTCGCTCGCGATGGAAGGCCTGCGCTCCGTCCGCTTCCTGCGGAGGGTCATCGAGGAGATCGCGCCGACCGCGGTCTACGTCAACACGGTGACGCTCCCGTGGTGGATCCTCGCCGCGCGCCTGACGCGCACACCGGTCGTCTGCCACGTGCACGAGGCGGAGACCGCGGACGGCAGGCTGGTCCGGTTCGCGCTGAACTCACCGCTGATCCTCGCCGACGCGCTCATCGTCATCAGCCGCGCGGCGGTCGAGGCGACCACCACGGCCGCGCCCGGACTCGCCCGGAAGGTCCGGCTCGTCTTCAACGGCGTCGCCGGCCCCGACGTCGACCCCACGCCGGCGCCGATCGGCTCCGAACCGCATCGACTCGCGATCGTGGCCAGACTCTCCCCGCGGAAGGGGCCCGACATCGCGCTCGACGCGGTCGGGATCCTGCGCCGTGCCGGACGCGACGTGCGGATCGAGATCGCGGGCACGCCGTTCGAGGGGTACGAGTGGTTCGAGCAGCAGCTCCGGGACCGTGCCGACCAACCGGACCTCCGTGGCGCGGTCACCTTCTCGGGTTACGTCTCCCCGATCTGGCCGGCGCTGGAGCGCGCGCACCTCGTCGTCGCCCCCTCGCTCCGGGAACCCTTCGGCAACGCCGTGGTCGAGGCCCAGCTGGCGCTGCGACCCGTCGTCGCATCGGCAGCGCTCGGCCATCTGGAGAGCATCGAGGACGGCGTGACCGGTCTTCTCGTGCCGGCGGGTGACGCCGAGGCCATGGCCGCAGCGGTCGCCGAGCTCCTCGACGACCCGGACCGGAGCGCACGGATCGCCGACCGGGCCCGCCGCTCGGCGCAGGAGCAGTTCTCCCCGGAGCGCTACCGATCCGAGATCATCCAGGTGGTCGAGTCCGTCCGGCGCGTCCGCGTCTGACGGCGAGGTAACCGACGGACCGACGCACCGACCACGACACGAGGAACGGCCCCTGGTATGCCAGGGGCCGTTCCTCGTGTCAGCTGGGCCCGCGCCCGATCAGGCCCCGAAGAACTCGTCGACCAGGCGGCGCGTGCTCTGGATGTTCTGCCGGCTGGAGGCCCCGAACACCATCGACTCGATGTTCGGCTGCTCGGAGAGCCACTCGATCGCCTCGCGCGGCGGGATCGCGCCGGACGCGTAGACGGACATCGCGACGGCACGGAACCGACGCTCCTCGAGCACCCGCTGGTACCCCTCGATACCGCCCGACATGCGGAAGCCGATCTTGTTGATGTTCGAGCACACGATCGGGTTCTCGAGGCCGGCCTCGTCCAGGGCGTCGAGCAGCAGGGGCAGGTTCATCGTGATGAACCCGGGCTGCGCGTGGTACTTCGTGCGCACGTGGTGGTCGAAGATGGCGAACGCGTCCTTGAACCCGAGGCCGAGCAGGAGGTCCACGACGACGTTCTGCAGCCAGATCACCGGCGTCTTGACGCCGCGGAACATCGCCATCTCGGCGTCGATGAGCAGCGTGATGATGCCCTCGACGTCCTTCGTGGCGAACGCCTTGCCGCCACGCAGGGCGGCGTTCATCAGGCCCTCCTCAGGCAGGAAGCGCTTGAGCGCACCGAGCATGCCGTTCTCCGTGACGGCGTCCGCGTACTTGTGCGCGTACGGCATGCACGGTTGGAACGTGAAGTCGGCGTACCGCGTCGGGTCGAGCCGTACCCGCTCCGCGACCTCGGCGATCCGGTCGTGCGTGGTGCACATGAACGAGGTGATGCCCTCGTCGTACGCGACGTCGAGCACGTCCATGATCGCGCCGGTGTCCTGGAAGCGCATGGCCTGGGCGCGCGCCTTCTCCTCCGACATGTGGTTGACGCCGAAGAACTGGTTGTCTCCGAACAGGAGCCGGGGAAGCTTCGGGGCAGCGGTCGCGGCCGCTCCGGTCTGGGTCTCTACGCTCGTCGCCATGGGAGGAGGCCTTTCTTCTTCGCGACGGGAGCGGGTGCGGCCGTCGCGGCTCGGGTGGACGGGCCTGCCGCCGCGTCGATGGTGAGGAGTTCGAGGACGTGGTCGGTGGCGGCCGCGCTGGTGAAGGAGTTCGTCCCCAGCACGGCACCCTCGACGACCCGGGTGACGAAGTGGTCCAGCTGGGCGCTGTACTCCTCGCCGCGCAGGTAGTACCAGACCTCGTCGGTGAGCTCGGTGGTGTACTTGACGTTCCAGCCGGTCTCGTAGCCCTCGATCTCTGGCGCGGTGTCGCGCAGGTAGACCTGGCATTCCTGCCGGTCCGCGTGGATGCGACCGGCGGTCCCGGTGATGGTGATCTGCGTGGTCATCTTGCGATAAGACTCGTCCGACCAGTTGACGGAGAGCTGCGCGCTGACCCCGGCGTCGAAGAACAGGGTCGAGAAGACCTCGTCCTCGGTGTGCTCGGAGAACACGCTGCCGAGGACCGTGCCACCGACGCCGATCGGCTCGCCGGCGTACCAGGTGAGGAGGTCGACCGGGTGGGCGGCGTAGTCGTAGAGGCAGCCGCCGCCCTCGTTGCGGTTGCTCCGCCAGGTGGAGCCGCGCGATTTCAACACGACGGGACCGTAGGCCTCCGCCTGGATGTGCGTGACGCGACCGATGGCACCGAGGTCGAGCAGACGCTTGACCTCGCGAAACGCGCCCACGAAGCGGTTGTGGTACCCGACCTGGGTCACGACGCCGCGACGCTCGGCCAGTGCGGCGAGCTCGTCGGAGTCGGCCGCGCTCAGGCTGAGCGGCTTCTCGCAGAAGATGTGGAGACCGCGCTCGAGCACCGACTTCACCATGGGTGCGTGGAACTTCGTCGGAGTCGCGATGATGACCGCGTCGAGCTCGACCTCGGCCAGCATGTCGTCCACCGAGGTGAAGGTCCTGAGGCCGGTGTACTTGCCCAGGACGTCGAGGATGTAGCCGGTCGAGTCGACGACCGCGTCGACGCTCACCCACGGGTGGGCCTTGATCATGGCGAGGTGGGAGAGGCCCATCTTGCCGAGACCGATCACGCCGACCCGCACGCGGGCCGTCTCGATGGGCACTTCCGCGGCCGGGGCGTTCGTTTCAGACACGTGCGACACGTGCACCTCCAAGGTAGGTCTGCAGGACGGTTTCGTATTGACCGGCGACGTGCTCCCAGGTGAACTCCTCGGCGTGCCGCGCGGACGCGGCGGAGGACAGGGCGGCGCGGCGGGCGGGGTGCTGGAGCAGCTCGCCGATCCGTGCGGCGGCGTCGTGTGCGGTGGTGAAGTAGAGGGCGCCGTCGCCGGCGACCCATCGGTTGTACGGGTTGTCGTGGGCGATCACGGCGTTCCCGGCGGCCATCGCCTCGACGAGCGAGGGGTTCGTGCCACCCACGGTGTGCCCGTGGAGGTAGCCGAGCGCGTGGAATCGGAGGGCGGCGAGCTCCTCGGGGTCGTAGACCGACCCGACGAACGCGACCTCGTCGCTCGCGGCGTCGACGACGGCGCGGTGGTACGGGTCCGTCTCCGGGGTGTAGGTGCCGAAGACGGCGAGGGTGACGCCACGTCGTTCGGCCGAGAACGCCTGCACGAGCTCCAGGATCGTGTTCTCGGGGATCGGGCGGCAGATCAGCGTCAGGTACTCCCCCGGCGTCAGCCCGTGGGCCGTCAGCGGTGCGACGGGTGCCGAGTCGACACGGTGCGCGCCGTAGGTGATCGTCGTCAGCTTCGACCGCTTCGCCTTCTTCGCGAGGTAGGTCTCGATCTCGGGGTGGTCCGCGATGAGCGTGTTCCCGACCCAGCAGGCGATGCGTTCGTTCACGTAGAGGATCGCCTGCTTCATGAATCCCCAGCGCGCCCGTGACCACTCGATGCCGTCCATGTTGATGACGTTCGGGATGCCCTTGAGGCGCTGCAGGACGTTGAAGACGGCGGTGTTGTAGCCGAAGGTGAGGCAGACGTCGTCGAACCTCGAGGCGTGCCGGATCGACTTCAGGTCGAACAACGAGGTGCCCTTCCACCCGTCGGGACCCACGGGGATCGTCACGCGTTCGATGCCGCGCCACACGTCCTCGACGATCGGTCCGTCGCCGTCGGACTGGCAGTAGACGATGACGCGCCACCCCTGATCCCGGAGGAAGACGGCGATGTTCTCGGCCGCCGTCTCGAATCCGCCGTAGGCCGCCGGGATCCCGTGCGTGCCGAGGATGCGAACCGTCGGCTGCCCCTGCCGCCGTGCAGCGTTGTCCCCCATCGAGCTTCTCCTCATCGCTCCAGGCGCCGTTCGGGCGGCGCGGACACAGAGCGTGTCTCGGCTGGAATGCTGAAGAGCCTACCGCCCAACATTCGTCGGAAAACGGGAAAATCGCCCCCTGCGTACCCCCAAAGACAGGGGTAGTGATGACCCTCGAACCGCTACCGCGTGAGGGCTTCCACAGCGGCGCCGAACCGCTCGACCGAGCGCTGGACGGACCGCAGGGTCGTCCGGTGCGCCCGCTTGCCGAGGTTGTGTCCGTCGGCGATGTCGAGCGGGTCGACGTCGCTCCCGAATCGCGCGAACAGCCCGGTGCGCTCCGGCTTCGGAGCAGGAGCGAGACCTCGACGGGCGTTGAGCAGGGCCGCCAGGTCGGACAGACGTTGATCGGCCGTCGTGCCGGCACCGGGTCGCCAGGTGGCGATCGCCTGGTCGGGCGCTTCCGCCAGCGCGGCCGCCTCGCGGAGCGTGAAGACCTTCGATCGGGCCTCGGGAGAGAGTTTGGCGAGGGCGGAGCGCTCGGCGCGGCTCGCGGTCAGCACGAGCCCCGCACCACCGATCATCGACTTGGTGACGCGGCGTGCACGATGAGCTGGCGCCTTCGGTCCCTCCGACGGCAGGCCGAGGACCGCGGCCGCGTCAGCGCACATCTCGTGCCCGCGACTGACCTCGATGCCGGCGCTCGAGCAGACGAGGCGGTCGAAGCCGGGAATGGTCGAGAGTCGGGCTTGGAGGAGCTGTTCCGCGAGCGGGGAGCGACAGACGTTGGCACTGCACACTACGAGGATCCGCGCCATGACGTCCTTCGGTTTTCGCTCGGGGGAAGAATTCCGACAATCGTAGCGTGAGCGCCACACCCCCTCGACCGCCACCGGAGGAGACCCTCCTGAACCCCGTCGAACGGGGGTCATCCGCGGGGGTGGACACCCTCGGACTGGGGGTCATCAAACGGCCCGTACCCCCCTGAGTGGGGGCGTCTTTCCCCTGATAAACCGGGAAATCGTCGGTACGCTGAGGTGTTGGGTGTCAACAAACCAGGGGGAGTCAGATGGATCTCGGCGACTACATCGCAACGCTGCGCAAGCAGTGGATCGTCATCGTGGTGCTTGCACTCGTCGGCGCGACCGGAGCCTACGTCTTCGCACAGACGATGGCACCGCAGTACCGTTCCACGACGAGCGTGTTCGTGACCACCGAGGCCGGCAACTCCACGACCGAGCTGGTCCAGGGATCCACCTACGTGCAGAACCTCGTGCAGTCGTACGCCGTCCTCGCGTCCTCGCCGATCGTGCTCGAGCCGGTGATCAACGAGCTCGGCCTCGACATGAGTGTCCAGGACCTCGCGGAGTCGGTCAGCGCCGACGCTCCCCTCAACACCGTGATCGTCGAGATCTCCGCGGTGTCGACGAGCGCCGAGCAGGCCCAGAGCATCGCAGCGGCCGTTGCGAACTCCCTGTCCTCCGCGGTGGACGGCATCTCCCCGAGGGACGACCAGGACCGCCCGGCCGTCCAGCTCACGATCATCGCGCCGGCCAAGCTGCCCATCTTCGCCTTCGCGCCCAACACGAAGCTCCTCGTCGCCGGAGGTGGGCTCGGCGGTCTGCTCATCGGCGTGCTGTACGCCTTCGGCCGGGAGCTCCTCGACACGAGGATCCGCTCGCTGCGAGAACTGCAGCAGGTCTCCGACACCCCGGTCCTCACGACGGTCGCCCGCACGCGGAAGGGTGAGCTGCCGACGCAGGCCATGATGCGGAACCCGAACGGCATGATCGCCGAGGGCTTCCGGAGTCTCGCGACGAACCTCAGCTTCGCCGACGTCGACGAACGGATCACCTCCGTCATCGTCACCTCGGCACTCCCCGGCGAGGGCAAGAGCACCGTCGCGCTCGGCCTCGCCCTCGCGATGACCGAACGCGCACCGCGCGTCCTCCTCATCGACGCCGACCTCCGCCGCCCCTCGATCGCCGGCTACACGCAGATCGAGGGCGAGGTCGGATTGACCAGTGTCCTCGTCGGCGACATCACCCTCGAGGAGGCCGTGCAGCCCTGGGGTCGGGGCAACCTCGACGTCCTCGCCTCCGGTGGGGTGCCGCCGAACCCGAGCCAGCTCCTCGCGTCCGACGCGATGCGCCAGCTGGTGGACCGCGCCAAGGAGTCGTACGACTTCGTCATCATCGACACCGCGCCGATCATCCCGGTCACCGATCCGCTCTGGCTCACGCACATGACCGACGGCGCGATCGTCGTGTCCCGCTACAAGTCCACCCGCCGGCAGCAGCTCCACCGCGCGCTCGAGACCCTCGACGGCGCGAACGCCCGCACGATCGGGCTGGTCCTCAACGGCCTCAAGCAGGACGAGACGAGTTCCTACTACCGCTACAACTCGTACCGGTCGGCTCCCGACGCCGCCCCGCTCGGCCCCGCCACGACGGGAACGACCGCCCCCGCGGCGAACGACTCGGCGCGCACGCCGTCCATGGCCGGCCGCTGAGCCGCTGCCCGACGACGCGCCCGAATGGACCGAGGAACGATGCCAACACCCGCCCGCCTGAGCCATCCCCGTGCCAGGCTGTACGAGGTCGTCCGCACCGCGCACCTCGAGCGCGCTCGTGAGCTGGCGCCTGCGAGCATCGTCTACCGTCGCCGCCGCTACGACTTCGATCCGAGCGTCGCCCCGGGCGTCGAGCTCGTCCAGGCCGAGCCGATGGCTGCAGCACGGCTGCTGGTCCGCTCCGGCGTGACCGCGCTCGAGGTCAACGAACCGCTCCAGCTGTCCTCCGCCATCGCCACGCTGAGCACCCTGATCGCCCTCGACCTGCGAGGACGCCTCCGGGGAACACGGCCACTCGTGGTGACGTACGCCATCGAGAACCTCGACCCGATGACCGCTCGTCCCGCCCGGCTCAGGTCCCGCGTCAAACTCCGGGCACAGCGGTGGGCCGCCGGTCGTGTGTGGCGTCGTCTCGACCGCATCGTCTACGGGACGACCGGGGCCCGCGATCTGCACGCCCGGGTCCTTCCGGCGCGACGCGACCTCGAGTCCACCGTCATCGAAGCCCTGCCCGCGCCCATGTCGGAGCGGCGCGACGTCGTCCGGGACCCCATGCAGGTCGTCTTCCTCGGAGCCCTCGTCGGACGGAAGGGCTTCCCCCTGCTCGTCGAAGCGTGGTCGACCGTCTTGCAGCGCGAACCGCGCGCCTCCCTCGTCATCCTCGGCTCCGGTGAGCTCGAGCCCGCGGCGGCCGCGCTGAGTGACCGCCACCCGTCCGTCACCTTCCACCGGGACCCAGCACGCTCCGTGATCTTCGACACCCTCGCCGCGAGCCGCACGCTCGTCCTGCCGTCCCAACCGCGTCCCGACTGGCGCGAACAGGTCGGCCTGCCGATCGTCGAGGGCCTCGCCGCCGGCTGCGTCGTGGTCACCACCACGGAGACCGGCATCGCCGGCTGGCTGGACGAGCACGGCCACCGGGTCGTCGAGCCGGGGGACGACGCGGTGGCGCTCGCCGAGGCCCTCCTCGCGACGCTCGCCAGCACCCGGACCCCGGAGGACGTGCTCGCGGACCTTCCCGCTCGTGACGGCCGCCTTGCCGCGGACACCTGGCTGTTCCGTGACGCCGGCGGTGATCGCTGATGGCGCGCGGCAGGGGCGGCATCTGGGCCTCCGTCAGCCAGACGGCCATCGCCAAGATCTTCGTGATGGGGCTCTCCGGCGTCCTCGGCATCTTCACGAGCCGGATGATCATCGAACACTTCGGGTCCGGCGCCTACGCCCAGTACGGCCTGCTGACGAGCCTGCCGGCCCTGCTGCCGTTCGCCGACCTCGGCATCGCCGCCGTCGTCATCAACGCCATCGCCGGATCCGACGACCCGAAGCGCGACCTGCAGGTGCGGCGCTCGATCGTGACGGCGTTCCGGATCCTCACCGTGTCGGGCGCGGTCATCATGCTCGTCGCCATCCTCATCACCGTCCTCGACCTGTGGCCGGCGATCCTCGGCAACGGCCTCGCACCCGACGGCGGCAGCGTCGCGGCGTTCCTCTGCCTCGCGACGTTCGGACTCGTCCTGCCGATGACCGTCGGTCAACGCATCCTCATCGGGGTCGGCAAGACCAGCACCCAGGTCGCGACGCAGGCGATCGCCGCTCCGGCGATCTTCCTCGGCGTGTGGCTCTTCGTCGTCACCGGGTTCGACGGCGGCTCGTTCGTCGCCGTCCTCTCCTACGCCGCGAGCGGGGTCGTCGCCGCCGTCTGCCTGGTACTCGCCGCGCGCTCGATCAGCCCGCAGGTCTGGCAGGCGATGAAGGAGGTGCCGAAGCTCCGCAGCGCTCCGGGCGTCCCCGCGTTCGCCCTCGCCTGGCCGATGGTCGTCCAGATGATCGCGTTGCCCATCGCCATGCAGACCGACCGGTTGCTGCTCAGCCACCTGACGACCGGACCGGAACTCGCCCAGTACAACCTCGCGACGCAGCTCTTCGGCCTCGTCATCCAGACGATCGGTGCGGCCGGGCTGGCGCTGTGGCCGATCTATGCGAAGGCGCGGTCCGCGAAGCGCGTGGAATCGCCACTCGTCCCGACGCTGTGGTTCCTCGGCGGCGGGCTCGCCCTCGCGGTCGTCCTCGCAGCGATCTCCCCGTGGATCGCCGGGTTCGTCTCCGACGGCGAGATCACCCTCGGCTGGCCGATCCTCGTCTCCTACGTCGTGTTCGTCGCCCTCCAGGCCGCGAAGTACCCGGTCGGGATGTACATGACGGACGCGAAGGGCCTCCAGTTCCAGGTCCTCCCCATCCTCGTCATGGTGCCGCTCAACCTCGGCCTCTCCTGGGTGCTCATCCCCGTCCTCGGCGCCGCGGGCCCCATCGTGGGATCCGCGGTCGCCGTGGCGATCTGCCAGGTCGTCCCGAACCTCTGGTACGTCCAGCGCGACCTCGCGAAGCGACGCCGGCTCGCTGCGGAAGCGGAGCCCGTCGATGTCGCTCACTGATCCGAAGACGAACGCGGGCCCGAAGGCGAACGCCGTCCCGCGGTGGCGTGCGGCGCGGCCCCGTCCCGCGTCACTTGGCGTCGTCGGAGCACCCGCGGACGAGCGGCTCGAACCGCTCCCCGTCCTCCGACCACCGACCGATCCGACCATGGCGACGGTCCACCGCATCATCGCCATCGTGTTCCTCGTGCTCCTCGGCGCTCGCCTCCAGGTCTTCCAGGGCTTCACCGTGGGCTTCGGCGTGGCCCTGATCCTGCTCCCCCTCTGGGTGGGCGAGCTGCGGAGGTACCGCGGCGGGGTGGTCCTGCTCCTCGGAGGGCTCGCTGCAGCGGTGTCGGGGCTCTGGCTCACGGCGGCCATGGCCGACGACCACCAGACCGGCCAGGGCGTCGCCATCGGCGCGACCATCGTGCTCCTCGGCCCGCTCGTGTCGGTCGCGTGCATCGTCTGGACCCGGACGGTCCTGACGCCGTCGCACATCATCGTGTTCTACGGCCTCGGGCTGCTCGTCCGTGCCGTCATCGCCGGCCCTGGCGGTACCGCCTACATGTCGAACGTGTGGAAGTTCCAGTACTCGGTGCCGTTGACCGTGATCCTGCTCGGACTGGCCCTGGCGACCCGCCGCCGTTGGATCGAGGTCGCCGTCGTCGCCGCCCTCGCAGCCGTGTCGATCCTCAACGACTCCCGGTCGCTGTTCGCGATCCTGCTCCTGACCCTCTGCCTCGTCGCCTGGCAGATGCGCTCCGCCGGCAAGAGCCGCAAGGCGTCGACCGCCCGGGTCATCATCGGGATCGGCATCGCCGCGGCGTTCGTGTTCAACATCGGCCAGGCCCTCCTCCTCGACGGGGTGTTCGGCGCGGAGACCCAGAGTCGCACCGTCGCGCAACTCGATCAGTCGGGATCCATCCTCCTCGGCGGACGACCGGAGCTCGCCGCGACCGCCGCCCTCTTCCTCCACCAGCCGACGGGGTACGGGAGCGGCACCTACGCCTCCCTGAGCGACGTGCTGGTCGCCAAGACCGGCATGGCCTCCATCGGGTACGACCCGAACAACGGCTACGTCGAACGCTTCATGTTCGGGACCGGGTTCGAGGTCCACTCCACCATCGGCGACCTCTGGGTCCGCTTCGGCCTCATCGGGCTCGCCCTGGCCGCGCTGATCGCCTGGTTGACCATCTACGGCCTCGGGCACGGCATCGCACGACGCAACGCGAGCGCGGTCGTCATCTTCCTGGGGGTGCGGACCTGTTGGGACCTCTTCTTCAGTCCGCTCTACAGTTCCGTTCCGACGCTCACCCTGTTCCTGGGGCTCGCCCTCATCCTGAAGGTCGGCACCGACGGCCCTGCGGCGGGACGACACCCGGCGGCCCTCGCGTCCGAGCACCGCCGCGGGGACGCAGCATGACCGGACCCGTGCGTTCACCCGAGGGGATCGGCATCGTCGTCGTGAACTACGGCGACCCCGCACTCCTCGAGCAGAACCTCGCGACCCTGACCCGCGCCGTACCGGGCCTCCGGACCGTCGTCGTCGACAACTACTCCTCCCCTGCCGCACGCGACGCCGTCACGCGGCTCGCCGACGCGGAGCGCTGGGACCTCCTCCTGCCCGACGACAACCTCGGGTTCGGTGCCGGCATGAACCTCGGCGTCGCCCGGGCGATCGGACTCGGCGTCGAGCAGGTGCTGCTCCTCAACCCGGACGCATCCCTCACGCCCGAGGCGCTCGACGTGCTCTCGCATCGTTGCGCTGAGCAACCGATGACGATGCTCGCTCCGCGGATCGAGCGACCGGACGGCAGCCTCTGGTTCGACGGGGTGGATCTGTACCTGCACGACGGGACGATCCGATCGCGGAGACGACGCGAGGACCACCCAGGGGCAGCCGTGGCGCCCTGGTTGAGCGGTGCCTGCCTCATGTTGAGCGTGGAACTCTGGGCGCGCACCGGCGGCTTCCACGACGCCTATTTCCTCTATTGGGAGGACGTCGACCTGTCGCACCGCGTGGTCGCCGTCGGCGGCTCGCTGGCCGTCGTCGAGGAGGCCACCGCGGTCCACGACGAAGGCGGCACCCACGACCGCTCGGACGCCGCCTCGGCGCGTGCCAAGTCGACGACCTACTACTACTTCAACATCCGGAACCGACTCCTCTACGCGGCCGAGCACCTCTCGCCGGCCGAGGTGCGGGCCTGGCGACGCTCGACCATCCCCGTGGCGTGGTCCGTGCTCCTGCAGGGAGGTCGTCGGCAGTTCCTCAGCACCCGCAGCCCGCTCCGTGCGGGTGTCCGCGGGGTCGTCGACGGGCTCCGGCTCTCGAAGGCCGCCGCGCGCGGTCGCTGACGGACACCGTCGCTTCGGTATCGTCCGCGACACCTGGACGCCTCCCCACACGTCGAACGGCCGGTCATCCCGAAGGACGACCGGCCGTTCGTTCGCGGTGGACTAGACCGTCGGCTTGACGAGGTACTCGTCGAACCGGGCGATGATCGGTCCGTTGGTCGCGGTGCCCGAGATGTACTGGTTCAGTCCGACCGTGCCGGCGGCCTGCAGCGCCGCCGTCGAGTCGACGCTCGTCAGCTGCCAGTTCGTCGGTTCCGTCGTCCCGGCGGCCCAGACCTTCGCGCGCACCGTGGTGGGCGAGGTGCCGAACACCTGCAGACGGACCTGCAGCTGCTGGCCGGGGACGTACACGAGGTCGGCGATGTTGACCGCGGACAGCGTGGTCCCGCCCTGCAGGAGCTGCAGCTGCACGCCGCTGTTCGAGCGGATCCAGACCCGCGCCGCGTAGTTCGCCGAACCGACCTGACGGCCGATCACCGAGACGTAGTTGCCGCCGCCGGTCGGTCCCTGATCGAACGAGACCTTCACGCTGCTGTCGGAACTCGTCTGGCTCACGCCGTTGAGCGTGGTGGCCCGCGTCTGGCCGGCCGGGGTCGTGATCACGGCCTTGCCGTCGGCGAGGCTGAACGCGGACGGGTTGTTCGCCGGTGTCCAGGCGCCACCCGCCTCGGCCGTCCCCCACCCGGCACCGGCCGGACGCTCGAAGGCGTCCTGCGCGGTGGCCGGGGTGACCGGGGGCACGACGACCGTTCCGGCCACGGTGACCTGCTTCTGGGTCACCGCGGTGGCACCGGCGTTGTCGGTCACGGTCAGCGTCACCGTGAACGTGCCGTCGGCCGCGTAGGTGTGGCTCGCGGTCGCTCCGGTGGCGGTGGCCCCGTCTCCGAAGTCCCAGGCGTACGCGCTGACGGTGCCGTCGGTGTCGCTGGATCCCGACCCGTCGGTCGTCAGGGCGAGGCCGGTCACGCTCGTCGTGAAGGCGGCGGTCGGTGCGACGTTCGGCGGCGGTGCCTGCACCGTGACCGTGCTGGTCTTGGTGGCGGAGGCTCCCGCGTTGTCGGTCACGGTGAGCTTCACCGGGTAAGCCCCGGCGGCCGCGTAGGCGTGGCTCGTGGTGACACCCGTCCCCGAGGCGCCGTCTCCGAAGTCCCAGACGAAGGACGCGATGGAGCCGTCCGAGTCGGTCGACGTCGAAGCGTCGAAGGAGGCGGTCAGGAACGTCGCCGCCTGCGTGAACGCCGCGGTGGGCGGCACGTTCGCCGGCGGGGCCGTGACCGAGCCGGAGGGCTGCGCGATCAGGTTGCCGAAGCGCGTCACGACGGTGCCGCCGGTGGCGGTCCCCGAGATGTACGAGCGGAGGCTCACCGAGCCGGCCGCCTGCAGCGCTGCCGTGCTGTCCGTGGCCGTGAGCTGCCAGGCCGCGGGCTCCGTGGATCCGATCGCCCAGACCTTCGCCTTGAGCTCTGTCGGCGAGGTCCCGACGGCCTGGAACCGGACCTGCAGCTGGGTGCCGGGCAGGTAGGTCAAGCCGTCGATGTTCACCGCCTTGAGGATCGTGTTGCCGTTCATCAGCTGCAGCTGCACGCCCTGGTTGTTGCGGATCCAGATCCGCGCGGCGTAGTTGTCGGCTCCGACGACGCGGCCCATGACCGAGGCGTAGTTTCCGCCACCGGTGGAGCTCTTGTCGAAGGACAGGCGGACCTGCGTCTCGGTGTCCGTGGCGCCGACCGTGGTCAGCTTGGCGGTCCGGGTCAGGCCGACCGCGGTCGAGATGAGACCGCTGCCACCTGCGACGGAGTAGTTGGACGCCGCATCGAGGGTCCAGGCCCCTCCCACATCGGCGGAACCCCATCCGCCGGTGACCGAGCGGGCGAAGGTGTCCTTCGCCAGCACGGTCGCCGCGGGCGGAGCGACCACGGTCACGGACTGCGAGGTCGTGGTGCTGGCCCCACCGTTGTCGGTGACCGTCAGCGCGAGCGTGTACGTCCCGCCGGCGGCGTAGGCG
Organism: Plantibacter sp. VKM Ac-2885; assembly: GCF_015351205.1. Taxonomy (NCBI): domain Bacteria; kingdom Bacillati; phylum Actinomycetota; class Actinomycetes; order Micrococcales; family Microbacteriaceae; genus Plantibacter; species Plantibacter sp. VKM Ac-2885. Next base: position 1,172,594 of record NZ_JADKSK010000001.1, on the reverse strand, counting down.
TGGGCCGCCGTCGCACCGGTGCCGGTCGCGCCGTCACCGAAGTTCCAGGCGTACGAGGCGATGGTGCCGTCCGGGTCGCTCGACGCCGAGCCGTCGACCGTGACCGTGAGGCCCGTCGCGGTCGGCGTGAACGCTGCCACCGGGGGCTGGTTCACGGGGACGGTCGTGACGACCGCCTGGCTCGTCTCTCCGAGGAGCCCCTTGTCGTCGGTCACCGTCAGGTGCACGGTGAACGAGCCGGCGGCGGCGTACGTGTGGCTCGGGTTGACCCCGGTCCCGGTCGTGCCGTCGCCGAAGTCCCAGGCGTACGAGGCGATCGTGCCGTCGGTGTCGACGGAGGCGCCGGCGTCGAACTGGACGCCCAGCGCGTTGACCGCTGCGGTGAACGACGCCGTGGGGGCGACGTTCGGTGCGACGACGGTCGCCGGGTGCTGCAGCGTCCCCGTGCCGCCGCGGTTGTCGGTCACGGTGAGGGTCACCGTGTAGGTGCCTGCTGCGGCGTAGGCGTGGTCGGCGGTCACCCCGGTGCCGGTGGTGCCGTCGCCGAAGTCCCAGGCGTAGGACGCGATGGTCCCGTCGGTGTCGACCGAGCTCGAAGCGTCGAAGTGCGCGGTGAGGTCGGTGTTCGTGACGGCGAAGCCGGCGGTCGGAGCGACGTTCGGCAGGATGCCGAGGCCGAGGTCGTGATGCTGGGTGACCTGCGCCGACGTGAGCGGCTGTGCGTAGACGGCCACCTCGTCGATGCGTCCGCTGAACGTGCCGGCGGTCCCGCCCCAGGTCGTGTCGGATCCCACACGCCAGTAGCCCGTGTAGTCCTGAGCGCCCGTCTGCGGGTTGGTGCCCTGCAGGACGCCGTCGACGAAGAGCTTCATGCCCGCCGAGGACTGCTCGGCCACCACATGGTGCCAGGTGCCGTCGTTGTACGCGGCGGGCGTCGTGATCGTGTTGGTCTGGCCCGTCCAGGTCCCGAAGGTCAGCTGACCGCCGTTCTCCATGTAGACGTGTCGGTCGTAGCCGCCCGATCCGCCCTGCTGGTTGGCGCCGAAACCGATGATCTTCCCACCGTTGGTGGTCGTGGTGTTGAACCACGCCTCGAGCGCGTAGCTCGTCGGGTTGGAGTAAGCGGTGTCGCTGGCGACACCCGAACCATCGGGACCGAACTGTGCGGAGCGGTTCCCGGCGACGCCGGTCAGCGCACCGTTCTGATCCTTGGCGACGTCACCGTAGTAGGTGGCGGGCCCGTCGTTCCGGCCGGAGTCCTTCGCCGCGGTGCCGGTCGTCTCATCGAAGCGCCAGTAGGACGTCGGATCGAGGTTGAACACCGCTGCACCGTATGCGTCGGTGGGAGCAGCCGGGACCGGCGAGGTCCGGCCGGAGGCCACGTAGTGGTTCACGATCGTGTCGCGGTCGAGGACCGTCGGGTAGATCGCGGTGTCGTCGATGGAGCCGGCGAAGTAGTCGCTCGAGCGCGAGCCCGGCCACCCACCGAGGTTGTCGCCGCCGACCCGCCAGTAGCCGGTGAAGTCCTGGCCGCTCGTCGTGTCGGTGCGGCTGTCGAGCTTCTTGCCGTCCACGAACAGCTGCATGCCGTTCGCACCGAGCGTTGCGACCACGTGGTGCCACTCGCCGTCGTTGTAGGCCTTCGAGGACTGCACGGTCCGGACGGAGCCCGGGTAGACGCCGAACATCAGGCGCCCGTCGTTGTTCATGAAGATCATGCGGTCGTAGTTCCCGGAGGTCCCGGTCGACGATCCACCGAACCCGAGGATCTTGCCACCGCGGTCGGTGGTCGTCTTGATCCACGTCTCAGCGGTGAAGGTGTTCGGTGACTGCTGTGCCGTCGTGGTCGAGGCCGCGCTGTCGCTCGTACCGGCGAACGTCGTCGCGGTCGTGTTCGAGCCGATGATCGCGCCCGCCGTCCCCCGCGTCGTGTTGCTCGTGAGCGTCAGGTCGTCGCCAGTTGCCCAGTCGTAGCCCGCGGTGCCGCTGGCCTCGCCGAGTGGCCAGAACGATGTGGGGCCGGACGCGAGGACGGCCTGCGCGTACGCGGAGGTCGAGCCGTCGGCCGAGACGGTCACCGGGACGTTGTCGCTCATCGTCGAGTTGCCGAGCGGGTCGCTCACCTTGACGCGGTAGTTGACGGTCGTCCCCGGCGCCAGGCCGCTGTCGGTGTACATGAGGTTGCTGACCTTCCAGAAGGTCGAGCGGACGGACTTCGTCATGATCGGCGTGGCCGTCTGGTTGTTGCGGATCAGCTCGTACTTCAGGAGTTCGTTGTCGCGGTCGTTGTTCGTCTTCCAGGAGACGCGCACGGTGCCGCTGGCGAGGGAGATCGCGGTGATGGGGAAGGCGCTCCCCTTGAGCTTCGGACCCTCGAGGTTCGGTGCGACCGCCTTCGTCGCGAACCGGACCAGTCCCTGCTGCGACTTGTTGTTGACGGCGAGGAACTCTCCGCCGTAGACGACGTAGTTCGTGCTCGCGGCGACGCTCCACGGACCCTGGTTCTGGTTCGTCGCGTTGCCCGGCGTGAAGTCCGGGAACCAGCTCAGGATGCTTGGCGTCGGCTGACCGGCGTAGTTGTAGTAGCCGTACGGGTCTGCCGTGGCCGTGCCGGTGGTGGTCTTCGAGAACGCCAGTGCGTTCTGGAAGGTCCACGGCTGCGTCTGCGGGAAACCGCCGATGTTCCCGCAGTAGTGCGGGTGGCCGGCGATGTAGACGGCGTCGCCGTGGGAGGCGACCGAGTAGGAGTCGCCGTGGCAGTCCTCGACCCAGTTCATGTCACCGTTCGCCCAGCCGGCGTTGAAGGCACCCTCGAGGTTGCCGCCCGAACCGAAGACGTAGCCGGTCCCGTAGACGTTGTTCGCGTCGCTCGTGAGCGAGTAGATCGCGGCGTTCGCGCCACCGTTGCGGATGAGGCCGTTGACGTTCCACGGGAGGAGCGCGCCGGCGGTCGCGTCGACGGCACCGAGGCCGTAGCCGGGATTGCTGCTGCCGTTGAGCGTCGTGAACGCTCCGCCGAGGATCACCTTGGACTGGTCGGGAGCGATCGCGAGGGCGCGGACGACGCCGCCCTCGGTGACGGGAGCCCAGGGCAGGAGGGCACCGGCGTTGGTGAACGCCGCCGCTCCCTTGCGGGTCTGGCCGGCGGCGTTGGTGAAGCCGCCACCGACGTACACGGTGCTGTTCGTCGCCGCGACGCTGTAGCCGATGTAGTTGAGGATCGGAGCGAAGGACTTGAGGGCACCGGTCGCCGTGTCGAACGCGGCGATGCGCGAGCGGTCCTGTCCGTTGACCTTCGTGAAGCTACCGACGACGTAGAGGGTCTTACCGTCCGGCGAGGCCGTCACGGCCTTGACCTCGGCGTTGAGGACCGGAGCGAAGGAGTTGATGAGCACGCCGGTGGTGAGGTCGTAGGCGAGCAGGTAGGTGCGGTCGACCTCGCCGACGCCGGCTGCGTTGCCGGCCGGACGGGCCTTGGTGAAGGTTCCACCCGCGTAGACGGTGTTCCCGACGACGACCTGCGACCACACGGTCTTGTTGATCTGCACCGTGGGAAGCGCGTCCGCCGAGACGGTCGACGCCTCGCCTGCGCCCTGGGGGACCGTGTCGGCCACCGCCGGGGCCGCCGTGGCGGTGAAGGTGAGCAGCGCGGCGAACACCGCACCGATCACGCCGAGTGCCAGGGGCTTCTTCAGCTTGGACGGGACGCCGCGGGCGTCGTTGCGGCTCGGCGCGTGCGCGCTCGGTCGATCCTGGGATCGCAGAAATCTGGACACGGGTTCTCGGGTTTCGCTGGAGGCGGGCTCGGGGCGCGACAGGGCTCCGCGGACGGGCCGAGGGGTGCGATCGTGTTTCGGATCCACGATCGCCGGCCAGGTGCAGGGGTGCCTCGCTCGTGAACCATAACGCGGGGGGCATCAGGGGCGTCACCCCCAAAACAGGTCCGATTTCCCGGGGATCCTGCGGGGGTCAGCGCGGATGCGGATCGGGTCAGCGGGGAGCGGTGACCTGGAACACGGCGGCGGGGACGCCGGCCTGGTAGTCGACGATGATCGTGACGTCGTCCCGCTGCTCGACGGGCACCGTGTACACGAACGTCGCGGTCGCGGTATCGCCGGCCGCGACCTCCGACTCGAAGGGCACGGCACCGGGTTCGGTGAGGGGCTCCGCGGGTACGCGGTCGGCCCCGGAGTACGCGGTGACGACGACGGTGCTGAGGTCGATGCTCGCGTCGGTGTCGTTCACGATCGTGACCGTGAACCGGACCGCCGGTCCCGCGGTCTCACCGGGTGCGTTCGCCTCACCGTCGACGGCCTCGAGCGTGCCCAGGCTGACGGTCACGCCGCTGACGATCTCGACCGGTGCGTCGCCGGCGACCGGGTCGCGCTCGGGAAGCGCTTCGGCCGGGTCGGTGATGATCGGACTCGGCGTGGGGGTGCCCGTGATGGCCGGCGGGTTCACGACGTCGCCGGTGCCGACGCGGTTGGCGTTCACCGCGAACACCACGACCACGGCCACCACCACGACGACGACCGCCGCGAGCACCGAGATGACGACCACCCGGCGTCGGCGCCGCGGGTCGGGTGTGCTCGACGTGGGGGTCTGCTGCTCTGCTGCCGGCTCGCTCACGCCCGTACCTCTCCTCGACGACGGCCACCCGGCGCTCGATGCCCCGAGTGTACTGCCTCGGCTCCGTGTGCAGCCTCGTCCGGCTCGCGACCTCGGCCGTCGCCCATGTCACAATGGCTCACACCACCCGACGCCTCCCCGATCTCGCAGCGGACCCTCGGATGCCGGAAGGCACCGACGGACGCCGAGCGCGACCGATGCACCCGAGCACCGACCCCTGGAGGGTTCATGAGCGGACACCTGACCGTCCTGCAGCAGTTCCCCGTGCCACGCCCGACGACGAACCCGTATCTCGTGATGCTGGCCGACCACCTCCGCGCGGTCCCCGGGGTCTCGGTGCAGAACTTCACCTGGAAGGGCGCGCTCCTCGGGCGGTACGACGCGTTCCACATCCACTGGCCCGAGATCCTCGTGTCGGGGCACACCCCGCTGAAGCAGTTCCTCCGCCAGTGCCTCACCGTGCTGCTCGTCATCCGGCTCGCGATCACCCGGACCCCGATCGTCAGGACGGTGCACAACGTCGAACTCCCGCAGGGCATCTCGCGGGTCGAGGTCGCGCTGCTCCGCCTCATCGACCGACGCACGGACTTCCGGATCACGCTCAACGAGACGACGACCCTGCCCGAGGACCAACCGTCCATCCTGATCCCCCACGGCCATTACCGTGAATGGTTCGCCCGTCACCCGCGCGCGGCACAGCAGGACGGTCGGTTCGGCTACTTCGGCCTCATCCGCCGCTACAAGGGTGTCGAGACCCTCATCGAGGCGTTCCGATCCGCGGCGGCCACGACCCGAGGACTCTCGCTCCGCGTCGGCGGCAAACCGTCGACCACCGAACTCGCCGACACCCTGACCGCGCTCGCGGGCGAGGGAGACGACGTCCTCCTCGACCTCCACTTCCTCGGTGACGACGAACTCGTGGACATCGCGACCTCGTCGGAGCTCGTGGTCCTCCCGTACCGCTTCATGCACAACTCCGGCAGCACCCTCGCCGCCCTGTCACTGGACCGCCCGGTGCTCGTGCCGGACAACGCGGTGAACCGACTCCTCGAAGCCGAGGTCGGGCCCGGCTGGGTGCATCGGTTCTCCGGTGAGCTCGACGCCGAGGCACTGCTCTCGGCGATGGAGCACGTCCGCGCCGCAGCGCGCGGCCCGGTGACGTTCGTCGACCGCGATTGGGATCTCGGAGCCGCACGACACGTCGAGGCCTACCGACGAGCGATCGCCGCGCGACGCGGGACTCCAGCGCCCACGGTCGGGGCCGCGCGATGACCGGGTCGTCCGCCGGCAGGCCCGACGCCCGCGCGGCCGAGGTCCGCCTCATCGTCGGCATCCTCACCTTCCGACGCCCGGCGACCCTCGCCGCGAGCCTGCCGAAGGTGCTGGAGCAGACCCGGTGGCTCCGCGACGCCGACGCGTCCGTCGTGAGCACCGAGGTCCTCGTGATCGACAACGACCCCGCGGCGAGCGCCAGGGAGGTCGCCGGTTCGACGCCCGGCGTCCGCTACGTGGTCGAACCGACCCCGGGCATCGCGGCGGCACGGAACCGCGCGCTCTCGGAGGCGGACCAGGCGGAGCTCCTCGTCTTCATCGACGACGACGAGGAACCGGGCGAGCACTGGCTGCTCCCGATCGTCGAGACGTGGCGGGCGACGGGCGCTGCGGCGGTCATGGGCCGCGTGCAGTCGCACCTGCCGGAGGGAACCGACCCGTGGGTCGTCGCGGGTGGGTTCTTCGACCGCGTGCAGCGCACGACGGGCACCGTCATCGGCGAGGCCGCGGCGGGGAACCTGCTCCTGGACCTCGACCAGGTCCGGGCACTCGGCGTGCGGTTCGAGTCGAAGCTCGAACTGGGCGGTGGTGAGGACACGCTCTTCAGCAAGCACCTCGTCCGGCGGGGTGGACGGATCGTCTGGTGCAACGAGTCCGTCACCCACGACTTCGTCGAACGGGACCGCGCGACGAAGCGCTGGGCGTTGCAGCGCGCGTGGAGCCATGGCAACACCAGGATCACGGTGGAGCGTTACTTCGCGGCAGGACGTCGTGACCGGGCGCGGATCCGTGTGGTCGCGGCGGTCGGCGGTGCCGCTCGGGCCGCGGTCGGTGTGGCACGTTCCGTGTTCGGGACGCTCACCGGCTCGCTCCATCACCGGGCGCGCGGCGCGCGAGCCATCCGGAAGGGTGGCGGCATGTTCGTCGGCGCCTTCGGCGTGGTCTTCCGGGAGTACGCGCGGGACGAGCGGTCATGAGCGGCCTCGGAGCACGGCTCAAGGATCGCGTGAAGCGGTCGCTGCCGGTCCTGGGCTCGATCATCGAGGTCGAGACCTCCACCCCGACCGTCGTGTTGACCTACGACGACGGGCCGCATCCGGTCGGCACGGACGGCGTCCTCCGATCCCTCGCCGACGCCGAGGCGACCGCCACGTTCTTCGTCCTGCTGAGCAGCGCTCGCCGTCACCCGGAGCTCATCCCGCGGATCACCGCGGAGGGGCACGAGATCGCGTTGCACGGTGTCGACCACCGTCGTCTCACGGCGTTCACCGCCGAGGAGGTCACCCGTCGCACCGTCGACGCGAAGCACGAGCTCGAGGACCTCGCCGGCACGCCCGTCCGATGGTTCCGGCCGCCGTACGGCGCGCAACATCTCGCGACCTGGCGCGCCATCCGTCGGGCCGGTCTCGAATCCGTCCTCTGGTCGGCGACCACCTGGGACGCACGTGCGGTGGCCCCCGAGGAGCGCGTCGCCCACGCCCTGTCCGACTGCCGCCCCGGCACGATCCTGCTGGCGCACGACGCCTTCGCCGGCCCGGCCGACGGTGTCGACGACGGGGCCGAACCCGAGGTCGACCGAGGGGCGCTCGCCGCGACCCTGCTCGCCGAGTTCCGGGCGCGAGGCTGGGTCGGTCGGTCCCTCGCCGATGCGCTCGTGCAGGGGCGCCCGATGAAGAGCGCCATCTTCTCCTCCTGACGCTGGCCTGCACTGCGCGGGGTTCGCCCCTGCGCCCCGTCCGGGTGCCACTCGAAAGTGGACTCGGCAAGCGTTGATGACCCTCATAGGCTCGCAAGAGGCCCGATGGATGTGCCGAATGCCGGAGTCGATCCCGACGGCTCCGTGCGCACACCACCACGAGCATGCCAGGGGGCAGACCATGACGGATCGCAGTGCAGTCGGACGCGTCGGCTACGCCGCAGGGGCGTTCGACCTCTTCCACGTCGGCCACCTCAACATCCTCCGTCACGCGAAGAGCGCCTGCGACTACCTCATCGCCGGGGTCGTCTCCGACGAGCTGCTGCGCACCCGGAAGCGCATCGAGCCGATCGTCCCGCTGACGGAACGCCTCGAGATCGTCCGTCACATCGGCTTCGTCGACGAGGCCGTCGAGGAGACCTGGGACGACAAGCTCCAGGCCTGGGATGCGCTCCGGTTCGACATCTTCTTCAAGGGCGACGATTGGCGCGGGACCGCAGAGGGCCTCCGTCTCGAAGCGGAGTTCGCCAAGGTCGGCGTCGAGGTCGTCTACTTCCCGTACACGATGAGCACCTCGAGCACGGCACTCCGCCGTGCACTCGCCCAGCTCGAGGAGCAGCGCGAGCTCGACACCACGCTCGTCCAGGCCTGACACCCGCCCTCCCTGCGCCCGTTCCGCCGCCGCGCCCGCGCTCCCGTTCGCCACGGCAGCGAGGTACTGTTGGACGGATCGACTCACAGGGCGGTGGACACATGACGAAGGCTCGGCAGGCGCTGCTCGCACGCCTCACCGGTTCGCTGCCCGTCCACGGTTCCATTGTCGGTGTGGCCACCGAGGAGCGCACGGTCGTCATGACCTACGGCGACGGCCCGAGTCCCGACGGCACACCAGGGGTCCTCGACGCCCTCGCCGAAGCCGGCGCCACCGCGACGTTCTTCGTCCTCGTCGGCCGCGCGCGGAAGCACCCCGAGCTCCTCGAACGCATCGTCGCCGGTGGGCACGAACTCGCGCTGCACGGCGACGACCACGTTCGCCTCACCGACTTCTCCGAGGAAGCGGCCTACCGGCGGACCCTCGCCGCCAAGCAGGAGCTCGAACAGCTGAGCGGCCAGCCGATCGAGTGGTTCCGGCCGCCCTACGGCGCGCAGAGCATCGAGACCTGGCAGGCCGTCAAGCGAGCCGGCCTGCAGACCGTGCTGTGGACCGCGACCGCCTGGGACGTCAAGGACGTCGGCGAGCACGAGCGCGTCGCCCACGCCGTCCGGCACTGCCACCAGGGCTCGATCCTGCTCGCCCACGACGGCTTCGCCGGCCCGGCCGACGGCGTCGACGACGGCCCGGAACCCGAGGTCGACCGCGGCGCACTCGCAGCCGAGCTGCTGAGCGGTTTCGCCCGCGAGGGCCTCGTCGGCCGTTCGCTCGGCGAGGCCCTGCGCGCGGGCAAGGCCGTCCGCCGGGCGCGCTTCACGGAGTGATCATCCCCGGTCCCTGAACCGACCCCGGTCCCTGAACCGACCCCGGTCCCTGAGCCAACCCCGGTCCCTGAGCCGACCCCGGTCCCTGAGCCTGTCGAAGGGCGTCGTCAGGGACCGGAGCATTCCCTCAGTCCTTCGCGAAGCGGTCCGTCGCGTCGATGAGCGCCGACAGGATGCCCGGCTCGTCGAAGGCGTGCCCCGCGTCGGGGACGATCGTGAAGTCCGCCTCCGGCCACGCCCGGTGCAGGTCCCAGGCGGTGAAGACCGGGGTGCACATGTCGTAGCGGCCCTGGACGATCACGCCGGGCACACCGGCGAGCTTGCCGGCGTCGCGGATGAGCTGCTCGGGTTCGAACCAGCCCTTGTTCGTGAAGAAGTGGTTCTCGATGCGCGCGAACGCCACCGCGAAGTGGGGGTCGGTGAACCGGGCGACGGTCTCCTCCTGCGGGAGCAGGGTGATCGTCGAGGACTCCCACCGCGACCAGGCGACGGCCGCCGGCCCGTGGACGGCCGGGTCCTCGTCGAACAGGCGGCGGTGGTAGGCCTCGATGAGGTGGCGGCGCTCGCCGACCGGGATCGGCTCGAGGTACCCCTCCCACAGGTCGGGGAAGACCGCGGAGGCACCGCCCTCGTAGAACCAGTCGAGCTCGGCGTCGCGCAGCGTGAAGATCCCGCGGAGCACGAGCTCGGTGACGCGCTTCGTGTGCTTCTGCGCGTACGCGAGCGCGAGGGTCGAGCCCCAGGACCCGCCGAACACCATCCAGCGCTTGATCTTCAGCGCCTTCCGGAGGACCTCGAGGTCGGCGACGAGGTGCCAGGTGGTGTTCGTCGACAGGTCGGCCGCCGGGTCGCTCGCGTGCGGGGTGCTCCTGCCGCAGCCGCGCTGGTCGACGAGGACGATGCGGTACCGCTTCGGGTCGAAGAGCCGACGGTGGATCGGACTCGTCGCGCCGCCCGGGCCGCCGTGGAGGAACACGACGGGCTTGCCGTCGGGGTTGCCGGAGGTCTCCCAGTACAGCGACTGCCCGTCGCCGACGTCGAGCATGCCGGTCTCGTACGGCTCGATCTCGGGATACGGCTCACCCATACGGTCCACTTCCTCCTGTGTTCACGACATGTGTCTCATCTAGCATGCCGCACCCATCGCCCCACAGCTCGCGAGGGGTCCCGAATGGCCGGCTCGGCACACCCGGAACCGACCATTCGGGACCCCTCGCGGGCTAGAGCTGGTCGGCGGACACCGAGAAGGTGTCGCACGCGGACGGACCGGACTGGTAGCCGGTCATGAACCAGCGCTGCCGCTGCTCGGCGGAGCCGTGGGTCCACGCCTCGGGGTTCACCTGGCCGGTCGCGGCCTCCTGGATGCGGTCGTCACCGACGGCGGCCGCGGCGCTCAGGGCGTCGTCGATCTCCTGCTGGGTCACGGGCTTCAGGAAGGCGACCCCCTTCGCGTCCTCGGTGTCGGACGCGGCGGCGACCCACGCGCCGGCGAAGCAGTCGGCCTGTACCTCGATGCGCACGGAATCGGAGGCCGGGCCCGTACCGCTGCGGTCGGCGCGGTCCATGATGCCGGTGAGCGCCTGGATGTGGTGCCCCCACTCGTGGGCGACGACGTACATCTCGGCGAGCGGTCCGCCCGAGGCGCCGAAGCGGTCGCGCAGTTCGGCGTAGAAGCTGGTGTCGATGTAGATGGTCTGGTCCGGCGGGCAGTAGAACGGGCCGGTGGCGCTCGTGGCGGCGCCGCAACCCGTGTTCGTCTGCTGGTCGAAGATGATGAAGTCGGCCGGCGAGGTGTAGTCGACGCCGAGCGCGGGCAGCTCCTCGGCCCAGTAGGCGTCGAGCGACGAGTAGGCACCGCCCATGCGGCAGTCGACGTTCGCGTTCGCGTCGGCACCGGTCTGGCACTCGTCGGAGAGCTGGCTCTCCTCCTGCTGGCCCCCACCGACGCCGGCGCCGCCGAGGATGCCCGTCACGTCGACCCCGAGGAACTGCGAGATCAGGGCGATCACGATGACGCCGACCGCGCCACCACCGACGGCGATGCCGGCCGTGCGGCCCCGTCGCTTGACCTTGTTCCCGCTGATGTCGGCGTTGTCGTTGAACGTCATGTCGGCACCCTACCGCGCAGCGCGAGGTGAGGCATATCGTCGCCGGACCCTTGCGCCGACGACGATATGCCTCCTGTCAACCGGCTGCGGTCAGCGGGACTTCTTCGTGAGCGTCTTCTCGTCGACGGGAGCGTCGCCCGAGGCACGGAGCTCGGCGAAGTAGTCGGCGGCCTCCTGCTGGCGCTGCGCCTCCTGGCCGGTCGCGATGGGTGCGCGCACATGCTCAGGCGCGAAGCCGAAGGCCTCGACGAGGTCGAGGGCGTGCGGACGCAACCGGGCGATGAGGCGGTCGACGTACGCGCTGACGGCCTGGCCGCGCTGCGGGGAGAGGCGCCCGTGGATGAGGTACCAGGCGAGGTGCTTCTCGATGAGCGAGAGCCCGAAGAGGTCGTGCACCCAGGTCAGCACCTGCTTGGTGCCGGGGTCCTGGATCTGCTCGACACCCTCGGTGAACGCCTCCCACTGGAGGAGCTCGCCGTGCGCACGCGCGGCCTCGATGAGTTCGTTCTGGTGTGCGTTGAACAGGTCGGACGCGGCCTGCTTGGAGAGCTTGTTCGCGCCGCGCAGCTTCGTCGCGACCTCGGCGATCATCGACTCGACGCGCTCGGTCAGCAGCTCGCGCTGGACGTTCGTGTCGCGCAGCTGGCTCACCGAGCGTGCGGTGGACCCGAAGTCCTTCACGGTCTGCGCGAGGCTCCGGAGTCCGCTGCTGTGCACGGCGCGGTCGGTCGCCTGCTCGACGACGTAGCGGGCGAGCGCACCGGCGTCGACCTTCGCGAACTTCCGGCTGTAGTCGGTGAGGAGGCGCTTGGCGACGAGCTGCAGCAGCACGTTGTTGTCGCCCTCGAACGTCGCGTAGACGTCGAGGTCGGCGCGCAGGCCGGTGAGGCGGTTCTCCGCGAGGAAGCCGTTGCCACCGCAGGCCTCCCGCGACTCCTGGAGCGTGTCGAGCGCGTGCCAGGTCGACAGCGGCTTGAGGGCCGCCGCGAGCGTCTCGAGGTCCTGACGGTCGTCGTCCGAGTCGGCCTTGCCGCTGAACACCTCGTCGAACTTCACGAGCAGTCGGTCGTGGGCGAAGATCTGCGCGTACGTCGTCGCGAGGCGCGGCAGGAGCCGGCGCTGGTGGCGCTGGTAGTCGAGGATGACCTCTTCCTGGGTGTCGCTGCCCGCATTGAACTGCCGACGCTCACTGCCGTAGGTGATCGCGATCTGCAGGGCGAGGGCGGAGGCCGACGTCGCGGCTCCGTCGAGGGACACCCGGCCCTGGACGAGCGTGCCGAGCATGGTGAAGAAGCGTCGCCCGGGGCTCGTGATGGGCGAGGAGTAGGTGCCGTCCTCGGCGACGTCGCCGTAGCGGTTGAGGAGGTTGGTGCGCGGCACGCGGACACCGGTGAAGTGCAGTCGGCCGTTGTCGATGCCGTTGAGCCCGCCCTTCAGGCCGTCGTCCTCGCCGCCGATCCCGGGGAGGAATGCGCCCTCGTCGTCGCGGATGGGCACGTAGAAGCAGTGGACGCCATGGTTCACGCCGTTCGTGATGAGCTGCGCGAACAGGGTCGCCGCCTTGCCGTGCACGGCCGCGTTGCCGAGGTAGTCCTTCCACGCCGCGCGGAACGGGGTGTCGATGACGAACTCCAGGGTCTCCGGGTCGTAGGTCGCCGTGGTCGCGATCGAGGCGACGTCGGAGCCGTGACCGGACTCCGTCATCGCGAAGGCACCGGGGACGTCGAGGTTCATCGCGCCGGGCAGGAACGCGTCGTGGTGCGGCTCGGTGCCGAGGTGCAGGATCGCCGCACCGAAGAGGCCCCACTGGACACCGGACTTGATCTGGAGAGACGGGTCGGCGAGGACGAGCTCCTCGAACCCGGCGATGTTGCCGCCGTGGTCGTCGGCGCCGCCGAGGCGCTTCGGGAACGCCTTGAGCACCTGGCCGTTCTCGACGAGAAGCTTCAGCTGGTGGAAGACGCGGTCGCGGTGGTCGTCCATCGACTGGCCCTCGATGCGCTGCATCTCCGGCTTCGCGGCGAGCGCGCGAGAGGCGAGACGGGCCTCCGGCCAGGTGCCGAGCAGCTGGTGCGCGAGCGCCGGGACGTCGATCCGCGCGTCGGACGGCGCCACCTCGACCGTCGCTGCCGTGGTACCGCTGACGCTCGTCCGGATCGCTGTGTCGACCATCGCTGTGTCCTGCCTTTCACCCATGAAAACCTCCCACAATGGTAGGACTGTCATAACGATGGGTGAAAGCGCCTGTGGGATGTGGACAAGGGTCCGCCCGATCGCCGTCGATCGACTTGGTCCTCCCCCACAGCTGTCGCAGCTCGCTCTCAGGAGCGGCGTCAGGCGTTGGCGGCGACGACCTCGATGAGCGCCTGCCCGTAGGCGTCGAGCTTCTTCGCACCGATGCCGCTGATGCCGTCGAGCGCACCGAGCGAGTCGGGCTTCGCCGTCGCGACCTCCCGCAGGGTCGCGTCGCCGAAGACGATGTAGGCGGGGACGCCCTGCTCCTTCGCCACCCCGGCCCGCCAGGCACGCAGGGCCTGGAACAGCTCGGCCGCGGCCGGCTCGAGCTCGGCGTTCGCGCTCGACGAGCGGGAGGACGACCTCGACGAGGAGCGTGCGGCACGTTCCGGCTCGCGACGCATGGCCACCGGCCGGTTCCCGGCGAGCACCTCGGCGCTCCCGTCGGTGAGGCCGAGCGTGCCGTACTCGCCGACGGTGGCCAGGAGGTCGCGTGCGAGCAGCTGACGGACGACGCCGCGCCACTCCTGGTCGCTGAGGTCCTCGCCGATGCCGAAGGTCGCGAGTTCGTCGTGTCGCTGCTGGGCGACGCGGTCGGTCCGCTTGCCGCGGAGGATGTCGATGATCTGCCCGGCGCCGAAGGACTGGTTGCGCTCGCGCTTGAGGCGCACGATCGTCGAGAGGAGCTTCTGCGCCGGCACGGTGCCGTCCCAGGTGACCGGGGGTTCGAGACAGGTGTCGCAGTTGCCGCACGGCGTGGAGGGCTGACCGAAGTAGCGCATCAGGTTGACCCGACGGCAGTCGACGGTCTCGCAGAGGGCCAGCATCGCGTCGAGGTGGGCGCTGAGGTTGCGCTGGTGCGCGAGGTCGCCCGGCGACTCGGCGATCATGCGCCGCTGCTGGACGACGTCCTGCAGGCCGTAGGCGAGCCAGGCGATGGACGGCTCGCCGTCGCGCCCCGCTCGGCCGGTCTCCTGGTAGTAGCCCTCGACGCTCTTCGGGAGGTCGACGTGGGCGACGAAGCGGACGTCCGGCTTGTCGATCCCCATACCGAAGGCGATGGTCGCGACGACCACGACGCCGTCCTCACGGAGGAAGCGCGATTGCGCCGCGGCACGCACGGAGGCGTCGAGTCCGGCGTGGTACGCCACGGCGTCCACCCCGTTGTCGCGCAGGAGCTGCGCCGTCTGCTCCACCGTCTTGCGACTGAGGCAGTAGACGATCCCGGCGGTGCCGGCCGGCTGTTCCTTCACGAACGCGACGAGCTGCTTGCGGACCTCGTTCTTGCCGACGATCCGGTACTGGATGTTCGGGCGGTCGAAGCTCGAGACGAAGTGCTTCGCCTCGCCGAGGTGGAGCCGCTGCGTGATCTCCTGGTGCGTCGCGTCGGTGGCGGTCGCGGTGAGCGCGATGCGCGGGACGTCGGGCCAGCGTTCGGCGAGCTCACCGAGCATGAGGTAGTCGGGGCGGAAGTCGTGCCCCCACTGCGACACACAGTGCGCCTCGTCGATCGCGAGCAGTGCGATGGTGCCCTGGCTGAGGAACCGCCGCGTCGCCTCGGAGCTCAGGCGCTCGGGCGCGACGTAGAGGAGGTCGAGCTCGCCGGCGAGGTAGGCCTGTTCGACCCGGGACCGCTCGGCGGGATCCTGCGTGGAGTTGAGGAACGCGGCGCGGACGCCGACGGCGAGGAGTGCGTCGACCTGGTCCTGCATGAGCGCGATGAGCGGGGAGACGACGATGCCGGTGCCCGGTCGGAGCAGGGCGGGGATCTGATAACAGAGGCTCTTGCCCCCACCAGTCGGCATGAGGACGACCGCGTCGCCGCCGCCGGAGACCTGCTCGATGATCTGCTGCTGCTCGCCGCGGAACGCGTCGTACCCGAAGACCGTGTGGAGTGCCTCCTGCGCCGTGGCGAACTTCTGGCCCGCCGCACGGGCGGCCACCGGAGCCGCAGCGGCTGGAGCGGACGCGACCGCTCCGCTCCCCCACGCGACACCACCGCCGAGGTACGCGTCGTCGGGCGGTGGGGCGTCGAAGTCGTCGGGAGCGTCCGCGTCGTCCGGGATCCAGTCGGGTTCGGTGCTCCAGCTCATCCGTCGATCGTAGCCGCAGCGGCTGACACCCCGGTGCCCCTCCACAGGAACGGATCCGAAGAATTTCGCTCCTCTTAATGCGCGACCCCGTCCGACACGCGATCGGATCTTTTTCCAAACCACCCCCGTGGGGGCTCCGAAGTGTCATCGAGGGCCGGTTCTGAGAGGCACTCGACAACCGGTCCAAACCTCATCAAAGGAGAATCACATGCGTACCATCAAGCGAAACCACATGGCAGTGCTCGCACTCGCCGCCGTCGCGACCTTCGGCCTCGCAGCCTGTTCCAGCGGCTCCAGCTCCGACAGCGGTTCCTCGATGGAGCCGAGCTCCGCTCCCTCCGAGTCGAGCATGACCGCCGACCCCGCAGCGGACCTCGTCGGCTCGGGCTGCGCCGCCTACGCTGACGCCGTCCCGGACGGTGCTGGCTCCGTCGCCGGCATGTCGGCCGACCCCGTCGCCGTCGCCGCGTCCAACAACCCGCTGCTGACCACGCTCACCGCTGCGGTCTCCGGCCAGCTGAACCCCGACGTCAACCTCGTCGACACGCTGAACGGCTCCGAGTTCACCGTCTTCGCCCCGGTCGACGACGCGTTCAAGAAGATCGACGCCGCGACGATCGACAGCCTCAAGACGCCTGAGGGCGCTGCGACGCTGACCTCGATCCTCACGTACCACGTGATCCCCGGCCAGATCGCTCCGTCCGACATCGACGGTGAGCAGACCACCGTCGAGGGTGGAACCGTCAAGGTCGAGGGCTCGGGTGACAACATCACCGTCAACGGTGCCAAGGTCATCTGCGGTGGCGTCAAGACCGCCAACGCGACCGTGTACCTCATCGACTCGGTGCTGATGCCGCCGGCAAAGTAGCCGACCGCGGGTTCACCCGCACGCTACACCGGTAACAACGGAACAGCCCCGTCATCCTCTCGAGGATGGCGGGGCTGTTCCGTTGTGTCGGGACCGGAACCCGCTCGCCCGATCCTCCCCCGGTCACTGAGCCTGTCGAAGTGCCCACGAAGCACCTCGCCATCCGAGGACACCATCGACCGGACCGCCCTTCGACAAGCTCAGGGACCGAAGCGTGTCACCTCCCCCGGTCACTGAGCCTGTCGACGTGCCCACGAAGCACCTCGCCATCCGAGGACACCATCGACCGGACCGCCCTTCGACAAGCTCAGGGACCGAGGCATGGCACCTCACCCGGTCACTGAGCCTGTCGACGTGCCCCCGAAGCACCTCGCCAGCCGACAGCACCATTGCCCGGACCGCCCTTCGACAAGCTCAGGGACCGAGGCATGGCACCTCCCCCGGTCACTGAGCCTGTCGAAGTGCCCACGAGATGCCCCGCCAGCCGACAGCACCATCGCCCGGACCGCCCTTCGACAAGCTCAGGGACCGAAGCGTGTCACCTCACCCGGTCACTGAGCCTGTCGACGTGCCCACGAAGCAGCTCGCCATCCGAGGACACCATCGACCGGACCGCCCTTCGACAAGCTCAGGGACCGAGGCATGGCACCTCACCCGGTCACTGAGCCTGTCGACGTGCCCACGAAGCACCTCGCCATCCGAGGACACCATCGACCGGACCGCCCTTCGACAAGCTCAGGGACCGAACGGGGTGCCGCTCAGGGACCGAACGGGGTGGCGCTCAGGGAACGCACGGGGTGCCGGCCCAGGACCGGACAGGGTGTCGCTCAGGGACCGGACGGGGTGCGGCTCAAGGACCGGACGGGGTGTCCGTGCCCTGGTCGTCCGAGATGGGCTCCGGCTTCCGCCGGGTCACGAGCAGCACGCCGATGCCGGCGATCAGGACGACGCCGATCGCGCCGACGATCCACCACACATCGCCACTGAGCCCGCCGGAGGACGACTCCGGCTCGACACCGCCCGCCTCCGATGAAGGCTCGACCGTGGAGGCACCGCTCGTCGCGCACGCGGGCTTCGCACTCCCCGCGGCGAGTTCCTGGCCCTCGGCCGGCGCCCACTCGAAGGTGTAGCTGCCCGACAGCGGGTGGCCGTCGGTCGAGACGAGCTGCCAGACGACGGTGTACTCGCCGGCTTGCCCGAGCTGCAGCGGCATGACGAGCGCAGGTCCGTTCACCGCTGCGCACGCGGTGCCGTAGTACAGCCGCTCGTCGCCGGGACCGGTCACCTGGATCTGGTTGGACTGGCCGGCTTCCCCGAGGTCGAGCAGGTTGTCGTTCGTCGTGATGACGAGCTGCTCCGGCTGCTCCGTGATCGTCGAACCCTCGGCCGGCGTCGTCGAGATGATGCTGTTGTGCGCTGAGGCCGGCTGGGCCACGGCGAGCACCGCTGCGACCGCGAGGAACGCGGTCGCAGCGGTGCCGACGAGACGGCGACGACGGGAGACCGTCATCAGGCCTGGCGCTTCGCGTCGGACGCTGCGCGGCGTGCGGAGGCAGCGATCACGATGCCGGCGGCACCGACGACGAGACCGGCGATGCCGAGCACGCGGCCCAGCACGTCGGTGGTGCCGGCGTCGGTCGAGGCAGCGGCCTCGGTGTGGTCGCCGTCACCGTCGTCGTCCATGGCAGCGCCACCGTGGTGGTCGCCGGCCTCGGCAGCGGTCACGACGACGACGGGCGCCGGCGACTCGAGGTCGTCCTCGGTCTGACCGTCCTTCGCGACGTCGGTCCAGTCGGTCTGGCCGACCTCGCACGTCTGCGTCACCGGGAAGACGAGGGTCTTGCCCTCGGCGTCGGCCGGCAGCTGGACCTGGAAGGAGACGGTGTCGCGGTAGCCGTCGGCGAGGGGCGTCTTGGCCGTGTAGACGACCGTGCCGACGCGCTCGGCGAGCTGCTCACCGTGACTGTCGGTGATGGGCTTCGCGAGCGGGGCCATCTGCTTGTCGATGGTCCAGTTCGGGTTGACCGTCGGCGTCACGGCGTTGATCTCCTCGGGGATCTCGAAGGAGAGGCTCGTCGTGGGCGAGCCGTCGCAGCCGTGACCGACGGCGAAGCTCAGCACCGTGTAGGAGCCGGCGGCCGTGGAGGTCGGCGTGACGCTGACGTGGGCGCTGGCGGCGAGCGGTGCGCCGACCGCGAGGAGCGCTCCGGCGCCGATGGCGACGGCACCGAGTACGGCGGGCTTGCGGAAGGTGGGGCGGAGGGTGGTTGCGTTCATGATCGTCCTGTCGACTGCTCCGCACGGCGTCGAGCGTGCGGAAAGGGGATGGTCACGCCGGATGGCGCGCCGAAGGGTGCTGCTGCGTCGGGCCGGCCCGGCCGCGCACGGCACCCGTCCCGGTCGGAGGGTGGTGCGTCGGTCAGGCGGCGGCGAGCGCCGGCGGACCGCGGTGTCGCAGGTGGAGCAGGACCACCCCGAGGTTGCGGGGACGTCGGTTGACCCGGACCCAGCGAACCCGGCGGGGTGCGGGGACGAGGTGCGTCGGTGCCGCGCGGCGGGCGAGGATCCGGACGGTCAGGGCGGCGAGAGCTGCGAGTGTCGCGCGTTCGGCGAACAGGATGGCTGCGATGGTCGCGACGGCCGCGACGAGGTGCGCCGCCCACATCGTGGTGTCGCCGTGGGTGTGCGCCGCGGTGACGCCGCCGGTCGCGAGTTCGACGACCCCGTGCCGGTGCCAGTCGGCGGGGCCGGTCGCACCGCCGGATGCGACCGTGGCACTGACGGTGCTCGGGACGAGGGTGAAGAGCGCGTGGTAGCCGAGCTGGCTCACCAGCACGGAGGCGATGACCCCGAGTGCGGTGATGCGGCGGCCGGCGAGGAGGACGCAGACCAGGACGGCGAAGGTGCCACCGACCAGGAGGACGAACGCGGACGGTGCGGCGGCCCCGCCGATCGTGTGCGAGAGGGCGGCGGCGAAGGTGGCGAACGCGGCTGCGGCGGTGCCGCGGGCGACACGGGCCCACCGTTCCGTCATGCGATGCCTCCGGGAGAGCGAGCGGACCAGGTGTCGACGCTCGTGTTCACAGCCTACCCGAGCGTCGCCCTTCGACAGGCTCAGGGACCGGGGAGGGGGTGGCCAGGACGATCGGAGCCCGGACCAGGGGTCACTCGGGGGCATTTCGACAGGCTCAATGACCGGGAGGATGGCCCTTCGACAGGCTCAGGGACCGGGGAGGGGGTGCTCAGGGACCGGAAGCAGATTCACTCGGAGGGCACTTCGACAGGCTCAGTGACCGGAAGGAGGACCAGGTGGTCAGGCCCCGGTGTCGGCGACGAACAGCAGGACGATCGAGGCGATGGAGCAGACGACGCCGATGCCGAAGGTCACGCCGAAGAGCAGCCGGAGCGCTCTCGTGTGATCGGCCGTCCTGCGGAAGCGTGCGCGCGACGGTTCCCGGCGGGCGTAGAAGACGTTCGGCTCCTCGGGGTCGCGGAGGGCGTCGAACTCCGCATCCGTGACGGGTCGTGAGTACAGCTCGGCCGCCTCGGTCATCCAGCGGACCTCGCGCCCCGGACCTCGATCGACGTCCCCGCCGCCCGCGTCGTCCGGCAGGTCCACGATGACCCCGTGCGTCTCCACCCAGCTGCCGTCCGCAGCCCGCGCGATGAGCATGACGAGCAGCACGACGACGGCGCTGCCGAAGCCGATCCAGGTGAAGACCTCGAAGACGAGGCCGAGGAGATCGTGGGGGTCCACGATCACATGCTATCCGGCGGGCGGACCCACGACCCGGACGGCCTCGCTCAGACGGACTCGGGTCGCTTCTGCCGCATGGGCTCGGCCGGCTGGTCCGGACCGTTCCAGACGCCGATGATGCCCCACGCGACCGCGGCGATCGGGACGGCGAGGACCGCGCCGACGATGCCGCCGAGGATGGTGCCGGCGGTCAGGGCGAGGAGGACGACGAGGGCGTGCAGCTTGAGCGAGCGTGCCATGACGACGGGCTGGAGGAAGTTGCCCTCGAGCTGGTTCACGAGCACGACGATGCCGACGACGATCAGGGCGGCGACCGGACCGTTGGCGACGAGTGCGACGAGGGCCGCGAGGATGCCGGCGGCGGTCGCACCGACGATCGGGATGAAGGCGGTCAGGAACACGATGACGCTGAGCGGGAGCGCGAGCGGGACCCCGATGATCGCGAGGCCGATGCCGATGCCGATCGCATCGACGGCCGCGATCGTGGCGGTGCCGCGCACGTACCCGCCGAGGGTGTCCACCGTCTTGCCGCCGATGCGCTTGGCGCGGTCGTACGCGGTTCCGGTGAAGGGGCGGAGCAGGAACTCCCAGAGCCGCGGCCCGTCCTTGAGGAAGAAGAAGAGGACGACGACCATGAGGACCAGGCCGGTGAGGAAGCTCGCCGTGGCGGAGACGCCGGCGAGCGCCCCGCTGCCGAACTGGCTCGAGGTGAGGAAGTCGACCGCGGTCTGCTTGCCCTCCTCGATCTGTTTCTCGTCGATGTCGAACGGCAGGGTGCCGAGCCAGTCCTGGAGCTGCCCGAAGCCCTGCGAGGCCGAGTCGACGAGGTCCTTCCACTGGCTGCGGACGGCCCAGACGATGAGCCATCCGATGCCGCCGAGGACGACGAGGATCGAGATGAGGGCGATCCAGGTGGCGAGGATCGAGGGGAGTCCCTTCGACCGCATCCACCGCATGAGCGGGTAGATCGCCGAGGCGAGGATGAGCGCGATGACGACGGGGATCATCACGAGCGAGAGCTGGGTCAGCGCGAAGACGATCAGCGCGGCGACCGAGACGATGGCGAGCGTCTGGATGCTCCGGGTCGCGAACGTGCCGATGCGGTCGTGCCAGAGGCCGCGGGCGAGCGGCTCCGGTGCGTCCTCATGCTTGTCGAACAGGCCCATGGGATCCCCAATCTCGGCAGCGGCGGAGCCGGACGGGCCCCGCGCCCAGTCAACCACGTCGGTGCGGGCCGAGGTCAGGCCGAGCGGGAGTAGCGTTGTCCGTGATAAGGAGGCGCTCATGACGAGACTCGACGCCGACCCGGTCCCCAGCGTCTGCCACGCACCTGATGGATCCGGGACGAGACTCCTCGAGGCCCGCGAGGTCCCCCTCGGCGGCGTCCGCGGCCTGAGCGTCCATCGCACCCTCCCGCAGCGCGAGCTGCCGATGATCGGCGCCTGGTGCTTCCTCGACCGCTTCGACGAGGACCGCTCGCTGATGCGCGTGCTGCCGCATCCGCACACCGGCCTGCAGACCGTGACGTGGCCGCTGGTCGGCGACATCCGCCACCGCGACAGCGTGGGCAGCGACGTGGTCGTCCGCCCGGGCGAGCTCAACCTCATGACGAGCGGTCGAGGCGTGTCGCACTCCGAGTTCTCGGTGGGCGAGGAGGCGGCCGCGATGCACGGCCTCCAGCTGTGGGTGGCGCTCCCGGAGACCGCCGCCTCGGTGCCGGCGGCGTTCGAGCAGCACACGGACCTGCCCGTCCACCGCGCTCCAGGCTTTGAGGCGACCGTCCTCGTCGGCACGCTGGGCGGCGTGACGTCGACCGCGACCGTCCACTCGCCCCTGCTCGGTGCCGACGTGACGCTCGAGGCCGACACCGTCGTCGAGGTGCCGGTGGATCCGTCCTTCGAGCACGGCGTGCTGGTGCTCGACGGGGCGCTCGAGGTCGGCGGCGTCGAACTCGGCTCCGGCCCGTTGCTCTACCTGGCGCCCGGGTGCGATCGACTCGAGCTCCGGAGCGCGACCGGTGCCCGTTTCGTGCTCCTCGGAGGGACGCCGTTCCCGGAGGAGCTGGTCATGTGGTGGAACTTCGTCGGTCGCACTCACGAGGACATCGAGTCCGCCCGGGAGGACTGGGAGGCGGGGTCGCCGCGCTTCGGTTCGGTCGCCGGCCACGGTACGGACCGCATCCCGGCGCCGCCGTTGCCGAACGTCCGTCTGACCCCGCGCCGACGCTCGATCTGACCGCCGGGATCGGGCGCTCCGGACCCCGTTCCGAGCGGTGTCCGTCGGCGTCTCGACGGGCTGATAAAGGATAGGCTGTCCTCAGGAGATCGGCTGCTCGTGAAGGTGGGCTCATGCAACGTCTGAGTACGCGACTGCTGCTGACCTGCGCCGCCATCGGCGTCGGCGGCGGCCTCGTCTTCGTCGTCTCCGGGTACGTCGGCGGCACGATCTCCGCGACCGCCCCCGTGCTCTACGGCCTCATCATCGGCGTGTACTTCCTGCCGGGCGTCGTCTCGCAGGCGCTCCTCCGACGAGGTGGCGTGGCCCTCATGACCGGGCTCACCGCCGGCCTCGTCTCCGCGGCGTTCAGCCCGCAGTGGTTCTTCCGCTACTTCGGCACCGGTCTCGCGATCGGGCTCCTGCAGGAGATCCCCTTCGCCGTGTCGCGTTACCGCGTCTGGAGGGCCTGGGTCTTCTATCTGGCAGCGGGCATCGCGGGACTCGTCTTCGGTGGCTCCGTGCTCGTCGTCCTCGGAATCGAGCACTTCGCGCCCCTCGCCCAGACGGTCTACATCGCACTCTTCGTGCTCAGCCCGATCGCCTTCACCGCGCTCGGGCGGGCGGTCGCAGCGGCGCTCGCAAGAGCCGGTGTGGGTCGGTCCATCGCGAAACCCCTGCAGCGCGACCGCGGCTCGGCCGGCACGCGGGCCTGAGTGGACCCCGTACCGACGACGCACCCCGCCACCGTCGTCCGGCGGGTGCGCATCCGTCACGACGAGCGCGAGGAGTGGACCCCGGACGACGTGTCGTTCCAGGTCGCACCCGGTGAGGTGGTGCTCCTGCTCGGGCCGAGCGGCTCGGGGAAGTCGACGCTCGCCCTAGCCCTCAACGGCCTCGTCCCCCACGCCGTCCCGGCCGAGTTCGAGGGTGCCGTGATCACCGGCGGGCTCGACACGGCCACCTCGACGGTCGCGCAGTTGAGCGAGCACGTGGCGATGGTGTTCCAGGACCCCGACGCGCAGATCGTCACCGGAACGGTCCTCGACGAGGTGTGCTTCGGCCCGGAGAACCTCCTGCTCCCCGTCGAGGAGGTGCTGTCCCGCGCTGAACGGGCACTTCGGCAGGTCGGTCTCTGGGAGCGCCGGACCGAGAACCCCGACCGACTCTCGGGCGGAGGCCGACAGCGACTCGCGATCGCCTGCGCCCTGGCCATGGGGAGCGACCTCCTCGTCCTCGACGAGCCGACGGCGAACCTCGATCCGGCCGGGATCGAGGAGGTCTACGCCGCCCTCCGTTCACTCGTCTCCGGACCGGACGGCGCCGGGAAGCGGCACGCGATCCTGCTCGTCGAGCACAACCTCGACGCCGCCATCGACCTCGTCGACCGGGTCGTCGTCCTCGATCGCGACGGGCGGCTCGCCTTCGACGGCCCGACCCGCGACGTCCTGCTCGGACACCTCGACGAGCTCCTCGCCATGGGTGTCTGGCTTCCCGTCGCGACGCTCGCCGCGCTGCGTCTGCGGTCGGCCGGTGTCGCGTTGCCGGACCTCCCCCTGACACCCGCCGAGTTGACCGCCGCACTCGACGCGATCGCGCTGCCGACGCCGCCGCCGACGGTAGCCGTCGCGCCGGTCACCGCCGAGGGACCGGTCGCGGTCCGCGTCGACCGGCTCAGCGTCGAACGCGGTCGGGGCCGCCGGCGCACCCCGATCCTCCACGAGGTGAGCCTCGAGGTCGGGACGGGCGACTTCCTCGCGGTGATCGGGACGAACGGTGCCGGCAAGACGACCCTGCTCCAGGCGATCGCCGGGGTGGTCCGGCCTCCCCGCGGCCGTATCGACGTCGGCGGGATCGACCCGGGGCGCAGCGACGTCCGGACGATCGCGGCACACATCGGATTCGTCTTCCAGAACCCCGAGCACCAGTTCATCGCCCACACCGTCCACGACGAACTCGCGCACGGCCTGCGGATCCGGGGCGTCGATGATGCCGGGATCGAGCGGCGCGTCGACGACCTGCTGCGGCGGTTCGGCCTGGAATCCGCACGCGACGTGCACCCGTTCCTCCTGTCCGGCGGCCAGAAGCGCCGGCTGTCCGTCGGGAGCGCCCTCATCGCCGGAGCTCCGGTGCTCGCGCTCGACGAGCCGACCTTCGGTCAGGACCGGGCGCGGGCGAACGAGCTCCTGGACCTCCTCGCCGGACTCAACGCGCAGGGCACCACGGTCCTCGTCGTGACCCACGACCTCCAGCTCGTCGCCGATCACGCGAGTCACGTCGCGGTGATGGCCGGCGGTCACCTGCTCGCCCACGACACGACTGCCGCGGTCCTCGGCGACGACGAGCTCCTGCACCGCGCGGGGCTCCGGCCACCACCGCTCGCCCAGGCGATGCGCTCGCTGGCGAACCACCCCGACTGGCGGCATCTGTCGAGACTCGACGACCTGCCCGGGGCGGCCGCCCGATGAGCGCCTCGACGATCGACCCGTACGCCTCGGGCACGGCACCGGCCGGTCGATTCCTGTACCGGTTGAACCCGCTCGCGAAGCTCGGTGCTCCGCTCCCGGTGATGATCCTGCTCGCGTTCACGAGAGATCCAGTGACGCCGGCGCTGTTCATCGCCCTCGCGGTCGTCGTCATCCTCGTCGGGGCCCGCCTGACGCGGACGGTCGCCCTCCTGCTCTTCGTGGCGCTGCCGCTCATCGTCGCGATCATGTCGTTCAGCTTCGGCCTGTGGACCGACCCGAGCCGCGTCGACCAGTCCGTCCTGCTGTTCCAGGTCGGCGACTACCGGTTCTTCCTCGGGGCGCTGCTCGTCGGCCTCGCGACGGCACTGCGGCTCGCGGCCCTCCTCGTCCTCGCCTGCATCGGCGGCCTCACCTCGACCGGCCCGGAGTTCGTCCGCGCGATGATCCAGCAGCTGCACGTGCCCTACCGGATCGGGTACACGGCGCTCGCCGCCTACCGGTTCGTGCCGCGGTTCGGGCACGAGCTGGAGGTGATCCGTTCCGCCCACCGGGTCCGCGGCATGGCCGAAGGTCGCGGACCGATCGCCGCCGTCCGCCGCGCCGCCGGCACCGTCGTGCCACTGCTGGCCGGTGCCATCCGTCACGCGGAGCGGGTCGCGCTCGCCATGGACTCCCGCGCGTTCGGCGCCCATCCGCAGCGCACGGAGCGGACCCGCATCCCCTTCCGCACCCGCGACTGGTGCTTCATGGTCGCCTTCTGGCTCGTGAGCGCCGCCCTCCTGTGGTTGAGTCTCGCCGCGGGTCCGGGCCCCGTCATCCGGAACTGATCGTCCGGAGTCACCCGCAGGACTCGAACATATGTTCTAATGGAGGTATGCGGTGGAGCGGACAGGAACTCGGGGTTGAGGCGACGTCGGCGCTGCCGGGCCTCGCGAAGCTGAACAACCTCGTGCGCAGCGTCCAGACGCCGGAGTTCGCCGGGATCACCTTCCACGAGGTGCTCGCGAAGTCGGCGCTCAACCGCGTGCCCGGCCAGTCCGTGATGCCGTTCGGGTGGACCATCAACCCCTATCGGGGATGCTCGCATGCGTGCGTGTACTGCTTCGCACGACCGACGCATTCGTACTTGGACCTCGATGCCGGGAAGGACTTCGACTCGCAGCTCATCGTCAAGGTGAACGTCGCCGAGGTCCTCGAGAAGGAGCTCGCGAAGGCGAGCTGGGGCAGGCACCCGGTGGCACTCGGCACGAACACTGACCCGTATCAGCGCGCCGAGGGCAAGTACCGGCTCATGCCGGGGATCATCAACGCCCTCGCCGACTCGGGAACCCCGTTCTCGATCCTGACGAAGGGCACGCTGCTCCGGCGAGACCTGCCACTCCTGGCCGAGGTCGCTCAGCGCGTACCGGTCGACCTCGCCATGTCGATCGCCATCTACGACGACGAGCTGCAGCAGTCGATCGAGCCCGGCACCCCGACGGCGGCGGCCAGACTCGCGACCGTCCGCGCGGCTGCCGACCTCGGCTTCGACGTCGGGGTCTTCATGATGCCGATCCTCCCCTACCTGACCGACACCGTCGACCACCTCGACCTCGCCCTGTCGCGCATCCGCGAGGCGGGCGCGAGCACCGTCCTCTTCTCGACCCTGTACCTGAAGGCCGGCGTCAAACCCTGGTTCATGCAGTGGCTGTCGCGAGAGCACCCCGAGCTCGTCGACCGGTACACCTCGATGTACGCCGACGGCGCCTACGCCCCGAAGGAGTACCGGAAGTGGCTGGCCGCGCGCATCCGCCCGATGATCCGCGAGCACGGGCTCGAGCGCGGCACCGAAGACCCCGCCACCGGGGGTGTCCGCTCGTCGGCGCTCGGCATGTTGCGCGACGGGTACGGCGAGCGGGCCGAGCTGCGCAAGCGCGTCCCGGAGTTCGTCACGACCGGCCTGCAGGTCCAGCCGACCCTCTTCTGACCCGTTCGTTCGCCCATTCTTGGGCGAACGAGGACTCCCTCGCCCAAGAATGGGCGAACGAACCGGCGTCAGGCGTCGGGGATGAGCCGCTTGCTCAGCAGCGCGACCTCGTCGGTGCCGTACCCGAGCGCCTCGTAGAACCCGATCACCCGGTCGTTGCCGGTCCGGACCATGAGGTTGATCTTCGGGCACCCGAGTTCGATGAGCAGGCGTTCGGCTTCGGCCATGAGCTCCCGCCCGAGCCCACCGCCCTGCTGGGCCGGCGACACGGCCAGGTAGTGCACCCACCCGCGGTGGCCGTCGTACCCCACCATCGCGGTGCCGATGAGGGCGCCATCGCCGTCGGTGGCTATGAGGAACAGCTCGGGCTGCGTCGTCGACTTGCGCTCGATGTCCTTCGCCGGGTCGTTCCAAGGCCGGGTGAGCCCCACGGTGTGCCAGAGCGCGATGACGGCCTCGGTGTCGGAAGGCGTGAAGGGACGAATCTGCATCAGCCCAGTCTTCCGCACCCGGGGCGTCGATACAGTTGGTCACCCGAGCATCGACGAACGGACCCGTATGAGCATCGACCCTGGCCTGGAACCGACCGGCGAACCGATCCCTGCGCATGGCGGATCGACGCCGGTCACCGTCACCATCGGCAGCGGCCCGATCACCGGGGTCACCGAAGCGGGTGTCTCCCGATTCCTCGGTGTCCCCTACGCGGCAGCACCGTTCGGCGACGACCGCTTCCGACTCCCACAGCCGGTCGTCCCCTGGGAGGACGCCCGCGATGCGACCCGCCCCGGCGCGACCGCCCCGCAGCCGCCCTACACCGGCGCGGTCGGCGAACTGCTCGCCACGGTGACGGTGCCGGGCAACGAGATCCTGAACCTCAACGTCTGGACCCCGGCCGAGCGGTCGGACACCCCGCTCCCGGTCATGGCGTGGATCCACGGTGGCTCGCTCGTGCACGGCTCCAACGCGCTCGACTCCTACGACGGCACCGCGTTCGCTCGCGACGGCGTCGTCCTCGTCTCCATCAACTACCGCCTCGGGTCCGAGGGGTTCTCGGTGCTCGACGACGTCCCGCTGAACCTCGGTCTCGCCGACCAACTCGCGGCGTTGACGTGGGTGCAGGACGAGATCGCCCGCTTCGGCGGTGACCCCGACAACGTCACCGTCTTCGGCGAATCCGCGGGCGGGGCCTCGGTCGCGGCACTCCTCGCGCACCCGGACGCCTCGTCCGTGATGCGACGGGCGATCATCCAGAGCGGCCCGCTGCGCTCGGAACCCCGAGAGCGCTCCGGCCGGATCTCGAAGCTCATGGCCAAGGACCTCGGCGTGCCGGCCACCAGGGCCGGCTTCCGCCGTGTGCCGCCCGAGGGACTCGTCGGGGCCCAGGAACGGGTGATGGGCGGAGGCAACCCGCTGACCGGTGGTCCGGGATTCTCGATCACGACGTCGTCGCCACTCGCGCCGCTGAGTCCGCTGGACGCCCTGGTGTCGGGCGGCTCCGCCGACATACCCGTGCTCATCGGGACGACGACGGAGGAGCACCGACTGTTCCTCGTCCCGACCGGCATCGCCCGGCGGATCACGCGCCTCCAACTGTTCGCGGCGCGACTGCGCTTCGGAGTCAGTGCGTCGGCCGTGCGGACCTTCCGCCGCAGCCGTCCGAAAGCGAAGTCCGGCGAGATCCTCGGGGCGATCGCCACCGACATCCTGCTCCGCGTCCCACTCAATCAACTGGCGGACGCACGCGCCGACAACGGCTCGGACACCTGGGTGTACGAGTTCGCCTGGCGGAGCCCGGTCGGCGGGGACGGCGAGGGAGAGCTCGGTGCGGCCCACGCGATGGAGATCGGCTTCGTCTTCGACCACCTCGACTCCCCGGAGGCGGTCCGCATGGCGGGCCCGTCCGCCCCGCAGTCGCTCGCGACCGCGATGCACGACGCCTGGGTCGCGTTCGCGAAGACAGGGGACCCGGGCTGGCAGCGTTGGGACGCCACCCGTCCGGTCCGGACCTTCGACGGGGTCGACGACGCCGTCGTCCTCGCGCCGCGCGACGACGAGCGGGCTGCCCTCACCCCCTGACACGCGAGAACGCCCGCCGAGCGTGAGCTCGGCGGGCGTTCCTGATGCGGTGCGGACTACGCGGTGGCGATGTCCTCGACGAGCTGGTCGCCGGGGGCGGCGTCGTCGAACGCGGCCTCGATCTCAGCGCGGTCGAGCAGTTCGGTCATCCGGCGGCGACGGGCCTTGGGGATGATCGTGACGACGCGACCGATCTTGCCGGCACGACCGGTGCGGCCGGCACGGTGCAGGTACGTCTTGTACTCGTCCGGGGCGTCGGCCTGCACGACGAGCGTGATGTCGTCGACGTGGATGCCGCGGGCGGCGACGTCGGTGGCGACGAGCACGTTGACCCGACCCGAGGTGAGCTTCTCCAGGTTGCGCGTGCGGCGCGCCTGGTTGAGGTCGCCGTGGAGCGAGACGGCGGGGATGCCCGCCATGCCGAGCTGCTCCGCGAGACGCTCGGCGTAGGCCCGGGTGCGAGCGAACACGAGGGTCTTCTCGGTGCGGTTGACGAGCTCCTCGATGAGGCGGTCCTTGCCCTTGTGCTCCACCACCAGCACGCGGTGATCGATCGTGGAGGAGGCCTGGTCCTCACCGGCGACCTCGTGCACCGACGGGTTCGGGAGGAACTCGTTGACGAGGGCTGCGACACCCTTGTCGAGGGTGGCGGAGAAGAGGAGCTTCTGGCCATCGGGCGCGGTGCGACGCAGGATGCGCTGCACGGGCTCGAGGAAGCCGAGGTCGCACATGTGGTCGGCCTCGTCGAGGACGGTCACCGTGACCTGCGAGAGGTCGAGGCGACCCTGCTCGATGAGGTCCTCGATGCGACCGGGCGTGCCGACGATGATGTCGACGCCGCGCTGCAGTGCGCCGACCTGGCGACCCTGCGGGACACCGCCGTAGATCTGGGTGGTGAAGAGGCCGACGGCGCGCGCGATGGGCTGCACGGTGCGGTCGATCTGCAGGGCGAGCTCACGCGTCGGGGCGAGGATGAGGGCGCGGGGCTTGCGACCCGGCTTGCGGTTCTTGCCGCCGCCGTTCTCCATGAGCTTCTCGACGAGCGGGGCACCGAAGGCGATGGTCTTGCCGGAGCCGGTGCGGCCACGGCCGAGCACGTCGCGGCCCGCGATGACATCCGGAATGGTCGCCGCCTGGATCGGGAACGGGCTGTCGGCGCCGAGCTCGGCCAGTGCACGGACGATGTTGCCGCCGAGGCCGAGGCTCTCGAAGGTCACACCCTCGACGTCGCCGGCCTGGATCGCGTCGGCCTCGAGGCGCTCGAGCACCACATCGTCCTGGGGCGTGTAGGAGCCGGCGTCGCGCTTCGGGTAGTAGTCGCTGCCACGGCCGGCGTCGGACGCGCCGCGGTCGTCGAACGAGCGCTTCGGGCGGTCGTCGAAGGACCGCTTGGGGCGGTCGTCGTACGAACGCGCCGGGCGCTCCTCGAAGGAACGCTTCGGACGGTCGTCGTAGGAACGCGCGGGGCGGTCGGTGCGGTTCGCCTGACGCGGGTCACCCTGACGGGCCGGGCGGTCACCGTAGGAGGGACGCTCGGTGCGGTCACCGTAGGAGGGACGCTCGGACCGCTCGCCACGGTTGTACGCGGGACGCTCGGTGCGGTCACCGTACGAGGGACGCTCCGTGCGCTCACCCCGGTTGTAGGCCGGGCGCTCGTTGCGGTCGCCACCACGGTTGTTCGCGGGACGGTCGTTCCGGTCGCCGTACGAGGGACGCTCGGACCGCTCGCCACGGTTGTACGCCGGACGCTCGGTGCGGTCGCCACCACGGTTCGAGGCCGGGCGGTCGTTCCGGTCGCCGTACGAGGGACGCTCGGACCGCTCACCACGGTTGTACGCAGGACGCTCGTTCCGGTCACCGTAGGAGGGACGCTCGGACCGCTCGCCACGGTTGTACGCAGGACGCTCGTTCCGGTCACCGTAGGACGGACGCTCGGACCGCTCGCCACGGTTGTAGGACGGGCGCTCGTTCCGGTCGCCACCGCGGTTGTACGCAGGACGCTCGTTCCGGTCACCGTACGAAGGACGCTCAGTCCTCTCGCCACGGTTGTAGGCGGGGCGCTCGTTGCGGTCGCCACCACGGTTGTACGCAGGGCGCTCGTTGCGGTCGCCACCACGGTTGTACGCGGGACGCTCGTTCCGGTCGCCACCACGGTTGTACGCAGGACGCTCATTGCGGTCGCCGCGGGGTGCGCGGTCGCCGCGCTCCTCCGACTCGAAGCGGGCGGCGCGCTCGGCACGCTCGTCTGCGTTCCAGCGTGACTTCTGCGGCGCTCCACCGGCGTCGGGACGGTAGCCGCGGTGGCCTTCGCTCTTGCTGCCGGACTTCGCGCCTGGGCGTGAGCCGAAAGGCCGCTTGTTCTCGCCGTACTTGGACTTGGGGTCGAAGTTCTTGGCCGGGCGTTTGCCGGCGGGGGTGTTGTTCTTGGGCATGGAGAAATGCTTTCCGGGTTATAACTCGTTCGCATGAACAACCTGCATGACTCACACAGCGCCATCCGAAACCTCGGCTGCGCTGCGGCATGCTCATACCCGGGCGATCACTGGCCGGGGCCGTCCACATCATGTGTGTGTTCGCGGAGTTCTCTCCGACGAAACCGGCCCACCAGACTGACATAACCCTCCGCGGTACAAACGCGGTGTCTAGAGCCGACTCACCTACGTTACCCGATCCACCCTGAGAAGTCACGGAGCATGGCTCCCAGGCAGGCCCGCGGCGGCGTGGCAGCATGGGTGCATGCCCAGCCCCATCGAGGATTACGCCCTCATCGGTGATTGCCACACCGCCGCGCTCGTGTCGTCGGAAGGCAGCATCGACTGGCTGTGCCTCCCCCGGTTCGACTCGCCCTCGATGTTCGGCGCACTGCTCGGCACCGAGGACCACGGCTGCTGGATGGTCCGGCCCGCCGACGCGCGGGCGACGGCGAGCCGCGCCTACCTCGACGACACCTTCGTCCTCGAGACCGTCTGGACGACCCCCGACGGGCAGGTGCGCGTGACCGACCTCATGCCCCACGGCGACCGCCGGGCGGATGTGGTCCGCCGGGTCGAGGGGCTCAGCGGCACCGTCGCGGTCGACGTCGAGGTGCGCCTCCGCTTCGGGTACGCCGACGCGATCCCGTGGGTGCGGCAGCTCCCGGACGGCTCCGGGATCGTCGCGGTCGCCGGCCCCGACGCCGTCGTGGTCCGCGGTGTGCACCTGACGGCGTCCGATCACGCCCACTCGGCGACCGTCGAGGTCTCCGCGGGCGACACCGTCGACCTCACCCTCACCTGGTACCCCTCGCACCGCGAGGTACCGGACCCGGTCGACGTCGGCCCGCGCATCGACCACACGATCGCCTGGTGGCGCGACTGGGCGTCCCGCTGCGATCCCGCCGACGAGTACGAGGAGGCGGTCGTGCGGTCGCTACTCGTCCTCCGTGCCCTCACGCATGAGGACACCGGGGGCATCGTCGCCGCCGCGACCACGAGCCT
The DNA here is from genome assembly GCF_015351205.1 of Plantibacter sp. VKM Ac-2885. Lineage (NCBI taxonomy): Bacteria > Bacillati > Actinomycetota > Actinomycetes > Micrococcales > Microbacteriaceae > Plantibacter > Plantibacter sp. VKM Ac-2885. Next base: position 1,140,260 of record NZ_JADKSK010000001.1, on the reverse strand, counting down.
GCCGGAGTCGTTCGGGGGCGTCCGCAACTGGGACTACCGCTACGTCTGGCTGCGCGACGCCTCGCTGACCCTCGAAGCCCTCATGCAGCACGGCTTCACCGAGGAGGCGCACGACTGGCGCAGGTGGCTCCTCCGGGCGATCGCCGGTGATCCGAACGACCTGCAGATCATGTACGGCCTCGCCGGCGAACGCCACCTCGTGGAGGAGGAGCTCGACAGCCTCCCCGGCTACCTCGGCGCCGCCCCCGTGCGCGTCGGCAACGGCGCCTACACGCAGTACCAGGGCGACGTCTTCGGGTCCGTGATGATCGCCCTCGACGAGGCGCGCTCGGTCGGTCTCCCGGACGACGACTTCTCGTGGAGTCTCCAGCGCGCGCTGCTCGGCGTCCTCGAGGAGCACTGGAACCGTCCCGACCGCGGCATCTGGGAGGTGCGGGGCGACGAGCAGCACTTCACCCACTCGCGCGCCATGATCTGGGCGGCGCTCGACCGCGGTGTCCGCGCGGTCCGCGAGCACGGCCTGGACGGGCCCGTCGAACGCTGGGAGGCCCTCCGCGAGACCCTCCGCGAGACGATCGAGCGCGAGAACGTCGACCATGCACGCGGGTGCTACGTCCAGCACGCCGGGACGACCGAGGTCGACGCGTCGCTGCTCGTCCTCGCGCAGATCGGCTACGTGGCGCCCGACGACCCGCGCATGCTCGCGACGGTGGCCGCCATCGAGGAGGACCTCCTCCAGGACGGTCTGCTCCTGCGCTACCGCACCACGAGCGGGGTCGACGGTCTGCCGGGCGACGAGCACCCGTTCCTCGCGTGCTCGTTCTGGCTCGTGCAGCAGTACGCGGCCTCGGGCCGACTCGACGACGCCCGCGAGCTGATGGACCGGCTGCTGTCCTTCCGCAACGACCTGGGCCTGCTGTCCGAGGAGTACGACGTGCAGCAGGCGCGGCAGGTCGGCAACACCCCGCAGGCGCTCTCGCACCTCACCCTCGTCCGAGCCGCCGACGCCATCGCCGCAGCCACCCCCTCCAGCCCGCGAACTGTCACCAAACGCTAGTCACAGGCCCCGGAACGAGCCTCAAGTGACAGTTCGCGGGCAGGTGGAGGGACGTCAGCGGGTGAAGCGGGCCTCGCGCTCGTCGGAGGCGGCGAGCGCGATGCGCGTACGGAAGTTCTGCGAGACCTGCTCGGGCAGGGCGTCGAGCGGGAACCACCGCGCCTCGGAGTTCTCGCCGTCCGCCGGATAGGGCTCGCCCGACTCGTAGCGGCATCGGAACACGAGGTCGATGTACTGCGTGATGTCGCCGTTGTCGTAGACGTTCTGCGGGAGCACCTGCACCTGGGCGAGACGCTCGGCGACCGCGACCACGGCAGCCTCCTCGAGGACCTCGCGCTCCGCCGCCACCGCGGGCTCCTCACCCGGGTCGATGATGCCCGTGACCGGCGTCCACGCCCCGTTGTCCTGGCGCCGGACGAGCAGGACCTCGGCCTCGGGTGTCCCGAGACCGCGCAGGACCACCGCGGTCACCCCCGTCAACCAGAGGGGCGCGTGCCCGATCCGCTCGCGGAGGGCCAGTACGAAGTCAGGAGTCGCCATGCCTCGACTCTACGGGGGCGGCACCGGGACACGAGATCGAAACACGAGTGCGGTCTACTGGGCGTATGGAACACGATCCCATCACCGTCTCGATCGAGCGACGCGTCAACCCGGCGTCGATCTCCGAGGCCACCATCTGGGTCCAGGCGGGCATCAACCTGGCGAACCGGTACCCCGGCTTCCTCGGCTCCGGCTGGGTGCGCGCGGGTGCCGAGAGCGACGTCTGGTACATGCTGTACCGCTTCGCGGACGAACAGACGCTGACCGACTGGGAGGAGTCGAAGGAACGCGCCTGGTGGCTGTCGAGCGGCCGCGAGTTCATGGAGCAGTCCCGCGTCGAGCGGCGCAGCGGGATCGAAGGGTGGTTCGACGCACCGGACGGCATCCTCCGCGTCGAGGAGGCCGAGCTCTCCGGCGACCCGGATCCGATCCCGCCCGCGCCGCCGCGCTGGAAGCAGGCGGTGAGCATCTGGTTGGGCTTCTTCCCGCTCAACCTCGTCTTCACCCTCCTCGTCACGGCGCTCGTGCCCGGTTGGGAGCCGCTCGGTGTGTTCCTCCATGTGCTCATCTCGACGCTCGTCCTGACGCCGATCATGACCTACTGGCTCCTGCCGCTCGTCACGAGGCTGCTGCGGCCCTGGTTGACGGCTCCGCGACGAAGCGGGCGCACCGCAGGCTGATCCGGCGGCCTGACGACGCTGCGACGTCAGGCGTCCTCCGCCTTCGTCTGCTCCCGGAACTGGCTCGGGCTGAGACCGGTGTGCGCGACGACCGCTCGACGGAGGTGCGCCTGCGAGTGGTAGCCGCATCGGGTCGCGACCTCGGCGATCGACAGGCCCCGGTGATCGGGGTCCGAGAGGAGGGCGAGCGCGAGCTGCACCCGCCGCTCGGCGATCTCGCCCGCGGCGCTCGTGCCCGAGCCCTCGAACACCCGTTGCAGAGACCTCGTCGACATGTTGAAGCGACGCGCCAGCGTCTCCGGTCGCAACTCCCGCTCGGCGAAGGACGCGGCGATGTGCTCGATGATCCGGAGCCGGAGTGGAACGCGTCCGGCTTCACCCTCGGCCCGGAACAGGTCGTTCTCCGCGTAGAGAGTCGCGAGCATCGTGTCGATCACCCGGCAGAGCCTGAGCTGCGCGGCGCCGCCGATCGGTTCGAACGCGGAGATGACCTCCACGAGGAATGCGGCGCTCCCCCGCAGCAGCGGCGACGGCGCCAGCGGGCCGAGGGCACTCGTCGGGGTGATGCCGAGGCGGCGGAGCGCACGCATCGGAACGAACACGTACAGATAGGTCGCGTGGTCGTGGATCGTCGTCCGGTACGTCTCGGCACCCTCCGTGAGCGTCCCGGTCCCGGGGAGCAGGTCGAGTTGCTGTCGGCCGTGGACCAGGCTGGCGGCGCCCTCGATGAGCATCACGATCGTCGCGACCGGCTCATCGAGCCCGTAGGCGTCGGCGACGAGGTCGAACGTCCCGGGGCCGACGGTGTTGCGATGGACGACGTACTCGCCGAGCATGACCGAGTCGACGGTCATCGAGAACCGATCGGGGTCCACGTCCACGAATCGGAGCGCGCCCGACACCTCGTGCATCCCGGTCGCACCCTCGAACCGTCGTGTGGTGACGCGGCCGCGCGCAGGGAAGCGACCGGAGAGGCCATCATCAGGTGCGGGCATCATCGGACCCTTCGAAGAGATCCTCCACCCTCGCACAGGGTTCCGCCCGAATCGAGGGGTTGCCAGCCGCATCGCACAGTGGTCGGCGATACTGGACTGATGATCTCCGCTGACCTCGCCCGAGCGCTCCGCACCGCCGGCCTGCGCTGGACTCCCGAACCCGGCGACCGCTTCACCATCGACGGCGGTGAGCTCGCCGGCGACGTGTTCACGGTGAGCGAGATGACCGTCGAGGTGCACGAGCACCCGGGTGGCCGCAGTTTCGGCTTCAACGGCACGACCGAGTGGGCGTTGGACTCCGTCGATCAGGAGGAGACGCTCTGGCTGCCGTCGGAACACCAGCTGCGTGCCCTGCTGCGCGGCTCGTTCCGGTCGCTCGAACGCGCGGTGTCCCCGGCTGCGCCGACCGACGGCGAGCCGACACTCGACGACGAACTCGACGTCCTCCTGTCGTTGGGCGACGCCGAGGCGTACACCGTCGTGGTCGAGCTCGGCGGCGAACTGCGACGGTTCAGCGCCGCGACGGCGCCCGACGCTTACGCGACCGCCCTGCTCGAGCTCATCCTGCGCTCGGTCGCCTGACCACGGTTCCGGAGCCGCCGCACCGCCCGCCCGCCCGCTCCGCCGAGCGCTCAGCGACCCCGGATCCGCCGCGACAGCTCGGCCGCCGCCGGGTGGATCTCGCGGGCCAACCACGCCGGATCGAGCCCGGCATCGGCGTCGTAGGTGACCGCGATCGCCGCCGCCGGCCACCCCGTGTGGTCGCGGACGACCACCCCGACACTCGCGAGACCGAGCGTCACCCCGCCGGCCTCGCGCGCATAGCCGTCCTGGGTCGTCTGGGCCAGGACCTGACGGAGCTCCCGGTACCGCTTCGGCCCGTGGCCGGTGCGGTCGACGAACGCCGCCTGGTCGGGGAACAGGGCGCGCAGCTGGCCGGCCGGGAGCGCGGCGAGGATCGCGCAGCCGCTGGCGGTCAGGTGAGCCGGGAGGCGCACACCGACATCGGTGACGAGGTGCGGCCGACGCGGGGCGCGCTCATCCACGATGTAGAGCACGTCCCGGCCGTGCAGCACGGCGAGATGCGCGCTCTCACCCACCCGGTCGACCAGCTCGGCGAGCAACGGGCGCCCGAGCATGCTGAGCGGCTCCTGGCGCGCGTAACCACCGGAGAGTTCGAAGGCGGCGACCCCGAGCCCGTAGCGACGGGCTTCGGGCAGGTGGACCACGAAGCCGTGCTCCTGCAGCACGCTGAGGAGGTGGTAGACCGTCGATCTCGGCAGGTCGAGTGCCGAGGCGATCGCCGCGGCCGGAAGCGGGCCGCGGGCGCCGGCGAGATGGCTCAGCACACGAAGGGTGGCGTCGGCTGCCGGGACCTGACTCACCGCTGACCTCGTCTCCGCGGCTCGGACGCGGCCGCCTGGTCGTCCATGTCTGTCATCCCAGACACGGACGACTCTACGCGCACCGCCGCGATCGGCGTCCGGGTGTTCCATCGGAACATGGACATCCAGCCCGGCGCGACCCCGACCACCAGCGACCCGACGACCTCCGGTCGCTCGCATCCCGAACCCGCCGGCCCGACCTCGGTCTCCCTCGGCGCCGGGCCGCTGTCGATCGACGAGGTCGTCGCCGTCGCCCGGCACGGTGCACGGATCGACCTCGACGGCGCGGCCCTCGACGGTGTCGCCGCATCCCGTCGGATCATCGAGGCGCTCGCCTCCGACCCCGAGCCCCACTACGGGATCTCGACCGGGTTCGGTGCGCTCGCGACCACGTTCATCGAGCCGGCGCGCCGCGCGCAGTTGCAGGCGAGTCTCGTCCGCTCGCACGCCGCCGGCAGCGGCGAGGTCGTCGAGCGGGAGGTCGTGCGTTCTCTCATGACGCTGCGCCTCTCGACGCTCATGACGGGCCGCACCGGGGTGCGGGTGGAGACGGTCCGCGCCTACGCGGCGATGCTGAACGCCGACATCACCCCGGTCGTGCGCGAGTACGGGTCGCTCGGCTGCTCCGGCGACCTCGCGCCCCTCGCACACTGCGCGCTGGCGGTGATGGGCGAGGGCGAGGTGACCGACGTGTCCGGTCGCGTGCGCCCCGCGACGGACGCGCTTGCGGACGCCGGCCTCCAGCCGGTACAGCTCGCCGAGAAGGAGGGGCTCGCGCTCATCAACGGCACCGACGGCATGCTGGGGATGCTCGCGCTCGCCGTGGACGACCTGCGCATGCTCCTGCGCACCGCCGACGTCGCCGCGGCGATGAGCGTCGAGGGCCTGCTCGGCACGGACGCCGTGTTCGCCGCCGACCTGCAGGCCCTGCGCCCGCAGTCGGGTCAGGCCGAGAGCGCCGCGAACCTGCGGTTGCTGCTCGACGGCTCCCCGATCGTCGCGAGCCACCGGGGCCCTGAGTGCACCCGGGTGCAGGACGCCTACTCACTGCGCTGTGCCCCGCAGGTGCACGGTGCCGCCAGGGACACCGTCGACCACGCCGCGACGGTCGCCGAGCGGGAGCTCGCGAGTGCCGTCGACAACCCGGTCCTCACGCCGGACGGACGCGTCGAGTCGAACGGGAACTTCCACGGCGCCCCGGTCGCCTACGTGCTCGACTTCCTCGCGATCGCCGTCGCCGATGTCGCGTCCATGTCGGAGCGCCGCACCGACCGTTTCCTGGACCGGAGCCGGAGCAACGGCCTCCCGCCGTTCCTCGCACACGAGGTCGGTGTCGACTCGGGCCTCATGATCGCCCAGTACACGGCGGCCGGCATCGTGAGCGAGCTGAAACGCCTGGCGCACCCGGCGTCCGTCGACTCGATTCCGTCCTCCGCGATGCAGGAGGACCACGTCTCGATGGGCTGGGCGGCGGCGCGGAAGCTCCGTCGGGCGATCGACGGTCTCACCCGGGTGCTGGCGATCGAGGTCATGACGGCAGCCCGTGGCCTCGACCTGCGCGGCCCGCTCGAGCCGGCCGTCGGCACCGGGGCGGTACTCCGCCGGGTGCGTGAGCAGGTCACGGGTCCCGGTCCCGACCGGTTCCTCTCCCCCGAGATCGAGGCGGTCACCGCGCTGGTGCAGTCGGGCGAGGTCCTGCGGGCGGTCACCGGCGCGGTCGGCGATCTCCGCTGAGTCGGGCGTCACACGACGAAGCCCTCGGGCGCCGGTGACGGCCATCCCGAGGGCTTCGTGTCGAACGGCTCGAGCCGCAGCTCAGCGACCGAGCGGCAGGTGGTCGATCACGGCCACTGCGCGCGGCGACGCTTCGGTCGTTCGGTGCCCGAAGACGGCTCGGTCCCGGGTGCCGTATCGGCGTCAGGCGTCGGCTCAGCATCGGGCGTCGACTCGGCGTCGGTCGTCGGCATGGACTCAGCAGCTCGCTCAGACTCAGCCGGGAGCTCGGATTCCGCCGTCGGGTCAGTCTCCAGAGCCGGTTCAGGCTCAGCGACCGCCTCAGCCTGCTCGTCCGGCTCAGCCTTCGCTTCCGGCTCAGGCTGCACCGCCGGTGCGGCGTGCTCGCCGGAATGCACGACCTCGTCCGCAGGGGCTTCTGAGACCGCGTCGGGAAGGGTGATCGCCTCGGTGCGCGGCAGCTCGTCACCCGTCGCCACATGCGCCCCGTGCACCTCGTGGGCTTCGTGCACCTCGTGCGCGGCGGGCCGCGTCATCGGTCGATCCACCGTCGGCTCACTCGGCGCAGCGACCTGCGGCTCGGGTGCCGCATCCGAGTCCGTGGGAGCCGCATCGGCAGGATCGGCGTCGGCAGGGACCGAATCGATCGGGGCCTCCTCCGCCGGTTCCGCGTCAGCGGGAGCGGCGGCATCTGGAGCCACGTCGACCGGAGTCACGTCCACAGAATCCGACGGAACGGATGCGTCAGGCGCGCTCGGCGCGGTTGCAGCGCTTCCGCCACCGGCGCCGACCATGGCCGGCTCCTCAGCGGGGACCGTCGCGGCCCGCGGCCCCTCGATCGCGGCGACCGTGCGCGGCGTCGGCTTCGGCTCGGCTGCAGCCCGCCGCTGCTCGCGACGTTCCCGGAACCCCTCGACGAGGTTGTAGAGGGTGGGGAGCACGACGAGCGTCAGGATGGTCGAGGAGACGAGCCCGCCGATGACGACGATCGCGAGCGGCTGCGAGATGAAGCCGCCGTGCCCGGTGACACCGAGTGCCATGGGGGTGAGCGCGAAGATCGTCGCGAGCGCCGTCATGAGGATCGGGCGGAGCCTGCGCGCGGCGCCGTGCTCGACGGCCTCGATGACCGTCATGCCGCGTCGCCGGTACTGGTTCACGAGGTCGACCAGCACGATCGCGTTCGTCACGACGATACCGATGAGCATCAGCACGCCGATGAGCGACGGGACGCCGAGCGGCACACCGGTGATGATCTGGAGCCCGATCGCGCCGGTCGCGGCGAACGGCACCGACACGAGCAGCAGGAGCGGCTGCCGCAGCGACCGGAACGTCGCGACCATGATGACGTACACGATGAGAATCGCCGCGAGGAGCGCGAGGCCCAGCTGTCCGAACGCGTCGCTCTGCGATGCCGTGACACCTCCGAGGGTCGCCGTGGTGCCGGCGGGCAGCTTGACGTCGTCGATCGCCGTCTGCACCTCGGCGCTGGCGGTACCGAGGTTGTCGCTGCCCGGCGTCGCGCTGATCGTGGCTGAGCGCAGCCCCTTGACGGTCGAGATCGTCGCGGGTCCGTCGACCTGCGAGACCGTCGCGAGGGCGTCGAGGCGTCTCGGGCCGGTGGCGGTCGGGACCTCCGTCGCAGCGAGGGCGTCGACGGTGGTCGGCGGGTCCTGGGCGTCGACGTAGATGGTGAGCGTGGTGTCGTCGATGACGATGGAGCCCACCGTCGTCGGCTGCATGAGCTGCGAGACGTACGCCCCGAGCGCGACCTCGCTGAACCCTGCAGCGGCAGCGGCGTCGCGGTCGACGGCCACCTGGACGTAGGGTCGCGATTCGCTGAGGTTGCTCGTGACCTGGTCGATGCCGTCGAGGCCGGTGACGGCCTGCTGGATGGCGTCGGCGGCCGTCGCGAGATCACTCTGCCGCGCGGAGGTGATGTCGATCTCGATGTCGCTCGACCCGCCGAAGCCCGCGGACGCGGCGACCTCGATCTCGCCGACGTCGTCGAGCCCGGACAGGTCCTTGCGGACCGTCTTCTGGAGTGCCGTCTGGTCGGCGTCTTCGCTCGTCGTGATCGAGTAGGTGATGGCTCCGCCACCGCCGCCCGAGAACGCGTCGCGCAAGGAGCTTCCGCTCGACCCGATCGAGAGCTGGACGGTGTCGATGCCGTCGATGTCGCGCAGCTTCGTCTCGACCTGCTTCGCCGCCGCGTCCTGAGCGTCGAGGCTCGTGCCGACCGGCAGGGTCTGCGTGACCGTGAGGGTGTTCTGGCCGGAGTCACCGAGGAAGTTGGTCTTCATGAACGGCGTGAGCGCAAAGGTGCCGACGAGCACGAGCACCGACAGCAGCAGCGTGGTGACCGAATGCTTGAGAGTCCAGTGGATGATCGGGAGGTACGCCTTCTGGAGCCGTGACGGCTTCTCGAGGTCGTCTTCGTCCTGCACGCTGACCCGGCGCTCGCGGCGGCTCCGGACCGGTCCGGTCGTCGCGTCGGACGGCGCTTCCTCCGCTGCGGCTGCAGCTGCGAGCCGCTGGGCCTTCGGGGCGCGGAGGAACCAGTAGGCGAGCACGGGGACGATGGTGAGCGCGACGAGGAGCGACGCGAGCAGCGCGATCGTGACGGTGAGGGCGAAGGGTCGGAAGAGTTCTCCGGTGACGTCGCCGACGAACGCGATGGGCAGGAACACGGCCACCGTGGTGATGGTCGAGGCGGTGATCGCGCCCGCGACCTCCTGGACGGCGCTCAGGATCGACCCGGCACGCTGCGCACCGGTGCGGTTGTCGCCGAACGAGAGATGCCGCTTGATGTTCTCGATGACGACGATCGAGTCGTCGACCACGCGCCCGATGGCGATCGTCAGCGCGCCCAGCGTGAGGATGTTGAGTGAGTACTCGGCGACCTGGAGGCCGATGAAGGTGATGAGCACCGAGGTCGGGATGGAGATCGCCGTGACCAGCGTGGCCCGGACGTCGAGGAGGAACACGAGGATGATCAGCACCGCGAAGACGAGGCCGAGCAGCCCCTCCGTCGTCAGGGCCTCGATGGACTGCTCGATGTAGGGCGCCTGATCGAAGACGACGGTGAGTTTGGCGTCGGACCCGATGGTGCGCTCGAGCTCGGGGAGGATGTCGCGCACACCCTGCGAGACCTCGACGGTGTTCGCCGCGGGCAGTTTCGTGACGGCGATGGTGAGCGCCGGCTCGCCGTCGACGCGCGAGATCGAGGTGATCGGGTCGTCGCTCAACGCGACCGTCGCGACGTCGCCGATGGTCAGGACGGAGCCGTCGGCGGCGAAGGCCCCCGTGATCGGCAGGGCGGCGATGTCGTCGACCGAGGTGAGCTTCGTGCCTGTCTGCACGGAGAACGTCTTGTCGCCTTCGGTGATGTCGCCCGCGGGCTGCAGGGAGCCGTTCTGCTGCAGCGTCGTCCCGATGACCCGGCTGGTCTGCCCCGCGAGGGCCAGTTTGGCGTCGTCGGGGGTGATCGTGACCCGCTTGCCCACCTCGCCGACGATCGCCGCGTCGCGGACGCCGTCGACGTCCTTGATGTCGGGGACCACGGAGCTGGAGAGCACCTCGGCCAGGGAGTCCTGGTCGGCCGCACCGGACACGGCGATCTGGATGACCGGGAGGTCGTCGATGCTGCCGCTGACCACCTGCGGGTCGACGGTGTCGGGCAGGGTCGATTTGATGCGGTTGATCGCCTGGGTGATCTTCTGCTCGGCGGTCGCGAGGTCCGTGCCGTAGGTGAAGGTCGCGCTGATGAGGCTCGTGTTCGTGCTCGACGTCGCCGAGGTGGACTCGATACCGGGCACGCCCTGGATCGCGGTCTCGATCGGGGTCGAGACGTCGTCGTTGACGACCTCGGGTGCCGCCCCCGGGTAGCTCGTGATGATCGCGAGCTGCGGGAACTGGACCGACGGGATGAGCTCCTGCTTGAGGCCGCCCACCGCCAGGACGCCGAACACGGCTGCCACGATGGTGACGAGCGCGATCAACGCGCGGTTCTTCATGCTGAGGACGGAGAGCAGGTGCACGGAGCCGCTTTCGGTTGTTGCGAGAGGTGCGGACGCTGTAATTATGTCACCGCACACCCGTCCGACGGCGGTCTCGCGCGGAGGCTGGACACGGCACGCACAAGCACTGCGTGTGGAGCGGTGTCACGCTCGTCGGCGGCGACCTCAGACGACGTCTTCGAGGTAGTCCAGGGCCGGCACGTGCCCGAACATCGCGGAGTGCCACGTCTGCGTCAGCAGCTCGACCGCCTGCTCCGTCTGGGCCCACGGATAGCTGATCGGGATGCGCAGGTAACGCTCGAACGCACCGTCGATCCCGAACCGCGGCCCGGCGACGATCACGAGCCCGTGGCTCCGCGCCGCGAGCGAGAGCTGCGATGACGCGGCCTCGCCGAGGTTCACCCAGGTGGCGATCCCGCCATCGACCCGCGGCACGGTCCACTCGGGGAGGCGGTCGGCCAGGAGGTCGACGAGCCGGTCGCGGGTCTCGCCGAGCGCGACACCGCGCCGGGCGACGATGCCGTCCATCGCCGGCATCAACTGCTGGACGGTCAGCTGGTCGAGGATCGGGGTGCCGAGGTCGCCCAGCGAGCGTGCAGAGACGAGCTTCCTGATCGTGCCGCGCTCGGCCCGGATCCACCCGATGCGGAGCCCGCCCCAGATCGTCTTGCCCACCGAACCGATCGTGATGATCGACGCCGGCGCACCCTCGAGAGCAGCGAACGGCGTGCCGTCGAGCCCCTGGTCCGTCGGCCGGTCGATGTCGAGTTCCGCCGTGGTCTCGTCGATCACGAGCACCGTCCCGTGCCGCTCGGCGGCTGCGGCGACCCGTCGGCGGGTCTCGAGCGGCATCGACGCCCCGGTCGGGTTGTGGAAGTCCGGCATGAGGTACGCCATCGCGGGGCTCGTGCGCTCGAACCACTGCTCGAGTTCGCGGACGTCCCAGCCGGTCTCCGAGGAGACGGTCGCCGCGCCGAGCCTGGCCCCGGCCGCCCGGAGTGCCTCGTAGGCGTGGGGATAGCTCGGCATCTCGACGAGGACGCGGTCGCCTCGGCTGAGGAGGGTGCGCGCGATGAGGGCGATCGCGTGCTGAGCCCCCACGGTCACCATGATCTCGTCGGGGTCGGTGGGCAGCCCGCGCGCGGTGTAGCGGTCGGCGATGGCCTGCCGCAGCTCGGGCATGCCGACGAGATCGTAGTCGAAGTCGTGCATGTACCGCGGCAGTTCTGCGGCGGCGGTGGCGACGGCGTCGATGATCTCGGGGCACGGCGGGACGGCGGCCTTGCTGAAGTCGAGGAACCCGCCCTGTGGCACGGGAGCCAGCGCAGTGGGCGCCGACGGCAGGAGGGTGACACTGCCAGAACCGCGGATGCTGCGGAGGTAGCCCGCCTCGCGCAGTTCGCGGTACGCCGCGGTGACCGTAGTGCGGCTCAGCGCGAGCCGATCGGCCAGTTCCCGCTCGGCCGGCAGACGGGTACCGACCGGGATGCGTCCGTCGAGGACGAGGAGTCGGATTCGGTCGGCGAGACCGCGGTATGCGGGCGCAGCGGTCTTCCACTGCCCGAGCAGGGCGGCGAGCGATCGGGCACTCAGGGTGATGGAAGCCATTGAACCACGATACCCAGATTGGCCTCTAGCGCCAAAGCCAATCGTGCAATTGGATTGTCCACCATGACCCGTCGTGTGCTCCAACTCCTCATCGGCCTCTTCCTGTACGGCATCGCCATCGCGATGATCGTGCGCGGTGCCGTCGGGGTCGCCCCCTGGGACGTCCTCACACAGGGACTCAACCTGCGGACCGGCCTGAGCTTCGGACTCATCACGATCATCGTCGGCGGGCTCGTGCTCCTCGCCTGGATCCCGCTCAAGCAGCGGCCGGGTGTCGGCACCGTCCTGAACGTCCTCCTCGTGGGGCCATCGGCCGACATCGGGCTGGCGTTCATCCCCGCGGACCTCGACCTCTGGGCGCGCATCCTGCTGTTCGCCGGCGGACTGCTCCTCCTCGGCGTCGCCTCCGGCCTCTACATCGGCGGCAACTTCGGCCCCGGCCCGCGGGACGGCCTCATGACCGGCATCCACCGTGTCACCGGGTGGCCGATCTGGGTCGGGCGCACGGGCGTGGAGCTCGTCGTCCTCGGCATCGGGTGGCTGCTCGGCGGGAACGTCGGCATCGGAACAGTGGTCTTCGCCGTGCTCATCGGCCCGATCTGCGGCTACACGATCCCGTTGTTCCGGATCGCTCCGCGTACGGAACACTCGACCACCGCCGTGGACGAGGCGGTGCTGGAGGGCGACACCCCGCCGTCGAAGCCGATCGTCGACTCACCGGCCAACTGAGCACCCTTCGACAGGCTCAGGGTCCGGGAGCGACAGGCTGAGGGACCGGGTTCTCCGGTCCCTGAGCCTGTCGAAGGGCCTGCTGCTCAGCGCTTCGCCACCGCGACTGCGCCCGTGTGGTCGTCGACGCTCATCGTCGCCTCGTCGAACCGCGAGCGACCGGAGAGGACCTCGCCGACCTGCACCCGGTCGACCTCCTTCACCCACGTGCCGATGATGATCGTGGCGACCGCGTTGCCGGTGAAGTTCGTGAGCGCACGCGCCTCCGACATGAAGCGGTCGATGCCGACGATGAGGCCGACCCCGTCGACGAGGTCGGGTCGGTTGGCCTGCAGGCCGCCGGCGAGGGTCGCGAGACCAGCGCCGGTGACGCCCGCGGCGCCCTTCGACGCGATGATCATGAACACGAGGAGCGAGATCTGCTCCCCGAGGTTCATCGGGACGCCCATGACGTCGGCGATGAAGATCGACGCCATGGTGAGGTAGATCGCGGTGCCGTCGAGGTTGAAGGAGTAGCCCGTCGGGACGGTGATGCCGACGACCGGCTTGGAGACACCGAGGTGCTCCATCTTCGCGATGAGTCGCGGGAGCGCCGCCTCGGAGGAGGAGGTGCCGACGATGAGGAGGTACTCACGGCCGAGGTACTTCATGAGCTTGAAGATGTTGAAGCCCGTGGCGAGGCGCAAGACCCCGCCGAGCACGACGACGATGAACAACGCGCAGGTGATGTAGAACGCGATCATGAGGGTGGCCAGCCCGACGAGCGCGCTCGCTCCGGCGGACCCGGTCACGGCGGCGATCGCGCCGAAGGCGCCGATGGGTGCGATCCACATGATCATCGCGAGCACCCGGAACACGAGCGCCTGGATGAGCTTGATGCCGCGCAGGATCGGTTCACCCGTCGTCCCCATCTTCTGCAGCCCGAAGCCGACGAGCAGGGCGACGAAGAGGACCTGCAGGATGTTGCCGCCGGTCAGCGAGGACACGAGCGTCGTGGGGATGATGCCGAGGATGAACTCGGTCGTGCTCTTGGCCTCCCCCTCCACCTGGTAGCTCGTCTCGGCGAGGTTCAAGCCGGCGCCCGGCTGGATGAGGTTGCCGACGACGAGGCCGATCGCGAGGGCGAAGGTCGACATCACGATGAAGTACAGCAGCGCGAGCCCGCCGACCTTGCCGACGGTCGCGGCCTTCGCGATCGACCCGACGCCGATCACGATGGTGCAGAAGATGACCGGGGCGATCATCATCTTGATCAGCGCCACGAAGGCGTCGCCGATGGGTTTGAGTCCCTTCGCGAACTCCGGGGCGGCGAGACCGACGACGATGCCGGCGAGCACCGCGACGATCACCGCGAGGTAGAGGTAGTGGGTCTTGTCCAGCCGTTTCAGGGAGGAGAGCGTCATTGCCATTCCGGATCCGTTTCGTCGGCCGCGTCAGTGCGGCAGCGGGTGGTCGATCGACCCATGCTGCGACCGCCCCGCCGGATCGAGCGGGTTGTGGTCGTAGTGGCCGCTTGTGGTCGTACTGGTCGCGGTCGGCGACACCTGACGCCCTCGTCACCACCGATACTTGAGGGGTCGACGCGACGGAGCAGACGGAGGTGACGCGATGGCCGGTCGGTCCAGGAGCATCGCCTCGAGGCTCTTCCTCGTGCAGCTCGTCGCGGTCGTCGCGATGACGCTCGTCGCCGGCGTCCTGCTCTGGTTCCAGGCCCGCACCGAGACCGAGGACCGCGCGGTCGCGAAATGCCTCGACGTCGCGAACGGGGTCGCGGACAACCCCTACGTCGTCGCGCAGCTCGGCTCGGATCGCCCGTCGGACGCGCTCCAGCCCTACGCCGAGGCGCTCATGCGCGACACCGGCGTCGACTTCGTGACGATCATGGCTCCGGATCGCACGCGGTACACGCACCGCGAGCGCGACCAGATCGGCAAGCCGTTCATCGGCACGATCGGACCGGCGCTCGAGGGACGGACCTTCACCGAGACGTACACGGGCACGCTCGGCCCATCGGTCCGCGCCGTCGCACCCATCCGTGACGACGCCGGCGAGGTCGTCGCCCTCGTCGCCGCGGGGGTCACGGTCAGCAACGTGTCCGAGACCTTCGAGACCCGGGTGCCGTGGTTGCTCGGGACGGCCCTGCTGGTGCTCGTCATCGGCGCGATCGGCTCCTGGACGCTCCGCCGCTACCTCGCTCGGGTCACCGGTTCGCGCGGACCGGAGGACCTCGCCAGGATGTTCGACTACTACGAATCGGTGCTCCACTCCGTACGCGAGGGGCTCGTCCTCGTGGACCGACACCGCCGTCTCGTGCTCGTCAACGACCAGGCGGCCGAACTGCTGGGGCTGCCCTTCGGCGAGCGTTCCCCGGGAGCGGTACCGGTCGACGAGCTGCCGATCGACGCGGGGCTACGGGAGCTCCTCGCGAGCGGACGCCAGGCCGTCGACGAGATCCACCTCACGCGCGACCACGTGCTCGTCGTGAACCAGGAGTCGGCGGTCGGTCCGGGCGAGACGGCGGGACCGCACCCGCGTGGGTGGGTGATGACGCTGCGCGACCACACCGAGATCGAACACCTGAGCGGCGAGCTGGCCTCGATGCGGACGATGAGTGACGCCCTGCGCTCGCAGACCCACGAGTTCGCGAACCGGCTGCACACGATCGTCTCGCTCATCGAGCTCGACCGGCGGGAGGAAGCGCTCGACCTCGCGGCGCAGGGACTCGGAGCGAGTCAGCGGTTGACCGACCGCGTACTTGCGGCGGAGCAGGAGCCGGTGATCTCGGCGCTGCTGCTCGGTAAGACGGCGCAGGCGGCCGAGCAGGGGGTCGAGCTGCACCTCGAGAGCGACCCGGCGCTCGGACGCGTGCGCGTCGACCCGGCCGTGATCGTCACCATCCTCGGCAACCTCATCGACAACGCGATCGACGCGGCGTCCGGTGATCGCCCCTGGGTGGAGGTCTACCTCGGGCAGGGGCTGCCGGACGAACTCGGCGCCGGGCGGTCCGCCGACGCCGAGACGACGGAGCTCGTGATCCAGGTGACCGACAGCGGACCGGGCCTGCCCCCGGAGGCGCTCGACCTCGCATTCGTGCGCGGCTGGTCGACGAAGGAGCCCGGCCGCTACGGCCGGGGGTTCGGTCTCGCGTTGGTCCAGCAGGCCGTGACACGGCTCGGCGGCACGATCGAGGTCGTCCGCGAGCCGTCCTCGGCGTTCGTCGTGACGCTGCCGGCCGCGGTCGGGGTCCGGGACGAGGCAGGCACATGAGCGAGCGCATCCGGGTCCTGGTCGTCGAGGACGAACCGATCACCCAGCAGGCCCATGCGTCCTACCTGCGCCGCGTCGAGGGCTTCGAACTCGCCGCCGTGGCGGGCGATGCGGCCACCGCGATGCAGGCGCTGCGGGCAGCTGCGGCCCACCGCTCCCCCGACGACCGGATCGACCTCGTCCTGCTCGACCTCAACCTGCCGGACGCGCACGGTCTCGAGCTCTGCCGACGCATCCGGACGGCGGGTATCGACGTCGACGTCATCGCCATCACCGCGGCCCGTGATCTCCGGATCGTCCGAGCGGCGGTCTCGGCGGGCATTGTCCAGTACCTCATCAAGCCGTTCGCGTTCCCCGCGTTCGCCGACAAGCTGGAGGCGTACCGCTCCTTCCGGCGCACGATGTCGGCGGAGGGCTCGGTGGCGAGCCAGCACGAGGTGGACCTCACCCTCGCCACGCTGCGAGCGCCGTCCTCCCGTCCGCAGTTGGCGAAGGGCCTCTCGGAGGACACCCTCCGCCTGGTCTCGGACCTCCTCCGGCAGGCGGCCGGACCGCTCTCCGCGAGCGAGGCGGCAGCCGCCGGGTCCCTGTCGCGGGTGACGGCCAGGCGCTACCTCGAGTACCTCGCCGAGACGGGCGCCGTCGAGCGGTCGCCGCGCTACGGCACCCCGGGGCGCCCGGAGCTCGAGTACCGCTGGCGCTGAGCGGACGTCGCTCTCCACCGCCCCGGCCCCTGAGCCGCCCCTGCCTCCAGTCCCCGAGCAACCCCACGCGGTCCCCGAGCCACCCCTCCGGTCCCCGAGCCGCCCCGGGCCTCCGATCCCTGAGCCACCCCACCCGGTCCCCGAGCCACCCCGAAGCCCGTGGTCCCCGAGCCACCCCCTGCTTCCGATCCCCGAGCAACCCCACGCGGTCCCTGAGCTTGTCGAAGGGTCAGCTCGGGTTCACGACGGCGTAGATCTGGTTCCAGTTCGCGAAGCCGGTGACCGGGTCGTCCGAGCCGTTCAGCATGATGTCCTCGTCCACGGAGTTCGTCTCGCCGGTCGACGGATCGTAGATCTCGTAGTCGCCGTCGTGGAAGCCGATGATGAGCACGTAGTGCTGCGGGATGGTGTTGTCGCTCGGGCCGACGAGAAGCGGGACGGGCGTCCCGTCGTTCGCCGCCGCCGCGGCCTCGGTGAGTGCCGCGCCTCGGCCCGAGTCACCACCCAGGGCGTTGGTCCAGTCGATGTGGTAGTCGGTACCGGTGCGGTCGGATTCGGTGACCGCGCCGCCGGGTGCGGTGCCCGCGACGTTCGGGTAGTCGATCGGGCCGGGGAACAGGTCGTTCGCACGGTCCTGGACGGCCTGCTGCAGGAACGTCATCCGATCCTCGGTGTCCAGACCGGCCGCGTCGGCGAGGTCGAGTCCCCGGAGGTAGTCGGGCACGTGGCCGTCGAGGAACTCGCCGGTCTGCAGCCAGTAGGCGAGGAACGGGTCCGACTGGGCGGCGAGGGTGATGAGCGTCGTCGATCCGCAGGTCTTGTTGTTGTACTGGTCGAAGGTCTCGCCGTTCACCGTGGCGTCCCCGTTGTCGCCGACGCCGAGGTTCGTGAGCTCGTCGATCATGCGCTGGCGTTCGCCGGGCGGAGCGTTCTTGATCGCGTCGGCGAGGGCGAGCACGGAGGAACTGCCGGCGCCGGTGGCGATCGCACTCATGAGGAGGGCGCTGACGGCAGGGTCGCCGGACTCTTCCATCGCCGCGAGGATGCGTTCGCGTTCGTCGTCGCTCATCGCGTTCCAGTTCTGGACGTAGTTCGCCCATTCCGTCTCGGAGAGGACCGAACTGTCGGGGTCACCGTTCGGGAACTGCGTCCGCGAGACGAGGACGTCCAGCCGCGTCTGGCCCACGGGCACCTCGACGCCGGCGAGCACGGCGTAGCCTTCGGCGTCCGACAGTGCCCGCTGCAGCGCCTCACCGGCCGCCCATGCGTCGTCGTAGGCGTCGTGGCAGACGGACACGCCGTCGAGGATCTGGCCGGCCCCGCGGATGAGGTCCGAGAGCACACCGGCGACCTCTCCGGCTCCGGTGATCGGGTTGGTCATCGCCCATGGGTTCACGGAGATGTTCCCGATGGTCCGCTGACCGTCGCGGATGGTGTCCGCACCCGGATGGTGGGCGGCGCGGGCCGCGGTGATGGCGTCCGCGTAGTCGCGGAGACCGCTGGCACCGGTCCGGAGACCCTCGATCTCGCTGCCGACGAGGGTGTTGACGGACGCCAGGACCTGCGTCGCGCTCGCGCCGGTCACCCCGACGAGTGCGTCGGGCAGGCTCGACGCGGTGACGGTGGAGAGCGTGGTCTGGATCGCCTCCGCGGCGAGCACCGCGTTCTCGTACTGCTCCGCGAGCCCGTCGATGGTGGCCGGGTCACCCGGCGGTGGGGTGTCCGCGAACGTGGAGGATCTGGGGATGAGCCCGACTGCGCGATCAACGAACGAACCGATCGAGGTGATGAAGCTCAACGGGTCGCCGCTCAGCGAGCCGATGAAGGTGGCGAGCACGTCGATCTCGGCTGAGCTCTTGGTGCGGAGGTCGGAGAGGTTCATGGTCGGTCCCCGGTCCCGGCGGTGCGCGTGGTCGTGGCGAGTCCGGAGAGGAGCTGCCGGACGACGGTCTGCAGCCTGGCGACCGCGCGCAGTTCGGCGGACGTCTCTGCGCTGTCGGCTCCTCGGCGACGCGCGTCGATGAGGGCGTCGAGCAGCACAGCCCCCGCCTGCTCGTCCGTCAGCATGCCGGCGCCGAGGCCGATGACGGCGTCGAGACCGGCCGTGCGGACCACACTCGCGACCTGCTCGGTGACGCCGGCGGGGACGCCGGCTCCTCGGAGTTCCGCGGCCAGCGACGCGACCCGCGCGCCGGTCGCGGCCCGCTCGGCCGCGTCACGACGATCGGACGGGACCGCCGTGGGTGGCGGAGCCTGCGGCGGCGGCGCGGTCATGAGGCGTCCTTGGCGAGCGCCGCGTCCGTGCCGGCCATCGTGTCCGCGACGTTCTGCATCCACCGTGCGAAGTCGTCGAGCGTCTTGCCCGCCTCCGTCATCTCGGTCCGCCACGTCAGTTCGAAGGCGGCGGCGTTCGCAGCCACCTGCTCGTCAAGGAACGACGTGTCGAGGCAGGTCGAGAAGACCCCCGTCGCGCTCGTGGCCGCCCCACCCACCGCTTGGACGACCGCCGCCAGGCCCGCGTCGTCCACCTGCATCGTGCCACTCATGGATCCCCGCTCTCCGGTGCTGTTCGCGCTGCCCGGTCGATCCCGGTGAGGCGCCTGATCCGATGGTTCCACCTTGTCCCCGCCGGCTCCGGAAGACGATGGGCAGCACTCCCCATCACCCGTCGGGCGTCGGACGTGGCGCACGCCGGGGTGTCGGTTACGGTGAGGGTGACGCGTCCGCTCGGGCGCCGCGGAGGGAACCGTCATGCAGCAGATCCATCGTCGCCTCGCGACCGTGTCGCTGACGATCCTCGTCGCCGCGCTCGCTTGTACGGGATGCGGCCTGTCGGCGACACCCGTCGTGGCCGACGAGACCGACCACGCCCGGCTCACCGCGTTGGCCGATGATCCGCTCTTCACGGACGGCAGCGTGACCGGGCCACGGGTTCCGGACACCTCTGCCAACGTCAGCGTGCAACGCGGGGCGATCACGGTCGAGGACCTCTGGCCGTCGGACGTGACCGCGGAACCAGGAGCGAGCGGACCCGCCTGGCCTGCCGCCACCGCCATGTTGGCCCAGCTGCGCGACGCAGGGTGGCGACCGGTGGCCGTCTCCTGCGAGCTGGATCCGTCGTCGGGGTTGGAGGGCGCGACGGTGTACGCCACGAAGGAGTTCGACGACTTCACCGCTGCGCTCGAGGCCGAGGTGAGGCCTCCATCCTCGAAGCTCGTCGGGTACGTGCCCTTCCATTTGGAGGCCGACGACCCGTGGTCGGCGCACTCGGAGGTCCCGGCGGGATCCAGTTGCCTCGACGGCAGTGGGCCACCGAGCGGCGAGGGGTCCGTCCCCGACGACCTGGCCATCGCTCCCTGGTACTGAGCCTCCGCCGCTGCAGACCGACGTGCGCCGCGACGACCGTCCGTACGCCGATCCCAGGGTCGACTCAGGGTGATCCCGGAGGTTCCGGGGGTTGCCACGCGCCGAAACGCGATATATCGTGAATTCCAGTTCAACGCGATATATCGCGATCACTCGGAAGGAACCGCACCATGGCACAGGAGAAGTGGATCATCGCTCCCGGCGAGAGCCGCATCATCGACCTCGAACTCGTGAGACGACTCAAGGTCGGCCTCATCGGCGGCCAGGTCGACATCATCGGACACGACGAGCCCGGCGCCCGCATCGAGGTGGGGGCCGTCACCGGCAAGGACCTCAAGATCACCATCGACGGCGACGTCGCCGAGATCGACCACCCGCAGCTGCGCTGGGACAACTTCCTCGAAGTGTTCTCGAACTTCGGCGCCAATCGCGCCACGGCCCAGGTCAGCGTCCTCGTCCCCCGCGACATCGCCCTGACGTTCGGCGTGGTCAGCGCCAGCGGACTGGTCGCAGGCCTCACCGCAGACGCCAAGCTCAACACGGTGTCCGGCGACCTCGTGGCCGACCGGATGACCGGACGGCTCGACCTCAACTCCGTGAGCGGCGAGCTCACGGTCCAGAACCACACGGGTCGCATCCAGGCGCACACGGTCTCGGGCGACGTCACCGTCTCCGGCGACATCACGCGCGCCTCGATCGACGGCGTCTCCTCCGACCTGCTCCTCGACATCCACGGTGCATGCGAACAGCTCGACCTGAACACCGTGAGCGGCGCGATCACGGTCCGTCTCGACGAGGAACTCGCCGCCCGCTACACGGCGAACTCGGTCGGCGGCCGCCTGGCGATCGACGGCGTCGTCCTGAAGGGGCTGCGCGGTGGCGGGTACAACTCGCACACCGGCGCCCTGTCCGGACAGTTCGCCGAGGTGCGCATGAACACCGTCGGCGGCGCGGTGACCGTCCTCCGCCGCCCGGCTGCCGAGCCGGCGGGCGCGGCCACCACCGCAGGGAGCGAGGCAGGCGCATGAGCCCCGTCTTCGCCCACGGCAGCCTGCGGTTGTACCTCCTGAGCCTGCTCGACGAGTCGCCGAAGCACGGCTACGAACTCATCCAGGCACTCACCGACCGGAGCGGTGGCACCTACAGCCCGAGCGCCGGCACCATCTACCCGCGCCTCGCGAAGCTGGAAGAGGAGGGACTCGTCACGAAGACGAGTGACGGCCGGAAGACCGTCTACGAGATCACCGAGGCGGGCCGGGCGGAGCTCGCAGCACGGGCGGGCGAGCTCGACGGCATCGAGGACCAGCTCACCGATTCCGTCCGCCGTATCGCCGACGAGGTCCGTAGCGGGGTCACGGCGGCCATGAAGAGCCTCCGGGCCGATCTCGCCTCAGCCGCGCGCGAGGCGAAGCAGTCCGCGAAGCCCGGTCCGAGCTGGACGTCGACCGCCGAGGAGAGCGCCGACCAGAAGGTGCAGGGACGCCTGGCGCTCCACGAGACCGACGTGTCGATCAACGAGTTCCGCCAGGCGGTCCGAGCCGAACTCCGCGAGCACGTCGCCCGTGGAGGCGCGCTCGACGACGACACCGTGTCGGCCCTGCGTGCCGACCTCGTCGCCGTCCGCGACCGCCTGCGGGAGCGGCTCAGCGGCTCCTGACGATCGACGACGACGTGCCCGCCTTCCCGTCTGGAGGCGGGCACGTCGTCGTCGCCGCGTCAGCGGGCGGCGCCGGAGAGCGACCCGGCCGTCGGCGCGGTGTCGAAGATCAGACAGCTGACGAGCCGATCATCCAGCTGGTCCCAGCTCTCCTCGGTCGGCCAGTAGAAGCTGTAGTCGAGTGCCGACTCCTCGAACGGGATACCGACGAAGCGCTCGAACTGCGCCAGGCACCCGGCGTCCGCCTCCGAGGTGACGGCCTCGTCGCCCGGCCATTCGTCGCCCTCCAGCTCGAAGTCGGCGTAGACCTCGAGGTCGTGATCCGCGGAGCACGGCACGGTCGGTACTTCGGTGAGTTCGTCGGCGGTCGACGAGTCGTCCAGGCAGTCGCCGACCGCGATGGTGAACACGTCGGTCGCGCCGCCCTCGAGGATCTCTCCGGACTGCGGGTCGCGCGTCTCCGCCGGCTTGGGGAGGATGCCCTCGATAGCACTGCAGCCGGAGAGGGTCAGTACTGCGGCGACCGCCATGGAGACGGTGATGGCAGGGAGGAAGCGATGGGAGGTCATGGGAGGTCCTTGTCCGGAGGGAACGTGAATGTCGCTCGGCAGCGCTCAGGCCGAAGCAATCCAGTATATGACATATGAGTTGTCATGAATTGTGCGTAGCCCCCGGATTCAGGGCCGAGAAACGGGACCACCCGACCCCACTCTGGAGTCGGGCGGTCCCGTCGGTGCTGCGCGCGCGGTCGACCTACCGTGCCGCGCCGGCCAGCGAGCCCGTGGTCGCCGCGGAGTCGTAGATCACGCAGGTGACGAGCCGGTCGTCCACCCCGTTCCAGCTGGCCTCGGTCGGCGTGTAGTAGTTGAACTCGAGGCTGGAGTCCTCGTAGACGATCCCGACGAACGCCTGGAACTGCGCGTAGCAACCGTCGTCGGCCTGCTGCGTGACGGCTTCCTCGCCGGGCCACTCGTCGCCGGTCAGCGTGACCTCGCCGTACACCTCGTACTGGTGCGGCTCGGAACAGGGCACGGTCGGCACCTCCGTGACCTCGTCGGACGACGACTCGTCGTTCAGGCAGTCGCCGACCGAGAGGGTGAAGACGTCCGTCGTGCCTCCACCGACGATCTCACCGGACTGCGCGTCCCGGGTCTCGGCTGGCTTCGGGAGGATGCCCTCCACGACACTGCAACCGGAGAGCGTCAGGGCCGCGGCGAGGGCGGCGAGGGCGAGCGGGAGGAGACGACGGCGAGCGGTCACGATGAGGGTCCTTGAGGTGGGTGGTCGATCACGAGCGACTGTCCGGGCTCACAGCCAAGCAACAGCCGTCGATCAGGATATTGGTCGACCATCCTGGTCCGCCACTCCCCCGCTCGATGAACACTGCGTCACGGTCGGGTGACGATGCCTGTCCATCCAGCTCATCCCCGCTTGACTCCGGTTCCCGAAGGAGTAATATCGCCGCTCGTGACAACTGAGGGTCGAGAGCCCGGGACAGAACCACGATCGGCAAAACGCTGGTTGATCGGGGACCCGCTGCCGACCGAGAACCTGGAGGGCCAGCTCCTCCCCAAACGGCTCGCGCTGCCGATCTTCGCGAGCGACGCACTGTCGAGTGTGGCGTACGCGCCGCAGGAACTCCTCATGATCCTCACGCTCGGCGGGCTCGCCTTCCTGAGCTTCGCGCCGTGGGTCGCGGCGTGCGTCGTGATCCTGCTCGTCGTGGTCGTCGCGAGCTACCGGCAGCTCATCAAGGCGTACCCGTCGGGTGGTGGCGACTACGAGGTCGCCCACCGGAACCTCGGCGAGAAGGCCGGCCTCGTGGTCGCCTCCGCTCTCCTGGTGGACTACGTCCTCACGGTCGCCGTGTCGGTGGCCTCGGGCGTCGACAACATCATCTCCGCGATCCCCGGGCTGAACCCGTGGCGCGTCGAGCTGGCCGTCGGATTCGTCCTCGTCCTCATGGCCGTGAACCTCCGTGGCGTGCGGGAGTCGAGCAAGGCCTTCGCGATCCCCACCTACTTCTTCATCGCGAGCGTGCTCGTCATGATCGTCGCGGGACTCGCCCGCACGTTCATGGGCGACGCCCCGGTCGCGTCGAGCGCCGAGTTCACCGTGCAGGGCGAGAGCCTCACCCAGGCGGCGTTCATCCTGCTCCTCCTCCGCGCCTTCTCCTCCGGTTGTTCAGCACTCACCGGTGTCGAAGCCGTCTCGAACGGCGTCCCGGCGTTCCGCCGCCCGCAGATCAAGAACGCCCAGAAGACGCTGGTCCTCATGGGCGGCACCGCGATCGTGCTGTTCGTCGGCCTCACCGCGCTCGCCCTCATCTCACGCGTGCACTACGCCGAGAACGCCTGTCACCTCGAAGGGTTCGCGGACTGCGCGACGACGCCGCAGCCGAGCCTCATGGCCCAGGTCGCGACCGCGGTCTTCGGCGCGAACAGCATCCCGTTCTTCCTCATCCAGGCGGCGACCGCGTGCGTCCTGCTCCTCGCGGCCAACACCGCGTTCAACGGCTTCCCGCTGCTCGGCGCCGTCCTTGCGCGCGACTCCTACGCCCCCAAGTCGCTCAACACCCGTGGCGACCGCCTCGTGTTCTCGAACGGCATGATCATCCTGGGCCTCGCCGCGTGCGCGATCCTCGTCGTCTACCAGGCGAACCTCACCCAGCTCATCCAGCTGTACATCATCGGGGTGTTCGTGTCGTTCACGCTGGGCCAGACAGGCATGGTGAAGCACTGGCTGCGGATGCTGCGGGAGGGCTGCGACAACCGCGGCTCCGTCTACCGCGGCCTCGCGATCAACGCGTTCGGCGCCCTGCTCACGGCGAGCGTCCTCATCGTCGTGACGATCACGAAGTTCACCCACGGCGCCTGGCTCGTCTTCGTGCTCATGCCGATCCTCTTCGTCCTCATGCTCGGCGTGAACCGCTACTACCGCGACGTCGAGAAGGAGGTCGAGGTCGACCCGACCACGACCTTCGGCGCGACCGGCGACCACGCGATCGTCCTCGTCGGCAAGATGCAGAAGCCGATCCTCAAGGCGCTGGACTACGCGATCGCCGCCAAGCACGACAGCCTCGAAGCGGTCCACATGTCGATCGATCCGGAGGCCACGAAGCTGCTCGAGCAGCAGTGGATCGAACAGAACATCCACGTTCCGCTCGTCATTCTCGAGTCGCCGTACCGCGAGTTCGCGATGCCGCTCGCGAAGTACATCAAGGCGCACCGTGCAGAGCATGGCGCCGAGGTCGTGACGGTCTACATGCCGCAGTACATCGTCGGGCACTGGTGGGAGAGCCTCCTCCACAACCGGCGGGCGTCGCGGATCCGCAACCAGATCATGCTCGTCCACGGCGTGACCGTCGCCCTCGTGCCGTGGCTGCTCGACTCCTCGGAGCTCATCTACGGACGTCGGTCACGGCCGCTGCCCGGCCAGGAACGACGGGGCGAGATCGTCCGCGTCAAGAAGCCGATCGAGCGGAAGCCGCACATCGACCGCAACACGGGGCAGCCCCGCTCCTGATCGGCCACCCGCTCCGGCGACGGCGTGAGGGAGTTGCCGCAGACTGACAGACTGGGGACATGTTCACCTGGGGTCTCTCGCTGCTGTTCCTCGCGGCCGTCTTCGGGACGCTCTCGATGGCCCGCCTCATCGCCGCGAACCCCGACTCACCACTGCCGATGTGGCAGGGCCGCCCGCAGCGACTCCCGCAGTTCACGATCATCCTGCGCGGACTGTCGGGCGGACTCGGGGTCTTCGGGGTCTTCCTGCTGTGGTCGGAGATCGGCTTCTGGAGCATCCTGCTGCTCATCGTCGCCCTCGGGATCCCCATCGTGCTGAACCTCCGGCACAACCGCCGCTTCGAGGCATAGCCGCCGTGTTCGTTCGCCCATCTTCGGGCGAACGAACGCTCATTCGCCCGTATTTGGGCGAACGGGCGGTCAGGCGAGGAGCGAACCGAGCCCGTAGCCGACCAGGGCTGCGACGACCGACGCGACGAGCATGCCCAACGCGTTCGTCAATCCGGCCCGGGAACGTCCGTCGTGGAGCAGCCGGACGGTCTCGATGCTCGCGGTGCTGAACGTCGTGTACCCACCGAGCAGGCCACCCCCGAGGACGAGCCGCCACGCCTCGTCGACGACCCCGCCGAGGGCCAGCGACGTGACGAGGCCGAGCAGGAGCGACCCGCTGACGTTGATGACGGTCGTCCCCCAGGGGTACGCACCACCCACGCGGGAGCGGACCAGGCCGTCGACGACGAAGCGGGCCGCGGCACCGACACCGCCGGCCGCCGCGATCGCGAGGAAGAGCCACGGCGTCACGAGTGGCCACCGCCGATCCGTCGGGCGAGGACGATGCCGCTCCAGCTCGCCAGGACGCCCAGCACGACGCTCCCCACCGCGTACAGCACTCCCACGAGCGCGCTCCCCTCGATGAGGAGGACACTGCTGTCGGCCGCGAGCGCGCTGTACGTCGTGAAGCCGCCGAGGACGCCGGTGCCGAAGAACAGGCGGAGATCGCGTCGACGGCCTGCGTCGGGCCCGCGTCGGAGCAGCGACTCGAGGAGGAGACCGAGCAGGAAGGCGCCGACGACGTTGATGCCGAGGATGGCCACCGGGACACCACCGATCGGCGGGACCGCGAGGGAGATCGCCTCGCGGGCGCCCGTCCCGATCGCGCCACCGAGCGCGACCGTCGCGATCGTGGCGGGTTGGAGGTGCGGAGCCCGTGTCCCCGTCGGAGCGGCCGTCACCGCAGGTCGCCGGCGGAGGCGTCCCAGAGTGGTTCGTCGGTGGCGCTCGGCGCGAGTGGGACCACGATCACCGGACGCGCCTGCCGATGGGCCAGCGTCGCGGCGACGGAACCGTTGAAGAACTCGAGGATGCCCTTCCGGAGGCCCCGCTCCCGGGTCCCGACGATGATCGCCCGGGCGGACACCGAATCGGCGAGTCGACCGAGGGCACGAGCCGGGTCACCGGCGAGCTGGGTCAGCTCCCACACGACGCCGGTGTCGTCGAGGAGACGGTGCGCCGTCGCCTCCAGGCCGGGATCGGCGGGCTCCGGGTCGAAGTCGTGCAGATCTGCGTCGAACGGCAACGACGTGACGGTGCCGTCGACGTTCTCGACCACGACGAACCGGCTCGCGTCGACGTGAGCGAGGACGAGCCGGCAGGCGAAGGCCTGCGCGAACGACGCCGCCTCGACGAGCACGGTGTCGGGCTGCCCCGGCGTGACACCGACCACGATCGCGGTACCCCGCTGCTCTCCGCTCATGTCGTCACTTCCCCTTCGCGCGCTTCGCGGCGGCCTTGGCCGCCTGCTTCGCCGCCCGCACCTGCGCGAGCGACTCCGGGTCGACGATGTCGGCGACGGACCGCAGACTGCCGTCCTCGCCGTAGGGCGCCGAGGCCTTCCGCCAGTCGGCCGCGTCGAGCCCGTACTGCTTGCCGAGGAGCGCGAGGAAGATCTTCGCCTTCTGCTCGCCGAACCCCGGCAGGGCGAGCAGGCGCTTCAGGATCTCCGGGCCGTCTGGCGCGTCGCGCGTCCAGATCGCCTCCGCGTCGCCGTCCCAGTCGTCGACGATCGCGGCGCAGAGCCCCTGCACCCGGCCGGCCATGGAACCCGGGAACCGGTGCACGGCCGGACTCGTCTTGAAGAGGGCGGCGAACGCCTCGGGTTCTTCCCGCGCGATGGTGGCCGCGTCGAAGGAACCGAGTCGGTCACTGATCTTCAGCGGGCCGGCGAACGCGGTCTCCATCGGCACCTGCTGATCGAGCAGCATGCCGACGAGCAAGGCGAGCGGGTCGGTCGACAACAGGCGGTCGGCGTCCGCATCTCCGGTGATGTGCAGGGTTCCGGTCATGGGTCCATCGTCCCACCACTCGGCGTCCTGGCCCAGCCCCGTTCCGTCGCGGTGTCGGCATCGGTGCCCGGCAGACCGTCTCCGTACGAGCGCCCCGTCCACGGGCGGCATGGTAAGCTCAACGCTAGTCTTTATCGTTCCCTGGTAGGCGAAAGCCCCGGACGCCCCGCAAGCGCGGCCGGTCAGAAAATCATGAGGGGGTCTCGCATGGGTCGTGGCCGTCAAAAGGCAAAGCACACGAAGATCGCTCGTGAGCTCAAGTCGTTCAGCCCGGACGTGAACTACAACGCGCTCGAGCGCGAGCTCACGGGGCACTCCGTCGACCACCCGGGCACGGGCGTCGACGAGAGCTACGACGACGAGATCGCCAAGTGGGCTGAATACGCCGAGAAGTACGCCGACGGTGAGGCGAAGGGCGCGTAGGCGCGCCCTTCCCACCGTTCCGGCGCGCGCCCGCATCGGCGATTCGCCGTCGCTTCAGCACCTCACGGCTGGGTGATCTCTCAGACGACTGTTGGCAAATGGAGTTCTCGCTGGGCGGAGACTAGCCTGGACGGATGAACACCGACGAACTCCGCGTTGCCGCCAAGAAGCGCCTGAAGGCGCAGCACGATTTCAAGCAGTTTCTCGCCGTCTGGGGTGCGGTCTCCGTCCTCCTGATCGTCATCTGGCTCCTCACCGGTGCCTGGGGATACTTCTGGCCGATCTGGCCGATCTTCGTGATGGGCATCGCCCTGGTCTTCGTCGGACTCGACGCCTACGGTCCGTCCAAGCACATCACCGAGGACGCCATCGACGCCGAAGTCGCGCGCCTCGTGAACCAGCAGCAGCAGCGCGCTGCCGCTCGCGAGGCCGCCTCGCAGCCGAACCACGCGCAGGCACCGTACGCCGGTCAGAGCGGTTACGAGCAGCACCCGTACCAGGCGGGTCAGACCGGCCAGGCGCCGGTGTACGACCCCGCACAGTACGGACAGACGGCCGCCTACGACACCTCGCAGTACGCGGGTGGCCAGACCGGCGGCTACGGCACGCAGCCGACCCAGGGCGCCCAGGCCACGCAGCAGTACGGCGCCTACCAGGCCCCGTCGGCCGAGGCTCCGGCCTCCGAGGCTCCTGCGGCGGAGCCCACCTCGGACTGGGTGCGCGCCGCCGAGCCCACCCCGACCGAGCAGTTCGCCGCGGTCTTCTCCGGCACCGACCGCGCGCCCGAGGCCGCAGCCGCGCCGAACACGTCCGCCGAACCGGCCGAGTCGATCGTCCTGGAGTCGACGTCCACCGGCGACGCCGAGACCGTCGCAGCCGCCGCCGACGAGACCGAGGCGCGCCTCGCGAGCGACGAGACCGGACGCGACGAGACCGTGTCGGCCGCCGCACCGGCCGCGGCCGTGAGCGCGCCCCGCACCTCGACCAGCCGGTCGACGACGGCGCGTTCGACGACGGCCCGGAAGCCCGCCGCCAAGACGACCACGGCGGCGACGGCCGCGGGCACCACCGTCCGCAAGACGAGTTCGACGCGCGCCACCACCGGTTCGACGACGCCGAAGGCCGCAGGAGCCAAGACCACGACGCCGAAGGCCGCAGCCACGAAGGCACCGACGACGAAGACGACGGGCGCCGCAGCGAAGCCGGCCACCGCGAAGGCACCGGCGAAGCCGCGCACGACGAAGCCGAAGGCGGCCCCCGCGGCCGCGCCGGCGCCGCTCGAGCAGCCAGGTACGCCGGAGTAGCAGTCGGTTCCTGAACGACGAAGCGCGCGAGCCCCTCGGGGCTCGCGCGCTTCGTCGTTCAGGCGGGACTCAGGAGAGCTGTGAGCGCTCCACCCACTCGAGGTACTCCTCGGAGACGGTACCGGTGACGTACTCGCCGGTGAAGCAGCTCATCTCGAGGTCGCTGATGCCCGAGCCCTCGAGGATGGCGGCCTTCATGTCGGCGACCTCCTGATAGATGAGGTTGTCGGCACCCAGCTCGCGGGCGATGTCGGGGATCTTCTTGCCGTGTGCGACGAGCTCCTGGCGGGACGGCATGTTGATGCCGTACACGTGGGGGTAGCGGACCGGCGGTGCGGCGGAGGTGAAGGTCACCTTGTTGGCACCGGCGAGACGCGCCATGTCGACGATCTCCTTCGACGTCGTCCCGCGGACGATCGAGTCGTCGACGATGAGGATGTTCTTGCCCTTGAACTCCGAGCCCATCGCGTTGAGCTTCTGACGGACGCTCTTCTTGCGCTGCGCCTGGCCCGGCATGATGAAGGTGCGCCCCACGTACCGGTTCTTGTAGAAGCCCTCGCGGTACTCGATGCCGAGCTTCTGGGCGACCTGCATGGCCGCTGGGCGGGAGGAGTCCGGGATCGGCATGACGACGTCGATGTCACCCATCGGCGTGTACTCGGCGATGGTGTCGGCGAGCCGGTTGCCGAGACGCAGTCGGGCCTCGTAGACCGAGATGCCGTTCATGACGGAGTCGGGGCGAGCGAGGTAGACGTACTCGAAGGAGCACGGCACGAGCCGCGGGTTCTTCGCGCACTGCCGCGAGTACAGCTCACCCGAAGCGGTGATGAAGACGGCCTCGCCCGGGGCGATCTCGCGGACGATCTCGTAGCCGCCGGCTTCGAGGACGAGCGACTCCGAGGCGACCACCCAGTCGTTGCCGACCAGGCCCGTCTGGCGCTTGCCGAGGATGAGCGGGCGGATGCCGAACGGGTCGCGGAAGGCGAGCAGGCCGTGACCCGCGATGAGGGCGATCGTCGCGTAGGAGCCCTCGACCCGCTCGTGCACGTTCTCGACGGCGTTGAACACCTGGTCGGGATCGAGGTCGAGGCCGCTGATTTGTCCCTGCAGCTCCGTCGCGAGGACGTTGAGCAGCAGCTCGGTGTCGCTCGTGGAGTTCACGTGGCGGCGGTCGACGTGGAACAGGTCCTTGCTGAGCTCGCGGGTGTTCGTGAGGTTGCCGTTGTGGATGAGCGTGATGCCGTAGGGCGCGTTCACGTAGAACGGCTGCGCCTCGCTCTCGTTGGCGGCGTCGCCCTTCGTCGCGTAGCGCACGTGGCCGAGGCCCATGTTGCCGAGGAGCGAGCGCATGTCGCGGGTGCGGAAGGCTTCACGCACCTGTCCCTTGGCCTTGACCATGTGGAAGGTGCTGCCGTCGGCGGTGGCGATGCCGGTGGAGTCCTGACCGCGGTGCTGGAGGAGCAGGAGGCTGTCGTAGACCTGCTGGTTGGCAGGCTCGGTTGAGACGATGCCGACGATGCCGCACATGCGTGGGGACTCCTTGGGGTTCGTGCTGGGCGAGTGGCGGAACGGAGGAACAGTGGGCCGGATCGGTGCGACTAGTCGCGGTAGGCGCCGACGAGGCGGACGGCACCGCCGTCGACCCCCTTGGCACCCTGTTCGAACGCGCTGAGGTCTGCGGCGGCGTCGCCGAGGTGCACGGTGCCGACCTGCCAGGTCGCGATCCCGTCGGCCTCGAGGGCGGCCGTGACGCCGTCGGCGACCGCCGGCGAGACGACGGCGAAGAATCCGACGCCCAGGTTCCAGGTGCCCTCGCTCGATTCGAGCGAGGATCCGGCCAGCTCGCTCAGCGTCCGGAACACCGGCGACGGGCTCCAGGTGGAGCGGTCGACCTCGGCCCAGGACCCCTTGGGCAGGACGCGCGCGAGGTTGGCGGCGATCCCGCCTCCGGTGACGTGGCTGAGCGAGTGGACGCCGCCCGCGAAGGCCGGGTCGTCGAGCAGCCGCAGGAGGGGCAGGGTGTAGAGCCGTGTCGGCTCGAGGAGGGCCTCGCCGAAGGTCGTGCCGAGCTCGTCGCTGTGGTCGGCGTAGCCGACGCCCGCCTGGGCGAGGATGTGCCGCACGAGGGAGAAGCCGTTCGAGTGCAGGCCCGAGGACGCGAGTGCGAGGACGACGTCGCCGTCCTCGACGCGGTGCTCACCGAGGATGGCGTCCGCCTCGACCGCACCGGTGCAGGCGCCGGCGACGTCGTAGTCGTCGACCCCGAGGAGTCCGGGGTGCTCCGCCGTCTCGCCGCCGATGAGCGCCGTCCCGGTGTCGGAGCAGGCCTGGGCGATGCCCGAGACGATCGAAGCGATGCGCTCCGGGTGGACCTTGCCGCAGGCGATGTAGTCGGTCATGAAGAGCGGCTTCGCCCCGACCACGACGATGTCGTCGACGACCATGCCGACGAGGTCCTGGCCGATGGTGTCGTGCTTGTCGATGGCCTGGGCGATCGCGACCTTCGTGCCGACACCGTCGGTCGACGTGGCGAGCAGGGGCCGACGGAAGGCGGTGAGCGCTGAGGCGTCGAACAGGCCGGCGAACCCGCCGAAGCCGCCGAAGACCTCCGGGCCGTGCGTCTTCGCGACGGCGGCCTTCATGAGCTCGACGGCGCGGTCACCGGCTGCCGTGTCGACACCGGCCTCCCGGTAGCTGGTGGATGAGGTCATGACCGTCCTGAACCTTCTGCGATGGGTGGATTCGGGGGGCCGGACTCACCTGGCTCGGCACTGACGGAACCGGCAGGTTCCGCGTCGGCCGCGGGGGTCCCGGCTGGATGCACGTCAACTCTATCCGCTGCGACGATCCGCGTCCGTCGCGCCATGGAGCGGTCGATGAGGAGACCGATGACGAGGGCGATCGCGCCGAAGACGACGACGCACACGAGCAGGAGGAAGCCGAACACCTGGGTGAGCGAGTAGTCGGCGCTCCCCGGGAACGCGAAGGTGAGGATGAGCGCGGCGATGATCCCCACGAAGGCACCGATGACGAGGAACCGCCAGTAGCGGGGCGACCGCCGCACGGAGACCGAACCGGAGGAGTACACGGTCGCGACCTCGGTGTCGGGCTCGGTCGGCGTCGCGGGGCCGGTCGGTTCGGATGGGTGCTGAGCTTCCGGCGCTGGCTGCCCGGTGGCGTCTGTCATGCCTCCATTCTCCCCCACGATCCTGGGCATCGTGAACCGATGGTGAACGGCCGCGGTCGACGTGCCGGCAGGTACGATCGAGCGGTGGACACGACGGGGACCGAGACGACCGATCCCGTTCCGATCCCTCCCGACGACACCCTGCTCTCGGCGGTCGAGTCCGCCGCCGCCGTCGCCGGGTTCACGCTCGAGCCGGAGCAGCTGGAGGTGGCGAGGCGCCTGGCATCACTCCGGATCGCCGAGGATCGACCCGCGCACCTGTACCTGTGGGGTGCGGCCGGGCGGGGCAAGACCTGGCTCCTCGACGCGTTCTTCGCAGCGCTCCCGACGCATCGGAGGCGTCGCGTCCACTTCCACTCCTTCTTCCGCGGGCTGCACGCCGCGATCCACCGGGTCCGCACGGAGGCCGCCGACGCCGCTCGAGCGACGGGCGAGCCGGGCGCCGGGTCCCGCGCGGCGGCCGGAGCGGTGACGAACGCGGTCGAGCAAGCCGTCGACGAACTGCTCGACGAGGTGGACGTCGTGCTGTTCGACGAGTTCCAGGTGCACGATCCCGGCGACGGCGCGCTCATGATCCGGCTGCTCGACGCGCTCTTCGCCCGACAGGTGACCCTGTTGACGAGCTCGAACTCCGCGCCGCAGGATCTGCTGCCGGACCCGGGGTACCACCACATCTTCGAGCCCGGAATCGCCCTGATCGAGGCGAACATGCAGGTGCTCGAACTCGCCGGCTCGACCGACCACCGTCGCAGCTCCCCGGTCAGGCACCGCGACGGCTTCGCCCGTGGCAGCTGGTCCATCGCCGGCGAGTCCGCGGACGCCCACCTCGCGGCACTCGGCCTCCACCGTCCGGGGCCAGGCGAGGCGACGGCGCTGACGATCAGTGGCCACACGTTCCAGGCAGCCGCCGCGCGCGACGGCGTCCTCTGGTTCGCCAGCGCCGAACTCATCGAGCGTCCGACCTCGGTCGGCGACTACCTCGCCTGGGCGGCGGACTACGACCGGTGGGTCCTCGACGCCCTGCCCGAGTCCCACGCCCTCACCCGGGAGGCGCGCGCCCGGTTCGTCCACCTCGTCGACGCCCTGTGCGATCTCGGCGTCGAACTCCACGTCGTGGCCACCACCGACCGGGACACCTTCATGACCGATCCCGCCCTCGGACCGGATGGGTTCGCCCGCGACGCGGTGAGGACGCGCAGCCGGCTCGCCCTCCTCCGCGAGATCCGCTGACGGCCGTCAGCTCCCGGCGAGCACGGCCCGCTCGACGGCGCGGTCCAGCCCGACGACGGGCCGGTCCGGACGCTGCGGCGCCACACCACCGAGAGCCTGCAGCCAACCCCAGGTGTCGGCGACGGTCTCGGCGAGCGGACGACGACGGAGACCCGCCGCGACCGCACGCGAGACGTCACCGTGATGCATCGCGTCGGCGTCCGGTCCGGTGGGGAGCCAGACGGGCAGTTGGGTCCAGGGCTGGATCCCGGCCGCGAGCACCCGCTCCTGATCCACCCAACGGAGGGTCGCAGCTGACCCGGTCGCGGCGACGCAGGCGTCGAGCAGCTCCCCCAACGTCGTCGCCCGCGGCTCGCTCACGACGTTGAACGCACCACTCGCGCCCGTCGAACCGGCCGTGAGGAGGAAGGCCGCGAGATCCCGCGCATCGATGTACTGGATGGGGTCGGAAGCGGCGCCGGGAGCGAGCACCTCGCCGCCCTCGGCGATCCGCGCCAGCCACCAGGGCAGTCGCCCGATGTTCTCGTGCGGGCCGAGGATGAGGCCGGCTCGCGCCAGGACCGCACGGTCGCCGAACGCCTGCACGGCGGCCAGCTCACCGCCGCGCTTGGCACGGGCGTAGTCAGCGAAGCCGTCGTCATGCGCCGACCCGTCGACGACCGGTGCATCCTCCGACGCGCCGGCGGGGAGCGGGTCGGCGTAAACCGAACGGCTCGAGACGTACACGTAGCTCCCGGCCCGGTCGGCCAGCAGCGCGGCCGCGTCACGCACGGCGACCGGAGCCCACGACCAGGTGTCGACGACGACGTCCCACGACCCGACCCGGAGCGCGTCGAGTCCACCGGGCATCGTCCGGTCGCCGTGCAGCACGGTGACCGCGTCCGACGGCGCGGCGCGGTTCGTGCCGCGGTGGAAGACGGTGACCTCCCAGCCGGCGGCGACCGCTTCGTCGACGACTGCTCGCCCGACGAACTCCGTCCCACCCAGGACCAACAGCCGTTTCGTGCTCATGCCTCCATCACAGCGCAGGAGGCGACGGCGCACCACCCCGGTTCGCTGGGAGCAGCGAGCAGCGCGCCGGAGCGGAGCGCCGTCAGCGGACTACTTGCGGCTGTGCTCCAGCGATCCGGCTCGCATGGCGGCCTCGTCGTTCAGGTCGACGCGGGAGGCCACGTAGTAGCTGCTCCACTTCGCCGCGTGGTACGCGGGGTTCATGACGAACCAGTATGCCCGGCGCTTCCAGCCGTACTCCTTGTCGCGGACGATCCGCTTCGCGTCGCGGATCGCACCGACGACGGTGTAGCCGATCTGACGCGACCGTCGGAGCCGCGCGATCGGTTTGCCGATACGGCGCAGCGCGGTCGTCTCGTCGAAGATGCGTTTGCGGTACTCGTCGAGGGTGAGGTCGTTGGAGTGGATGACCCAACCCCGCGGTGCGTAGGCCTTCCGCAGTCCGGCCGCGATGATGTCGGCACCGAACGCCATGTCCTCGGAGTACGGGAGGTCGCGGTAGGGGATGTCGCCCAGCAGGAGCTCGCGTCGCGTGGCCGAGTTGACGTCGGAGTAGAAGCCGAGGGCGTCGAGCAGCCCACCGTTCCCGTCGGCGAACCCGTCGTTCGCGAACACCGTCGTGCCGAAGTCCGGCCCGAAGTTGCGGAAGACGTCGTGGATCTCGTACTTCATCAGCGGGAAGCAGGTCGGTCGGGCGATCTGCTTGCCCATGACCGCGACGACGTCCATGCCGTCCGGGTCCAAGGGCGTGGTCAGCTCGTGCAACCAGCGGGAGTCGCCCGGGATCGCATCGTGCGTGAGGTAGGCGACGTACTTGCCCCTGGCGAGGCGCGCGGCGAGCTGGCGGGTCCGGCCGTGGCCGAACTCGCTGTTCGGGATGACGTGCAGCCGGACGTCGGGGTGGGCGGCGACGATGTCGAGCGTCCGGTCGGTGGAGCCGGAATCGATGACGAGGGTCTCGAACGTGCCGTCGTAGTCCTGGCCCTCGATCGCCGAGAGGATCTGTTCGAGGTACATCTCGCCGTTGTAGGTGGGGATGACGATCGTCGCGTCGAGCGTCGTCTCAGCTGGGGCTTCGAGGTCAGAGGTCACCGCACCAATGTACCCGGAACGTCAGCGCGGCAGCAGCAGTGGCACGAGGCCCGTGAGGTCCGCCCGCTGGCCGGACGCGTGCACCGTGCCGCCGGCCATCGCCGTGGTCCAGTCGATGCGGCCGGAAGCGAGGGCGAGCCAGGTCGGCGCGTCCATCTCGATCACGTTCGGTGGCGTGCCGCGGGTGTGGCGGGGGCCCTCGATGCACTGAACCGCACCGAACGGCGGCACCCGCACTTCGACGGTGTTGCCGGGTGCCCGCTCGACGAGGAGCTCCAACAGGTAGCGGACCGCGGTCGCCGTGTCCGTGCGCGACGCCGGTGCGTCCCCGAGTGCCTGCTCCAGGGCAGCGCGACCGACGGCGTCCGTGATCCTGGGTCTGGCCATGCATTCGAGGCTAGGCCATTGCGCCTTAAGCTAGACGGGTGAAGATCCTCGTCCTCGGTTCCGGTGCTCGCGAGCACGCCATCATCAAGGCTCTCCTCTCCGAAGAGGCCGGGCACCACATCATCGCCGCCCCCGGCAACGCGGGCATCGCGGGCGACGTGACCGTGGTCGGCATCGACCAGGAGAACCCCTCGATCGTGCGCGACTTCGCCCGGGACGAAGCGGTCGACCTCGTCGTCATCGGGCCTGAGGCCCCGCTCGTCGCCGGCGTGGCCGACAAGCTGCGCGCCGCCGGCATCCCGGTCTTCGGCCCCAACCGCTCGGCGGCCGCGCTCGAGGGCTCGAAGTCCTTCGCGAAGCGGATCATGGACGAAGCCGGCGTGCCCACCGGTCGCGCGGTCCGCGCCGAGGACCTCGACGCAGCGGTCGCCGCGCTCGACGACTTCGGTGCCCCGTACGTCGTCAAGGCCGACGGCCTCGCGGCGGGCAAGGGCGTCCTCGTCACCCACGACCGCGATGCGGCCATCCAGCACGCCACCAACTGGCTCGGCTACGGCGGCGTCCTCGTCGAGGAGTTCCTCGACGGCCAGGAGGTCTCCCTCTTCTTCATCACCGACGGCGAGACGGTGCTCCCGCTCTCCCCCGCACAGGACTACAAGCGACT
This sequence comes from Plantibacter sp. VKM Ac-2885, assembly GCF_015351205.1. Taxonomy (NCBI): domain Bacteria; kingdom Bacillati; phylum Actinomycetota; class Actinomycetes; order Micrococcales; family Microbacteriaceae; genus Plantibacter; species Plantibacter sp. VKM Ac-2885. The sequence goes on along the minus strand of NZ_JADKSK010000001.1, from coordinate 1,103,358 downwards.
GCTCGACGGCGACGCCGGCCCGAACACGGGCGGCATGGGCGCCTACTCCCCGCTGCCCTGGCTCGACAACCGCTTCGGCAGCGAGACGGCCTTCGTCGACGAGGTCCTCGAGACGGTCGCCGTCCCCGTCGTGCGACAGCTGGCGTCGGAGGGCAACCCGTTCCAGGGCCTCCTCTACGCCGGACTCATCCTCACCGAACGCGGGATCCGCGTGATCGAGTTCAACGCGCGCTTCGGCGACCCGGAGACGCAGGTCGTCCTCCCCCGGCTCGTCACCCCGCTGTCGGCGCTCCTGCTCGGCTCGGCCACCGGAACGCTCGGCGAGCAGCCGCGACCCGCGTTCGCCGATGCGAGCGCGGTGACCGTGGTGCTCGCGAGCCAGAACTACCCCGAGACGCCCGTCACCGGCCGGAGCATCACCGGCCTCGACGCCGCCGTCGCCGTCGAGGGGGTCCACCTCGTCCACGCCGCGACGGCCGACGTCGACGGTGGCCTGGTCGCCACCGGCGGCCGCGTCCTCAACGTCGTGGCCCTCGGATCCACGTTCCCGGAGGCACGCGGACGTGCGTACGAGGCGCTGTCGCGCATCGAACTCGAGGGCGGTCAGTACCGCACCGACATCGCCGCACGCGTCTCCTGATCGCGGCCCGGATGAGCGCAGCAGCGGGAACCGGGTCGTCGGCAGTCGTCAAGAGTCACGACGGCACCAGACTGCACGTGGACGTGATCGGCGACGACGCCCTGCCGCCGCTCGTCGTCCTCGCCGGCGGTCCGGCGCGTCACCCGGTCTACCTCGGTGATCTCGGCGGCCTGAGCACCAGGCGTCGCCTCATCGTGCTGCACCAGCGCGGGGTCGGACGGTCCGAGAGCGGATCGTCGACCGCTGCGGCGAGCTGGCCGGAACTCGCCGAGGACGTCGAGGCCGTGCGTCGCTGGTTGGACGTCGACCGTCTCGAACTCCTCGGGCACTCCGCCGGTACCCGCGTCGCCGTGAGCTACGCCGCACGCTACCCGCACCGGCTCGACCGCCTGTGCCTCATCACGCCACCCGCCACCTGGCTCGTCGACACGGACGACGACAGCGCGGAGATCATCGCCCGGCACGCGGCGGAGGACTGGTACCCCGGCTTCCTCGAGGCGCTGCCCGCGCTGCTCGCGGCGCCGGACTCCGCGTCGGGGAACCGCTTGTTCCCGGCGGTGGCGCCCATCGCCTGGGGCGAGTGGGACGACACCGCCCGCGAACACGAGCGTCTGGGCGCCTGGCACCCGGCCGCGCAGGACGCGTTCGTGCACACGCCCACGATCGACGAGGTCGAGGACATCCGCGACGCCCTGCGCACCGTGACGGCTCCCGTCCTCGTGGTCGCAGGCTCTGAGGACGGCCTGACGGGACTCGCGCCCGTCGTCGACCTCGCGAAGCGGTTCCCGCTCGGCCAGGCCATCGTGCTCGACGGGTGCGGACACTACCCCTGGGTGGAGCAGCCGCGATCCTTCGCCGCCGCCGTCCACGGCTTCTTCCCGATCGGCTGACCGGTGCGCAGCGTCGATCTGACGTTCGACGAGGCCCTCGAGGCCGCCGTCCGCGACCGCTGGCAAGCGCTCCTCGACCTCGGTATCAGTAGTCTCGCCACGCATCGCGGTGCGAGCAACCGTCCGCACGTCACGCTGTCGGCCGGCGAGGACCTCGAGCTCACCGGGCGGCCGGCCTTCGCGCCGTTCGCCGTCCGGCTCGGGGCTCCGCTGTTGTTCCCGCGTCGCTCGGGCGCCGTCCTCGCGCTCACGGTGATCCCCACGCACGAGCTGCTGGAGCTGCACGGACGTGTGGCCGGCGGCGTCACCGGTTCGTTCGAGCACACCCGGCCTGACGCCTGGACACCCCACGTCACACTCTCCCGACGCGTCGCCGGCGAACAGACCGCGGCGGCACTCGACGGGCTCCGGTCGCTCGGCGACCTCCCGTCCGGGCTCGTCACCGGGCTCCGGTTCTGGAACGGCGACACCAGGACGGTCACGGACCTCCTCGGCCCGTGACCGTCCCGTGCCGCCGTGTCGGTTGAGCCGCTACTCGGCTTCGGCCCGGGCGGTGGCGGCAGCTGCGGCGACCGCGGCGGCCTGTCCGTGCTGGGTCTCCGGGGTCGACCAGGCGGCCGCCTTCGGCTTCTGGAAGAACAGGACCACGACCGCGCCCACGAGCGCGAGGCCGGCCGGAAGGAGCAACGACTGGGCCATGGCGGTGGTGAACCCGGCGTGCAGGAACTCCGGCAGCTCACCACCCGTCACCTCGCTCACGCCGCCGGCAGCACCACCAGGTGCCGCGGGCAGCTCGGCCGCGAGGCGTCCCTGGATGAGCGCGGCGATGGCCGCGCTGCCGAGGACGGCTCCGATCTGACGCGTCGTGTTGAACACGCCTGAGCCGGCGCCGGCCTGGTGCTGCGGGAGGCCCCGAGTGGTGAGGTTGGAGACCGGGCCCCACATGAAGCCGTTGGCGAGGCCGAGGACGGCACTCGGGAGGAGCAGCATGAGGATCGGCTGCTCGGGCGTGAGCAGGATCGAGTACCAGCCGAGCGCGAGGGCCAGCAGGAGGAGCCCCGCGAGGGCGAACCACTTCGGGTTCACGCGGTCGATCGCCCGCCCGACCACGGGCGCGAGCCCGGCGGAGAGCACGGCCATCGGCACGAGCATGAGCGCGGACTGCGTCGGGGTCAAGCCGCGGACGGTCTGGTAGAAGAAGACGAGCGGCAGCGACATGCTCGTTATCGTGAACCCGATCGTCGAGATCGCGAGGTTGCCGACCGAGAAGTTGCGGTCGCGGAACAGCGCCAGCGGGAGCAGCGGCTCACCCTTCATGACGGCCTGCCACAGGACGAACAGGCCGAGGACGACGACACCGGCGATGATGAGACTCCACACGGTGATCGGACCGGTGATCGTGCCCCAGTCGTAGCTCTGGCCCTCCTGGATGCCGAACACGAGGAGGAACATCCCGAGCCCGCTCAGGACGACCCCGAGCACGTCGAACTTGTGCGGATGCGTGGCGAGCGCGGGGACGTTCCGCCAGACCATGATGAAGCCGATGACACCGACGGGCACGTTGATGAAGAAGATCCACTCCCACCCGAAGCCGTCGACGAGCACCCCACCGAGGATCGGGCCGACGAGTGTCGCGACACCAGCGGTCGCTCCCCAGAGGCCCATGGCCGCACCGCGGCGGTCCGGCGGGAAGATGCGGGTGATGACGGCCATCGTCTGCGGGGTCATGAGCGCGGCGCCGAGACCCTGCACGACGCGGGCGACGATGAGCATCTCGATGGAGCCCGACAGGCCGCACCAGAGTGAGGCGAGCGTGAAGACGACGAGGCCGATGAGGTAGAGGTTCTTCGGGCCGAAGCGGTCGCCGAGGCGGCCGGTGATGAGCAGCGGCACGGCGTAGGCGAGCAGGTAGGCGCTCGTCACCCAGATGACGTTGTTGATGCCGGTGTCGAGGCCGCGCATGATCGCGGGGTTGGCCACGGACACGATGGTCGTGTCGATGAGGATCATGAAGAATCCGATGACGAGCGACCAGAGCGCAGGCCAGGGGCGCACGGCCCCGGGCGTCGTGCCTGCGGCGCCCTGGGGCGGCGTGGACGGGGTGGTGGACATGAGGTCCCTTTCTGCATGGAGGACGATTCGCGTTCGGGACGCGAGGCTGAGCGGGAACGCGACCGGACGGGTCGTCGGTCCCGAAGGATCAGGTGGAGGGTGTCGTCCGAGTGGACACCGGCGGGGTCGCCGCCTGCTCGTGGAGTGGCGCACGGGTCCCCGGCACGTGCCAGGCGAGTGCACCGTCGGCGATCTCGGCGAGGAGCGATTCGAGGTGGGAGATCTCGGCGCGCAGCATGGCGGCCGAGTAGGGGACGTTGATCCAGTACACGCGCGGGATCCCTCGCTCGCGCGCCCACGTCATGCGGCGATCGAGGTCGGCGAGCTCGGCCTGTTGCCGGAGGATACGGGTCTCGAGCAGCATCCGCACCTCCTCGGCGCCCAGCTCGTGCGCCTCGGACAGCGCGAGCCCGAGCTCCGGGTACTCGTTCGTGGGGGTGCTGAGCAGCTCGCGCAACCGCTCCCCCAGCAGGTGCCGGCCGAGGTCGGTGATCTCGAAGGTGGTGCGCTCGGGCCGGGCTCCCTCGCGGTCGGTCCCGGAGGCGAGCACGAGGCCGTCGGCCTCGAGTCCGTAGACGGCGCGGTAGAGCGAGCCGGGGCTCACCTTGACGACCCGGTCCTCCTGACGATGGAGCGCGAGTTGGTACATCTCGTAGGGGTGCATGGGGCGCTCGGCCAGGTATCCGAGCGCGGCGACGGCGAGCAGGCCGAGCGGCTTGATCTTGCCCATGACCCTCCCATCACTCCACGCGAACTATTCCACGTGGAATATACGCGTACCGCCCCGAGGTCGCAAGCCCCGGCGACCGACCCGGCCACCGCCGATGCACGATAATGAACGAGTGAGCGCACCCTCGGAGACCAACGCCTGGAACCACGTCTACTCGGGCAAGGTCCGCGACCTGTACGAGCCGGCCGCCGGGCCCGACGACCTGTTGCTCGTCGTCGCGAGCGACCGGGTGAGCGCGTTCGACCACGTGCTCGAGCCGGGCATCCCCGGCAAGGGCGATCTCCTCACCAGCCTGAGCCTCTGGTGGTTCGACCAGCTCCGCGACGTGCCGAACCACCTCGTGCCCGATCACGAGCTCGACGCCGCGGGCGTCGCGGTGTCCAGCATCCCGGTGGAGTTCGCCGGTCGCGCGATGCTCGTCCGGAAGCTCGACATGTTCCCCGTCGAGTGCGTCGTCCGCGGCTACCTCACCGGCTCCGGCTGGAAGGAGTACGTCGCGAACCGCACCGTCTGCGGCATCCCGCTGCCCGACGGCCTGCGCGACGGCGATCGTCTGCCCGAGCCGCTGTTCACCCCCGCGTACAAGGCGCCGCTCGGCGAGCACGACGAGAACATCTCGTTCTCCCGCATGATCGAGCTCATCGGCGAGGACGACGCAGTCGCACTGAAGGACCTGTCACTCGGCATCTACGAGACGGCATCACTCACGGCGGAGCGCCACGGGGTCATCCTCGCCGACACGAAGTTCGAGTTCGGCCGCAACCCCTCGACCGGTGTCATCACGCTCGGCGACGAAGTGCTCACCTCCGACTCCAGCCGGTACTGGGACCGCGACGTCTACCTGACGAGCGACGACCCCACCGCACGGATGGCGAGCTTCGACAAGCAGATCGTCCGCAACTGGCTGGCCCACAACTGGGACCAGGACGACGCCTCGACACCCACACCACCGACGCTGCCTGCCGAGATCGTCACGCAGACGGCCGCTCGCTACCGCGAACTCCTCGAGCGCCTCACCGGCACCGGTCGCTGACCGAGGTGCCGGTCAGCTCGTCTTCCGACGGGCACGAAGCCGAGCACTGTCGGCCAGGATGGCCTGCGCATCGGGCAGCGGCCCCTCCGGCACGATGACACCCATGAGCGTGGCCGTCTTCTCGAGTGCGTCGCGTGCATCGTCTGCCGCGAGCCGCGCCTCGACCAGATCGCACTGAGCGTCACTGCCCACCTCGCCGAGGGCTGCGCTGCGTTCCACCAGCTCACGCTGCAGCCGCTCCGCGGTGGCGTACATGCGCGTGAGCGTCCAGAGCGAGGTCCACGGGAGGTCGTCGCTCAGCCCGATGAGGTGGTCGTTGAGCGGGTCGATCCACCGCGACGGCTGGTGCCCGCCGTCCAGGCGACGACGACGGTTGCGTCGTTCGGCCGACACGAGCAGGAAGACGGCGACGAGGATCGCACCGAGCAAGGCGCCGACGACGTCGAGTCCGGGCGCCCAATCCGGGTCGAAGCCGGGGAGCGACACGGACGAGCGTTCGTCGTGGACGATCGACCACTCGACGAGTACGCCCACCGTCGCGCCGATGACGAAGCCCGCGAGCAGGAGGAAGGCACCGAGCAGGAGCGTGATCCTCCGCCGCAGCTGGTGGCCGCGCTGCTGATCCTCGGTGAGCTCACCTCGTTCCGCGAACGGATCCACGACCATGAGGCGACCACCGACACGGACCACACCAGGGTGGCGAGTCGTGACCGTCATGGCCCGAGGATACCCCACAAGGTGGGTCATGCGGCAGGATTCACGAGTCGAGATCGGCGGAAATCCGCGGTGGATCGGCCGTCGTGACCCCCGGAATGGGGGCGCTCGAAGGGGTCACGCCGCCCCAGGGAGCCGTCGCCGAGCCGTCGACGGAACCCAGCCAGGCTCACCGGACGATCTGCGCCAGGTCGAAGCGCACCCCGTGGTCCGTTCAGGGCCGGACACCGACGCGCGGGAAGGCGCCCGATGCAGCTGCGACGAGCGCCTCGTCGACGTCCTGCAAGGGGAACTCCGGACCCACGAGTTCGGCGAACGGATACCGACGCCACGCACCGGTCAGGAAGTCGACCGCGCGTGCCAGATCCCGCGGTCGGTAGTTGTGTGCGCCACGCACCGTGAGGAGGCGTCGGACGATGCGTTCGGCGTCGATGCCGAGCGGCGCACCGGGCGACACGCTGCCGACGAGGACCGCCGTCCCGCCGATCGACAGCGACGCGATGGCGGCGTCGACGGCACGGGCGTCGCCGGACATCTCGATGGCCACCGGGAAGCCCTCCACGCCCGCCGCCAGGTGCGCGGCGTCGAGGTGCTCGGCGGCACCGATCGTGGGGTCGACCGTCGCGATGGCGCCGAAGCGACCGGCGAGCAGCCGGCGGGCTGGGTCCGGATCGCTCACGACGACGCGCGCGCCGGCGTCGGTCGCGATGGCCGCGACCGTCAGCCCGAGCATCCCGGCGCCGGTCACGAGCACCGCCGTGCCGGGCAGGTCGTGCCCGGCCGCATCCAGTGCGGCGATCGCGGTGGCCGTCGCGCAGGACGCCGGCGCGAAGACGGCGGCGGGCGGCGTCTCCCCCACGATGACGATGGCCGTGCCCTCGAGGAGTTCGACGTGGGTCGCGAACCCACCGCTCAACTCCCACCCGCGGTGCACCCGGTCGTGACCGTACTTCGCGAGCCGGCGGCACTTCTGCTCCAGGCCGGCGGAGCAGCGGTCGCAGACGCCGCAGCTCACGACGACCGACCACACGACCCGCATCCCCGCGACGAGGACCGTGCCGTCCACCGCGGTGACGGGTCCCCCGACCGCAACGACGCGTCCCACCTGTTCGTGCCCGAGGACGAGCGGTGTGGCGGCGTCACGGTGCCCGAGGACGGTGTGCACGTCGGAGCCGCACACGGTCGCCAGTTCCACTTCGACGAGGACGTCGCCCGGCCCGAGCGTCACCCCGGGCACCGCCATCGCCTGGTGCGGGTGCCCCGGCCCCTGCCAGACCATCGCGATCGGCGACGGTCTGATGAAGACGTCGTTGCCCTCGTGCGCGGTGAGCGTCGTGTGCATGGTTCCCCCGGTCGGTCGTTCAGTCGAGACCGAGGAGCGCGGGCAACTCGGCGATGCTCGTGATGATCTCGTCGGCGCCCGCCTCGAGCAGCGTCTCCTCGTCGTGCGCTCCGGTGAGCACCCCGACGACGAGCCCGGCGCCGGCGTTCACCCCGGACAGCATGTCGCTGGCCGTGTCGCCGACGACGACCATGGTGTCGACGGCGCTCGCACCGAACCGGAGGAGCGCCGTCAGCGGCAGGTCCGGCGCTGGACGCCCTCGACCGGCGTCGGCGGGCGACAGGGCGTCGTCGGCGAGTTCGGACCACCCGAGGCTCGCGAGGAGCGCGTCGCGTGTGGCGGGGGCGAACCCGGTGGTGAACACGACACCCACGCCGAGCTCGCGGAGCCGCCGCACCGTGTCCTCGGCTCCGGGGATCGCCTCGACGCGCCCCTCGCCGACGAGGCGCTCGTAGGCCTCTTCGAAGGTGGCGTTGCCGGAAGCGGCTCGAGCCTCGTCGCCGTCGGTCAGCATGAGGAACACGTCGAGCTTCGACTGGCCCATCGTGTCGCGGACGAGCTCGATGGCCGCGTCGAGCGCGTCCTCGGTGTCGATGCCGATCGTCTCGGCGGCGACGCGGAAGGCGTCCTCGACGACGCCGTCGTCCGAGACCGTCGTCCCGGCGAGGTCGAGGACCACCAGTTCGAGCAGGAGGTCGTCCTCGTGTGCGTCGTCGAACCCGTCCTCCAGCTCGTCGAGGTCGTCGAGGTCGGTCTCCACGTCGTCGTTGAGGTCGGGCGCCGCGGTGCTGTCCTGCTGGGGTCGATCGATGCTGGTCACGAGAGGCCTTTCTGAAGGTGGGCTGATGCGGCACGGATGCTGGTCGGCTGCGCCGGCGAGAAGGTCGGGCCGAGGTGCTCGGCGACGGCCAGCTCGCCGAGTGCGGGTCCGGTGGTCATCCCGATGCCCGTCGTCGCGGCGACCACACGGACGCCCGGGGTCGGTTCGTCGATGAGCAACTCCTCCGGGGCGGTGGCGTAGACGCCCTGCCAGCGTTCGAGGACGTCGAGCCTCGTCCCGAACAGCGCGCTTCCTGCCCGCAGGAGTTCGTCGAAGGCGTGCTCGGACTGGAACGGGGAGACCGCCTCGCCGCGGCTGTGGGTGTCGCCGAGGATGATCGAGCCGTCCGGCAACTGGGTCGCCATGAGGTTGACGTCGAGCGAGGCGAGCCCGGGGTGATCCTGCTGCAGTCGCTCCCGGAGGGCCGGGATGGCGGGCGAGTCGGCGAATCCCGCGTAGCGCAGGAGTGACCATCCGGTCAGGAGTGGCGCCGGCATCGGCTTCGGCAGCTCGGCGCGCACCCGGACCATGTCGAGCGCGCATCGACGGACGACCGCCCGCTCGGCCAGCTCGGGGAGGAGGGTGTCGATGTCGTGGTTCACCGCGACCACGGTGAGGCCTGCGGCGATGACGCCGCGGCTGGTGTCGACGAAGCCGGAGCGCAGTCCCGTCACGGTCGTCCGGCGTCGGAACTCGACACCGCGGCGTTCCAGGTACGCCGTGACGGCGCCCAGGGCCTGACGCGGGTTCACCTGGAGGTCGCGTGGCAGCCAGGCGCCGCCCACCACGTCGGCGGCGCTGACCGGCACCTGCTGCAGGAACTCGGCCGCGTCGTACAGGCGGACGTCGGCCGCGGCTCCCGCCTGGGCACGGGACGCCGCGAAGTCCTCGAGGACGCGCAACTCGTCGAGGTGCCGGGCGACCACGTGCGTGCCCGAGCGCCGGACCCACAATCCCGCGTCCTGCTCGAGTCGCTGCCAGATCTCGGCCGAACGCGCGGCGAGGCGAGCTGCGAGCCCGGCCTGCGGCGTCGCGGCCAGATGGCCGAAGTTGCGGACCGACGCACCCTGGGCTTCGGCCGAGCGTTCGACGACCACGACCTCGGCACCGGCGTCCACGGCGGCGAGCGCCGCCGACAGCCCGACGATGCCGGCTCCGACGATCACGACGTCCGCGCGATCGGCCGAGGCACCGAGCGAGCCGACACCGAGGCCGACCCGCGCCGCCGACACCCCGCCGCTCATCCGTCGTCCGTTCACGAGAACACCCTCCGCATCCACATGGCGATGCCCTCGACGACGAGGACGACCGCGAGGATCATCAGCACGATGGCCGTGACCTGGTCGTAGTTCCCGCCCTGGTCCGCCTGGATCAGGTAGTAGCCGATGCCGCCTCCGCCGACGATGCCCAGCATGGTCGCGGCGCGGATGTTCGTGTCGAGCGTGTAGAAGGTGTGCCCGACCAGTGCACGGGCGCCCTGCGGGAGCGTCGCGGCGGCGTAGACCTGCGGGCGCGTCGCACCGACGGCGGTCAAGGCGCGTTCCGGTCCGGGCGCGACCTCCTCGAAGGAGTCCGCGATGAGCTTGCCGAGGAGGCCGATCCCGCAGATGCCGAGCGCGAGCGTCCCCGCCTGGGCACCGAGTCCGGTGACGACGATGAGGAGGATCGCGAGGATGAGCTCCGGGATGCCGCGGATTCCGACGAGCGCGAACCGGGCGCCGGTGCGGACACCGCGGCTCGGGGCGACGTTCCGCGCGGCGAGCGACCCGATGACGATCGAGCAGACGAGGGCGATGAGGGTCGCCGCGAAGGCGATCGCGACGGTCTCGAACATCGCCTCGACCATCTGCTCCGTCGTGCGCATGCCGAACGACGGCGGCCAGAGTCGGACGAGGACGTCGGGGGCCTTGGCCCAGAACGTCACGAGGTCCCCCCACTGGATGTCGGACACGACGACGCCCCAGACGACGACCGCCACGGCGAGCCAGGCACCGACGGTGTCGCGGACGCGGGCCGGCGTCCACGGACGCTTCGCTGCAGCGGCGATCCGGGACTCGGCACTCGGAGTGGCGACCGTCAGGCTGCTCCCGCTCGCCACGCGACGTGCCTCCCGGCCCGCGGCCACCCGACGCACGACGCGGTCTCCGAGTCCGCGTCCGGTCGGCTGCACCCCGAGCATCACGGTCCGCACGGTGCTCGACACGATCTCCATGACGACGCACAGCGCGAAGATGACGATCGCGAGTCCGATGCCGAGCGAGTAGTCGAGCGATTTGAACGCGAGCGACAGTTCACGGCCGAGGCCGAGGACGCCGACGTAGCCGAGCAGGACCGAACCGCGCAGGTTGATGTCGCCGCGGTGGAGGACCGTGGCCACCCAGGACGGCAGGACCTGCGGCAGGACACCCGAGGTGAACTCCTGCAGCTTCGAGCCGCCGGCCGCCCGGATCGCGAGTCGCGGCCCCTCGTCGACCTGCTCGATCGCGTCCGCGAAGAGCTTCGAGATCATGCCGACGGAGTGCAGCCCGATCGCGATGATGCCGGGCAGCGAGCCGAGCGAGAACATGAGCACGAGGATCATCGCGATGACGACGTCCGGCACGGCACGGCTGAGCACGCCGACGAACCGACCGACCGCGCGCCAGGCCGGTCCCGGGGTCGTGTTGGCGGCTGCGAGGTACGCGACCGGGATCGAGAGCACCGCAGCGAGGACGGTGCCGGAGATCACGATCCCCAGGGTCAGGGCGGTGAGCGACAGCAGTTCCCCGGGCGGCGGGAACGTGATCGTGCCCACCCGGTTGAAGAAGTTGACCGCGTTGCCCCAGCTCGCCACCATGTTCGGGATCGAGATCCCGACCTCGAGGAGCGAGTAGACCGAGAACGCGAGCAGCGCGACGAGCGTGAGCACGGCGGCGATCGTCTGCGGTCGGAGCCGACCGACCGGAACGGGTCCGGAGAGTCCTGGCGGGCGGCCGGCGGGCGGTGCCGTCTTCGCGGGCGCGGTGACGACCATCAGCGGGTCCTGCCAGGTCGACGGAGCTCGTCGGGCTCGCGGCCGTCGACGTCGAACTCCCACTCCGGGTCGTCGGGCAGTTCGTCCTCGCCCGCGCGCTCCTCGACCCCGAGCAGGCCGCGGAGGTCGTCGTCGGGGTCGCCGAGCAGCTCGTCGGTCTCCAACTCCACCGCGATCGCCTGCAGCTCACGGGTGCTCGTCGCGACCCGGCCGTAGATCTCCATCACCTCGGTCTTCGACAGGCCGTCGGTCGTGGTGTCGAGGACCACCTCGCCGTGGCGGAGGCCGACGATGCGGTCGCCCCAGGAGAGCGCGAGGTCGACCTGGTGCAGGCTGCACACGACGGTGAGCCCGCGGTCGATCGCGATCTCGCGGATGAGGGCCATCACCTGCTCGCTCGACTCCGGGTCGAGGGAGGCGACGGGTTCGTCGGCGAGCAGGATCTCGGGGTCCTGCATGAGCGCTCTGGCGATGGCGACGCGCTGCTGCTGACCGCCGGAGAGGGTGTCGGCGCGCTGGTAGGCGCGCTCGAGGAGCCCGACGCGGTCGAGGTGGCCGAGCGCCTTCAACTTCAGGGTGCGGCCGTAGCCGAGGATGCCGAGACGCGGTCCGCGGACGCCCGCCAGCGAGCCGGTGAGGACGTTCTCGAGGACGGTGAGTGACGGGACCAGCTCGAACTGCTGGAAGACGAACCCGACGCGGGCGCGGAGCCGGCGCAGGGCGCGCTGCCCGAGGGCCGGCACCTCGTCGCCGAGGACCGAGACGGACCCGGCGGTGGGCCGCTCGAGACCGTCCAGGTGACGGAGGAGCGTCGACTTGCCGGAGCCCGACAGACCGAGCAGGACGACGATCTCACCACGACGGATGTCGAGGTCGACGCGCTGCAGGGCGACCGTCCGGTCGAAGCGCTTCGTGACCCCGCGGAGACGCACGAGCGGTTCCGCTCCGTCGGGTGCGGTGTGACGCGCCTGCTGCTCGGTGACGCTCATGGCTGCTGCCTCTCGTGAGGTTGGTGGTGGTGCGGATGTCGCGCCTCGACAGGCTCGGTGAGCGGATACCGGAGCACCGGTCACTGCCCTTCGACAAGCTCAGGAACCGCTTGTCGAAGGGCGGGACTGGCGCTCAGGCCTGGCACTGCTTGGCGTTGGTCTTCTTGCAGATGTCGCGGATGGTGTCGTAGTACGCGTCGTCGACCGGCGAGGTGCCGTAGAAGGTCGCGCGGAAGGCGTCGCTGTCGGCGCTCTTCACGCCGGAGTCGATGATCTGGTCGATCGTGACCTCGGACAGGGCCTTCTCGAGCTTCTCCTTCACGTCGGCGGGCAGCGAGTCGGACTCGACGATCGGCGCACCGGGGACCATCGTGCGGTCGATGACCTTCACGCCGTCGTTCTTCTCGACCTCGGAGTCCTCGGCGAAGCCCGCCTCGCACTCGACGCCCTCGGCGGTCTTCGTCACCGAGACGTCGTGCTTGCCGGCGAAGACCGGGGTGATGTCCTTCTCAGGGTCGATGCCGGCCTCGAGCAGGTTGTAGCTCGGGAAGAGGTACCCGGACGTCGAGGACGGGTCGACGAAGCAGACCTTCTTGCCCTTGAACTCCTCGATCTTCGTGATCGACGAGTCCTTCGGGACGATCGCCTCGGAGTAGTAGCCCGGCTCCTGCCCCTTGTCGGTGATGATCGACGAGATCGGCGTGATCTTGGCCCCGTTGTTGAGCGCGGTCACGTAGGTGAAGCCGGAGAAGGAGGCGACGTCGATCTTCCCGGCCACGGCCGCCTCGATGAGGGCCGCGTAGTCGGTCGACTCGTGGTACTCGACCTTCTTGCCGGTCTCCTGGGCGATGTAGTCCATGAGCGGCTGGTAGTTGGTCTGCGTGTCGACCGAGTCGGGGACGACGCCGAAGACGAGGGTCTGGTCGTCGACCGCGAAGGTGCCGGCCGCGGCGGAACCGGTGTCGCTGGCGGTGGCGCTCGAGCAGGCGGCCAGGCCGATCGAGAGGAGGGCTGCGGCGCCGAGCGCAGCGACGCGGGTGAGGGAGAGCTTCATGTGCTGGGACGTACCTTTCAGAAGGACCGATGCACCCGCCCGCTCCGCGCGTGGCTCCGGTGGATCGGAACCGCGAGTGACCGACGCGGGCACTGCTGTGTGCCGTACGTGTGATCACGCTACGAGCGGCGCCCGAACAGGGCCGGGCCTCCCGGTGAACAGGAGGTGAAGCCCCGCGGAAGGATCGATCAGGCAAGCCACGACCGTCGTCCGCCGAGCCGCCTAGACTGCTGGAATCCGCCCATCCGAGCAGCAGAGCAGGTGAGTCGTTTGCCCCTCGACCCGATCTTCGTCGAACGAGCGCGGACGCACCGCGCCTACCTCATCTCGACCGCACTCGAGCAGGCGAAGGCCTTCTTCCTGCGACCGAAGACGACCACCGTCGCGCGCCCGAAGCCAGCTCCCGCGGCAGACCCGACGGCGACCTCCCCGAAGGCCGCCGGACCGAAGGCGAAGCCCTCGAGCCCGACGGCGAAGGCAACCACCGCCGCACCCCGCCGCAAGAAGACGCGCGCACAGCACCGCAAGGCGGCGCGGAACTGGGACAAGAAGGAGCTCGCGACCGTCGGCGTCCCGGGCCCGGAGCTACGCATCGAGGAGCACACGATCCCGGTCGCCGGCTTCCCCGACGTCCGGATCCGGCTCTACCACCCGCCGACGGCCGACGGCGACCAGGCCGTGCCCGCGGTCCTTTCCTTCTTCGGAGGGGCGTTCCGCATCGGCGGGATCGACTACCCGACGACCGACGCGGGGTTCCGTCGTCGGGCGGCCGACGCCGGTGTGGTCATCGCCGCCGTCGACTACGCGCTCGCTCCCGAGCACCGGTACCCGACGCAGCTGGAGCAGGCCCATGCGGCGCTCGTGTGGCTGTTCGCCGAGGCCGCGACGCTCGGGATCGACTCGGGGCGGATCGCCGTCGCCGGGGTGTCCGCCGGCGGCAGCATCGCGGCGGCGCTCACGCTCGTGAACCGTGAACGCGGCCGGCTGCCCATCCGACTCCAGCTGCTCGAGGTGCCGGTCACGGACCTCACCGGAGGCCACATCGACCTCCGTCCCGTGCGGGAGATGGGCATCCCGAGGATCTTCGCGATCAAGGAGCTGCGTTCCGTCGCGAAGACCTACCTCCTCGATCGACGTCAGGCGAAGGAGCCGCACGCATCGCCCCTCCTCGCCCGATCGCACGCGGACCTCCCCCGCGCCGTGATCCTCACGGCCGAGTACGACCCGCTCCGCGGTGACGGCGCGGCCTACCTCGCCGCGCTCCGGGCCGACGGCGTCGACGCGAGCGGGACGATGTACCTGGGCGCGACGCACGACACCCCCATCTTCGGCGGCGTGCTCCCCGCGGCCCGCCGCTGGCACGACGACGTCGTGACCGCCCTGCGATCACTCCACGACGCGGACTGAGTCGGGTCGCCGCGCCCACCGGCTTCCCCTCGGGCCGGAAAGCTGGAATCGTGTCGGCATGGACGCCCACGAGATCCGGAACGCCTACCTCGACTTCCTCGAGCGGAACGGCCACGCGCTGATCACGCGGGCACCGCTCGTCCCGCGCGGCGACACGAGCACCCTGTTCAACGGCAGCGGGATGCAGGCGCTCCTGCCGTACCTCCTCGGTGAGGATCACCCCGACGGACGGCGGCTGACCGACAGCCAGCCGTGCGTCCGGGCCCAGGACATCGAGGAGGTCGGCGACAACCGGCACACCACCTTCTTCGAGATGCTCGGCAACTGGTCGCTCGGCGACTACTTCAAGGAGACGCAGATCCGGCAGTTCTTCACCTTCCTGGTCGACATCGTCGGGCTGGATCCGGAGCGGATCTCCGTCACCTGCTTCATCGGCGATCCCGCGAACGGCATCCCGCGCGACGACGAGGCCGCGTCGATCTGGGCGTCCGTGTTCGCCGAACGCGGGGTCTCCAACGGGATCGCGGAGATCGGCTCACAGGCCGATGGTGACGCCCGCGGGGTGCGGCCCGGAGAGCGGATCTTCTTCTACGACGGCGGCGAGAACTGGTGGTCCCGCGGCGGGTCACTCGAGGGCACACCGATCGGCGACCCGTGCGGCCCCGACAGCGAGGTGTTCTACGACTTCGGCCCCGAGTACCAGGATCCGTCCTACGGCCTCGCGCATCCCGCGAGCGACGGCGGACGGTTCATGGAGATCGGCAACCAGGTGTTCATGCAGTACCGCCGACGCGAGGACGGCTCGTTCGAGGAACTCGCCAGACGCAACGTGGACTTCGGCGGCGGCCTCGAACGCATCGCCGCCGCGTCGATCGACTCCGACGACGTCTTCCGCATCTCGCTCCTGTGGCCCATCGTCGAGCGACTCCAGGAGCTCACCGGGAAACGCTACGAGGACGAGACCGCCGCCATGCGCATCATCGCCGACCACCTGCGCGGGGCGACGTTCCTGGCCGTGGACGGGGTGCGTCCGTCGAACAAGGAGCAGGGCTACGTCATGCGGCGGCTGCTCCGACGGGCGATCCGGCTCGCGCTCTCGCTCGACCTCCACGAGAACTTCTTCGGCGAGATCGTGCCCGTCATCGCCGGCTTGTACGCCGACGACTACCCGGAGGTGGCCGCCGCCCGTGACGAGGTCGTCGCCGTCCTCGTCAAGGAGGAGCAGTCGTTCCGACGCACGCTGGGCGCAGGCCTCCAGATGGTCCAGGGGTACGCCGGGCGGGTCATGACGGGACACGACGTGTTCCGGCTGTCCGACACGAACGGCTTCCCGAAGGAGCTGACCATCGAGGAGGCGGGGCGCCTCGGCATCGAGGTCGCTCCCGACTGGGAGGCGGAGTTCGCCGCCGCCCTCGCCGAGCAGCGCGCGCGGTCCCGCGGGGCGACGCACCTCGGTGCCGCCGGTCTCCCGGGCGGCGACACCGCCTGAGGGTCGGCCTCCGCTCAGTCGCGCTTGAGCATGTCGATGCCGGCGCCGGCGAACTGCCGGAGCGTCGCGTCCGGCAGGAATGCACGGGTGAGCGCCGCGGCGATCCGGGTGAGGTCGCCCTCGTCGCGGTACAGGAGGTAGATCGGCTCCGATCGCGGGTTGAACTTCTGCTTGAACCGGTGGAGGGACGAGAAGCCGTACACGGGCTCCAGGATGCCGCTGAGCTGCCCCAGCAGGTGCGCGATGCGCCCTTCGTCGTCCTCCACCCGATGCGCGAGCGGCGCACCCGAGAGCGAGAGGATCTGAGCGCCCTCCTCGGCGAAGACTTTGGCCGAGGAGGCGATGAGGAACTCCATGACCGATCCGAAGCCCTCCTCGCGTCGCCGCATGAGGTCGAGCGTCCACCCGCGGTGCTCGCTGTCGGGGCCGAATACCGGGAGCCAGCTGAGGAATCCGTCGACGTCGCCGTCGGGTGAGATCGCGAGTGCCAGACGGACCTCCGGGTCGTCGGCCTCCTGCAGGGTCCCGAGGGTGAACCGCATCTCGGGCAGACCCTTGTCGCCGACCCAGCCTTCGGAGATGGCGCGGATCTGCTGTCGGACGCCCCAGGTCTCGGCGGCGTAGGTGCTCATCCGGAAGACCATCCCCTCGCGCTCGGCCTTGTTGAGCGCCGTGCGGATGTTCGACCAGGCCTTGCCGGTGAACGCGAGGCCCGGGAGGTCGACGATCGTGTCGTCGGCGATGATGAGGTCGCGCCATCCCTCGGGCATCGCGTCCTTCGTCGCCTGGCTGGAACTGAAGAAGCACGGGATGAGGGAGTCACGCTCGGCCGCCTGGACGAACTCCTCGACGCTGGCCTGCAGGTGCTCCGGCGGGCCGAGCGGGTCGGCGAGCACGATCGCGACGCCGGCGTGCTTCTGGTAGGGCACGAGGCCCACCGAGGTGCGGAAGTACTCCATGCCGTCCCATGTGGCCATCCACGAGAGTGAGCCACCGCCGTCGGTCCGGATGAGCGCGCGGGCGTCGTCCGCAGAGGGCAGGTCCTGCTGCTGCTTCCGCCCGACGCCGAGCTGTCGGCGTCGGTGGGACGAGAACGCGCTGCGGGTCGCGAGGAGGTAGACGAGGAAGGCGAGCCAGAGCACCGACGTCGCCAGGAACACGTCGGTGTCGCCCCAGTCGATCGGGAGCTCGGCGGGGTCCAGTGGCGACAGCGCCAGGTACAGGACTGCGACCAGGACGTTGAGGATCGCCCAGACGACGCTCAGCACCCATGCCCAGCGGCGACCGAGCCGCAGGCCGTTGGCGACGATGATGATCACGACCGTGTCGATCGCGACGTCGAGCCACGGGCCCTCCGCCGGAGCGGTCGGACCGAACGGGCCGTTGGTCGGCACGAGCAGGGCGACGATCTGGACGACGCCGAGTGCCACGCTCGTCGTGAACGCGAGTAGTCGGCGCTCGCGGACGCTGGCCCGCTGGATGCGGAAGGAACGGTTCACCGCGAGGACGAAGAGCACCGCGAAGGCGTGCTCGAGGTCCGCGAGCGAGCCGATGAAGAGGACCCCGATCGCGGCGTAGGACGCGACGATGATCCAGCCCCGCTGCCGCCAGGGCGAGGCGAAGAGCGACACACAGGCGGCGAAGCACGCCATCGTCCCGCCGGAGGGACCGACGTCGAGCATCCCGGCGAGGCTCGTCGCCCACGGCCAGAGCAGCTGACTGGCGGCCCAGAGGAATCCGGCGGTGGCGAGGACGGCGACGAGCTGACCGGCGGCGAAGGTGATGAGCGCCACCCTCGATCCTCGCCACCACTCCAGCAGGCCGACCCAGGCGAACCCGATCACCGCGAACACGTAGGCCCACGGCTCCACGACGAGGAACGTCCCGGTGACAGGAGTCCACCAGCGTCCCGCCTCGAAGGCGGGCAAGCCGTAGGCGACCGCGTCCCACCATGGTTGCGCCGTCGTCGACTCCCAGAGGCCACGCCCGACGACCCCCACGACGAGGATGACCAGCACCAGGGCGATCGTGACCGGCACCCGGGCGACCACCGTTCGGATCCTCATGCGCGCTGCCCCCTTCGTGGTTCCACGGAGCACACGCGCGCCGTGCGGTCGAGGCTACAGAACGGCCGCGCGCGAACGCAACGCATCGCCGTCCGACAGGCTGACCAGTGCGAGCCAGAGTTCGGCCCGAGCGGCGAAGGTGTCGAGCGGTCGCCCGAGCACCTGCTCCACCCGGGTGATGCGGTTGCGGAGCGTGTGTCGATGGATCCCGAGTCGCCGTGCTGCGGGCTCCCACTGACCATTCGCCTCGAGCCAGCCGCGCAGGCTCGGCACGAGGTCGGAGCCCTCCTCGCGGTCGACGCGGAGCACGGGCTCGAGCAGTTCCTCGGCCACGGCGGCGGCACGCAAGGGGTCGAGCAACCCGGCCATCCCCGCCGCGGCGAGCGCCCCGAACTGTACGACGGCCTCGCCGGCGGAGACGGCGTGCTCGTGTGCGGAGACCGCCTGCTCGATCCCGGTCGTCAGATCAGCGAGCGCGAGGGATCGGGAGAGGCCGAGCCGCCGAGCGGGGGCCGCCGCGATCACCGCCTCGACCGCCCGGTCGACGTCCGTCTCGGTGTCCCCCTCGGCCGCTGCGAGGAGCAGGACAGGCCGTCCGTCCTGCTCGGCGACGAAGAGCGAGCCCGGGCTGAGCGTCTCGGCCCGTTCCAGCTCGGTGAGGAGCGCCTCGCGCCCTTCGGTCGGCCCGGAGCAGACGCCGACACGAACCGCTCCGGTCGGCAACGGCGTACCGAGCTGATCGGCGACCTCGCGCGCCGCAGTGGTCTGTCCGGCGCGGAGCAGCTGCCAGACACCGGTGCGCAGCGAGCGCCCCGCCCGTCCGAGCGCGCCGCCCTGCTCGAGGGTGAGCCCGGCGATGGCGACGACGGAGGTCACGACGCTCTGGGCCGCGGCGTCCAATGGGCCGTCGGTCCCGGCGATGGCGAGCACGCCCCGGAGGTCCCCGCGCCGACCGAGGGTCTGCAGCGAGACCGTGCGGGTGCGGCTCGCGAGCGTCGCCCCCGACCGCTGTCCGCGGCTCAGGAGCATGGTGGCCTCGCCGGCCACCCGCTCCAGGAGGCGCTCGGTCTCGGGACCGGCGGTGGGCCCGTCGCCCGCGATCGCCACCGGTGTCGCATGCGCGTCGAAGAGCACGACCCAGGCACCGAGGGACCGCGCGAGTTCGGTGACGACGGCGGCCGTCGCGTCGGGTCGGAGTGCGGCGAACGCGATGGCGCGCTGGGCTCCCAGGGCCCAGGCGTCCCTCGCCCGCGCCGCCTCGGTGAGGAGGTCGGCCGCGTACCGGATGACGGCGATGAACGGCGTGCGGTACGGGACCTCGATGAGCGGCATCCCGTGCGCCGCGCAGGCCTCGGCGAGTTCCGGCGGCGTCCCGGCCGTGATCACCTCGGTGCCGAACCCCAGTCCGGCGACACCGGCGTCGGCGAGGCGGGCGACGTACGCCTCGACCTGCGTCGTCGACACCGCGGTCCCGAACTGCGTGCCCGTCGTGAGCAGCACCTGGTCGGCGAGGAGGAACGGCGTGGGGTCCGGGAGGTCGGATCCGGAGACCCAGGCGACCTGCCGGTCGAGCGCGCCCTCGGTCCCGGCCACCACGAGCTTCAGGCCGAGCGCACGGTGGTCGAGGAGGTCCTGCAGCGTCGGTGCCATGGCGTGAGTCTACGCACGGATGCCGGATCGTCCAACCAATGCACTTCGAATGGACAGACTGTCGACTGCCTCGACGCGAACCGCTGCCTAGCCTGGGTGCACTGCTCGCGGACGACCTCGGCGCCCCCGCCGGACGCGGCAGCCGAAGGAGTACCGATGACGAGCAGCACCGCAGCCCCCGCGCCCTCCATCCTCGGCGGACCCTCGCTCCCACAGGAACGTCGCCTCGTCACCGCCATCCCCGGACCGATCTCCGAGGAACTCATGGCCCGGAAGCACGCTGCGGTCGCGTCCGGCGTCGGCACGACGATGCCGGTCTTCGCGGCCGGCGCGGGTGGTGGCGTCCTCGTCGACGTCGACGGCAACTCCCTGATCGACCTCGGGTCCGGCATCGCCGTGACCGGCGTGGGCAACAGCAACCCGCGCGTCGTGGAGGCCGTCACCCGACAGCTGCAGGAGTTCACCCACACCTGCTTCACCATCACCCCCTACGACTCCTACGTCGAGGTCGCCGAGGCGCTCAACCGCCTCACCCCCGGCGACCACACCAAGCGCACGGCGCTGTTCAACTCGGGCGCCGAAGCGGTCGAGAACGCGGTGAAGATCGCCCGCAGCCACACGAAGAAGCAGGCGGTCGTCGCCTTCGACCACGCGTACCACGGCCGCACGAATCTGACCATGGCCCTCACCGCCAAGTCCATGCCGTACAAGAGCGGCTTCGGCCCCTTCGCCTCCGAGGTGTATCGCGCACCGCTGTCCTACCCCTTCCGCGACGGCGGGCTCACCGGCGCCGAGGCGGCGCAGCGCGCGATCACCCAGATCGAGAAGCAGATCGGCGCCGACAACCTCGCGGCGATCATCATCGAACCCATCCAGGGCGAGGGCGGCTTCATCGTCCCGGCGGACGGCTTCCTGCCGGCCCTGCTCGACTGGGCCCGCGCGAACGACGTCGTCTTCATCGCCGACGAGGTGCAGACCGGCTTCGCCCGCACGGGTGCGATGTTCGCATCCGAGCACTTCGACATCGTGCCCGACCTCATCATCACCGCCAAGGGCATCGCCGGCGGCCTGCCACTCTCCGCCGTCACCGGACGCGCGGAGATCATGGACGCCCCGCACGCCGGCGGCCTCGGCGGCACCTACGGCGGCAACCCACTCGCCTGTGTCGCCGCCCTTGCGGCGATCGAAGCGTACGAGGAGGAGGACCTCGCAGCCTCGGCCCGGGCGATCGAGACCCGCGTCGTCGACCACTTCACCGCGGCGCAGGCCTCCGACCCCCGCATCGGCGACATCCGCGGGCGCGGCGCCATGATGGCGGTCGAGTTCGTCGACCCAGCCACCGGCGAGCCCGACGCCGCCCTCACAGCACGCGTCGCGAAGGCCGCCCACCAGGCCGGGGTCATCGTCCTCACCTGCGGCACCTACGGCAACGTGGTCCGCTTCCTCCCACCGCTGACCATCCCCCTCGAGCTACTCGACGAAGGACTCGACGTCGTCCTCGAGGCGCTCGCCGCGAACTGACGCCCCGCCCGCCGCTTCCTGAGCTTGTCGAAGGGCCGCCCTTCGACAAGCTCAGGAACCGCCTGTCGAAGGGCGGGGACCGAGGCGGCCCCCGCCCTTCGACAAGCTCAGGGACCGATGTGATCGTCCCCGAGCTTGTCGAGGGGCATGCACGCTGAAACACTGTGACCGACGGCACCGACACCACCAAGGAGCTCCACCCATGACCGACGCACGTGAAACCGATCTGCTCGCCAAGGTCCCGAACGGCCTGTTCATCGGAGGCGTCTGGCGCGACGCGACGGAGGGCGCGACGCTCGACGTGAGCGACCCGTCCACCGGCGACGTCATCAAGACGATCGCGGACGCCTCGATCGCCGACGGCACGGCGGCCCTCGACGCCGCGGTCGCAGCACAGGACGAGTGGGCGGCGACCGCTCCCCGCACCCGCTCCAACATCCTCCGGAAGGCCTTCGACCTCCTCCAGGAGCGCCGCGAGGAGTTCGCCCTCCTCATGACGCTCGAGATGGGCAAGCCCCTCGCCGAGGCGAACGGCGAGGTCACCTACGGCGGTGAGTTCCTCCGCTGGTTCTCCGAGGAGGCCGTCCGCATCTCCGGACGCTACGGGTCGAACCCCGAGGGCACCGGCATGATGACCGTCTCGCAGCACCCCGTCGGTCCGTGCTTCCTCATCACCCCGTGGAACTTCCCCCTCGCGATGGCGACCCGCAAGATCGCCCCGGCGCTCGCCGCCGGCTGCACGGTCGTCGTCAAGCCCGCCGAGCTCACGCCGCTCACGACCCTGTACTTCGTGAAGCTGCTCGAGGACGCCGGGCTCCCCGCCGGCGTCGTGAACGTCATCACCACCTCCAGCTCCTCCGCGGTCTCCGGCCCGATCATCGCCGACCCGCGGCTCCGCAAACTGAGCTTCACGGGTTCGACCGCCGTCGGTCAGAAGCTCATCGAGCAGTCCGCGAAGAACGTCCTCCGCACCTCGATGGAGCTCGGCGGCAACGCCCCGTTCGTCGTGTTCGAGGACGCCGACCTCGACAAGGCCGTGGAGGGCGCGATGGCCGCCAAGTTCCGCAACATCGGACAGGCGTGCACGGCGGCGAACCGCTTCATCGTCCACCGCGACGTCGCGGACGAGTTCGCGAAGCGCGTCACCGACAAGGTCAACGCGTTCCGCATCGGTCGTGGCACCGAGGACGGCGTGACGATCGGCCCGCTCATCGACGACCGCGCGGTCACGAAGGCGAAGACGCTCGTGGGCGACGCCGTCGAGCGCGGCGCCGAGGTCCTCACCGGCGGCGAGGCCGTCGACGGACCAGGCACCTTCTTCCAGCCGACGGTCGTCACCGGGGTCGTGCCGGGGTCCGACATCCTCCGCGAGGAGATCTTCGGCCCGGTCCTCGCGATCGTGCCGTTCGACGACGAGGACGAGGCCGTGCGGCTCGCGAACGACACCGAGTACGGGCTCGTCTCCTACGTGTTCACCACCGACCTCGCCCGCGGACAGCGCATGATCGGCCGTCTGCAGACCGGCATGATGGGCCTCAACGTCGGCGTCATCTCGAACGCCGCAGCACCGTTCGGTGGTGTCAAGCAGTCGGGCATCGGACGCGAAGGCGGACTCGAGGGCATCCACGAGTACCTGTACACGAAGTACACCATGACGCCCATCGGCTGACCCGCCTCGGTCGGCACAACGGAAACCGTCGCCGATCGCCGATACGACCGGCGACCTCGCCATCCTCGGTTCCATCCGACCGCCGGATCCGCCATACTCGACTATCGGCGCCGGTCCCGAGCACCAGCCGACACCCGAGTACCATCCCAGTCCAGAGCACCACCCGGCACCCACAGCCCCACCCGGCCCCCGAGCACCACCCGGCACCCACAGCACCACCCCGGCCCCCGAGCACCACCCCGGTCCCTGAGCTTGTCGAAGGGCCACGAACAGGAAGACACCTCATGAGCGCTATCGAACGCGACGTCGTCATCATCGGCGCCGGGGCCTCCGGGCTCACGGCCGCCACCAAGCTCCGCGCGGCGGGCCTGTCCGTCGCCGTCCTCGAGGCGCGCGACCGCGTCGGTGGTCGCCTCTGGACGAACCACATCGACGGAGCCATGCTCGAGCTGGGCGGCCAGTGGGTCTCCCCCGACCAGACCGCCCTGCTCGCCACGCTCGAGGAGCTCGGGCTCGACACCTACTCCCGCTACCGCGAGGGCGACAGCGTCTACGTCAATGCCGAGGGCGTGCGCACCCGCTTCACTGGCGACATCTTCCCCGTCGCCGAGTCGACCGCAGCCGAGATGGAGCGACTCATCACCCTGCTCGACGAGCTCGTGGAGGAGGTCGGCGTCACCGAGCCGTGGGCGCACGCCCGGGCGAAGGAGTACGACCGCATCTCGTGGAGCGCCTGGCTCGCCGAGCAGACGGACGACGTCGAGGCGCGCGACAACATCGCCCTCTTCATCGCCGCCGCGATGCTCACGAAGCCCTCCCACTCCTTCTCGCTCCTGCAGGCGCTCCTCATGGCGGCGTCCGCCGGCAGCTTCACCCACCTCGTCGAGGCCGACTTCATCCTCGACAAGCGCGTCGTCGGCGGCCTGCAGCAGGTTCCGATCAAGCTCGCCGAGGCCCTCGGCGACGACGTCCACCTGTCCTCGCCCGTGCGTCGCCTCGAGTGGTCCGACGCCGGCGTCTCGGCCGAGGCGGACAGCGTCACGGTCAACGCGCGGTACGCGATCGTCGCCGTCCCGCCGAACCTCTACTCCCGCATCGACTTCCAGCCGCCGCTGCCGCGCCTCAGCCACCAGATGCACCAGCACATGTCGCTCGGGCTCGTCATCAAGGTCCACGCCGTGTACGAGACGCCGTTCTGGCGCGAGGACGGCCTCTCGGCCACCGCGTTCAGCCCGTACGAGCTCGTCCACGAGGCCTACGACAACACGAACCACGAGGACCCGCGCGGCACGCTCGTCGGGTTCGTCTCGGACGAGCGCGCCGACGAGGTCTTCAAGCTGAGCGCCGAGGAGCGTCGCGAGCGGATCCTCACCTCGCTGTCCCACTACTACGGCGAGCAGGCCCTCTCGCCGGTTGTCTACTACGAGAGCGACTGGGGCAGCGAAGAGTGGACGCGCGGCGCGTACGCGGCGAGCTTCGACCTCGGTGGCCTCTCGCGCTACGGCGCCATGCAGTCGACGCCGGTCGGTCCGATCTTCTGGTCGACGAGCGACCTCGCCGCCGAGGGCTACCAGCACGTGGACGGCGCGATCCGCAAGGGAGCCGACACCGCGGAGGCGATCATCGCCCGCCACCAGGCGTAGCGATCCGGGGAGCGGGGCCCACTCCGCTCCCCGCCCTTGTCGAGCGCCCACCCCCGTCGATACCCTGCACCAACGAAACACCCGCACACCGCCGTGCATCCTGGTCCCGGTCCCTGAGCTTGTCGAAGGGCGCACCCGATCGAAAGCGAACACCAGATGAGATACATCGTTGGCTACACCGATACGCCGGCGGGACGCGACGCGCTCGCGCTCGGCATCCGGATCGCTCGGACCACCGGCGCCCGGCTCGACATCGTCCTCGTGCTCGCGAACGAGGAACGCCCGACGATCACCCCGGCCGATCCCGGCTACGAGCGGTTCCTCCGTGAGACGGCGGAACGCTGGCTCGCCGAGGCGCTCGACGCGGTCCCCGCCGACATCACGGCCAAGACGCACCTCGTATACGACGAGTCGTTCGCGGAGGGCCTCCTGGAAGCTTCCCGCATCCTCGAGGGCGGGCTCATCATCATCGGTGCGGCGCGCGGCGGCCTCCTCGGGCGGTTCACGCTCGGCAGCGTCGCGAACACACTCCTGCACTCGGCGGTCGTCCCGGTCGCCCTCGCTCCGGTCGGTAGCCGCGACCTCCTCGACGCGCAGCCCACCGGCGGCACGGTCAGCCGGATCACCTGCGCTATCGGCACCCGGTCAGGCGCGCACCAGCTGCTCGACGCGGCCATCGTCGTCGCCAAGAACGCGGTCATCCCGCTCCGCCTGGTCTCGCTCGTCGCACTCGACCAGCCGGAGGGCGCCGAGCACCCCGAAGCGACCGCCCGGGCCGAGTCGCACGCGGCGGAAGTCCTCGCCTACGCGACCGAGCACCTGCCGAAGGACATCGACGTGACCACCGAGATCGCCTCGGGCACCCGCATCGAGGACGCCGTCTCGCACCTCGAGTGGAAGCCCGCGGAGATCGTGCTCGTCGGTTCCAGCCGACTCGCCACCCCGAAGCACCTCTTCCTCGGCTCCACGGCAGCGAAGATGCTGCGGGAGCTCCCCGTACCCATGGTGGTCGTGCCCCGCGACTCCGTGCTGACCCTCGGAGACCCGACATGACTCCTCCCGAAACCACTCCCCCGCGCGACGTCGCCCACCCCGAGACGACCGCGACGGGCGCCCTCTCCAAGAAGGGCCTCGGCGCCGGCACCGTCGGCCTCGTCGGCGCGATCGTCATCGGCATCTCGTGCATCGCCCCGGCGTACACCCTGACCGGTGCCCTCGGTCCGACCGTCGCGGAGGTCGGCACCCACGTGCCGGCCATCTTCCTCGTCGGCTTCATCCCGATGCTGCTCGTCGCCTTCGGCTACCGGGAGCTCAACAGCCGCATGCCGGACTCCGGCACCTCGTTCACCTGGGCGACGCGTGCGTTCGGCCCGTGGGTCGGCTGGATGGCCGGTTGGGGCCTCATCGCCGCGACCATCGTCGTGCTCTCGAACCTCGCGGGCATCGCGGTCGACTTCTTCTACCTGATGCTGTCGCAGATCTTCCAGAACCCCGACATCGCCGGCCTCACGTCGAACCCGTTCATCAATGTCATCACCTGTCTGGCGTTCATGCTCGGGGCGACGCTCATCTCCTACCGCGACATGCAGACGACGCAGAAGCTGCAGTACGTGCTCGTGGGCTTCCAGTTGCTCGTGATGGTGCTGTTCGGCATCGTCGCCTTCGCGCACGTCGCGGGCGGTGACGCGTTCGACGCCCTCCCGATCTCGCTGGACTGGTTCAACCCGTTCGCCGTCGGCTCGTTCAGCGCCTTCGCCGCAGGCCTCTCGCTCTCCATCTTCATCTTCTGGGGTTGGGACGTCACGCTGACGATGAGCGAGGAGACGAAGGGGTCGAGCTCGACGCCCGGCAAGGCCGCCACGGCCACGGTCGTCATCATCGTCGTCCTCTACCTGTTCCTGTCGGTCGCGCTCATCAACTACGCGGGCGTCGGCGACGGCGAGTTCGGGCTCGGCAACGAGGACATCCAGGGCAACGTGTTCTTCTCGCTCGCGGGGCCCATCCTCGGTCCGCTCGCGATCCTCGTGTCGATCGCGGTGCTGTCCTCCTCGGCCGCCTCGCTGCAGTCGACGTTCGTCTCCCCCGCGCGGACCCTGCTCGCGATGGGGCACTACGGCGCGCTGTCGCCGAAGTTCTCGAAGGTGCACCCGAAGTTCTTCACGCCCGGCTACGCGACGATCGTCTCGAGTGTCGTCGCGTCGGTGTTCTACGCGGTCATGCGCTTCATCTCCGAGGACGTGCTCTGGGACACGATCACGACCCTCGGCATGATGATCTGCTTCTACTACGGCCTGACGGCGTTCGCGTGCGTCTGGTACTTCCGGAAGCAGTGGTTCTCGAGCGCACGGAACTTCTTCTTCCAGTTCTTCTCCCCGCTCGTCGGCGGTCTCATCCTGGGCGTGCTCTTCTTCACCACGATCATCGAGAGCGCGGACCCCGACTACGGCAGCGGCTCGAACATCGGCGGTGTCGGGCTCGTGTTCATCCTCGGCATGATCATCATCGTGGCGGGCATCGTCATCATGCTCATCCAGGCGAAGCTCCGACCGGACTTCTTCCGCAACAAGACGCTCGCCCGCGGCATCGCCGGCGACGCGAACGAAGCGGACGCCGCCCTCCCCGAATGACCCGATGACCTCGACGCCCGTCCGACGCACCGCCGTCGGACGGGCGTCGTGCGCTCGGCGCTAGACTGTTCGCATCCCCGCCGCGTCGCAACGAAAGAGACCTCCGTGCCGACCATCGTCGTAGAAGTCATGCCGAAAGCCGAACTGCTGGACCCCCAGGGCAAGGCCGTCGCCGGCGCCCTCGCGCGTCTCGGCAAGAGCGAGTTCACCGATGTCCGCATCGGCAAGCGCTTCGAGCTCACGGTCGACGGCCCCATCACCGACGCCACGCGCGCCACGGTGCAGCAGATCGCCGACGACATCCTCTCGAACGCCGTGATCGAGGACGTCGTGGCCATCCACTACCCCGAGGGCTCCGAGGCATGACGACCCGTATCGGTGTCATCACCTTCCCCGGTTCGCTCGACGACCGCGACGCCCAGCGCGCGGTCCGCATGGCGGGTGCCGAGCCCGTCGCGCTCTGGCACGGCGACCACGACCTCCAGGGTGTCGACGCTGTCATCCTGCCGGGTGGCTTCAGCTACGGCGACTACCTCCGAGCCGGCGCGATCGCCGCGGTCTCGCCGATCATGACCGAGCTGAAGGACGCCGCTGGCAAGGGCATGCCGATCCTCGGGATCTGCAACGGCTTCCAGATGCTCGTCGAGGCGCACCTGCTGCCCGGCGGCCTCATCCGGAACGCCCACCAGCAGTTCATCCGCCGCGACCAGCTGCTCACGGTCGAGAACGCCGACACCGCCTGGACCCACCAGTTCTCGAAGGGGCAGGAGATCACCATCCCGCTCAAGAACGCCGACGGCGGCTACATCGCCGACGCCGAGACCCTGGCACGTGTCGAGGGTGAGGGCCTGGTCGCATTCCGCTACGCGGGCGTGAACCCGAACGGTTCGCTCGACGACATCGCCGGCCTCACGAACCCCGCTGGCAACGTCGTCGGGCTCATGCCGCACCCCGAGCACGCGATCGAGCCGGGCTTCGGTCCCGACACCCCGCTCGCCATGCGCTCCGGTGTCGACGGTCTCGCCTTCTTCACGAGCGCCGTGCAGGCGCTCCAGGCGGTCTAGCAAACTTACGTCGTTTCCACGCCCGTCCCGATCCGTCGGGACGGGCGTGTTGCGTCGGTGGATGGATCCCGCAGCGACGCCCAGGTCCCTGAGCGTCGCCCCGGTCCCTGAGCCTCAATCCGGTCCCTGAGCCGCACCCCGGTCCCAGGGCCGCACCCCGGTCCCAGAGCCGCACCCCGGTCCCAGAGCCGCACCCCCGTCCCAGAGCCCCCACCCGGTCCCTGAGCTTGTCGAAGGGCGGCCCGCACCACCGGCTACCATCGACACTGGTCGGACCAATCGAGGGGGCAGTATGGCGGAGCCGCTCGAAGCGCTCGTGGCGAGGCTCGTCGAACTGGCCACGCCGGAGCCCGGCACCACCGCGCGGCGCCTGCCGCCGGAACGCGAACTCGGCGAGGCACTGCAGATGAGCCGCGGTGCCCTTCGCGAACAGCTCGCGGTCCTCGAACGGCTCGGCTTCCTCCACCGCACTCAGGGTCGGGGCACCTCCATCGACGCTCCTGGCGACGACTTCGTCCGCAGTTGGTTCACCATCTCCCGTCAGCTGGGCTACCTGTCCGACGGCCAGTTCGCCCGGTCGCGCATGATGCTGGAGGAGACCGTCGCCGAGGCGGCGGCCGGTCTCGTCACCGACGAAGCGGTCGCGGTGCTGCGCGACGACGTCGATCGCATGATCGCCGCGACGCTCGCCGGGGATCACGATGCGGCGCTCGAGGCCGACGTCGACTTCCACAGCCGACTGAACGCCATCGTCGACGACCCGATCTTCCGACTCATGCACGAGGGCTTCAGTCACGTGCTGCGCGAGACGATCCGGCAGCGTCGACTCCGCGCGATCGAGGTGGAGCAGCCGGACGAGCGAGGCGTCCGGCGGACCGACAGCGTGCACTACGCCGTCGTCGACGCCCTGGCAGCTCGAGACGCCGAGGCCGCCCGACGCGCGATGCGCCAGCACTTCGAGGACTGGTTGCAGCTCGAAGCCGACGACGGCGCGAGCTGACGCTTCGCGGCCGCCACGCCGTTCGGGCAACCTCAACCGATCCCTGAGTCTGTCGAAGGGCACTCGTTGGCACTTCGACAAGCTCAGTGACCGGAAGAGATGCACGCGGATTCCTTCCGGACCCAGAGCAACCCCCTCCGGTCCCTGAGCAACCCTCTCCGGTCCCTGAGCAACCCTCTCCGGTCCCTGAGCCTGTCGAAGGGCACTCATAGCACTTTGACAAGCTCAGTGACCGGAAGAGGTGCACCCGCACTCACTCCGGTCTCCGAGGGACCCCCTCCGGTCCCTGAGCTTGTCGAAGGGCCCACGGGAGAACCCCGCGAATCCAGCATGTCTCCTCCGCTCCCTGAGCCTGTCGAAGGGCCCACGGGAGAACCCCGCGAATCCGGCATGTCTCCTCCGCTCCCTGAGCCTGTCGAAGGGCCCACGGGAGAACCCCGCGAATCCGGCATGCCTCCTCCGCTCCCTGAGCCTGTCGAAGGGCCCACGGGAGAACCCCGCGAATCCGGCATGTCTCCTCCGCTCCCTGAGCCTGTCGAAGGGCCCACGGGAGAACCCCGCGAATCCGGCATGCCTCCTCCGCTCCCTGAGCCTGTCGAACGGCCCACGGGGACACTTCCACAACCGGGCCGACTCAGCATCTGGAATGTCAGTGGTCCATGGTGGACTGGTTCCATGACCGAGACCACCTCCGCCGCGATCCGCGCGAGCGACGAGTACGCCGCGCACCTTGCGGAGTTCTCGGACCATTACGCGGACATCCAGCGGCGGCGTGCTGCTTTGGACGCCGAGGAGGCCAGGCTGCTTGCTCGCTCTGCCGCTTACGCGGACGCCTTCGCAGACGTCACGGTTCCGGCGATCTTCCCGCCGGCTGAACGGCAGGCGCTCTCCCGCCGATCGACCTGCGCAGCCCTCGCGATGGCGACGCGCACCCCCGAGCTGACCGTTCAGCGGGCGACGAACGACGCGGAACGGCTCGTCAACGACGCACCGGCCGTGCTGGCCTCGCTCGAAGCCGGCCGCATCTCGGCGCGGCACGCGCAGACGATCATCGATCAACTCAGTGATGTGCCGACCGCAGGGCGGGCGGTGTTCCTCGCTGAGGTCCTGCCGGTTGCGGAAGAGTCCACCAACGCGAACCTCCGCAGGCGCGCCCGCGTCCTGCGCGAGCGCCTCCACCCGGAATCCATCACCGCCCGCGCGGTCCGCTCAGAGGCCGACCGCCGGGTGGAGTTCGAGCCCGCAGCCGACGGCATGGCGTGGGTGCACTTGTTTACGACGGCACCCATCGCGCAGGGCATCATCGAGCGCGTCGAGGCCGCGGCAGCGGAGTCGCGCAATGCGGGTGACACTCGCACGTGCGCCCAGCTGCAGGCGGACGCCCTGGCGGCGCTCGCGCTCACCGGCGTCACGCCGGAAGACGTGATTTCGAGCTCGGTCCTTCCGCACCCGATCGAGGTGCAGGAGCACATCAAGCCAACCGTGCAGATCACGGTCCCGGCGCTCACGATGGCCGGAGTCTCCGACGCACCCGGCATGCTCGATGGCTACGGTCCTATCGACCCCGAGACCGCTGCACGTATCGCAGTGAACGCACCCAGCTTCACCCGGATACTCGTCCAACCCGAGACCGGCACGATCTTGTCGGTCGGGCGGGGCCAGTACCGCGTTCCGGCCGACCTGCAACGGGCCGTGCGCCTCCGGGACGGCACATGTCGGGCACCGGGCTGCGGCAGGCGCGCCAGAGCATGTGACCTCGATCATTCGGTCGCCTGGGACGACGGCGGGACGACAGATGTCGGGAATCTCGCCTGCCTCTGTCGACATCACCACCGGATGAAGCACCTCCCCGGCTGGAACCTCGACCACCAGCCGGGCGGGGTACTCGAGTGGACGACACCTGACGGGAAACACCACCGGACCGAACCGGACCCCGCACCGTTCTAACCCCCGCCGGTCCCTGAGCCTGTCGAAGGGTTCTTCGTGGGCACTTCGACAAGCTCAGTGACCGGGAGAGGTGTACCCGGAACCGATTCGGTACCCGAGCCAGTCGAAGGGTTCCTCGTGGGCACTTCGACAAGCTCAGTGACCGGGAGAGGTGTGCCTGGAACGATGAAGAGTCCCCGTGGGCACTTCGACAAGCTCAGTGACCGGGCTGGACTGTGCTCGCACGCTTTCGGTCCCTGAGCCTGTCGAAGGGCAGCCGAGCCGCGCCACCTCGGTCATCGGGCTAGCGTCGCCCGAATCACCCTCGATCTCTGAGCTGCGCCGCACTGAGCCTGGCGACGTGTCGAAGGGTGCCTCCTGGGCACTTCGACAAGCTCAGTGACCGGAAGAGGCCTGCCCCGAATACCGCGGTCCCTGGGCCTCTCGACGAGCGACCGGGCACCCACCACCGGGCGCTTGCCCGCGTCGACATCCGCGGTTACGATTGGTCCAACCAATCCCCCGGAGGACGCCATGGCATCGACGCCACAGCCCGCACACACCATCACCTTCGTCGGCATCGGCGCGATCGGCCTGCCGATGGCCACCCAGCTCGCCGCGGCCGGCCACCGGGTCACGGGCGTCGACCCCTTCCCCGCCGCACGGGAACGCGCGGCCGCCGCAGGCATCAGCGCGGTCGAGTCGATCACCGAGGCACCGCAGGCCGACACCGTCGTGGTCATGGTCGCGACGCCCGACCAGCTCGCCGAACTCGTCACCCTCGCCCTCGCCGACACTGATCCCGCCGGCCAGACCTGGATCATCATGAGTACCGTCGGCCCCGCCTCCGTCGTCGAGCAGGCCGCCCGTCTCGAAGCCGCGGGCGCAGCGGTGGTCGACGCCCCGGTCACCGGCGGCGTGGCACGCGCCAGCACTGGCGAGCTCACCATGTTCGTTTCCGGATCCCCCGCCGCCACCGCGGCCGCAACGGAGCCGCTCGCCGCTCTCGGCACCGCCAGGATCGTCGGCGAAGCCATCGGCGACGGCCAGGCGATCAAGGTCGTCAACCAGCACCTCTGCGCGGTGCACATCGCCGCTGCCGCCGAAGCCCTCGCCCTCGCGTCCTCGCTCGGCCTCGATCCGGCGGCCGTCCTCCCCCTCGTCGAGTCCGGTGCGGCCGCATCCTGGATGCTGTCGGACCGAGGACCCCGCATGCTGCAGGACACCGATGCCCCGGTGATGAGCCGCGTCGACATCTTCGTCAAGGACACCGGCCTCGTCGCCGATGCGGCGAGCGCCGCCGGAGCCGCTACCCCCGTCCTCGATGCGGCGCGCGAACGCTTCCTCGCCGCTGCGGCGTCCGGCCTCGGCGCACGCGACGACTCCCGAGTGATCGAGACCTACCAGGATGCCGGCCACCCCCGCCAGGAGACCAACGCATGAAGACCCTCATCCTCGACGACGGCACGTCGCACCGCCCAGGAGCCCCACGCATGACGCCCCAGCCCCTCGGAGCCGCACGTTCCACCACCCAGGGGACCAACGCATGAAGACCCTCATCCTCGACGACGACCCCACCGGCACGCAGTCGGCCTCCGGCGTCGACGTCCTCCTGGAATGGGACGCCGACCTCATCGAGCAGGCCCTCGGCCGAGCCGACGCGGTCTACCTGCTCACGAACACCCGCGCCGTCCCGGAGGACGAGGCCGTCGCGCTCCTGGAACGCACCCGCGAGCAGGCGGCGGCGGCCGGCCGTCGTCTCGGAGAACGCATCCACGTCGTCCTCCGAGGCGACTCGACCCTGCGCGGGCACGTGTTCCCCGAGACCGCCGTCTTCACCGGGGACCGCAGCGTCATCGTGTTCGTCCCGGCCTTCCCGGAGGGCGGGCGCACGACGATCGACGGCACCCACTACGTCCGGATCGGTGACGAGACACTGCCGGCCCACGAGACGGAGTACGCCCAGGACCCCGTGTTCCCGTTCCGCTCGGGACATCTGCCGGACTACGTGCGCGAACAGTCCGGGCGGGAGGCCGCCCACTTCGGCCTGGCGGGTCTCCGCGACGGCGCCGCCGAGTTCCGTGCAGCGCTCCGTGACGCCGCTCCCGGAACGGTGCTCCTTCCGGACGCGGAGACGGGAGACGACGTCCGGATCATCGCGCAGGCCATCACGGCGGCCTGGGCCGATGGAGCCGACGTGGTCGTCCGATCTGCGTCACCCCTCGCTGCGGCCATCGCGGGCGTCGAGAGCGACGGCCTCCTCCCCTCGCCGCTCGTCGCGAAGCCGGTCGCCGCGCTCCTCGTCTGCGGCTCCCACACCATCGGTGCGACGCGACAGCTCGCGCCCGTCGAGGCGGCGTTCGGCCCCGCCGAGATCGTCCCCACGAGCGACGCCCTCCAGGATGCCGTCGCCACTGGGCGGGCCGTGGCGGAGGCCGGTCGAGCGAGACTCACCGCGACGGGGTTCGCCGCGATCTCGTCCGAGCGGGAACGGGACGCCACGCACAACACGCTCGACCACGGCGAGCGGGTGATGATCGCACTGACGTCGGCGACCGCTGCGCTCCGACGATCGGTGGAGGTCGTCGTGTCGAAGGGCGGCATCACCTCCGCCGAGGTCGCCCGGGTCGGACTCGGTGCCAGGCGCGCACGCGTCCTCGGGCAGGTGCTGCCAGGGGTCTCGGTGTGGAGCGTGGTGACACCCGAGGACGAGGAGAAGCTCTACGTGGTCGTCCCGGGGAACGTCGGCGACCCGTCGACGCTCGTGGACGTCCTTGCAGCGCTCGGCCGGACCGCCTAGCGCCCGAGGATCTCCGACGCGTTGTGGTCGATCCACGCCATCAAGGGCATCAGGTGCTCGTTGAGGTCGCGACCCCGGTCGCTCAGGCTGTACTCGACACGGGGCGGGATCTCGGGGTGCGCGACGCGGACGACGATTCCGTCCTCCTCGAGCGTGCGGAGCGTCTGGGCCAGCATCTTCTCGCTGATGCCCTGGACCACGCGTCGCAGCTCACCCCAGCGATGAGTGCCGTCGGACAGCGCCAGGAGGACGAGGACGCCCCACTTGCTGGTCACGTGGTCGAGCACCGTGCGCGAGGGGCAGGCGGCAGGCAGGATGCCGTCGGTGAATCCGGGGCGTCTTCCCAGCTGCGTGTCTACGCTTGTCATGACTCATTCCTTACTTATCGGACAGTAGCTTACCTCAAAGTGGGTACTGCAGATCGGGAAGTAATGTGATCGGAAGCGGGTTCCTCCTCAGCGAACCCCATCGAAAGGACCCTCACATGTCTCTCGTCGTCACCGGAGCCACCGGCCAGCTCGGCCACCTCGTCGTCGAGCACCTGCTCGCCCGCGGCACCGACCCCGCCACCATCGTCGCCACCGGCCGCCGGACCGAGGCGCTCGCCGATCTCGCCGCACAGGGCGTCCGCACCGCGAAGGTCGACTTCGCCGACCCGGCCACCCTCGACGCCGCCCTCGAGTCCGGCGACACGGTCCTGCTCGTCTCCAGCAGCGAGGTCGGCCAGCGCGTCGCCCAGCACGCCGCGGTCATCGACGCCGCCAAGCGCGCCGGCGTCGCCCGCCTCGTCTACACGAGCGCGCTCCGGGCCGACACCTCCCCGCTGATCCTCGCCCCCGAGCACAAGGCGACCGAGGAGCTCATCCACGCGTCCGGCCTCCCGTTCACCATCCTCCGCAACGGCTGGTACACCGAGAACTACGGCCAGTCCGTCGACCAGGCCAAGGCGACCGGATCGTTCGTCGGGAGCGTCGGCGACGGTCTCGTGTCGAGCGCGTCGCGCACCGACTACGCGGAGGCGGCCGCCGTCGTCCTCACCACCGAGGGCCACGAGGGCAAGGCCTACGAGCTCGCCGGCGACGTCGCGTGGTCGCACCCCGAGCTGGCGCAGGCGATCGGCGAGGTCGTCGGCCGCGAGGTCGTGTACCAGGACCTCTCCCCTGAGGACCACCTGAAGGCGCTGCTGGCCGCCGGTCTCGACGAGGGCACCGCGGGATTCGTCGTCGCCCTCGACGGCAACACCCGTGACGGGCTCCTCGCCGACACGAGCGGCGACCTCGGTCGCCTCATCGGGCGTCCGACGACGCCCCTGGTCGACGGGCTGCGCACGCTCGTCGCCTGAGCCGCCGTCCACACCTCCTGCAATCAGCCGGGCCCGGAGCGCTTGCTTCGGGCCCGTTCGCGTGCGCTGAGGCTCCGACTGAAGGATTCCGTTGCAGAAACGCGATCAGACGCACGAATCCGTCACCTCGATCCGGGTTATGCTCTCGATACCGCTAGCGCGCCGAGGATGACGCGCCGGCCAGACGGCACCACCGACGCTTCGAGCAGGTGATATGACGAGCAACGCGGACACGGTCTTCACCGGAGGCACCGTCTTCCGGAACGCCCTGCTCACGCCGCAGACCGGAGCCGTCGCCGTCTCCGACGGCCGGATCGTCGCCCTCGACGCCGATGCACACGCGGCGATCGGTCCCGACACCGAGATCGTGGACCTCCGAGGCGGTCTCCTGCTCCCCGGCTTCGTCGACGCGCACGTCCACCCCGTCGAGGCCGGACTCGAACAGCTCGCGTGCGACCTGTCGGCCGAGCGCACACCCGAGGGGTACCTCGCCACGATCGCCGCCTACGCCGAGGCCCACCCCGAGCGCCCGTGGATCGTCGGCGGCGGCTGGCAACAGGCCGCCT
The DNA here is from genome assembly GCF_015351205.1 of Plantibacter sp. VKM Ac-2885. Lineage (NCBI taxonomy): Bacteria > Bacillati > Actinomycetota > Actinomycetes > Micrococcales > Microbacteriaceae > Plantibacter > Plantibacter sp. VKM Ac-2885. Next base: position 1,067,251 of record NZ_JADKSK010000001.1, on the reverse strand, counting down.
TCCCCGGCGGCACCCCGCTCGCCGCGGACCTCGACCGAGTGGTGCCGGACCGGCCCGTCTTCCTCCAGAACCGCGACCACCACGGAGCCTGGGTGAACACCGAGGCACTCCGTCTCGCCGGCATCGACCACACCACACCGGACCCCGCCGACGGCCGGATCGAGCGGGACGCGAACGGCACCCCGAACGGCATGCTCCACGAGGGTGCCCGCTCGCTCGTGTCCCGGTTCGTCCCCGTCGACACCGACGAGGACGTCGCGGCCGCCCTCGTCGCAGCCCAGCAGACCCTCCACAGCTTCGGCGTCACCGGCTGGCAGGACGCGATCGTCGGCGACTATGGCAGCCACACCGACACGAGCGACGCCTACCTGCAGGCGATGGCGGACGGGTCGCTCACCAGCGACGTCGTGGGGGCGCTCTGGTGGGACCGGGATCGTGGACTCGAGCAGATCGACGACCTCGTTGCACGCCGCGCCGCGATCGCACGCCGCGCCGCAGCCCTCGGGACGACGACCGGGCGCTTCACCGCGGGCACCGTCAAGATCATGCAGGACGGCATCCCCGAGAACCGCACCGCGGCGATGATCGACCCCTACCTCCGCACCTGCCACTGCGGTGACACCGCGCCCGAGCACGGCATCTCCTTCCTGGAGCCCGCCATCCTCATCGAGGCGGTCACGAGACTCGACGCCGCGGGGTTCCAGGTCCACTTCCACGCGATCGGCGACCGGGCGGTCCGCGAGTGCCTCGACGCCCTGGAGGCAGCGCGGGAGCGCAACGGCGAGAGCGACAACCGGCATCACATCGCGCACGTGCAGATCGTCCATCCCGACGACCTGCCGCGGTTCGCCCGACTCGGCGTCACGATGAACATGCAGGCGCTCTGGGCCACGTGGGAGCCTCAGATGCTCGAGCTGAACCTGCCCCTGCTCGGCGACGAACGCGCCTCCTGGCAGTATCCGTTCGGCGATGCGGCACGACTCGGCACCCTGCTCTGCGCCGGATCGGACTGGCCCGTCACGACCCCCGACCCGTGGCAGGCCCTGCATGTGGCCGTCAACCGGACGCTCCCGGCCGACGATCCCGACCACCACCCCGAACCACTGAACCCCGGCCAGTCGCTGACGCTCGGAGCGGCGATCGGCGCGTACACGCACGGGTCCAACCGGATCGACCACCGCGACGACACCGGAGTGATCGAGGTCGGCGCCGTCGCAGACCTCGTCCTCGTCGATCGTGACCCGTTCGCCGGCCCCACCACCGAGATCGCGCACACCAGGACCGTCGGGACCTGGATCGCCGGACGCCGCGTCTTCACCTCCACCACCACATCAACCGAGCAAGGAACCTGACATGAAGAACCGATACCTGCTCCCGGCCGCACTCACGGCCGCCGCCGCGCTGCTGCTCACCGGCTGCGTCAACAACGAGGTCGCCACACCGGACGCCACCGGCTCAGCGGCCGCGGTGACCGTAGACAAGGCCGCCGAGGCCCTGCTCCCCGACGACATCCGTCAGGCCGGCAAGCTCATCCTCGGCACCGACGCGACCTACGCGCCCAACGAGTTCAAGGACGCGAACGGCGACCCGATCGGGTGGGAGATCGAGCTCGCCGACGCGATGGCCGGCAAGCTCGGCCTCACCACCGACTACCAGGTGGCGAAGTTCGACAACATCATCCCGAGCATCACCGGTGGCAAGTACGACGTCGGGCTGTCGTCCTTCTTCGACACCAAGGAGCGCCAGCAGCAGGTCGACATGGTCGACTACTTCACGGCCGGGATCCAGTGGGCGACCCTCGCGGGCAAGTCCGTCGACCCCGACAACGCCTGTGGGCTGAAGGTCGCCGTCCAGAACGGCACGACGGAGGCCCTCGACGACGTCCCCGCCAAGTCGCAGGCCTGCACGGACGCCGGCAAGCCCGCGATCGAGGCCCTCGGCTACGACACGCAGGACGAGGCGACGGCAGCGGTCACGCTCGGCCGCGCCGACGCGATGACCGCCGACTCCCCGGTCGTGCAGTACGCCGTGCAGCAGAGCGACGGGAAGCTCGAACTCTCCGGCGACGTCTACTCCACGTTCCTCTACGGCATGCCGATCGCGAAGGACCGCGGCGACCTCGGCAAGGCCCTCCAGGCCGCCCTGCAGTCCCTCATGGACGACGGCACCTACGGCTCGATCCTGAGCAAGTGGGGCGTCGAGTCCGGCGCCATCGACAAGATCGACATCAACGGCGCGACGAGCTGACCGTGAGCGACTCCAGAACCACCGGAACGGCGTCCGCGCCCCCGGTGCCGTTGAAGGTCGTCAAGCTCCGCCATCCCTGGCGGAACGTGTTCGCCGTCATCATCGTGCTCTTGCTCGTCGCCTTCGTGGTCGACGCGGCGACGCGACCGGCGTACGACTGGCCGGCCGTCGGCAAGTACGTCTTCGACCGGCGGATCACCATGGCAGCGCTCATCACGCTGCAGCTGACGGTGTACTCGATGATCGGCGCCATCGTCCTCGGCGTCGTGCTCGCGATCATGCGACTGTCACCGAATCCGGTGCTCAAGGCCATCGCATGGGGCTTCGTCTGGCTGTTCCGCGGGACGCCGGTCTACGTGCAGCTGGTCTTCTGGGGCCTGCTCGCGACGATCTACCCGACGCTCAACATCGGCCTGCCGTTCCTCCCGCCGATCGCACAGCTGCCGACGGACGCTGCGCTGAACACCTTCTGGATCGCCGTCATCGGGCTGGCACTCAACGAGGCCGCCTACATGTCGGAGATCGTGCGCGCCGGTCTGCTGTCAGTGGACCGCGGACAGGAGGAGGCGTCGACGGCGCTCGGGATGAGCTGGGCGCAGACGATGCGGCGGGTCATCCTGCCGCAGTCGATGCGGATCATCATCCCGCCGACCGGCAACGAGGTGATCTCGATGCTCAAGACCACCTCGCTCGTGACGGCCGTCCCGTTCACGCAGGAGCTCTACACGAGGTCGCGGGACATCTCGTCCGAGACGTTCAACCCGATCCCGTTGCTCATCGTCGCGTCGCTCTGGTACCTGCTGTTCACCTCGATCCTGATGGTGGGTCAGTACTTCCTGGAGAAGCGGTTCGCGCGCGGGCTCACCCGGATCGACGCGGGGGCACCGGTCACGACCGAGGCCATCCAGGTCCAGGAGGCGGAGGCGCGCGCGAAACAGAGCCCCGCCGACGGCGAGAGCGGAGAACGACGATGACGATCACGGACACGACCGACATGGTCCGCGCCGAGGGCGTGGTGAAGTCCTTCGGCTCGAACACGGTGCTCAAGGACATCTCCCTGACGGTGCGACGTGGCGAGGTGATGTGCCTGGTCGGGCCGTCGGGCTCCGGCAAGTCGACCTTCCTGCGCTGCATCAACCACCTGGAGCGGGTCGACGGCGGACGGTTGCTCGTCGAGGGGGACCTCATCGGATACCGCGAGCGGGGCGACAAGCTCTACGAGTTGAAGCCCAAGGAGGCGGCGAAGCAGCGGCGCGACATCGGCATGGTGTTCCAGCGGTTCAACCTGTTCCCCCACATGACGGCGCTCGAGAACATCATCGAGGCGCCCATGCAGGTGAAGGGCCAACGGCGAGCGGTCGCCGAGCAGCGCGGCCGGGAACTCCTGGACCGGGTCGGTCTGAGCGACAAAGCGGCTGCGTACCCCGGCCACCTGTCGGGTGGTCAGCAGCAGCGGGTCGCGATCGCGCGGGCCCTCGCGATGGATCCGAAGCTCATGCTGTTCGACGAGCCGACCTCGGCGCTCGATCCGGAGCTGGTCGGCGAGGTCCTCGACGTCATGAAGGGGCTCGCGAAGGACGGCATGACCATGATCGTCGTGACGCACGAGATGGGGTTCGCCCGAGAGGTGGCCGACTCGCTCGTGTTCATGGACGGCGGCGTCGTCGTGGAGACGGGAGCGCCCCGCGAGGTGCTCGCCAATCCGCAGCACGCCAGGACACGCGCATTCCTGTCGAAGGTGTTGTGAGCACGAACGCCGCCCGCTCTCCCAGACTGGGGCGAGCGGGCGGCGTTCCACCCGAGGACGGGCGGGCGAAGGGGCTCAGTGGAGCTTCTTCTGGACTTCCTTCTGGGCCTTCGCCGTGGCCTTCTTCGCGTTCTTCACGGCCTTCTTGCGCGCCTTCTCGACGCGAGGGTCGTTCCAGAACTCTTCTGCGGCGTGCTTGATCTCGCGGTACCGGGTGCGTCCGGCCTTCGCGCCGAGCGTGTAGGCACCGAAGGCGATGAGGCCGACGATGATGAGGAGGATCTTCTTACCCATGGTGTTGCTCCCTCTCCCACGGATCGCCGTGGGGCGTTGATGTGTCCCGATGGTTCATCCCGCGACACTGGCATTCTGCGACGCGCGGCTGCGGATCAGCCGATTCGGACGGGGGCTTGCAATTGCACCGGCACGTCCGGATCAGTGACGGTCACTGGAGGACGCGCTTCGGCTTGGCGGCGCGGAAGCCGCCACCGACCTCCACGAGGACGGGGAGCTCGACGCCGAGCAGGCGGTCGAGCGACTCCACCGCCGTGCTGACGGTCTCCACCGCCGTGCGGGGCGAGACGCCGCGCCGGCAGGTGACGGCGACCTTGAGCGCCTGCGCCCGGTTCACGTCCCAGGCGGAGACCCGGACCGACGAGAACGCTTCGGTGTCGTCGAGCGCATCGCCGAGCGCGTTGGCCGCCACGTCCGTCTCGAGCACGATGTCGCCGTGCTCGACGGTCGCGCGATGCACGACGCCGGAACGGCCACGCCCCTGGCGCAGGACGAACGAGAGGAGCAGGGCCGCGACGAGCACGAGCAACACGATCCCGGCGATCGGGACGAGGATCGGGGCCGCCTGTCCGGCGTCCGCGCCTGGCGCAGCGGCGAACGGGTTCCAGGCGAACCAGCCGTCGATCGTGTCGAGCACGGCGGCACGGTTGTCGCGCCACCAGTCGGCGACGACGGGCACGGTGACGACGGCGAGCGCCGCCGCCCCGAGCACGACGAACACGAGTCCGATGAGGAGGATGAGCAGACGGTTCAGTCCGCGGTTGGTGGAGTTCACTGTCCGACCTTCCCGTTCGACGAGATGGAGGTGGTCGCCCGGAGCGACGGCTGCAGGCCGAACGCGTCGAGGTCTGCGGCGACGGCGCGGTCAACCTCGGACCGGTCGACGGGCATGCCGCTGGCGGGGGTGATCCGGATCGCGGCGCTCCGCCGGCCGACGGCCACGGAGGTGCCGTCAGGATGCGTGGCAGCCGTCGTCGAAGCGCGCTGCGCGAGGGCCGACGCGATGACCTCGTCGTCGACGACCGCGAGCACGCGCCCGGTCGACAACAGGTGGCGGTGCCGACGTCCCGGTCCGAGCGCGATCCCGATGAGGACCACCCCGAGCAGGAGCACGAGTGCCCCCGCGACACCGAGGATGACGGGTTGCGTCGTCGGCAGGCTGGCCGCGGCTCCCGGGATCTCACCCGGGGCGACGAGGAGCGCCCGGACGCCGATGAGGGCGAGCACCGTCTCCACGGCGATCCAGAGCGCGACGAGCACGAGCAGGACCGCGAGGAGGATCGCAGCGGTCGAGCGCGGCGAGTGCAGTTCGCGGCGAGCCAGGCGCCGGAGCACCCGCGTCGGACCGGCGACCGGGGTCGTGGCTGCGGTGGCGGTCATGAGACCCGTCCTTCCTGGTCGATCTCGAGTCCGCTCACGCGGATGGAGACGCGCGAGACGCTCGAACCGGACAACTGCTCGACGCGAGCAGCGATGGCACCGGTGGCGGCCGACACGCGCTCGACGATGGAGCCCCCGGAGCGCTGGAGCGCGTCGGGGGTGGCCGAGACGCGTGACAGTGGGATCGCACGCATCGGCGAGGTGACGATGAGCGCGAGTGCGCCCCGGTCGTCGGCGAGCTCGACCTTCACGCGTCCCGCCGGGACCCCGAGCGACTCGGCCGCGATGTTCACGGCGACGTGCTCGAGGGCCTTCGCGGTGATCCGCGTCCGGCCCGGCCCGCCGTGCGGGTGCACGACGGGAGCTTCGGCGACCGAGGGGACACCCCGGTCGAGGACGGCGGTGGTCATGACGAGACGCGCTTCCCGCGGACGGCGTCGACGATCGCGTTCAGGTCGGTCTGGCCGGTGACGATGCGGGCCACGAGGGCGCCGATCCCCATCGCGACCGCGACGAACACGAACGCCCAGAACCCGAAGGCCACCCAGCTGAGTGCGAGGACGGCACCGATCAGGATGCCGGTGTTGGTGGCGGTCACTGGACTCGCGCCTCGGCGTTCTGGTCCTCGTCGTCGGACGGGATGAAGACGTCGCTGACGGTCACGTTGACCTCGGTGACCTCCATGCCGACGAACTGCTCGATCGCGCGGATGATGGAGGCGCGGACCTCGCTCGCGACGGCCTGCAGGTCCACCGGGTAGTCGGCGACGATCACGACGTCGACGGCGACCTGGGTCTCGCCGACCTCGACGCGGATGCCCTGCGACAGGTCGGAGGAGCCGATGGCGTCGCGGATGGCACCGAAGGCACGGGCTGCGCCACCACCGAGGGCGTGCACGCCGCGGACCTCGCGGGCCGCGATGCCGGCGATCTTCGCGACCACGCCGTTGTCGATGACCGTCTTGCCGTGGGTGTTCGTCTGCGTGGCGGCGTTGTTCTCGCCGACGACACCCTTCGTGACGGTGGGCTTCGGGGAGTTGGTGGTGTTCGACATGGTGTTGCCCTTCCTGGTTCGTCTCGAGCGAGCGGTTGATCGCTTCGTTGGTGATAGGACGCAACCATCGCACCGATCGTCACGGTCGATCTCGAACCTCGTGAAGAGACCGCGAATCCGGCACCGCACCGTGACGAATCGGCGTCGGCCTCCGACGCCCATCCGAGGATCTGTTCGTCGCCGCGCGCCGCTAAGATTGGTGGGTCCGGCATCCCACCACTTCCTTTGGAGTCCTGCCCTCGTGACGACCACCACCCCCACCAGCTCCGCCGTCGCCGACACCGTCGAGAACGCCGTCGCGACACCGGACCGCGAGCAGCCCTACGGCGCCCTCGGCCTGAAGGCCGACGAGTACGCGAAGATCCGCGAGATCCTCGGCCGTCGTCCCACGAGCGGCGAGCTCGCCATGTACTCGGTCATGTGGAGCGAGCACTGCTCCTACAAGTCCAGCAAGATCTACCTGCGCCAGTTCGGCCAGAAGGTCACCGACGACATGAAGAAGAACCTCATGGTCGGCATGGGCGAGAACGCCGGCGTCATCGACGTCGGCGAGGGCTGGGCCGTGACCTTCAAGGTCGAGAGCCACAACCACCCCTCCTACATCGAGCCCTTCCAGGGTGCGGCCACGGGCGTCGGCGGCATCGTCCGCGACATCATCTCGATGGGCGCCCGACCGGTCGCCATCATGGACCAGCTCCGCTTCGGCGACATCGACCACCCCGACACCGCGCGCGTCGTGCACGGCGTCACCGCCGGCATCTCCTCCTACGGCAACTGCCTGGGCCTGCCGAACATCGGCGGCGAGACCTACTTCGACAAGGTGTACCAGGGCAACCCGCTCGTCAACGCCCTGTCGGTCGGCGTCCTGCGTCACGAGGACCTCCGCCTCGCCAACGCCTCGGGCGTCGGCAACAAGATCGTCCTCTTCGGTGCCCGCACCGGTGGCGACGGCATCGGTGGCGCCTCCATCCTCGCGTCCGACTCCTTCGACGCGAACGGCCCGACGAAGCGTCCGGCCGTCCAGGTCGGCGACCCGTTCGCCGAGAAGGTGCTCATCGAGTGCTGCCTCGAGCTCTACCGCGACAGCCTCGTCGAGGGCATCCAGGACCTCGGTGCCGCCGGCATCTCCTGCGCCACGAGTGAGCTCGCGGCCAACGGCGACGGCGGCATGTTCGTCGAGCTGTCGCACGTGCTGCTGCGCGACCCTTCGCTGACACCCGAGGAGATCCTCATGTCGGAGTCGCAGGAGCGCATGATGGCGGTCGTCGAGCCGGGCAAGCTCGACGCTTTCCTCGCCGTCACCGACAAGTGGGACGTCGAGACCTCGGTGCTCGGTGAGGTCACCGACACCGGCCGCCTCGTCATCAACTGGCACGGCGAGGAGATCGTCAACGTCGACCCCTCGACCGTCGCGGTCGACGGCCCGGTCTACGAGCGCCCGGTCGCCTACCCCACCTGGATCGACGCCCTGCAGGCCGACTCCGCGTCGGCCCTCCCCCGCACGGACGCCCCTGCCGAGCTGGAGCAGCAGTTCCGCTCACTCCTCGGCTCGGCGAACCTCGCCGACAAGAGCTGGATCACCAACCAGTACGACTACTACGTCATGGGCAACACGGCGCTGTCCTTCCCCGACGACGGCGGCATGATCCGTGTCGACGAGGAGTCCGGCCTCGGCTTCGCCATCGCGACCGACGCGAACGGCCGCTACTGCCAGCTCGACCCGCGCCAGGGCGCGCAGCTCGCGCTCGCCGAGGCCTACCGCAACGTCGCCGTCACCGGTGCCGTCCCGGCCGCCGTCACCGACTGCCTGAACTTCGGCTCGCCGGAGAACCCCGAGGTCATGTGGCAGTTCTCCGAGGCCGTCGCCGGCCTGTCGGACGCCTGCCTCGAGCTCGGCGTGCCGGTCACCGGCGGCAACGTGTCGTTCTACAACCAGACGGGCGACGTCCCGATCTTCCCGACGCCCGTCGTCGGCGTGCTCGGCGTGATCGACGACGTCGCGCGCCGCATCCCGAGCGGATGGCAGGACGAGGGCGACAACCTCTACCTCCTCGGCACCACGTCACTCGAGCTCGACGGCTCCGCCTGGGCCGGGACGATCCACGACCACCTCGGTGGCCTGCCGCCCAAGGTCGACCTCGCCGGCGAGAAGACGCTGGCCGAGCTGCTGCACGCCGCGGCCAAGGAGGGCCTCGTGTCCTCCGCCCACGACCTCTCCGACGGCGGTCTCGCCCAGGCGCTTGCGGAGAGCGTCATGCGCTTCGGCGTCGGTGCCCGGGTCTTCCTCGGCGAGCTGCTCACGCGCGACGGCGTCGACCTCGCGACGGCGCTCTTCTCCGAGTCCACCGGACGCGTCATCGTCTCGGTGCCGCGCGAAGACGACGTCAAGTTCCAGGGTCTGTGCGAGGGCCGCGGCTACCCGGTGCTCCGAATCGGCGTGACCGACGCCTCGGCCGTCGGCGACGCGACCGAGCCCGCCCTCGAGATCCAGGACGTCCTGACCATCCCGGTCTCCGAACTGCGTCGGGTGTCGAAGAGCGTGCTCCCCGAGCGGTTCGGCCCGGTCATCGGCTGAGCGACCCGCCTCCACAGCCCCTGCGCCCGACGGTGTGGGGGCTGTGTCGTTTCTGGATGGGGTTCGAGACGCCGGGTGGGCGGATACCCGAAACCCACCCACCCGACTCACCACCGGGCGCTCAGGCCAGGAACCCGAATGTCCTGACCGGCGTCTCCGGCAGTGGTGTCGCAAGCGACGACTTCAGCATATCAGCATTTGGAATGCTTCACGGAAGCGTCGCGGCCATGCCCCAGAGTCGTTCTACGGCCAGTTCCGCGGCGATCGCGTCCCCCTCCGCGACCGCGTCCCGGAGGATCGGGAAGTCCACTGCGAGTGACGGCCAATCGAGCCAGTCGGTGTCGGCGGTGACCTCGAGTTGCGGCGACAGCAGCGCGAGGGCATCGCGAGCGGTCGTGACCAGGATGCGATTCGGGCAGAGAGCGACGAGATGGTCCATGAGCGGCCACGAGAGCTCGGCGTAGGCGACCGGGTCCTGCAAGCCGATCACTCGCGACACCTGGTCCAGCTCGGCGACGAGCGCCGCTCGGTCGGCGTCCTCGAGGACGGGCACGGTCACCTGCGTCACACCGCCCAGCAGCGCCCCGAGCGTCTGGAACAGATGGATCCGCCGATGGCGGGGCCTGCTGGCCGTCGAGTCCGTCGACATGCGTCCCACCTTCCTGCCGCTCCGGGGTGCGCCCGTGCGCGCCAGGATAGCAAGGCTCGGCGCACCCGGCTGCACCTGTGCATCCGGCATGTTCACCAACACATGAGGCACAAAACTATCCAACACACCTTGGATATCGGTATTCTGAACTGGTCATATCCCAGCTCGACGATCGGAGTCCCATGCCTGTTCCCAAAACCGTCGAGACGAGCCCTCGGAAGCTCCTGCGCGACATCGTCTTCGAACAGCTCCTGACCGCCATCGAGGACGGCACCCTCGAGCCCGGCGAGCGCCTCAACGACGAAGAACTGGAGAAGTGGCTCGGCGTCTCGAGGACCCCGATCCGCGAAGCGATCAGCAAGCTCGCCGACATCGGACTGGTCGAGACCGCACCGCAGCGGTACACCCGCGTCGCGAAACCCACCGCCGAGCAGTACGCCGAAGCACTGCGCCTCCTGAACGGCTTCCACGAGCTCAGCGCACGCTGGAGCATCCCGCAGTTCACCGACGAGGACGTCGCGGCGTTCCGCGAGCTCGGCGACGCCGTGCTCGCGGACATCGAGGCGCGTGACAAGCACGTCCTCCGGTCGTCGTCCGCCTTCGCCGACTTCATGGTGGAGCGTTCGGGCAACTCGCTGCTGCAGCAGGTCGCCCGTCAGATGAACACCCGGGTGACCTACACCTCGCTGCCGACGATCGACTTCTTCCAGTGGGACATCTTCGCCGCCTACGTCACCGGGCTGGTCGCGGCCGCCGAGGCGCGCAGCGCCGAGGACGCCGAGCGCGTCATGCGCAAGCAGGCCGAGGCCACCGACGCCTTCCTCGAGCAGGTCATCGCCGCCGGTGGAGGACTGCCCGCCGCGAGCTAGTCGGCGAACGCTGTCGAACAGCGGAAGGTCACAGAGCCTGTCGAAGCGCCGACCGCCCTTCGACAGGCTCAGGGACCGGAACATTCCGCGGACACCTCGCCCGGTCACTGAGCCACACACTCCTCCCGGTCACTGAGCTACACACTCCTCCCGGTCACTGAGCTTGTCGAAGTGCCCACGAAAGACTTCCTGAGCCGCAGATCGTCACAGAGCCGCCTCCCGATCGGGAGGCGGCTCTGCACGTTGTACGGTGGACCGTCGGTCGCGTGACCGCGCATCATCTGGCGACGGACCCGATCGGAGCACTGCAGTGGGGATCCTCCTCTGGCTCTTCGACGCGACGTTCCGGGTCGGCGACCAGGTGGTCCTCTGGCGGGAGGTCGTCGGCAACCTGTTCGGCCTGGCGAGCGCCCTCGGCGGCATGCGTCGCCGCGCCTGGGCCTGGCCCGTCGGCATCATCGGCAACGCGCTCCTGCTGACCGTCTTCCTCGGCGCGGTGTTCCACACGCCGAACCCGACCAACCTGCTGGGACAGGCGGGCCGCCAGCTCATGTTCATCGTCGTGTCGATCTACGGCTGGGTGCAGTGGCGACGGGCTGAGCACGTCGAGGCGACGACCGGTCCGGTCGCCGTGATCCGGCCCCGCTGGGCCGGCTGGCGGGTACGGCTCGTCCTCGTCGGCCTCCTGCTCGGCGGCACGCTGCTCCTGATCCCCGTGTTCCGGGCACTCGGCTCCTACGAGCCGGTCTGGGCCGACGCCTGGATCTTCATGGGCTCCCTGCTCGCGACCTGGGGGATGGCGAAGCGCTGGGTGGAGTTCTGGCTCATCTGGGTCGCGGTCGACCTGGTCGGCGTGCCGCTCCTGTTCGGCGCCGGGTACTGGGTCTCGGCGTCGATGTACCTGTTCTACGGGGCGTTCACCCTCGCCGGCTTCTTCGTGTGGGCTCGCGGCGAGCGCGTCGTCACGGCGCGCTGAGCTGACGCCGGTGCATCCGTGTCCGGGCGGTGCGGCGGGAACGTGACCGTCACCACCAGCCCACCCTCCGACCGCGCGGTGAGCTCGAGCACAGCCCCGTGCACCTCGGCGAGGCTCTCCACGATGGCCAGTCCGAGCCCGCGAGACCGCTCCGGACCCCGCGCGACCCGGCCGCCGGCGCGGTAGAACGGTTCGGTGAGCCTCGCGACCACGTCCGCCGGGATCGACTCCCCGGAGTTCTCGACCCGGAGGACCACCGCGCCACCCGCCGGACCGCCCGACCGGCGCACCGAGACCCGCACGAAACCACCGTCGACGTTGTGTCGGACGGCGTTCTGCAGGAGGTTGCCGCACAGCTGGTGCAGCATGCCCTCGTCGCCCCAGACATCGAGGTCCTGCACCTCGGCCGTGCAGTCGATCCCGCGCTCTCGAGCCGCGGAGGCCGCGGCGACGCAGGCCTCGGAAGCCAGCTCTCCGAGTGCCACGCTCTCACCCCGCAGCTCCGAGTGCTCGAGGTCGGCGAGGTCGAGGACGGCCTCGACGGTCTGGATGCTGCGCGTGTTGGTCTCACGGAGCCGGGCGATGAGTCCCCTGACGGTCTCGTCGTCGAGGTCGTCGCTGGTCGCGGCGACGTCGAGCATCGCCTGGGTCGTCGCGAGCGGGGTGCGCAGCTCGTGCGAGGCATTCGCCGCGAACCGTTGGTGTGCGCGGAACGACCGGTCGAGCCGCTCGAGCATGTGGTCGAAGGTGTCGGAGAGGTCGGTGATCTCGTCCCGCGGGCCGGCGAGGGCGACCCGATGGTCGAATGACCCGGTCGCCGCCCGCTGCGCGGCCACGTTGATCTCGTGCAGCGGACGCAGCAGCCGGCCCGACAGGATCCAGCCGCCCCACGCGCTCGCCGCCGCGAGGACGACGAGCACGATGAGCGACCAGACGAGGAGCGTGTTCAGGATGTCGCTCTGGTCCGAGACGACGAGGGCCGCAGTACCGTTCGTCGAGGTCAACCCCTCAGCCGGCTGGTAGGTGGCCGCCCCGGCGACCTCGGTCGGCGCGGTCGCCCGCCAACGGGTCGCGCCGTCCATGGCCGCATCGGCCCGCACCGCGGTGATCGCGTACGTCGGGACGTACCGCATGAAGGCGTAGATGAGCGCGAGCATGATCGAGCCGGCGACGGTGAACAGCAGCGCGTACGTCAGCGTCAAGCGCATACGCACCGTCAAGCGGTTCGGGCGGCTGAGCAACCCCGCAGCGTCGGAACGCGGCATCAGTCGCCCTCGATCCGATAGCCCGCGCCCGGGACGGTCGTGATCACCCACGGCGAGCCGAGGCGTCGGCGGAGGTTGGAGATGGTCACGCGGATGGTGTTCGTGAACGGGTCGACGTTCTCGTCCCAGGCCTTCTCGAGGAGGGTCTCGGCGCTCACGACCCCTCCGTCGGCGAGCAGCAGCTGCTCGAGGACCGCGAACTCCTTCCGTGACAGCTTCACGTACACGCCGTCGCGGAAGACCTCCCGCCGGAACGGGTCGAGTCGCACCCCCGCGCGCTCCAGGACCGGTGGACGCGATTCCGCCGTCCGCCGGGCGAGCGCGCGGAGCCTGGCCACGAGCTCCGGGAACTCGAACGGCTTCACCAGGTAGTCGTCGGCGCCGAGGCCGAGGCCGGACACGGTGTCGTCGAGTCGACGTGCCGCCGTCAGCATCATGACGCGGACACCGGGATGCTCGGCGACCACCGTTCGACACACCTCGTCGCCGTGGGTGCCCGGCAGGTCCCGATCGAGCAGCAGGACGTCGTAGTCGTTGATCGTGAGCGCCTCGAGGGCTGCGTCGCCATCGTGGACGAGATCCGCGGCGATGGCCTCCTGTCGGAGACCGGCTCGGACCGCCTCGGCCAGGTAGACCTCGTCCTCGGCAACCAGGACGCGCATGATGTTCCTCTCGATGGGGTGTGGTGACACCGGGAGCGTACGGACGCCGATCGAGCAACCCCCGAGTGTCGGTTATCCATCGTGCCGTTCGGGACGTTCAGAGAACGTCAACGTTTTCCTTGACGCCCGGACAACGCGCCGCCGAGTGGACTGGTCGTCACCAGTCAGCCCCACCCACTGAGGAGTGCAGATGTCCGACATCACCATCACCCGTTCCGTCCGCCGTCCGGCCGGCAGACTCGCCGCCCTCATCGCGATCCCGTTCCTCATCGGATCGTTGGCGGCCTGCAGCTCGGGCTCGCCCGAGACCGTGGGCAAGACGCCCGAGGCCGAGCAGACCTTCGACGACTGGCAGATCGCCTTCGCGTCGTGCATGCGCGATGAGGGCGTCGACATGCCGGACCCGGAGCAGAGCGGATCGGGCGGCGCGTCGGTGACCCTCGGCGGAGAAGACTCCGGCGCGTTCCAGGCCGCCTCCGAGACGTGCATCGACCGGCTCGGTCCACCGCCCGCTCCGGCCGGCGGCTCGTCCTCCGTCGCCGACGCCTTCGAACAGCAGCTCGAGATGGCCGACTGCTTCCGCGAACACGGATACGACGTGTCCGACCCGGTCGAGGGCCAGGCCATGGAGATCCCCTCGGACATCACCGAAGAGGTGATGGAGGCCTGCGGTCTCGGAACGACGCCCGGCACCACCACCGGGTCCACCAGCCGATGAGACGACGACGCCCGCTCGTCGTCGCCGCGGTCTGCGTCGGCGCCGTCCTGCTCGCAGGCGGCGCCGTCGCAGCCGCGACGACCCTGATCCCCGCCCAGGGGACGAGCCAGGAGGAACCGCGCAGCAGCATCCGCACCGGCACCGCACCGATCACCGCCGGCGACCTGGCCGGCACGACGCAGGCGAGCGGCACCCTCGACTACGCGGACCAGCGCACCATCGGCGGCGGGACCGGCATCGTGACGAGCACCCCGGCCCCGGGAAGCACGGTCTCACTCGGTGGCACCCTGTACGCGGTCGCCAACGTCCCGGTGACCCTACTCCACGGGCCACTGCCCGCCTGGCGCACGTTCGAAGCCGGGATGGGCGACGGACCGGACGTCCAGCAGCTCGAACAGAGCCTCGCGGCGCTCGGGTACTTCGACCGCGAACCGGACGGCGAGTTCGCCGCGTCGACCGAACGCGCCATCGAGCGGTGGCAGAAAGCCCTCGGCGTCGAGGAGACCGGACGCCTGGAGCTCGGATCGGTCGTCTTCATGCCGGGCGACGTACGGATCGCATCGGTCGACGCCGCGGTCGGCACCACCGCCTCGGACAAGATCGTCACCGTCTCGTCCCTCGTGAAGCGCATCGACGTCCCGCTGAAGCTCGCCGATCAGCGGCTCGGCGTCGTCGGGACGAAGGTCGACGTCAACCTCCCCGGCGGACAGCGGACGACCGGCACGGTCACCGATGTCGGCGTCCCGACCGAATCGGATGCGGACGGGCAGAAGAAGGTCACGATCCCCGTCGGGATCACCCTGGACGACCCGGCGGCGGCAGCCGAGCTGCAGCGCGCGACCGTGACGGTCGGCTTCCCGACGGAACGACGCGAGAACGTCCTCTCCGTCCCGGTCCAAGCGCTCATCGCGATCGACGACGAGCGCTTCGGCGTCGAGGTCGTCGACGGGAAGGGGAAGCACCGGCAGGTCCCCGTCACGACGGGCCTGTTCGCCGACGGTCGCGTCGAGGTCTCGGGCGACGGCATCCGCGAAGGTCTCGACGTCGTGGTGCCGGTCTCATGACGGACACCACGACGGCATCGGCAGCCGCACTCACGCAGCCGGCCGGACCACCGATCATCCACCTCGACGGGGTCACCCGGGAGTACGGCGAGCCACCCACGCTCGCACTCGCGGGTGTCGACCTCACCGTCGAGGAGGGCGAGTTCGTCGCCATCGTGGGGCCCAGCGGATCGGGGAAGTCCACGATGCTCAACCTCATCGGGACACTCGACCGACCCACCAGTGGGACCGCCCGCATCGCGGGCTCGGACGTCGGACGCCTCTCGGACGCGAAGTTGTCGGCCCTGCGCGCCTACCGCATCGGCTTCGTCTTCCAGCAGTTCCACCTCGCCGACGGCGTGACCACGGTGGACAACGTCGCCGACGGCCTCATCTACGCCGGAGTACCGCGGGCCGAGCGCCGACGACGGGCGCACCTCGCCCTCGAACGCGTCGGACTCGGCCACCGTCTCGACCATCGACCCTCGCAGCTCTCGGGCGGTGAGCGGCAGCGCGTCGCCATCGCGCGCGCGGTCGTCGGAGACCCGCCCCTGCTGCTCGCCGACGAGCCGACGGGCAACCTCGACTCCGTCTCCGGCGCGAGCATCGTGGAGCTGCTGCACGAGCTCCACCGTGGCGGGACGACCATCGTCGTGATCACCCACGACGCCGAACTCGCAGCCCGACTGCCCCGTCAGGTGGCGATCCGCGACGGCCGCATCGTCGACGATTCAGGGAGGGCGGCATGAGCGACCGCAACGGAGGCACCGAGGACGACCGTCGATCACGACTGCTCGGTCGCGACATCCTCCGGCTCGGGACCACCGGGCTCCGCGCCCGCCCGACGCGCGCGGTGCTGTCGGCCCTGGGGATCGCGATCGGGATCGCCGCGATGATCGCCGTCGTCGGCATCTCCTCGTCCAGCCAGGCGAAACTGCAGGCGCAGCTCTCAGAGCTCGGGACGAACCTCCTGACCGTGCAGGCGGGCAAGAGCCTCTTCGGCCAGGACGCAGCCCTCCCGGAGAGCACCGTCGGCAAAGTCGGACTCATCGACGGTGTGGAACAGGTCGGCGGCGCTGCGACCATCGACGGCGCCTTCGTGTACCGGAGCAGCTTCATCGACCGGGCCCAGAGCGGCGGTCTCGCCGTGACGGCCGTGACGGCGAGACTGCTCGACGTCGTCGGCGGCACCCTGGCGGCCGGCGACTGGCTGAACCCGGCGACGAGCGGCTATCCCACCGTCGTACTGGGGTCGAAGGCCGCCGAGCGACTCGGCGTCGCCACCGTCGGCTCGGTCATCCAGGTGGGCGAGCAGCCGTTCACCGTCGTCGGCATCCTGGACCCGATCGACCTCGCGCCCGAGCTCGACACGAGCGCGATGATCGGCGAGGCCGTCGCCGCAGAACGCTTCGGCTACGACGGCAAACCCACGATGGTGTACGAACGGTCGACGGACGAGCGCGTCGGCGACGTCCGGGCGCTCCTCCCCCGCACCGTCAACCCGGCGGCACCCGAGGAGGTCGAGGTCTCCAGGCCGTCGGACGCCCTCGCCGCCAAGCAGGCTGCCGACCAGGCCTTCACCGGTCTCCTCCTCGGACTCGGTTCCGTCGCCCTGCTCGTCGGCGGCATCGGGGTGGCAAACACGATGGTCATCTCGGTCCTGGAACGCCGACGCGAGATCGGCCTCCGTCGCGCCCTCGGGGCCACGCGGGGCCACATCCGGTCCCAGTTCCTCACCGAGGCACTCCTCCTCTCCGCGCTCGGCGGGGTCGCGGGTGCCGCGCTCGGTACCGGCGTGACGAGCGTCGTCGCCGCGGTGAACGACTGGCCGACCGCCGTGCCGCCGGAGGTGCTGCTCGCGGGCGTCGGCGCGACCCTGGTGATCGGCGCGATCGCCGGCCTCTACCCGGCGATCCGCGCGGCCAGGACGCCACCGACCTCGGCCCTCAGCGGCTGAGTCGGGCCACCCCCGGACTGCTCCGACGCGGGCCCGCTCCAGGAGACCCTGGATCGGGCCCGCGCGGCCGGGTAGCGTGCAGCCCATGGACATCAGACTCGAGAACGTCGGGATCGCGGTCCGCGACCTCGAGGCGACGATCGCCTTCTTCACCGACCTCGGCCTCACCGTACTCGGCCGCGACACGGTGAGCGGCGAGTGGGCCGACACGGCCGTGGGCCTCGACGGCAACCACGCCAAGATCGCGATGTTGCAGACGCCGGACGGTCACGGACGCCTCGAACTCTTCGAGTACCTCCACCCGGACGCGATCGAGACCGAGCCGACACTGCCGAACGAGATCGGCATGCACCGCGTCGCGTTCGCCGTCGACGACATCGACGAGGCGCTGGCGATCGCCGCCAGACACGGCTGCCACCCGCTCCGCGGGGTCGCGGATTATCAGGGCGTCTACAAGCTCAGCTACGTGCGCGGGCCGAGCGGCATCATCGTCATGCTGGCCCAGGCGCTGCAGCCGGATCGATCCGGCGAGTCCGCCTGAGGTCAGTCGGCGATCGACTCGGTGAGGGCGCGGACGATGGCCGGGAGCGTGCGCATCGCGAGCTCGCGCGGTGAGCCCTCATCGCCGTCCGGGTCCATGAGCACGGCCGTCTGGATGGCCGACTCGTAGAGGGCGACGACGATGTTCGCGATGTCGGGCGTCGGGATCGTGAACCGGACGTGTGCGAGTCCGGCAGCCTGGTCGAGCCACGCGGCGAGCTGTCGGCCCGCGCTCTCCTGGTGCTGGAGGTAGCGGGCTGCGACGTCGGCGTCGCGCATCGCCAGCATCCGGAACTCCGACTGGACGAGGCACCAGCGGCGGTCATCGGGCTGGAGCTCGAGGAAGGCACGGATCAGTGCCTCGAGCGAGCCCTCGGTGTAGCGGCCCGCTGCATCGAGGAGCGACGGGCTGACCGCCTGCAGTCCGGCCTCCAGGCGATCGAGTCGGAGCTGGTTCTCACGCGACTCGAGGGCGAAGAACAACTCCTCCTTCGAGTCGAAGTTGGAGTAGAAGGCACCGCGGGTGAAGCCCGCGCGCTCACTGATCTGCTCGACCGACGCCGCGTGCACACCGAACTCGGCGAAGACCTCGTAGGCGGCGTCGACCAGCCGCTCGCGCGTCCGCTGCCGACGCGCGGACTCGACGGGTGCCTCGTCGCTCGGGGACTCGACCGCTTCGTGCACGCGCATCCTGACACCTTACTGACAGCTCGACCGACTTCTTGCCGATACATCACTGTATCCAATACAGTCGTGTATCGGATACACCGCTGTATCGATCCTGTTCGAATTTCTCCGTCGGCTCGCCTGCAAGCAGCGCCGACCTCCCTAGGAGCGACGCGTGTCCTCACTGCTCTACACCCTCGGCCGCTGGGCGTTCGGCGCCCGCAAGCTCGTGCTGATCCTCTGGATCGCCGTGCTCGCCCTCGCGGGTGGCGGCGCGCTGCTCTTCAACCAGGGAACCGACAACGCCTTCTCCATCCCCGGCACGGAGTCGCAGGAGGCCCTCGACTCGCTCGACCACACCTTCCCGCAGGTGGCCGGCGCCTCGGCGCAGATCATCGTCGTCGCACCGAAGGGCGACACCGTCGAGGACGCCGGGGTCCGGTCGGCGATCGACGACGCCGTCACCGCCCTGGGCGACATCGGGCAGGTCGAGCAGGCGGTCTCCCCCTTCGACGAGAACGTGACGGGGGCGGTCTCGGAGGATCAGCGGGCGGCGCTGATCTCGATCCAGTTCGACGGCGCGCAGACCGACATCACCGCCGCCACGATCAGCGACGTCGAGGGCGCGGAGGCGAGCCTCGCGAAGGCCCTCCCGGCCGGTGCCGAGTCGTCCCTCGGCGGGCAGCTCTTCAGCAACAGCCTCCCGACGCTGAGTGTCATCGAGCTCGTCGGCGTGGTCGTCGCGCTCGTCGTCCTCATCCTCACCTTCGGCTCCTTCCTCGCCGCGGGCATGCCGCTCATCACCGCACTGCTCGGGGTCGGCATCTCGATGGCGCTCATCTTCGTGGCGACGGTCTTCGGGCCGATCTCCTCCACGACGCCGATGCTCGCGCTCATGCTCGGCCTGGCCGTCGGCATCGACTACGCGCTGTTCATCATCTCGAGACACCAGGACGGCCTGCGCAGCGGGCTCGACCCGGCCGAATCAGCCGCCCGCGCGACCGCGACGGCCGGTTCCGCCGTCATCTTCGCGGGCCTCACGGTCATCATCGCCCTCCTCGGGCTCGCGGTCGCGAACATCCCGTTCCTCACGACGATGGGTGTCGCCGCGGCGGTCGGCGTCGCGATCGCGGTCGTCATCTCGCTCACCCTCATCCCGGCCATGCTCGGCTTCGCCGGCGAACGTCTCCGGCCTAAGGCGAGGCGGGGCAGCAAGCGCGCGGCGGCCCGGGGCGCTGCAGAGCCGGTCGACGGCCCACAGGACTCGGTCCCTGAGCACCACAACGCGGTCCCTGAGCCCCATAACACGGTCCCTGAGCCTGTCGAAGGGCACCCCAACCGCTTCTTCCTCGGCTGGGTGCGCGGCGTGACGCGACTCCCCATCGTCACGATCGTCGCCGTCGTCGCCGTCCTGGGCGCCCTCGCCATCCCCGCTCTGTCGCTCCGACTCGCGCTGCCCGACGCCGGTTCCCTGCCGGAGGGTGACGGAGCCCGCACGACGTACGACCTCGTCTCCGAGCACTTCGGTGAGGGTTTCAACGGGCCGCTCATCGTCACCGGCGGCATCGTCGGCAGCACCGACCCGCTCGGACTCATGGCCGACCTCAAGCAGGAGATCGAGGGACTCGACGGCGTCGCCGCCGTCCCACTCGCCACC
Organism: Plantibacter sp. VKM Ac-2885; assembly: GCF_015351205.1. NCBI lineage: Bacteria > Bacillati > Actinomycetota > Actinomycetes > Micrococcales > Microbacteriaceae > Plantibacter > Plantibacter sp. VKM Ac-2885. The sequence goes on along the minus strand of NZ_JADKSK010000001.1, from coordinate 1,046,953 downwards.
CCGAACGCGACGGCCGACACCGGCATCATCCAGGTCATCCCGAGCGGCAGTCCCGACTCTCAGGCGACGAAGGACCTCGTCGCCGAGATCCGGGGACTGCACCAGTACTTCCAGGACGAGTACGACGTCGACCTGCAGGTCACCGGGTTCACGGCCATCGGCATCGACATCTCCGACCGCCTCGGCGGCGCCCTCCTCCCCTTCGGCCTGATCGTCGTCGGCCTGTCGCTCGTGCTCCTGACGATGGTCTTCCGCTCGATCTGGGTCCCGATCAAGGCGACCCTCGGCTACCTGCTGTCGGTCGCCGCGTCGTTCGGTGTCGTGGCCCTCGTCTTCGAGCACGGCGTGTTCGCCGAGGCCCTCCACGTCGCCAGGACCGGTCCGGTGATCAGCTTCATGCCGATCATCCTCATGGGTGTCCTGTTCGGGCTCGCGATGGACTACGAGGTCTTCCTCGTCTCCCGGATGCGCGAGGACTTCGTCCATTCGGGACTCGCGAGGCGATCCGTCGAGACCGGCTTCCTCGGCTCGGCGAAGGTCGTCACCGCCGCGGCCGTCATCATGTTCGCGGTCTTCGCCGCCTTCGTGCCGGAGGGCGACACGAACATCAAACCGATCGCCCTCGGGCTCGCGGTCGGCGTCTTCGTCGACGCGTTCATCGTGCGTATGACCCTCGTGCCGGCGGTGCTCGCGCTCCTCGGCGACCACGCCTGGTACCTGCCGAAGTGGCTCGACCGCATCCTGCCGTCGTTCGACGTCGAGGGTGAGGGGCTGCAGCGCGAACTCGAGCTGCGCGAGTGGCGCAACGGTGACGAGGTCGCCATCGCCGCCGCTGGGGTCACCCTGGCCGGTGCGGACGGCCCGCTGTACGAGGACGTCGACACGACCGTCGCCGTCGGTGGCGTGCTCGCGGTGCAGGGTGCGCGCCCGGTCTCGGTCACCGCGCTCCTGCTGACGCTGGCCGGTCGCCTCGAACCCGACCACGGCCGACTCAAGGTCGCCGGTCTGGTCCTCCCGGTCCGCGCCGGGGCCGTCCGGTCCCGCGTCGCGTACGTCCGTCTCGACCACGGCGAACCCGTCCGGACGCTCGCCTCGGCGCTGGCCGAACGCCCCGCCGTCATCGTCCTCGACGGCGTCGACACCGTGCCGGACGACGACACGAGACGCGGACTGTACGAGCGCCTCCTGACGGCGACCAGAGCCGCGGAGCGCTCGCGCCGGCCGCTCACGATCGTCGTCGGCACCGCGGACGCGTCCTCGCTCGCCGACGTCCTGCCGACCACGGCGCCGGAGGTACTCGACCTCGACCGCGCCGCCTCCACCACCGCCTCCAGTCCCACCGCCATCGCTGAATCGAAGGTCGACGCATGAGCACCATCCTGAACCGCCTCGAACGGGCCCGCTCCGGTAAGGGCATCACGGTCGTCTCGATCATCGGCCTCATCCTCGTACCGCTCGTCATCGCGGGCGGACTCGTCTGGGCCCTGTGGAACCCGGCGGAACGACTCGGTCAGGTGACCGCCGCCATCGTGAACGATGACAAGCCGGTCACCGTCAACGGCCAGACCGTGCCGCTCGGACGACAGCTCTCCGCGGGCCTCGTCGACGGCGACCAGGAGACCAACTACACCTGGGTCATCACCGACGCGTCCGACGCGAAGGCGGGCCTCGCCGACGGTTCGTACACGGCCGTCGTGACGATCCCGGAGAACTTCTCGAAGGCGGCGACCTCGTTCTCCGGCGACGCCGCCGACGCCGAGCGCGCCCGCCTCGACGTGACGACGAGCGACCGCAGCAAACTCGTCGACGACGCCATCTCCCAGACGATCACGCAGACCGCGGCTTCGCTCCTCGGTCGACAGCTCACCACCACCTACCTCGAGAACGTCTACGTCGGGTTCAACACCCTCCACGACCAGCTCGGTGGGGCCGCCGACGGTGCGAAGCAGCTCTCGACGGGCGGACTCTCGCTCGCGCAGGGTGCTCAGCAACTCGCGAACGGCACCACACAGCTGGCCACGGGTGCGACGCAATTGTCGTCGGGTGCGACGCAGCTGAGCGACGGGGCCGGGCAGTTGTCGAACGGTCTCTCCGCGCTGTACGCCGGCACACAGCCCGACGCATCGACCGGCAGCCCTGGGCTCGTCCCCGGTGCGGCAAAGATTGCCGGCGGTGCGAAGGAGCTGGCGGACCGCGTCTCGCAGCTCTCGACCGCCGCAGACGGTACGGCCGCCGCGACCACGCAAGTGGCACAGCAGCTCGCACTGCTCAGCGCCGGATGCGCCGCCTCCGGCGCGTCCGAGAAGTACTGCGAAGGAATCGCGCAACTCGCCACGACCAGCAACGTGATCGCGAACGGCGGTTCCCTCGACCCCTCGAACCCATCGGTCGAGTACCCAGGGACCACGGCACTCGCGGCTGGCACCACGGCGATCGCCTCCGGAGCGCAGGAACTGTCGACCGGTGCGGCGACCTTCTCCGCAAGCCTTCCCACGCTGGTGGACGGCATCGCCACCATCAACGCCGCTGCGGCACAGGTCGCGTCGGGTGCATCCGCTCTCGCCGAGGGTGCCGGCCAGGCGGCCACCGGCACGACCCAGCTCGCCGACGCGTCGAACCAGCTCGCGTCGGGGGCCGGGACCCTGTCCGGCGGGATCACCTCGCTCGCGTCCGGGCTGCAGAGCGCGGTCGACAGTCTCCCGACCTACACGAGCTCCGACCGACAGACGCTCGCGGACGTCGTCGCCGACCCGGTCTCGGCCGGCGATTCGGCGACCGTGTCCTTCGGCACGAACAGCGCTCCCTTCTACGCCGTCCTCGCCCTCTGGCTGGGTGCGCTCGCGAGCTTCCTCGTGCTGCGACCGGTGCCCACGCGGGCGTTCGGGTCCACCCGCTCATCGCTGCGGCTCGCGCTCGGCGCCTTCGTCCCGGCCGGCGCGATCGGGATGCTGCAGGGCCTGCTCGTCGCCGTCATCACCGCACCGCTGCTCGACCTCGACGCGGGCGGCTGGCTCGCCTTCGCCGGGATCGCCGTCCTCGCGGGACTCGTGTTCGCCGCCGCCAACCAGGCGCTGAACGCCCTGTTCGGCGGTGCGGGTCGGTTCATCTCGATGATCGTCGCGCTCGTCGGTCTGGCGACCGGGATCATCGCGACCGCTCCGGAGGTGCTGGACCAGATCCTCGCGTTCCTGCCGATCGCACCCGCGCTCGGTGGTCTGCAGGCGATCGCGATCGGCGACACGGGAGCAGCGGCCGGCGTCGTCGGCCTCGTCCTCTGGCTCCTCGGATCGCTCGCCGCGACGACGTTCGCGATCGCCCGGGCGAGGACCACGTCGGTGAAGGCGCTCGTCCCGGCCGTCGCCTGATGCCCGGCGAGAACCTCGCCGGTAGGCTGGGGTGATGAGCAGCAGCGAAGACCGGGAACTGGCCGAGTGGGGCGAGCAGCGCAAGCGTCGTCAGCGGCTCGTCGCCTGGGTCCTCGTCGTCGCGCTCGTCCTCGGTGGAGGCGGCGCGACCGTCCTCGGCTTCATCTTCAACTAGCCCCGCCCTCCCTACCCGGTCGCCAGCGCGGTGCGCTGACGCGAGCGCGCCCCACACGCGCGAGCGCGGGTCTCCGGAGGGTCGCGCTCACGCCCCGGACCCGCGCCTACGCCGGAACCGAGCATCTCAGGTCAGCGCACCGCGCTGGCGCCGGAACCCGACGTCTCGGGCCAGCGCACCGCGCTGACCGTCGTCAGGGTCGGGCGTCGTGCAGGTCCCGCTGCTTGACGATGCGCTCCGGGTTCGCCGGACGCATACCGACGATGATCTTGCCCCGCGCGTGCAGCCGCTCGAGATCCTCGAACGCGTCGATGATCAGGTCGAACGGGTAGAACGCCGAGACGACGACCTTCAACGCGTGGTCGGCGGCGTACTCCGCGAGACGTTGCAGCTGCTTCGTGGCGTGCGCGGCGAACTCCTCGTCCGGCTCGAGTGCGGCGAGCTCGATGGCCTTCCGATCCTCGCTCGACCGGTACTTCTCCGGCGGGACGCCGAGTTCGAAGGCGAGCTCTTGGCCGTCCTGACCGAAGTTGTCGATGAACGCCGTCACGCCCTCTGGCGCGAGCTTGCGGATCCGATCCGCCATGCCCTCGCCGTAGACGACCGGCTTGACGCCCTGTTCACGGAGGAAGTCGTGATTGCGCTCACCACACGTGCCGATGACCCGGACCCCCGCGAACTTCGCCAACTGCGCCTCGATGTTCCCGACGCCACCGGCCGCCGCCGAGATGACGAGGGTGTCCCCCTGCTTGAGGTGCAGCCCGTCGAGCGTGTCGAGCGCCGTCAGTCCAGCGAGGTAGAGCCCGCCGGCCTCCTCCCAGCTCACGCGCTTCGGCTTGCGGACGAGGGATGACGCCGGGACGACGACCTGGGTGGCGTGCGCGCCGCGGACGGCGTGACCGATCACCTCGTCGCCCCGTTTCCAGCCCTCGACCCCGGTTCCGACCTCGCGGACCAATCCGGCGAAGTCGCTCCCCTGCCCCGTCGGCAGCTCGATCGGCACCGTCTCGGCGAGGTGCCCCTCGCGGACGAACGCCTCGATGTGGTTGATGCCACTCGCGAGGACGTCGACCACGACCTCGCCCCATCTGGGATGCGGCATCTCGGACTCGATGAACTCGAGTACGTCGGGCCCGCCGTAGCGGGCATAGCGGAGTGACCTCGTCGTCTGCTTCGAACCGAACATGGTTCATCTTCCACCTGTCGGTCGCTAGCCGATCGAACTATCAGCTGGCTTACAGGTTCACCGGACGGCTGCTCATGACGACGCCCGCTCGCCCAGGAATGGGCGAACGGGCGTCGGCTCGCCCATTTTTGGGCGAATGAGAGGGCTCAGCCCTTCACCGCTCCCGCGGTCAGGCCCTGCACGATGTACCGGCTCGCGAACGCGAACAGCACCATCGTCGGGATGATCGTCAGCACGGCGGCCGCCGACATGGAGCCCCAGTCGATGTTGTAGCTCGTGATGAAGCCGTTGAGCGCCGTCGGGATCGTCTTGTTCGCGTCACTGTTGATGAGCGTCACCGAGAGGAACAGCTCGTTCCAACAGTTCACGAAGTTGAAGATGAACGCCGCCACGATCCCGGGCTTCAGCACCGGGACGAGCACCCGGAAGAGCGCGCCGAACCGCGAGCAGCCGTCGATCATGGCCGCCTCCTCGAGGGCGTCGGGGATGTTCTCGAAGAATCCACGCAGCATGACGGTGCAGAACGGGATGCACACCGCGATGTAGATGAGGATGAGACCGAACCGGTTGTCGACGAGCTTGAGCTGCGTCATCAGCAGGTAGAGCGGGCCGAGCGCGATGAACGACGGGATCATCTGCGTGGCGAGGAACGCCAGCAGGATCGCCCCCTTGCTCCGGAACTCGAACCGCGCCAGCACGTACGCCGACAGCATCGAGATGAACGTCGCCACGACGGCTGCGATCGTCGCCACGATGAGGCTGTTGACGACGTAGGTGCCGAACTGCGCCTTGCTGAACAGGCCGAGGTAGTTCTCGACCGAGAACACCTCCGGCCAGTACGTCAGCGGGTAGGAGAAGATCGCGCCCGGCTTCTTGAACGAGGTGACGACGATCCAGTACAGCGGGAACACCGTGATGACGAGCCAGAGCCCGAGGAAGAGGAACTTGACGACCTTCGCGGTCCGGGTCTCCTGGTCGATCATGCCTTCACCCTCTTCTCACGCATGGACAGCAGGTAGAACGCGGTGAACACCAGCAGGATCGCGACGACGATGAGGCCGATCGCGGAGGCCCGGCCGTAGTCTCCGCGCTGGGTGGTCGCGATCATCCAGGTCGTCAGGATGTGGGTCTGGTTCGCCGGACCACCGCCCGTCATGCCGTAGATGATGTCGGGGAAGTTGAAGATCCAGATGACCCGGAGCAGCACCGTGAGGGCGAGCGTCGTGCGGATGTACGGGATCGTGATCTGGAAGAGCATGCGCGCCTTGCCCGCGCCGTCAAGCGCTGCGGCCTCGAAGAGGTCCTCCGGCACCGACTGCAGGGCGGCGAGGATCATGATCGCGAAGAACGTGACGCCGTACCAGACGTTCGCGACGATGACGGCGAACATCGCGGTGTTCGGGTCCGCCAGCCACGGGATCGGGGTGTCGATCAGCCCCACCTTCTGGAGCAGGTCGTTGATCACGCCGAACTCGCTGTTGAACATCCAGCGGAACAGGATGCCGATGAGGAAGCCCGAGATGGCCCACGGGAAGAAGATCATCGCCTGGTAGAGGCCGCGGAACCGGAACTTCCGGCGCAGCCACAGGGCGATGCCGAAGCCGATGACGAACTGCGGGACGATCGAGGCCACCACCCAGAGCACGGTGTTCGCGACGACCTTGCCGAAGGCGGGGTCGGCGAAGACGGCCAGGAAGTTGGCGAATCCCACCCAGGAGGTGTCGGTGAGGTTGGCGAGGTTCCAGTTGCGGAACGCCATCTGGGAGCCGGCGATCATCGGGTAGTAGATGAAGATCGCCACGAAGATGAACGCGGGGGCGAGGAAGGCGAGGAGGCCGAAGCCGCGGCGCACCGTGAAGGTGCGCCGCCGACGCCCACCGGCGGTCCGCGAGGGACCGGCCGGGGGTGTCGGGGTCGCACGCTGCTGCGTGCGACCCGCTTCGTCAGTGGTGGTCGTCATGGACGGTTACTCGCTCTTCCACTTCTCGGTCCAGTACTCGTCCCAGCCCGCGAGGAGCTTCTCCGGCGTCAGCTGGCCGATGAGGACCTGCTGGATCTCCGAGTCGGACTTCTGGATCCACTCGGTCCACCAGGAGGAGCCGCGCGGCTGCGTGACGCTCAGGTAGGTGTCCGGGTTCTCGTTCATCGTGACGTAGCTGGCCCACGGGCCGGTCTTGTAGAAGTCGCTGTCCGCCGCGCTCTTGACGATCGGGACGAGGCTGTTCTCCTGGGCGAAGGTGGTGGCCTGCTTGTCCTCGGAGAGGAACTCGATGAGCTTCGCGGCCTCGGCCTTGTGCTCGCTCGACGCCGCCGTGCCCCAGCCCGCGGTCGCCATGGGCTGTGCGGCCTTGCCGGTCGGGCCGGTCAACAGCGGAGCGGTGCTCCACTGCTCGGCCGTGATCGCCTCGGACTGCTCGACGGTCGCGATGACCTCCGGGTCCTGCAGGAGGAACGCGGTCGAACCGTTCGAGAAGCCTTCGACCATCTCGGGGTAGCCCCACGCGACGGACGATGGCGGCGAGGCCTCCTTGAAGAGGTCGAAGTAGGTGTTGACGGCGTCGAGCGCCTCCGGTGCGGAGAAGATCGTGTCGCCGTTCGTCAGCTTGAACGCGTTCTCGGTGTCGAGGTCGTCGGCGACGTAGGCCTCGATGGCCGCGACGACGTTGCTGTTCGCGTTGGTGCCGCCCCGGAAGGCGTAGCCGAACTGGTTCTTCGCGGGGTCCTGGATCGCGGAGGCCTGCTCGAGGAGGTCGTCCCAGCTCTTCGGGGGCCCGTCGAAGCCGGCCTCCTTGATGAGGTCGGTGCGGTAGAACAGGCTCAGCCCGTAGAAGCCGTAGGGCACGTAGTAGACCTTGCCGTCCTCGCCCTTCGCGTACTTCGTCGCGTTGTCGGTGAGGTCGTCCCAGCCCTTCCAGTCCTCGAGCTCGCCGCTCATGTCGTCGAGCCAGCCGTTGGTGGAGAACGGGCCGACGGTGATGTCGCGGACCTCGAGCACGTCGACGCCCGAGCCGGACTGCAGCATCTGGGTGATCTTCTGGTCGGCCTGATCGGTCGGCGGCGAGATGAGCTCGACCTTGATCTTCGGGTTGTCGGCCTCGAAGTCCGCGATGAGCGACTTCAGGACCTCGGTCCGGGCGGGGTTGGTCAGGCTCTCGACCATCTGCAGGGTGACGGTGCCGTCGCTCGCGCCGCCGGCACAGGCCGACAGGGCGAGGCCGGTGACGACGGACAGGCCGATGGCTGCCGTTGCGCGTGACTTCCTCATGCTCGCTTCTCCTTTGAGTGGTGCTGGTGGGGGTGCTGCGGGGGTGGGTGCTGTGGTGCCGGTGCGGTGCGGTGGTGCGGGTGTGGTGGTGTCGGGTCGGGCGGTTCCGCGCTCAGCTCGTGGCCGCGCGCTCCTCCTCGGCCCATCGCGCGAGGACCGGGACGGCGTGCTCGGCGAAGTGTTCGAAGTCCTCGGGGGTGTTGTAGACGTGGGTGGAGAGTCGGACGTAGCCGATCCCGTCGAGGCTCGTGAACGCGCCCTCGACACCGAGCTCGGCGGAGACGCGGTCGCGGAGACCGTCGGCGGTCGCGTGGGTCGTCGCGAGGCCGGTCGGGAGCTTGACGAGCCGGAGGGCGTTGACCGGCATGCCCACGTCGACGTGGCTGTCCTCGCCGGTGATGGCGGTCACGGCGTCGGCGACCACCTCGACGGCGTAGTCGGCGAGCTCGGTCATGTAGTCCCTGGCGGCCGACCAGCCCCACACGTCCTCGATGAACCCGAGCGAGGTCGCCGCGGCGAGGTAGCTCGTGACGTCGACCGTGCCCTGGGTGTCGAAGCGCTGCGGGAACGGGTACGGCGAACCCCAGGAGTCGATGAGCGGGTAGAGCTCCTGCGCGAGCGGGCTGCGGGCGACGAGGACGGCGGCACCGCGAGGGGCGCACCCGAACTTGTGCAGGTTGCCGACCCAGAAGTCGCAGTCGAGGTCGCGCATGGGGTCGGCGTAGAGGCCGGGGACGTGGGCGGCGTCGACAAGCGTGGGGATGCCGGCGGCACGGGCGGTGGCGGCGATCTGCTGGACCGGCAGGAGTCGGGCGGTCGGCGAGGTGATCTGGTCCATGACGATGAGGGCCGTGCGGTCGCTGAACTCGGCGACGACGGCGTCGTGGGCGGTCTGCGCGTCGGCGTCGAGCGGGATGCGGGCGGTCCGGACGGTGCCGCCCCAGCGTCGCGCGAGGCGCTCGGCACCCATCGTGACGGCGCCGTAGCCGTGGTCGGTGACGATGATCTCGAGGCCGCGCTGCACGGGGAGGCTGGAGAAGACGACGCTCGCTCCGGCACTCGCGTTCGGAACCATGGCGAGCTGGTCGACCGACGCCCCGAGGAAGTCGGCGATCCCGACACGGGCCGCGCCGACCTTGGCCGGGAGGGCCGGGAACCAGGTGAGGGGTGCCGCCTCCATCTCGCGGCGGAGGGCCTGCTGGTGCTCCTGCGCGACGATCGGGACCGCCCCGAAGGATCCGTGGTTGATGTGACGCTTGGTCGGATCCAGCGTCCACCCGGCCGTTGCCGGTCGGCCGTCGCCGAGCGTGAGCGGCGCTGGCCGTGCGATGGTGCGAGTGTCCACAGTGACGTTCCTCCGAGTCGATTATGCAGTGGATTGTCCGATAACCATAGGGGCAACGTTTGATGACTTGGGTTTCTGTCGTGTTACAAGTGATCACTCAGGTCATTTCGGGATCAACTCATCGGATGACTTGACGTTCGAGCATGGATTCATCGGACGTCTCGCAGCCCAGGGCGGCTCACGGATCACCGGTGAGGGCCCGCTACGATGGCGGGACGACCCCTGAGGAGGAGCCGCATGTCCGCAGTCGACACCGCGTTCCACGGCCTGCGACACATGATCGCGTCGGGACGGCTCGTGGCGGGGCAGCGGTTCCCGGCCGAGAACGAGCTCTGCGACGAACTCGGCGTGTCCCGCGGGTCCCTGCGTGAGGCCGTCCGCATGCTGGCCGCCCTCGGGATCATCGAGTCGCGGCACGGCTCGGGCACCTACGTGTCGATGCTCCGGCCCGAGGAGATCATCGGCAGCCTGTCGCTCACGGTCGACCTCCTCCCCCTCGACGGTCTCCTGCAGATGTACGAGCTGCGGCGTGTGCTCGAGACCCATGCCACCTCGCAGGCGGCTGCTCGCGCGAGCGACGAGGTGCGCGCCGAACTCGCAGAACTCGTGGAGGCGATGGAACGGACGACCGACCCCGCCGAGTCGAGCGAGCTGGACCACCGGTTCCACGAACTCATCGCGCGGACGGCCGGGAACGCCACGCTGACGGCCCTGCTGCAGGTCTTCCGGTCGCGCTCGCGAGCCTACGACGTCTTCAGTCTCCCCGCCGGCGACGAGCTGCGTCGCGTCAGCAACCGCGGACACCGGGCGATGACCGAGGCGATCCTCTCGCGCGACCCCGTCGGCGCGGCCGGGGCGGCGTCAGCCCACGTCGCGCAGACCGAGGAGTGGTTGCGGGTCCTGCAGCCGCCGGCGACCCCCGCCGACTGAGGTCTGGTTGCGCCAGCGCGGTGCGCTGACGTCAGCGCGGGTCTGTGGCGCGAGCGCGGGCCTCCGGAGGGGTGCGCTCAGCGCCATGCCCCGCAGTCACGCCGGTTGAGGCGCAGTCACGCGAGCGCACCGCGCTGGGGCCGATTCCCCCGCGCTCGTGTCAGCGCGGTGCGCTGACGGCTGTGCTCAGGAGGTCGGGAGGATGGGCGTGCCGATGAGCCGCTCGAGGTCCGTCCAGAGCGCCGCCGCGACGTCCCGGTCGGTCGTGATCGCGGCAGGGGTCTGCCGGACAGCGTCGCCCTTCGTGAGCCACCGGGGACCGTAGAACCAACCACCGTCAGCTGCTTCGTCGGTGATCGCCCGGAGCGTCGGCTCGGCACCCCGCTGCTTGCTCTGCGCGTAGACGGACTGCAGGGTGTCGGAGAAGCGGCGCCCGCGGGTCGGCTCGTTGACCCCGGGGACGCGACGGTCGAGTCCGTTGACCGAGTAGCCGGGGTGCGCGACGAGTGCCCGGACGGTGCTGTGCGACGCCGCGAGCCGACGGTCGAGCTCGAAGCCGAGCGACGAGAGGGCGATCTTGGACTGGGCGTACGCCTGCCAGCCGCTGTACCCGTCGCGGAGTTGCAGGTCGTCGCCGTGGAACCGGACGAGCAGGGTGGAGAGGCTTCCGAGGAGCACGACGCGCGGCGCGGAATCGTACGCATCCGCCGTGCGCTGCACCACCGGCAGGGCCTCGGCGAGCAGGGCGGCGTGGCCGACGACGTTCGTCGCGAAGACCAGCTCGATGCCGTCGGCCGTCTCCTGCCGCTCCTTCGGCATGTGCACCATGCCGGCGTTCGCGACGAGGGCGTCGAGACGGTCGAGGTCCGCGAGTCGCTCGCCCGCCGCACGCACCGAGTCGAGCGATGAGGTGTCGAAGGGGAGATGGCTGAGTCGGGCATCGGGCACCTTCACCCGGATCGCCCGCATCGCCGCCTGCGTCTTCGTCGCACTCCGCGACGCGAGGATGACCTCCGCACCGGCTCGCGCGAGCCCGAGGCTCGTCCAGAAGCCGAGGCCGGCGTTCGCTCCGGTGACGAGGACGACGCGTCCGGTCTGATCGGGCAGGGAGTCGGCGTTCCAGGTCATGGACTCATGATGGCGCAGGACGCTGGACACCGCCCGAAGAAGCGTCACCCCTTGCCCTGGCTCACCCGAGGTGCCAGCGCGGTGCGCCGACGTGACCGCGCGCGAATCGGGCCGACCGTGGACGAACGGGCCTGACCGCACACGAACGGGCGTGACCGCGGGCCACACGCGCGGGCGCGACCCTCCGGAGACCCGCGCTCACGCCACAGACCCGCGCTCGCGTCAGCGCACCGCGCTGGCGGAACGGAACACGAAGGATCAGTGCTGGTTGGCGAGACGCTCGTGGTGGTGGATGACCTCGGCGACGACGAAGTTGAACCACTTCTCGGCGAAGGCCGGATCGAGGTGCGACTCCTCGGCGAGCGCCCGGAGACGGGTGATCTGCCGCTGTTCGCGCGCCGGGTCGCTCGCAGGCATGTCGTGCTCGGCCTTCAGGCGACCGACCTCCTGCGTGCACTTGAACCGCTCGGCCAGCAGGTGGACGAGCGCCGCGTCGATGTTGTCGATGCTGCTCCGCAGGCGGCCCAATCGCTCGGTGGCCGCCTGGGCGTCCGCCGCAGCGGCGCCGGTCGTGGGTTCGGGTTGCTGCTCGGCCTCGCTCATGCGAAAACTCTAGCAACGCGCCAGGGGCCGGAGACGGGTCGCCGGGCGATCCCCCAGCCGGTTCACCGCGGATCCTCGACGAGACATCCCGCCTCGAGGTGCACCCGCGCGTCGGCCTCCGCGACCGCGACCGGATCATGCGTCACCTCCACCACCGTCGCGCCACGGTCGGCCTCCGCCCGGAGCACCTCGCGGATCGCCAGCCCAGCAGCACGGTCGAGGCCGACGGTCGGCTCGTCGAGCAGCAGCAGGTCGGCCTCACGCGCGAGCGCCTGCGCGACGAGGACCCGCTGGCGCTGCCCGCCCGACAGCTCACCGAAGGAGCGTCCGGCGAGGTGCAGGACGTCGAGGCGGGCGAGGCTCTCGTCGACGATGCGTCGGTCCCCAGCCCCGAGTCGACCCCACCAGCGACGCAGCGTCGGCCAGCGTCCCATCGACGCGACGTCGCGCACCGTGACCGGGAAGCGCTCAGGCACGGCACTGCGTTGCGGGACGTACGCGGCCGACCGACCGTCGAGGCCGTCGACGCCGCCCGAGGTCGGTCGGTGGAGGCCCGCGATCACCGCGAGCAGCGTCGACTTCCCCGCGCCGTTCGCCCCGGTGACGACGGTGATGGCGGCCGCCCCGACCTCGGCTGAGATCCCGTGCAGGACGCGCGCGCCGTCGTACTCGGCCGACACGTCGTGGAGTCGGATGCCGGACACGACGGGCCGTCCCGCCATCGGAGGGCGAGGGGTGCTCGTCGCGGATCGCATGTCATCACCCTATCAATACTGAGAATCATTTTCATGTAGGGTGCTCAACCATGACCTGGATCGCCGAGCCGTTCACCGCGGCCTTCCTCCTGCGCGCCCTCATCGGCGGCCTGCTGGTGGCAGCCGTCTGCGGTGTCGTGGGCACCTGGGTCGTCCTCCGCGGCCTCGCGTTCCTCGGGGAGGCGATGGCCCACGGCATGCTGCCCGGCGTCGCCACCGCGGCACTCCTCGGCCTGCCACCGGTCGCCGGCGCGGCCGTCAGCGCGGTCGTCATGACCGCCGGCGTCAGCCTCGTCTCGCGGCGCGGCAGGCTGTCCCACGACACCTCGATCGGTCTCCTCTTCGTCGGCATGCTGGCCCTCGGGGTCATCATCGTGTCGTCGAGCAGATCGTTCGCCACCGACCTCACGGCGATCCTCTTCGGCGACATCCTCGCCATCCGGCCCGCGGACCTGGTGGGCCTCGCCATCGCCCTCCTCGTCACCGTGGGCGTCGCGGTCGCCTTCCACCGCCCGTTCGTCGCGCTCGCCTTCGACCGCCGGGTCGCCCAGACCATGGGCCTCCGGCCGCGACTCGCCCACGCGATGCTCGTCGGCCTCGTGACCCTCGCAGTCGTCGCCTCGTACAGCGCCGTCGGCACCCTGCTCGTCGTGGCGCTCCTCCTCGGGCCGGCCGTCGCCGCGGCCCACTGGGCGCGTCGCATCCCGCTCATCATGCTGCTCGCCACGGGTTTCGGCGGCCTCGCCGTGCTGCTCGGCCTGCTCCTCTCCTGGTACGGCGACACCGCGGCCGGAGCGTCCATCGCCGCCTGTTCGATCCTGCTCGCCACGGTGTCGTGGGGCGCGCGGGCGCTCGTCGGACGGCTCCGGCGGCCCATCGACCGACACCTCGACCACCCCGACGACCACCTCACCGAACCGACCCACCTGGAAAGCGCACCGTGCACCGACTCCTCCGACCGACCATCCGACCAGGCGGCATCCGCCCGACCGACGACCGGCTCCCCCGCGCCACACGCACCGCGCTCGCTCTCGGCGCCCTCGCACTGACGCTCAGCGCCTGCGCGCCGCAGGGGTCGGCATCACCCACCGCGACGGCCTCGGACGAACCGCGCGGACACGGCTACGTCGAGGGCGCGAGCGAGCTCCCCGAACCGCAGCTGCACCTCGCGACCGCCGACGTCGACGGCACCGTCGAGCTGACCGACCTGCTCAGCGAGGAGCGGACGACGCTCGCCGAGCTCGGCCCGATCTCGGCGCTCACGGGCGACGGCCGGTTCGTCGCCGCGCAGTCCGAGCCCGCCGGCACCGTGACGATCATCGACACCGGCGTGTGGACGGTCGACCACGAAGACCACCAGCACTACTACCGGGCCGAGGCGCGGGTCGTCGGCGAGATCGAGGGCGACGGACCAGCGACGATCACCGCCGGTTCGACGACCACCGCCGTGCGGTTCGCCGATTCGGGCGAGACACTCCTCCTCGACACCGCCGCACTCGGCACGGGCGAGATCACGCAGTCCGGTCGGATCCGGACCTCGCCGGGTGCTCCCGGACTCACCGTGCCGATCGGCGAGACGGTCCTCGCGACCGACGGGAGCGGGAGGCTGCATCTCCATGGCGTCGACGGCGACCTCCTCGACCCTTCGTCGGCATCCGTGACCGCTGCCGACACTGTGCTCGCCGGGTGCACCGATCCGGCCGGCAGCATCACGACCAACGTCGGCGTCGTCATCGGCTGCGCGGAGGGCGCGCTCCTCGCCGTCGTCGACCGTGGTTCGAGCGAGGCCGACCCGGTCCCCACGTTCGAGGCGATCCCCTATCCGCAGGCTGTCGCCGCCGCCGACCGCGCGACGTCCTTCCACGCGCGTCCCGGCCGTCCGACGGTCGCCGCCGTCGCCGGCACCTCCGGCGCCTGGCTGCTCGACACCCGCGAGCGCAGCTGGGCGCTGCTGCCGACCCCCGCACCCCTGCAGCTGGTCACCGCCATCGACGACCGCGACCAGCACGTCGTCGGCCTCACGACGACCGGCGACCTCCTCGTCCTCGACGGTGTCACCGGCGCCGTGACGGGGACCGCGGCCGCACTCGTCGGTGCAGCCGACCTCGCCACGGGCGTCCAGCTGGAGGTCGACCAGAACCGCGCCTACCTGAACACCCCGGGCACGCGCACCGTCTCCGAGATCGACTACGGCGACGCCGCGCGGATCGCCCGCACCTTCACCTTCGACACGGCACCGGCGTTCCTCGCCGAGACGGGACGCTGACCATGCGAGCGACCATCCCCCGCACGACCGCCCTCCTGCGCACGACCGCGGTCCTCGCAACCGGCCTCGTGCTGGGGACCGGCCTGACGAGCTGTGCGGCGAGCGCCGACGACCGCCCGCTCGTCGTCGTGACCACGAACATCCTCGGCGACGTCGTCGGTGAACTCGTCGGTGACCAGGCCGAGGTCATGACCCTCATGCCGCCCGACGCCGATCCGCACTCCTTCGAGATCTCCGCGCGGCAGGCGGCACGCATCACCGGTGCGCAGCTGCTCGTGTCGAACGGCCTGGGACTCGAGGAGGGACTCACCCAGCACCTGGAGACCGCGGCCGACGAGGGGGTGCCGATCGTCGAGGCCGGCTCGCTCGTCGACGTCCTCGAGACCGCGTCGGGCGCGACCGATCCGCACTTCTGGACCGACCCGACGCAGATGACGTCGGTCGTGGACGGGGTCACCGAGGCGTTGCTCGAGGAGATACCCACGCTCGACGCGGCCGAGCTGCAGGCGAACGCCGCCACGTACGCGGCCGAGCTCGAGGCGCTCGACGCCGAGATGGCCGAGGCGTTCGCCGCCATCCCGGCCGAGCAGCGGAAGCTCGTCACCAACCATCACGTGTTCGGGTACCTCGCCGCCCGCTACGACTTCCAGGTCATCGGCGCCGTCATCCCGAGCGGCACCACGCTCGCGGCCCCCAGCGCCTCGGACCTCGACGAACTGTCGACCGCGATCGAGGAGGCCGGCGTCCGGACGATCTTCGCCGACTCCTCGCAACCCGACCGGCTCGTGCAGGTGCTCGCCGACGAGGCGGACGTCGACGTCACCGTCGTCCCGTTGTTCACCGAGTCGTTGACCGCCGAGTCGGGCGACGCCCCCACCTACCTCACCATGATGCGCGCGAACACCGAGCGCATCGCCACCGGACTCTCGCCCTGAGCGGGCGTCCACGAACCGATAGGAAACCATGCAGCAGCACCACCGCAGTCCCCTGGCATCGCGCCTGAAGCGCGGCCGGGTCCCGTTCCTCGTCGTCGGCACCGCCGCGGCCCTCCTCCTCACCGGGTGCTCGACCGCGAGCGGCTCCGCGCCCGACGCGACTGCGTCGACCTCCGCCGACCCGCAGAGTCGGATCACCCTGACCTACGACGGCGGCCTCCTCGTCCTCGACGCCGCATCCCTCGAGGTGGTCGGCGACCTCCCCCTCGACGGGTTCAACCGGGTGAACGCCGCCGGCGATGGGCGGCACGTGCTCGTCACCACGACGAAGGGCTTCCAGGTCCTCGACACCGGGACGTGGACGGACGAGGACGGCACCTCGAAGCAGGCCGACCCGGTCCTGACCGACCTCGTCTTCCCCGCCGACACCGCAGGCCACGTCGTCCGTCACGCCGACAAGACCATCCTCTTCGCCGACGGCTCCGGCGACACGACGATCTTCGACAGCGCTGACCTCCTCGAGGCCACCGACGAGCTGCCCGAGACCGAGACCATCCCGTCGGAGGCCGCGCACCACGGTGTCGCCATCGAGCTCGAGGACGGCACCGTGCTGTCCACGATCGGCACCTCGGACGCCCGGACCGGTGTCCGGGTGCTCGACGACTCGCGCACCGAGATCGCCCGCAACGAGCAGTGCCCGTCGGTGCACGGTGAAGGCACCGTCAAGGACGAGGTCGTCGTGTTCGGCTGCAGCGACGGCGTGCTCGTCTACGACAGCGGCGTCTTCACGAAGATCCAGGCGCCGGACGCCTACGGGCGCACGGGCAACCAGTACGTCAGCGAGACGTCCTCCATCGCGGTCGGCGACTACAACAGCGACCCCGACGCCGAGGGCTACGACCTCCGCCAGCTCGCGTTCACCGACACGGTCGCGAAGACGACGAAGATCGTCGACCTGCCGGAGGGCGTCGGCTACACCTGGCGCGACGTCGCGCGAGGGCCGAGCAACGAGGTCATCGTGCTCGGCAACGACGGTTCGCTGCACATCCTCGACGAGCAGACGGGTGCCGTCACCGACACCATCGAGGTCATCGACGCCTGGGAGCCGCCGGCTGAGTGGCAGGACGCCCACCCGGCGCTCGTCGTCCAGGACGGTGTCGCCTACGTGACCGACCCGGCGACGAAGTCGATCCACGCCGTGGATCTCGCGTCGGGCGACATCACGACGGGTGAACTGCCCGGCGTCCCGAACGAGATCGCGGTCGTCACGGGCTGACCCGACCTCACCGAGAGCGCCCGTTCCGTCCTCCCCGCGTCATGCAGGGGACGGAACGGGCGCTCCCGTCGTGCGGGCCGGGCGGTCAGACGCGCTCGGGCGCTCGGAGCACCCCGGAGACGACTGGACGGGTCGCGCGAAGGGCCGCCCACACGAGCCCGATGCCACCGGCGAAGCACCCGACGATGACGAGGACCGACAGCGGGGCGAGGATGACACTGATGCTGGCCATCGGCAGGACGAGGAGGACGCCCAGTCCGGCCGAGCCCAGCGCGACCACCCGCAGGGGCAGCATGACCGCGCGACCGCGAGCCCGTTCCATCACGTCCCGCGGCACCCCCAGGCGGTCGAGGCTGACGTACAGGTCTCGCCGGTCGAGGACCGCCGACGCCTGGTTCACCCCGACGGAGCATGCGACCATGAGGAACGACGCGACGAGCGTGATGATCACGCCGGTGCGGATGTCGTCGATGAGGATGGCGCTCTCACGGTCGAGGTCGGAACCTCCGGCGGCGTCCATGAGCGCCACCCCCGTCCCGGCGACGACGGCGACGAAGCTCGTCATCGCCACGCCACTGACCTGACGCCACGCCGCCTTCGGCGACTCCAGGATCGTGCGGGCAGCGAGGAGCCGCTCCGGTGTCTTGGCACGCTTGGCCGACCCACGGCCGATCACCCCGACGACCCAGGGGCCGATCAACCCGAGCACCCCGACGCCGGCGGCGAACCCCACCCCCAGGACGGCGATCATGACGGCGACCTCCTGCAACCCCGTCACGACGGAGAGCATGCCGTAGGCGACGATCACGACGACGACCCCGACGACGATGCGCAGCCAGTGCACGGTCGGCGCCTGCTGCTTCGTGCGGACGCCGAGCGGGCTCACGTTCACCGCGCGGAGACCGATGGCGGCACTCGCTGCTGCGAGCAGCACGACACCGAGGATCACCGCGGCGATGATCGGGACACCGGCCCAGACGCCCTCGACCCCGATCGGGGAACCACCGAACGGGATGAGCCCGACGAGCGGCAGCATGCCGAGGTACAGCAGGATCCCGGCGAACGCACCGAGGAGGGCGACCCCGGCCGACTCGAGGACGGTCATCGCCGTGACCGTGCCGGGTGTCGCGCCGAGGAGTCGGAGGGTGGCGAGTCGGTCGTCGCGGCGCCGGGCGGAGAGCCGCGCGGCCGCCCCGCCGAGCGAGCCGAGCGGGACGAGCAGCAGGGCCAGCGCCAGCACACTGAGCACCTGGTAGATGAAGGCCGTCTCACCGGTCCACCGCCAGAACATCATCGCGCCGCCGAGCACCGTGAGTACGAGAGCGGTGGTCACGGCGAACGCGACCGCCGGGAGCACGATCGTCGCAGGGCTCTGCGCGCCCGGGCGGGCGAGCATCCAGGTGAGACGGACGACGGGACTGCGACCGCTGCCGGCGGGGACCGGGATCCGGGTCGGTGCGACCCCGACTGCGGCGGTCACGGTCGGGCTCCGTTCGGGACGACGCCGGTCGCCTGACCCGGGTGGGCCTGCGGCGGGTACGGCTGCGCAGCGGGCTGGGCGTACGGCTGCGGCGGGAACGGCTGCCCGGCGGGCTGCTGCTGGTACGGGGGCTGCTGCTGGTACGGGAGCTGCTGCGGCGGGTACGGCTGCTGCACCTGCTGCGGCACGGGTGCCTGCCCGGTCGCGAACTGCTGCGGCGGGGTCGGCGCGCCGACCCCGCCCGGCTGCCCGACGATCCGACCGTCGGCCAGGCGGATGGTCCGCGAGCACCGCGCGGCGACCGTCTCGTCGTGCGTCACGAGGACGAGCGTGCGTCCCTGCCCGGTCGTCGCGTGGAGCAGGGCTCCCATGACGTCGGCTGAGGTCCGGGAGTCGAGCGCGCCGGTCGGCTCGTCGGCGAAGACGATGGGGGCACCGGTCACCTGGGCGCGGGCGATCGCGACGCGCTGCGCCTGACCACCGCTCAGTTCGCCGATCCGTCGGGTCTCCATGCCGGCCAGTCCGAGGGCGGCGAGCCACGCCGCCGCGCTCGTTTCAGCGGCGATGCGCGGTGTCCCGCCGAGCATCAGCGCGATGGCGACGTTCTCGACGGCGGTCAGCTCGGGGATGAGCAGGCCCTGCTGGAAGACGAAGCCGAAGGACTCGCGCCGCAGCTGCGACCGGTGCCGTTCGTCGAGCTGGTCGACGCGGACGACGCCCGTCGGGGTGCTGAAGGCGATCGAGCCGGTGTCGGGGGTGACGATCCCGGCGAGCGCATGCATGAGCGTGGTCTTGCCGGAGCCGGAGGCACCCATGATGGCGACCGACTCACCGGGGAGGATGTCGAGGTCGACGCCGGCGAGGGCGACGGTCGGCCCGTACTGTTTCGTGAGTCCGCGTGCGGAGAGGATCGAAGTGTTCATGCTCCCATCGTCGGCGGCAGGTGTCCCTCGGCGCGTCGGCCGGGCGATGCAAGCTCCGCCGCCCGGGTCATCCGCGAGGTGGACCCGGCGTGGACCTCGCGGTCAGTTGCCGCGGCGGCGGTACTGGGCGAAGACCGCCGCGTCGGCTGCCCAGCCCGCACCGAGGAACCGGAGGCCTGTTCCGGCGTCGGTCCCGTCGGTTCCGGCCGCGGGCGCTTGCGTCGGCTCGACCGAGGCGGTGAGGTCGACCCCGGCAGCGCCGGCGGCGACGTGTGCCGTAGCGCTGACGCGCTCGGCGACCACTCCCTGCTCCGCGGCCTCGTCGCGCCGGCTCGGCATCGGCTCCGTCAGCGGGACCGCCCGCAGCGGTGCGGTGACCCGGGTGTGGACGGCGTGCGAACGGGTGATCGATGACATGTTCCCATCGTCCTGAACCCGAGCACCCGGCACATCCCGCAGTCGGGTGATCCTGCAGGGCCCGGTCTCATCCTCCGGTACCACGACAGCTGTCGGGCAACGGGCGGTGGGCAATACGCTTGCGGCATGACGAGTGCACCCCATCGCCACCAGCCGCTGCGTCCGGCGGCACGTCAGCAGCGGGTCCGGTTCCGCGCCCATCGCCCGGCCGAGGTGACGACCACCGTCAGGACGACCCTCCAGCGCCCATTCGCGATCGGCTTCGTCGGAGCACTCGGTGCCCTCGCGGCCATCCTGCTCGTCCTCACCCTCGGCTCACTGTCGACCATCCTCGTGTCCATCGCCGTCGGCCTCTTCATCGCGCTCGGCCTCGATCCGGTCGTCGTCCGGCTCGAGGCACGCGGCATCAAGCGCCCGTTCGCGATCGCGATCGTCTTCGCCGTCTTCGCCGTCCTGCTCGCGCTCCTCCTGGCCCTCGTCATCCCCGTCGTCACCCGGCAGGCCGTCGAACTCGTGAGCAACGCCCCGACCTTCCTGACCGGCATCCAGGACCAGGAGTGGTTCCGGTCCCTGAGCGACTACCTCGGTCCGGGCGTCGACCTCCAGGGCGCGCTCGACTGGCTCTACGGGGTGGCCGCCGACCCGAAGACGTGGGTCGTCCTGGCCGGCGGCGCCCTCAACCTCGGCGTCGGCATCGCGAACGGCTTCTTCGGCGGCTTCATCGCCCTCGTCCTCGCGCTCTACTTCCTCGCGTCCATGCAGGCGATGAAGAACGCGTTCTACTCCTTGGTGCCCCGTCGCTCCCGGCCACGCGTCGTGTCGATCACCGACCAGATCACCGCCTCGATCGGCGGATACGTGAGCGGCATGGTGGTGCTGGCCGGGATCAACGCCGTCCTCGGGCTCATCATGATGCTCATCGTCGGGGTGCCGTACGCCGGGATCCTCGCCGTCGTCATCTTCTTCGTGACGCTCATCCCGCTCGTCGGCTCGATCATCGCGACCGTCGTCGTCGCGACCGTCGGGCTGTTCGACTCACCGACGACGGCACTCATCGTCATCGTCTACTACCTGATCTACATGCAGATCGAGTCGTACGTGCTGACGCCGCGGGTCATGAACAAGGCGGTCGCGGTGCCCGGCGCCCTCGTCGTCATCGGCGCGATGGTGGGTGGTTCGCTCATCGGGCTGCTCGGTGCCCTCGTCTCCATCCCGGTGACGGCGTCGATCCTGCTGATCATCAAACAGGTCGTCGTGCCACGGCAGAACGCGAAGGCGTAGCCCTTCGACAAGCTCAGGGACCGGTGGTGGGCTCAGGGAGCGGAGTGCACCGGGACGGGACGACCGGCGAAGCGGATGCGGACGGACTCCCCCGCCTCCAGTCGTTCCGTCGCGCCGTGCTGCACCGCGACCAGCGTGCCGTCCGGCAGCTCGACGGTCGTGCGACGCACCGGGCCGAGGAAGCTGGACGTGAGCACGACCGCAGCGGACCCGACCTCGGGCTCCGTCGCGTCGGTGAACACGACGTCCTCAGGCCGGACGAGCGCGACGACGGCACCGTCCCCCGGCTGCTCGCCGATCACCGGCAGCACCTGCCCGAGCACGTCGACCCCACCGGGCACGAGCTCCCCCGGGATCCGGTTGCTCAGGCCGATGAACTCCGCGACGAACGGCGACGACGGCCGCGAGTAGAGCTCCTCCGGCGTCCCGATCTGCTCGATCACGCCGGCACGCATGACGGCGACCCGGTCGGCGACGGCGAGCGCCTCCTCCTGGTCGTGCGTGACGAAGAGGGTCGTGATCTGCAGCTCCGACTGGATCCGACGGATCTCGTCACGCAACTGGACGCGCACCTTGGCGTCGAGGGCGCTGAGCGGCTCGTCGAGGAGGAGGACCCGAGGACGCGTGACCAACGCCCGGGCGAGGGCGACGCGCTGCTGTTGCCCGCCCGACAGCTGGTGGGCGTAGCGGGCGGCGAGGTGGCCGAGGCCGACGAGGTCGAGGCTCTCGGCGGCACGCGTCCGTCGCTCGGCCGCGGGCACCTTCCGCATGCGCAGGCCGAACTCGACGTTCTCGAGCACCGTGAGGTGCGGGAACAGCGAGTACGACTGGAACACCATGCCGAGGTCGCGCCGGTTGGTGGGCACGGACACGACGTCGACGCCGTCGATGAGCACGCTCCCCGAGGTGATGTCCTCGAGTCCCGCCAGGCTGCGGAGCGCGGTCGTCTTCCCGCACCCCGACGGCCCCAGCAGCGCGACGAACTCGCCGGGCGCGAGGTCGAGGCTCACGCCGTCGAGGGCGCGGGCACCCGAGCCGTAGTCCTTCACGACGCGATCGAACCGCACCGCTGCGCCGGCCGGGCGTCCGTCTCCCGGCGTCGCTGCGGGTGCCGACTGGTCGATGGTGGTCATGGTGTCTCCCTGATGCGACGGATCGATCCGACGCGGCCGATGATGAACAGCAGGACGAAGGCGAAGGCGAGCGCCAGCAGGGCGAAGGCCACCGCGACGAAGGGGTCGCTCTTCGACACCTGCACGAGCGAGGTCTGCAGCGTGTTGCGTCCGAGGAGCGAGGCGATCGTGTACTCACCGAGGACGACGGCGACCGAGATGACCGACGCCGTCAGCACGCCGCGACGCAGGTTGGGCAGCAGCACGCGGACGAGGACGGTCCCCCAGCCGGCGCCGAGCGTGCGCGCGGCCTCGGCGAGGGTGCCGACGTCGACCGACTGCAGGTTCGCGGCGATCGCCCGGTAGGCGTACGGCAGCACCGTGATCCCGTAGGCGAACGCGAGCGTCCACGGCGCACTGCCGAGCAGCCTGGCCACGACGGAGTACACCGGCGCGAGTCCGACGACGAGCACGATGGCCGGGACGGTGATCGGGATGATGCAGACGAACTCGAGGACGCGCTGCAGCTTCGGGAAGCGGAGCTTCACGAGGATCATCGTCGGCAGCAGGAGCACCACGACGATCAGCACGGTCACCGCGGCGAGCACGACGGAGTTGCCGATGCCCTGGAAGAGCACCCGGTACTTCCGCGAGTTCTCCGGGTCGAGGATCGCGGCCCAGTGGCCGAGGTCGTGGCCGCCGTCGATCCCGGCGCGCAGGGTGAACTCGACCATCGACAGGATCGGGACGGCGAACACCACCGCGACGACGACGAGGATGATGCGGCTGGTGAGCTTCGACGGCGTGGCCGAGTCGCGGACGGCGCTCATCGCTGCCACCGTTCCGTCCGCGCCTGGAGGGCGGAGTAGGCCGTCATCATGACGACCATCACGACGATCATCCCGATCGCGAGCGAACCGGCGAGGTTCTCCCGGCCGAGCACGGTCTCGCTGATGAGCGCGCCGCGGATCTGCAGCGGCACGATCTGCGCCCCCTGGCTGATGAGCGCGGCGGCGGTCGCATAGCTCGAGAACGCGTTCGCGAACAACAGCAGGAGCGACCCGAGGAAGGAGGGGGCGAGGATCGGCATCGCGATCCGAGTCCAGTAGGTGAAGCGGGTGCCGCCGAGGGTCGCGTTCGCCTCGGACCAGGTCCGCTTCAACCCCTCCATCGCCGGCATGAAGGTGATGACCATGAGCGGCACCTGGAAGTACAGGTACGGCAGGAGGAGGCCTGGGACCTGGTAGAGCCAGACGCCGTCGGCGAAGAGGTCGACCCCGAGGCGGTCCTTGAGGAACACGGTCACGAGGCCCTGGATGCCGATGGTCGCGATGAAGGCGAAGGCGAGCATGACGCCGCCGAACTGGGCGAGGACACTCGAGGCCGCGTCGACGAAGGTGCGGATGAGCCCGTCTGGCCGGACCGCGAGGAGCGCGTAACAGACGAGGGCGCCGATGACGGCTCCGGCGACCGCGGTGACGGCAGAGACCCAGAAGGAGCTGGCGAAGGCCCCGAGGACCGCCGGCTCGGCGAGCGCCGTGAGGTTGTCGAGCGTGAACGCGCCGTCGCCGTCGAAGAAGCCGGTGGCGAGCGCGAGGAACGTCGGGACCGCGAGGAAGAGCAGGGCGTACAGGGCGAACGGCGTCAGGCCGAGGACCGCCCAGCGCGGACGGCGGCGGGGGCGCGCCGCGGCGGGTTCGGCCGAAGCGTCCGATGCGTCGGTCGGCGGGAGCGAGACGGCGGGGCCGGCGTGTGCCGACCCCGCCTCACTCCGCCGGGTGGCGGAGGCACTCATCAGGAGATCGCTGCCGCCCACTTCTCGGCGAGCAGCGAGGTGGCCTGCTCGGTCTGCTCGGGCGTGAACTGCACGAGGTCGGCGGGCATCTCGCCCACGGCGTCGAGGGCCTTCTGGTCGACGGTGTCGGCCTCGACCATCGCGGCGAGGGTCGACGGGTACGCGCCGGCGGCGAGGTACAGGTTCTGCGCCTCGGGGCTGAAGATGAACTCCTGCCAGAGTCGCGCGGCCGCGGGGTGCGGGGCGTCCACGTTGATGGCCTGGTTGTAGTAGCTGCCGACGGCCGAGCCCGGGAGGACGGTGGTCTTCCAGTTGCGCTGGCCCTCGTTCTCGGTCGCGGCGGCGAGGTTGTTGTAGCTCCAGTCGATCACGACGGGGGTCTCACCCGAGGCGATCGTCGCCGGGGTCGGGTCGAGGGGCAGGAAGTTGCCCGCCTGGTTGAGCTTCTGGAAGAAGTCGACACCGGGCTGGATGTCGTCGGCCGAACCACCGGACTGCAGGGCGGCGAGGTAGACGCCGGCTGCGGCGGCACCGGCCTGGGTCGGGTCGCCGTTCAGCGCGACCTTGCCCGTGAACTCGGAGCCGAGGAGGTCGTCGAGCGACTTCGGTGCCGGGACGGCGTCCGCGTCATAGCCGATGGAGACGAGGCCGGTGTAGTCGTAGACCCACAGGCCGGTCTTCTCCTTCGAGCCCTCCGGGATGTCGTCCCAGTTGGCGACCTGGTACGGCGCGAACTGGTCGAGGTTGTCGAGGGCGACGGCGGAGCCGAGGTCGAAGACGTCGGGAGCGGTGTCCTGGCCCTGCTGGTTCTTCGCGGCCGTGATCTCCTCGGCGCTCGAGACGTCGGGGTCGGCCGAGTTGACCGTGATGTCGTACTTGTCCTCGAACGCGGAGATGATCTTCCCGTAGTTCGCCCAGGTGTCGGGGAGGGCGATGACGTTGAGCTGGCCTTCGGCCTTCGCCGCCTCGACGAGCGCGTCCATCCCGCCGAAGTCCTCGGCGGAGGTCGCCTGCTTGGCGTCGACGTCGGAGCCGGCTCCGGTGTCCGCTCCGGCGGAGCATGCGGTGAGCGCGGTCGCTGCGAGCGCGACGATGGCGAGGGCGGTCATACGCCTGGTGTTCACGGTTCCTCCAGTGACGTCGGCGGCCGCCCGTGCTGTCGGGCCGTCGGATACCGCGTCCGTCGTCTGGAGGACAAGCTAGGGTCGCGACGTAGCGCGATCGGGGCCTGCCGGTGTCGCGCAGGTGAACAGTGCCCTTCGACAAGCTCAGGGACCGGGCGGGGGGGCTGAGGGACCTGGCGGGGGGGCTCAGGGACCTGGCGGGGGGCTCCGGGGCCGCGTCAGCCGCGGAGGGCCACGGGGCCGGGGCTCCTGGCGAGGCGCTCCTCGAGACCGGCCCGGACCTCCGGCCACTCCTCGGCGAGCACGGAGAACAGTGCGGTGGTCCGCCACGTGCCGTCGGCCCGCTGCTTGTCGCGGCGGATGAGCCCCTCGAACGTGGCCCCGAGGCGCAGGATCGCGGTGCGTGAGCGCTCATTGCGCTCGTCGGCCTGGATCTTCACCCGGCCGAAGCCTGCGTCGAAGGCGAGTCCGAGGAGCAGCAGCTTCGTCTCGGCGTTGACGGCGGTGCCCCAGACGCGCGGGTCGTACGCGGTCCAACCGAGGTGGGCGGCCTCCCCCGGCTCGTCGAAGTCGCCGAGCGTGGACGTGCCGACGAGGAGCCCGTCGTGTTCGCCGCCGACGAGCCGGATGACGTAGGTGTTGCGCACGCCGGTCGTGAAGTAGCCGTCCGCGAAGGCGTCGAACTCGGCCTGCGTCGTCGGCAGCCCCGCAGGTCCGCCGCCGTAGCCGCCGGCGAAGACCTCCGGGTGCGCGATCGCCGTGAACAGCTCCGGATAGTGCGCGCTTTCCAGCGGTTCGAGGCGGATGGTCCGGCCGTCGATGGGACGGGGCTCAGGGCGTCGTGCGGTCACCGTTCCACCGTATCCGGTGGCGGGCGTCGCGCGAGGACCGGTCTCGCGGTCAGGCGAGGATGAGGCAGGTGGGCGAACCGGCGTCGAGCGTCCCGAGGAGCGTCGTCGGGACCCCCGTGCGCTCGTCGAGCCGGAAGCTCGCGATGGAGTTCGACAGCTGGTTCGCGACGTGCAGGAAGCGACCCGACTCCCGGTGGTGGCGCGGCATCGTCCCGCCGCACTCGACGTCGGCCACGGCCTCGACCCGCGAACCGTCGCCGGTGACGCGCAAGGTGGCGATGCGGTCGCTCCCGCGGACGCCGACGTGCAGCTGCTCCCGCGAGGCGGCGAGGCTGATCTCAGCGCCCGTGTCGCCCTCGGACACGCCCTCCGAGGCCGCGACGGTCGCCGCGAGGATGTGCCAGTGCCCGTCGGTGCCGTCGACACCGAGCGTGAAGACCTCGACCGAGTATTCGGTGATGACGTGGAGGTGGCCGCTCGGGTGGACGACGAGGTGTCGCGGACCCGTGCCGCGCGGGAACACGACGGTGTGGTCGAGCACCAACCGCGACCCACGGAGCTGCCAGATGCGGACCGTGTCGTGGCCGAGGTCGGTGGTCGCGATGCGGCCGTCCGGGAGGAGCGCCGAGGCGTGCGCGCGCGACGGTCGGGACGGCAGGGCCTCGCCGACAGCGGCCTCCAGCGCGAGCAGCGTGAGCGCGTCCTCGCCCGCGTCCGCGGACTCCGCAGCGAGCGCGGTGGGCGACGCCCAGGGGTCGACGGACGCCTCGCCGAGACGCGGGTCGCCGGCGAACGCCGCGTTCTCCGCGAGCGGGACGGTCACGACCCGACCGTCGCCGTAGCAACTCGCGATGAGCATGTCAGCACCGGGGACCGTCGCGACGTGGCACACCGAGTCGCCGGCTTCGATGGGCTTGCCGAACGGGGCGAGCCCGAACTCTCCGGAACGTTTGAACGCTTCGACGGCGCCGGTCGACTCGCTCGCCGCATAGACGATCGGCAGCGTCGGGTGCAGGGTCAGGAACGAGGGCGACTGCGCCTCCGACGACTGCACGAGGCGGAGGGTGCCCGCCTCGTCCTGGCGCAGCAGGCTGATGCCGGCACCGGTGCCGTCGGCCTCCGAGGTGTAGGAACCGAGCAGGAGGTAGGGGTTGTCGTCGCTCACCCCCACAGTCTCCCACCTGCGCCGTCTCGCACCGGCGCCCGCTCAGGAGATGCGGCGGGCGCGGACGCCGGCCGCGTACTCCTTCGGGGTCATGCCGATCGCCTCACGCACGATCCGGATGAGCGTCGCGCGGGTGATCCCGAGCGCGTTCGCGAGGGTGACGAGCGAGAGGTCGGGATCGTCGTCGAGGGTCGCCAGAGCGCGCCGGACCCGCGGGTCGAGCGCACCGGCGTCGCGCTGGGCACGCACCGCCGGCCGAGGCCTGACCTCACCGCTCGTGAGCTCCTCGACCGGTGGCAGCCCGGGCAGGGACGGCTGACTGGATTCGTCCACCATGGCGCGTTCGACGCTCGTCGTTCGCTACTCGGATCAGTCGACAAGGTCGTGACGCACGACGATCGCGTCGCGGCCGGGACCCACGCCGATCGCGGAGATGCGCGAACCGCTCATCGCCTCGAGCGCCAGCACGTAGTCCTGGGCGTTCTTCGGGAGGTCCTCGAAGCGGCGGACACCGGTGATGTCTTCCTGCCAGCCGGGGAACTCCTCGTAGATCGGGACGGCGTGGTGGAAGTCGGTCTGCGAGACCGGCACCTCGTCGACCCGGACGCCGTCGACCTCGTAGGCGACGCACACCGGGATGGTGGCGAGGTCGTCGAGGATGTCGAGCTTCGTCAGGACGAAGTCGGTGACGCCGTTGATGCGCGCCGCGTACCGGGCGATCGGGGCGTCGTACCAGCCGACGCGACGCGGACGACCGGTCGTCGTGCCGAACTCGAAGCCCTTCGAGCGGAGGTAGTCGCCGGACTCGTCGAACAGCTCGGTCGGGAACGGGCCGGCGCCGACGCGGGTCGTGTAGGCCTTGACGATGCCGATGACGCGGTCGAGGCGGTTCGGTGCGACACCGGAGCCGGTCGCGGCACCACCCGAGGTCGCGTTGGAGGAGGTGACGAAGGGATAGGTGCCGTGGTCGACGTCGAGCATCGTGGCCTGGCCACCCTCGAAGAGGACGATCTTGCCGTCGTCGAGCGCCTCGTTCAGCACGAGCGCGGTGTCCGCCACCATCGGGCGGAGTCGCTCGGCGTAGGCGAGGAGGTCGGCCACGATCTCGTCGACCGTGATGGCGCGGCGGTTGAAGACCTTGACCAGCAGGTGGTTCTTCTGGTCGAGGGCGCCCTCGACCTTCTGGCGCAGGATGTTCTCGTCGAAGAGGTCCTGGATGCGGATGCCGACGCGGTTGATCTTGTCGGCGTAGGCCGGGCCGATGCCACGGCCGGTG
Organism: Plantibacter sp. VKM Ac-2885; assembly: GCF_015351205.1. Classification (NCBI taxonomy): domain Bacteria; kingdom Bacillati; phylum Actinomycetota; class Actinomycetes; order Micrococcales; family Microbacteriaceae; genus Plantibacter; species Plantibacter sp. VKM Ac-2885. Next base: position 1,018,300 of record NZ_JADKSK010000001.1, on the reverse strand, counting down.
GTGCCGATCTGACGCTTGCCGAGGAAGCGCTCCGTCACCTTGTCGATGGTGCGGTGGTACTGGGTGATGACGTGCGCGTTGGCGCTCACGAGGAGGCGCGAGACGTCGATGCCGCGGGCCTGGAGTGCCTCGAGCTCGTGGAACAGCACCTCGATGTCGATGACGACACCGTTGGAGATGACGGGGACGACGCCGCTCGTCAGGATGCCGGACGGCAGGAGGTGGAGCGCGTACTTCTCGTCACCGATGACGACCGTGTGCCCCGCGTTGTTGCCGCCGTTGAACTTCACGACGTAGTCGATGCGGTCACCGAGCAGGTCGGTGGCCTTCCCCTTGCCTTCGTCGCCCCACTGGGCGCCGACGATCACGATTGCTGGCATCTGGATGCCGCCCCTTCCGGATTCTCGTGTGCCCGGCGGATCCGCTGGGGAACCACGCCCTGACAGGCCGGACGCCCACCCTCTGCGGGCGGGCGTCTCGTGCACGCACCCCTCCATCGTACCGGAGGAGGGTCACGGGCACCGAGTCCCAGGCTGCGCTCGATACCATGAGGGGATGTTCAGGCCTCGGGCGGCCGTCCTGCCTGCCGATCGCCCTCGACGACCGTCCTCTCGACCGACCGAACGGAACCCATGACCTCCTTGCCGCGCCTCGTCGCCTTCGACCTCGACGACACCCTCGCCCCGTCGAAGTCCGCGCTCGACCCTCGCATGGCCGAACTGTTCGTCGCGCTCCTCGAACGCACCTCGGTGTGCATCATCTCGGGCGGCCAGATCGTGCAGTTCCAGAACCAGGTGCTCGACCGGCTCGGAGCCGCGTCGCCCGAGGCCCTCGGCCGACTGCACCTCATGCCCACCTGCGGCACCCGGTACGACCGCTTCGACGGCACCGCGTGGGTCACCGTCTACAAGCACGACCTCACCGACGACCAGAAGGCCCGCGCCATGGGCGCTCTCGAGACCGAGGCCAAGCGACTCGGCCTCTGGGCCGACGAGACCTGGGGACCGATCCTCGAGGACCGCGGCTCGCAGATCACCTTCTCCGCCCTCGGGCAGGCCGCGCCGGTCGCCGAGAAGACCGCCTGGGACCCCGACGGCGCGAAGAAGGAGTCGCTGCGCGCCGCCGTGCAGGCGCTGCTCCCCGACCTCGAGGTCCGATCCGGCGGCTCGACCTCCGTCGACATCACCATGGCGGGCGTCGACAAGGCGTTCGGCATGACGCGGCTCGCCGAGCACACGGGCATCCCGCTTGAAGAGATGGTCTTCGTCGGCGACCGTCTCGACGAGGGCGGCAACGACTACCCGGTCCTCGCGCTCGGGGTGCCGTCGGTGGCCGTGCACGGCTGGCAGGACACCGCGGCGTACCTGGAATCGCTCGGCCTGTAGGGCGTCGGTCCGGCCCTTCGACAGGCTCAGGAACCGGGGACGCGGCCTGCCCTTCGACAGGCTCAGGAACCGGGGACGCGGCCTGCCCTTCGACAGGCTCAGGGACCGGGGAGGGAGCTCAGGAACCGGGACCGACAGGCTCAGGGACCGGGGAAGGGCTAGTCGGAGCCGAGGATGACGATCGCGGAGGTCGGCGGGGCCGCCGCCGCGACGAGGTACTCGATCTCCTCCGACGCGGTGGGGTCGGCCTCGCGCAGGAAGATGTCGAGACGCTCGACCTCTTCGGTCTCGCCGATCGCCTTCGCGGAGCGGCGGAGCGCGTAGAGCGAGCGCAGCACCCCGCGGTTCGGCGCGTGCGACCATGGGATCGGGCCCTGACCGCGCCAGCCGGCGCCACGGAGCGAGTCCAGGCCGCGGTGGTACCCGACCCGAGCGGCCGCGTAGCCGGGGATCGGCGATTGAGGGTCGTGGACCGCGTCGGCGAGGAGTGCCCAGCCGAGCGAGGAGCGGGGGTGGGCCGCGAGGAGGTCCGCCAGCGCCTCGATCGAACCGACAGCCGCGTGGAACTCGGCATCGGTGGCGCTGTCGTCCGGCAGCAGTGTCGGAGGGGTTGCCATCAGATTCTCACCGGTCATCGTTCAACCATAGCTCCGTTCCCAGGCCCTGGCGTGGGAGGAAGCTGGCAGCCCTCGCTGAGAGCTCGCCGCATCCGCCGACATCGATATTGCACACCGCTGTGCAAGATAGTACGATCGCTGTCATGACCACCACCCAAGCGCCCGCGAGCGGGTCGCGCGCCCCTCGTCGCGACGCCGCGGAGAACCGCGTCGCGCTGCTCGAAGCCGCCCGCCTGGCGCTCCGCAGCGACCCCGACGCCAGCCTCGAGACCATCGCGGCCGCCGCCGGCCTCACCCGCCGTTCGGTGTACGGACACTTCGCCACGCGCGACGAACTCGTGAACGCCGTCGTCGTGGCGGGGGCCGAGCGCGTCGCCTCGTCGATCACGGCCGTCCAGGGCGACGACCCGCTCACCACCATCGCGCTCATCGGCGACGTCCTGTGGGCCCAGGTGGACCACGTCCGGATCATGGCGCCGCTCGCCGTCCGCGGGCCGCTCCGCGCCGTCACGGCGGCCGCCCTCGAACCCGTCAGGACCCTCCTCCTCCGCACCGTCGAGGCGGGCGTCGCGGACGGCTCCATCCGCCCCGACATCGACGCAGGCGTGCTCGCCCGACTCGTCGAGAGCACGGCCGTCGGGGTACTCGAGGAGGCGACCCGATCCGGCCTCTCGACGAGCGCCGGCCGCCGACTCGTCATGCTCGCCACCCTCGGGGCGGTCGGTCTGTCGTGGCAGGACGCCACGGCGGTCGCCGACCGCGCCGACACCGAACGACACACCACCGGTATGAACGAGGAGTCCTCCCATGCGCGTTGAACTCGACGGCGTCTCCAAGGGCAAGGGCGGCATCGTCCTCGAGCCGACCTCCCTCTCCTTCCGGACGGGCGAGGCGACCTTCGCCCGCGCCGAGACCGAGCAGCGGCCGACCGTCCTCGGCCTCATCGCCTCCGGCCGGATGATGCCCGACACCGGCACCGTCCTCGTCGACGGGGCGACCGACCGCAAGACGATGCGCCGCGTGATCGCCCTCATCGACGCCCCCGACGTCTCCGAACCGGCCAGCGGCGTCGCGGTCTCCGGCGTCGTCGCCGAGGAGCTCATGTTCGCCGGCCGGGCGAGCCACCCCTTCGCCGTCGCGCGGTTCCTCGAGTCGCTCGACCTCGCGCACCTCGCGAAGCAGCCGATCTCGACCGTCGCACCGACCGACCGCGTGCGGCTCCTCACCGAGCTCGCGGTCCTCCGGGAGGACGTCACCGCGCTCGTCCTCGTCTCCCCCGACCGCCACGGCGGCGACCCGCTCGAGTGGTGGAACCTCGCCCGCAAGCTCGCCGCCCGTGGCTACGGCGTCCTCGTGATCGCCGGCGACGCCTCGGCGACCGCCATCAACGCCACCGCCGACGCCCCGGTGTCCGAGAACGCCACGGACGAACTCGTCCCCCTCTTCCAGCAGGACTGGTCGTGACGCACACCGTGCACCACGACCGTCCAGCCCTCCCCTCATCCCGCACCACCCGTCCCCAGAAGGACCTCCTGTGAAGATCTTCGCGATGATCCGCGCCGAACTGTCCCGCCTGTGGGCCACGCCCATGTCGCGGCTCGCCCTCGTCGCCCTCATGTGCGTCCCGTTGCTCTACGGCGGCCTGTACCTCTGGGCGAACCAGGACCCGTACGCCAAGCTCGACCAGGTTCCCGTGGCGCTCGTCGTCGAGGACACCGGTGCGCCGGCGACCGACGACACGACCGGCGATGCGACAGGCGAGACGGAGAACTACGGCGACGACATCGCCGACCAGCTCATCGAGGACGGATCGTTCGCCTGGCACGAGGTCAGCGCGGCCGACGCCGCCCGGGGCGTGAACGACGGCACCTTCGACTTCAGCGTCACGATCCCCGCCGACTTCTCGACCTCCCTCACCTCCGCGTCGGGCGACGCCCCGCAGCAGGCGACGGTCCAGCTCACGACGAACGACGCCAACAGCTACCTGGCGACGACGATCGGTGAGCAGGCGGTCAAGCAGATCAAGGCGACCATCGTGCAGACGGTGAACCGCCAGGCCGCCGGCCGGTTCCTCATCGCGCTCGACACGATCAAGACGAAGCTCGTCGACGCCACCTCGGGCGCGACGCAGCTGGCCGACGGCGCACAGCAGGCCTTCGACGGCGCCGGGACCGCCCAGGCCGGTGCGGCGACCCTCGCCTCCGGCACCGCGCAGATCGCCTCGGGGACGGCCAGCCTGCCCGCCCAGACCGACCAGCTGGCCTCGGGCGCCGAGCAGGTGGCGTCCGGGACGTCGACCCTCGCCGGCAAGGGCGACGAGGTCGGCGCGGCCGCCCAGCGACTCGTGGACTCGATCCCCACGGCCCGTGCGCAGATCTCCCAGACCCTCGCGGAGAACGGCTTCACCCCCGAGCAGATCGCCCAGGTGCTGGCACTGCTCGACCCGGTGGCCGCCGACGCCACGACGGCGAACGAGCGCGTCCAGACCGTCGTCTCGCAGGTCGACCAGCTCAACAGCGGTGCCCAGCAGGTCGCCGGGGGCGCCCGGACGCTGAGCGACGCCATGCCCGCGCTCGCCTCGGGGACGCAGCAGGCCGCCGACGGTGCCGCATCGTTGCAGACCGGCCTCACGACCCTGCAGACGGGCCTCGGCACCCTCCGTGACGGCATCGTCACCCTCCGCGACGGTCTGCAGTCCGGCGCGGACGCCATCCCCGCGACCACCGCGGACTCCCGCGAACTCCAGGCCAAGACGATCGCCGATCCGGTCAAACTGACCAACTCCTCGGTGACGAGCGCGGGCACCTACGGGGCAGGACTCGCTCCGTTCTTCGTCAGCCTCGCCGCCTGGATCGGCATCTACGCGCTCTTCCTCATCGTCAAGCCGGTCTCGCGGCGCGCCATCACCGCGCTCCACAGCCCCATCAAGGTGACCGTCGCCGGTTGGCTCACGCCGGGCCTCCTCGGCACGATCCAGATGGTCGCGCTGTTCGGGATCCTCGCCGGCGCCCTGCACTTCGAGGTCCACAACCCGCTCGCGACCTACGGGATGATGGCGCTCGCGTCCCTCACCTTCGCGGCGATCATCCTGACCCTCAACGTGTGGTTCGGCAGCGTCGGGCAGTTCCTCGGCCTCGTGCTCATGGTCGCCCAGCTCGTCACCGCCGGCGGGACGTTCCCGTGGCAGACACTCCCGGCGCCGCTCGCGGCCCTGCATCACGTGCTCCCGATGTCCTACGCGGTCGACGGCATGCGCCAGTTGATGTACGGCGGACGGATGGACGCCGCGCTGCAGGACGCCGGGGTCCTGCTCGCCTGGCTGGCGATCGCGCTGAGCCTCTCGGCGATCGGCGTGACGCGGATGACGCACGCCAGGACGCTCCGCGACCTCCGACCGAGCCTCATCGGCTAGGCACCGGTCGAGCGCGCAGGAGCTCGCGCAGGAGCGTCGTCCTCGGGTGGGACGACGCTCCGGCGCGTGTGGTCCGCCTGCTGCGTGCGACGCCCATTCGGGTCGGGCATCGTTCGACGTCGGCGTCTGAATGCCGCGTCGATCCGGGTTCGGGTCCGCCCGACAGCGTTGCACTCCCTTGAGTGATCGACCGGAGGCGCGATCATGACGCGGAACGCGGCAGATTCTCTGGAACGTCGTCGAGCCACCGGACGGACCGGCCGTCGTCCGTGGCGGAGACCCCGCCGTCGTACCCCGGAAACACCGGAGGCCGCCGGGAGTGGGGGGACTCCCGGCGGCCACCGGTGCGACGGAACGGGCGCGTTCCGTCTGGAACAGCTGAGCGGCGTGGTTCGGGCCACGGCGACCAGCTGCGGGTGCAGCGCGCTGATCAGCTGGAGAGCAGCGACGCCTCCTCGCGCTGTTCGGCGAGCATCCGACGACGGGTCGCGAACGCGGCTCCGGCCCCCCAGATGAGGAGCGACGCGAACAACGCACCGGCCGGAGCGATGAGCTCGCCCGAGCCGGTCTGTGTCGCACTGATCGAGCTCGACGCCTCGTCGACCCGGGCGTCGGCCTGAGCCGGCGCGGCGACGCCGACGATGAGGGCGACCGCGAGGGCTGCGGGGACGGCGAGCGCGGCGATGCCACGGACCTTGGACGGGCGGGTTCCTCGTTCGGGCGAGGCTCCCAGGGCAGAACGGTGCGTCATCTTCGATTCATCCTTCGGGTGACCGCCGATTCGCACCGCACGGATTCGGGTCCGTACGGTGGCCCTCGGTGGCTTCGGGTGCCGGAGGGATTCGGGTTCAGCGGTGGAGTGTTGCTCCGCTAGACAGTATGCCGGGCGGTGTCGGCACTTTGGGGGACCGAAGGGTCAATTGAGGGAATCTTGAGGTGTTCCTGAGGTAGGCGCAGCGGTGCCGTCGGAAACCACCCGCGGACGGGGGCCAACCCGATCAGGATGCGTCGAAGGAGACGTGCTGCATGACCCAGGCGTGCATCGCGACGGCCGCTGCCGCGGAGGCGTTGATCGATCTCGTCGACCCGAACTGGGTGATCTCGAGCACCGCATCGGCCGCGGCGAGCGCCTCCGGCGAGAGTCCGGGCCCCTCCTGTCCGAAGAGGAGGAGACACCGCTCGGGGAGCCTGAACGTCTCGATCGGGACCGATCCCGGCACGTTGTCGATCGCGATGATCGGCAGCTCGGCCACCGACGCCCAGGCGACGAGCGCCGCGACGTCGACGTGGTGCTCGACGTGCTGGTAGCGGTCGGTCACCATGGCTCCGCGCTTGTTCCAGCGACGGCGGCCGACGATGTGGACGGTGTCGGCGGCGAACGCGTTGGCGGTGCGCACGATCGACCCGATGTTCATGTCGTGCTGCCAGTTCTCGATGGCGACGTGGAACGGGTGGCGGTGGTCGTCGATGTCGGCGACGATGGCCTCCATCGACCAGTACCGGTAGCGGTCGACGACGTTCCGGGTGTCGCCGTCGCGCAGCAGCTCGGGGTCGTACCAGGGGTCGTCCGGCCACTCCCCCTGCCACGGACCGACGCCGGCCATCGGGCTCTCGGCCTGATCGGGACCGGCGACCGGGTCGTCCGGGTGGAGCGGGGTCTCTGGCACCAGCCAACCCTACCCGCGCCGTGCCACACTGGAGGTCCGGGCCCGACGCCGCGCCACCCCCGCGGCGCAGCGCTCGCGCAGCCCGCACGGAGCACCTGGAGGAACGCATGTCACGACGCGACGAGGTCGAATGCTGGCTCACCGACATGGACGGCGTGCTCGTCCATGAGAACCACGCCCTCCCTGGTGCCGCCGCGCTCCTGCAGCAGTGGCAGGACCAGCGGACGCCCTTCCTGGTGCTCACCAACAACTCGATCTTCACCCCGCGCGACCTGAGCGCCCGACTGCGCGCGTCCGGGCTCGACGTGCCCGAGGAGTTCATCTGGACTTCCGCTCTCGCGACGGCCGCCTTCCTGGCCGAGCAGGAGCCGGGCGGCTCGGCGTTCGTCATCGGGGAGGCCGGGATCACCACGGCCATCCACGAGGCCGGCTTCACCATGACGGAGACGAACCCCGACTACGTGGTCGTCGGCGAGACCCGCAACTACTCGTTCGAGGCCATCACGAAGGCGATCCGTCTCATCGCCGGCGGCGCGCGCTTCATCGTGACCAACCCGGACGCGACCGGACCGAGCAAGGACGGCCCGCTTCCGGCGACCGGCGCCATCGCGGCCCTCATCACGAAGGCCACCGGCATGGAGCCGTACGTCGTCGGCAAGCCGAACCCGATGATGTTCCGATCGGCGCTCAACAAGATCGGCGCCCACTCGGAGAACACCGGCATGATCGGCGACCGCATGGACACCGACATCGTCGCGGGCATCGAGGCCGGTCTCCACACGATCCTCGTGCTCACGGGCATCAGCGACGAGGCCGAGATCAACCGCTACCCGTTCCGTCCGAACGAGATCCTGAGTGGCGTCATCGACCTCGTGAAGACCGAGCCCGTCGAGGTCGAGATCTAGGCCCCCCGCCACCACCAGCCACACCGATCCACTCCGCCCCGCCACGCACCGAGGACTTCCATGCGCGCCGTCGTCTACGACCAGTTCACCGCCGAGCCCGAGGTCCGCGACGTCGCGGATCCGGTGCCGTCCGACGCCGGCGTCGTGGTGCGGGTGGAGACCACGGGGCTCTGCCGGAGCGATGCGCACGGCTGGCTCGGGCACGATGACGGCATCGCCCTCCCCCACGTGCCCGGTCACGAACTCGTCGGGCGCATCCACGCCGTCGGCCCCGCCGTCGAGCGGTTCCGCGTGGGCGACCGCGTCACGGTGCCCTTCGTGTGCGCGTGCGGACGCTGCGCCCAGTGCCTCGCCGGGAACGGGCAGGTCTGCCCGAACCAGACGCAGCCGGGCTTCACCCACTGGGGGTCCTACGCGGAGCTCGTCGCCCTGCACGACGCCGACGTCAACCTCATCCCGGTGCCCGAGTCCCTCGACGCCGGCGCCGCCGCCCTCCTCGGGTGCCGCTTCGCGACGGCCTTCCGCGGGCTCGTCCACCGCGCCGGGCTCCGCAGCGGGGAGCGCCTGCTCGTCGTCGGCTGCGGCGGCGTGGGGCTGAGCGCGGCCATGATCGGCGTCGCGCTCGGTGCCGAGGTCATCGCCGTCGACATCGACGCCTCTGCCCTGGCGCGCGCGGCGTCGATCGGCGTCACGCACACGATCGACTCGAGCGGGCTCGACGAGGACGCCGTCCTCACGCGCATCGCCGAAGCCGCGCCGGCGGGCGTGCAGGTGTCGGTCGAAGCCCTCGGGCGTGAGTCCACGATGCGCCTCAGCCTCCTGGCACTGGCGCCGATGGGCCGTCAGGTGCAGATCGGGCTGTTCTCGAGCGAACCGACACTCCCGCTGCCGCGCATCATCTCGCAGGAGCTGTCACTCCACGGCAGCCACGGCATGCCGGCGTCCGACTACTCGGAGCTGCTCGACCTCGTCGCGAGCGGTGCGCTGCGCCCGCAGGACCTCATCGAACACCGCATCGGCCTCGACGAGGCACCGGCAGCACTCGTCGCCCTGGCGTCCGGCGACCGCTCGACGGGCGTGACCGTCATCGACGTCGCCTGACCCGCGACCGCGTCAGGTGCGTCGTCAGACGGTGTCCGGGGCTCCGGCCGTCGACCACCCTGCGGACACGCTCGGCATCGTGGCGTCTGCAGCCGCACCGGCCGCGTTCGCGGCACCGACGAGCGTTCCGAAGTAGAACGCGAGCAGGAGCAGGACCGCGGCACCCAGCCCGACGACCGCCCAGAGCAGCGCCTTCGGGATGCCCTGATCCGCGTGCTCTCCACGGTATTCGGGGAGGTCGCGGTCGGGAGCGGACTGCGTGGCCTGTGGGGGCAACGTGGCGCCGACGATACCAGCAGCCGCGGCCGGGGTCGTGAGCGCGCTCGCGCCGTCGAGTTCCGGGAATGCGACCGTCTCGCCGGGGAGCGCGGCCGGGGCCGTCTGCGGCACGTTCGCGACCGGTCCCTGCGAGGAGACGGCCGCGGCGTGTGCGCCGAAGACGGAGACCGAGGCGGGGATCACGGGTGTGGGCACGGTGTTCGAGGCGACATCGGGCTCGGCCACCGGGGAGGTGTGCGGAGCACTGTCGTCGGCTCCGGCAGCGTGGGCCCCGGTTCGTCGTGACCCGCCGGTGTCGTCGTCGGCGTCCGTGTCGTCGACATCGGTATCGTCGGCGGCGACGAGGCCTGGGATGGGGGCGAGCGGGAGATCGGGGTCGGCGATCGCGTCGGCCTGGAGCGACCAGCCGCCCTCGGCGGCGAACGTGTCGGCGAGCGACCGTGCCGAGGCCGCCTCCGCCGTGGCGGTGGCGTCCGGCTGATCGGACGGCTCGGACGGGGCGACCGTGGCCGTGCCGTCGGCCTGCTCGGTGTCGGCGAGCGGCGTGGCAGCCGGCTCACCGTCGGTCGCGGCGTCATCGGCCGGGGCGACCTGGACCGCATCCGTCTCGGGTCCGAGGTCGAACAGCGACTCGAGCCGCAGCTCCTCGCTGACCGGCTCGGGCTCGCCGACCGGCTCGAAGTCGATCGAGCCCTCGTCGGCGAGTGGGGCATCGGACGCCGCGGGATCCGTGGTGGGTTCGGTTGTACCGTCGGCAACGGTCCCGTCCGGCACGAACGACGGCAGCGGTGTGACGCCCGCCGCAGCGAGTGGGACGGCGTCGAACTCGACGATCTCCTCGTCGAACTCGTCGTCGAGCTCCTCCGGGTCGACGGCGAACGCCGGGGTCTCTGGAGCAGGAGTATCGATGACGGGGGTCGGTGCCGTCTCGGGAGCGGAGTCGGCGTCGCGGTCGGCCGAGGTCTCCGTGTCGTCGGAGTCGGCGCCCGAGCCGAGGCCGGAAGCGGCACCGGCAGCGGTTGCGGCCCCTGCGGCGGCGAGGCCACCGGCCGCGACGGCTGCGTCGAACCCACCGAGCGACAGCGTCGGGAAGAGGTCGACCGTGTCGTTCGCGGCGGGGACGATCGGCGCGGCGTCCGGCGCGGAGCTGTCGGTGTCGGTCGCGTCGTCGGTCCAGCTGGCGAACTCGTCGCCGGGTCCGTCGACCAGCGGGCGACCGAGCGTGACGGCGGCGAGGCCCGGAGCGAAGGGCTGGACGTCGCCGGCGATGAACGCGGCATCGGGCACCTCGCCCTCGAGCGCGAGCTCCGAGGGGGACTCCGCACTCACGGCTGACGACTCGGCGCCCTCCCACTCCACCGGCGGGACCGGGATGGGCTGGGTCGTGGGAGCCGCGTGTACGAGCGGGTCGAGGGCGTCGTTCGGCGCGAGGTCCCACACGAATGGCGCGGTGCCGAAGGGGCTGACGGTGGGCTCGGGTTGCACGCCGTCGAGGGAGATGAGCTCCGTGATGGAACGCTCGGCCTTCGGGGTCGGCGGGCCGAAGGCCGGGGGGACGTCGGCGGTGTCCGTCGCGTCGTCGTCGGCCGGCGCATCGTGGCGGTCGGGCTCGGTATCGGCGTCGGGGACGGGTGTCGACGCCGGAGGAACGGCTGCTGCTGCGGCACCCGCCAGGGCCGAGAAGCCCGGACCGCCGAGGCTGTCGAACGGCCGCGTCTCATCGAGCGGCTCGGCGTCGACGTCGGGGACCGTCTCGGGCCACGGGACGTCGGCGGGCGAGGTCGGCTCCGCTGCACTCGCGGGCGATGCCGCTGCGACCGTGTCCCAGCGGAACGGTGCCGCGGGGGTGATCGGCTCGGAGGCGACGATGCCGTCGGATGCGGACTCGGGGTCCGAGTCGGCGGTCGGCTGGACCGGCTCGCTCGCGGACGGGGACGTCGCCTCCTCGGTGGCGGCGACGGCGACGGACTCGTCCGCGGTGTCGACCTGCTGGGGCGCCTCCTCGACCGGCTCCGCCTGCGGGTCCTCGGACGGCTGCTCGTCCGGTGCCGCCGGCGCGGCGCCGAACGTCTCACCGAACGGTTCCGTCAACCAGGCCAACGGATCCGTGCGCGGTGCGGAGGCCTCGGCAGTCGCCGGCTCGGCGGTCCAGACGTCGTCGGCAGCTGCTTCGTCGGCCGGGGTTTCGTCGGGTCGCGCGGCGGTGGGCGCCGAAGCGTCGATCGTCGTGTCACGGACCTCGACGGTCTCGCCACCGAGGACGTCGTCGCCGAACGTCTCGGACAGGCTCCAAGAGCCCTCCGGGAGATCGTCGTCCTGCGCCTCGGTGTCGGGCGTCGTCGCGGAGCCTGACGGCACGTCGTGGTCCGCGGCGGGCGGCGTCGGCGTCACCGGCGGGGCGGTGGGCGGCTGCGGTGCGGCGGGAGTGCCGCCGGCGAGCGTCGAGGTGGAGGTCGTCGCGGCGGTCTCCTCCGCTTCGACCGCGGCCCAGGCCGCCGGGTCGTCGGCCGCGAGTGCTCGGGCCGTGGGCAGGACGGCCGTCGAGACATCCTCCGCGGCCACTGGATCGGCGTCGGTGTCGTCGCTGCCGCCGAGGCTCCAGGGCTCGTCGTCGACCGGTGGCAGGACGACCCGGTTCGTGGGCGCGGGCCGGAAGGTGCCTGCGGGCGCGTGCTGGAGGACGGAGTCGGTGTCGACCGTCAGCTCGTTGCGGGCGGGCGGGACAGGCGATGCCGGGGCAGGGGTCGGCGGGACGACCGGGAGTTCGAGGGCGTTCGGGTGACGCAGACCCTCCGACCGGACGGGAGCAGCCTCAGGCATCGGGTCAGCCGGGGCTGCAGGCGTGGCGGGTGGGACGGGCTCCGCGCTGGGTGCATCCGGCGTCGGCGGCGCCGAGACCGGTGTGGTGTCGTCGGCCGGGTTCGGCACCTGGCTCTGCCACCAGGCGAGGAGTTCGGCCTCGCTCGCGAACTCGCCGGGAGCGGTGGCCGGGGCGGCGGGGGTCGGCTCGGCGGCAGCGGGCGTCTGCTCGACGGGAGCGGGGGTCTGTTCGACGGGAGCGGGCAGCGGCTCGACCGGAGCCCGCGTCGGCTCAGCGGCCGTCGGGGTCGCGGGCGCATCCGGCACGGAGGGCACGGACCACTGGGGTTCGGCCGGGACCGGCGTGGGCACGGGTGAAGCAGCGGCCTGGGCATCGGTGTCGCCGACGACCGGGAGGACGCGCGTCCGGTCGTCGTCGTCAGCGGGCACTGGAGCGACGGCTGCCGATGGCTGCTCGTCGACCGCGTCGGTGGTGGGCTGCGTCTCGATCGCCTCCGTGTCGTCGGCGTCGAGCTGCGAGAGCAGCCAGTCGGTTCCGTCCGCGGGTTCGTCCGGCAGCCCGGCCCCGCCGCGTCCGGTTCCGTCGCTGGACATCAGACGAGTCCCAGGTCTTCCAGGCCGATCGCGGCCAGGTACTGGTAGCCCGCGGCCTCGATGATCTCGCGGGCGCCGGTCGCGCGGTCGACGACGACGGCGACGGCGACCACCTCGGCTCCCACCTTCTCGAGCGCTTCGGCCGCCTTGAGCGGCGACCCACCGGTGGTCGAGGTGTCCTCGAGCACGATCACACGCTTGCCCTGGAGGTCGGGGCCCTCGACCTGCTTGCCGCGGCCGTGGTCCTTCGGCTCCTTGCGGACGACGAACGCGTCGTAGGTGAGTCCGCGCGCGGCACCCTGGTGCAGGATCGCGGCGGCCACCGGGTCGGCACCCATGGTGAGGCCACCGACCGCGAAGACGTCGGGGACGTCGGCGATGAGGTCGATCATGACCTGCCCGATGAGGGGCGCGACGCGGTGGTCGAGACTCACCTTGCGGAGGTCGACGTAGTACGTCGCCTTCTTGCCGCTCGTCAGGGTGAAGTCACCGTGGAACACGGCTTCCGCCGAGATGTGGTCAATGAGCTGAGCTCGTGCGTCCGTCACGCCGACGAGTCTACAAGCTGTGACCCCCATCGCCGCAGTCGCCCGGATGGGGGCGGTCCGCGTCACCGAGGCAGGAGAGCCCCGGCGTGTCGGGCACGACTCGCCGGGGCTCGGGACGCGACGCCGCCACCGGTCTGCGTCGGGGCGGCTGCGTCCGGGGGTCAACGCGCGGTGCCGGAGCCCGGGTCCTCGGGACGGTCGGCTGCGAGCAACTCCGCCTCGGTGGCGCCGCCGTAGCCCTCCGTCTCCGGGTCGCCGTGCAGGCCGCCCGAGACCGCGTACTCCTCCTCCGGTGACATGACGAGCCGGTGGCGACCCCAGACCGCGAAGGCGACCAGCATGACGACGTAGACGACGACGATCGCGATGATCGCCGGGAGGAACGTCGGGTTGAGCAGGAAGCCGACGAAGATGAGCGCGGCGATGACGGCTGCGATGACCGCCCCCGGCACACCCCACGGGCTGACGTAGGGCCGCTTGGCGTTCGGGAACTTCTTCCGCAGCAGCAGGAACGCGATCATCTGCATGAGATACGCGAGCACCGCGCCCCAGACAGCGATGTTCAGCACGATCGCCCCGGCGACGCCGCCTGATCCGCCGGCCGCGTCGACGATGAGCAACGCGATGAACCCGATGATCGCCCCGGCCACGAGGGCCACCCACGGCGTCTGCCGCTTGCCGGTGAGCGAGAGGAACCGCGGGTAGTACCCGGCGCGGGACAGCGAGTACATGTTGCGACCGTAGGCGAACATGATGCCCTGCAACGAGGCGAGGAGCCCGATGAGGGCGAAGAGGGCGAGCACCGCCGCCGCGCCGTCACCGACGATGGCCCGGAAGCCGTCGAGCAGGGGCTCCCCTGCCGTCCCGGTCGCCTCGGCACCGATGACGCCGGTGTTGAGGAAGAGGACGAGGAGGCCGGTCACGATGAGCGTGCCACGAGCCCAGAACCCGGCCTTCGGGATGTCGCGCACCGGGTTGTGGGACTCCTCCGCCGCGAGCGGCAGCTCCTCGATGCCGAGGAAGAACCACATCGCGAAGGGCAGGGCGAACAGGATGGGGAGGACGCCGTGCGGCAGGAACTCGGTCTGGCCCGCGTCGGGGGCGATGTCGAACAGGTTGGCCCAGGCGAACTGTCCGGAGAAGATCGCCATCGCGGAGAAGACGAGCAGGATGCCGATGGAGATGATCGAGACCACGATGGCGAAGCGGAAGGAGATGCTCGCTCCCGCGGAGTTCAGCGCGATGAACGCGACGTACAGGATCGCCCACCACACGGGCGACGGCATGGAGAAGCCGAGCAGCTCGCTCGTGATGGCGTCGGCGTAGGAGGCCGAGAAGTACACGATCACGGCCGTGGTCGCGACGTACTCGATGGTCTCCGCGAGGCCGGTCACGAACCCGCCGAGTGGTCCCATCGCCGCTCTCGCGAAGGAGTAGGCCCCGCCGGTGTGCGGCATCGCCGCGGCCATCTCCCCGATCGAGAAGATCATGCCGTAGTACATCGCGACGAGGATGACGAAGGCGATGAGCATGCCGCCGAACCCGGCGAAGTCGATGCCGAAGTTCCAGCCGGAGAAGTCGCCGGAGATGACCGCCGCGACGGCGAGACCCCAGAGGCCCCACACCCCGGCGGACCGCTTCAGGCTGCGTTTCTCGAAGTACCCCTCGCCGGCCGCGGTGTAGGTCACCCCGGAGATCTTGCGCGTGTCGTCAGCCATCGATGCGTCCTGTCGCTCGGGTTGCGCGCTCGTCGGGCTCGCACAACGTCCTCAGATTCGGTTGGCCCGACTCTAGGACCTGCAATGGTCGTGTGTACATACCTTTGTGGGGAAATCCATCTCGGAAATGCTTCGATCCGCTGGAGGTGCTGTGATGTAATGGTCGGGTTCGCGACCTTTCAGTTCTCCATCGAGGCAGAACGCCGACGACGGGTCCCCCGGATCAACGAGGAGCTGCCATGCACCCACGCTCAGGAAACCTGACGCTCGAGGAGCTCACGACGGCCGTCGCCGCGCGCGAGATCGACACCGTGATCCTCGCGTTCACCGACATGCAGGGCCGACTCGTCGGCAAGCGCGTCTCGGCCCGCCTCTTCGTCGAGGACGTCGCCGAGCACGGGGCGGAGTGCTGCAACTACCTGCTCGCGGTCGACGTCGAGATGAACACGGTCGACGGCTACGCGATGTCGAGTTGGGAGCGCGGCTACGGCGACATGGCGATGATCCCCGACTTCTCCACGCTCCGCCGCGTGCCCTGGCTGCCGGGCACGGCCCTCGTCACCGCCGACCTCCAGTGGCTCGACGACGCCCCGGTGGTCGCTTCGCCCCGCCAGATCCTCATCGCCCAGCTCGAGCGGCTCGCCGAACGCGGCCTCGTCCCGTTCGTCGGAACGGAGCTCGAGTTCCTCGTCTTCGACGACACCTTCCGGGAGGCCTGGGCGAAGGACTACACGAAGCTGACCCCCGCCACCGACTACAACATCGACTACGCGATCCTCGCCTCGACCCGCATGGAGCCTCTGCTGCGCGACATCCGCAACGCCATGGACGGCGCCGGTATGTACTGCGAGGGCGTCAAGGGCGAATGCAACCTCGGGCAGCAGGAGATCGCGTTCCGCTACGACCACGCCCTCGTCACCTGCGACAACCACTCGATCTACAAGAACGGGGCGAAGGAGATCGCCGACGCCCACGGCAAGAGCCTCACCTTCATGGCGAAGTTCGACGAGCGCGAGGGCAACAGCTGCCACATCCACATCAGCCTTCGCGGCGAGGACGGTTCGGCCGTGTTCGCGGACCCCGACGCGCCCGACGGCATGTCGAAGCTCTTCCGGCACTTCCTGGCCGGGCAGCTCGCCGCGATGCGCGAGCTGACGATGTTCTTCGCCCCGAACATCAACTCCTACAAGCGCTACGTCGACGGCAGCTTCGCCCCGACGGCCGTCGCCTGGGGACACGACAACCGCACCTGTTCACTCCGGGTCGTCGGCCGGGGGCTCGGCATGCGCGTCGAGAACCGGGTGCCGGGCGGCGACGTCAACCAGTACCTCGCCGTCGCCGCGCTCATCGCCGCCGGACTGCACGGCATCGAGAACGAACTGGAGCTCGAGGACCCGACCAGCGGCAACGCCTACACGGGCGGTGCGCCCCGCGTCCCGACGTCGCTCCGGGAGGCGGCCGAGCTCTTCTCGCAGTCGACGATCGCCCGCGAGGCCTTCGGTGACGAGGTCGTCGACCACTACCTGAACTTCGCGAAGGTGGAACTCGCCGCCTTCGACGCCGCGGTGACGGACTGGGAGCGGGTGCGCGGCTTTGAACGCCTCTGACCCGAACGTCCCAGCGACCGACCCGCCCGTCTCGAGCGCTCCACTCATCGGCATCACGACCTACCTCGAACAGGCCCAGACCGGGGTGTGGGACGTCCCGGCGTCCTTCCTCCCCAAGGTGTACCTCGACGCCGTGACGGATGCGGGTGGGATCGCGGTCCTCCTCCCACCCCAGCCCGTCACCCGTGCCGTGGCCGCATCCGTGCTGGCCCGCCTCGACGGCCTCATCGTCTCGGGTGGCGCCGACGTCGACCCCGGCCTGTACGGTCAGGTCGCCCACCCGCGCACGGGTCGGCCACGGACCGACCGGGACGCCTGGGAGGAGGCGCTGCTCACGGCGGCGATCGACGCCGAGCTGCCGTTCCTCGGCATCTGCCGTGGCGCGCAACTGCTGAACGTCGCGCTCGGCGGGACGCTCGTCCAGCACCTCCCCGACCTCGTCGGCGACGACTCCTTCCAGCCCGGCGAGGGCGTCTTCGGGCCGAAGACCGTCGCGATCGACGCCGACTCGCGACTGGCCGCGCTGCTCCGGCAGGACGACGACGAGCTCGACGTGCACGTCTACCACCACCAGTCGATCGACCGCGTCGCCGACGGGCTCGTCGTCACCGCTCGCACCGAGGAGGGCGTCATCGAGGCGGTCGAGCTGCCGACGGTCCCCTTCGGTCTCGCCGTGCAGTGGCACCCCGAGGAGGAGACGGCCGACCGGCGTCTCTTCGCCGGGCTCGTGGACGCCGCGCGTCGACACCGCGACGCCGGGACCACCGCAGGACGCAGCACCAGCACCACACCCGGCACCGAGAGCAGGAGCACCACACCGTGAGCTACACGATCCTCAATCCGGCGAACGAACACGTCGTCACGACCGTCGAGCACCTCGACCTCGCCGAGACGGACGCCGCCATCGCCCGCGCCGCCGTCGCCCAGCGGTCCTGGGCGGCCGTCAGCCCCGCCGACCGCGCCCAGGCGCTCCGCCGCTTCGCCGCATCGGTCGACGCCGACCGCGAGCACCTCGCGAGCCTCGAGGTCGTCAATTCGGGCCACCCCATCACCCAGGCGCGGTGGGAGGCCGGTCACGTCCGCGACGTGCTCGAGTACTACTCGGCGTCACCCGAACGGCTCTTCGGTCAGCAGATCCCCGTCGCGGGCGGCATCGACCTCACCTTCCACGAACCGCTCGGCGTCGTCGGCATCATCACCCCGTGGAACTTCCCGATGACGATCGCCGCCTGGGGGTTCGCGCCGGCGCTCGCGGCGGGGAACGCCGTGGTCCTGAAGCCCGCGGAGTGGACGCCGCTGACGAGCATCCGCCTCGGGGAACTCGCCCTCGAATCCGGCCTGCCCGAGGGCCTGTTCCAGGTGTTGCCGGGCCGCGGATCGGTCGTCGGCGAGCGCTTCGTCACGAACGAGACCGTCCGGAAGGTCGTCTTCACCGGGTCGACCGCCGTCGGCAAGCGCATCATGGCCGGCGCAGCCGAGCAGGTGAAGCGGGTCACCCTCGAACTCGGCGGCAAGAGCGCCAACATCGTGTTCGCAGACGCCGACCTCGAACGCGCGGCCGCCGCCGCCCCCTACGGCGTCTTCGAGAACGCGGGCCAGGACTGCTGTGCTCGGAGCCGGATCCTCGTGCAGCGGAGCGTGTACGAGCGGTTCATGGAGTTGTTGGAGCCGGCCGTGCAGGGTGTGGTCGTCGGCGATCCGAACGACGAGGCCACCGAGATGGGGCCGCTCGTCTCCGCCCCGCACCTGGCCGCCGTACGCTCGTACGTGCCCGAGGGCGCGCCGGTCGCCTTCACCGGGAGCGCCCCGGACGGCCCGGGGTACTGGTTCGCGCCGACGGTCCTGACGCCCGGCCGCGACGACCGCACCGTCCGCGAGGAGATCTTCGGTCCCGTCGTCGCCGTCCTGCCGTTCGAGGACGAGGCCGACGCCCTCACGCTCGCGAACGACACGGAGTACGGCCTCTCCGGCTCGATCTGGACCCGCGACATCGGCCGTGCGATGCGGGCAGCACGAGCGGTGGAGTCGGGCAACCTGTCGGTCAACTCCCATTCCTCCGTCCGCTACTCCACCCCCTTCGGCGGGTTCAAGCAGTCGGGTCTCGGGCGCGAGCTCGGTCCCGACGCCCCGCTCGCCTTCACCGAGACGAAGAACGTCTTCCTCGCCGTCGACCCCGGTCCCTGAGCCTGTCGAAGGGCCGCACCACCCCGGTCCCTGAGCACCACCCCGGTCCCTGAGCACCACCCCGGTCCCTGAGCTTGTCGAAGGGCGGGGCAGAGAGAAAGAGCACCACATGACCATCACCCCCATCGACCTCACCCAGCGACTCGCCGGGAAGGTCGCCGTGATCACCGGCGGCGCGAGCGGCATCGGCCTCGCCACCGCGAAGCGCTTCGCCGCGGAGGGCGCGACCGTCGTCATCGGCGATCTCGACCCCACGACCGGCCAGGCGGCGGCCGAGCTCGTCGGTGGGCTCTTCGTCCAGGTCGACGTGACCGACCAGGCGCAGGTCGACCACCTGTTCGACACGGCGGCCGAGACCTACGGCTCGGTCGACATCGCCTTCAACAACGCCGGCATCTCCCCACCCGACGACGACTCGATCGAGACGACCGAGCTCCCGGCCTGGGAGCGCGTGCAGGACGTGAACCTCAAGTCGGTCTACCTGTGCTCGCGCGCCGCCATCCGCCACATGGTGCGGCAGGGGAAGGGCTCGATCATCAACACGGCGTCGTTCGTCGCCGTCCTCGGTTCGGCCACCTCGCAGATCTCGTACACGGCGTCCAAGGGCGGGGTGCTCGCGATGAGCCGCGAGCTCGGCGTGCAGTTCGCGCGGCAGGGCATCCGTGTCAACGCCCTGTGCCCGGGTCCCGTCAACACCGCGCTGCTGCAGGAGCTCTTCGCGAAGGACCCGGTGCGCGCGCAGCGGCGACTCGTGCACATCCCCCTCGGTCGGTTCGCGGAGCCCGAGGAGTTGGCCGCCTCCGTCGCCTTCCTCGCGAGCGACGACTCGTCCTTCATCACCGGGTCGACGTTCCTCGTCGACGGCGGCATCTCCTCCGCCTACGTGACACCGGAATGAGCTGACGACATGCCCGGGCGGGGGACGCGACCCCGGGGAAATAGACTGATCCGATGAGCGAGACGCGGAAGGGCGACGAGGCGACCGAGGTGCTCAGCGCCGAGCTCCTCCTGCGTCCGGGCCGCGCCGGGAACGCCTTCGAGGAGACCGTCCAGCGGCTCCTGCAGTCAATCCGCCTCGGGCTCATCGAGCCGGGCGGCCGTCTACCGGCCGAGCGCGAACTCGCGACGATGCAGGGGGTCAGCCGCGACACCGTGCGGGATGCGATCGCCGCGCTCACCGAGGCCGGTTACCTGACCTCGCGGCGCGGGCGCTACGGCGGGACGTTCGTCATGGACGAGCTGCCCGACGACGAAGCGATGAACGCGGCCGACTCCCCCGAGGTCGGCAGGGTCACGATCTCGGCGGCGGAGATCGAGGACACGCTCACGCTCCGCAGCATCCTCGAGGTCGGTGCGGCGCGCGAAGCGGCGCAGTGCAAGCTGTCCGGCGCCGACCGCGAACGACTCTGGCAGGCACTCGGAGACTGCCGGGACGCGGCGCCCGCCGACTACCGCCGCCACGACTCCCGCCTCCACCTGCTCATCGCCGAGCTCGTGGGTGCCCCCAGCCTGCTGCCGCTCGTCGCCGAGTCGCGCATGCGGGTCAACGAACTCCTCAACGGCATCCCACTGCTGGCGGTCAACATCGCGCACTCCGACGAGCAGCACGAGCGCATCGTCAAGGCGATCCTGCGCGGTCACCCCGAGGAGGCGGCGCAGGCGATGGCCGAGCACGTCGCCGGCTCCGAGGCGCTCCTCCGCGGCTTCCTCGCCTGAGCGCCTGTCGCGGCGCGGACATGGAACGACCTCCCGGCGACGAGTCGCGAGGAGGTCGGATGCGCCGGTCGGGCCGGCGGGTGCGAGGTCCTAGAAGGACTTCGGGTAGGTGCGGGCCGGGATGGCACGGTAGCCGTCGCGCTTGACGACGACGACCGATCCGACGGCTGCACTCGCAGCGAGGAGGGCGATGATGCCGAGATAGATGGTCACGGTTCTATGAAACGCCTGTTGGGCGTGAAGGACAAGCGAACAATACTGACGTCACTCGGTAGCATCGCTACATGGACGTCCGCCGACTCGACCTGCTCCGCGAACTCGCCGAGCGCGGCACCGTGCACGCCGTCGCGGAGGCCACGCACCGCACCCCGTCCGCGGTCTCCCAACAACTCAAGGTCCTCGAGCGCGAGGCCGGTCTGCCGCTCACCGAACGACGTGGCCGCGGCCTCGTCCTCACCGACGCCGGCCGGGCACTCGCGGCCAGCGCCACGGACGTCGCCGTCGCGATCGAGCGGGCGACGAGTGTGTGGGACGAGTACCGCAACCGTCCGATCGGCACCGTCACGGTCGCGACCTTCCCCACCTTCGGGCAGATGGTCGTCCCCGCCGTGCTCCGCACGCTCGAAGCGGTACCCGGCCTGCGGGTCGTCGTGAGCGACCGAGACCCCGACCTCGAGGACTTCCCCGATCTGGCGGCCGACTTCGACATCGTCATCGCGCAGGCGATCAGCGGCGAGCGCAACTGGGTCCGTCGCGGTCTCCGCATCACGCAGCTGCTCTCCGAGCCGCTCGACGTCGTGCTGCCGGTCGGGCATCGCCTCAGCGGACAGGCCGTCCTGACCCCGGCGGACCTCGCGGACGAGTCCTGGATCGGCGTGCCGGTCGGCTATCCGCTCGACCGCCTGCTCCGCAGCATCGAGGCAGAATCGGGCGGCGAGCTCCGAGTGGTGCAGCGGGTGAGCGACAACCGCATCGCGGAGGCGATGGTCGCGGCGGGCCTCGGCATCGGCCTCCTCCCGCGATACACGGCGAGCGGGCCGGAGCGCGGCATCGTCCTCCGTCCGCTCGCGGGGCTCGACGCGACGCGACGGATCGTCGCGCTGTCGCGTCCCGACCGCGCCGAACGCCTGGCGGTGCGGACCGTCCTCGACGCGATCCGCGTGGAGGCGCAGTCGGTCGCCGCTTCGCACACCGCGCCGGAGCCCGAGGAACTCACCACGCCCCGCTGGGTGTGAGCGGGGCCGTTCTCAGGAGTCCGTCGGTGCGCCGGTAGCGGCGACCGCGGACACACCGCAAGAGTCCTGAGAACGGTCCCGGCGCGACGGTCAGCCCTCGGCCCGACCGGCGCCGCTGCGCTCCCGGCGATACCGTTTCACGCCCTTCCAGACCGCGACGCCGACGGCGATCACGACGCCCGCGATGACCACCTTCTGCAGGATGCCCGCGTACTCCTCGACGATGTGCCACTGCTCGCCGAGGAAGAACCCGGCGAGCACGAAGATGGTGTTCCAGATGGCACTGCCCGCGAAGGTGAGCAGCGTGAACCGCAGGACCGGCATCCGTTCGACACCGGCGGGGACGGAGATGAGGCTCCGGAAGATCGGCAGCATCCGACCGAAGAACACCGCCTTCGAGCCGTGCTTCTGGAACCAGGCCTCCACGCGGTCGACGTCCTCGACGTGGACGAGCGGGACCCGCTCGGCGAGGCGGCGCATGCGGTCACGTCCGAGGACGGCGCCGATCGCGTAGAGGGCCAGCGCGCCGATCACGGAACCGGCCGTCGTCCAGATGAGGACCTCGACGAGACCGAGCTTGCCCTGACTGGCGGCGAATCCGGCGAGCGGCAGGATGATCTCACTCGGCAGCGGCGGGAAGAGGTTCTCGAGGGCGATGGCGAGCCCGGCTCCCGGACCACCCAACGTCTCCATGAGGTCGACCGCCCAGTCGGCGACCCCTCCGAGGGCACTGTCCCCTCCGGTCGAGGCGGCGGACAGGCTGAACGTGGCGGCGGTGGACGTCGTCATGCCCTCGACGCTACGCGACACCCGCTCGCCATCCCTGGGAACCTCCGCTCAATCCCCCACCCGTCGGTTCCACCGAACCGGCCGTTTCTCAGGACCTCTCCGGCGTGGCGAGCCTTCCCCGGGGCGACACGCCGGAGGTCTCCTGAGAAAGGAAACCGATAGCGTTGGGGCATGCGCATCGCCACCTGGAACGTCAACTCGATCCGTACCCGCGTCGGCCGCGTGGTCGACTGGCTCGTCCGTGAGGACGTCGACGTCCTCGCCATGCAGGAGCTCAAGTGCAAGCCCGAACAGTTCCCGATGGAGGCCTTCACGAAGGCCGGCTACCAGGTGGAGCTGCACGGGCTCAGCCAGTGGAACGGCGTCGGCATCGCCAGCCGCCTCCCGATGGAGGACGTGCAGATCGGCTTCCCCGACATGCCGGGCTTCGGCAAGCCCCCGGCGAGCCTCGCGCTGGACGGTCCGGGCTTTGACGCCGACGGCCTGCCGCTCGAAGCGCGAGCCATCGGCGCGACGGTCGACGGCGTCCGCCTGTGGAGCCTGTACGTCCCGAACGGCCGCGCGGTCGGCGACCCGCACTACGACTACAAGCTCCATTGGCTCGCCGCGCTCGAAGCCGACACCCGCTCCTGGCTCGCCGAGAACCCCGAGCTGCCGCTCGCGCTCATGGGTGACTGGAACGTCGCGCCGCTCGACTCCGATGTCGGCGACCCGAGCTTCGGCCCTGGCTCGACCCACATCTCCGCGCCGGAGCGCGCCGCCCTCGCCGCCTTCGTCGACGCCGGCCTCCAGGACACCGTGCGACCGTTCGTCCCCGAGGGCTACACGTTCTGGGACTACAAGCAGCTCCGATTCCCGCGCAACGAGGGCCTCCGGATCGACTTCATCTACGGCTCGCAGGCCTTCGCGGACCACGTCGTCGAGGCGTCGATCCACCGCAACGAGCGCAAGGGCGACAGTCCGAGCGACCACGTTCCCGTCGTCGTCGACCTCGACTTCACCCTCTCCGAGGAAGAGGACGACGACTCGCCGATGATCTTCGGCTGAGCCGTCGCCCCTTCACTCGAGTCCGGTCAGGCGTTCCGACGCCGGCGGGCCAGCAGGAGTGTGAGGGCTCCGAGTGCCACCACGCCACCGCCGAGGACCGCGGGAGCGAGCGACGAGACGCCCGTGTCGGGCAGCCTGGCCGCAGCACCGGCCACCGGTTCGGCCATGACGACGCCATCGGCGCCGACACTCACCTGACGCCGCAGGCTGTTCACGCCGGTCGCCGCGTCCCAGGTGCCGACGTTCGCCGTCTGGACGGCGTAGAGCGGGTTCGCCGCGACCGACTCGTGCGTGGCCGGCAACGACAGCGCGGTGTCGTAACGACCGGCCGGGACGTCGGCGAGTGACGCCTGGAGTGTGACGGTCTCCCCCGCACCCCAGGTGCGGGCGTCCGAACCGAACGGGACGCGCACCGTGCGCTCGGCGTTCGACAGCACGAGGTAGGCGGGCCGGCTGTTGTACGGAGCCGCCCAACCGTCGTTCCGGACCGTGAGCGAGAGCGAGCCGTCCACGACCGAGCTCTCCGTCATCACGAAGCGGTAGCCGAGTCGCTTCGCGGTGGTGTCGAGGTTCTCCTGCCCCCAGGACTGCAGGACGTCCTGCAGGTAGTCCCAGTTGAGGTAGCTGAAGTTGTATCGCTCCATCTCAGCCGAGGCGGTGGCCCACTCCGACCGCGGCGGGTTCACGTTGCAGGTCTCACCGCCGACCGGCACCCAGTCGCTCTCCTGCGCCAGGTAGTCCTGATCGAGCGAGATCGGGTCGGACAGGTACGTGCCCCAGTCGTCGGGTGCCGCGAGGAAGCAGTCGTTGTGGTGACCGATGCGCGAGATGGCGCTGCCGTCGAACGCCTGCGCCTCGGTGATGGCCCCAGCGGTCCCGGACGGCACCCCGAGGATGTTCTGCTTCATGTTCATGGTCCGCACCTGGATGGAGCGGTCGGCGGGAACCGCCTCGAGGAGTGCCTCGACGACTGCGCGACGCTTCGCCCAGTCCTCGTCCGTGAGGACACCGGGGTTCGCCGGGTCCGCGGCGAAGTGGTCCGTGTAGTAGCCCTCACCCCAGAGGCCGACGAAGCCGGCTTGCACGACCGAGATGACGTCGGCGTTGTCCTGGAAGATCGGCGTGAGTTGCTCGATGTGGGTGAGCACGATGTCGAGCGGCGCGTCGCCGTAGGGCGGCGTGTAGGGCCAGTCGCCTCCGGCGAGGTAGGCGAAGCGGGGGATGATCGAGATGCCGGCGGTGCGAGCCGCGTCGAAGTCAGCCTGGACGAGCGCGAGCCAGGCCGGGTCGAGGGTCGGCTCGGCCACGAATCGTTCCATGTAGAAGACGCGGACGAGTTCGGTGATGCCCTCCTCGCGGTAGGCCGCCAGGGTGGCGACGTCGAGCGGCGTGTACCCCGGCCCGCCCTCGGTCCCCTCGGGGTAGTAGTGGGTGTTGTTCGTGTGGTCGAAGCCGCGCTCGGGATTCGCGATGATCGCATCGCTCGGCTCGTAGGCGACCGTGTCGGCTGGGATCGCGGCAGGTGCTTGCGCCGCAGCGCTCAGCGGAGTGGCGACGACGATGCCGCACGCGGCGAGCACGGCGACGAGACGGAGACGACGGTTCACGGGAACTCCAGCGGGGTCCGGTGGTGCACGGAAGAGGTTGCCCACATCCTGCTGAACCGGCACCCGAGGTGCAAGGGAATGCTCGAAACCGACCCGAAGTGATCACTATCGCTTAGCGATTCACCCCGAACGGCGGACCCGCCGGCGTCCGCGCTCCCGCTAGGACCGCGGTGCGCCCCCGCGCTTCCGCTTGTTCGCATCGATGGCGGGGCGCTCGGCCACCACCGGCCAGGTACCCGTGTGCCCCTCGCGGGCGGCCGCCGCGGCCATGATCCGCGGCTTGGCGGCGAACCATCCGACGATGAGCAGCGGGATGAGGACGACGAGGGAGGCGAGGACCCAGCGGCCGGTCTCCGAGAAACCCATGGTCACGAGGACGAAGGCGAGGAAGGCCAAGGTCAGATACGACGTGAACGGCGCCCCGAACAGGCGGAACGACGGCCGCTCGACCTTGCCCTGCTTCGCCCAGCGTTGCAGCTGGATCTGGCAGAGGATGATCGTCGCCCACCCGCCGATGATGCCGATCGCCGAGATCTCGAGCACGATCTCGAACGCCTTCGACGGCACGAGCGCATTGAGGCCGACACCCAGCAGGGTGAGGGCCGCCGTGAGCAGGATCCCACCGAACGGGACGCCGTTCTTGCTCATCTTGCCCGTGAACGCGGGGGCCGAACCGTTGACGGCCATCGAGCGGAGGATGCGACCGGTCGAGTAGAGGCCCGCGTTGAGGCTCGACAGCGCCGCGGTCAGGACCACGAAGTTCATGACCGACGCCGAGACCGCCCCAGCCTGCTCGGACCCGATGTGCGAGAAGAAGGTGACGAACGGGCTCTCGCCGGCCTCGTAGGCCGTGTAGGGCAGCAGGAGCGAGAGGAGCAGCACCGAGCCGACGTAGAAGATCGCGATGCGGAAGATGACCGTGTTGACGGCCTTCGGCATGATCTTCTTCGGCTCGGCCGTCTCACCTGCGGCGGTCCCGACGAGTTCGATCGCCGCGTAGGCGAACACCACACCGGAGATCGCGATCATCGGCGCGAACGCCCCGACGGGGAACAGCCCGCCGTTGTCGCCGATGACCGAGAATCCGACCGGGCCGATGTCGGTGCGGCCACCGAAGATGATGAAGCAGACGCCGACGATGAGGAAGATCACGAGCGCCGACACCTTGATGAGCGCGAACCAGAACTCCATCTCGCCGAACAGCTTCACCGACACGAGGTTGAGCGACAGGACGATCACGAGGGCGACCAGCGCGAACACCCACTGAGGGAAGTCCTCGAGCTCCTTCCAGCCGAACAGCTTGCCGAAGGTCTTGACGTAGAGCGCGGCCGCCGTGACGTCGACGATCGACGTCATCGCCCAGTTGAGGAAGTACAGCCACCCCGCGCCGAACGCCATCTTCTCGCCGTAGAACTCACGCGCGTAGGAGATGAACGAGCCCGAGGACGGGCGGTGGAGGACGAGTTCACCCAGAGCGCGCAGGATGAGGAACGCGAAGAACCCGCAGAGCGCGTACACGAGGATGAGCGCCGGGCCGGAGCTGTTCAGGCGCCCGCCCGCACCGAGGAAGAGCCCGGTACCGATCGCGCCGCCGATCGCGATCATCTGGATCTGCCGCGGCTTG
The DNA here is from genome assembly GCF_015351205.1 of Plantibacter sp. VKM Ac-2885. Taxonomy (NCBI): domain Bacteria; kingdom Bacillati; phylum Actinomycetota; class Actinomycetes; order Micrococcales; family Microbacteriaceae; genus Plantibacter; species Plantibacter sp. VKM Ac-2885. The sequence goes on along the minus strand of NZ_JADKSK010000001.1, from coordinate 991,445 downwards.
AGGGTCTTGTGGTACCCCTCCTCCTCACCGGAGAAGTCCTGCACGGCGAGCATCTCGTCGCCGACGGTCTCGCGGGATTCGGCCCAGTCTCCGGAACGTTCGTGTCGTGGGGTCGTGCCTTCGGTCATGTCGTCCCATCGGGTCGGGTCCGACGGCGCTCCGCCGGACTGGACGGTGGTATATCTCAGTCGTGCCCGCCCAAGAGTAGTCGCGAACGTTCGGCATTTCCGGCCATCGCTGTCCATTCTTCGGAGGACAGAGGCGCTCCGGACGGACCGGTTACGGGGGTCAGGCGAGCAGGGCGGCGACGACGACGAGGACCGGCACGGAGAGGATGGTCGTCAGCAGGACCGTGTCGCGGGCGAGCGTGACACCCTGCTCGTAGCGGCTGGCGAAGTTGTAGACGTTCTGGGCCGCCGGGAGGGCCGCGAGCACGACCGAGGCGAACAACGGCGTGCCGCTCAGCCCGAAGCCGAAGTGCGCGATGAGGTAGGCGAACCCGGGCATCACGACCGATTTGATCGCCGTCGCAACGAAGATCTCCCGACGTCCGCTGCCGGCCTGCAACGGCCGCATGCCGTGCAGCGACATCCCGAACGCCATGAGGATGAGCGGCACGGCTGCGCCGCCGAGGAGCTCGAACGGAGCCATGACGGGCTCGGGGAGCCGGACGCCGAACAGGTTGAGCACGACGCCGATGATCGACGCGACGATCATCGGGTTGCGGAAGGGTTGCGTCACGATGCCGAGGAAGGAGACGGAGCCGCGCTGTCTGACATCGAGGATGGTGAGCGCGATCGGAGCGAAGACGAGCAGCTGCAGCAGGATGACCGGGGCGACGTAGCCGGCCTCACCGAGGACGTAGACCGCCACCGGGATGCCGATGTTGTTGGCGTTGACGTAGCCCGAGCCGAGCGCACCGATCGTCGCGACGGAGAGGTCCTTGCGCAGCCACACGGCGTTCAGCAGCACGAAGAGTGCGGCGGCCGACAGGGCACTCGCGAGGGCGACCCAGATGAAACTGCTGAACACCTCGTGCAGGTCGGCCGTGGCGAGCACGGTGAACAGCAGCGCCGGGTTGGTGACGAAGAACGCCACCCGGTTGAGCACATGCCCGGTCGTCGGGCCCCCGACCTCGAGACGCCCGGCGAGGTAGCCGACGAGGATGACGGTGCCGATGATCGCGAACCCCGTCAGCACTCCACCCATGCCGTCCAGCCTAGGTGCAGCCCGTCCGGCGGCCCGGTCGAGCCGACGGTTGTGGAGCGGGCGGTCGGCGTGGAGAATCTGGGGAGGAGAGCCGGGCACCACCAACGCCCCGTGATCCGCTCCCACCAGGAGCCCGCACCAATCACCCACGAGGAGATCCGACGATGACGTCATTCGACCCGGTCGCGTCCAGCGACGCGATGCACAGCACCACCCTCCCCCACGAACGCCTCTCCATCACCCGCGGACCGCGCTCCGGGCTGACCATCAGCGTCGCCCTGCACTCCACCGCCCTGGGACCGGCCCTCGGCGGCGCGCGACTCTGGCGGTACGGGTCCTGGCTCGAGGCCGTCGACGACTCCCTCCGCCTCGCCGCGGGGATGACGATGAAGAACGCGGCCGCCGGTCTCGCGCACGGCGGCGGCAAGTCCGTCATCCACCTGCCCGTCGGCACGACCCTCGACCCCGCGGAGCGTCGCGCCGCGATGCTCGACCTCGGCGACGCGGTCGAAGCGCTCGGCGGCGCGTATCGCACCGCGGAGGACGTCGGCACGACCGCCGAGGACATGGCCGTCGTCGCCGAGCGGACCGACCACGTCAGCGGGCTGCCGGCGGACCGCGGAGGTGTCGGCGAACCGAGCGAGGCGACGGCGGCCGGCGTGCACGCGGCCATCACCGCGACGCTCGAGACGGTCTTCGGCACCCCGCTCGTCGCGGGCCACCGGGCGACGATCTCCGGGCTCGGCCAGGTCGGCGGCCGTCTGGCCCGGCGGCTCGCAGCCGAGGGGGCTCGCCTCATCGTCACCGACGTCGACCCACGGAAGCGCGCCCTCGCCGAGGAGATCGGCGCCAGCTGGATCGAACCGGGCGACGAGCACCTCGTCGAGACGGACCTCTTCGTGCCGTGCGGTGTCGGCGGCGCCCTGAACGCCCGGGTGATCGGGCAGCTGCGGTGTCGCGCCGTGGTCGGGGCGGCGAACAACCAGCTCGCCTCCCGCGCCGACGCGGTGGCCCTCGAGGAGCGCGGCATCCTGTGGGCGCCGGACTTCGTGGCGAACGCCGGCGGGGTGATCTACCTCGCCATGGCATCGGAACCGGGCGCCGACGCCGCGGCCATCGAACAGCGGGTGTCGGCGATCGGGCGGACCGTGCAGTCGATCTACCGGGACGCCGCAGCGGAGGGCATCACGACGCTCGTCGCCGCCGAACGCCTCGCGATGGCCCGCATCGATGCGGCCGGCGGGGTCCTCGCAGCGGTCTGACGACGGCGAACGGCCCGTCCACCCGGAGCGGGTGGACGGGCCGTCGGTCGCCAGTGTCAGGCGAAGTCGAGGGATCGCGTCAGAGCTTGACGACCATCTTCCCGGTGTTGGCGCCGCGCATGAGCGCGAGGAACGCGTCGAGCGTGTGGTCGAGGCCCTCGTAGACGGTCTCGTCGAAGACGACGTCACCGTTCTGCAACCAGGCACCCATCTCACCGGAGAACGCCGGGAAGTGCTGCGTGTAGTTGCCGACGGTGAAGCCCGTGAGGGTGAGCCCGCGGGTCACGATGTTCGACAGGTTGCGCGGGCCCTCGGCACGCTCGGTGTCGTTGATCTGCGAGATGACGCCGCAGAGCGCTGCGCGTCCGCCGTCGTTGAAGGCGTCGATAGCCGCTTCGAGGTGCTCGCCGCCGACGTTGTCGAAGTACACGTCGATGCCGTCGGGTGCCGCGGCCGCGAGCTGCTCGGTGACGGGGCCGTCCTTGTAGTTGAACGCGGCGTCGTAGCCGTACTTCTCCGTCAGCAGGGCGACCTTCTCAGCCGATCCGGCCGAACCGATGACGCGCTTCGCGCCCTTGAGACGGGCGATCTGGCCGACCATCGTGCCGACGGCACCTGCCGCACCGGAGACGAACACCGTGTCGCCCTCCCGGAACTTGGCGACCTCGAGCAGACCGACGTACGCGGTGAGGGCCGTCATGCCGAGGACGCCGAGGTAGGCGGACAGCGGGACGCCGCGGAGCTCAGGGACGACGCGGAACCCGCTGGCGTCCTCCTGGACGAGGTCGCGCCAGCCGAACTGGTGCAGGACGACGTCGCCGACGGAGAAGCCCTCGGCGGCCGACTCGACGACCCGGCCGATGGCGCCGCCGGTCATCGTCTCACCGAGCTGGTACGGCGCGACGTAGGAGCGGGCGTCGTTCATGCGACCGCGCATGTAGGGGTCGACGGAGAGGAAGAGGTTCTGGACCCGGAGCTGGCCGGGCGCGAGCTCCGGGAGTTCGACGGAGACGGTCCGGAAGTCGGACTCGGTCGGCCACCCGACCGGTCGCGAGACGAGCTGGATCTGGGTGCTGAGCGCGGGGGTGTTCATGTGGTGCCTTTCCTTGGTGCGGTGGTTCGATGCTTCGGTGGGTGGGCGCAGCACGTCGTCGGGTTGCGGACGGGGTGACGCCCGGGGCGTCGGGGAGGTGTCAGACGGCCAGCGCGATGACGAGTGCGATGAGTCCGAGCAGCGGGGCCGTCCCCTGGACGATCGCGGCGCGGGCCTTCGTGCGGTCCGAGGTGATGAGGACGAGGGAGGCGAGCAACATCGAGCCCGCCGAGGCGAACACGAGCGCCGCCCCGATGCCGGTCGAGCCGGTGATGAGGAAGACGATGCCGACGATGGTGCCGATGGCGAGGAACAGGTTGTAGAAGCCTTGGTTGTACGCGAGGCCGCGGGTGGTCTCGGCCTCGAGCTCCGAGGTGCCGAAGGTCTTGCGGGTGGCCGGCTCGGTCCAGCGCAGCGACTCGAGCACGAAGATGTAGACGTGCAGGAGGGCGGCGATGCCGACGAGGACGAGACTGACGACGAGCATGGGACGGGCCTTCCGGGAGATCGGCGTCGAGTCGTCCAGGTGGAGCGACATTCTGTACCGATGGGTCTACTATAATAGTAGAACGCTCGGTACACAACCCGCCCTTCCGGAGGGCCGGCCGAGCCAGGAGGAGGCACCTATGGGACGCACGCAGGAGTTCGACACCGTCGCCGTCGTCCAGGCGGCGCGCGACGTCTTCTGGGACCGCGGGTACGAGGCGACCTCGCTCGCCGACCTGGAAGCGGCCACCGGTCTGCGGCGGTCGAGCCTCTACCACGCCTTCGACAGCAAGCGCGGGCTGTTCGACGCCGCCGTGCAGGACTACCTCGACACCGTCATCCGACCGCGCCTCTCGGTCCTCGCGCGGGCGACGGACGGCAGAGCCGGGCTCACCACCTACTTCTCCGGCGTGCAGACGGTCATCGCGACCCTGCCCGACGACTCCCCCCGCCGCGGTTGCCTCCTCCTCAACAGCGCGGCCGGCCTCGCGGCCCACGACGACGCACTGCGCGAGGTCGTCGACGGCTACCGCGCCGAGCTCACGACCGCGGTCTCGGACGCCCTCGCCCTCGCCCGTCCCGAGGCGGACGCGGACGAACTCGCCGCGGCCGCACGGCAGCTCACCTCGTTGTCGGTCAGCGCGCTGCTGCTCGCCCGGGTCAACCGGGAGGAGGCCGTCGCCATCCTCGACGTCGCCCTCACGCAGGTCGGCAGCTGGTAGTGGACGCATAACACCGGAACCCTCCGGATGTCTCCGGCGGACGCCAATGTGACGCTCTGTTTCGGCGGCCGAGAGCGGTGCATCACCCTCGCGTAGCATGGCGGGCACCCCACCCCTGGAGCCCGAGACCCATGACGAACGCTGCCCCAAGCCCGCTCGCCGCGAGCTCGCCGGTCACCCGCGACGCCGTCCCCGTCGGCTCGGCGGATCGTGCCTCCACGGTCGCGTTCGCCGGGGTCGGCCGCACCTTCGCGAGCGGTGCCGGCAAACGCGCCGACGCCCCGCGGCCCGTGCTGCGCGACGTCACGATCACCGCCGAGGCCGGCGAGGTCGTGGCGATCCTCGGCACGAGCGGCTGCGGCAAGTCCACCCTGCTGCGGATCGCGGCCGGTCTCGACCACCCGACCGCCGGCTCCGTGCTCATCGACGGTACACCCGTCGCCGGCATCGACCCGCGCACGGCCTTCGGCTTCCAGGAGCCTCGACTCCTCCCCTGGCGCACCATCGCGGCGAACGTCGCACTCGGTCTGCCCAAGCGGACACCCGCAGCCGATGGACGTGCCCGCGTCGCCGAGCTGCTCGAACTCGTCGGGCTCGCGGACTTCGCCGAGCACCGCCCACGGGAGGTCTCCGGCGGCATGGCGCAACGCGCCTCACTCGCCAGGGCCCTCGCCCGCCGGCCGGGCGTCCTGCTCCTCGACGAGCCGTTCGGCGCCCTCGACGCCCTCACCCGGCTGAAGATGCAGGACCTGCTGCTCGCCATCCACCTCGCCGCGCCCACCACCATCCTGCTCGTGACGCACGACGTCGACGAGGCCCTCCAGCTCGCCGACCGGGTCATCCTCCTGGGTCGCGAGGAGGGACAGCCCGGTTCGACCATCGCGCAGACCGTGACCGTCCCCGGCAACCGCCCGCGCGACCGCGGGTCAGCAGAGCTCGCCGAACTGCGCGGCCGCCTCCTCGACGGACTCGGCATCGACCGCCACGGTCTCGCCCGCGGCGACCAACGGCTGCCGTCCATCCCGCACTTCCCGTACTGAGCCACCCACCACCTCCGCCGTCATCCCGCACCGATCCACAGCAAGGACCAACGCATGACCTCACGACGCCGCTTCACCACCTCCCGCGCCGGGCGCGTGGCCCTCGTCGCCGCGACCGCCGCCGCAGCACTCCTCCTCAGCGGCTGCGTCGCGGGCGAGAACGCTCCTGCGGCCGGCGGCGACAGCACCGCCGGCACCACCGAGGGCGGCACGCTCAACATCGACTTCGCGACCTACAACCCGCTCTCCCTCATCATCAAGGACCAAGGCTGGCTCGAGGACGCACTCGACGACCAGGACATCACCGTCAACTGGGTCCAGTCGGCCGGCTCCAACAAGGCGAACGAGGCGCTGCGGGCCGACGCGATCGACGTCGGGTCCACCGCCGGGTCCGCCGCGCTCCTGAACCGGGCGAACGGATCGGCCATCCAGGCGATCGACGTCTTCTCGCAGCCCGAGTGGTCGGCGATCGTCGTCGGCCAGGGCTCGACGATCACGGACGTCGCCGAACTCAAGGGCAAGAAGGTCGCCGCGACGAAGGGCACCGACCCCTACTTCTTCCTCCTGCAGGCACTGGAGGAGGCCGGCCTGTCCGCCTCCGACGTCACGATCGAGAACCTCCAGCATGCCGACGGCTGGGCGGCCCTGCAGAACGGCTCCGTCGACGCTTGGGCCGGTCTCGACCCGATCATGGCCGGCGCCGAAGAGGCGGGCGCGAAGCTCATCTACCGCAACGTCGACTTCAACAGCTACGGCATCCTGGCCGCGACCGAGTCCTTCATCGACGAGCGTCCGGACGTCGCGCAGACCGTCGTGAACGCCTATGAGCACGCTCGTGAATGGGCTGCGTCGAACCCCGACGAGACGGCGCAGATCCTCGCGGACGCCGCTGGCCTCGACCTCGCCGTGGCGACGAAGGTGATCACGGAGCGCTCGAACCTCGACGTCGACCCGGCCCCGGGCAAGGCGCAGGAGCAGGTCCTGTCGATCATCGGCCCGATCTTCGTGGAGTCCGGCGACGTGTCGTCGCAGGACAAGGTCGACGACGCCCTGGCCGACCTCTTCAACCCGAGCTTCGTGGACGACGCGGACCCGTCCGCCATCGGCGCGAAGTAGTCCGGCACCCTCCCAACCTCGGTCCCTGAGCCTGTCGAAGGGCCCATGACCCCGTCCCGAGAGGCTCCCGTGAGCGACCAACCCGGTCTCGGCACCACCGCAGCCGCGGGTGCCCAGGCGACCCAGTCCGGCCGCGAAGCGCGCGCCGTCCTCGGGTCCCGCAGGATCGTCGTCGTCCTCGGCGGCTTCCTCGTCCCCGTCGTCATCCTCGGGGCGTGGCAGCTCGTCACCGCGTTCGGCCTCGTCCCGGCCTCGCAACTCCCGGCACCGGCCGAGGTCTGGGCGGCCGGCGTGGATCTCGCGCAACGCGGCTGGCTGCAGCAGGACGTCGCCATCTCGGTACAGCGGGTCCTCATCGGCTTCCTCATCGGTGCTGTCCTCGGCCTCGTCCTCGGCGCGGTCGTGGGGCTCTCGCGCCTCGGCGACATCCTGCTGTCGACGACCTTCGCGGCGATCCGCGCCGTCCCGTCGCTCGCGTGGGTACCGCTGCTCATCCTCTGGCTGAAGATCGGTGAGGAGTCGAAGATCACGCTCATCGCGATCGGCGCGTTCTTCCCGGTGTACACGACGGTCTCCGCCGCGCTCCGCCACGTCGACAAGCACCTGGTCGAGGCCGGCCGCGCGTTCGGCCTGAACGGTGTCGCGTTGTTCCGGACGGTGCAGCTGCCCGCCGTGACGCCCTCGGTCGTCTCCGGCCTCCGGCTCGCGCTGGCGCAGTCGTGGCTGTTCCTCGTGGCGGCGGAGCTCATCGCCTCGTCCATGGGACTCGGATTCCGCCTGGTGGACTCGCAGAACAACGGCCGGGTCGACCGCATCTTCTTCGTCATCATCGTGCTCGCGCTGCTCGGCGCGATCACCGATGCGCTCGTCGGTGTCCTCGACCGCTGGATCAAGCGCCGCTGGGGGTAGCAGCCCGCCGAGGCCGACCGTGCAGTTCCCCAGCGCGAACGGCCGAATGTTGCAGCGAAGTCGCTCCTGACGCAAGAAATCCGCACCCCTTCCGCCCCTACGCTCGAAGGAATCGCCACCCACCCCGGGTGACGCCCTGTACACGCGGAAGGAGGTTCACCATGTCGAACGTCGCCACCACCCACACGAAGAGCATCGTCGGAGAGCCGGAGGTCGTCGAAGACGCCGCCGCCCTCGTCGGGCACCCGGCCTGGACGGACCTCAAGGCTGCCGCGACCGCGCTGCAGGCCGTCCAGGTGAAGGACGGCTCGATCCCCGAGGCGAGCGACCACGGGCCGGCGGCAGGGCACGTCGCCACGATCGTCGCGAGCGTCCGCACCCTCGCTCCGAACTTCCCGCACGACGCCGAGTACCTCGACGCCCTCGTCGCCGACTTCGACCGCTGGGAGCGCGACGGGTTCGGCGTCCCGGACTTCCTCGACTCGCTCGTCGCCTTCCACCCCGAGCGGCATCGCGTGGACGGCCTGGGACACCTCGTCGTGTTCCCGATGGTCACGCAGAACGGTTCGACCGACCGCCACATCGAGGCCGTGCTCGTCGAGGTCATCTGGCCCGAGTTCATCGCCGCGCTCGAGGCCGGCGACTACACGAACGCGCTCTTCGTACCGATCCGCTTCCTCGACTTCACGCCGGGGTACGACACGAACTCAGCGGTCCTCTTCCCCGAGACGGTCGCGATGCGCGCTATCCCGGCGTTCACCTGGGGCGCGATCTTCCAGGACCGCGAGGCGGCCCGGTACCGTCGGGTCGTCCGAGCCGCTGCCGAGATCACCAAGCTGGAGCTCCCGGCCGACGCCGCGTCCCTCCTGGACGACCAGCAGCTGGCCGAGGAGACCTTCGTCATGTGGGACCTCATCCACGACCGCACGCACATGCGCGGTGACCTCCCGTTCGACCCGTTCATGATCAAGCAGCGGATGCCGTTCTTCCTGTACTCCCTCGAGGAGCTCCGATGCGACCTCACGGCGTTCCGCGAGTCGGTCCGGCTGGAGCGCACGCTGACGACCCGCGCAGAGACCGAGGCGCTCGATGCGGCGGAGGCCGCGATCCTCGAGCACGCGAAGCTCGTGCAGTACGCGATCATCTTCGACCGCATCTTCCGGTTCGCCATCACCGGCTCGCGCGTCCGGAACTACGACGGCGTCGGCGGCCAGCTGCTCTTCGCGTGGATGCACCAGCACGGCGTGCTGCACTGGACCGACACCAGGCTCACGATCGACTGGGACGAGGTCCCCGACGTGGTCGTGCGGCTCGGCGAGAGCATCGACGAGCTGTACTGGCGATCGATCGACCGTCCGAAGACCGCGCACTGGCTCGCCGCGTACGAGCTCGTCCGGACGACGCTGACGCCGCACCCCGCATCGCAGTGGGCGCGTGGGCTGTCCGACGAGATCCTGAGCGGACCGCCGCGTGGACTCACCGACGCGGTCCTCGACGACGAGTTCCCCCTGTCGATGTTCTATGAGGCGCTCGGCAAGAAGATGGCGGACGTCATCACGTCGACCGCCGGGATCACGGGGCGATCCGCGGCCTGACCCGACCGTGCCGCGGAGGAGCCCGGAGCAGCACTCTCCTGAGTGCCGCTCCGGGCTCTTGTTCGCGCGCCGGGCCGCCGCGCTCCGTCGCTCGACGGATGTCCCCGGCGGGGCGTCGCGCTAGCGTGGACGGCATGAGCGAGCCCGCCGTCGACCAGCAGGAGGACCGCCCGGTCGACCCCTACGACGCCGAGTGGCGGCGTCCGGCCGCGACGCCGTCGGAACAGCGATCCGACATCATCCTCGCCATCGCCCTCGGCGTCGGTACCCTCCTCAGCCTCACGCTGTACACGATCGCCGGGTTCTACCCCGAGCCCGCACCGATGTGGGCGTCCGTCCTCTGGGCGATCGGCATCACCGCGCCGCTCGCGTTCCGCCGCCGCTTCCCGTGCTCCGTCTCGATCGTCGTCGCCGTCATGTTCATCGTGGGCGGCACGGTGCTCGTACCCGAGGTCCTCTTCACGAACATCGCCCTGTTCCTCGCGATCTACACGGTCGGGGCATGGGTTCCGAACCGACGTCGCGCTGCGCTCGTCCGCGTGCTCATCATCGTCGCCATGTTCGTCTGGCTGCTCGTCTCCATGTTCATCCAGGCGACCGACCCCGACGCGCTGCCCAGCCTCTCCCGGGTGGGGCTCTTCTCGCCCCTCGTGGCGTTCATCCTCATCCAGATCCTGACGAACATCCTCTACTTCGGAGCCGCGTACTTCTTCGGCGAGCGCGTGTACCAGTCCTCCCGGGAACGGGCGGCGCTCGAGCAGCGCACGGCCGAGCTCGAAGCGGAGCGCGCCCGGTCCGCCCGCCAGGCGGTCGCCCTCGAGCGGGTGCGGATCGCGCGCGAGCTGCACGACGTCGTCGCCCACCACGTCTCGGTCATGGGGGTCCAGGCCGGCGCCGCGCGCACCGTGCTCGATGCCGACCCGGCCGCCGCGCGGGATGCGCTCACGAACGTCGAGCTCGGCGCACGGAGCGCGATCGACGAGCTGCGCAAGATGCTCGGCACCCTCCGCGCGCACGGCGAACCGACCGACGAGGAGAGCAGCCCGTCGACCGTCGGCGTCGGCCAGCTGGGCCGGCTCGCCGACGAGTCGACGGCGAACGGGCTGCCGACGAGGTTCGAACACGTGGGCACACCGGTCGCGATCCCGGCCGTCGTGTCGTTCAACCTGTACCGGATCGCGCAGGAGGCGCTCACGAACGCCCGCAAGTACGGCGGCACCACGGCGACGGCCGAACTCAGGCTCCGCTATCTGGACGACGCGGTCGAGCTCGAGGTCACGAACACGGGGACCGTCCCGACGGTGGCCCGGCGCGGCGGGCTCGGGCTCATCGGGATGCGGGAGCGCGTGGCGTCGTCCGGAGGCGTCCTCGAGGTCGGGGCCCGCGCCCGCGGCGGCTTCCTCGTGCGGGCCGCCATCCCGCTCGGCCGGCCGGGCGACCAGGCGATGGAGCCCGTCGCCGCGTCCATCGCCGACGCCCGCCTCGCCTCCTCCGCCGCAGGACGACCCCACACCACCACGACGAAGGACCAGGCATGACCGAGCAGCCCACCCGCATCCTCCTCGTCGACGACCAGGAGCTGCTGCGCGCCGGCTTCCGCATCATCCTGGGCTCCCAGCCCGGGATCGAGATCGTCGGTGAGGCGTCGGACGGCGCCGAGGCCGTCGCGCTGGCGACGACGCTCGCGCCGGACGTGATCTGCATGGACGTCCAGATGCCGGGCATGGACGGCCTCGAGGCCACCCGTCGGATCGTCGCGGATCCGGACACCAACGCCGCCGTCCTCATCCTCACCACCTTCGACCGCGACGACTACCTGGCCGAGGCGCTCCGGGCCGGTGCGAGCGGGTTCCTCCTGAAGAACTCCTCGCCGGAGGAACTCGTCGCCGCGGTCTCGGTGATCGCGGGCGGGGAGGCGCTCCTCTCTCCGGCGGTCACCCGCCGGGTCATCGAGGGGTTCACCCGGCAGGCCCCCGCCGTCGAGGACGCCGTGGAGGATCACACCGTCCCGGCCGGGCCGACGACCGGCGCCGACTACGACCAGCTGACGGAGCGCGAGCGGGAGGTCCTGCAGCTGGTCGCCCAGGGCCTGTCCAACCAGGAGATCGCGACCACGCTCTTCGTCGGCGAGGCGACCGTGAAGTCGCACGTCTCGAAGGTGCTGCAGAAGCTCGCCCTCCGTGATCGCATCCAGGCGGTCATCTACACCTACGAGCACGGGCTGGCGTCGCCGCGCAGCTGAGGGTTCGCTCCGTCTCCGCGCAACCCCGTCGGTCGGTCGGATGCGAGGAGTAGCGTGACGACCATGGAATTTCGATACCTCGGCAACAGCGGACTCAAGATCTCAGAGATCATCTTCGGCAACTGGCTGACCCACGCCTCGCAGGTGGAGAACGACGTCGCCACGGCGAGCGTTCGCGCCGCCCTCGACGCCGGCATCACCACCTTCGACACGGCCGACGCCTACGCGAACACGGCGGCTGAGCAGGTGCTCGGCGACGCCCTCAAGGACGAACGACGCGCGAGCCTGGAGATCTTCACGAAGGTCTACTGGCCCACCGGCCCGAAGGGGCACAACGACGTCGGGCTGTCGCGCAAGCACATCATGGAGTCGATCGACGGGTCGCTCACGCGTCTCGGCACCGACTACGTCGACCTGTACCAGGCCCACCGCTACGACAGCGAGACGCCCCTCGAGGAGACGATGCAGGCCTTCGCCGACGTCGTCCGGGCGGGCAAGGCGCTCTACATCGGCGTGAGCGAGTGGAACGCCGAGCAGCTGCGCGCCGGCCACGCCCTGTCCAAGGAGCTGGGCTTCCAGCTCATCTCGAACCAGCCGCAGTACTCGATGCTGTGGCGGGTCATCGAGGAGGAGGTCGTCCCCACCTCACGCGAACTCGGCATCTCCCAGATCGTCTGGTCGCCGGTGGCGCAGGGCGTCCTCAGCGGCAAGTACCTCCCGGGCGCAGAGCTCCCGCAGGGCAGCCGGGCCACCGACGAGAAGGGCGGCGCCGACACCATCAAGCGCTTCCTCGACGACGAGGTGCTCACGGCCGTCCAGCAGCTGAAGCCCATCGCCGACGAGCTCGACCTCACCATGGCGCAGCTGGCGCTCGCGTGGGTGCTGCACAACGACAACATCGCCGGTGCGATCGTCGGGGCTTCGCGTCCCGAGCAGGTCACCGCGAACGCCGCCGCGGCCGGTGTGAAGCTCGACGACACGGTCATCGCCCGCATCGACGAGGCCATCGGCTCCGTCGCCGAGACCGACCCCTCGAAGACGGTCTCCCCGGAGTCCCGCCCCGCCTGATCCAGCGCTCGGCTGGTCCACGACGCCCGGTATCCCCCACTCGACGGAGAAGGGGACCGGGCGTCGTCGCGTCAACCCGTCCTACGGCGGATGCCGGTGGCACACCACGCCGCGTAGCGTGATCGCCATACCGGGAGAACCCGACGCAGGACACTCGGTCCAGCACGCAGATCACAGGAGGCGGCCGATGCTCGAACTCAGCCACATCGACAAGTCGTACGGCGAGCGGAAGGTGCTCGACGACGTCAGCTTCCAGGTCGCCCCCGGCCGCATGACGGGGTTCGTCGGCGGGAACGGCGCCGGCAAGACGACGACGATGCGCATCCTGCTCGGTGTCCTCGCCGCGAACGCCGGAACCGTCACCCTCGACGGCACCCCGCTCACCCCGGAAGACCGCCGCCGGTTCGGCTACATGCCGGAGGAGCGCGGCCTCTACCCGAAGATGCGGGTCGAGGAACAGCTCGTCTACCTGGCCCGCCTCCACGGGTTCACGACCCACGCCGCCAAGCGCAACGCCGGCGAACTGCTCGAGCGCCTCGGCCTCGGCGAGCGCCGGAACGACGCCCTCGAGAGCCTGTCGCTCGGCAACCAGCAGCGGGCACAGATCGCCGCGGCGCTCGTCCACGACCCCGACGTCCTCGTACTCGACGAGCCGTTCTCCGGTCTCGACCCGATGGCGGTCGACGTGGTCGTCGGGGTGCTCAGCGAGTTCGCCGCAGACGGCTCCCCCGTCCTGTTCTCCAGTCACCAGCTCGACATCGTGGAGCGCCTCTGCGACGACCTCGTGATCATCGCCGGTGGCAGGATCCGCGCCTCCGGCTCGCGCGAGTCGCTCCGCGAAGCCCACGCCGGCAACCGCTACGAGCTGCTCAGCGCGGCCGACACCGGCTGGCTGCGCGAGCGTCCGGGGATCTCCGTCGTCGACTTCGACGGTGGCTACGCCCTCTTCGACGCCGACGACGCCCAGGCGGCGCAGGCCGTGCTCCGTGAGGCGCTGACCCAGGGCGACGTCACGAGCTTCGCCCCCCTCCGACCCACCCTCGCCCAGATCTTCAAGGAGGTCATCCAGTGACCACGGCAACCGAGTCCCCGATCCAGCCCGCCGGTCGTCGTCGCTCCGGCCCGGCCTCCCCCAGCCTCGTGCAGAGCATCGGTCTCGTCGCCGAGCGCGAGGTCAAGATGCGTCTGCGCAGCAAGACCTTCCTCATCTCGACGGGCATCCTGCTCCTCGTGATCCTCGCCGGTATCGTCGTCGGTGGGTTCCTCGCGAAGAACACCGCCTCGGAGACCACGAAGGTCGCGGTCGTCGGGAACGCGGGTGCGGGACTCGTCGACGGCAAGACCTTCGACGTGACCGAGGCGACCGACGTCGCCGCAGCTGAGGCCCTGGTGAAGTCGGGCGACGTCGAGGCGGCGATCGCACCGGCCACCGACGACAACCCCACCGGCGTCCAGGTGATCTTCGACTCCGAGGCCTCCAACACGCTCATCATGCAACTGAGCGCGCAGCCGCAGGTCACCATCCTCGATCCCGACGCGGACGGCTCCGCGGGCTTCCTGCTCTACATCGTGTCGCTCGGGTTCGGTCTCGTGTTCTTCGTCTCCGCCACCACCTTCGGGGCGTCGATCGCGCAGAGCGTCGTCGAGGAGAAGCAGACCCGCGTCGTCGAGATCCTCATGTCCGCCATCCCCGTGAAGGCGCTCCTCGCCGGCAAGGTGCTCGGCAACAGCATCCTGGCGTTCGGGCAGATCCTGGCGATCGCGGCGCTGTCGGTGATCGGGCTGACGGTGACGGGCCAGACCGAGCTGCTCGCCGGCCTCGGGACCCCGGTCGTCTGGTTCGTGGTGTTCTTCGTGCTCGGCTTCATCCTGCTGGCCGCACTGTTCGCCGCTGCCGGATCGCTGGTCTCACGTCAAGAGGACATCGGTTCGACGACGACCCCGATTACGATGCTGATCATGATCCCGTACTTCGCCGTCATCTTCTTCAACGACAACCCGGTGGTGATGACGATCATGTCCTACGTGCCGTTCTCGGCAGCCGTGGGCATGCCCGTCCGTCTCTTCGTCGGCTCGGCGCAGTGGTGGGAGCCGATCCTGTCCCTGCTGATCCTCGGGGTCACCGCGGCGCTCGTCATCCTCGTCGGCTCGCGGATCTACGAGAACTCGCTGCTGAAAATGGGTGGCCGGGTCAAGCTCTCGGAAGCGCTCAAGGCATGAGCGGGCTCGGCGGGATCGACGAGGTCTTCAACCCCGGTGCCTTCGAGGCCAAGCAGTTCCTCGACGCCGAGCAGCGCCTCCCCGCGCCGGCCCCGCTCGCGGGCGATCCGGCCGGCGACATCTACGGCGACGAGCCCATCGTGCTCGACCTCGTGGACGAGGATGAGGAGGACCAGGACGCCCGGCTGACGCCCGAGCAGGCCGCCGCGCTGGCGGCCGAACAGCCGGCTCAGCCCTCCGCCGAAGACGAGCAGCAGGCCGCCGTCGCCTCCTCGATCGCCGTGCACGCGCTCGCCTACGAGCACGCGCTCGCACAGGAGACCCCGGACGCGGAGCCGGAGCCCGGTGCGCACGCCGACGTCGACGCCGCGATCGACGCCGTGCCCGAGGAGGTCGTCCCCTCCTCCGACGGCCCCCGTCACGCCGCCGACTGACCCCGTCTCTCGGTTCACAATTCAGGAGCGCCTCGGCGCGTCCCCACCGACACGCAAGGTGCGGGGGCGCCACGCCCGGGCGCTCCTGAATTGTGAACATGCCCGACGGCGACCCGAGCACGCAAGAAGTCGGCCCGCGATGCACGGAAGCTGCGTGTGGCATGCGCGAGGATGGATCAGTGACCGACTCTCTGCATGACACCAGCATCCGCGGCTTCGCCTCCGACAACTACTCCGGCGTCCACCCCGAGATCCTCGACGCCCTCGCGGCGGCCAACGGTGGCCATCAGATCGCGTACGGCGAGGACGACTACACCCGTCGACTGCACGAGGTCTTCGCCGATCACTTCGGCCGCGACGTCGCCGTGTTCCCCGTCTTCAACGGCACCGGCGCGAACGTCGTCGGCCTGCAGTCCATGCTCCCGCGCTGGGGTGCCGTCATCTCGGCGTCGACCGCGCACATCAACTCCGACGAGGGCGGCGCGCCCGAGCGGGTCGGCGGCATCAAGCTCCTGACGGTCGACGCCCCCGACGGCAAGCTCACGCCCGACCTCATCGACCGCGAAGCGTGGGGCTGGGGCGACGAGCACCGTGCACAGCCGCTCGTCGTCTCGATCACGCAGACCACCGAGCTCGGCACCCTGTACACGCCCGAGGAGATCCGCGCGATCGCCGACCACGCGCACGGTCACGGCATGAAGCTGCACCTCGACGGCGCCCGCATCGCCAACGCCGCAGCAGCCCTCGGCGTCCCACTGCGCGCGTTCACCGCCGATGCCGGCGTCGACGTGCTGTCCTTCGGTGGGACGAAGAACGGACTCATGTTCGGCGAGGCCATCGTCGTGCTCGAACCGTCGGCATCGGAGGGCCTCGTCTACCTGCGGAAGCTCAACATGCAGCTGGCGTCGAAGATGCGCTTCGGTGCGGCGCAGCTCATCGCCCTGCTCGAGCCGGCGGCCGACGGTGGCGACGGGCTCTGGCTCCGCTCCGCGACCCACGCCAATGCGATGGCCGCGCGCCTCCGCACCTCCCTCGAGGCCCTCATCGCCGCCGGCGAGGCACCGGGACTCGGCTTCAGCCAGCCGACCCAGGCCAACGCGGTGTTCGCGACCCTGCCGGCGGGCGTCCCCGACCGCTTGCGGGAACGCTTCCGCTTCTACGACTGGGACGCGGCGAAGGGCGAGGTGCGCTGGATGTGCTCGTTCGACACCACGGAGGGCGACATCGACGCGTTCGTCGCCGCGATCCGCGAGGAACTCGCCCGCGCGTAGCGGCCGGTCACGATGACGGCGGGCCTCTGCGCGTCGACCCCCGATATGGCAAGGTTGGAGATCGGGCTTCCAACCGGATGAGAGAGACGGTCATGCACTATCAGTCGACGCGGGGCCACGATCTGCCCCAGCACTTCTCGGACATCCTCCTCGGCGGGCTCGCCCCGGACGGCGGCCTGTACCTCCCGGCGGAGTACCCGCAGCTGACCGCTGAGGAGCTCGAGTCGTGGCGCGAGCTGTCCTATGCCGACCTCGCGTTCGCCGTGCTGTCGAAGTTCGCCGACGACATCCCCGCCGCCGACCTCCAGGACATCACCCGTCGCACCTACACCGCCGAGGTGTACTCGAACGGCCGCGCCGGCGACGACGCCTCGCTCATCACCCCGCTGCGCGCCCTCGGCGAGGAGGGCGGCACCGAGCTGCAGCTCCTCGGCCTCTCGAACGGCCCGACGCTCGCCTTCAAGGACATGGCGATGCAGTTGCTCGGCAACCTCTTCGAGTACACGCTCGCGAAGAGCGGCGACGAGCTCAACATCCTCGGCGCGACGTCCGGCGACACCGGGAGCGCGGCCGAGCACGCCATGCGCGGCAAGACCGGCATCCGGGTCATCATGCTGAGCCCGCACGGCCGCATGAGCAGCTTCCAGCGTGCGCAGATGTTCAGCCTCCAGGACGACAACATCGTGAACCTCGCCGTCGAGGGCAACTTCGACGACTGCCAGGACATCGTGAAGGCCGTCTCGAAGGACGCTCCGTTCAAGGCACTCCACGCCGTCGGTACGGTCAACTCGATCAACTGGGCCCGCGTCGTCGCGCAGGTCGTGTACTACGTGCACGGCTGGCTGCTCGCGACCGACGGTCCGGGCCAGAAGGTGTCGTTCTCGGTGCCGTCAGGCAACTTCGGCAACGTCTGCGCCGGGCACATCGCCCGCTCCATGGGGCTCCCGATCGACCAGCTCGTCGTCGCGACGAACGAGAACGACGTCCTCGACGAGTTCTTCCGCACGGGCGTGTACCGCCCGCGCTCGGCGGCCGAGACACACCACACCTCCAGCCCGAGCATGGACATCTCGAAGGCGTCGAACTTCGAGCGCTTCCTCTACGACCTCGTCGGTCAGGACGCGACCCGCCTCGGTGAGCTGTTCCGGTCCCTCGACGAGGAGGGCGGGTTCGACCTCTCCGGGACGCCCGAGTTCGAGCGGATCAGCGAGTTCGGCTTCGTGTCCGGTCGCAGCACGCACGCCGACCGCGTCGCCACCATCCGCGATGTCCACGAGCGCTACGGCGTCACGATCGACCCGCACACCGCCGACGGCGTCACGGTCGCCCGTCGCCACCTGCGCGAGGGCGTCCCGATGCTCGTGCTCGAGACCGCGCTTCCGGCGAAGTTCGCCGAGATCGTCCGCGAGGCGCTCGGCGAGGAGCCGGAGCGTCCCGAGGCGTTCGAGGGCATCGAGGGGCTCGAGCAGCGCTTCGAGATCGTGCCGGCCGACGTCGACCGCATCAAGGCGATCATCGTGGAGCACACCGGCCGCTGACCCACCCCGGTCCCTGAGCCTGCCCTGGTCCCTGAGCCTGTCCCGGTCCCTGAGCCTGTCGAAGGGCACCGCGCTGTCGACACCGCGTCGGGTCCGGCGGGGAGCACGGAGGATAGGCGTCCGGCGTCCCTGAGCCAAGCCCCCGCGACGTCTCGGCGTCCGGCCTACGCTGCCGTCATGAGCAATCCCATGGATCCAGCAGCAACAGACGCCCAACGCGAAGCCCTCGCCCACGGCGGCCCGGGCGCCCAGGCACACGTGCCCGGCGAGGACCAGACCGACAGCTCGGTCGGCGGTGTCGTGCCCGACGGCGGTGCGGTCGACCGCTCGGCCGACGACGCGGCCCCCGGTGACGGCGGCCTGAGCAACGCCGGCGACGGCGTCGGTGGTGACGACGTCGTCGGCGACGCGGGTCTGGACGACGACTCGGACACCGAGGACGCCGTCGAGGACCTCGACGACCAGGACGACCTCGCCGACCGCGCTCCCGTCGGCGACAGCTTCGGCGAGGGCCCGGAGTAGCGCTCGGTCCCTGAGCCTGTCGAAGGGCGCTCGCGCTCAAGTCACCCCGGTCCCCGAGCCTGTCGAAGGGCACTCCCGCTCAAGTCGCTCCGGTCCCTGAGCCTGTCGAAGGGCGCTCCCGCCCGAGCCACCCCCGGTCCCTGAGCCTGTACGAAGGGCACTCCCGCCCCAGCCACCCCCGGTCCCTGAGCCTGTCGAAGGGCACTCCCGCCCGACCCCCCCGGCCCTGAGCCTGTCGAAGGGCGCTCAGGGGATGAGGATGAGCTTCCCGCTCGGGTGACCCGACTCGCTCTCGCGGTGCGCCTCGGCGGCCTCGGCGAGAGGCCGGACGGTGCCGAGCTCGAAGCTGAAGCGCCCCTGTTCGACGAGGGACGCGACCGCCGGGATCGCCTCCGCCCGCCAGGCCTGTTCCTGCGACGTGAGCGGGAGCGGGTTGCCGCCGGACCACGCTTGGATCCCGAGGCCGGCCGCCTTCGCACCGACGACGATCGTGCCGATGTGCTGCCGGTCCTCGACCAGCTCGAACGAGGCCTCGAGCGCCTCGTCGGTGCCGACGGCGTCGAGCACGCGGTCGACGCCCTGCGGGGCCGCCTCGCGCACGCGCTCGACGAGCCCGGGACCGTAGGTGACGGGGATCGCCCCGAGCTCCCGCAGGCGTGCGTGGTTCCCCTCGCTCGCGGTGGCGACGACGGTCGCTCCCCACGCCACGGCGAACTGCACGGCGGCGTGCCCCACCGAGCCCGATCCACCGTGGATCAGGAGGGTCGTCCCCTCGGTCACGCCGAGCGACCGGAGCGCCTGGTAGGCCGTGCTCACGGGGATGCCGATCGCCGCCGCCTCCTCGAAGGAGATGGCCGCCGGTTTGCGGATGATCTGGTCGGGCGTGACGACGACGTGGGTCGCGTACGTCCCGGAGGCGTTGACGACGACGACCTCGTCGCCGATCGACCAGCCCTCGACCCCGTCGCCGACCTCGACGACGACCCCGGCGCCGTCGCTCCCGACGCGTCGGGTGCCCTGCAGCTCGCCGCCGCGGACACCACTGCGGAGCTTCCAGTCGATCGGGTTCACGCCCGCGGCGCGCACCTCGACGACGAGTTCGCCGGGGCCCGCCTGAGGCGTCGGCACCTCGACGAGTTCGAGGACGTCGGCCGAGCCGAGCTCCTGGTACTGGATGACGGTCGCCATGTCGTTCCCTTCCCGAGATGCGCCTGCGCACCCCTGATCGACGTCCGCCACGCATCGCGGCGGCGGTTCGAGGCTACTCCCGACGCTACTCCACAGCCCCTCGGAACGTCCGGACCATGACGCCGCATGACCCGCGGATGGCACCGGCACCGGCCTCCCGCGTAGCGTTGCAGCATGCCTCCCACTGATGGATCGACGTCCGCAGCGCCCGCCGCCACGATCGCGAACCTCCTCGCCGAGACGCGCAGCTACGCCCCGCCGACCGACCTCGCCCAGACGGCGAACGTCGGCCCGGAGGAGTGGGCTCGCGCGGCCGCCGACCCGGTGGCGTTCTGGGAGGAGCAGGCCCGACGCCTCGACTGGGTCACCCCGTGGGAGACGGCGCACACCTGGGACCCGGCCCGGCCGGTCGAAGGGTCCGACCCATCGGACCCCGAGCCCGAACTCACCGTCCCCGCCGCCACCTGGTTCGCCGGGGGAACGCTCAACGTGGCGGTCAACTGTGTCGACCGGCACGTCGACGCCGGACGAGGCGACAAAGTGGCCCTCCACTTCGAGGGAGAGCCGGGCGACCGCCGCTCCATCACCTACGCCGAGTTGCAGCGCGAGGTCGCGAAGGCGGCCAACGCCCTGACGGCACTCGGCATCGGCCAGGGCGACCGCGTCGTCATCTACCTGCCGGTCATCCCCGAGACGGTCATCGCCACCCTCGCCGTCGCCCGCATCGGCGCCATCCACTCCCTCGTGTTCGGTGGGTTCTCGGCCGAGGCGCTGCGCTTCCGGGTGGAGGACACCGAGGCGAAGCTGCTCATCACCACCGACGGCCAGTACCGCCGGGGTACAGCCGTGCCGGTCAAGCAGAACGCCGACGCCGCCGTCGACGGCGTGCCGTCCGTCGAGCACGTACTCGTCGTCGCACGCACGGGCGACGAGACGCCGAACGTGCCCTGGACCCCCGGCCGCGACGTCTGGTGGCACGACACCGTGGGTGTCGCCGCCGACACCCACGAGCCCGAGGCGTTCGATGCGGAGAACCCGCTCTTCATCATCTACACGAGCGGCACCACCGGGAAGCCCAAGGGACTCGTCCACACGTCAGGCGGCTATCTCACGCAGGCGTCCTGGACCCATTGGGCGATCTTCGACGCCAAGGACGACGACGTCCACTGGTGCACCGCCGACCTCGCCTGGGTCACGGCACACACCTATGAGATCTACGGTCCGCTCTCGAACGGGCTCACCCAGGTGATCTACGAGGGCACGCCGAACACCCCGCACCAGGCGCGGCACTTCGAGATCATCGAGCGCTACGGCGTGACGACGTACTACACGGCGCCCACACTCATCCGGACCCTCATGACCTGGTTCCCCGAGGGGCCGCCCGCCGAGTACGACCTCTCGACCCTCCGGCTCCTCGGCACCGTCGGTGAGGCCATCAACCCCGAGGCCTGGATGTGGTTCCGCGAGCGCATCGGGCGCGGCGAGACCCCGGTCGTCGACACCTGGTGGCAGTCGGAGACGGGGTCGGCTGTCATCGCACCGCTCCCCGGCGCGACCACGATCAAGCCGGGTTCCGGCAGTCGCGCACTCCCCGGCCTGGAGGCGCTGGTCGTCGACGAGGACGGCGAGACGGTGCCGTACGGATCCGGCGGGTATCTGGTCGTCAGCCGCTTCGGACCGTCGCTCGCGCGCACCGTCTGGGGCAACCCGGAACGCTACCGCGATTCGTACTGGGCGAAGTACTGGAAGCAGGGCTACTTCTTCTCCGGCGACGGCGCGAAGTGGGACGAAGACGGCGACATCTGGGTCCTCGGGCGCGTCGACGACGTCATCAACGTCTCGGGCCATCGCCTGTCGACCATCGAGATCGAGTCGGCACTCGTGTCGCATCCCCACGTGGGCGAGGCCGGCGTGGTCGGCGTGCACGACCCGATCACGGGGAGCGCGATCGCCGCGTTCGTCATCCCGTCCTCGCGGTCCCACGGGCCCGAGGCCGACGGCGAGGCCTACTGGTTGGAGCGCTCTGCGGCACTCCGCGAGGCCCTGCGGTCCCACGTGGCGAACGAGATCGGCCCGATCGCGAAGCCCCGCGACGTCTTTGTGGTCCCAGACCTCCCGAAGACCCGCTCGGGGAAGATCATGCGGCGTCTGCTCGGCGACATCGTCGACCAGCGGCCCCTCGGCGACACGACGTCACTGCAAGACGAAGCGGCCCCGCACCGGATCGCCGAGATCGTCACGGCTGCACGGACCCCTCAAGCCCGGGAATAGCGCCCCGATCGATGCAGTTGCATCCATCGTCAACGGCGACGCAACCTCTGTCCACTTCCCTTGTTTCGCTTGGAGACCGCATGTCCATCGTCACCCGTACCGCCCAGACCGACGCCCCCATCCTCGACGTCCTCGCCGACCGCTGGAGCCCCCGCGCCTTCGTGAGCGAGCCCGTCGCCGCCGCGAAGATGGCCTCGGCCCTCGAAGCCGCGCGTTGGTCGCCGAGCGCCAACAACGTGCAGCCCTGGCGGTTCATCGTCGGCACCAAGGGGACCGCCACGTTCGACACGATCGCTGAGCAGCTGGTGGCCTTCAACCGCGGATGGGCCGCTCAGGCCGGCGCGCTCATCGTCGCCGTCGCCGAGACCCTCGACGACGAGGGCAACGAGCGTCCCTGGGCCATCTACGACCTCGGCCAGGCGATGGCGCACCTGAGCATCCAGGCCCACAGCGACGGTCTCTTCGCGCACCAGATGGCCGGCTTCTCCGCCGACGGCATCCGGGAGGCGTTCTCACTGCCGGACGGCCTCGTGCCGTTCACCGTCACCGCGCTCGGCGAGCTCGGCGACCCCGAGCTCCTGCCCGAGGGCATGCTCCGCGACCGCGAGACCGCTCCGCGTGAGCGTCGTCCCCTCGCCGACCTCGTGATCGTCCAGGAGTAGTCCGCTCGGTTCCTGCACCACCACGCTGCGCAGTCCGGTCCGCCGGGCTGCGCAGTCGTGGTTTCGGGGCTCACCGTCGTCGTAACCGGTCTCTGAGCACCATCCCCGGCCCCTGCCCTTCGACAGGCTCAGGAACCGCCTGCCGAAGGGCGCGTCCGTGGCGCCCCTACAGCCCCGCGACGAGGTTGATGACGGTCGCCAGGATCACGGAGCCGAAGAGGTACGACAGCAGGGTGTGCTTGAGGACGGTGCGGCGCAGCTCGCTGGACCGCAGCGTCGTGTCGGAGACCTGGTAGGTCATGCCGAGGTCGAACGAGAGGTAGGCGAAGTCGCTGTACTGCGGCGCCTCCTCCTGGTTGAAGTCGATACCGCCCTCCGGCGCCGCGAAGTACATGCGCGCGTACCGCAGCGTGTAGATCGTGTGGATGAGCGCCCAGGAGAGCGCCACGCTCACGACCGCGAAGCCGGCGAGCACGCCCTGCTCGACCCCGGAGGATGCCCTCGCCTGCAGGATGACGACACTCAGGGCCACGAGGCTCCCGACGCTCGCGAGCACGATGAGCACCTCACTCGTCGTCCGCCCGGGCTCCTCCGAGGTCGCGTGTTCGCGCGTCCGCTCCGGACCCATCCGCCAGATGCGGATCCAGAGGGAACCGACGAAGACCACGCATGTGGTCCCCCAGCCGGCGAGGATCGCACCCGCCCAGAACCAGTTCAGGCCGACGATCACCCCCACGGCGACACCGATGAGGGCGGAGACGGTCAACCGGAGCTTCGCGCCGTGCCGCACCATGATCGTTCCGGACGTCGATGAGCTCACGAGCTGATCGTGGCACCGTCCGTGGAGCGCATGACGCAGGCTCGCGGCCGACGCCGCACCTCACACCGCTTCGACGAACAGCTCCTCCAACTCGGCGAAGACGCCGACGGCGAGGCGCTCGAACTGCTCGGCGCTCAGCAGGATCGTCTCGCCCGGGACGAGGCCGGTGAACGACATCTCCTCGGAGTACTGCAGGACGGTCCCCACCGTGAACACCCGGTCGTGGTCGAGGACCGACGCGACGATGAGTTCGAGCTCGTTGAGGGCCCCGGGACCTTTTCCGAGCACCGAGCGCACCCGGTGGACGAACGGCCGGTCGAGCACGAGGGTGAGGCCGGTGAAGAACTCGGGGTCGACCACGGCGAGTGCTGCGGGGTCCGCTCCGGCTTCGGCCAGCGTCTCGCGTCCGGCGACAAGCGCGGCGATCATCGTCTTCGCCTGGTCGACCTCTCGCTGTTCGAAGGTCTTGCGTCCCAGCATGGGTGTCTCCTCGGCGTCGCGGATCGGGTGCGCTTCACGCTACTCCCCGGCACGCCCGGATCACAGCAGGCCTCGCGCGTCCGGTGGTCAGGCCTGCTTCCGCTCGCGACGCGGGACGTGGAGCGACACGACGCCGGCGTCGCGGTTGATGCGACGGACCCGCGCCCGCCAGATGAGCGCGAATGCGACGACGAGCACGACCATGGCCGGCACCACGAGCGCCTTGAGCACCGGCATGCTCGGGAACAGCAGCCCCCAGAGCACGGTGTTGCCGTCCCAGAGGCCGTGCATGACCGCGACGAGCAGGTAGGTCAGGAGCACGCCCACGGTGATCCGGAACCGACCGTTGCGTGCAGCCGCGAACACGGCCGCGGCGAACAGCGCCGTCCACAGTGGGTGTCCGACCGGGTCGAAGACGGTCCGGGCGAATGCGGCCCCGGCCGCTTGGAACGCCGGGTGCGAGAGGATCGTCTCGAGTGGTGGCGAACCGGCGGCGAGCTTCTGGGAGGCCTCGACCCCGTTCGCCCACCCTTGCCCGATGTACCAGAGGTTCTCGAGGACGGCGAAGCCGATCCCAACAGCGCCGCCGACGAAGAGCCCGCCCCGGGCGGTCTTCACCGGCAGCCGCCACGCCACGATCACGACGGCGATGATCTTCGCGAGTTCCTCGGCGACCCCGGCGAAGAACAGCCCGATGTCGTGCGGGTTCTCGCCGGCATCGGTCGCGGCGACGCCGATGAGGGAGTCGAAGGTGCTGCCGAGCGTGATGGCGATGAAACCTCCGACCAGCACCGCCCAGAGGAGCGTCGCCGTCGTGACGCCGTCGCCCGACTGGAGACGTCGGGCCATGATGAGCAGCAGGGTGGACGCGGCAAGACCTGAGCCGAGCAGGATCCACGCGGGGATCACCGCCGGGTTGCCGAGGAGCACGTGCGGCACCAGCAGCAGGAACAGCCAGAGCGCCAGGCCACCGAAGAAGAACCAGGCGGGGGCGTGTGCGTGACGCCAGAGGGGCACGGCGGTGTCGCTGGTCTCAGGCGTCGTGCTCGGGGCTGCGTGTGACATCGGATCCTCTCAGGGCACGCCGATCGGGCCCACCGCGAGGATCACGCTAGTGCGCGGCATCCGTCGCGCACCAGGGGTTTCCTCGCCCACTCGGGGGTCACGGCCAGCGCGGTGCTGTCGCGCGAGCGCGGGGCACACGCGTGAGCGCGCCCCTCCGGAGGGGCGCGCTCACATCGGTGGGTCGCGCTCGGGTCAGCGCACCGCGCTGGCCGCAAGCAGCCGGCTAGGCCGGGACCACCGCTCGCTCGACCGTGAGGCCGTCGCCGTCGCTCGCGAGCCCGACGTGGACGGTGTCGCCGTCGCGGATCGAGCCGTCGAGGATCGCCCGCGCGAGGCGGTCGTCGATCTCCCGCTGCATGAGTCGACGCAGCGGACGCGCGCCGTACATGGGGTCGTATCCGCGCTCCGCGAGCCACGCGCGGGCGTCGGGCGTGACGGCGAGGTGGAGCCGACGCTCACCCAGTCGACGCTGCAGGCGGTCGATGTACAGCTCGACGATCTGGCCGAGCTCCGCCTCGCTGAGCGGCTGGAACACGACGATGTCGTCGAGACGGTTGATGAACTCCGGCTTGAAGGCCTGGCGCACGAGCTGCTGGACCGCCTCCTCCTTCTGCTCGAGGGAGAGTGAGGCGTCCATCAGGTACTGCGAGCCGAGGTTGGAGGTCAGCACGAGGATGACGTTCCGGAAGTCGACCGTGCGCCCCTGTCCGTCGGTCAGACGACCGTCGTCGAGCACCTGCAGGAGGATGTCGAACACCTCGGGGTGCGCCTTCTCGACCTCGTCGAGCAGCACGACGGAGTACGGGCGTCGACGAACGGCCTCGGTGAGCTGCCCGCCCTGCTCGTAGCCGACGTACCCCGGAGGTGCACCGACGAGCCGGGAGACCGAGTGCTTCTCCCCGTACTCGGACATGTCGATGCGGACCATGGCCTTCTCGTCGTCGAAGAGGAACTCGGCGAGCGCCTTCGCCAGCTCGGTCTTGCCGACGCCGGTGGGGCCGAGGAACATGAACGAGCCCGTCGGGCGGTCGGGGTCGGAGATGCCGGCCCGGGTGCGCCGGACGGCGTCGGACACGGCGGCGACCGCACGGTGCTGCCCAATGAGACGGCGGGACAGCTCCTGCTCGAGGTGCAGCAGCTTCTCCGTCTCGCCCTGCAACAGGCGACCGACGGGGATGCCGGTCCACGCGGCGATCACGGCGGCGATGTCCTCGGCGGTCACCTGGTCGTTGACCATCCGGGGTTCGCCGTCGGTATCCTGCTCGGCCGACTCCGCGAGCGCGAGTTCGCGTTCGAGCTGCGGGATGTCGGCGTAGAGGAGCTTGGACGCCTGTTCGAGCTTGCCCTCGCGCTGGGCGCGTTCAGCCTTGCTCCGGGCGGCGTCGAGCTGCTTCTTGAGGTCGCCGACGCGGTTGAGGCTCGCGCGCTCGCGCTCCCAGCGCGCCTGCAGTTCGCCGAGCGCGGCCTGGCGGGTCGCGAGGTCCTCCCGGAGGCGGGCGAGGCGCTCCTTCGAGGCGTCGTCCTTCTCCTTCTTGAGGGCGAGCTCCTCGAGCTTCAGGCGGTCGACGCTGCGTCGGAGTTCGTCGATCTCGACGGGGGCCGAGTCGATCTCCATGCGCAGTCGGCTGGCCGCCTCGTCGATGAGGTCGATCGCCTTGTCGGGCAGCTGCCGCGACGTGATGTAGCGGTTGGACAGGGCGGCCGCCGCGACGAGCGCGTTGTCGGCGATGGCCACCTTGTGGTGCGCCTCGTACCGCTCCTTGAGGCCACGGAGGATGGCGACCGTGTCCTCGACGCTCGGCTCCCCCACGAACACCTGCTGGAAGCGACGCTCCATGGCGGCGTCCTTCTCGATGAACTCGCGGTACTCGTCGAGCGTGGTCGCGCCGATCAGCCGCAGCTCGCCGCGGGCGAGCATGGGCTTCAGCATGTTGGCCGCCGCGACGGACCCCTCTCCGCCGCCGGCACCCATGAGCACGTGCAGCTCGTCGATGAAGGTGATGATCTGTCCGTCGGACTCGTCGATCTCCTTGAGCACCGCCTTGAGGCGTTCCTCGAACTGCCCGCGGTACATGGCACCCGCCACGAGCGCGGAGAGGTCGAGGGAGATGAGCTGCTTGCCCTTGAGGCTCTCGGCGACGTCGCCCGCGACGATGCGCTGGGCGAGACCTTCGACGACGGCGGTCTTGCCGACACCGGGCTCGCCGATGAGGACGGGGTTGTTCTTGGTGCGTCGCGTGAGCACCTGGCTCACGCGACGGATCTCGGCGTCGCGGCCGATGACCGGATCGAGCTTGCCGGAGGCGGCGATCTCGGTCAGGTTGACGCCGTACTGCTCGAGCGCACTGCGCTGATCCTCTTGCTGAGGCGCCTGGCCTGCTGGCATGGGTACGGTCTCCTGTTCAAAACTTGAGTGAATCTGACTCAAGTTTACCACCGCCCCTCCCTGTCGACAAGGTGCGATCGGCAGGTGACCTCCAGTGCATCGAAGGGTAGGCTTACCTATCGATGCCTCGCCTCAGTGAACAGACCCCCGACTCGATCTTCATCCTCCTCGCAGCCGTCGTCCGGCGCATCGAGCAGGTGAGCCCGAGCTATCGTCGTTTCACGTTCACGGGCCCCGAGGTCCAGCACATCGCGGACAACCGTCACGACCAGCGCATCAAGCTGCTCTTCCCGCTGCCCGACACCGGCTTCGACGAGCTGCCGATGCACGACGACTGGTACCAGGCCTGGCGACTCCTGCCCAACGACAAACGTCACCCGATGCGCACGTACACGATCCGCGAGGTCCGGCCCGAGCTCGCCGAGTTCGACGTCGACATCGCCCTGCACGGCCGCGTCGGCCCCGCGTCCACCTGGGCGATGGACGCGAAGGTCGGCGACGAGCTCATTGTCAACGTCCCGAACGCCCGGTCGGCCGTCCCGGCCGGCGGCATCGACTGGCACGCGCCGGCCACCGTCGACCAGGTGCTCCTCGCCGGCGACGAGACGGCCCTGCCCGGGATCGCCGGGATCCTCGAGCGCCTCCCGAGCACCGCGCGCGGGATCGCCGTCGTCGAGCTGCCGCACGAGGACGACATCGCCGCCCTGTCCACGAAGCCCGACGGGGTCGAGGTCGTCGTCCTCCCCCGCGGCGACCAGCCCGTGGGCACCCTGCTCATCCCCGAGATCGAGCGCATCGCGAGCCGCCTCGCGCCGAGCGTCGACACCGCCACGATCGCCACGCAGCCGGCGCTCGAGGACGTCGACGTCGACACCGAGCTGCTCTGGGAAGCGCCGGTCAACGCGACCGGAGGCCCCGTCCTCGAGAGCGCACCGCTCTACGCGTGGCTCGCCGGAGAGGCGTCAGCCATCAAGACGCTCCGTCGGCACCTCGTCTCCGGGTGCCGCGTCGACCGCAAGTCGGTCGCGTTCATGGGCTACTGGCGACACGGCAAGGCCGAAGACAACCGATGAGCCGGTGAGCGCCGACCTCGACAGCCTGCGGCTCCCGACCGCGGCCGCCCGCGCACGAGAGGCGTCGACCGGCATCGCCCGATCGACCGCCTCGCGCTGGCTCCTGCTCGTCGCCGCGCTCGTCGTGCTCGCCGCCATCGCCGCGGGAAGCCTCTTCATCGGCTCGGGGACGATCAGTGCCGCCGAGGTCTGGCGGGCGCTGTCACAGGGCGGCGACGACACCAACACAATCCTCGTCACCGGGTTCCGGGTGCCGCGCATGCTCCTGGCCGTCGGCGTCGGTGCGGCGCTCGGCCTCGCCGGAGCGATGATGCAGGCCGTCACGCGGAACCCGCTCGCCGACCCCGGCATCCTCGGCGTCAACGCCGGGGCGTACATCGCGGTCGTGCTCGCCGTCGCCATCGCCGGCACCGCCGACCTGAGCTCCTACGTGTGGTGGTCCTTCGCCGGCGCTGGCCTTGCTTCCGTCATCGTGTACGTGATCGGCTCCCGGGGCCGCGCCGGGGCGACCCCGGTCCGCCTCGTCCTCGCCGGCGTCGCGCTCTCTGCCGCGCTCCAGGGGGTGACCTTCGCCATCACGATCCGCAACCCCGACATCTTCGACAAGATCCGCTTCTGGCAGGCCGGCTCGCTGCAGAACCGCCAGATGGACGTGTTCCTCGGGGTGCTGCCGTTCCTCATCGTCGGGGTCCTCCTCGCCCTCGTCGTCTCCCGGTCACTCAACGCCGTCGCCCTCGGAGACGACCTCGCGACCTCACTCGGCACGAAGGTGCTCCGGACGCGGGTGCTCTCGGTCGTCGCGATCACCCTGTTGTGCGGTTCGGCCACCGCGGCGGCCGGACCGATCGCCTTCCTCGGACTCATGTCGCCCTACCTCGCCCGGGCCATCGTCGGACCGGACCAGCGCTGGGTGCTGCCGTTCACGATGGTGTTCGCGCCGATCATCTTCCTGCTGTCCGACCTCGTCGGGCGGGTCGCCGTCCCCGGCGAGATGCCGGTCGGGATCGTCACGGCGTTCGTGGGTGCCCCGCTCCTCATCGTGCTCATCCGCCGTTCGAAGGCGCAGGGGCTGTGACCGCGGTCGCCGAGCCGGGCCGGCGCACCGTGCGGGTCGGTCGGGTCAGCTGGGTGATCCACCGGCGTGAGCTGATCGTCGTCGGCGCCCTGGTCACCGTCATCATGGGGGTCGGCGCCTTTGCGCTCACCCAGGGCGAGTACCGCATCCCGCTCGACAGACTGCTCGCCGCGTTCACCGGCACGGGTTCGGAGAGCGTCCTCCGCATCGTGTTGGAGTGGCGCCTGCCGCGGGTCGTGATCGCCGTCGTCGGCGGGATCGCGCTCGGGCTCTCCGGCGCGATCTTCCAGTCGATCACCCGGAACCCGCTCGGCAGTCCCGACATCATCGGGTTCAACTCCGGCGCGTTCACCGGCGCGCTCATCGTCACCCTCGTCGTCGGCGGGAACTATGCGGCGATGGTCTCCGGGGCGTTGATCGGCGGGCTCGCGACGGCCCTCGTCGTCTACCTCCTCGCGTGGTCTCGAGGCGTCCAGGGGTTCCGGCTCATCGTGATCGGCATCGCGATCAGCGCCGTCCTCAACGCGTTCAACGACTACCTGCAGCTGCGGGCGGACCTCAACGCCGCCATCGCCGCCGCCAGCTGGGGCATGGGTTCGCTCGCCGACCTCGGGTGGCAGGACGTCGTGCCCGTGACGATCGCGGTCGCGTTCCTCGTTCCCCTCCTCGCGCTCATGTCCCGCCGACTCGGCATGCTGGAGTTCGGCGACGACATCGCGAGCGCCCTCGGCATCCCGGTCGAACGCACGCGGCTGCTGCTGCTCGTGATCGGCGTCGCCCTCACCGCGACCGTCACCGCGGTCGCCGGCCCCATCATCTTCGTCGCGCTCGCCGCACCCCAACTCGCCCGGCGCCTGACGAAGTCCGCCGGCATCACCCTCGTCCCCTCGGCCGCCATGGGCGCGGCGTTGCTCCTCGTGAGCGACGTCGTGGCCCAGCGGATCATCGCCCCGGCCGCCCTGCCGGTCGGTGCGGTGACCGTGACCCTCGGCGGCATCTACCTCATCGCCCTGCTCATCACGCAGGCGGGAAAGCGCTGACATGAAGACCGACAGCCCCACCACCAGACTCGCCGGAACCGCCCTCCGCGTCGGCTACGACCAGCGGACCATCATCCACGAGCTGGACATCGCGATCGCCGACGACTCGTTCACCGTCATCGTCGGGCCGAACGCCTGCGGCAAGTCGACGCTCCTACGCGCCCTCGCGCGGCTGCTGAAGCCGACCCAAGGACACGTCGTGCTCGACGGTCAGGAGATCACCCGGTACCCGTCGAAGGAGGTCGCGAAGCGCATCGGGCTGCTGCCGCAGACGTCGATCGCGCCGGACGGCATCTCGGTGATCGACCTCGTGTCGCGTGGCCGATACCCGCACCAGTCGATCCTCCGACGCTGGTCGGCGGCCGATGAGGCGGCGGTGCTCGCGGCGATGGAGGCGACGAACGTCACGGAGCTGTCCGGTCGCCTCGTCGACGAACTGTCCAGCGGCCAGCGCCAACGGGTGTGGGTGGCGATGGCCCTCGCCCAGGAGACGCCTTTGCTGCTGCTCGACGAGCCGACGACCTTCCTCGACATCACGCATCAGGTGGAGCTGCTCGACCTCTTCACCCGGCTCAACCAGGAGGGTGGCCGCACCCTCGTCGCGGTCCTCCACGACCTCAACCAGGCGGCACGGTACGCGACGCACCTGATCGCGATGCGGGACGGCCATGTGGTCGCGCAGGGTGCGCCGGCGGACATCGTGACGGCCGAGCTCGTCGAGGAGGTCTTCGGGCTCCGCTGCCGGATCATCGACGACCCCGAATCGCACACGCCGCTCGTCATCCCGCTGATGGGCGCGCACTGACCCGTGGTTCTGGGGCTGACGTCAGCGCGGTGCGCTGGCGTGAGCGCGGGTTTGCAGGCGTGGGCGCGCCCCGCTGATGTGAGCGCGGGCCTCCGGAGGGGTGCGCTCACGCCGGTGGGGCGCGCTCACGGGGTGGACGCGTGCCGGTGTCAGCAGCCGATGGCTGGTTTGCCGGGTCGGCAGGGTTTGTCGACGCCGACGGTCGAGTTGCGGACGATCTGGACCGTGTGGGGTTCTTCGGTCGGGATCGACAGGGTGCCGACGACGGGAAGCCAGCCACTGTCGCCGATGCGGTACTCGGCGGCGTACTCGACCTCGGCGGTGATGGTCTTGGGTCCGACCGTCGTGTAGCGGTGGCTGGTCGGTGTCTTGGAGAACTCCGCGAGGCCGAGGGTAGCCCAGGAGGATCCGCCGGTCCGGGTGGTGGTCGTGTCGCCGTCGCCGTAGTCGAAGGTGAAGCCGACGGGGATGAAGTTCACCTCCGCGACCTGGCCGAGGAGCGTGCCGGTGCGGGTGTGTCCGGAGGCGCCGGCGATGACGTTGGTGTGGAGTCCGCGGACACCCCAGGCGGCGGGTTCGGTGGTGACGGTGGGTGCGGCGGGTGCGAAGCTGGCGACGTCGCGGATCGTGACGGGCTGTGCGGCGGGTGCTGCTCCGAGGTCGGTGCCGAGGTCGCCGGGGGTGAAGGTGTAGCACTCGTCCGGCCGCATGAGGCTGCAGACCGTTCGCTCACCGTTGGGCCCGTCGGTCACACCGGGCGGAAGCTCGGCCGAGCCGCCGCCTTCGTTGCCTCCGCCCGTTCCGCCACCGGAACCACCGCCGGTGCCAGGGCGTTCGACGCTGCCGCCGATGTCGACCGAGCCGTTGCCGATGCAAGCGCCCGAAATTGCCCCGCCAGCATCGCAGCTGGCGGCGACGGCGGCGGACGCCAACCCGACGCCACCCACAAGCAGGAGCCCGAGGGCCAGCGCAGTACCTACTCTTCGCATGAGGATCCCTCCTTGATGACTTCGTGCTTCGCCAGCACGTAGGGCCGTTGATCAGCAGCACCCGGAGCAATATGAACTGACCACGTGCGCTTGGCTGGGCGTTCAGGCTTGATGACCGATTCCCCTGCCCCATCCATTGCCTGCAAGCCAGTCATGTCCACGCAGGCGGATCCGACGATCAGGACGCCCGCTGCGTCAGGTTTCGAGTACCAGTCGCTGATCGTGAACACCTCCAGCGAAGCCGCGCCGGAGAAGGTCCATCCGAGCTGCTGGAGCTTGGACAGGCTCTCGTTCTCGAATGTTCGGAGCTCTCCGGTCGTCACCTCATCGATGCGAGCAGGATCGGCTCCGCCGTCTGCGACGACCTGGTTCCACACGCCCAAGTAGCTCTCGTAAGCCTCAGCGCCGGCCGCCAGCGCCTGTTCCTCGTTCTCGAAGACCGGCGGCGAACTCTTCGGAGGCGGCGCGGGTTCAGGTCCGGTGCATGCGGTGAGGGCGAGCAGTCCCGCCGTGAGAACGATCGTGGAGACAGAGCGAGAGCGCGAGGTCCGTGGCATCCCTCGACGCTAAGCGCGCCCAGACTCCCGCCCAGGGTTATCCACAGAGCAGATATGCCTACACGGACATATGTCGCGCAATTGGCCCGCGTGCCAGGGCGGTGCGCTGGCGTGAGCGCACCCCGGGGGACGTGAGCGCGGGTCTCCGGAGGGGCGCGCTCACGTCGGTGACCCGCGCTCACGTCAGCGCACCGCGCTGGCCGAAGCACAAGCGTTACCGGGACGTGACTTGGGAAGCTTAGGCTTACCTCATACCCCACGTCTTCAACGGAAAGCAGAACATGCGCCGCATGCCCCGCACCCTCACCACCGTCGCCGCCCTCGCGATCGCCGGCCTCGCCCTCGCCGGCTGCACCGCCGGGTCCTCCACCGACGACGCCTCCACCGGCACGCTCGGCACCGTCGACACGATGTTCGGCGAGGTGACCGTCCCGGAGCCCGCCGGCGAC
Source organism: Plantibacter sp. VKM Ac-2885 (assembly GCF_015351205.1). Classification (NCBI taxonomy): domain Bacteria; kingdom Bacillati; phylum Actinomycetota; class Actinomycetes; order Micrococcales; family Microbacteriaceae; genus Plantibacter; species Plantibacter sp. VKM Ac-2885. The sequence goes on along the minus strand of NZ_JADKSK010000001.1, from coordinate 957,858 downwards.
CTCACCGTCGTCGCCCTCGGCTGGTCCGACGCGGAGATGGCGCTCTCCCTCGGCGTGGTGCCCGTCGGCGTGTACGACTGGCAGTCCTTCGGCGCCGACAACAAGGCCGTCGGCCCATGGGCCACCGACCTCTTCGGCGACGTGACCCCCGAGATCATCGAGGACAGCGGCGACACCGTCAACTACGAGCAGATCCAGGCGCTCGAACCCGACCTCATCCTCAACACCCGCTCCGCCGGCGACGAGAAGCAGTACGAGCGGCTCTCGGAGATCGCACCGACCGTCTTCGCGCCGAAGGGGACCGCCGCGTTCGCGACCCCGTGGGACGTCCAGCTCGAGCAGGTCGCCGCCGCGCTCGGGAAGACCCAGGAGGGCGACGCGCTCGTCTCCGCCACCAAGCAGTCGATCAACGAGGCCGCCGACCTCCACCAGGAGTTCGCCGGGCTCACCACCGTCGCAGCGACGAAGTTCGGCGACGCCTACGGCGCTTACCTCGAGGGTGACGGTCGCTTCGACATCCTCGCCGACCTGGGCTTCCAGCAGAACCCGGCCGTCCTCGACCTCGAGGCCTCCGGTTTCTACGCGGCGGTCTCCGCCGAGCAGGTGTCCGCGTTCGACGCCGACGTCGCCGTCCTCCTCCCGATCGGGTTCAGCGCAGCGGACACCACCGCCGACCCGCTGCTCGCGAGCCTCCCCGTGGTGCAGGACGGTCGCGCGATCGTCCTCGACCCCGCCGACGAGCTCACGCAGGCCTACAGCGCGGCGTCCGTGCTCAGCATCCCCGTCGTCCTCGAGCAGCTCGTCCCGAAGCTCGCCGAGGCCGCCGCCAAGGTCGCGAAGTAGGGTCCAGCCCACCAGCACCACAGCAGGAGATCCGCGCGAGAGCCGGACGGAATCGCGTATTCCGTCCGGCTCTCGCGCTGTTCTCCGGCTCTCACGCTGAGCGCCCCGCCGCTCAGGCCGGCCGGGACAGCTTCAGCAACCGCGCGAACCCCAGCGCCGCAACGATCACGAGCACCACGACGAGCAGGACGACGGCCGCACCCGGCGCCACCGGTGCCAGCGCCGTCAACCCACCGCCGACGAGGAGCGCCAGCAGGATGGCGTCCGACTGCCAGAGCAGGACGTTCAGCGAGGAGGCGTCGCCGAACGGCGTCGGGACGGGCATGAGCAGCAGGATCGGCAGTGGTCCCTTCGCGGCGTCGAACGTGCGGAGCACGACGATCCACACCGCGAGCAGCAGCCACCACCCGAGCGGCTGGAGGAGGGTCATCCCGCCCGGTGCCGCGGAGCCGAGCACCCCGAGCAGGGCACCGATCCCACCGATCACGACCGAGGCGAGCAGCGGTGCAGCGGCTCCGGCGAGCACGAGCGAGCACGGGCTCCGACCGTAGAGCGTCGGCGTCCCAGCGCTCTCGACCCCGTGTCGCACGGCGTCGCACCAGACACCCACCGCGAGGTAGGCGAGGAACGCCGCGGGGACGGCGAGCATCCACCGCACACCGTCCGGGAGCCCGAAGGAGAGACCGACCGCGGCACCGGACGCCGCCAGGATCAGGGAACCGAGGGCGACCCGCCCGGGTGTCCGCCGAGCTCCGACGATCGACCGCCGGAGGACGACGAGCCAGAACGGCCCGGTCATCCGCAGCGGGACACGGCGACCGCTCGTCGGCGAGACTCGCAGCCCGCCGACGGCACCCGAGGCATCGCCGCTCTGCAGCATCATCCCGACCCGCTGCCAGCGCAGCGCCTGGTCGAGGAGGGGTCCGCTCCGCAGCCCGTCCAGCGCCCTCGGGACGAGCAGGAGGGAGACCGCCCCGAGCATGACGAGCGCGACCGCCGGCCACCAGGACACCGGCACCCCCACCGAGGCGAACCAGCCACCGCCGCCACCCCAGGTGAAGAGCCCCGCCCAGTCCCCCGTCGCGAGTGCACTGCCGAGCACCATTGCCTCGATGCCGCCCGCGACCGGCGACCAGAGGAGCCCCAGCCACCCCCACGGGGAGACGAGCAGCATGCCGGGGGCGAGGAGACCGAGCACTCCGCCCACACCGGCGACGATGACCACGGCGGCGACCGTCCGTCGCGAACCGTGCTGACCGAGCAGCCACGCCACCATGAGGAGCAGGGAGAAGCCCACGGCTCCGATCACGAACGCCACCACGGCGGCGGGCGCGGTCGGTCCGGTCATGCCGATCACCGAGGCCGTGTTGGCGGCCACTCCGGCCGAGACGGTCGCCCGCTCCCCCGGCACCAGGAGTCGCGACAAGCCGACCACCCCGGCCACGAGGACCGAGAGCCCCGCGAGTGCGAGCGTGGATGCGACGAAGGGACGACGCAGCGTGAGCCGACGCGGCAGTGGCGAATCGGCGAGGAACTGCACCGCCGCGGGCCTCGGCACGACCGGTCCCCTCGTCCGACCACCGAGCACGACGACGATCGTCGCGATCGCCGAGAGCAGCGCGACCGCCCCGGGCCGGACGGCCGCCACGACGCCCGCGGCATCCGGCTCGATCAGTCCGAGGACCGCGAACCGCACGAGCGGAGCGCCAACGATGAGTGTGACGAGCAGCGCGGCGTAGACGACGAACGCGACGTCGGTGACCCGTGGACGCCCGTCGCGCGCGGCGAGCACCGCCCGTCCGGCTCGGAGGATCCGACGGTCGTCGCGCGAGATGTGCCCGGAGTCGGTGCTCACGGGGCTTCGACCGTGATCGCCTCGTCCGCGACCCGTTCGACGAGTCCGGCGTCGTGGCTCGCGAAGACGATGGCCGCACCGCGCTCCTTCGCGAGCAGGATGCGGTCGGCGACGAGACCACGTCGTTCGGCGTCCAGGCGCTGCTCCGGTTCGTCGAGCACGAGCACGTCGAAGGGCCGGACGAGCGCCGTCGCCAGGGCGAACAGCTGCGACTGACCCGAGGACAGCTCGGTGGCGAAGCGGCGCGTGAGCGTGTGGATGCGCAGGGCCGCGAGCAGCTCGTCGGCGGCGTCGTCCGCCGCCTGGCCGGTCACTCCCCAGGTCGTTGAGATGTAGCGCAGGTGCTCGCGCAGCGTCAGGTCCGGCGCGTAGGCCGGGGTGCCGATGAGGGCTGAGACGGAGCGACGCACCGTGCGGTCGCGGTCGTCGATGGTCCGGCCGCCGATCGTCGCCGTCCCGCTCGACGGACGCAGCCGTCCGCTGAGGATCCGCAACAGGGTCGTCTTGCCCGATCCGTTCCGGCCCCGGACGGCGAGCGCCATCCCCGGCTCGACCCGGATGTCCGTGGGCGCCAGCAGGGTCTCCCCGTCGATCACCGCTCCGACGCCATCCGCCTCGATCAGGGGCTGCATCGCGGCAACCGACTCCCACTCGTGTCCCGACATCGTCCCATCCTCGCAGGCGTCCGCCGAGGTGTCCTCCACCTCGCGGCGGATCGCGCGGTCGGGCGCCGGGGCTCAGCACGTCGGTCGAGGGTGCAGAATGCAGAGCATGGGAATCGTCACCGGGCGTCGGAACGCGCGTCCGCCGAAGCAGCGCCGCGCAGGCGGACCACCCGAGGGCGACGCCCACGACGAGGTCGTGCGGGAGATCCGCGCCGGACGCCTCGACGCCGACGCAGCCGCGGAACGACTGATCGAGCGGCTGACCGACGCGGAGCTCCTGGGGCTGCTCGACGGCGACTCCCCGCGCCGACTCCTCCCGCTGATCCCCGTGCTGCTCCACCGGCGTCCGTTCGTGGCCGGAGCCGTCCCACGGCTCGGGATCCCGGGGATCCGGTTCAGTGACGGCGCCCGCGGTGTCGTCATCGGCGAGTCGACCGCGTTCCCCGTGACGATGGCGCGGGCGGCCACCTGGGACCCGGTGCTCGAGGAGCAGGTGGGTGAGGCGATCGGTGCGGAGACGCGGATCCGCGGGGCGAACTACTCGGCGTCCGTCTGCGTCAATCTGCTCCGTCATCCCGCGTGGGGCCGCGCACAGGAGTGCTATGGCGAGGATCCGGTGCTGACGGGCCGGATGGGGTCGGCCATGACACGCGGCGTCCGCGTCCACACGATGGCGTGCGTGAAGCACTTCGCGCTCAACTCCATGGAGGACGAGCGGTTCGAGGTCGACGTCTCCGTGGACGACCACGCACTGCACGAGGTCTACCTGCCGCACTTCAAAGCCGTGATCGACGCCGGCGCGGACTCCGTCATGAGCGCCTACAACCGGGTGCGGGGCGAGTACATGGACGTCAACCGACCGCTGCTCACCGACGTGCTGCGGGAGGAGTGGGGCTTTACGGGCTTCGTGACGAGCGACTGGGTCTTCGGGACGCACGACGCCGTCGGCAGCCTGGAGGCCGGGATGGATGTGGAGATGCCGCTCCGCCTGCGACGGGCGCACGAGTTGCCCGCCGCCCTGCGGGACGGCACCCTCGAGCACGCCACCGTCCTGCGCTCGGCCCGGCGCATCCTGCGGACGACCCTCCTGCATGCCGCGACCCGCGCTGAACCGCAGCCCTCGGCGGACGTCGTCGCCGGCTCGGCCCATCGCGCGCTCGCCCGACACGTCGCCGAGGAGTCGATCGTGCTCCTCGCCAACCGCCCGGTCGACGACGGCGCACCGCTCCTCCCCCTGTCGGCGACGACCCGTCGGATCGCGGTGGTCGGTCGTCTCGCGGATCGGGCGAACCTCGGCGACCACGGCTCGTCGCGCGTCCGTCCGCCGACCACCGTCTCGCCGTTGCAGGGGCTCCGTGAGGCACTCCCCGACGCGGACATCACGACCACCCCGGCCGGGAACGTGCGGGCCGCGGTCGCTGCGGCGGCGGCCGCCGACACGGCCATCGTCGTCGTCGGCTTCGACCAGCACGACGAGGGCGAGTCGGTCGTCACCGGCGGCGTCGACGTCGGCGTCCTCGGGGCGGCCCTGGACTCGGGTCGACTCCGCAGCGCCATCACCGGTGTCGCGCACCTGGCGTCGCGGTTCGTGCGGGGCGGTGATCGCACCTCGCTCCGCCTCCGGCCCTCGGACGAACGCCTCATCCTGGCGGTCGCCGCAGCGAACCCGCGCACGGTCGTCGTGCTCATCGGAGGCAGCGCGATCCTGACCGAAGCCTGGCGCGACCACGTCCCGGCCCTCGTCCTCGCCTGGTACGGCGGGATGGAGGGCGGTCGTGCGCTCGCCGACGTCCTGACCGGTGTGGTCGAGCCCGGCGGGCGACTGCCCTTCGTGATCCCGACCGATCCCGCGCACCTGCCGCCGTTCGACCGCGAGGCGAAGGCCGTCGTGTACGACGACCGCTGGGGTCAGCGGCGGTTGGATGAGGAGGGCCACACGCCGGCCTTCCCGTTCGGCTTCGGCCTCGGGTACACGACGATCGACCACCGCCTGCTCGGGCACCGGTTCGACGACACCGGCGGGACCGCCGAGGTCCTCGTGACGAACACCGGTCACCGCGAGGGGTCGACTGTCGTCCAGCTCTACGCCGCCGACACCGCAGTCGATCGACCGGTCGCCCAGCTCCTCGGGTTCCGGAAGGTGACCCTGCAGCCAGGCGAGGAACGCGTCGTCCGGATCGTCCTGGATCCGACACCGACGCTCGAACGCGACCCGGTCACCCGCCGCTGGTCGGCCCGCGCCGGCGACTGGGCCCTGCAGGCCGCCCAGCACAGCCCGTCGACGTGGGCGGACGCGACCCCGCTGCGGATCGGTGACAGCGACCTCGACGATGCCCCCGCCCGACTGCCGGACACAGCCGGCTGACCCGAGCCGATCAGCTCGGGGCGGCCGACTCGAGGTCGGCGAGGCCCTCGACCCGCACGGCGAGCTCGTCGTCCCGTCCGAGGACGGCGCGGAGCAGACGCTGCGTGTCGCGCCGGACGGAGAGCACGGCGTCGTCGCGTCGCAGCACGAGGGTGCCGTCCGGCCCGGTGTAGCGCTGCTGCAGGTCGTCCAGCTCACCGGCCCGGAGCAGCGCCAATGTACTGGACGCCGCCGGGTCGACGAGGCGCACGAGGGCCGACTCGCCCTCGAGCTCACTCGCGACCACCCGCCGCGCGCTCGCGTCGAAGATCGTCTTCTGCGCTGCCCGGGTCACGACGAACGGTCGCGCCGGACCATCGAGCAGCCCGTCGACGACGTCGCGGGCCGCGTCGGGGCGACCGACCCGTCGGGCTGCGGCCTGCATCCGCGCCAGACGACCCGGCTCGCCGAGGATCCCGTCGATCTTCCACCCGATCGTCGTCGCGGTGTTGCACCGTACGGCGGCACCCTGCTCCATGAGGTAGTCGCCGTTGCGGACCTCCTGCCCGGGGATGGGGTTCACGAGCACCATCGGCAGACCGGCGGCCATGCACTCCGACGCCGACAGTCCTCCTGGCTTACCGATGAACAGGTCGGCTCGGCGCAGGAGCTGCGGCATCTCGTCGGTGAAGCCGAGCACGGTGTAGCGGTCGTCGCCGGGCGCGATGAGGTCCTCGACGCTCCGCCGCAGCGCCTCGTTCCGCCCGCACACGATCGTGGCGGTGAACGGCGACCGGAGGTGCAGCGTCTGTCGGACGACCGCGAGCGCGTAGTCACCGCCGGACGCGCCGGCCGAGATGAGCAGCATGGGCGGCGCCGCCGGGTCGCGTTCGGCCGGGGCGCTCGGCTGAGCGGCGATGGGGATCCCCGAAGCCACGACACGGTCGGGCGGAAGACCGAGGGCCGTCAGCTGGACCCGTCCCTCCTCCCGGGCGAGGAAGAGCGCGTGGAAGGCGCTCGTCAGCCACAGCCCCTGGAAGTCGTAGTCCGTGGTGACGATCGCGGTCCTGGCGTCGACGGCGCCTCGGAGGATGAGGGAGGCCAGCAACTGGGCCGGGAGGAAGTGGGTGCAGATGATCGCGGTGGGTCTGAAGCGTTTGATCGCGCTGACCACCGGCATCGCGTTCGCCCGCGTCCAGGGGTCGAGCGGACCGCGACGACGGAACGGCGCGTCGCTCAGGTCGTAGCCCCACTCCACGAGCCAGGGCGTCTCCTCGACGAGCACGAAGTACCCCTTGCCGAGGACGTCGCGGTACAGGGAGGTGCTCGCCTGGAGGACGTCCAGGACCTCGACCTCGGTGACGTCGGGACGCCCGGCGCACGCCTGTTCCACGGCGGCGGCGGCGCTGTTGTGTCCGGACCCGACCCCGGCCGACAGGATCAGGACGCGTTCGCCGCCGTCCGGCCCGGGGTGCTGCTTCGATGTCCTGCGCATGAGCCGATGCTAGCGCGCGGCCTCCGGCGCCAGGGCTGCCTCGTACAGGGCAAGGAGGCGGGTGGTCTGCGTCGACTGTCGCAGGGTGCGGGCGAGGCCCGGTGCGACGACCGGTGCCGTTCCCGCCTCGATGTCGGCGACGGCACGACGGATCGCTTCGGCGAGCGCCTCGACCCCGCCGTCCGTCGGCTGCCACATCGAGTCGGCCGGGAGCTCTGCCGCGATGTTCGGGTCGCTGATGATCGACGGCGTGCCGAGTGCGGCCGCCTCGAACACGGTCATGCCCTGCGTCTCGAACCCGATCGACGTCTGCACGAGGGCGTCGGCGTCGGCGATCGCGCGCAGCGAGTCGGGGTACGAGACGCGACCGGCGAAGACGACGTGGTCGGCGAGGTCGTGTTCGGCGACGAACGCCTGGGCCTTCGCGAGCAGGAGTCCGGCCCCGTACAGGCGGAACACCGCGTCGACGTCCGCGAGCCGGACCGCCTCGAGGAACTCCATGAGCCGCTTCTCCTGGCTGAAGCGGCCGATCCACACGAACGACGGCAGGCGGTGCGGCACGTGGAGCGTGGTCGCGCGTTCGTCGAGGATCTCGTCGAGCACCGCGTCGTCGACGCCCGTCGACAGGACCTCGGCGTGGGCGGTCACCCCCTGCTCGCGGAGGACCCGCGCGAAGTGGTGCGATGGCGCGATGACGACGGACGCACGCTTGGCGAACTCCTGCAGATAGGACCAGACGCCGGTCGGCAGGGTCGAGAGCCGCGGCCGGAGGACCCGGCGCTGCCACCAGGACAGGGCTCCGACGACGAGGCCCGGCGCCGGCATGGTCTGCTCGATGCCGACGTCCATGCGGTTGTGCATCGTGTGGAGGGCCGGGATCCCGTGCCGTTCGGCGTAGCGGTAGGCCGTGAGCGCCTGCCAGAAGTCGGCCTGCACGTGGACGACGTCGACCGGGGGCAGCTCGGCCAGGCGTGCGTCGAGCCAGCGGTCGGTGAGCCGGCCGGGCACGGTCATCGAGTACTCGCGGTCGAGCGTGATAGGGATCGAAGGGGTGTCGAGATAGTGCGGGTCGTCGTCGTGCTCCTGGTGCATCCGCGGCGAGCACACCGTGACGGTGTGCCCCGCGGCCTCCAGGAAGCGCCGCTGCAGCCGGATCGAGACCTGGGCCCCGCCGGACGACTCGGGGTGCTGGTCGCTGAAGACGAGGATGTGCATGGTCACCAAGGCTACCCGTGGCGCCCGGGTCGCAGGTGTCCGGCGCCGCGACTCAGGCTTCGTCGAGGACGGCGACGATCGACTCCTGCAGGTACCCGAGCCAGGCGTAGATCGCCATCATGAGCTGCGGATCCTGCTCGTCGTCCGAGGTCGTCGGAGCCGGGTCGAACGGCTCCGCGTCGTCCTCCTCGATGCCGAGTCGCGCCGCGATGGTGAGCCGGGTGTCGTTGAGGAACCGCAGCCAGGTCCAGGCCGTCTCGCCCTCGAGGGTCACGGCTGCACCGTCCTCGTGCCCGACCGGGACGTCCGTCGGCTGAGCCGCGTCGGACGCGTCGGCGGTGAGCGCAGCCAGGACGGTCCGCGCCGCGGTCACCTTGCCGCCGACGAGGTCGTCGGCGGTGAAGCGTCGGAACTCCGCGGCGGCCTCGGGGTCGTCGCGGTACCCCTCCGGCACCAGCCGCGCCATGGCGGGGTCAAGCTCCACGGCGGTCGCCAGCCCGGCACGCGTCGCGTCCTCGAGCATGTCGACGAGCTGGCTCGCCAGTTGCTCGAGGATCGAGGTCTCCTGCTCGTCGAGGCGGAGCACGACGGGTCCGACGGGCGGACGGACGAAGGCGCTCATGCGTCGGCCTTCGCGAGCGAGGCCCAGAGCCCGTACCCGTGCATGGCCTCGACGTGGCGCTCCATCTCCTCGCGGTTACCGGTGGCGACGACGGCGCGGCCCTCGTGGTGCACGGCGAGCATGAGTCGCTCCGCCTCCTCGTGGGTGTAGCCGAAGTAGCTGCGGAACACGAGGGAGACGTAGGACATGAGGTTCACCGGGTCGTTCCAGACGATGGTGACCCACGGTTGCATGGTGAGGGTCGCCTCGTCGACGATCGGCTGGTCGAGGATCTGCGCCATCCTCCAAGCCTCCCACGATGCGTGCCGCAGCGCCTCCCTGCCGGGGTCCGACTCAGGAAGCGGACGGTGCGCCGGCGCGCGGCTGGCGGAGTGGCAGCGTCACGGTGAAGGTGGAGCCGCGGCCCGGGCGGCTGGACACGGTGATCCAGCCATGGTGCGCCTCGGTGATGGACTTCACGATCGACAGCCCGAGGCCGACGCCTGGCCGCGCATCGTCGCGGACCTCCCTGGCCCGGAAGAAGCGGTTGAAGAGCTGCCGCTGGTCGTCCGGCGAGATGCCGATGCCGGTGTCCGCGACGTTCACGGTGCAGGTCTTCCCCTCCACCGCGACGGTCAGGAGGACGCGCCCGCCCCGCGGGGTGTACTTCACCGCGTTCGAGAGCAGGTTGTCGAGGACCTGGCGGAGCCGGCCGCCGTCGCCCTCCAACTCCACGTGCGGGGGGACCTCGGCTCGGACGACGACACCGGCATCCGACGCCTGCGGCAGGATCGCGGCCACGCTCTCCCTGGCGATGTCGGCGACGTCGGTGTGTGCGATCCGCACCCGCATCTCGGCGTCGCCCGCCGCGAGCAGGTCGCCGATGATCGCGTACAACTGCTCCGCGTTGCGCTGGACCGTCGAGACCTCGCGCTCCAGTCCGAGCTGCCGCAGGTCATGCCCCTCGGTGAGGAGGTCGAGGTAGCCGATGATCGACGTCAACGGGGTGCGGAGTTCGTGGGAGACGTCGATGAGGAACGCTTCCCGGAGCGCCACCGCGTCGGCGAGCTCGGTGACGTCGTGACCGACGGTGATGGTGCCCACGAAGGTGCCGTCGTCGGTGTGCACCTGTCGCGCGTTCGCGATGATGGCGCGCTGGTCGCCCGGCTCCCCCACCCAGTACAGTTCGCCACGGAAGCTCTCGCCGCGCAGCGCCCGGTTGATGACCTGCTCCTCGGGAAGCAGCCGGGTCTTCCGGTCCGGCCTGTAGACGTGGACGCCGGCCCGGGTCTTGGGGTCGAAGCCCGCCAACTCGGCCTGTTCATGCGTCGCCTCGTTGCGGAGCGCCACCGTGCCGTCCGGCCGGAAGAAGGCGACGGCGGCGTCGACGGATTCCGAGACCGTCGTCGCCACGGCCGCCGCTTCCGTCGCCGCCGCGAGCGCGATCCGTGCCCGTCCCTCGTGGGCGCGGAGTTGGCGCGCGGCCAGGTGCACGGTGACGGTCATGATGAGGACCAGGGCCGGCAGGATGCAGATCGCGCCCCACCCACCAGGCGTCGTCGGCCATGCTCCGGCGCGCGCGACCGGGATGAGGGAGACGAAGATCGCTCCGAACACCGGGACGGGCAGTGCCGAGACCCCGAACCCACCCGCGAGCCAGAGCACCGGGATGACGATGAGGAGACCCGACGTCGGCAGGTTCGGCAGGGTGTCGCGGAAGAACCCGACGGCGAGGATGTCGATGGTCGGTACGAGCACGAGCAGACCACGGAGCGCGCCGGACGGTGGCACGGCGAAGAGCAGGGACGTCGCCGCCGCCGTCAGGGAGAGCCCGATGAGGAAGTCGGGTTCGAGTAGGGTCCAGGTCGAGGTCAGCCCGATGTACAGCCCGAGCATCAGGATCGAGGCGATGAACGCGAACTGTGCACCGGCGAAGAGGTGGTTGGTCCGCGGCAGGGGTGCGGCGGCCGCGGCCGGGACTGCGATGCCGACGGTCGGTGGTGCGGGCCGTGGAGCGGCGGCAGGTCGAGCCGGGGCGGGCCGGGCCGGGCCCGGCTGAACGGGACCCGACTGCGTGGAGGCTGGCCGAGCGCCGCCACGATCACGGAAGCGTGGGTCCTGGGGCTGACGCTGGGCCATGGCTGCTCTCCGGAAGGGGACGAGCGATCACCGGGCTCGGGCCGCTCACTCCCGAACCCTACCCGGTGCGCGCACCGCCTTCAGCAACTGTTGACAGCAGGCGGCTCAGGTCGGGAGGCGATCGGGCCGCTTCGGCGGGTACACCCAGGTGACCATCACCACCGAGATCATCATGAGGAGGAACCACGACACCAGCTTGGTGAGCGGGACGAGCTGCCAACCGTCCTCCTGATTCGGGTACAGCCAGGCGCCCGTGATCGTCCCGATGTTCTCGGCGATCCAGATGAAGCAGGCCACGAGCAGGAACGCCACCAGCACGGGCATGCGGTGCGTCCGACGGAACACGCGGAAGTGCATCATCGTCCGCGCGAACACGACGAGGACGGCCGCGAGCAGCACCCATCGCAGATCCACGATGAAGTGCTGGCTGAAGAAGTTGACGTAGATGCCGGCCGCGATGATCGTCGTGAGCCACACCCGTGGATAGCGGTCGAACCGGAGGTCGAAGAGCCGGTACACGCGGACCATGTACGACCCGACGGCCGCGTACATGAACCCGGTGTACAACGGCACGGCGCCGAGGTGCAGGACCCCACCGCCGTCGTACTCCCACGACCCCACCCCGGTCTTGAACAGCTCCATACCCGTCCCGACGACGTGGAACAGGACGATCACCCAGAGCTCGCGGCCCGTCTCGAGCCTGGTGACGATCATGACCACCTGGATGACGATGGCAGCGACGACGAGCGCGTCGTTCCGGGCGAGCCAGACGTCGTCCGGGTACCAGAGGCGGGCGGCGACGATGACCGCGAGCATCGCTGCGCCGAAGATGCACGCCCACGCCTGTTTCGCCCCGAAGACGAGGAACTCGACGGCCTTCGCCCGCGCACCGCCATCGGGGGCGTCGCGCAGGAGCCGGTTGGCCCGGTCGTCGATCCAGCGCTCGACCGCGGTGAGATCGTGCTGATCTCGGCGGCGCGAGCCGCGAGGTGCTCCGTCTGCGGGGGTGGACGGCTCGGACATCGGGCCAGCATACGGGCACACTCGGCGCCGCACCTGAGACGTCGGGAGCACCCCGACGCGGGCTGCGGCGTGCAGCTCCTAGGGTGGGTTCATGCCGCAGTACCGCACGATCCGGACCGCTGCCACGGCGCTGTTCGCCATGGCAGCCGTCCTCGGCCTCTCGGGCTGTGGCGACGTGAACGCGGCTTCCGCCGCCGGGCGGGATTTCGAGCAGCTCCTGGACGGCGTCCCGGAGGTGGCCGATGTCGACACGACCGGGAGCAACACCCTGCCATGGAGCGGAACGGCATCGGCGTCGGTGCTCATGGACGACGACGTCACCGACGATCGACTGAGCGCGATCGTGGACCGCATCGGCGGATTCCTGAACGAGCAGGCGAAGCGGAGCGGCGGAGCGACGTGGGAGGGCGTCGACCTCACCGTCCGTGGGTTCACCCTGTCCGTCCTCGACCGACGAGCCGACAACGCGACCCAGCTGGAGCTGCTCGCCTCGCTCGAGGACGAGGGCGTGCCGGGAGGCGAGCTGCAGCTCGCCTCCGCTGGAACCGACGGTGCGCGTGCGTCCTCGCTCACCCTCGTGGCGCGTCCCGGAGAGGACTTCCTCGCCGCCTACGACCTGGCCAGGGCGACCGCCGACGCGACACCCGCCTACGCCGCCGCGGTCGTCAGCGGCCGCAGCGATGACGGTTTCGACCCGGCCGAACCCGACGAGGACGATACCGACGATGCCGCCCCCGGCTTCCCGAACTGGGACGAGGACGCGCAGTTCTCCATCTCCTCAGGCGTCGACGACGACGCGACGGTCAGCGGCGACCCCGATACGACTCGCGCCGCCTACCTGGCCGTCGCCGAGCAGTTCGAGGTCATCGGCGCCACGCTGACCCCGGACACGATCGACCTCCGCATCGCGAGCGTCGAGGACGTGGCCGCCGCGACCGCGGTGGCGACGGGTGCGGTTCCGGCGGACGTCGCAGTGGAGATCCAGGGCGGCATCGTCACCTGGGATGACGGCGTCCAGTCGGCGGACATGCTCCCGGTCGTCCAGGCCCTCGGCGCGGTGCCCGGCGTGACCGCGATCGCGGCGTCGAGTGACAGCCTCGGGATCACCGTCGCGGACCCGGGCGCCGGGCGCACCGCCCTCGACGTCCTCGACGCCCTGCCGGAGGCATCGGTCGTCGAGTCGCTCGGCATCGACGGCCCCGTCGTGAGCGGTTCCCCTGGCACGTTCTCCGTGCGTGGCGCTCGCGAGGACGCGACCGTGCTGTTCGCCCTGGTCGAGCAGTTGACCGCAATGGGCTCGCTGCTCTCCTTCGACAGCAGCGTCGGTCGCCTGCAGGTCGAACTCCACGCGGGCGATGACACGACGCTCGGGACGGCCATCGGCCTGGTCAAGTCGGGCGTCGCTCCGGGGACGTGGACCAGCATCGGGGTCGACGGTGAGTCGGGGACCTGGTGGTTCGACGCCGCGGACACCATCACGATCGACGCCTCGGAGTACGCCGACGAGTCCCCGGAGGAGACCGCGCTCCGCGAGCGCATCGAGCGCCTCTGGAACGCCGTCTGACGTCCACAACTCCTGCAACGCCCGTCCGGACCGTCGACGATGCCGGTGCTCGAGCGGCCGCTGCTCGCTGAGTGGTCCAAGCCGCAGGAGTTACGGACGCGGCTCGCCGGCGGCCCGGGGGCGCGAGATCGTCACCGTGAACTTCTGGTTGCGCGCGAACTGCGTCGTCGGACCGACGAGCCGCTCGAGGGCAGCCCGGTAGCCGAGGTGCGAGTTCCACACGACGGCGAGGGTGCCACCCGGCTGCAGGACACGCGCGGCCTCGGCGAACAGGTCGTGGGCGACGCCTGTGTGGACGGTGGTCCCGCTGTGGAAGGGCGGGTTCAGGACGATGAGGTCGGCTGACGCGTCCGGCTGCATCGACAGGCCGTCGTCGCGGAGCACCGTGATGCGCTCGGCCAGTCGGCGGTCGGTGTCGTCGTTGGCGGCGATGGTCGCGGTGGTCGAGGCGACCGCTGCAGCGGACTGGTCGGTCGCGATGACCGCGAGCTCGGGCCGGGCGATGGCAAGCGACACCGCGAGGACGCCGGTGCCGCAGCCGAGGTCGATGGCCGTCCGGGCGTCGGGCGCGATCTCCGGCAGCGCCTCGAGCAGGAAGCGGGTACCGATGTCGAGCTTCGTGCCGGCGAACGCCGCCCCGGCGGCGGCGATGGTCAGGCCGATGTCGGCATGGTGCTCGGTGCGCAGCGCGGTCGGGGCCGTGGCGTCGGCCTCGTCACGCTCTCCCTCGACGGCGGCGGTCACCGGGTCGCTCGCGCGGAGCACCCGGGACTTCTGCCGGGCGAGGCTCGCGGTGACGGTCGAGAAGCTCCGACCGAGGACCTCGTTCATCGCGGGCGTCAGGTGTTTCACCCGGCCACCCGCCAGGAGACGGACGTCCGCGGCGCTCCAACGGGCCACGGCGGCGGCGATCTCGTGCAGGGCTTCGAGGTGCTTCGGGAGTTGGACGAGGACGAGTGATGCGCCCGTGAACAGCTCCTCGCCGAGCGGCAGGTTGCGGAAGCCACCGTCGACGCCGAGCCGTTCGGCGTTGGCCGCGAGGGCCCGTTCCCCGACGGCGGCGTCCTGGTGGACCCGGACGTCGGTCGCCCCCAGGAGCGCGATGGCGCCGAGGGTCAGCGCCCCGTAGGCGTCGCCGACGACGACGATCTCGCCAGGCGTCGGCGCCCGCCCGGCCAGGACCTCGGCCGCTTCGTCGAGCAGGAGCCGATCGGTCGCGTCGACGGCGAAGAGGTTGGGTGCCTCGTGATCGGGGAACCGGCGCAGCGCGTCGAAGGAGAACTCGGGCATCCCCTCAGCGTACCGGCGGGTCGTCCGCACGGGTTCGCGCGGTCAGGACGCAGGGACCGCCGCCACGGCGTCGATCTCGACGAGCGCTCCCGGACGTGCGGGCGCCACGGAGAGGACCGTGACAGCAGTCCGGCGACCACCCCAGACCGCCGTGGTCGCCGCGTAGCCGTCGGACGGATCGATCCCTGGCGCGAGGTAGATGGTGAGCTTCGCGACGTGCTCGGGCCCGGAACCGGCCTCGGCGAGCACCGTGAGGACGTTGCGGAGCGCCTGTTCCGTCTGCGGACCGAGGCCGTCGAGGAGTGCGCCCTCGGCGTCGACGCCGTTCTGCCCGCCGACGAACAGCGTCGGGCCGGCCGGGAGGATCATGCCCTGCGCGAAGGCGGGGCTCGTGTACATGGAGGGCGGATCGACGGCGATCGGCGGCGTGGACATGGTTGCTTCCCTTCTGGAGCGGCGACACAGCCTGGACCGGCTGATGCAGCGATTCTGCTCCCGGGGACCGACACCGTCCAGTGGTCAGCCGCGTCGGCGGGCGCGTCGAGCCGGTTTCTCCGCCTTCACGGCTCGGAGAACGGCCGGGAAGACGAGGACACCGAGCCCGGCGGAGACGAGGAGGTTGACGACCGTGGCGATCGCGACACCCTGGCCGAAGGCGCGGACGGTCTCGAGGCCGCTGGCGTCCTCGGCGCGGACGGACGCGATCGCACCGAACACGATCACGAGGCTGATGACCGCGAAGATGAGCTGCAGCGGGACGGTGGCCCACATGCCCCAGTGCGTGACGGCTCCGGCGCGACGCACGCCGTGACGTCGCAGGATCCGCAGGCTGAGGGCGATGCCACCGAGGAAGGCGACGACCCCGAGCGCGACGTACCCCCACACCCAGGCGCCGAACGGCGGTGTCAGGAAGAGCAGGATGAACCCGAACACGCGCGAGAAGCCGTCGACCCATTCGGCCTCGCCCGCACCGAGCAGGACGCCGACGAGGATGGGGGCGCCGATCACGACGAGCGTCAGCAGCGGAAGCACGCCCGCGATGACGCCGAAGTACATGAGCGGGTAGGCGGTCAGTCCGGTCAGCCGGGCGCCGCGCCGCCGCCGAGCCGTCGCGGGTGCGGTCTGCGCCGGGTCCGGCTTCGTCACCACGGGCTGCGCGCTCATGCCCCAACCCTACGCGGCCGTGGTCGCTCTCACTCGTCGTTCATACTCGTCACCGTGTAACCCGCTGACGACGCTGTGGATTCGCAGGTTCGCTCAGAATCCGATGGTCCAGGAGGGTTGCCGGCACGTTTCGTTGATGGCGCGCCATGACTCCTCATCGGCCATCGCCCGAGTGACGTCGGATGCTCCGTAGGCCATCCACCGTTCGTCTGGATAGGAATCGAGGAATCGCTGCTTCGACGGTGGATCATCCACCTGGTAGCCCTCGGCGATGAGGCACTCCCGCGTCGCGAGTTCCTCCTCGTACAGCTCTTCGATCCCCTCTTGGGACAGGTCTCGGGTCATCTCCTCGAGTGGCGCCCAACATGCCTCGGCGTCCTGGTCGTATCGCTCCTCCTGCCCCGCGGGGACGTCATCACTGGTGATGTCGACTCCGCCGTCCCAACTGATGGTCACCGGCCAGCCTTTGTCGACGAGGCAGCGATACGCCTGGTCCGCGCGCGGAGACAGCGACAACCCTTCCTGCGTGGGTGTCGTGGAGGGTTGGTCACCGGCAGGTGCACAACCGACGATCACCACCAGCATCACTGCCGCCCCGATGGCACAAGCCACTCTCTTCAACATATGACGACTCCGTCCCGACCGCATTCTGGCGATCAGCTTGGTAAATTTCAGATGTTGAAGTATTACATAGATACCGCTAAGTTGGTCACCCACCCTGCGGCGACAGCCGCATGGAAGACGATGGAATGGAGCCGAACATGAAGAGATCACTCCTGGCTGCTGTGACCGTCGCAGCTGCGGTTGCACTCGCCACGACGATTTCCGCGCCCGCGATGGCTGCCGACTATAAAGGCGCGAACCGTTCGTGCACTGGTGCGTGGACGTGGTCCGGAGTCACGTCCTCCGCATCGACGGTGCACCAGCACACCACGGGCGGGCGCTGGGTGAAGGGCAACCGGGACGCCGGGACGACCTCAATGCGTGGCCTGTACAGCCCCGGCGCTGCGCTGTTGCAAGCAGACACGAGCGGCACCTTCTCGTCCTGGGCGTTCGGCTGCCAGTGAATCCCAAGCTGCGGAGGGTGGCATCCGCCATCACCGCAGCTCACGCGAGTCGGCAGGATGGCATCGCTGCCATTCTGCCGGCTCCCGACGATGCAAACTCAGAAAGGGCACTGGTGATTCGACGACGTCACCGCGCTGAGATCGGATCCGCCTCGGACCGGACACCCTCAGTTTCGTCGCCCGGCCGAGTGCGGCGGTGGATCTCACGGGCCACGACGGTCGCGATCACCGCCCTGGTGACAACAGCAACGGCATGGGCGCTGTCGACAGTCACGACGCCGAAGGAGGACCCGACGGCCGGAGAAGCGTACGCATTCGCAACCGTCCGCGAAGGAGAGGTCGGAGCGACGTTGACACTCAACGCAATCGCCAGTTGGGCTCCTTCCAGCACCGCCTACAACCAAGCGACGGGCATCGTGACGAGCGTCCCACCCGATCCTGGAACCGAGTTTCATCCGGGGGACGAGCTGTTTGCTGTAGACCTGCGACCCGTCGTCGCAGCATCCGGCGAAGTGCCCGCATTCCGGGACCTCGGTCGCGACATGGATGGTGCCGATATCGAACAACTTCAGGCGCTCCTGGTGTCACTCGGCCACTACGACGGCACAGTCGACGGGGTAGCGCGCGACGCCACCGATCGTGCCATCCGTGCCTGGCAGAAGGACATAGGCGTTCCAGAAACCGGTGTCGTCGAAGTCGGCAGTATCGTCTTCCTTCCTACGCTGCCCGCGCGGATCTCTCTCGATCGTGAGGTTGTCGCTCGCGGTAAACGTCTCGACGGTGGCGAGCCCGTCATCCTGACCCTGTCACCGGCACCGGAGGTGACGGTTCCAGCGACTCCCGCTCAGTCCGCGCTGATACCGACCGAGGCTACCGTCACGCTCAACGGCTCGAGTGGCGAGCTTTGGACTGCACGGGTAGGAGAACGTCGACGCGACCCGGAGACGGACCAGGTCGACATCACACTGACCAGCGTCGACGGTAAAGCGATTTGCGGAGACCAGTGTGGCGCCGTTCCCGTCGGGGGCGAAACGGTCCTGGATGCGACCATCACTACGGCAGAGACGGTCCGTGGCCTCATTCTTCCCGCAGCTGCGATCGTTACCGAAGCCGGCGGAGGGCTCGCCGTCATCGACGACGCAGGCCGACGACGGCCGATTACAGTTCTCGCCTCAGCGAACGGTATGTCTGTGGTTGAGGGGGTGGCGGAGAACGTGCGAGTACGTATACGTGCCACAGTCGACGAGACCACACGGTGAGTCGAGTGCCGAACGGAGCTCCGAAGTCCTGCATGACCCTTGCTGCCCGCGATGTGTCGTTCGCATACCAGCGCCGGGAGCCGATCGTGAGTCAGTGGTCAGCCGAGTTCGTTCCGGGGTCCATGACCGCGCTCACTGGTCCCTCTGGTCGCGGTAAGTCGACTCTGCTCTATCTCCTTGGCCTGATGCTGCGGCCTGCTTCCGGCGATGTTCTGGTCGGCGGTGAGCCGAGCGGTCGTCTGAGTGATGCGCGTCGAGCCGCCCTTCGCGCCCGCGCATTCGGCTTCGTCTTCCAAGACGCTGCCCTGGACCAGACCAGGACGCTCATCGACAATGTGACCGAACCTGCGCTCTACCGGGGCGATGACCGCGTTCGTGCAGCACAGCGTGGACGCGCCCTGCTCGATCGTTTCGGCGTCGACCTTCCGTCAGATCGCAAACCCGGACAGATATCCGGAGGTCAGGCCCAGCGGATCGCGCTCAGCCGCGCACTCGTGACCGAGCCACCGATTTTGCTCGCCGACGAGCCGACCGGCAATCTCGACCCTGTCACCACTGAGTTCGTCGTCTGCGCGCTCAGAGACTATGCACGGGCGGGAGGAGTTGTCGTCCTGGTCACTCACTCCATAGCGCTCGCTGCCCGCTGCGACCGAGAGCTCCAGCTATGAGACGCGGTCGCGCAGTCGCCCGCGAGGCGCTCGCAACGGCTCGCGCGAGCCCGGTGGCAAGCATTCTCACGATGTTCACCGTCGCGGCAATGGTCTTTGCCGTCTTCGTGACGACTGGACGCGCCGTCGGCGCCGAGGAACGCGTCCTGGCCTCGATCAGCTCAATGGAGTCCCGGGCCATCGTGATCCGCGCAGATCCAGAGGCGGGCGTGACGACCGATGTCCTTGTCCGGTTGCAGGGTACGGATGGCATCGAGTGGGCCGGGGCGTTCTCGACGGCTGAGGACGCACGGAACACACGCAATCCAGAAGGCACGCGCGTACCCGTCAGGCATCTCCATTCCACGAACCTGGACGTCCTCGGTCTGGGGCCGGCGACCAGTCCTTCCGATGTCGTGTTCGCTTCGTCCGCGGCGCTCGAACAGTTCGGTCTGCCAGACATCGCTGGAGCGGTCATAACCTCGGACGGGAAGGTGCTCGGCGTCGGAGGAAGAATGTGGACACCCGGGTTTCTGACGGCGTTCGAACCTCTCGCAGTCGTGCCACACGATGTTCCTGCGCAACCAGAGCCTGTGGCTGTCCTGGTCGTGATCGCCTCGAGCGCCGCGCTTGTGCCCGTCATTGCCGAGTTCGCGAGAACGGTTGTCGGCTCACACGATCCCTCCAGGATCGTCGTGCAGACCAGTACCAGCCTGACGGAGATGAAGGAGCTCGTCGAAGGTCAGCTGAATACATACTCTCGAGGCCTCGTACTCGGCCTCCTCGGTCTCAACGGTGTCGCGGTCGCCCTCATTCTGTTCGGCCTCGTGATGATGCGGAGGAAGGACTTCGGCCGGAGGCGCGCGCTCGGCGCCAGCAGGCAGCTGATCGTGGAATTGCTACTGACACAGACCGGCGCGCTCGCGGCAACGGGCGTTGCTTGCGGACTCGCCGCCGCGACGGGCTCTCTGCTGCTCTCCGGAGACCCACTCCCCGGCGTCGAATTCTGCATCGCGCTCGGAGTTGTCGCGTGGTCGACGACTGTGGTGTCAGCCCTCGTCCCTGCGATTGTCGCGAGCCAACGCGATCCGATTCACGAACTCCGGGTCCCCTAAACAGCACCCACACGAAAGCGCACTCGTGGTCGTCATCCACGCGGGATGACGGCGACGAGTGCGCTGTGGTCGGCTACTCGGAGAGCGACGGCCGCCAGACGACGACCTCGGTCCGGCGGCGGGTGCGGGTACCGCTCCGCATCGGGACGACGCTCCCCTCCATGCCGGCGGCGAACACCCGGTTGCCCGGGGTTCGCAGCAGGGCGTTGGCGAGCGCGTGCTCGAGCTCCCGCACCCGGCCCTGGAGCGAGCTGACCTCGTTCTCCAGGGTCAGGATGCGGGAGATGCCCTCGAGGCTGACGCCCTCGGCACTGAGCCTGGACACCTCACGGAGCTGGGCGATGTCGCGCATCGAGTACCTGCGCGACTTCCCGGCGGTCCGCGTCGGCGACACGAGCCCGAGCCGGTCGTACTGCCGGAGGGTCTGCGGGTGCATGCCGGCGAGCTCGGCAGCCATCGCGATCGCGAAGACCGGCGAATGCTCGTCCATGCTCCCTGCCCTTCCGTGCGCTGCTGGCTACTAGCCCCGAGCCCGAGCGATGAGCTCGTCGCGGGGGTTGTCCTTCGGCTCCAGCTCGTGGAACCGTTCGAGTGCCTCCTTGGCCTCGCCGCCGAGATGCGCCGGGACGACGATCTGCACGACGGCCAGGAGGTCGCCGGTGCCCTTCGTCGTCGCGACACCACGGCCCTTGACGCGGAGGACGCGGCCGCTCGGCGTACCGGGGGCGACGCGCAGCTTGACGGGGTCGCCGCCGAGCGTCGGAACCTCGATCGTGGCGCCGAGCGCGGCCTCCACGAAGGTGACCGGCACGGTGACGCGGAGGTTCAGGCCGTCGCGTTCGAACACGGGATGCTTGCGGACACTCACGGTGACCACGATATCGCCGGCTTCGCCGCCGTCCGGACTCGGCTGCCCCTTGCCGCGCAGGCGGATCTTCTGTCCATCCGACACACCCGCCGGGATCTTCACCTTGATGGTGCGTCCCTCGGAGGTCTGCAGGGAGATGGTGTCGCCCTGCGTGGCCGTGATGAAGTCGATCGTCGTGTGCGCGGTGATGTCGCGGCCCGGCGTGGGTCCGCCGTAGCCGCGGAAGCCACCTGAGGTCTGGCCGAAGCCACCCTGGCCGAACATGCCGCCGAGGATGTCCTCGTATCCGGGAGGAGCCTGCTGGTAGCTGTAGCTCTGGCGACCGCCACCACCACCGCCCCCACCGAACATCGTCCCGAAGACGTCCTCGAAGCCGCCCTGGCCGCCGCCGGCACCCGGGGCGGTGAAGCGAGCTCCACCGCCCATGGCACGAACGGCGTCGTACTCCTTGCGCTGCTCGGGGTCGCCGAGGACCGAGTGGGCCTCGCTGATCTCCTTGAACTTCGCCTCGGCCTTCGCATCACCCGGGTTGGAGTCCGGGTGGTACTGCCGGGCGAGCTTCCGGTAGACCTTCTTCAGTTCCGCCGGCGTCACGTCCTTCTTGACGCCGAGGACCTTGTAGAAGTCCTTGTCGAACCAGTCCTGACTCGCCATGGCTAGCTCGCCGGGACCGCGACGACCACCTTCGCGGCGCGCAGCAGGGTGGAGCCCAGGTGGTACCCGGTCTCCACGACGTCGAGGACGGTCTCGCCCTCGGCGCCTGGCGTGGGCTGCTGGAAGATGGCCTCGTGCACGTTGGGGTCGAAGGTCTCGCCGACCGCTCCGAACGGCTTCAGCCCGAGCTTCTCGGCAGCGCCGCGGAGCTTGGCCGCGATCTGCGTGAAGGGGGCGTCGCCCTCGAGGTCGCCGTGCTTGTCAGCGCGGTCGAGGTCGTCGAGCACCGGCAGCAGGACCTTGGCGACCTCGCCGGTGGTGCGCTCGCGCTCCACCTCGCGGCCGGCCTCGGTGCGCTTCCGGTAGTTCGCGTACTCGGCCGTGACGCGCTGCAGGTCGCCGAGGCGTTCTGCAGCGAGCTGCTCGGCCGGGGAGAGGTCGCCGCCCTGCGCGGGCTCCTCGGGAGCCGCGTTGAGGATGTCCTCGACGGTCAGCTCGTCGTCGGCGGCCGGTGCGTCGGCGCCGGCGGATTCGGCAGGTGCGCCCGAGGGGGCCGACGCGTCGGCGTCAGCCCCCTCGGTGCCAGGCTGACGAACCTCGCCGGTCTCCGGGTCGTCCCCATGCTTCGCGGCCTGTCCTGAGCCTGTCGAAGAGATGATGGGATCGTCCTGGTTCTGGTTCTGGTTCTCGTCAGTCATGGTTACTTCTTGTCCTTGTCGTCTTCGTCCTCGACGACCTCGGCGTCGACGACGTCCTCATCGGAGGTCGCCTCCTCAGCCGGGGCCTCGGTTCCTGCGGCGGACTCGGAGGCCTGCGCCTGGGCGTAGATCGCCTCGCCGAGCTTGACCTGGCTCTCGTTGAGCTTGTCGAACGCGGTCTTCACCGCGTCCTCGTCCTCACCGGCGAGCGCGCTCTTCAGGGCGTCGACATCGGCCTGGACGTCGGTCTTGACGTCCTCGGGCAGCTTGTCGTCGTTCTCCTTGATGAGCTTGTCGATCGAGTAGGCGAGCTGCTCGGCGCTGTTGCGGACCTCGGCCTGCTCGCGGCGGGCCTTGTCGTCCGCAGCGTGCTCCTCGGCCTCGCGGACCATGCGCTCGATGTCCTCCTTGCCGAGGGACGAGCCACCGGTGATCGTCATCGACTGCTCCTTGCCGGTGCCCTTGTCCTTGGCGGACACGTGCACGATGCCGTTGGCGTCGATGTCGAAGGTGACCTCGACCTGCGGCACACCGCGCGGAGCCGGCGCGATGCCGGTCAGCTCGAAGGTGCCGAGGTTCTTGTTGTCGCGGGTGAACTCGCGCTCGCCCTGGAAGACCTGGATCGCGACGGACGGCTGGTTGTCGTCGGCCGTGGTGAAGGTCTCGCTCCGCTTCGTGGGGATCGCGGTGTTGCGCTCGATGAGCTTCGTCATGATGCCACCCTTGGTCTCGATACCGAGCGACAGGGGGGTGACGTCGATAAGCAGCACGTCCTTGCGCTCACCCTTCAGCACGCCGGCCTGGAGGGCGGCGCCGACGGCGACGACCTCATCAGGGTTGACGCCCTTGTTGGGCTCCTGACCACCGGTGAGCTTCTTGACGAGCTCGGCGACGGCGGGCATACGAGTCGATCCACCGACGAGCACGACGTGCGCGATGTCGGAGACCTTCACGCCGGCCTCGGCGATGACGTCGTTGAACGGCTTGCGGGTGCGCTCGAGGAGGTCGTTGGTGAGCTCCTCGAACTTCGCGCGGCTGAGCGTCTCGTCGAGGTTCGCCGGGCCGTTCTCCGTGAGGGAGAGGTACGGGAGCTGGATCGAGGTCGACATCGAGGAGCTGAGCTCCTTCTTCGCCTGCTCGGCGGCTTCCTTGAGGCGCTGCTTCGCGATCTTGTCGCCCGAGACGTCGACACCGGTCGAGTCCTTGAAGCGCTTGATCAGGTAGTCGACGACGCGCTGGTCCCAGTCGTCTCCACCGAGGCGGTTGTCACCCGAGGTGGAGCGGACCTGGATGGTGGAGAAGTCGTCGTCCTTGCCCACTTCGAGCAGCGAGACGTCGAAGGTACCGCCACCGAGGTCGAAGACGAGGATGAGCTCGTCCTCCTTGCCGCGGTCGAGGCCGTAGGCGAGAGCAGCGGCTGTCGGCTCGTTGATGATGCGGAGCACGTTGAGGCCTGCGACCTCACCGGCCTCCTTCGTGGCCTGACGCTCGGCGTCGTTGAAGTAAGCGGGGACGGTGATGACCGCGTCGGTCACGGTGTCGCCCAGGTACTGCTCGGCGTCGCGCTTCAGCTTCGCGAGAATGCGAGCGGACAGCTCCTGCGGCGTGTACTTCTTGCCGTCGACGTCGAACTTCCAGTCGGTGCCCATGTGGCGCTTGACGCTCGCGATGGTGCGGTCGACGTTGGTGACGGCCTGGCGCTTCGCGGTCTCGCCGACGAGCACCTCGCCGTCCTTGGTGAATGCGACGACGGAGGGGGTGGTGCGGAAGCCCTCGGCGTTGGCGATGACGGTGGGTTCTCCACCTTCGAGGACGGCGACCACCGAGTTGGTGGTACCGAGGTCGATGCCTACTGCACGTGCCATGTGTTGGTTCTCCTTGTGTTGACTGCCGGTTCGGAACTCGTCGACTCGGGCGGCATGCTGTGGGCGTCCGGCCGACTCGACGAGCTCGGCACCGAGCTGATTGATGGGGTGATGCTGGTGTGACGTCGAGACTTGAGCCCCGATGACTCAATGCTACCGAGGCCCGGTTTCGACGTCAAGAAAGTTGAGTCCGCCTGGCTCAACTCCCAGCGGATGGCCAGTTTGCGCGTTCCCCGTGCTGCCCCTGATCCGCCGGACTCGGCGCGACTCCTAGGCTTGGGGGATGTCGCGCCGCCACTCCCCTCGTCTCCTGACCGCCCTCGTCGCAACGATCGGAGCCCTCGCCCTCGCCGGGTGCGGATCCGGAGCGCCGTCGCCGAGCTCCACGACCATGAGCACTCCGAGCGCCACCCCCACCTCGACGCCCTCCGCCGAGGCGACCAAGACGGCCACAGCTGCGACGTGCGACACGATCCTCACCGAGCAGGGATATGCGGACCTCGCGCAGACCCAGATGGAACCGCGGGCGTATCAGGTCACACGGACCGACCTGACGTTCCTCGTCGACGCCGGTGGCGTCGCGTGCACCTGGACGAAGCCGCAGACCGACATCTCGGCGACGGTCGCGCAAGCACAGTTCGACGAGACGGCCTGGGCTGCGAAGCAGGCCGAACTCGAAGCCGCCGGATTCGTCGAGAGCGACGAGTCCGGACGTCCGTTCCTCGTCGAGCCGACCGACCCGGGCGGCAACCTCTCCGGTGGCTTCGTGTGGCAGGACGGGCAACTCTTCTACGTGAGCGCGCCGAGCCTGCTGGATTCGGTGCAAGGACTTCAGGAATAGGAACCCTCCGGCGCTCCGGTCACCGAGCCTGTCGAGGTGCCCGCGCACACAGACGGCGACAGGCTCAGGGTCCGGAGGTCCGGTCCCTGAGCCTGTCGATCCATCTCCCGGCTTAGGCGGCTTCCGCCACCACCACGGACCGTTCGGTGACGACGATCTTCCCGCCGACCGCGTCGACGTGCACGGTCGAGCCGTCGCCGACCCCACCACTCACGACGAGCTCGGCGATGCGGTCGTCGACCTCACGCTGGATGAGGCGACGCAGGGGGCGCGCGCCGTACTCCGGCTCGTAGCCGAGCTCCGCGAGGAGGGCGCGCGCTTCCGGAGTCGTCTCGAGTGACGCACCGCGCGCGGCCAACCGTTCGGTCGTGCGGCCGAGCATCAGCGCGACGATCTCCTGCAGCTGCTGCTGGTCGAGCTTGCGGAAGAGGACGATCTCATCGATGCGGTTGAGGAACTCCGGACGCATCGCCTCGCGCAGCTTGCCCATGACCCGGGCACGCAGCGCCTCCTCGGAGCCGAAGCCCGTCGGGTCGTCGCCGCCGCCGGCCACGAAGCCCATCGCACCGGACCGTGAGGCCAGGAACTCGGAACCGAGGTTCGACGTCATGACCACGACCGTGTTGCGGAAGTCGATCGTCCGCCCCTGACCGTCCGTCAGGCGACCGTCGTCGAGGACCTGCAGGAGCAGGTTGAACACGTCCGGGTGCGCCTTCTCGATCTCGTCGAACAGCACGATCGAGTACGGGTTGCGTCGCACGCGCTCGGTGAGCTGGCCCGCCTCGTCGAACCCGACGTACCCGGGAGGGGCGCCGACGAGTCGCGACACCGTGTGGCGTTCGCCGAACTCGCTCATGTCGAAGCGGATCACCGAGTGCTCGTCAGCGAAGAGGGATCCGGCGAGCGCCTTCGCGAGCTCCGTCTTACCCACGCCGGTGGGACCGAGGAACAGGAAGCTGCCGACGGGTCGGTTCGCGTCGCCCATGCCCGTGCGGTTGCGGCGGACGGCCTTCGACACCGCGGTCACGGCGTCGTGCTGGCCGATGACGCGAGCGTGCAGTTCGTCCTCGAGGCCGGCGAGACGTTCCCGCTCGCCCTCCGTGAGCCGACTGACCGGGATGCCGGTGGCGCGGGACACGACGCCGGCGATCTGGGCCTCGTCGACGACGGCGTCGCGGTCGGTGCGCGCGCCGGGGCCGTTGGAGGCGGCGTCGAGCTTCGCCTGCACGGCGGTGATCTCATCGCGGATGCGCGAGGCCTCCTCGTAGTGCTCGGCCGAAACGGCAGCGTTCTTCGACGCCTCGAGTGTCGCGAGCTCCTCGACGAGGGCGCTCACGTCGACCGCCTTCCCGAGCCGCAACCGCAGCCGGGCTCCGGCCTGGTCGACGAGGTCGATGGCCTTGTCGGGCAGGACGCGGTCGGGCAGGTAGCGGGCCGAGAGCTCGACGGCGGCGCGGAGGGCGGCGTCGGTGAAGCGGACGTCGTGGTGCTCCTCGTACGCCGGACGGAGACCGTCGAGGATGAGGACGGCGTCCTCGATCGACGGCTCGCCGACGCGCACGGGCTGGAAGCGGCGTTCGAGTGCCGGGTCCTTCTCGATCCCGCGGTACTCACGGAGCGTGGTCGCACCGATGAGGTGCAGCTCACCGCGCGCGAGACGCGGCTTGAGCATGTTGCCGGCGTCCATGCCGCCCTCGCCGGAGCCTCCGGCGCCGACGACGGTGTGGACCTCGTCGATGAAGACGATCAGCTCGGAGCGGTTGGCTGCGATCTCGTCGAGCAGGCCGGTGAGGCGCTCCTCGAAGTCACCGCGGTACCGGGTTCCGGCGACCATGGCCGGCAGGTCGAGTGAGATGACGCGCTTCCCGCGCAGCTGCTCCGGGACGCCGCCGTCGACGATCGCCTGGGCGAGCCCCTCGACGACCGCGGTCTTGCCGACGCCGGCCTCGCCGACGAGCACGGGGTTGTTCTTCGTGCGTCGGGAGAGGATCTCGATGGTCTGCTCGATCTCCTCCGAACGTCCGATGACGGGGTCGAGCGATCCGCCGGCGGCGAGCGCCGTGAGGTCGGTGCCGAAACGGTCGAGCATCGGGGTGTCCGAGTCGAGGTCGTCGGCATCGCGGTCGTCCTGGTCGTCGGTGGCGACGCCGGGGTCGCCGACGGTCTGGCGCATGCCCTGGGTCAGCGCCTCCGCCGTGACGCCGGCGCGGGCGAGGACTTCACCGGCTGGCGAGTCCTGGTTGATGACGAGGGCGAAGAAGAGGTGCTCGGGGTCGACGTACGTCGATCCGGCGGCGCGGGCCACCTGGTAGGCGTGGAACAGCGCGCGTTGGGCCGACGGCGTGATGGCCGGGTCCTTGACGCTCGGCGAGGACGCCTGCGGCAGGCGCTGCTCGGCGGCCTTGGCGATGGCCTTCGGGTCGACGCCGAGGCGCGCGACGGCGTCCTTGGCGGGCTCCTCGCTCACGATGACGCGCAGGATGTGCAGCGCGTCGAGCTCGTTCTGGCCGCGCTCGAGCGCGAACCGGCCGGCGCGCTGCAGGATCTCCTGCGTCCGTGCGGTGAGGAAGCGGCTGAGGTCGATAGTCCGCGCCGAACGCGCCCGCTCGCCCTCGAGGTATCGGGCGAGGAAGTCGTCGAACGACGACGATCCGCCGTCTGCTGCTGCGCCGCCCTGGGTGAAGTCTTCGGGCACGTGAACCTCCTGGATTCAAACTTGAGTGTCGTACGCTCAAGTCCAACGCGGGGTGCCCGAAGCTATTCCCGGGCCCGTTCCGCATC
The DNA here is from genome assembly GCF_015351205.1 of Plantibacter sp. VKM Ac-2885. NCBI lineage: Bacteria > Bacillati > Actinomycetota > Actinomycetes > Micrococcales > Microbacteriaceae > Plantibacter > Plantibacter sp. VKM Ac-2885. The sequence goes on along the minus strand of NZ_JADKSK010000001.1, from coordinate 929,865 downwards.
CCAGCGAACCTTCAGCGAGCGAGCCTGTCCACCGCCGACCGACGATGCTCCAGCGCCGCGGGCAAAGCGAGGGCGGCGGCCAGCACACAGAAACCTGCAGCGCCGACTGCGAGGCCTGGCACGACGGCGAGCACGGGGCGCGCCCCCGTTTCGAGGCGACCGAACGCCTCAGCCTCCACCACTGAGACAGCCGCTGCCGTCAGGAGCCCGAGAAACGTCGCGGTCACGGCATACATGAAGGCTTCGACGATGCCGGCCCCGACGATCGAGCGGTGACTGACGCCGCCCACAGCCAGCAGCGCCCGCTCGTGCGTTCGCTCACGAGCAGCCATCACCACGACCGTCGCGGTGCCGGCGATCGCCAGGACGACCGTCGGACCGAGAATGGTCCAGACGCCGGAGTGGTTGATACCGTGCTCGCCGGCGGGCACAAGCCCGGCCGCCCTCCTGGCGGAATCGGCGGTCTCGAACACGGTGTAGATCGAACTCGCGAGGGCGACCGCGACGTAGAGCGGAACGAGGGAGACGCCTACACGGTCCAAGCGGAAGGCGCAGCCGCGACGCGCGAGGTACCAAGCGGTCGACCATCGACGTGGGACGATCCACGTCCACGCTGCGAGGAACAGCGCAGTGACCCGCGAGACGTGCAGCGCGATCAGCGGGATGATCAGCAACGACAGGAGCATCGCGAGGCCGACCAGGAGCCCGAGCCGACTGGACACGTCGCCGCTCGCCGAGCCGACCATTCCGGCCGCCATTGCGAGGACCGCCGCCGAGATGACCAGGCTGAGCGCGAGCCTGAACGCGGTCGGGCGACTGCGGACGACATCTGCGCTCAGGACCGCGTCGACCGCCGGTACCCGGAGGATCGAGCCGACGCCTCGCAGACCGGCGAGCAACAGGATGCCGATGATTAGTGCCCAGGTCGACAGGAGCGCCAGCGTGCTCGCCGGGGCAACGACGATCGCGGTGACCGCGTTGGCCTGCAGGACCCAGGCGGTGAACCGCGGCGCGACCAATAGGGCCAGCGGCAGCCCGAGCGCTCCGCCCACGGTCCCGAGCACGATCAGCTGCGATACCAGGACGCCGGCGATCCGCACTGACGACATCCCCGCGAGCTTCCAAGTCGCGAACGGTCGACGCTGGAGTTGCACCGCCAAGGAGACCGCGCTGGAGGTGATGACGAGGACGGCGAGCGAGGCCATCCCGTACATCGGCGTGCTCAGATTCCGGACGATGCGCTGTTCCCGGACGGGCAGCCGATCGGCGACCTCCACGAGCACTCCCACGCTGACAAGGAGCGCGTTCGCGAGTGCCAGGAACAGGAGCAGGGAGATCCACACCCGCCACTGCTGCTGGAGTGTGCGGAGAACGAGACCGGCCATCGTCATGCTTCCACGGACGTATGGACACTGTCCGCGCGGGCCGTTTCGATGGCGGACAAGAGCGCTTCCGGGGTGGCGGACGTCAGCTCGGCGTGGACGGAACCGTCACAGAGGACCAGCACACGATCCGCACGCGCAGCAGCGTCGAGGTCATGAGTCACCATCACCATCGTGCGTTCGGAACCGAGCGATCCGAACAGGAGGTCGAGCACGACCCGTCCTGACGACGTGTCGAGTGCACCGGTGGGTTCGTCGGCGAAGACCAATTCAGCCTGGGACAGCAACACCCGGCCGATCGCGACGCGCTGCCGTTCACCGCCTGACAGCTCGTCCGGGCGATGCCGGAGGCGCGACGCCATTCCGATGTCCGCGGCGACATCTGCGACCGCCTGACGCCCGGCTGCGCGACCGGCGAAGAGCGCTGGCAACGCGAGGTTGTCCCGCACGTTGATGGAGGGGATCAGGTTGTAGTCCTGGAACACGAAGCCGACGGACCGCCGCCGGAATCGGGAACGACCCCATTCGGTCAGGGATGACAGCTCCGTCCCCAACGCCACGACGCTTCCACGTGTCGGAGCTCGGAGACCAGATAGGCAGTGCAGGAGTGTCGACTTCCCGGATCCCGAGGGCCCGACGACCGCCAACGACTCACCGGCGGCTACAGAAAGACTCACCCCCCGCAACACGTGGACCGGGTCGCGGCGACGCGGCGAATAGCCGAAGGAGAGATCGCGTGCTTCCAGGCTCATCGTTGCAGTGTCTTTCGTCGTTCAGGCACGGTGTCTCCACCAGCTCAGGTCGGTCGTGAGCATCGGGGCTGCTGCGCTCGATGTCCTCGTGTGCGCAGCAGCCCCCCTCATCAGCCGCCCGCGCACGCGAACAGGCTGGCCGAACTCTCCGGCTGGTTTTCGCCGCAGGCCCACCAGCTCCAGTTGCTGCCTAGTGTTCCGATGCCGCGATGCGTATCACGGCGCTGAAGGTCGAGAACCTTGTTCATGTTCATCACCTCCTCTCCGATCAAGACCGAGCGAACCCTGCGCTCGCTCGAACAGCCCTGGCTGCTGCATCAGCGGCAGCCAGGACAGGTCTCTTTGACGTTGTGCTGTGAGCGCGGCGAGGATACCTGCACTTCCAGTCGCCAAGTCGGTGGACAATCGGAGGTAGTTCTCTCCGGGAAACTGCACCGATCGTCTCCAACACAAGGCGTCGTGAGCGAGAGCGCTTCGTTGGAAGTCGGCGCCGTCAGTAGCGAGCGGAGCGCGATCAGCCGCGAGCGCTGCGAGTATCCCCGCACGGCCGTTGAAGAGACCAGAGAACGCGTACGTGTGGCTCGCGCAGGCGCGTCGCAGTCCCGCTGTCGCAAGGGAGACGTCGTCACCGAGGTCGACACGGTCCTGCAATTGCGCGATTGCCACAAGAACCCCCGCGCTGCCTCGAGCAAGATACGGAAGTGTTCTCCCGTTCTCCGTGTCCTCAATCCCCAGGAGGTCATCAGCGTACGAACGCGTCCGAGAAAGGTCGCGCTCGACTGCTCGGATAGCGAGTCGCATTGCGCCGAAGTCATCGTGGTGTCGCGCGAGCGTGGACAAGAACAAGGAGATACCCGACCATCCGAACAACAGCCCTGCCCGACGGTCGAGTGCCTCAGATGCGCTGGATTCACCGTCGGAGAACAACTGTGCCGAAATGCGGGCGGCGCACTCCAGCGCAATCTCGAAGTACTCCGAGTCTTCATACTCAAGCGCTGCGCCGACGGCTGACAGGCCAATCCCTGCGAGTCCGCCGAACAGGTTGAGGCTACGCGTCCTGCCTCGCGCCTGCAATGAGCGATCGATATGGCGCCTCGCTGCATCGTGTGCACCAAGTTCACTGAGTGCTGCAGCGACGCCCGCAAGGCCGTTGAACAAACCGGGTTTCGTATCGGGAGGCGAGGTATCGGCCGCAGCGACGAGCCATTCAGTGAGATCTGACGTGATGTCGACATCCGCGCGCGCCAGGGAGAGCAACACTCCGGCAGCCCCGTTCGCAACGTTCACCGTTCCGAACGGGTCGGCTTGGGCCACATCGCCAGGAAAGAGTGCGCCGGGCGTTGCACGGCGGGACGCCAGAATACCCTGAGCAAGTCGATCACGCGTCACTGGGTCTCCCAGCCGTTCGACGTCCCACACGGATGGCGACTCGGCCGGTGTCAGTTCGACCCGAGTCGTCAAGTCACGCGGCAGTTTGACACAAGCGCGACGGATGATTTCCGCTGCCCTCGAGCCAAACGTCGCCGAGACCATGTCTATAGTCCTGTACCAGTGACCTGGGGCGAGTATCTCGATCGACCTGTTGACCCGGAAGAGGGACGCGGCGATACGTGACACTGCGAACCAGTCAGCTTCTGCAGCGGTGTACCCGTCCGGCGGAGCGTAACCCAGCGCGTTGAAGCTCGACCGCGTTCGACTATTCGGTTGCCGTCCGTCCTCGAGGTCGATGAGGCGAACCGACAGGTCGGCAAGCACAAGGACGTTGCCGGGGTGCAGATCACCAGCAACCGCTCCCTGCTGATGAAGCATCGCAACGCACCGTTCGATCGAACTCATGATGCGATCCACACATTCGACGAAGCGCGACTGCTCATCACTGGCCAGGCGTTCCCGACTGAATGGAAAGTTTTTCGCCCCCCATGCACTCAGCGGCTCCCCGGGGATGTGCTCCATCTCGAGAAAGCGGTGTTCCCAAGCGGTGAACATCCGGATGGGCCGTGGAGCAATCTCAAGATGTGCCAGGTGCGACAGCGTTTCACTCTCGACGTTGAGCCGTTCGACTGCATCGCGTCCGCGCGCGTCTAGGCCAGCAAGAGGCCTTGCTTCTTTCACGATCGAGCGGACGGCCCCTCCACCTGACGACGCCTCGTAGACTCCTCCGCTGTTCGAGAACTTCAGCGGGGTGAGCAAGTCATAGTCATCGAGAGGTGATTGCTCGGCAGGCATCTCACGGAAGATCTTGATGGCGTGTCGTACTTTGTCAGTCATCTGGACCTCGGCAGGCATGTCGAAGTACGGAACGCGAAGGTCGGCGGTCAGTCGGAACTCATCGCCGACAAGAGAAAGCACGGGCTCATCGGTTGCATCTGGGACCATCAGGGGCATGAATCCGCCGTAGCGGAGATACAGCGGACCGTCACCGATTCTCACATCGCTCAGGATGAATGGTCCTGGCCGACCGCTGAGACATGCGGAGAGGGTGTCAATCAGGCTATCCAGTTGATGAGCATCGCACGGATAGACAGTCACGAACTTTCCGCTCGCAGCCCTGTCGGCGCTCTTCGAGTTTCGTGCCACGAGACCGTCGCGGGTCGGAACGAACTTGAACGACGCGCTCATCGCCACACATACGTCAACCGTGGCTTGCAGCGTCTCAGCGGCCGTGTCAGGAGTTGCGGAGACGTGAATCTTCCAACCCTGAACGGGTAGGTCCACGTCGGGTGGAGCGCACATCTCCCAGCCGCTTTGCCGGAAGCGCCGCCAGTCGTCGGGGATACCTTGTGGCTGGAACCCGTCGCCGCGCCGCTGTGCCTTCGCAGACGAGTAGAAGGGCAGCTCCGGATGACTGAACTGGAAATACCGGTGGTCCACAAAGCACCCCTCTCTGCTTGATATTTCAAATGTAGAGTTTAAGATGGTCGACCGCAAGGGCCTCCCTCCGCGCTACCGCCCGTTCACCACGCGGCACTAGCCTCAGTGCATGAGCACGACTCCCCCAGGTGGCACCGACGACACCGGCCGGACAGGTGGGCCCGGCGACGAGGCCCCGCGTCTCGGATCCCGGCCCCGCAACTTCCCGCCACCACCGCTCGTCACCCCCGACGCCGCAGCAGCCACCGTCGACCTCGACACCTCGCAGGTCGCCGCTGTGAAAGCGCAGGCGGGTCGCAAGGGTCGCATCTTCGCGTGGAGCCTGTGGGACTGGGGCTCGGCGTCGTTCAACGCCGTCGTCACCACCTTCGTGTTCACCGTCTATCTGACGAGCGACTCCTTCGGCGAGGAGGCCGCAGTGTCGGCGTCCCTCGGGTGGGCGCTCGCCGCCGCCGGGCTGCTGATCGCGATCCTCGCGCCGGTCGTCGGCCAGCGGTCGGACTCCGCCGGGCGGCGGAAGTTCTGGCTCGGCTTCAACACCTACGTCGTCGTCGCGATCACCGCGCTCCTCTTCTTCGTCGCCCCCGATCCGAACTTCCTCTGGCTGGGCCTCGTCCTCCTCGCGGTCGGCAACATCGTGTTCGAGTTCGCCGGCGTCAACTACAACGCGATGCTCGCCCAGGTGTCGACGCCCACCTCCATCGGCAAGGTCTCCGGTCTCGGCTGGGGCATGGGGTACATCGGCGGCATCGTGCTGCTGCTCATCGTGTACTTCGGCTTCATCTCCCCCGAGGTCGGACTCTTCGGCGTCACCGGCGAAGACGGCATGGACGTCCGCGTCGCGATGCTCGTGTCTGCGGCGTGGTTCGGGATCTTCGCCCTGCCCGTGCTGTTCGCGGTGCCCGAGTACCACGCACCCCAGGCCGTCGCCCGGCCGCACGTCGGGTTCTTCGCCTCCTACGGGGTGCTCGCCAAGAGCATCGCGGAACTCTGGCGCGACAGCCGACAGACGCTCTACTTCCTGCTCGCGAGCGCCGTGTTCCGCGACGGGCTCGCCGGTGTCTTCACCTTCGGTGGCGTCCTGGCCGCAGGGACCTTCGGCTTCTCACCCGGCGAGGTGATCATCTTCGCGATCGCCGCCAACGTCGTCGCCGGGATCGCGACGATCACGATCGGCCTGCTCGACGACAAGGTGGGCCCGAAACCCGTCATCGTCGCGTCGCTCATCGGCCTCGTCATCGCGGGAAGCGCCGTGTTCTTCCTCCACGAGGGCGGCGCGACGATCTTCTGGATCTTCGGCCTCATGCTGTGCCTGTTCGTCGGCCCTGCCCAGTCGGCGAGCCGCTCGTTCCTGGCGCGCATCATCCCCGAGGGCCGCGAGGGTGAGGTCTTCGGCCTCTACGCCACGACCGGCCGCGCCGTGTCCTTCCTCGCGCCGACCGCCTTCGCTCTGTTCGTCACGCTCGGTGGGGCGCAGTTCTGGGGGATCCTCGGGATCGTGCTCGTGCTGCTCATCGGCCTCGGACTGCTGATCCCGGTGCACGCGAAGCAGGGGCGGCTCGCCTCGCGGGTGTGACACGCGCCGCCACCGCTCGTGCCATCGGACCTTCTAGCTTGATTTCGTAATTACGATATTTGTACACTTGGGTCATGACGACCATCGATCCCGGCGATCTCGAGGCACGTCTCGCGCGTCTCGAAGCCGCCGTGTTCGCCCGACCGGCCGACGACGACACGACCACCGAGCGACCGGACGACGTCGCGTCCGCGACGGGCGATGCCGACGACACCTTCTGGGCGCTCCGTGGGCTCGAACAGCGCACGGCGGCGCTCGAGCACGGGGCGGTCCTCTTCACCGGATCGGTCGTCGCGGGCGGCGGACCCGTGCAGTGGCAGTACGCCAGGGCCACCGACGACCTCCTCGCGCTCGGTGACGACCCCGACGCCGCGGAATCAGCAGGCTCCGGTCCACTCGCGACGGCGGCATCGCGACTCGCGGCCATCGGCTCCCCCGTCCGACTGCAGCTGCTCCTGGCCGTCGCCGACGGCACCTCTGCACTCGCGGACCTCGGCGAACTCGACGGCATCGGGACGACCGGCCAGGTCTACCACCACGTCCGCGTCTTGACGGCCGCCGGCTGGCTGCAACCCGCCGGCCGCGGACGGGTGGCGGTCCCGCCCATGCGACTCGTCCCGCTGCTCGTCGCCGTCGCCGCCATGGAATGACCACCGGCCCCAGGAAGGACCCCGCATGACCACCACACCACGCAGCACGTCCCGACCCAGACGGGTCTGGGTCATCGCCGCCGTCAGCACCGCCGTCGCACTCGCGATCGGGCTCGCCTTCCGGCCAGGGCCCTCGACGCTTCCCCCCGAGGCGACGGGCGACGCTGAACTCGCGGCCACCGTCCGCGAGCTCGCCGGCCCCGACCGCAAGGCCCTGCTGGCCGTCGTCGTCACCCCGGACGGCACCCGCACCGCGACGATCGGCGCCCAGCCGGACACCCGGTTCGAGATCGGATCGGTGAGCAAGGCCTTCACGGGACTGTTGCTCGCCGACGCGATCGAGCGCGGCGAGGTCACCCCGGAGACCAGGCTCGGTGACCTCCTCGAACTGGGCGACGCGCCAGCGGCGGACGTCACCCTCGCGCAGCTCGCCACCCACACCTCCGGCCTGCCACGCCTGCCGATCGACCTCTCGACGATCCTCTCCTCGACGTGGTTCGCGCTCACGACGGCGAATCCGTACGGCGAGGACCTCGACCAGCTGCTCGAGCAGGCGCGGTCCGCGTCCCTCGACACCCCGAAGGGCACCTACTCCAACCTCGGTTTCGAACTGCTCGGTGCCGCCCTCGGCTCGGCAGCCGGCACCAGCTACGCCGACCTCCTCGAGGAACGGATCACCGGTCCGATGGGACTCGACTCGACCAGCCCCGTGAGCGATGCAGCAGACCTGGGCGACCGCGACCTCCTCGGTGAGACCGCCGGCGGACGGACCGCCGCAGCATGGACCGGCACGGCGATCGGGCCTGCCGGTGGCATCCGCTCTGACACGGAGGATCTCGCCCGCTTCGCGGAGCGACTGGCCGACGGTAGCGCGCCGGGCATCGAGGCACTCGACCCACAGGCGGCGTTCGGCGATCGCGAGATCGGCTGGGCCTGGATCACCGATCGGAAGGCGATCGACGGCGAGGACCTCGTCTGGCACAACGGCGCCACGGGCGGCTTCGCGTCCTTCGTCGGCGTCGTCCCGGCGACCGGCACCACGGTGGTCCTCGTCTCAGCGACCCAGGAGTCGGTCGACGCGGCCGGGGTCGCCCTCCTCGAGCAGATCGGAGCAGCACGATGATCGAGATCCTGATCCCCGCAGTCGTCGCCCTGGTCATCGCGTGGATCCTCGCACTCCAGGTCGTCCACGCGTGGAGTACGGGACGCTGGGCGGCGACCGAGCGCTACCGACTGGTCGTCGACGCGGTGGACAGCATCGTGATCCTCGCCCTGGTCCGCGCCCTCGCCGCGCCGGTCGGCATCTGGTCCTGGGCGTGGGTCATCGCCGTCGCGATCGTCGGCTTCGGACTCGCCGGAGCCGCCCTGCGCTGGCGCTCACTCCCCTGGCACGCACCCAAGCCGAAGCGCGCGCTCGACGAGCACGGGGCGACGGTCGAGACCGCGGTCGAACCCCGCACCCGCGGTCGGCAGGTCCTCTCGGGGATCTACGCCGTCGTCGGTGCCGCGATCGTCGCGCTCTGCTGGTGAGCGACCGTAGCCCACGGTCGGGTCAGGCGCCTGGGAGCACGAGCCCCTTCCGCAGGGTGACGTTCCCGTACTTCCTGGTCTCGCCCGTGCGGATGATGAGGAACGCCGTGGCGGCCTCGTCGTAGTAGGCGAACCGGTCGACGAAGCGCACGGCGCCCTCGGTCGTGCCGGCGGCGGCGATGAGTTCCCGCTGGACGTCGAGCACCGTGCCGTCGGCACTCGTCATGAGGTCGAGCACGGGCTCGTCGTCGAGCGGGATCACCGTGCGAACCGCTCGGAGGACCTCCGGCGTCGACAGCGTCGGCAGCACGACGACGCGTTCGCCGAGCCGGGCGGCCGGGAAGTGCGCGTCGGCGATCACCACCGCGTCCGAATGTCCCATCGCGTCCAGGTGCAGCAGCAGTTCGCCGCTCAGCACCGGGTCGATCCCTGTCAGCATGGTGACCTCCTCGTCATGGTTCCGCGTCCATCCGCCTGCCTGATCATGTCAGTCCGTCGACGCCGACCGGCCCACGGCGGTCGAGCCGGTAGACGCGCGTCGCCGTCCCGCCACGCAGTGCATCGCGTTCCGACGGCGACAACTCGTCGACGAGACCGGACAGCTCGTGCCAGACCGCACCGTACCCGCCGCTCGTGACGGTCATCGGCCAGTCGCCGCCGAGCATCAACCGCTCGGGCCCGAAGCAGGCGAGTGCGGTGTCCCAGGCCCGACGCACATCGGCCGCCACGAACGGCCGACCGGCTCGGTTCAGGCCCGACACCTTGGCGACCACGTTCGGTGACGCCGCCGCCGCGGCCAGCTCGGTCGCCCATCGTCCGAAGGCCTGATCGTCGCGCGGCGGCTTCGCGAGGTGGTCGACGACGATCGTCAGCCCGTCCTCCAGCCGCGCGAGTTCGGTGGCGTCGCTGAGCAGGCGCGGGAAGGCGTTCGGGAGGTCGAACGGAAGCCCACGGTCCGCGAGGAGCGCCGCCAACCGGCGCGCGGGGGCGGCCAGGAGCAGGCCGTCCCGGGGGTCGTCGTGCAGCAGCTGACGAACGCCGCGGAACCGTGGATGCGCGCCCCAACGGTCGAGCAGTGCCTCGGCCCGCTTCGCATCGTCGATCGGCACCCAGCCGACGACGCCGGCGACCCAACTGAAAGCGTCCGATGCGCTGAGCATGGACATCGTGTCGAGCTCCGTGTCGTCGGCCTGGACGAGGATCGCCGCATCGACGCCGGCCGCCTGCAGCTCCGCGGCCGCGCGCTCCGGCGTGAAGTCCTCGCGAAGTGCCTCGTCGGCCGAAGCGAGCCAGTGATACCCGTCGGCGCGATTCCACAGATGGAGGTGCGCGTCGATCGTCCGCATCAGCCGAGCAGCCCTCTGGTGCGCAGCTCCGTCCAGAAGGTCTCGGGGATCGGCGCCTCGAAGCGCTCCACGTTCTGGATCATCTGCTCCGGCCGCGAGGCACCGACCGCGACCGTCCGCACGGCGGGGTGGCGGAGCGGGAACTGGAGGGCGGCCGCGGGCAGTTCGACCTCGAACCGACGGCAGATCTCGGCGATGTCGACGGCGCGGTCGAAGACCTCCGGCGGGACGGCACCGTACTCGTAGCGTCCGTCGCGGTCGGGGACGGCGCGGGCCAGCAGGCCGGAGTTGAACACCGAGGCGGCGACCACACCGACGCCGTGTTCCAGGCAGGCGGGCAGCACCTCCGCGCCCGCTGGTTGCTCGGCGAGCGTGTACCGACCGGCGATCATGATGAGATCGGTCAGGCCCGTGCGCACCGCGGCGAGCAGAGCGGCGACGTCCATCGACCCGATCCCGACCGCCCCGACGAGTCCTTCGTCGCGGAGGGCGGCGAGCGCCGGTATCCCCTCGGAGATCCCGGACTCCGGATCGTTGCGTTCCGGGTCGTGAAGGTAGAGCACGTCGACGTGATCGAGTCCGAGTCGTTCGAGGGACTCGTCGAGCGAGCGCCGCACGCCCGACTCACTCGCGTCCCACTCGCGCCGCAAGGTCGCCGGGACGACGAAGTCGTTGTCCGTGTCGAGCGCACCCTCCCCCGCGGGGTTCGGCACGAGGAGACGGCCGACCTTGGTGGACAGGACGTACTCGTCGCGCGGTTTCGTCCGCAGGAAGGCGCCGAGCCGACGCTCGGAGAGACCGAGGCCGTAGTGCGGAGCCGTGTCGTAGAAGCGGACGCCGTGTTCCCAGGCCGCATCGAGGATCGCCCAGGCCTCCTCATCGCTGAGCTCGCGGTAGAGGTTGCCGAGGTTGGCGGCGCCGTACGCGAGCCGCGGGACGAGCAGGTCAGGCACCGGCGCCCCGGAAGGTGAACTCGGCGATCGACGTCGCGAGCATCTCCGAACCGCCGCCGGGGGCGAGCGGCGCGCGGTATCGGCCGGCAACGATCTCGACGGGCTCGACGAAGTGCTCGTGCAGGTGGTCGACGAATTCGATCATGCGTCCATCCTCGCTCCCGGACACGGCGATGAAGTCGAACATCGAGAGGTGCTGCACCGCTTCGCACAGCCCGACGCCACCGGCGTGCGGGCAGACCGGGACACCGAACTTCGCGGCCAGGAGGAGGATCGTGATGTTCTCGTTCACGCCGGCGACCCGCGTGGAGTCGATCTGAAGCACCTGGAGGGCGTCGGCCTGCAGGAACTGCTTGAACATGATGCGGTTGGCCATGTGCTCGCCGGTCGCGACCGGGATCGGGGCGACGCCGCGGGCGATCGCCGCGTGGCCGAGGATGTCGTCGGGGCTCGTCGGCTCCTCGATCCAGGCGATGTCGTAGGGGGCGAGTCGCGACATCCAGTCGATCGCCTCCGCGACGTCCCACCGCTGGTTGGCGTCGACGGCGATCCGGATGTCGGGTCCCACGGCGTTCCGGGCGATGGCGAGGCGACGGACGTCGTCTTCCACGTTCCCGCCGACCTTGAGTTTGACCTGTGTGAATCCGTCAGCGACCGCTTCGCGACACAGGCGGTCGAGCTTCTCGTCGGAGTAGCCGAGCCACCCGGGCGTGGTCGTGTAGGCGGGGTACCCGGCTGCGAGCAGGGCCTCGATCCTGGCCTCCCGTCCCGGTTCGGCGCGTCGGAGGATCGTGAGGGCGTCATCCGGGGTGAGGACGTCGCTCAGGTAGCGGAAGTCGACGAGCTCGACGAGCTCCTCCGGCGTCATCGAGGCGAGTAGTCGCCAGAGCGGCAGGCCGGCGCGTTTCGCCTTGAGGTCCCAGAGCGCGTTGACGACGGCACCGATGGCCATGTGCATGACGCCCTTCTCGGGACCGAGCCACCGGAGCTGGGAGTCGTAGACGAGTTCGCGCCAGAAGGCGCCGAGGGCGTCGAGCACGGGCTCGACCTCGCGACCGAGGAGGTGCTCCCGGAGGGCGTGGATCGCTGCGACCTCGACGTCGTTGCCGCGTCCGATCGTGAAGACGAAGCCGTGGCCCTCGTGGCCGTCGTCCGCGTCCGTCACGAGCCGCAGGTAGGCGGCGGAGTAGTCGGGGTCGGGGTTCATGGCGTCCGAGCCGTCGAGGGTGGTCGAGGTCGGGAACCGGACGTCGTGCGTCTCGAATCCGATGATGGTACTCACGTCGGCATGCTCCTTCGGGCTGGTGCCACCGAGCTTAGACATCCGATGTCTGGGCTGTCAATGCGCTCAGCGTGGACCAAATCACCTGTTGCAACGGCTGGATCGGGCGGTAGAGTTCAGACGTTATCGGCTACGGAGCCGGGTCCGCACGCGGGCACCGGCGGAACCGGAAGGACCAGCATGCGCTTCGCCAGACTCGGCCCCGTGGACGGGGAGACCCCCGTCGTGTTCGCGGGCGACACCGCCTACGACCTCCGATCGATCACCCCCGACATCGACGGAGCGTTCCTCGCCGGCGGCGGCGTCGCCCGCGTTCGCGCCGCGCTCGAGTCGGGTGCGCTCCCCGTCCTCGACGGCGCCGACGAGCTCCGGATCGGCGCTCCGATCGCCCGGCCGAGTGCGGTCGTCTGCATCGGCATGAACTACGCGGCGCATGCAGCGGAGTCGGGATCCGCCCCTCCCGAGATCCCGATCATGTTCCTGAAGACGCCCAACACGGTCGTCGGCCCGAACGACGACGTCCGCATCCCGCGAGGCAGCACGAAGACCGACTGGGAGGTCGAGCTCGGCGTCGTCATCGGCGAGCGCACCTCCTACCTCGACAGCTTTGAGGACGCCCTCGGCCGCATCGCCGGCTTCGTCACCGCGAACGACGTGTCGGAGCGCGACTTCCAGATGGCGGCGAGCGGCGGGCAGTGGTCGAAGGGCAAGTGCGCTCCGGGCTTCAACCCGACCGGCCCCTGGCTCGTGACGCCGGACGAGGTCGACGCCGGTGCCCTGCGACTCCGCAGCTGGGTCAACGGCGAACCGCGCCAGGACTCGAGTACGGCCGACCTCATCTTCGACGTCGCCACCGTCATCTGGCACCTCAGCCAGTACCTGCAGCTCGAACCCGGCGACCTCGTCCTGACCGGCACACCCGAGGGCGTCGCGCTCTCCGGCCGCTTCCCCTACCTCGCACCGGGCGACGTCTGCGAGGTCGAGATCGAGGGCCTCGGCCGCCAGCGACAGCGGTTCGTCGACCCGGTCCCTGGAATCGCGCCGGCTGCCAAGCCGGCCGAGGCACTCGGAGCCCGCGCATGAGCGCCGGAGACACCGGCGAGTTCGACGGACTCGTCGCGATCGTCACCGGCGGCGCTTCGGGGATCGGCGCCGCCATCGTCGAACGCCTCGCCGCCGATGGTGCGAGCGTCGCGATCCTCGACCTGAACCCGTCGCCCGACGAGGACTCCGCCACCCGCCTGTCGGTGCGGGCGAACGTCGCCGACGACGCCTCCGTCCGTGCGGCCATCGAAGCCGTCGTCGCACGGTTCGGCCGCCTCGACATCGTCGTGAACAACGCCGGTATCGGCGCACAGGGGACCGTCGAGTCCAACGACGACGACGAGTGGCACCGCGTCTTCGACATCAACGTCGTCGGCATGGCTCGCGTGACGCGCGCAGCCCTCCCGCACCTGCGCGAGTCGCCGTCGGCCGCGATCGTGAACACCGCGTCGATCGCCGCGACGGCGGGACTCCCCCAGCGCGCGCTCTACACGGCGACGAAGGGCGCCGTGCTGTCCTTGACGCGCGCGATGGCCGCTGACCACTTGCGCGAGGGCATCCGGGTCAACTGCGTCAACCCGGGCACGGCCGACACCCCGTGGGTGGGCCGGCTGCTCGACAGCGCGCCAGACCCGGCCGCCGAGCGCGCCGCGCTCGAGGCCCGCCAGCCGCATGGCCGACTCGTCGCCGCGACCGAGGTCGCCGGTGCCGTCGCCTACCTGGCGAGCCCGCGATCAGGCTCGACGACCGGCACCTCGATCGCCGTCGACGGCGGGATGCAGGAGCTCCGCCTCCGCCCCGAGTAGGGAGGGCGGGGTCCCGATGCCGCCTCACGGTTCACAACTCAGGAGCGCCCTGGCGGTTCTGCCGCGAGACGGCCATCCCCAGACCGACACGCCTGACTCCTCCTGAATTGCGAACGGCATGGACCGGACGGGTCCGATCGTGCAGCACTCAGGCGCACGCCGGCGCGTCCCGCCACCGAGGGGATGATCCGGCTCGACTCACCGGGACGCTCCTGAATTGCGAACCCGGGGCCGAGGATCAGGCGGGCGAGCTACCGGTCGGTGTCGGGGCGCGGCCACGCGGCGACGAAGCGCTCGAGGTACGCGGCGAACTGCGCCGCCTCCTCGGGCGCGAATCCCGAGAGCGCGGTCGTGACCGCGTCGCGTCGACCCCGGTGCGCCTCCTGCAGGACCGCGCGGCCGGCGGCGCTCAGCTGCACCACGCTGCGTCGACCGTCGTTCGGGTCGACTGCGCGAGCGACCTCGCCGCGCTTCGTCGCTTCGGCCACGAGCCGGCTCGCGCGGGGCTGGTCGACGCCGATCAACTCCGCGAGCGCACTGATCCCCATGCCACCGGCCGCCTCGTCACGAGCGAGCGCGTCCAGCATCCGGAATCGAGCCGCCTGGGCGATCGCCTGCTCGCGCGGGTGACGGGCGCCACCGCCAGGACCCCAAGGCCCACCGAAGCCGGGTCCGAAGCCCGGACCGCGCCCACGCCCGCGTTCGTCCTCAGCGCCGCCGACGGCGTCGTGCCGATGACCGCCCCCGTGCTCATCGTGGTGGTGATGACCGGGTCCACCGCGCCCACCGCGTCCGCCGAAGCGACGACCTGACTGGTCCCGTCGGATCTGGACGAGGGCCTGCTCGATCATCTCCACCGGGTCGGTTGCTGTGGGTTCGCTGGGCTGCGCTTGACGATCGTCGGACATACATGTCATTATACA
This sequence comes from Plantibacter sp. VKM Ac-2885, assembly GCF_015351205.1. Classification (NCBI taxonomy): domain Bacteria; kingdom Bacillati; phylum Actinomycetota; class Actinomycetes; order Micrococcales; family Microbacteriaceae; genus Plantibacter; species Plantibacter sp. VKM Ac-2885. The sequence continues at coordinate 914,750 of NZ_JADKSK010000001.1, read as the reverse complement.
TTTACATGTAACAGAGCATGCAAATAAGGAGACCACCCATGAACACCCCAACGACTCACCCAGAGCAGTCCACCACCCAGTCCGCCGAGCGCCCGCTCGGCTTCTGGCTCCGCACCGTCGATCACGCGGTCAAGCACTCGATGCACGAGGTGCTCGCCGAGGACGGCCTCGGCCGCCGCAGCTGGCGCACCCTCGAGCTCATCGCCTCCGGCGCCTCGAGCGTCGAGGAGATCGACGCCTCGCTCCCGCCACACCGCCGCGGACCGCGCGGCCCCGAGCGGTTCGGCCGCCGCGGCGGGTTCGGCCCCGGTCGCGGCTTCGGTCGCCCCGAGCGCACTGCCGAGACGACGGCGGACACCGCATCCGCCGAGCGTCCGGGCGACCACGAGCACCGCCACCCCGCTCACGATCGGGCCTTCGGGCGCGGGCGCGAGTCCGGTCGCGGCTTCGGTCGTGATCACCGTTCCGGCGGCGCACCGTTCGGTCCTGGCCACGGCCACCACCGCGGTCCTCGTCGCTCGACCGCGGACATCGTCATGGACTTCGCCGCCCGCGGCTGGGTCATCGTCGACGCCGACGGCATCACCCTGACGGACGCCGGTCGCGAGGCGCACGACGCGCTCCGCACCAAGGTCGACGCGGTCCGCCAGACCGTCGCCGACGCCGTCTCGCCCGAGGACCTCGCGACGACGCTCGCCAGCCTCGAGAGCATCGCCCGAGCCTTCGGCCGGGACGAGCACACGGCGCACGAACACGGCCCGCGTGGTCGCTTCGGTCGCGGCCCCCGCAGCGAGCGCTGACCGGTCGCCGGCGTCTTCCGCCCATGCGGACCCCAGCCGACCACGATGCACAGAGCCCCGGGCAGCAATCGCTGCCCGGGGCTCTCTCCGTTCACAACTCAGGACCAGTACCGCGCGTCGCGGCCAACCGGACCGCAATCGGAGGCGCCGCACCGGAGGCGTCCTGAATTGCGGACACAGACAACCTGCGGTCCCTCCGTTCACAACTCAGGAGACCCGTCGCGTGGCGCGACTCGTCAGCGGGTTCCGGGGACGGACACGCCGGAGACGTCCTGAATTGCGAACCTCCGCTACTCCGTGAGGCCGTTCGCCTTCGCGACGTTCCCGAGCCACGCGAGGCTCGGCTTCGGCGTGCGCACGAAGGTCTCACGGTCGACGGCGATGAGGCCGAAGGTCGGCCGGAAGCCGCTCGCCCACTCGTAGTTGTCGAGCGCGCTCCAGTGGAGGTACCCCTCGAGCTGGATCCCGTCCTGGATGCAGGCGTGCAGCTCGCGCAGGGCGCCGTCCGTGTAGTCGATCCGACGGGTGTCGTCTGAGGTCGCGATGCCGTTCTCGGTGATCATGATCGGCACCCCACCCGACAGCTCCCAGGCGCTCCGCACACCTTCGGCGGCGGCCGGCGGGTAGAACTCCCAACCGGTGAGCGTCGTCTCGACCCCGTCCTCGACGGGCAGCGGACCCTTCGGCCCGATGAACGTGCGCGTGTACGCCTGGACGCCGAGGAAGTCGTCACCGGCGGACTGCTCGAGGTACCAGTCGTCACGCGGGTAGCCGTACTCGCGCAGCATCTCGTCGGAGCCCGGCTCACCGTTCGACCGGAACGCCTGCGTCGCGATGGTCCAGCCTGACTTCAGGCCGGACACCTGCGAGAGCACCTCGCGCGAACGCTTGTGCGACTCGAGAAGCGCGTCCGCCACGAACAGATCAGGGTTCGGCAGGCCGTACGCGACGAGGTTCGCCGCGTCCTCACCACCGGCGAGCATCGCGGCGATGTTCGGCTCGTTGATGGTGCAGACGTGATCGACACCCTCGCCGACGATCGGCAGGGTCAGCTCGGTGTACCGCGCGAAGAGGTCGGCGGCGTCCTTCGCCCGCCAGAACCCGTCGCGCTCGAACCAGCGCGGCACCGTGAAGTGCATGAGCGTGACGACCGGGTTGAGTCCCAGCTCGTGCGCGGTGTCGACCATGCGACGGTAGTGGTCGACCTCGGCACGCGAGACGATGCCGCGCTCGGGCTCGATCCGCGCCCACTCGATGCTGAACCGGTAGGTGTTGAGCCCTGCGTCGGCGAGCAGCTGCATGTCCTCGCGGTAGCGGTGGTAGCTGTCCATCGCGTCGCCCGAGGGCTCGACGATGTTCGTCCCGGCTTCGTGCTCGTGCACCCACCAGTTGCTGTTGATGTTGTTGCCCTCGATCTGGTGGGCAGCGGTGGCGGCGCCCCAGAGGAAGCCGTCGGGGAAGGTCAGCACGGGTGTTGCTCCTGTTTCATGTTGGGGTGTGGCCCTTCGACAAGCTCAGGGACCGGGAGGGAACTGGGCCCTTCGATAAGCTCAGGGACCGGGAGGGGTGGGCGCAGGGACCGGGGAGAACGCAGGGACCGGACGGGCGTCAGCGCTTGGCGCGGGCCGGGTTGGGGACGGCGTCGAGCAGCTGGATCGTGTACGGATCCTGCGGGTGCTGCAGGACGTGCGCGGTCTCGCCTCGTTCGACGACGCGACCCTGGTTGAGGACCATGATGTTGTCGGTCACGAGTCGCGCCGACAGCAGGTCGTGCGTGATGTAGAGCATCGAGACGCCCCACTGCTCGCGCAGGTCCTCGAGCAGTGCGAGCACACCGGCACGCAGCGACACGTCGAGCATCGAGACGGGCTCGTCGGCGATGAGCACCTGCGGGTCGCTCGCGAGCGCCCGGGCGATCACGACGCGCTGCCGCTGTCCACCGGAGAGCTGGTGGGGCAGCTTCGCCGCGAACTGCTCGACGGGCGAGAGGCCCACCGTCTCGAGAAGTTCGAGCACGCGCTTGCGCACCGCGTCACCCTTCAGCCCGGTGAAGTTCACCACCGGCCGGGTGAGCGTGTACTCGACCGTGTGCAGCGGGTTGAGCGCCGCATACGGGTCCTGGAAGATCATCTGCACGTTCTTGTGCAGGTTCCGGATGCCCTTGCGGTTCAGCTGGGCGACGTCCAGGTCACCGAAGCGAACCGCGCCGGAGGTCGGCTTCTCGATGCCCGTGATGAGCTTCGCGATGGTCGACTTGCCGGAGCCCGAGGCCCCGACGAGCGCGAGCGACTGACCGGGTTCGAGCGTGAACGACACGTCGTCGACGGCCGTCACCGCGGACTCACCGCGGCGCGGCGGCGGGTAGACCTTCGAGACGGCGTCGACGATGACCGCCGACTCGGCCGAGCGACCGGCGCGCGACGAGGCCTTGCCCGACTCGGAGCTCGCACTCGTGGCGGTCGGGACGCTCGTCGTGGTGCCGGACACCGGAGCAGTCCCCCGGTTCGCCCGCGACGGGAAGCCGGGCAGCTCGACGACTGCGGCCCGCGGGTCGGCGTAGTGGCTGAGCAGCATCCGCGTGTACGGGTCCTGCGGACGCTCGAGGATGTCGCGGCTCGGGGCGTCCTCGACGATGCGGCCCTCGTGCATGACGAGCACACGCTGCGTCGCCTCGAGCACGACACCGAGGTCGTGGCTGATGAGGATCGCGGTGAACCCCTCGGCCTGCTGCAGCTCCGTGATCGTGTCCATGATCGCGTGCTGCACGAGGACGTCGAGCGCGGTGGTCGGTTCGTCGAACACCATGAGGCGAGGCTCGAGCGACAGGGCCAGCGCGATGGACACGCGCTGACGCATGCCGCCGGACAGCTCACCGGGGAAACGGGCGAGCACCTGCGGCGTCAGCCCGACCTTGCCGACCAGCTCGGCCATCCGGGCGTCCCAGCGGTCGCGGGAGACGTGCCCGTGCGCCTTGAAGATGTCGACGAAGTGGTTGCGGATCGTGCGGACCGGGTTGAGTGCGTTCATGCCCGACTGCAGCACCATGGCGAACCCGCCCTGACGCTGCTCGCGGAGCGCCTCGTCGCCGAGCTCGCGGATGTCCTTGCCGCCGAAGAGGATCTGCCCGCCGTTGATGCGGGCCGGCGGCTTCTGCAAGCGGGTGGCCGCGAAGCCGAGCGTCGACTTCCCGGAGCCGGACTCGCCGACGAGCCCGATGAACTCACCGGCACCGACGGAGAACGACACGTGGTCGACCGCCTGGACCGGCGCGGCGCCGACGGACTCGTAGACGACGGACAGGTCGCGGACCTCGAGGAGCGCTCCGGTCCCGGCTGCCGGCGCGGATGCGCTCTCGGCCTGGAGGTTGACGGCGTTCATCGTGACTTCCCTTCACGGAGGCGCGGGTTGCTGATCGCGTCGACACCGAAGTTGATGAGGGTGAGGCTCATCGCGAGGAGCGCGATGCAGAGACCGGGGGCGAAGAGGAGGATCCACTGACCGGTGAGCAGGGCGTTGGAGTTCTGCGCCCAGTAGAGGATGGTGCCCCAGCTGACGATCGACGAGTCGCCGAGGCCGAGGAACTCGAGGCCGGCCTCCGCGAGGATCGCACTCGTCGCGGCGCCGAAGAAGCCACCCGCGATGAGGGACGTCATGTTCGGCAGGATCTCGTTGAACACGATGCGGAACGGTCGGTCGCCCGAGAAGCGGGCCGCGGTCACGAAGTCACGCGAACGCAGCGACTGCGTCTGGCTGCGGAGCACGCGGGCACCCCACGCCCACCCGGTGATCACGATGACCGCGACGATCATCACGAGCCCACCGTTCTGGAGGTACGCGGCGATGACGATCATGAGCGGCAGGCCGGGCACCACGAGGAACAGGTTGACGATGAAGTTCACGACCTCGGCGCCGAAGCCCTTGATGTAGCCCCAGCTGAGGCCGATCAGGACCGCGACGATCGTCGACAGGATGCCGGCGATGAAACCGACCGTGACGCTGATCTGCGAGCCGTAGATGAGCTGGCTGAGGACGTCCTCGCCCGCCGCCGTCGTCCCGAACCAGTGCTCGGGGCTCGAGTCGGCGTTCCGGGGGAACCCGTCCTGGCTCGCGCCGTACGGTGCGAGCACCGGGGCGAAGATCGCGACGAGGATGAAGAACGCGAGGATGATGAGCCCGAGGCGGGACTTCCAGTTGGCCCAGAGCGTCGCCGCCGATCGACCGACGAAGGCGAACTTCCTCGGCGGACGCACGGCCTGGTCGGACTGCAGTGTCTTGACGTGCTGTGTGGTGGTCATCGGCGGGTCCTTGGGTCGAGTACGCCGTACAGGATGTCGACGAGGAAGTTGGCGATGAGCACGCTCACGGTGATGAGCAGGAACAGCGCCTGCATGAGCGGGTAGTCCTGTCCGATCACCGCGTTGAACAGGAGGAAGCCGATGCCCGGGTACCCGAAGACCTGCTCCACGAGGATCGAGCCGCCCACCACACCGCCGAGCGCGAGCCCGAAGCCGGTGAGGTTCGGGAGGATCGCGTTGCGGGCCGCGTACTTGATGGCGACCGTGCGACCGCGGAGACCGTTCGCCTCGGCGAAGGTCACGTAGTCGTCACCGAGGGTGTTGATCATCGCGTTGCGCATGCCGATGATCCAGCCACCGAGGCTCGTCACGAGGATCGTCAGCGCCGGCAGCACCGCGTGGTACGCGACGTCGACGATGAAGTCCCAGGTGAACGCGGGCGAGGCCGTCGGGCCGAAGGCACCCGAGGTCGGGAACCAGTGGAGCACGTAGCCGGCGAAGAACAGCAGGAGCAGTGCGGTCCAGAAGTACGGGAACGTGCTGGCGAAGGTGCCGCTCAGCGTCGGCAGGGCGTCGAGCCAGGTGTTCCGGCGCCAGGCCGCGAGCACACCGATGAGGGTGCCGAGGATGAAGGCGACGATCGTCACGATCCCGAGCAGGATGATCGTGTACGGGAACGCCTGCCAGATGAGCTCGCCGACCGACTGCGGGAAGAAGGTGTACGAGACCCCGAAGTCGAGCGTGACGACCTGGTGGAGGTAGGTGACGTACTGCTCCCAGAGGTTGCCGCCGGGGACACCGAGTTGGGCCTCGATCGCCGCACGCGTGGCCGCGGAGACCGGGCCGTTCTGCGCGAGCTTCGCGATCGCGGCGTCGGTCGGGGAGCCGGGCATGAGCCGCGGCAGGAGGAAGTTCAGCGTGACCGCCGCCCACAGGGTGAGGACGAAGAGGCCGAGTTTGCGCACCATGTACACGGTCACTCACCGTCCTTCCGGAGCTTGAGGTGCGTGAACACGAGGAGCGGGGTCTGGTCGTAGGTCTGCAGCGGTGCGTAGGGGTTGTCCGCATCGGGCCAGCCGGTGAACTTCTTGTCGTTGTAGAGGCCCCAGAGTCCGCCGTAGTACATGCCGATGACCGGGAAGTCGCTGTAGACGATCTGCTGCATCTGGTGACTCAGCCCGAGACGGGTCGCCTCGTCGGTCGTCTCCTTGTACTGGGCGAGCAGCTGGTCCATCTGTGGGTTGCGGTAGCGACCAAAGTTGCTGGACGTCGTCTCGCCGATCGGCTTCGCGAACTCACTGTTGAAGCTGTTGTTGAAGCCCTGGAACATGATGCCGTTGCCCATGCCACCCATGGCGACCTCGAAGGCGCCGCTCTGGATCGCCTGCTGGTACCCCGGCGGCTGCGGCTGCTTGATCTGCACGTCGATGCCGAGGGCGCCGAGCTCCTTGCGGACCTCCTGGACCGCGCGGAGCCAGTCCGCGTAGCCGTTGGCGGTCGTGATCGAGAAGCTGAACTGCTTGCCCGCCGCGTCGACGAGCTTGCCACCCTGCTGGGTGTACCCGGCGGCCGCGAAGGCCTCGAGGGCGCCGGCGGTGTCCTGCGTGATCATGCCCTGGTTCGGCAGGGTCGGGTCGAGCTCGTCCTCCTGGTTGGGGAGCATGAGGCTCGACTGGCCGGCTGCACCGAGGTACCCCTCGGTCGCTGCGTCGGCGATCTTGTCGCGATCGAGCGCCAGGGCGATGCCGCGACGGACGTCGACGTTGTCGAACGGGGCGACGTCCATGTTGGGCACGAGCCCGATCACGCCTCCCGGCGGGAACCAGAACTTGTTGTGGTCGTTGGCTGCACCCCAGGTGCCTTCGACGTTCGACAGGAACGAGTACGCCCAGTCGAAGCCCTTCGTGACGATGTCGAGTTCGCCGGTGGCCGCGGGGATCACGAGGTGGTTGACCTCGATCTTGTCGGCCTGCCAGTACGTCTCGTTCTTGTCCATCGTGTACTGCTGCGAGGTGTAGTTGCCGAGGACGTAGGGGCCGGTGCCGACCGGGTTCGGGTTCCGCCAGGTGTCGGGGCTCTTGACGTCCTTCCAGATGTGCTCCGGGACGATGAGCGTCTGCGAGACGATGTCGGCCGCGGGGGCGTCGTCGTCGAGCAGGTGCATGATGACGTGCTGGCCCTTCACCTCGATCGTGTCGATGTGCTGCCAGGCGCCCTTCTGATCGAGCGTCGGGTACTGCTTGATGAGGTCGAAGGTGAACTTGACGTCCTCAGGGGTGAAGGCCTCGCCGTCGGACCAGGTGGCGCCGTCGCGGATCGTGTAGTCGATCGTGCGGGCGTCCGGGAGGTCGACCTTCTCGGCGAGCCACGGCGTCTCCTTGCCGTCGAGCACGTTGATGATCACGAGCGGCTCGTAGATGTAGCTCGAGGCCGAGCGCTTGTTCACGAGGTAGGGGTTGAAGTTCCGCTCGAGCATGGGGGTGCCCTTGTCGGAGGCCAGCAGCATCGTGTCGGCCGGGATCGAGGGATCCGGCTCGCTCTTGATCTGGATGCTGCAGCCGGAGACGAGCAAGGCCGCCGCGGCGATCATCGCCGCTGCTCCGAGTCGTCTGCGCCTGCGGACCTTGGTCCGCTCGTGCGTCGTGTGCGTCATCGCCACCGTCCTTGCTGAAGTCTGTACCGGTTGAGTGTAAGCGCATACATTGCCCGGCGCAACCCGTGTCGGACATCCGATCCTGTTCGCAATTCAGGAGAGCCTCGGCGCGGCGGCCTCGCGGCGGACGGACGCGCCGCGGCACGCCGCGGGCTTCCTGAATGGTGAACGCGAAGGGAGGGGATGATCAGGACGTGATCGACTCGGAGCTCTCGCGGAGGACGACCTCGACGGGGAGTCGGACGGACATCGCGGGCAGCTTCGGCTCGGCGAGGCGACGGGCGAGCGCCTGCACGGAGACCCGGCCGAGCGTCTCCATCGGCTGCCGGACCGTCGTGAGCCGCGGAGCGGACAGGCGGCCGGCATCGATGCCGTCGAATCCGGTGACGATGAGCTCCTCCGGGACCGCGACCCCGGCGATCCTGGCGGCGTCGATCACGCCGAGCGCCATCTGGTCGTTGGCGCACACGACGGCGCGCGGCAGGCCGTCGCGTCGGAACAGCTCCCGACCGACCCGTCGCCCACCCTCCCGGGTGAAGTCGCCGCGGAGGGTCGGCTCCTCCGGGGCCTCGAGCGACCGGTCCGCGAGGGCCGCGCGGAACCCGCTCCAGCGCTCCGCATCATCGGGCGAGCCGAGGCTTCCCGCCACGTACTCGAGCTCCCGGGCACCGAGGTCGTCGATGAGGTGCGCCGTGAGTGTGCGCATCCCCTCGGCGTTGCTCACGGAGACGTGGTCGAGGTCGTCGCCGCGCCGGGGCCCCGCCATCACGACGATCGGGACGTGCCGCGACAGGCGCGCGAGCTCCTCCTCGCTCGCGCTCCCGGCCAGCACCATGAGGCCGTCCACCCGACCCGCCATGTCGCGCACGGTCTGCGTCGCCGTGGATCCGCGGCCGACGCCAACGAGCAGCGCGAACCCACTCCGCCAGGACTCCAGCTCGCAGCCGCGCAGCACCTCGTCGAAGTAGAGGTTGAGCGTCCGCGTGTCGGTCCGCTCCGGGATGTCGCGGACGATGCGCGCTCCCCCGGCCGCCGCCTCGTCACCCTCGAGGGCGATGTCCCCGAGGTCGTCCATCGCGTCGAGCCCCTGGAAGAACAGACCGATGACGCCGGTGCGGCGCGCGGCGAGTCCTCGGGCGGCACCACTCGGGACGTACCCGAGTTCGCCGACCGAGGCGAGCACGCGGTCTCGGGTGGCCGGTTTCACGTCGTCAGGGCGGCTGAGCACCCGCGAGACCGTGGCGATGGAGACGCCGGCGTGGTGCGCGACGTCGTAGACCGTCGGCGGTTTCGTCATGGGAACGCCTTCCTTCGGCCACCAATGATACGCACGGCATCCTGCCCGCCCGGTCCACCGGCGACATGGGATGCCGCGCGGAGCGCCCTCGTCTTGCGTCACGGGAGCGGCCCACACGAGCCGGGAACCGCAGCCAACCCGAACGTTCCCTGAATTCTCGACGCTTGTCGGCTGGGCGGCCGACGTCCGCTGGCAGACTGCGGACATGACTGATCAGCATGCCAAAGCCGTCCTCCTCAACTCCCTCCACGAGCCGGGTTCCCCGCTCATCGTCACCAACGTCTGGGACGCCATCACCGCGAAGGTCGTCTCCGAGGCCCCCGGCGTCGTCGCCCTCGCCTCGGCGAGCCACTCGGTGTCGAACGTCCGTGGGCTCGAAGACGGCGGCGGCCTCGACGTCGACGAGGCGATCGCCGCCGCGAAGATCATCGTGGGCGCCGTCGACCTGCCGGTGACGATCGACTTCGAGAAGGGGTACGCGTCCGACGCGGCCGGTGTTCGCGAGAACGTCCGCCGCCTCATCGTCGAGTCGGGTGCCGTCGGGATCAACCTCGAGGACTCCGTCGGTGCCGCGAAGGCCCCGCAGTTCCCGATCGAGGAGGCTGCGGCACGCGTCGCCGCCGCTCGCGCCGGAGCCGAGGACGCGGGCATCCCGCTCGTCATCAACGCCCGGGTCGACACCCTCGCCGGCGACCCCGAGGCGTGGGACGAGGCCGTCGCGCGCGCCAACGCCTACCTCGAGGCCGGTGCAGACGTCGTCTTCTTCCTCGGACTCGGTACGGAGGAGCTTGTCGCCAAGGCGATCGAGCAGGTGCACGGACGCATCTCCGTCATCGGCTACCCCGGCGCGGTCCCGCTCAAGCGCCTCGCCGAACTCGGCGTCTCACGCGTCAGCTTCGGCCCCGGCACCCTCGGCCTGACGCTCGCCGCCCTCCAGCGTGCGGCGACCGGCCTCACCGAGCTCGGCGAGTACCCCGAGGACCTCGGCTTCTCCTTCGAGCTCTGAGCCTCGACTGACGACCCGTTCTCAGGAGGATCCGAGCGCGGCGCCGAGTGACCTCGGCGGCGCGCCCGGGGACTCCTGAGACAGGGTCGCGGGTTCCGGTCAGGACGTCAGGAACCAGTACCAGATGATGAGCATCGTGATGAGGAAGCCCGTCAGGAAGTTGAGGCGGAGGAACCGCTTCCACCCCGCGTTGGCCCGCTCGGCGTCCTCCTCGCGGAGGTTCCAGAACGGCAGCACACTCGCGGCGTAGGGCAGCGCGAGCAGGCCGGCCAACGGGATGGGCCACGGGGTCACGAGCATCAGCGCACCGCCGGCCAGGTAGGCGACGAAGGCGAACCGGACGGTCGCCGCCGCACCGATGACCGTCGCGATCGAGCCGATCCCGCCCTCCCGGTCGGCGATGATGTCCTGCACCGCACCGAAGGCGTGGCTGGCGATCCCCCAGAGGAAGTAACCGACGAGCAGCGCCCAGAGCGCGGGGGTGAAGACCGCACCGGCAAGGACGAGGCCGTAGACCGCCGGGCTCACGAAGTGCGTGCTCGAGGTGAGCGAGTCGATGAACGGCCGCTCCTTGAACCGCAGGCCGGGTGCGCTGTACGCGATGAGCGCGAACACGCTGATCGCGAGGACGAGCCACGACAGCGGCGACCCGATGACGACGAGGTAGACGAGGAACGGGACGTTCGTCACGATCGCCGCGAAGATCGTCAACCGGTGCATCCGGCGGTCCAGGACCGCGCCCTCGACGCCGCCCTTGCGCGGGTTCCGCAGGTCGGACTCGTAGTCGAAGACGTCGTTGATGCCGTACATCGCGAGGTTGTACGGGATGAGGAAGTACAGCGTCCCGAGCCAGAAGGTGAGGTCGAGCTCGCGCGTGGTCAGCAGGTACGCCGCTGCGAACGGGTACGCGGTGTTGATCCACGACAGCGGTCGGGAGGACAGCACGAGCTGGCCGAGTCGGTTCATGCCGGGTCCTCCTGGGACGGGGATGGGGAGACGGGAGCTGGGGTTCGGCGCTCGAGGAGCACCCAGAGCGACGGGAGCAGGACGGCCGCGGCGATGGCGTAGGCGAAGTCCTCGAGCGGTGCGATGCCGATGAAGGCGCCGGAGATGAGTGCCGGGTCGTAGCCGACGAGCCCGATGCCGATCATGATGTTGTCGAACAGCGCGGTCATGAGCAGGAGGACGACGAGCCCACCGCCCACCGCGAGCAGCCAGGTGCCCGCCGTTAGACCGGTGGATCGCGGTCCGCTTGCACGACGTCGATCGAGCCGCACGACCGCGAGCAGCGCGACGACCGCCACGACGGCGAGGAACGATGCGTTGAGGGCCCAGTAGGTCATCGTCCGCTCACCTCGGCGGCGCCGGTCGTCCGGCGGGACACCCGGCCGAGCGTGTGTCGCGCCGCGCCGAACAGGTTCATCGTGAGGTAGCAGAGCAGCGTCAGGAAGAAGACCTCCTCGATCGGCAGCTCGGGCGCGACCTGCAGCCCGGTCATGAAGGAGGTCTCACCGCGGAAGAAGATACCGGTGCCGATACCGAGCAGGTCCCACACGAGGAAGAACACGACGCCGATCGGCAGGATGATCGCGGCCCGCCGTCGGTCGGCCCAGAAGAACAGCCGGAACCGCCGGTCGAGCGTGACCATCCCGGTGATCGAGACGAGCAGCGCCAACAGGTACAGCAGACCCATCAGCCGGTCGCCTCGGCGCGCGCGCGCAACGGCTCCGCCATCGGGCCGGTGGTGATGTCGCCGCGCATGCGCTTCACGACGAGCTCCGCGCTGATGAGGCACATCGGCAGGCCGATGCCCGGGATGGTCGAGCCACCCGTGTAGAACAGGCCGTCGACCTTCTTGCTGACGTTGCCGCTCCGGAACATCGCGCTCTGCGAGAGGATGTGCGCCGGCCCGAGGGCGGTGCCCTTCCAGACGTTGAGGTCGGTCACGAAGTCGGCTGGTCCGACGTCGCGACGCACCACGATGCGCTCGGCGAGGTCGGGGACACCGGCCCACTCGGCGATCTGCGCGATGGCGGCGTCACCGATCTCCGCGACCCGGGCGTCTCCCCCGCCACCGATGGACGGATCGGCCGGGACCGGCACCAGGATGAACAGGTTCTCGTGGCCGTCGGGTGCGACGCCGGCATCGGTCGCGCTCGGGCGGCAGACGTACAGCGACGCGGGGTCGGGCACGCTCGTCTCCTCACCGAAGATGCGGCCGAAGTTGTCGCGCCAGTCGGCCGTGAAGAACAGGCTGTGGTGCAGCAGTTCCGGCAGCTCACCGCGGACGCCGAGCATGACGAGCACGGCTCCGGGACCGGCGGTGCGCTTCTCCCAGTACTCGGCCGGGTAGGTCTGGAGTTCGCGGGGAAGCAGCGTCGTCTCGGTGTGGTGCAGGTCGGCGGCGGACACGACCCGGTCGGCGCGGAGCAGCTGCCGACGACCGTCTGCGTCGAGGTAGTTGACGCCGTCGACCCTGGCGCGGCGGCCGGCGGGCATCGTGGTGATGCCGGTGACCTCGGCGCCCGTGATGATCTCCACACCCTCGGCGCGGGCGAGCTCGGCGATCGTCTCGATGATCCGCGAGAAGCCGCCCTGCGGGTAGAGCACGCCGTCCTCGAGGTCGAGGTAGCTCATGAGGTGGTACATGCTCGGCGCCTCGAAGGGCGAGGAGCCGAGGAACACAGCCGGGTAGCCGAGGATCTGCCGCAACCGGACGTCGGAGACGGTGCGTGCGGCCAGGGTGTCGAGGTCCTCCGTGAGGAGCTTCGCGAGCTTCGGCATCCGGGCGAGGACCTCACGGCTCGCGAGCGTCCGGTACGACTCGAACGTCGTGTACAGGAAGCTCCGGATGGCGATCTCGTACGTCTCCTTCGCGCTGCGGAGGTACTCGTCCATCTTCGCGCCGGCACCGGGCTCGACCGACTCGAACAGGGCGAGGTTGCCGGCCCGGTCGGCGGCGAGGTCGAGGTGCCCGCCGCGGCCCTCCGAGTAGACGCGGTAGGCCGGGTCGAGTCGTCCGAGGTCGAGCTGCTCTGCCGCGGAGGTGCCGAGGAGCCGGTAGAAGTGGTCGAAGACCTCCGGCATGAGGTACCAGCTCGGGCCGGTGTCGAAGGTGAAGCCGTCCTGCTCCCAGGTGCCGGCGCGGCCGCCGAGCACCTCGCGTCGTTCGAGCAGCGTGACCCGCTGGCCGTCGCGGGCGAGGAGGGCTGCGGTGGCGAGACCGCTGATGCCGCCGCCGATGACGACGGTCCGGCTGTGGGAGGTGGTCATGACTGCGAACTCTCGTCGATCGTCGGGATGGAGGCGGTGGTGCCGGTCGTGGCCGGTGTGCGACCGGCGAGCGCGCCGGCGGCGATGCGGAGCTTGACCGGGTCGGGCACCCGGACACGCGTGCGGACGAGCGCCGAGGCCGGCGTCGTCCGGATGCGTCGGGCGAGTTCCGAGAAGAGCTCCTGGGCGAGGGCGACCGCGCGACGGCTCGACTTCGGAAGCTGCCCGAGGACCGCTGCCGAGCGGTCGAGATCGGCTTCGATGTCGTCGAGCAGGCTGTGCTTCTGCGCCTCGGTGAGCTCGTCGACGGCGACCCCGGGGAAGTAGCTGCGCCCGAGCTCGTCGTGGTCGGCCGAGAGGTCGCGGAGGAAGTTGACCTTCTGGAAGGCGGCACCGAGACTCCTGGCGCCGACGACGAACGCGGCGCGCTGGGCGTCGTCGACGTCGTGGCCGCGCAGGAAGATCCGCAGACACATGAGCCCGACGACCTCGGCGGAGCCGTACACGTAGTCGCGGAACGTCTCCGGGGTGTGGACGGTGCGCGAGAGGTCCGCGCGCATGGACGCGAAGAACGGACGGGTGAGGTCGGTCTCGATGCCCGCGGACCGCGCCGAGATGGCGAAGGCGTGGACGACGAGGTTGCTGCTGTACCCCGTCTCCATCGCGTCCTCGGTGTCCTGCTCGAGGGCGTCGAGCATGCGGAGGACCCGCTCGGGGTCGAGCCCGGCTGCCGCGGCCACGCCGTCGACGATCTCGTCGGCGATGCGCACGAGCGCGTACACGTTCTCGACGTCCTGGCGGATGTCGCCACCCAGCAGCCTGGCCGCCAGTCCGAAGGACGTGGAGTACCGACGGATGACGATGCTCGCGGTCTCCTGGGCTACCCGGTCGTAGAGCTGTCGTGCGTCGCCGACCGCCGAGGCGTCGTCGGCCGGTCGCCCGATCCCGTCCCCTGCTGCGGTCATCGCGACCGCTCGAGCACGGTGGCGACGATGGGGCGGAGCTCGTCGCGGAGCTGCGCCGGGATGCTCGGCGAGGCCAGCTGCTCCCAGGCGCGGTTGGCGTAGTCACCGGCGAGCAGGGTCGCGTGCTGGCGGGCGCCCGTCGTCGTGAGGACGTCGCGCAGGACGGCGGCACCCTCCTCGTCGAGGTCCGGGTCGCCGAAGAGGTGCTCGACGGCGTGCCACTCGGGCTGCTCCGCTGCGAACGCCACCATGACCGTCAACTTGCCCTCGCGGAGGTCGCCGATCGTCGTCTTGCCGGTCGTCTTCGAGTCGCCGAAGACGCCGAGGACGTCGTCGATGATCTGGTAGGCGATGCCGATCTGCTGTCCGAAGGCCCCGAGCGCGTCGATCGTCGCCTCCGGAGCACCGGCCAGGACGCCGCCCGACTGCAGTGGCGCCTCGAACGAGTAGTAGGCGGTCTTCAGGCGCTCCATGCGGATGATGTCGTCGACCGTCGGGACGACGCCGCCGACCGTGAAGTCGACGTCGGCGAGCTCACCGGCTGCCGAAGCGGAGATGGCGTCGTCGAGGATCTCGCGCAGGCGGGTGCGGACCGAGTCGGCGCTCCCGGCGCGGTCGATCAGACGGTAGGACGCGGACAGGGCGAGGTCGCCCGCGATGACGGCGACGGACATGCCGCGGTGCTCAGCGAGCGGCAGCGGGATGCCCGCGGTCTGCGCGATGTCGCGGTAGCTGCCGGAGACGTTGGGGCTGCCGCGCCGGACGAAGTCGCGGTCGATCACGTCATCGTGGACGATCAGCGCGGTGTGCAGGAGCTCGTAGGCGGCGGCGACGTGGGCGGCCGCGACGATGTCCTCGCCACCCAGCGCCTCGTACGCCGTCATGACCATCCGAGGACGGAACCGCTTGCCGCCGGCCATGCTACGTTCGATGGTCTCCCAGAGCCGCAGGTAGCCGGCGCCGCCGAACGACACCGCCTGCGTCTTCGCCAGTTCGAGGAAACGCTCGAGGGCATCCTCGACCTGATGCTGTTGTCGATAGGGCACGTCGACGACGTGGTGGGTCTCCATATCACGAGGCTACTTCACGGAGCGGTGAGATTAGTACGCTAGCTGTCCATTCGCGTTCGCCCCGATCGTCGGGGAGAATGGACGTATGTCGGTACCCGAAGAACTCGTCGTCCTGCTCGCCGAGGACGGCACCCGCATCGGCACCACGCCGAAGGCGACCGTCCACACGCTGGAGACGCCACTCCACCTCGCGTTCTCCTGCCACGTCATCGGGCCCGACGGACGCATCCTCGTGACCCGGCGCGCGCTCTCGAAGCTCACGTGGCCGGGCGTCTGGACGAACTCGTTCTGCGGACACCCCGGCCCGGACGAGGACAGCGTGGACGCCGTGCTGCGTCGGGCGAGCGCCGAGCTGGGCCTGCCGATCTCCGCGCCGGAACTGGTGCTGCCCGACTTCCGGTATCGCGCCGTCGACGCCTCGGGCGTGGTCGAGTACGAGATCTGCCCGGTCTACGTCGCCTACACGGACGCGACGCCCGAGCCGAACCCCGACGAGGTCATGGAGTGGGCCTGGGCCGAGCCCGAATCGCTCCTGGCGTCCGTCGAGCAGGCGCCCTTCGCGTTCAGCCCCTGGCTGACGCTCCAGCTGCCGCTCGTCGTGCCGCTGCTCGCGGAGTCCGCGGCCCGCTGAGGCGCCCGGATCTGCGCGGATCGAGCCGGTTTCCGAACAGATTCAGGCGACTGAGCGAGGTCAGGCTCCGCGGAGCGCTTCGACGGCCGCGGCGATCCGCTTGTCGCGCGTCGCATCCGTCTTCGCCAACGCGACCGGCTCGGCCAGCGCGCGCTGTCGGCTGAACGACAGGGCTCCGTAGGCGGCGAGCGCCGGCTCGTCTCCCGCGAGCGCCGTCTCGAGCTCGGGCGGCAACGGGAACACGCGCGGTGCGTCGTCGACCTCGAGGTCCACGTCGACCTCGTCGCCTCCCGCGACCCCGGCGGCGGCGCGGTTGGCGGCGCTCAACGCGATCAGGTACCGGCCGCCCATCGGGGTGATGGTGCTGCGGTACGTGGTCGCACCGACGGTGACGACGACGGGCACGCGCTTGCCACGATCCAGGCCCTCGACGACGGCGTCGGGGACGAGGATGCCGGTGTTGTTGCCCTGGAGTTCGATGACGGTGCTGAATCTCATGCGCTCAGTATGGCCCGGGGTCGCCTCGCGGTGAAGACCAGGATGAGGGAGCCGGCGACGACCGCGATCCCGAGCACTTGTCCGAGGCTCAGCGCCTCGCCGAGGACCACGAGGCCTGCCAGCACGGCGACGACGGGACTCAGGAGGCCGAGGAACGACACGGACCCGACGGGCAGCGCTGCGATGCCACGGAACCACAGGGCGTACGCGAGGGCCGTGCCGACGAGGGAGAGGTAGCCGTACCCGCCGATCGCCGCTGCGTCCGGCGCGTCCGACGGAAGTCCCTCGACGAGGAGCAGCACCGGCACGAGGACGAGACCGCCGGCGACGAGCTGCCAGGCGGTCAGCGCGAGGCCGGAGACCGGTGCGCCGCTGCCGGCGTTCGGGTCGAGGTCCGGGCTCGTGCGCCGGCGTGCGCCGATCCGGCGGCCGACCTCCGGTCTCCCCCACCGCTTGCTCAGCACCGATCCGAGCGACATCGAGACCGCCCCCGCGAGTGCGGCGACGACGCCGACCGCGTCGAGACGCGCGTCGGCCTGCAGCACGATGAGGGCGACGCCCAGCACCCCGGCGAACCCGGCGACGACGCGACGTACGGTCAACGCCTCCCCCACCAGCAGGCTCGCGAGCACGGCGACGAGCACGGGCCCGATCGCCCCCATGGTCGCGGCGACCCCGCCGGGCAGTCGGTAGGCGGCGAGGAAGAGGAACGCGAAGAAGGCACCGATGTTGAGCGTGCCGAGCACGAGCGACCGCCACCACCAGCCACCGACCGGCAGGGTTCGCGTGATCGCGAGGAGCAGGAGGCCCGCAGGCAGCGCCCGGAGCACGGCTGCCAGCAGCGGTCGTCCCGGCGGGAGCAGTTCGCTCGTGACGAGGTAGGTCGTCCCCCAGCTGATCGGGGCGATGGCGGTGAGGGCGGTGATATGGAGTCGATTGCTAAGCACTGAGCAATAATAGCTCAGCACTAAGCGAATTGCTACGCTGGCTGCATGAGCACGCGCGTCGACGACATCCTGGGCCAGTGGCGGACCGAGCGACCCGATCTCGACGTCTCGCCCATGGCCGTCATCGGACGACTGTCGCGAGCAGCGACGGCGGTCGACGCACGCCTCTCCTCGACCTTCGCCGAGCACGGTCTCGACAGCGCCTCGTTCGATGTGCTCGCCACCCTGCTCCGCGCCGGCTCACCGCACGAGCTCGCGCCGAAGGACCTCGCCCATTGGTCGATGGTGACGTCGAGTGCGATCGCCCAGCGCGTGAACAAGCTCGTCGAGCGCGGTCTCGTGACGCGCCGCCCGAGCGAGCAGGACGGTCGCGGGACGGTCGTCGCCCTCACCCCGGCCGGCAAGCGCCTCGTCGAAGCGGCCCTGCCCGATCATCTCGCCGCCGAGGAGCGTGTCCTCGACGGCTTCTCCACGGCCGAGCGCGAGCAGCTGGCGTCGTTCCTGGAGCGCCTGGCGCGCACCGACCCCTGAGTGTCGCGGTGGAGGGTGGAGACGGATCCGCTCAGGCGATGCGGCGACCCTCGTTGTGCTCCTGCAGCCACCAGGTCGCGCCCTCGTCGTCGGACACCCAGCTCTCCCAGGTGTACGAGTCCTCGGTGATGCCGCTGAAGTTCCACCGGATGAGCTTGTCGTCGTTCCGTGTGCCGTCCTGGCGGATGCCGTCGGCGCGGTGCGGCGTCGCGACGAGCTGGCAGAACTCGCCGCGCCGCGGCTCGACGTAGTTCACGCGCCAGGCACCCATCAACCGGTCGTAGACGCGGAGAGCCGTGCTGACCGTCTCCCAGCCCGACGGTTCCGCGTCGTTCGCGACGAGCTGGACGTCCTGCACGGCGCGCCCCTCGAGGATGTACGACACGATCCAGCGGAAGTCGGACTCGACCCACTCGCCACTCTCGTCGTCGAGGCGCTTCGAGTGGACGTCCCAGGATCCGACGAACTGCCCGAACCGGACCATGCGACGCGGGTAGAGCGGCGTCGGCCCGTCGGCGGTGATCGCGCGGGCGAAGTCGGGTCGCTCTGACGTGCTCATGGCGGGGCCTTTCTGCTGGTCCACCTGCTCGCCCGTCGTCGGGACGCCCGCCTCAGTCCTGCGTCAGCGCTGCGTCTCGCCGACGTCGGTCCGGTGGAAGTTCTGGAAGGAACGGGAGGCGGTGGGTCCACGCTGTCCCTGATACCTGGAACTGTACTCGCTCGACCCGTACGGGCGCTCGGCCGGTGACGTGAGCCGGAAGAAGCACATCTGACCGATCTTCATCCCCGGCCAGAGCTTGATCGGCAGCGTCGCGACGTTGCTGAGCTCGAGGGTGACGTGGCCCGTGAAGCCCGGGTCGATGAAACCGGCGGTGGAGTGCGTGAGCAGCCCGAGACGACCGAGCGAGCTCTTGCCCTCGAGGCGCGCGGCGACGTCGTCCGGGAGGGAGACCCGCTCGTACGTGGACCCCAGGACGAACTCGCCGGGGTGCAGGATGAACGGCTCGTTCGGGAGCGTCTCGATGAGGCGCGTCAGCTCCGGCTGATCCTCCGCGGGATCGATGAAGGGGTACTTGTGGTTGTCGAAGAGGCGGAAGAAACGATCGAGGCGGACGTCGATGGACGACGGCTGGATCATCTCCGGCGAGTAGGGGTCGAGCGCGATGCGGGAGGCGTCGAGTTCGGCTTTGATGTCACGGTCCGAGAGCAGCACGGTGACAGTGTATCGGCCGGGAGCCCGAAGCCTCGGGCCGGTGACGACGCCCGGATTCGCTACGATGCTCGCACGGTGACGACCTCCGCGACCCGGCGGAGACGGGTCGCGCCGCCCCAGCGACCTGGAGGCCTCCGATGACCAGACCGCACGTCCTCATCCTGCAGCACGTCCCCTGGGAGCGACCGGCGGTGCTCGGGGAGGTGCTGACGGCGTCGGGGATCGGTTGGACGCTCGACACCATCGTCGAGCGTCGTGAGCTGCCGCCGGCGCGCGAGATCACCGGGTTCGACGGGCTCGTCCTCCTCGGCGGCCCGATGGGCGCGCTCGACGTGGAGGAGCACCCGGGTCTCGGGCTCGAAGCGCAGCTCGTGCGCGATGCGGCGGTGCTCGGCATCCCGGTGTTCGGGGTCTGTCTCGGGCATCAGCTCATCGCGACGGCCCTCGGAGCCACGCTTCACTCGGCGGCCGCGCATGAAGTGGGTGTCGGCGACGTCGAGCTCCTGACCGAGAGCGAACTCGGCATGCGTGGCGAGCGACTGCCGGTGCTGCACTGGCATGGCGACGTCGTCGAGGCTCCATATGGCGCGACGGTCCTCGCATCGTCGCCGTCGACGCCGAACCAGGCGTTCCGGATCGACGACCGGGTCTTCGCGACGCAGTTCCACCTCGAGGTCGACCCGCCGATGCTCGACCGGTGGCTCGCGGAACCGCTCATGCTCCGCGATCTGCCGTTCATCGCCGGGACCGCGGAGGAGGCGGCCGACCGGCTGCGGTCCGAGGTCGCCGCGGTGGCGGGGCCGATGCGCGAGGCCGGGGAGCGGTTGTTCGGGGCCTTCGCCGACGCGGTGCTCCGTCGGACGAGCGTCGACCCGTCCCTGCGGTAGGACTCGGATCGCGCCCCGGACACACCACCCCGGACACAGCGAAGCGGCCGGCCCCCGGAGGGACCGACCGCTTCGTGAACTCGAGTTCGAGTTAGAGGGCCTTGCGACCCGTGATCGTCCTGATCAAGAACGCGATGATCGCGATCGCGAGCAGCACGAGGCCGACCCACAGCAGGAAGTTGAGGGACTGGACGAACCCACCGGTGATGGCGAGAACGATGGCAACGACGATGACGATGATGAGCAGGATGTTCATGGTGAAGCTCCTTTCGCAGAACTCCGTCCACCGTATGGGGGCCTGACCATTCCGTCGCGGGGGTTGACATCGCCGGAAGTCGTTCCGCTACGCGCGCGGAGCGCCCCCGCGTTGCACGCCTCCACCCTCCTGCGTTTCGGCCTGCGCCAGCGCGGTGCGCTGACGCCAGCGCGGGCCACGCGCGTGAGCGCGGGTCTCCGGAGGGTCGCGCTCACGCGCGTGCGCCGCAGTCAGGCCTGATCCCAGGGGCTCGGACCAGCGCACCGCGCTGGCACCGATTCGGTACAGCTCGGTCGGCAGCACCGCGCTGACCAGGGATTCCCGAGCTGCGGGTCGCCCCGGCGAGCTCCGCTAGAGGAGCCCCGGCTGGTCCGCGGGGTCGCCGTCACCGGGCTCGGAGCCCGGGTCGTCGACCGTCGGCGCCGCCATCGGGTCGTCGCTCTCCGGCGCGTTGTCGGGCAGCGCTCGGGAGATCGCCTCCTGCGCGTCGCCGATCGGGTCGTCCATCTCGTCTCGTGGGTCGCTCATGCTGATTTCCTTTCCTCGTGTCCCGACGGTAACGCGGGACGCCTCACAGCCACACCCCCTGGCAGAACGGCCCGGTTCGTCCTACGAGCAGAGTGCCCGGGCCCGTCAGACCGGTGTCGATGACGTCGTCGACGCCGCTTCCGCGAGTCGCTTCGCCGCTGCGAGCACGCGTGCACTCGCGAACGGCTCGACCGTCGGCGCCCCGGCCGCGTCGAACACCTCGATCCCGGAGGCGTCGCGGTCGGACCGCGACCAGCCCGGCGACCCGTCTCGGACGAACGCCACGACCGCGCCGTGGATCCGATCCGCGAGCTCTTGCGGCGCATGCGGGCCCGCCACCCGGGTGACGTCCGGGTCGTCGAGCACGTCGAAGATGAACGGAACGTCGAGGCAGTGCTCCGCGATCCCGCTCACCGCCGAGCGCCACACGAAGTCGGAGACCCAGGTCTCGGCGTCGTCCCGCAGCGTCAGCCAGCGGATGACGCGTTCCCGGAACATGACGTCGCTCACGAAGCGCCCCGCGACGAGTCCCGTGCGTTCGCCGGGCTGGGTCGCGACGTATGCCTCGGCGAGCGGTTCCGGCACGCCCATCAGTTCCAGGGCTCGCGTCGGCGCCACGGCGTCGAAGTCGTCGAGTCGACCGGTGAAGAACCCGGCGAACTCCTCTCGGGTCGCGCTGACGAGCAAGGGCTTGTCCGCGCCTCGTCCCGCGGCCATGCCGGCTTCGACGGTGTCGACGACCAGCTCGCCGTCGACGACCGGGCCGAGGCCGAGGCGGCCGTTCATCGTCGTCATCCCGCGGAGTACGGACTCCGGGTCGGTCGCACCGCCGGGGACGAGTTCGAACCGCTGGGCCTCGATCAGCGTCGCCTCCGGGACGCTCGCGAAACCGGCCAGGGTCGCGGGCACCCCGAGGTGCTCGGCGAGTCGCGCGGTCAGGGCCTGAGCCTCGACGAGCGGCACGTCGCCGGGGACTCCGGACACGGAGATCGCCCGCTGGAACAGGTGTTGCGCGGACGGGACCGTGAGCAGGGTCATGACGGACCCGCCGCCCGCGGACTGGCCGGCGATCGTGACCCGCTGCGGGTCGCCGCCGAACGCCGCGATGTTGTCGCGCACCCACTCGAGCGCGAGGATCCAGTCGAGGACGCCGCGGTTGGCGGGAGCGTCGGGCAGCCAGCCGAACCCGTCGAAGCCGAGGCGGTAGGACACCGAGACCGTGACGACGCCGTCGCGGTTGAATGCCCTGCCGTCGTACCAGGGGCTCGCCGGCGACCCGGCGATGAAGCCGCCGCCGTGGATCCAGACGAGGACGGGTAGACCGGCACTGTCTGCGGCGGGTGTCGGGTCGGGCGTGAAGACGTTGACGTTGAGCGTCGAGTCGCCGGGGATCGACGGTTCCGGGATCGTCGTGATCTCGGCCATGGCCTTCCGCTGCGGTGTCGCGCCGTAGGCGGTCGCGTCGAGGAGGCCGTCCCAGGGGGCCTTGGGCTCGGGGGCCTGGAATCGTCTCGCTCCGGTCGGCGGCTCGGCGAACGGGATGCCGAGGAAGGCGACCGATCCGTCGGCGCGGCGCGTCCCGCGGACGGCTCCCGAGGTCGTCTGTGCGGTGGGCTGCTCTGGGCTGGAATCGGTCGTCATCGGCGGATCCTCCGGGTACTCGGCCGCGCGCTCATCCGACGAGCGTCGCGTGGTGACCCGCCCAGTATGCCGCGTCACCCCCCGAATCCCGTCCGATGTTCGGGCTTCACCCAGCCGACCCACCCGATGCGCCAGCGCGGTGCGCTGACCCGAGCGCGCCCCGGACACGTGAGCGCGGGTCTCTGGAGACCCGCGCTCACGTCCGATGCACCGCGCTCACGTCAGCGCACCGCGCTGGCCAACCCGACGGGTGCGGGGTTGGCCAGCGGGGTTACGCGACGATTGCCGCGCGGAGGGCTGCCGCGGAGGCCGCCGGGTCGTCGGCCGAGTAGATCGCACCGCCGGCGACGGCGACCTGCGCGCCCGCCTGCTGCACCGACGCGATCGTCGACACGTTCACGCCACCGGCGACCGAGAACGGCACGGCGGCAGCTTCACCGTCGGACAGGAGCGTCTGGAAGGTGAATCCTTCCTCCGCCTGCTCGTCGAGACCGGCGTGCATCTCGACGAATGCGGCACCGAGAGCGGTGACCTCCTTCGCGCGCTGCACCTTGTCGGCAACCCCGATGAGGTCGACGACGACGGACTTCCCGTGCGCCTTCGCGGCCTTCACGGCGCCGACGATGGTGCTGTCACCGGCCGTCCCGAGGACGGTGACGATGTCCGCACCGGCGGAGAAGGCGATGTCGGCTTCGAGCTCGCCGGCGTCCATGGTCTTGAGGTCGGCGAACACGATCTTGTCGGGGTGGGCGTCCTTGACCGCGGTGACGGCACGCAGGCCCTCGCTCTTGATGAGGGGCGTGCCGAGCTCGAGGATGTCGACGTAGGGCGCGACCTTTCCGGCGAGTTCGAGGGCTGCCTCGGTGGTGAGGACGTCCATGGCTACCTGGAGCTTCATGTGGTGCTGCTTTCTGTCGTGATGGGATGCGTCCGACGTCTGCCGGGCGCGTAGGAAGGGATCGGGGCGACTATTCGAGGTTCGCGTGGCGCGGCCACAGCTCCTCCGCGCTGACATCGGCGGACTGCCAGAGCGCGTGGAAGAACGCGTCGCCGAGCAGCATGACCGCCTGCTCGAAGAGGCTCCCCGAGTACTGCACGGAACGCGTGCCGCCGTGGTCGGTCTTCTGCGCGGCGGGGACGACGATCGTCTCGGCGGCCAGCTCGGCGAGCGGGGATCCGGGGTCGGTCGTGATGGCGATCACCTGGGCCCCGACGGAGACGGCCGTGTCCGCGGCACGCACCACACCCGTCGTCGTACCGGAGCCGCTGGCGACGAGCAGGACGTCACCCGAGGTGATGGCGGGCGTCGTCGTCTCGCCGACGACGTGCACGGTGAGCCCGAGGTGCATGAGGCGCATGGCGGTCATCCGGAGTGGGAGACCGGAACGACCGGCACCGGACACGAACACGCGGTCCGCCGTTCGCAGGCGGTCGAGTGCGCCGGCGAAGGGAGCCGGATCGGCCTCCAGCAGGCTCGACACGGTGCGATGCAGCTCGGCGTCGATCGCGATGAGCGCTCCCTGGACCGTCGAGGTCGCAGGCGTCGCCGACGTGGATGGAGGGACGGAGGGGTTCGACATCCCTCCATCCTGGGCGTGATCGGGTAGGTACACCGCTGCTCGCCCGAACGGTTCCACCTACCCGAACGGGTGGGTATGGGCCGATGGGATAGGGTGCGGACATGATCGAACGCGCTGTCACCTACCCGGTCGAGCTGCTCGACGGCCTGGCCTCCGTCGCATCCAGCTCGCTGTTGCGCATCGCCGGTGCGTTCCGGGAGGTCCTCGAGCCGGTCGTCGCCCATTCCGCGCTCGTGATCTTCACCGAGGACTGCACCGGCCGCCCCCGGAAGAAGGCCGGCGACCCGGCGATCGTCGAGGGCGTCACGATCGCCGAGCTCGACGCGGTCCGACAGCGCACCCCGCGCGGCCCGGTCACCACGGTGACCGCTGATGCCGGACCACACGCCGACCGGCCGACGTCAGCGGTGATCGCAGGAGCGGAACGTCCGATCGCGGCCTGGCTGGCCGACACCGGCGCCCTCCTCGTCCTGACCGACCCGCAGGGACCGATCGACGACCGCCTCGTCGGCGCCCTCTGGGAGGTCGTCGCGGCCGGTATCCGACAGCAGGTCGCGACGGCAGCCCCCGACTACCTCCGCGACTCGCGGGCCGCGTCGAGCGAGCGGGCCGGCGCGATCGCGGAACTCACCGACGCCCATGCGACGACGCTGGAGTCGATCCTCGCCGTCACCCGGTCGCGCCAGACGTCGGCGGAGGACGCCCGTGCAGCGGTGACCGAGATCGCCTCGGCCGCCATGGTCGAGCTGCGGGCGGTGTCCGACCGCGACCGCCAACTGGCCGAGGAACCGGTCGCGCGCGCCTTCGCCAGACTCCGCGAGGACCTCCGCCCGCTGGCCCGCTTCGGCGGCCCCGAGGTCCAGTTCATCGAGCCGCCCGTCGACGGTCGGGCCCTGCCCGGCGAGGTGGCGCATGCGGGACGGGCGATCGTCCGCGGCACGGTCCTCGCGCTCGTCGAGCAGTCCTCGGTCGGGCGGGTCCGGGTGCAGTGGGACTGCGACGGCAGCAACCTGCTCATCGGCATCCGCGACGACGGCCCCGGCGAGTTGACCGTCGACACCCCGAGCGTGCAGCAGCTCGGCGCTCGCGTCGCGGCACTCCGCGGCCGTCTCGATGTCCAGGCGACGCCCGGGTGGGGCTCGGAGCTGCACGTGACGCTGCCGCTCGACCCGCCGCCCGCGACGCAGACCCGCGCAGACTCGGCCGCCGCGCTGACCGAGCGCGAATGGAGCGTGGCCGAGCTAGCCGCCGGAGGAGCACGGAACCGGGCGATCGCCGAGACCCTCACCATCAGCGAGAACACCGTCAAGTTCCACATCGCGAACGTCCTGCGGAAGCTCGGCGTCGCGAGCCGTGTCGAGCTGGCAGCCGCCTTGGCTGCCAGCCGCTGATCCCCTCCGGGCTCCGCCGCCGCCTACCGCTTCGAGCTCGTGCGGCCCCGGTCGCGATCCCGGTCGCCGAACCGTCGCGTGATGAGCGCCCACCCGAGGATCCAGCTCCCGAGCGCCGTGACCAGCCACACCACCAGCGGTGCGAGCACCCAGGCCAGGACACCGCGGATGTGGAGGCCGCCGGGGAGGATCGACGCGACGAAGAGCGACACGAGCGTCGTCACGAGTCCGATGCCGCCGAGGATCGCCGAGGATCGCCGAAGCGTAGCGCCGCGCGAGGCGGAGGATGAACGGCCCGAGGACGCCCTGCGCGATCGTGAAGACGACGACGGCGATGATGAAGCCGCCGAGCGACAGACGGACGCCGGGCACGACCCAGTCGGCGACGAGCAGCCCGATCGCCGAGGACAGCAGACTGACGGCGATGCTCAGCAGGAAGCGGGTCATGTGCCGACCATAGCGCTGGGGTGTCGGCCGCGTCGAGCGCGCGACCGAGGGGAGGCGGATCGTCGCCTGGCGGACGGCCGGACGACGACATGCCTCCCCTCGGGAGCGCCGGGACGGCTCAGTCGAGCGCGAGTACCCGACCGGTGCCGACACCCTCGACGGCACGGACGAATGCGAGGCCGACCACGTCGGACGCGACGGGCGGGAAGCCCGGGAACGCGTCGTGGTACCCGGTTGCCTCGGCCAGCACCGTGGGGCTGACGGCGTTGATGCGGATGCCGCGCGGGAGTTCCGGGGCGGCACCGATCACGAAGGACTCGACCGCTCCGTTGGCCATCGAGGCCGCAGCGCCCGTCGCGATCGGCTCGCGGGCGAGGATGCCCGTCGTGAG
The DNA here is from genome assembly GCF_015351205.1 of Plantibacter sp. VKM Ac-2885. Lineage (NCBI taxonomy): Bacteria > Bacillati > Actinomycetota > Actinomycetes > Micrococcales > Microbacteriaceae > Plantibacter > Plantibacter sp. VKM Ac-2885. The sequence continues at coordinate 888,450 of NZ_JADKSK010000001.1, read as the reverse complement.
CGTGAAGGAGCCACCGTCGCGGACGAACGGGGTCCCGATCCGCACGACGTCGAGTTGGCTGAGCACCTTGCCGAGGAAGGCCGCACGGTAGTCGTCGCGCGTCAACTCCTCGACGGGCTTGAACGGGACCGATCCGACGGCGACGATCACCGCGTCGACCTCGCCCACCTCGGCGAACAGCGCCTCGACCGACGCCTCGTCGGTGGTGTCGACGGCAGGCGCCGTCGAGCGCGACACCGCGATCACCTCGTGACGTTCCGCGAGGGCGTCCTGCGCCGCTCGTCCGACATGTCCACTCGCACCGATCAACAGGATTCTCATGCGGGCGACGCTAGCACCGGCGTCGGACGCCGGCTCCGTCAGTTGGCGTCGTCCATCCCGGTGACGTGGACGGCGTAGCCGTGGCACCCTGCACGAGTCCAGTCGTAGGCGTCGCCGAGCGGGGTGTCGCCGTACTCCGCCAACTCGGCCGCCGGGCCGTCCTCCGAGAGGACCATCGTTGGCCGTTCTGGGTCGAGCAGCGCACGATTGTTCGTCCACGCGTACCAGAATCCCTGATCAGCCATGCACTTCGCGATGATCTGCTGCTGTGCCTCCCAGATCCCGTTGTTCGCCTCACCCCAATCGTTGGTCGGCGGGATCACGATGGACGCCGGGTCGGTGGTCGCGTCGTACCAGCCCTCCGGCGTCTGCGAGTAGTCGACGCCGGCCGCCGGCGAGACGGGTTCGCCAGCGCCCGGCGTCGCTGTGGGATCCGCGGGCACCACGGGTTCGACGGGCGGGAGTTCGTCGAGCGAGGCCGCGGCTTCGATGACCGCTTCGAGGGACCGAGCGTCGTCAGCGGCCGCCTGGGCGTTCGACACCCCGATGAACACGCCGCCCGCTGCCACCGCGAGCACCCCGCTCATCGCGATGCCGAGCCCGATCCGTCGACGGAGCATTCCGGGACTCCGGCGGACGGGTGCCGCCTCCTGCGCCGCGTCCGTCCCGTCGTGGATCTCGTTCCCGCTCATACCGTCTCCCCCTGCATCGACGCCGCTGCGTCCCGTTCCGTCGTTCGGCGACCCCCCGGCCACCACCACACCGCGGCTCCGATGAACCCGAGCGCCGCACCCACGCCGATCGCCACGCTCATCACCCACCACGGTTCGAGCCCGGCCCCGTGCGAGCTCAGGCGGGACACGATGAGCACGCCGGTCGCGCTGACGCGGTACATGATGTCGCCCGCGAGCACGCCGATGAGGACCGCTGCGGGCGCCAGGAGCCCCGCGCCGAGCCATCGACTGCGTCGCCGCAACGACAGCACGAGCCCGACCATGCCCAGGACCGAGGCGATCGCCACACCGACCACACCCGCCGGCACCTCGACGACGTCGCCGATGACGAGCGCACGGAGGATGCGGACGAGGAGGAACAGTGCCGCTCCGGTGACCAGGACGCCGCCCGTGACCACGAGGGCTGCGAGGACGTCGCCGGCCCGCCGCATGCCGAGCGGCATCGGATCGACGCCGCGTCCCGCGCGCAACTGCCCGGAGCGCCACGAGAGGTCGTGCGGGATCCCACGGATGGCCCGCAGCATGATGTCACGCCGGAGCCGTTGCGGCGTGACGCCCGCCTCCTGGGCCCAGACGGCGTGCTCGTGCAGGTCGGATGCGATCTCGTCGCGCCGCTCCCCGGCGACGTCGGGCGAGAGGTCGCGGGTGTACCACCCGCACCAGTTCAGGACCCGGTGGGCGGCCGTGCGGTACTCCGGCGTCCGGATGGCGGTCACGCGATCGCCCCCTGCGTCCACGCCGCACCCGCCGGCCTCGCCACGGCGGCCTGCTCTCCGGCGATCCTCGCGTGCTCCCGATCCCGGGCCGTCGCGCCTTCACCGGTGATCCGGTACAGCCGCCGGCGGGGGCGACCCTCCGCCTCCGCGACCTCCGGGTCCTCCCAGGTCGCCTCGATCAGGCCGGCGTCCGCCATTCGCGACAAGGCTTTGTAGAGCGTCCCGTGGGCGGTGAGGGCGGCGTCCCCGGCTTCGGCGAGCTGCTTGGCGAGGGCGAACCCGTAGAAGCTCCCCTCGGTCGACTGCAAGACGGTGCCGACGTCGAGGATGTCGAGCTCGAGCGGGAAGAGCGTGCCGGGTCGTCTGCGTGCCATGGAGCCACTATAGGAAGATAGGTTCCGATACGTCAACTCCGGATCCGCGGACGCACCGGTCGAGGACGACTAGCTCCCGTCGCGGAGGTCCGTCGGGGGTGCTGCTCCGAACGCGATCTCGTCGAACCGCGCCTCACAGGGTGGACCGAGCGGCGCCTGCGAGAGGAAGCCGATGCGCACCGGGGCGTCGCTGTGCAGACGGAAGACCCGGACGAAGTCCCACGTGACACCGTCGGTCGAGCTGTGGAACGCCCATGCCTCGCCGAGACGACTGACGCGCATCCACACGTGGTCGGCCGTGACGTGCGTCGAGTTCACGTCGTCCGACCAGGTGTTCGTCACGACGCTCACCACCATCGCCTGCCCCTGCGGCGACTGCTCGAAGCAGAGCTTGGCCCAGTGCTCGTCGTCGATCCAGAGTGCGAGGGCACCGGCGTCGAAGGTGCTGCGCTCGCCCACGACCGCGACCCGTGCCGAGAGCGTGAAGTGGTCGGGTGCGTCGAAGGCGAGCGCCGTGGCACGCAACTCACGCGGCCCACCGAGCGAGCTGTTGCTCCAGTCGACGCCGGCGGAGGAGGTGAGGGTGAGCGCTCCGGCATCGGCGTCGAACGATGCGATTCCGGGGGTCGAGGTCCAGGCGAGGTCGGGAAGCCCGTCGATGCGGGTCACGTCGGTGTGCATGACCCGACCCTATCGGGACCGCACGTTCCCCTGAGTCGCGCGGATCTGCTCAGCATCCGGCTGATTCCGCGCAGATCCGGGCAGCTCAGCGAGGCGCCGGGACGTCGACGACGCGTTCCTCCCCGACGGCCACGGCGAGCGAACCGTTGGAGGCCGACGCCACGTCGGCCTGGAGCCGCTCCAGCTCCGCCGGCGGGACCCACAGTTCCAGCTCCGCCCGCGCCCCGTAGGTCTGATCGCCGAGCGTCGCGCCGTGGCTACCGGCCCAATCGCGCAGCAGGTTGTCGTACCGCCCGGCGTCGGCGTGCGGGACGACGAGGGTCGCGCGGGTCAGCGTCTCACGGCGCACGAGCGCGGCGAGGTCGAGCGTCTCGGAGGCCGCGGACGAGTACGCACGGACGAGCCCGCCCGCCCCGAGCTTGACGCCGCCGAAGTACCGCGTGACGACGACGACCACGTCGGTCAGCTCGCGCCGCCGGATGACCTCGAGGATCGGCATCCCCGCCGTGCCGGACGGTTCACCGTCGTCGGACGAGCGGGCCTGGTCGCCGAGCAGCCCGGTGACCATCGCGACGCAGTGGTGTCGTGCGTCCCACGTCTGCTTCTTCACCCGCGCGATGACCGCTTCGGCGTCCTCCGGGGAGGCGACCGGATGCGCCAGGCCGAGGAAGCGCGACTTCTTGATCACGAGTTCGTGCTCGACCGGCGCGGCGATCGTCGCCGGGTACTGCCGCGCGGTGGTCATCCGTCCGAGCGTACTCGGCCACTGCGCTGGAGGGGCCGGCCGGCTACGGACGCAGCACGTCGTCGGCCGGGTGGGCCTGCACGTGCCCACGGACGACGATCAAGCCGATCACGGCCACGAGCATGATGAGCAGGTTGGCCGGACCGGCGATCGCCAGGAACACGCTCTGACCGGCGGCGGCTCCCGCGTGGTCGATCCCACCGGTCGAGAGGAAGAGCGTCGGGTCGTAGAGTCCGTGGATCAGGATCGGCCAGATGAGGTTGCCGGTCACCCGGAGCGTCAGGTACATGCACACGCCGAATCCGAAGGTGTAGACGACGGTCACGAGCACGGTCGTGACCGGTTGGCCCGACAGGAGGTTGGACGCGTGCAGCAGCGCGAAGACCAGCGAGGAGATCACCATCACGATCCACTCCGAACCTCCGGCGTCGCGCAGCATCTTCACGACCAGACCGCGGGTCAGGATCTCCTCGGCGAACCCGATGAACACGCCGGACAGCATCGCGACCACGACCACGGAACCCTCGTAGCTCCCGTAGTCGATGCCGAGCAACCGCAGGACGACTGCGGCGAGGATCACGATCGGAGCAGCCCACATCCACCAGCGTCCGCGGATCGGCTGCTTCGCGAAGAGCTCCCGGAACCAGCCGACCGAGAGCACGAAGCCGGCCAGAAGGACGGAGCCGATGATGAGCGGCAGCATGAGCCCGAAGAACACGCTCTGCGGGGTCGCGAAGAGGTCCTCGCCGATCTGCGAGCCGAAGAGCTGACCGACGACCCAGCCGGCCCCGAGGTAGAGGGCGAGGTAGACGATGGCCAGCAGGAATGCCCGGCCGATACCGCCCTTCGCCCAGAAGTCGCGCCATCCGCTGGTGGTGAGTGTCCGCTGACCTCTGTGCCCGTGACCTCTGTGCTCGCCCATGCGTCGATCCAACCACTCAACGGGCCCGAGCGTCGGACAATCCGGGAGGTCAGTCGGCGAGCGCCGCCGCGGCGTTGCTCCAGACCGCGTAGAGGACGAAACCGCCGAGGGCGAGGAGCCCGAGCACCGGTTGAGCGAGGACGATGACCGCCCAGGCGGCCAGGAGGACAAGCGAGAGCAGCGAGGTGCCTGGCCGACGGACGGTCCGGACGAGCCCGCCGAGCAGCTGTGCCCGGAACCGCAGGCCCGGAGCGGCCGCCAGCCCGGCGAACACGCCGAAGGCTGCGACGACCGCGAGCAGCAGCACGACGACGAGCAGCGGCCCGAGCAGCATCGCGAACGGCGTCCCCCACACGGCGACGATGTCGATCACGACGACGAAGGTGAGCGCGCACACGAGCGACCACACGGCGAGCGCCGGTCGCCACGTCCGCAGGAGGCCGATCCCGACCTCCCGCAGCGGCCCGGCATCGGCGGCGTCGCGCGACCGCTGGAACGACCAGCAGCCGGCGGCGAAGGCGGGGCCGAGCGGGAGCGAGCACAGTAGCAGGAACGGCCAGCTCGTGAGCGGCTCGGCGACGAGGACGATCGCGGCCGCCAGCGGGAGCGCGCCGATCCCGACGCCGACGCCGACCATGAGGGATCGGCACACGACGCCGAACACCGACTCGAAGGTCTCCCGGCGCGGCTGCAGCAGTCCGCGCACGCCGCCGGCACGGCTGTCCGCCCGCCGCTCGGTCACCGCGGTCATCCCTTCATCCCGCTCGTCGCGATGCCCTGGATGAAGTAGCGCTGGCCGAGGAGGAAGATCAGCACGATAGGGATGACGGAGACGACGGACCCGGCCATGATGAGCGCGTACTCGGCGTCGTACTGCCCGACGAAGGAGCGCAGACCGAGCTGCACGGTCCAGAGGTCGTTGCTCGTCAGGTAGATGAACGGACCCATGTAGTCGTTCCAGGTGGAGACGAAGGTCAGCAGCGCGAGACTCGCGAGCGCCGGCTTCGTGAGCGGCAGGATGATCCGCCACCAGATCGCGTACTCGTTGAGGCCGTCGATGCGGGCGGCCTCGCTCAGTTCGTCGGGGATGGTCAGGTAGTACTGCCGCATGAGGAACACGCCGAAGGCGCCGAACGCCTGCAGCAGGATGATCGAGAGGTGCGTGTTCACGAGGCCGGCGTTCTGCATCATGATGTACTGCGGGATCATGTAGGCCTGCCACGGCACGGCGATCGTCGCGATGTAGGCCACGAACAGGACGTCACGTCCCTTGAAGTGCATCTTCGAGAAGCCGTAGGCGGCGAAGCTCCCGGTGAGCACCTGCAGGATCGTGATCGTGACCGACAGGAACAGGGAGTTCTTGAGGTAGGTCAGCATCGGGATGCGGGTCCAGATGTCGACGTAGTTCTGCCAGACGAACTCGGTGGGGATCCACTGGACGGGGATCGAGAACACCTCGTTGTTCTGTTTGAGCGACGACGAGACCATCCAGAAGAACGGGACGAAGATGATCGCGGTCAGCACGGTGAGCATCACGTAGATGAGCACGCGGCGCAGCGGCGAGATCGGACCGTGGCGGCGCACCCGGGTGCGCTTGCCTCCGGCCCCGGGGAGCACGGGCGGGGTGATGGCGTCGGTGACCTCGGCGATCGCGACCTCCGCCGACGACGGGACCGTGGACGAGGCACGCGTGGTGGCGCTGGTCGACATCAGCGTTCCTTCCTCTGCTGCAGCTTGAACTGGACGACGGTGAAGACGAGCACGATGACGAACAGCACGAGCGAGATCGCCGAGGAGTAGCCGAAGCGGTTCTCGGTGATGCCCTCGCGGTAGATGAGCTGCGAGAGGACGAGCGTGGACCGGCCGGGCCCGCCTCCCGTCATGACGACGATGAGGTCGAACACCTTGAAGCTCGCGATCGTCACCATGATGAGGACGAAGAACGTCGTCGGACGGAGCGACGGGATCGTGATGTTCCAGAACCGCTGCCAGGCGTTCGCACCGTCGACCTCGGCGGCCTCGTAGTACTCCTGCGGGATCGCTTGGAGCCCCGCGAGGTAGAGCACCATGTAGTAGCCCATGTCGCGCCACACGCTCGTGATGATCACGGCCGGCATCGCCCACGCGGAGCTCGTCGTCCAGCCGGGCGGGTCGGCGACACCGATGAGCTCGAGGAACTGGTTGATCGGGCCGGCGGTGGGGTTGAAGAGCATGTTCCACACGACGGCGACGGCGACGAGCGAGGTGATGTACGGGAAGAACATCGCGGTGCGGAAGAAGCCGAGGCCGCGGAGCTTGCGGTTGAGGAGCAGTGCCAGGCCGAGCGACGCGAGGATCGTGAGCGGGATGTGGCCGGCCGCGTAGTAGGCGGTGTTGCCGAGCGCGATCCAGAAGGACTCGTCACGCATCATGCGGGCGAAGTTGGCGAACCCGACCCACTCGGGCGGCGAGTACGAGTCCCACTTCATGAACGCGATGACGAACGCCGCGCACATCGGGATGAGGGTCAGGAGCGCGAAGCCGATGAAGTTCGGCAGGATGAAGCTCCAGCCGACGAGCGCATTCCTGCGGACGCGGCTGCTGGAGCGGGTGCGTTGCGGTGGGGCTGCGATCGCCATGACGAGCCTTTCGAGGACGGTGGTGCGGGGTCGGTGGGGACGCGCCGGGCGGACGCGGGGATCGCGGGGCCGAGCGTGCCGGCCCCGCGATCGCGACTAGTCGACGAGGACGTCGTTCTTGACGCGGTCCTGCATCTTCGTGATGGCGTCGTCGACGTCCGACTCGCCGACCATGATGAGGTCGTGCTCCTCGTCGAGGATGGAGCTGACGTCGGAGGAGTACTCGCTCACCGGCATCTCGAGGACGACGTCCTTCGGCTCCTGGAACGCCTTGACCGAGAGGTCGTCGGTCGGGAGGGCCGTGAACGCCGCGGTGACGTCGTCGGACTGGTACGCGGGGACGACCCCGATCGCGGCGATGGCCTTCGCGCCGGCCTCGCTCGCGGCGAACTCGAGGAAGGTCTTCGCGGCGGCCTGGTGCGTGGAGTTCTTGTTGACGGCGAACGCGGTCGGCGAGCCGAAGGTCACCGTCTCCCCACCGGCCTTGAGCTGCGGCATCTGCGCGACACCCCAGTCGACGTCGGTCGCGCCCGTCTCGATCGACTGCGCGATGCCTGCGATGTACCAGGTGCCCATCGGCATCATCGCGGCCTTGCCGGTCTCGAACATGGTGCGGTAGCTGATCTGCTGGGTCTTCGCCGTGCCGTAGTCGAGCGCGTAGCCCTGCTCCTGCAGGTCGAGGGTGAGGTCGTACTGGTCCTGCATGAAGCCGTAGTCGCCGCTGATCAGGTCGCCGCCGGTCTGGGCTGCGGCGATCGACTGGACGACGGAGCGCCAGTAGTGGTTGTACGTGCCGTAGACCTTGGAGTCGCCGTCGCCCGAGGTGAGCTTCGCCGCGATGTCCGCGTACTCGTCCCAGGTGAGGTTGTCGGGGTGCTCGATGCCGGCCGCGTCGAAGATGGCCTTGTTGTAGTACAGCAGCCAGAAGTCCTGTCGGTACGGCGCCGCGTAGTAGGTGTCGTCGAGGGCGAACGGCTCGATCCCGGCGAGCTTGTCCGCGCCGATGTCGTCGACGACGTCGCCCACATCGACGAGCTGGCCACGGTTCGCGTAGCGCGCGTAGTCGGTCACGTTCTTCATGGTGAGGACGTCGGTCTTGTCGCCGCCCGCGAGCATCGTCGTGACCTTGTCCGAGTAGTCGTCGGCGAGGATGTCGACGGGCTCGATCGTGATGTCGGGGTGCTCGGCCTCGAAGGCGTCGAAGAGCGCCTTGAACTCGGGCGTCTGATCGTAGTTCCAGACGGAGACGCTGAGCGTGACGGGTCCGTCCTCGTCCTGCTGGGCGGAGCCGGCACCCGAGCAGCCGGTGAGGGCGAGGCCGGCTACTGCGGCGATCGCGGAGATGGTCAGGATGGGTCGCTTCATTGCGGATGCTCCTCGGTGAGTAGTGGTGCTGTCGGTGGTGATGGCGGTGCTGGTGGCGGTGCAGGTGGCGGTGCTGGTGGAACAGGGATGCTGCGGGATGGAGAGGTCGGTGGGCGTCAGTGCGACGCGGGCAGGTCGAGCGAGGTCGTCGCCCCGTCCGGCCAAGTGATGGTGCGGCCGGTGGACCCGGCGTCGCCCGCGATCGCCGGGGCGACGACGCCCGGCTGCGTGGCGCCGTCCAGGAGGAGCGCGAACGCGTGCCAGTGGTCCGGGCGGACGGGTGCGTCGGTCTCGCACCACGGCGTGCCCGAGCGGGGTCCGAGCGGGGTGGCGTCGTCGAGGTCGCGGACGCCCGACCGGAGCGCGCCGGTCGGGAACGGGTCGCGCTCGTTCGGGAACGCGACGACGGCCGAACGCACACCGTCGGTGACGGCGACCGCCGAGGTCGGGTCGGTGGCGACGGCCAGGTCACGACCGCTGACGGTCCACCCGCCGACACGCAGTGCGCCGAGCGGAACCTGGTCGCCGGCGCCCGGGACGACGCGGACGAACCGCACCTCCCACGGGCCCCGGACGGCCGAGCAGAGGTCGATCCGCGCGCCGGTGCGGGTCCGCTCCGCCGCGTGGCCGTGCCCGTGGTCGGGACCGTCGACGTCGGCGTCGATCCAGCGTGCGACGCCCGACGACGTCGCCCAGCCGGTGGACGACCCGTCGGAGGTCGGCAGCGTCGTCAGCCCACCCCGGGAGAAGCCGGAACGGTGACTCGGGGAGCCCTCGGCGTCCAGGAGCACGACCGATCCGTCGAACGGGTCGCGGGCATCGGCCGAGAGCACGGGCGCGTTCGCCGTCGAATAGCCGAGACGCGCGTACAGCGGGGCGTCGCGTTGGGCGACGCCGTCGTTCGCATGGTCCGTCCCGTGGTTGACGACACGGACGATGCCGTCGGCGGTCGTCCCGCTGACGATCCAGCCCGGGGCGACGATGGTGCGGAGGACGTCGCCCCGCTCGATCGGCAGTGGTTCCTCGATCGCAGTCCACACCGGATGGTCGGCCGGGAGCGCGAGCCCGAGCATGCCCTTCGATGCCCAGTAGGGCGACCCGGGGCCGGAGTAGGACTGTGCGAGCTGCCGCCACTCCTGGTGCCAGCCGAGCGTCAGGATCCCGCGGTCGTCGGGGGCGCCGGCGGCGTCGAAGTGCGACACGACTCCGCTGGCCGCCCGACGGACGAGTCCCGGCGAGAGCGCGGTCGATCCGGCCATCGCACCGGCCCAGAACGGCGCCGCGGCGGCGAAGCGGTAGATGAGACTCCGCCCCTGGACGAGCGGTGAACCGTTCGCGCCGACGAGTGCGACGGCATCCTCCAGGTAGCGGTCGAGGTGGGCGTCGTAACGGTCGAGTCGAGCCTGATGCGGGTGGCCCGGCGCGAGCATCGTGCGCCACAGCACCGGGTAGAGGTGGAGCGCCCACCCGGTGTAGTGGTCGTAGGCGCGCGTGCCGCCGTCGGCGAACCAACCGTCCTCACGGAAGAACCCGTCCGCGATCGCGAGGTCCTCCTCGAGGTCCGCCTCGAGGTCCGCCTCCGAGAACGGGCCACCGACCGTGCGCAGGAACTCCTCGACGACGATGCGGAACCACACCCAGTTGATGGGCGGGTACGGCTGGCCGATGACGGTGGCGAGCCAGTCGATCGTCGTGCGCTTGGTCCGGTCGTCGAGACGGTCCCACAGTTCGGCACGGGTGAGGTGGAGTCCGATTGCGATGGCTGCGGCCTCGACCTTGGCCTGGTCGACCTCGTCCGGCCGCGGCCACCGCTCCGGGGAGTCCGGGTCGGTGCCCGACGCGAGGCCGGCGGCGTAGCGCTCGACGAGGTCGCCTGTCCGTGCAGGATCACCGGCGATGCGGAAGGCGGCGAGCATGAACGTCCGCGCGAACCCCTCCAGTCCGTCGATGTCGGAGCCGTAGCCGCCTGGCGCACCCGGGAACAGGATGCGGGCACGACCGGGCGAGGTGAAGGGTTCGGCACCGCCGAGCAGCCGGTCCGCGAGGTCCTCCCAGTGCCTGCGCGTCCAGCCGGTCGACGGTGACAGGGTGCGGTCCAGGGCGAGTGTCTCCGACACCGGGGCGGTCAGGAGCGCGACCATCAGGCGCTCACCCCCAGGTCGGCGACCCGGACGGCTTCGCGCGGGTCCTCGCCGTTGAGGAACCGCTCGAGGTCGTCGAGCGCCGCGTCCGTCATGCGCAGCGTCTCCCGGCCCAGGGAGCCCGCGATGTGCGGGGTGATCGAGACGTTCGGGAGGTCGAGCAGCGGCGAGTGCACGGGCAGCGGTTCCGGGTCGGTGACGTCGAGGATCGCGTCGAGGCGTCCACTCGCGCACTCCGCTGCGAGGGCGTCGGTGTCGAGCAGGCTCCCGCGGGCCGTGTTGATCACCGTGGCGCCGTCCGGGAGCGCTGCGAGCTGAGCAGCCCCGATCATGCGCTTCGTCTCCGGGAGCTCCGGGGCGTGCAGCGAGAGCACGTCGACGTTCGGCAGGAGCTCGTCGAGCGGGACGAGGCGGGCTCCGGCCGCGGTGACGGCCGTGGCGTCGGCGTAGGGGTCGGCGACGAGCACCTCGACCGCGTCGAGCTGCTGGAGCAGGGCGACGACGCGACGGCCGATGCGCGAGAAGCCGACGACGCCCACGCGGCGTCCGAGGTTGGACAGGTTCGTGGTCTCGAGCAGCGTGCGCCACTCGCGACGGTGCGCCCGAGGGTCGCGGGCGAAGACCTGTGCCCGCTTGCCGGCGAGCACGATCGAGGCGAAGGTGAACTCGGCGACCGGGATGGCGTTCGCCTCGGCGGCCGTGGTGACGACGATGCCGCGCTCCCAGACCGCGTCGGTCACGAGTGAGCGGACCGTGCCGGCGCAGTGGAAGACCGCGCGCAGCCGGGGCATGCGGTCGAGCCGCTCCGCCGTGAGCGGCGGGGTGCCCCACGAGGTGATGAGCACCTCGACCTCCGCGAGCCGTGCGGCGAGCGCCGGGTCGTCGAGGTCGCCGGTGGTCTCGTCGTCGCGGACCTCGCACAGCTCGTGGAGCCGGGCCAGGCGGGCGTCGTCGAAGAGCGTCGAGAACACGTCGGGCCACATGGCGACCAGGGCTGCGGGGCGCGCGGCGTTCGACATCTGGTGCTCTCCTTCGAGTGGGCCGCGGTTGCATGCGGTTGTCAGGTAGTGAATACTCCAATCCGATCGGAGTCAAAACAGTCGATCACAAACGAACAAGCTCGATCGAAGATGATCATGGAGACGTCGTGAATCCACCCTCGCAGACCGCACCCGCAACACCGGCCACCGATGAGCTGCGTCGGTCGCACGGCCCATTGGTGACGGCGTGGTCACAGCGCCCAGCGACCGCACTGCGGTCCATCGTGCCGGACGGCGACTGGAGCTCGATCGACCGACGGCTGCTCGACGCGTTCGTGGCGCAGGCCGCCACCGAAGCAGCGCGGGACGACCGTGCCGCGACGCCCTGGCCGCAGCCGCTCTTCTCGCAGTACAGCGCCTACCCGCTCGCCGGGGAGCGCATCTCCTACGAGACGGCGGTCGGCGACCGACTCGCACGCCTCTCCCGCTCCGTGGTCCTCGCCGCCGCGTCCGCAGCCGGTGTCGCGGTTCCGGCGCCGCACGACCCACTCGCCGAGGTCGCCGACGGCCTGTGGCTCCTCGCGGAGCAGACGACCTGGTGCTGGGCGGCCCACGACGACGCGTTCAGTCGGTTCGGGACGGTCACGCCGTCGCTCGACGAACCGTTCCTCGACCTCGGCGCCGGTGAGGCGGTCGCGGCCGTCGCCTGGGCGATCGCCGTCCTCGGCGACGAGCTCGACGAGCGCTACCCGGGCCTCACCGACCGGCTGCGAGCCGAGGCCGAGCAGCGGGTGTTCCGACCGTTCCTCGACCGCGACGACTGGCACTGGCTCGGCCTGGATGTCGACCCTGACGGCGAGCCGGTCGTCCTCCACAACTGGAACCCCTGGATCCTCGGCAACACGATCGCGGCGGCGGCTGTGCTCTGCAGCCCCGACCGCGCCGAGCTCGTCATCGACCGAGCGGTCGGCGGCATCGACCGCTACCTGGCGGGCCTCCCTCGGGACGGCGCGATCGACGAGGGCTGGGAGTACTGGTGGAACGGGGCGGCTCGCGCCCTCGAGGCGGTCGAGACCCTCGATCGTCTCGCCGGCGGTCGCCTCGCGCTCGACGACCTCGACCTGCTGCCCGAGTCACTGCGCTTCCCGCTGCGGATGCAGCTGTCCGCCGACTGGTACGTGAACGTCGCGGACGCCCGAGCACGCGGTGACCGCTCGCTCCCGTTCGACCTGCTGCATCGCTGGGGTCGGCGACTCGAGCTGCCGGACGTCGTCGCGTACGCCACGGCCCATCGCGATCCCGGCGCGCCCGTCGGCACGGACCGGGCCGGACTCGGGCGTCTCGTCCGCGTCTGCCTCGATCGTGCGTGGGCGGTCGCGGACGCCCGGAACGCGACGTTGCCGCTGCCAGCATCGGTCGACCTGCCGTCGATCGGCGTGGGTCTCGCCCGTGAGCACGACGGGCGATCCGACGGACTCGCGGTCAGCCTCAAGGGTGGCCACAACGACGAGAACCACAACCACAACGACCTCGGCAGCGTGATCGTCGCGCTCGACGGCGTCCCCGCGGTCATCGATCCCGGGCGGCCCACCTACGACGCGCGGACCTTCGGCCCGGACCGCTACGACATCTGGTGCATGCGCAGCGACTGGCACAGCGTCCCGGCACCGCGCGGTCTGCTGCAGCAGCACGGACCGGAGTTCGCGGCGCGCGATCGCCGGGGCGGAGACCAGGGCGCACAGGCGAGCTGGTCGATGGACCTCGCCGCGGCCTACGGGCTGGCGGAGCACGAACACTGGCGCCGGACCGCGACGCTCGACCGCACGGCGTCACGGGTCGTGATCGAGGACGTCTGGACCCTCGACGACCCGGCGGGCACGGCCGTCACCCTCATGCTGTGGGGTGACGTGACCGAGGTCGATCAGGCGAGTCTGCGCGTCCGTCGACCGGTCGCCGACGTCCGGGACGTGATGCTCCAGCATGACGCGACCGAGGTCGCGATCGAGGTCGTCCGGCTCGACGACCCGATGATGCGGTCGTCCTGGGGCGAGACGATCACCCGCGTGCGGCTGCTGCCGCGTCCCGATGCGGATCGTCTGCTCGTCACCGTGGAGGCCGCACGATGAGCGACGACGGCGACCGGGGAGCACCGGCCGGCGCCGGACCCTCGCAGGTCTTCGGCATCGAGCGCCGCGAACGGATCATGGACGAGGTCCGACGCAACGGTTCCGTCGTCGTCCGCGAACTCGCCGTCATCCTCGGCGTCACGGAGCTGACGATCCGACGCGACATCACGGCGCTCGCCGACCTCGGGCTCGTCACGCGGGTCCACGGTGGCGCCACCGCCCGGAGCTCCCTCGATCAGACGGTCGCGCGATCCGCCGACGCCGCCGGCCCCGCCAGGTACCGCATCGGCATGGTCGTGCCGTCGCTCAGCTACTACTGGCCGCAGATCGTCAACGGCGCCCGCGCCACGGCCGCCCTCAGCCGCTCGCAGCTCGTGCTCCGCGGCTCGTCCTACGATCCGGCCGACCAGCGCCGGCAGATGGCCGCGCTCGTCGAGACGGGTGGGATCCACGGGCTCATCGCCGTGCCCGACACCGCGGGCCAGGACGGGTACGCCCTCCTCGCCTGGCTCGACGCACTGCCGATCCCGGTCGTCCTGGCCGAGCGTCGCGCGCCGTCTTCGCTCGCGCTGCGCTCACTGGAGTGGGTGACGACGGACCACGAGTTCGGCGCGGTCCTCGCCGTCCGCCACCTGTACGAGCAGGGGCACCGTCGCATCGGCATCGCCGCGGCGCGGCACTCCCCCACCTCCGACCACCTGCGGCGCGGGTGGGCCAGGGCGTCCGCGGACCTCGGGCTGGACACGGGCCTGACGGTGAACGCCGAGATCGACGACGTCGAGAACGGCGCGAGGGACGCCCGGCTGGGTGCGCTCGTCGACGAGTGCCTCGCCACGGGGACCACCGCGCTGTTCGTGCACGCCGACCCGCAGGCGATTCTGCTGGAGCACCACTGCCTCGACCGCGGCGTGCGGATCCCCGAGGGCCTCGCCATCGTCGCTTACGACGACGAGGTCGCGGAGAACGGCGAACCGCCCATCACCGCGCTGCGCCCGCCGAAGCAACACATCGGTCGCATGGCCGTCGAGACGATGGTCGCCCGCCTGTCGGAGGGCCGTCGCCGCCCGACGCAGCGCACCCAGGTCCTCCCCGAGCTGCAGGTCCGAGCCTCGTCCCTGACCGCCCCGTCCGCCTGAATCGCCCGAATCTGCACAAAATCAGCCGGATCTCGCGCAGATCCGGGCGACTCAGCGGGTCAGCCGACGCCGTTCAGGACCGAGGAGGCGAAGGAGGCGGCACGGACGCCGAGCGTCGCGATGCGCTCCTGGCGGGCCGCCTCCGCGTCGAAACCGACGTAGGCGAGCGGTGGCAGCTTCCGCACGTTGGCCGAGCACTGGAAGTCGGCGCAGACGAGCGTGCCGACCGTGTCGCCGTTCTTGCCGGCCTGTCCGGCCCGCTTCGCGCTGTAGAACACGACGTCGTTGCTGAGCGTGATGTCCTGGCACCACGCGCACTGCGGCCGGGTGCGGGGCATCGCGTCGGCCTGCCGGAGCAGGATGCCGACGGGTTCGCCGTCGACGATCGTGACCACGTAGGCGCGTCGCGGTAGCTTCTTGTCGCGCCACCCGAGGAAGTCACGCACCTCGAAGTCGAGCGTGTCGAAGTCGACGGGCAGGCTCACGTCACTGACCTCCTTGCGCGACGCGTTGACGAAGGAGGCTCGGATCTGGGATTCGTTCAGGGGGATCATGGGTTCACCGGTTCCGGCTGGGCCGTCGTGGAGACGGCGGAGAGACCCTCCGCGCGTCGGTGCGCTGCGGTGGGTGCGTCAGGGTGCGCGGCCCCGTCGTCGTCGCTCGGACGAGCGCGACGGACGAGGCCGACGTCCTCACCGGGTGGGCGAGGTGGTCGACCGGGTGCGCTGCTCTCTCGGGCCGGCGTTGCGGACGCCGACGACCTCCAGACGCCCGACACGGGGCGGAGCGATGAGCATGGACACACAGGCACTGTATCAAGCGATGGCGCGCTCGCTCCCCTGGTCCGCACGTTCAGGCTCCTGGCGCGGCAGGATGGACGCATGACCCTCGACGTCGCCCTCCTCCGCACCGCGTTCCCCTCCCTCGCCTCGGGCATCGCCCACTTCGACGGCCCCGGCGGCACCCAGACGCCGCTCGCCGTCGGCCAGGCCATCCTCGACACCCTCACCGGGCCGCTGTCCAACCGGGGCTCGTCGGTCGCCTCCGAGCGTCGGGCGGACGACGCCGTGACCGCCTTCCGTGCCGCGTGCGCCGACCTGCTCGCCGCAGAGGAACGAGGCATCGTCTACGGTCGCAGCGCGACCCAGCTCACCTACGACTTCTCCCGACACCTGTCGCGCGGCTGGATCGCCGGCGACGAGATCGTCCTGTCCCGACTCGACCACGACGCGAACGTCCGCCCGTGGGTGCAGGCTGCGGACCGCGCGGGTGCGACCGTGCGCTGGATCGATCTGGACCCGGCGACGGGCGAACTCGACCTCGCCGACCTCGACGACCTCATCACCGAGCGGACGAGACTCGTCGCCGTGACCGCCGCGTCGAACCTCCTCGGCACCATCCCGCCGGTGCGGACGATCGCCGACCGGGCGCACGCGGTCGGCGCGCTCGTCTGGATCGACGGCGTCCACTACACAGCGCACCACGTCGTCGACGTCGAGGCCCTCGGCGCCGACTTCTTCGTCTGCTCGCCGTACAAGTTCTTCGGGCCGCACTGCGGTGTCCTCGCCGCGTCGCCGGCCTTGCTCGAATCGATCCACCCCGACAAGCTGCTGCCGTCGACGAACGTGGTGCCCGAGCGCTTCGAGTTCGGCACGCTGCCCTACGAGCTCATGGCCGGCGTGACGGCGGCCATCGGCGTGCTCGCGTCGATCGACCCCGGTGACGCCACGACGAGGCGCGACCGTCTCGTGGCCTCCGCCGCAGCCGTCCACGAACGAGAACTCGCGCTACGCACCCGCATCGAGGAGGCTCTCACAGAGCTCGGCCCGCTCGTCGAGCTGCACTCGCGAGCCGCCGAGCGCACGGCGACGCTGTTCATGACGTTCCCGGGCAGGCGTGCAGCCGACGCGGCCGCGTTCCTCGCCGCTCGCGACGTCCTCGCACCGGCTGGCTCGTTCTACGCGGTCGAGCCGTTCGCGGCACTGGGCCTCGACGACGTCGGCGGCCTCCGCGTCGGCGTCGCCCCGTACACCTCGGACGAGGACGTCGACCGCCTGCTCGACGGCATCAGGGCCTTCCTCGCCGACTGAACGGCTCGCGGGCTGACCGGCTCGCGGGCTGAACGGCTCGCCGGTTGAACGGTTGGCGAGGCGCCCCGGCGACAGCGACCTCAGGGCCGCTTGCCGCCCTCACGTCGCAGCACGACGAACCCGGCGACCATGACGACCGCCCCGAGGACGAGGGTGATGATCCGGAAGAACCCGAAGTCGTCGACACCGAAGATCAGGGGTCCGGCCAAGAGGAACGTGGCGCCGACGAAGTACCAGACGGAGGTCGTCCCACCGTTGAGCGACGTGGGCGGCGGCGTCGATTCGGGCTCCGCCGAGGCGGGACCGTCCTGAGGCACCTCGTCCCCGTGTGGTGCAGGTTCGGGCTGCGTCGATCCGGTCATCATTCGCTCCGATCCGCGTCGCGCTCGGTGGTGTCCACGACGTCGAGCCCCACGCTACGCAGCCCTCGAGCCCGGCGAATCCCCCAGGTGACGGAGATCAGGCCTCGCTGGCGAACATCCGGCCGTCGGGGTCGAGCTTCGTCAGGAGGGCGGCGGAGATCTCACCGAGCTGCTCGATCTGCGCCGGCGTCAGTGCGTCGAGCACGAGCGACCGCACGTGCTCGACCTGGCCCGGCGCAGCCTGGACGACCTTGTCCCAGCCCGCATCGGTGAGCGTCACGTTCGTCGCCCGTCGATCCTCCGGGCACGGCGTCCGCGCCACGAAGCCGGCCTCCTCCAAGCGCGTCAGCACCCGCGACAAGCGGGGCAGCGTCGCGTTCGTCCGTGCCGCGAGCGCCGAGGTGCGCAGCGTGCGGTCCGGCGTCTCGGACAGCATCGCGAGCGTGAAGTAGTCGAAGTGCGTCAGGTGCTCGTCCCGGGTGAGCTGGAGGTCGAGGGCAGCCGGCAGGAGTTCGAGCACCGCGGCGAAGCGCACCCAGGAGCGTTGCTCGTCGTCGCTCAGCCATCGCGTGTCGGTCATGTCTCCAGCGTAGCAATAGTTGCGCCTACAACTAACCGGTGTTACGTTAGTTGTATCAACAACCAATTGACCCGTGACCAGGCGGCCACGAGAAGGAGCATCGTCATGACGAACGTCACCATCTTCGGAACCGGCAACATGGGCAGCGCCATCGCCGGCGTCCTCGCAGCAGGCGGCGCCTCCGTCGACCACCTCGGGTCGGCCGAGACCGGCACGATCACCGGCGACATCGTCGTCCTCGCGGTCCCCTACCCGGCCCTCGCGACGATCGTCGAGCAGTACGCCGACCAGCTCGCGGGCAAGGTCGTCGTCGACATCACCAACCCCCTCGACTTCTCGACCTTCGACGCCCTCACCGTCCCCGCCGGCAGCTCGGCTGCAGCGGAACTGCAGGCGAAGCTCCCGACGTCCCACGTGCTCAAGGCCTTCAACACGAACTTCGCCGCGACCCTCGCCGCGAAGCAGGTCGGCGATGTGACCACCACGGTCCTCATCGCCGGGGACGACGCCGACGCCAAGGCGGCACTCCAGCAGCTCGTGACCGCCGGTGGCCTCGAGGCCGTCGACGCCGGGTCGCTGAAGCGCGCGCACGAACTCGAGGCGATCGGCTTCCTGCAGCTCGCGCTGGCGGCGTCGGAGAAGATCTCCTGGACCGCGGGGTTCGCGCTCGTCAAGTAGTCGTCGGATCGTGATCCGGGAGCAACGATCCTCCCGGATCACGACGGACTGGAGGACGATGGGCGCATGACCTTCCGCGCCCTCGCCCCCGGCCAGCGTTCCAGCGTCCTGCTCGGCGGGCCGCACGATGACGCGCCCGTGCTCCTCTTCGAGACCGACGAGCTCCTCGTCGAAGCACCGAACTGGTCCCTCGACGGCCGGACGCTGCTCCTCAACGGCAACGGGCGGCTCTGGGCGCTCGCGGTCGATGACCCGACCGCGGGGCTCACGCCGATCGAGTTCCACGGCCTTCCCGAGCTGAACAACGACCACGTCCTCGACCCCGATGGCGAGCACATCCTCCTCTCGGCGATGGACGGTCACATCTACCGCGGCGCGCTCTCCGGCGGGCCGGTCACGAAGCTCACCGCTGACGACGACCGGTGGCACTTCCTCCACGGCGTCTCGCCCGATGGCACGCGGATCGCGTACGTCGAGCTCGAAGGTTTCGAGCACCCCGGTCGACTCGCGATCGCTCCGGCGGTCGAGGGCGGCGGCCCCGTCACCGTCCTCGACACGGGCGACGGCCACCTCGACGGTCCGGAGTGGTCTCCCGACGGCCGGTGGCTGCTCTGCAACACGGAACACTTCGGCTCGGCCCCGGGCCATGCGCAGCTCGCACGGATCCCCGACGGCGGCGGCGAGCTCGAGCGACTCGTCGTGAGCGACACCGTCGACTGGTTCCCGCACCTCTCCCCCGACGCCCGCCTGGCCTCGTACATCGCCTTCCCCGCCGGCACGATCGGACACCCCGCCGACCTCGACGTCGAGGTCCGGCTCGTCTCGACCGACGACTGGGCGACCCCGCTCCGCCGCTACCCGCTGTTCGGCGGGCAGGGCACCCTCAACGTGAACAGCTGGGCACCCGACAGCTCACGGTTCGCCTTCGTCGCCTACCCGATCGACGACTGAGTCGCCCGACGCTGCACGGTTTCGACGAAGAATCGCACCGATCAGGGCAACTCGAGGGGCTCGTCGATAGGGTCGGAGCGTGACCGATGCCAGCAGCGCCCACTCCCAGACGCTCTCGCGCGGCATCCGGATCCTCGAGGTCCTGGCCGATGCGCGCACCCCGCTCACGATCGACGCCCTGAGCGCGACGCTCGGTCTGCACCGCAGCGTCACCTACCGGCTGCTGCGCACGCTCGAAGACCACCGCCTGGTCGTCCGCGACGGTACGGGACGGATCGCACTCGGATCGCGCCTGGCAGCCCTCGCCGCCGGCGTCTCCCACGATCTGCAGGCCGCCGGCCTGCCGGAGCTGACGGCGATCGCGAACGAGCTCGGCATGACATGCTTCCTCACGGTGCTGGACGGCGACGAGATCGTCACCCTCGTCAGTGTCGAGCCACGGCACACGATGGGGTCGATCGCCCAGCGGCCCGGCACCCGGCACCCGGTCGGCGTCGGCGCTCCCGGCAAGGCGATCGCGTCCCGTCTGCCTGCGTCCCAGTGGCCGGACGCCCTCGACGATGACCACCGCGCCGAGCTGGCGGTGGTCCGCGAACAGGGCTGGGCATCGAGCCACGACGAGGTCATCACCGGCCTCCGCGCCATCGCCGCCCCGCTCGCTGTGCACGGCTCGCCGGCCTCCGCCCTCGCGGTCGTCTACGTCTCCAGCAGCCGACCCGAAACCGAGATCGCGGCCCGCCTCATCGAGGGGGCCGCGACCATCGCGTCGTCGGTCTGACCGCGGCTACCTCCGCGCGCCGTAGACCTGACCACGGCTCTGCTCGTCCTCCGCCTCGCCACCGAGCGGGATACCCGTGCGGTCACGGAGGAGGAGGGTCGCCGCGAAGGCGATCACGATCATGCCGGCGATGTAGAACGCGACACTCGTCGACGACCCCGTGACCTGCACCAGCCAGGTCGCGATCGTCGGCGCGAACGCGCCACCGAGGATGGCCCCGATCGCGTAGGTGACCGACACCCCCGTGTACCGGATCGACGCGGGGAACAGTTCGGCGAAGTACGCCGCCTGTGGCCCGTAGGTGAAGCCGTTGCCGATCGTGAACAGCGCGAGCCCGAGGAACAACAGCCTCGGGTCACCGGTGTTGACGAGCGGGAAGAGCACGAAGACGGTGGCCAGGAACGCGACCCAACCGATGATGTAGGTGTTGCGTCGGCCGATCCGGTCGGAGAGTGAACCCGCGAACCACGTGACGATGAGCCAGACGATGGCCGACCCCGTCACCGCGAGCAGCACCGGCGTCCGCTCCATGCCCACCAGGCCACCGTCGGCGAGCGGCGTCGTCGCGTAGTTCTGGATGTAGCCACCCGTGGTCATGTAGCCGGCGGCGTTGTTGCCGGCGAAGGTGAGCGCCGCGAGCAGCACGAGCAGCCAGTGGTGGCGGAAGAGCTCGACGATCGGGACCCGGCGACGCTCCTTGTTGCGGGCGAGCGCCACGAAGACCGGGCTCTCGTCGACCTTCCGGCGCACGACGTAGCCGACGATGATCAGGACGAAGCTCAGCAGGAATGGGATCCGCCAGCCCCACTCGAGGAACGCCGCGCCGGGCGAGATCACGCCCGTCATGAGGGCGAGCATGCCGGAGGCGAGGAGCAGTCCGATCGGGACGCCGATCTGCGGGAAGGCACCGAACCGGCCGCGGCGACCGGTGGGGGCGTGCTCGACGGCCATGAGGACGGCGCCACCCCACTCCCCGCCGGTCGACAGCCCCTGCAGGATACGCAGGAGCACGAGCAGGGCGGGGGCGACGATCCCGATCTGGTCGTACGTCGGCAGCAGACCGATGAGCGTTGTGGCAGCACCCATGAGAAAGAGCGTGATGACGAGCATCTTCTTCCGGCCGATGCGGTCGCCGAAGTGCCCGGCGACGAACGCGCCGAGCGGCCGGAACAGGAAGCTGACGCCGACCGTCGCGAACGACAGCAGCAGCGCGGCCTGCGGTCCGGCGGGCTGGAAGAAGAGCTGCGAGAAGACGAGTCCAGCGGCGCTCGCGTAGAGGAAGAAGTCGTACCACTCGACCGTGGTGCCGATGACGGTGGCGAAGGCCACGCGCCGGAGTTCCGCGGGCGTCGTCGCTCGCGCCAGTGATGCGGTTGTCATTGTCTCGAGACCCCTTTGTCCGTCGCGGCCCGTCATTGGACCGCCAGAATGTACACCACATCGTATACAATCGTGGTCACCGCGCAAGAGGCAGTCGATGACGACGCACCGTATCGTGATCGCAGGCCGCAGTCGACGCAGATGAGGACGGGACGCGATGCAGGATCACGAACGACAGGCGATCGCCGACGAGCTGGCGGCGGCGCACGAGGAGCGGAGCGTCATCCCCCTCCTCACCGCCCGGCACCCCGGCATGACCATCGAGGACTCCTACGCCGTGCAGGCGCTCTGGGCCGAACGCCGCATCGCCGCCGGTCAGCGCGTCGTCGGCCACAAGATCGGCCTCACCTCGAAGGCGATGCAGCAGGCCACCGGGATCACCGAACCCGACTACGGGGTCATCCTCGACGACCAGGTCTTCGACTCGGGCGCGACGCTCGACTTCGACGCCTACTCCAACGTCCGCGTGGAGGTCGAGCTGGCCTTCGTCCTCGGCCGCCCACTGCAGGGCCCGCACTGCACGATCTTCGAGGTGCTCGACGCGACCGATCACATCGTCCCCGCGCTCGAGGTCCTCAACTCCCACATCGAACTCGACGGTCGCACGATCGTCGACACCATCGCCGACAACGCGGCGCTCGGTGCCATGGTGCTCGGCGGAACGCCCGTCCGCCCCGACGCGATCGACCCGCGCTGGGTCTCGGCCCTGCTGTACCGCAACCAGACCATCGAGGACTCGGGCGTCGCCGGCGCCGTCCTCGGACACCCGGCACTCGGCGTCGCGTGGCTCGCCGGCAAGCTCGCCCAGCACGGCGGGAGTCTCGCCGCCGGGGAGGTCATCCTGTCGGGATCGTTCACGAGACCGATGTGGGTCGAACGGGGCGACACCGTCCACGCCGAATACCAGGGACTGGGAGCCGTGACATGCCGATTCGAATGACCCTGCCGCCGACCTTCGGCGAGCGCCTGCGCACCGCGGATCGCCCCCTCATCGGAATGTGGGTGGTGTCTGGCAGCCCGATCGCGGCGGAGATCGCGGCGGGCAGCGGGCTCGACCTGCTCCTCATCGACGGCGAGCACTCGGCGAACACCCTGGAGAGCATCCAGCTACAGCTGCAGGTGGTGGCCGCCTTCCCGGTGTGTCCACTGGTGCGGGTGCCGTTCGGCGACGCGGTCGTCATCAAGCAGGTGCTCGACCTCGGGGCACAGAACCTCATCGTGCCCATGGTGTCGTCGGCCGAGCAGGCGGCGGCACTCGTACAGGCCGTGCGGTACCCGCCGCAGGGCGTCCGCGGGGTCGGCAGCGCGCTCGCGAGGTCCTCCCGCTGGAACCGGATCGACGACTACCTCGCGCAGGCGAACGATTCGGTGTCGCTCACGGTGCAGATCGAGTCCGCGGAGGCCGTCGAGCAGGCGGACGAGATCCTCGCGGTCGACGGCGTGGACGCGGTGTTCGTCGGTCCGGCCGACCTCTCGGCGTCGCTCGGACTGCTCGGCCAGCAGGGGCACCCCACCGTGGTCAGCGCTGTCGAGCGGGTGCTCGATGCCGCCGCCGCCGCGGGGAAGCCGGCCGGCGTGAACGCCTTCGACCCCGTCATGGCGGCGCACTACCTCGACCGCGGGGCGTCCTTCGTCCTCGTCGGTGCGGACGTGTCGCTCCTCGCCCGCGCATCCGAGCAGCTGGCCGAGCGCTTCATCGACGGCCGGAGCGACGCGACCCGCAGCGACGGGTACTGACCCTTCCCCACTGTGTCCGGATCGTATACGATTCTGGATACCGACAACGAGGACGTGTGATGAGCAGCCACCAGGGCATCGAAGGCCTCCCGAACAGCGGGGGCGGCAAGATCATCGCCGTCCACCTCAACTACCCGTCGCGAGCGGCCCAGCGCGGCCGCACGCCGGAGCACCCCTCGTACTTCCTCAAGCCGTGGTCCTCCGTCTCGAGCACGGGCGGCACCATCGAGCGCCCGGCCGGCGCGGAACTGCTCGCCTTCGAGGGCGAGATCGCGATCATCATCGGGTCCGCGGCCCGCCGCGTCCGCGTCGAGGACGCCTGGCAGCACGTCTCGGGCGTCACCGCGGCGAACGACTTCGGGCTCTACGACCTCCGCAGCGCAGACAAGGGGTCGAACCTGCGATCGAAGGGCGGCGACGGCTACACGCCGCTCGGCCCGTCCGTCATCTCCGCCGAGCAGATCGATCCGGCCGCCCTCCGCGTGCGCACCTGGGTCAACGGCGTCGTGGTCCAGGACGACACGAGCGACACGCTGCTCTTCCCCTTCGCCCAGCTCATCGCCGACCTCTCGCAGCTCTCGACGCTCGAGCCCGGCGATGTCATCCTCACCGGCACACCCGCCGGCTCCTCCGTCGTCGTGCCCGGCGACGTCGTCGAGGTCGAGGTCGACGCACCGACCGCACCCGGCACCCCGACGAGCGGTCGACTCGTGACGACGGTCGTCGAGGGCACCGAGCCCTTCGGCGGGTTCGGCGCGAAGCCGGTCGTCGACGACCATCAGCGGATCGAGGCCTGGGGGGACGCTGTGGCGGCGGGTCTGCCTGCACCGGCTGAGCCTCTCACCGCTGCATCGCCCGCCGAACCGCTCGACCCCGCGGTCGCCGAGCAGCTCGCCTCGGTCTCGACGGCGACGCTGAGCGCCAAGCTGCGGGCCCGCGGGTACACCGAGGTCTTCATCGAGGGCGTCCACGCCTCACGACCGGGCACGCGCATGGTCGGCGTGGCCCGCACCCTCCGCTTCGTCGCCTACCGGCCCGACCTCTTCGCCGAGCGTGGGAACGGCTTCAACGCGCAGAAGCGCATCTTCGACACCGTCGAGTCCGGCGAGGTCATCGTGATCGAGGCACGCGGTGAGCGCGGCACGGGCACCGTCGGCGACGTCCTCGCACTTCGGGCGCAGCAACGGGGATCGGCCGGGGTCGTCACCGACGGCGGCATCCGCGATGCCGAGCAGGTCGCGGCGTTCGACCTGCCGACCTTCTCGCAGGGTCCGCACCCGTCCGTCCTCGGGCGCCGCCATGTGCCGTGGGAGACCGATGTCGCGATCACCTGCGGTGGGGCGACCGTCCTGCCGGGCGACGTGATCGTCGGGGACGGTGACGGCGTCATCGCGATCCCTCGGGCGCTCGCCGCCGAGGTCGCCGCGGAGGCGGTCGTGCAGGAGGCGGAGGACGCGTGGATCGCCGAGCAGGTCCGTGGCGGTGCCGCCGTCGACGGACTCTTCCCGCTGAACGCCGAGTGGCGGGCACGATACGAGAGCGAGCAGGGACAATGAGCGGACCGCACCCGACGACCGGGCAGGAGGCGTCGCTCAGCAAGTCCGAGCGCGCCTACCGGTTCATCCGCGAGGCGATCGACGAGGGGCGCTTCGTCCCCGGGTACCGGCTGGTGCTCGGCCAGATCGCCGGCGAGCTCGACATCAGCGTCGTCCCGGTGCGCGAGGCGATCCGGCGGCTGGAGGCCGAGGGGCTCGTGACGTTCGAGCGCAACGTCGGCGCGCAGGTCGCGATGCTGCACGAGACCGAGTACCTCTTCACGATGCAGACGCTCGCCCTCGTCGAGGGCGCGGCGACCTCGATGAGTGCCGCCTACCTCACCGACGACCACCTGGCCCGCGCCCGCGAGATCAACGAGCGGATGCGCCGCACGCTCGACGACTTCGACCCGCACGCGTTCACGGCGCTGAACCTGGAGTTCCACACCGTCCTCTTCGAGGAGTGCCCGAACCCGCACGTCCTCGACCTCGTCCACCGCGGCTGGCGGCGGCTGAACGCGCTCCGCGATTCCACGTTCAGCTTCGTGCCCGGCCGCGCGCGGGAGTCGGTCGCCGAGCACGACGGCATCCTCGAACTCATCGCCGCCGGCGCGCAGCCGCTCGAGATCGAGATCGCCGCCCGCGACCACCGCACGGCGACCCTCGACGCCATGCTCGCGTACCAGGC
The DNA here is from genome assembly GCF_015351205.1 of Plantibacter sp. VKM Ac-2885. NCBI lineage: Bacteria > Bacillati > Actinomycetota > Actinomycetes > Micrococcales > Microbacteriaceae > Plantibacter > Plantibacter sp. VKM Ac-2885. Next base: position 862,812 of record NZ_JADKSK010000001.1, on the reverse strand, counting down.
GGAGCACCAGCCGCCCACCGCGGCCCGCCCGACGTCGTCACCGCCGTCCACCACCGACCGGAGGAACCACCCATGACCCAGCACGTTCCGGCAGCGTTGCCCGACCGTATCCGGCATTACATCGACGGCGCGTTCGTCGACTCGGTCGACGGCGACACCTTCGACGTCCTCGATCCGGTGTCGAACGAGACCTACGTCCAGGCCGCCGCCGGCAAGCAGGCGGACATCGACCTCGCCGTCGCCGCAGCGAAGCGGGCCTTCGACGAGGGTCCGTGGCCGCGGCTCCTCCCCCGCGAGCGCAGCCGGATCCTGCACCGGGTCGCCGACGCCGTCGAGGCGCAGGACGCCCGCCTCGCGGAGCTGGAGAGCTTCGACACCGGACTGCCGATCACGCAGGCGCTCGGTCAGGCGAAGCGCGCCGCCGAGAACTTCCGATTCTTCGCCGACCTGATCGTCGCCCAGCACGACGACACCTACAAGGTGCCCGGGCGGCAGCTCAACTACGTCAACCGCAAGCCCATCGGCGTCGCGGGGCTCATCACGCCGTGGAACACGCCGTTCATGCTCGAGAGCTGGAAGCTCGCTCCGGCCCTCGCGACCGGGAACACGGTCGTCCTGAAGCCGGCGGAGTTCACCCCGCTCTCGGCGAGCCTGTGGGCGGACATCTTCCGCGACGCCGGCGTGCCCGACGGGGTGTTCAACCTCGTGAACGGGCTCGGTGAGGACGCCGGCGACGCCCTCGTGAAGCACCCGGACGTGCCGCTCATCTCGTTCACCGGCGAGAGCAGCACCGGTCAGCTCATCTTCGCGAACGCCGCGCCGTTCCTGAAGGGGCTCTCGATGGAGCTGGGCGGCAAGTCGCCGGCCGTCGTGTTCGCCGACGCCGACCTCGACGACGCCCTCGACGCGACGGTGTTCGGGGTGTTCTCGTTGAACGGCGAGCGCTGCACCGCCGGAAGCCGCATCCTCGTCGAGCGGAGTGTCTACGACGACTTCGTCGAGCGCTACGCCGAGCGGGCCCGCAACATCGTCGTCGGGCACCCGAACGACCCGGCCACCGAGGTCGGCGCGCTCGTGCACCCGGAGCACTACGAGAAGGTCATGGGCTACGTCGAGATCGGCAAGACCGAGGGCCGCCTCGTCGCCGGTGGTGGTCGCCCCGAGGGGTTCCCGACCGGCAACTACGTCGCGCCGACGGTCTTCGCCGACGTACCGCCGACCGCCCGCATCTTCCAGGAGGAGATCTTCGGGCCGGTCGTCGCCATCACCCCGTTCGACTCCGACGAGGAGGCACTCGCGCTCGCGAACGACACGAAGTACGGGCTCGCCGCCTACATCTGGACGAACGACCTCAAGCGGGCCCACACCTTCTCGCAGAACGTGCAGGCCGGGATGGTGTGGCTGAACTCGAACAACGTGCGCGACCTCCGCACGCCGTTCGGCGGGGTGAAGGCCTCGGGGCTCGGGCACGAGGGCGGCTACCGCTCGATCGACTTCTACACCGACCAGCAGGCGGTGCACATCACGCTGAACCAGGCGCACTCCCCACGCTTCGGGACCGGCGGGCCGCTGCAGGCCGCGCACTGACCGCTCCCGGTCGACTTCCACCCAGCAACCGAGATCAGCAAGGACGCAGATCATGTCGAACCCCATCACCCCGTCGTCGGCCGAGCCCGTCGTGACCGCCGCCGACCCGATCGCCGTGCCGGTGAACCGCATCCCGACGCCCGCCGCCACCCCGCCGGACATCCTCCGCTGTGCGTACATGGAGATCGTCGTCACGGATCTCGCCGCGAGCCGGAAGTTCTACGTCGACGTCCTCGACCTCGTGGTCACGGAGGAGGACGAGACGACCGTCTACCTGCGGAGCTTCGAGGAGTTCATCCACCACAACCTCGTGCTGCGGCAGGGGCCGGTGGCGGCGGTCGCCGCGTTCAGCTACCGGGTGCGGAGTCCTGAGGACCTCGACCGCGCGGTCGCCTTCTACACGGAGCTCGGGTGCCGGGTGGAGCGTCGGGCCGAAGGCTATGTGAAAGGCATCGGCGACTCGGTGCGCGTCGAGGATCCGCTCGGGTTCCCCTATGAGTTCTTCTACGACGTGGAGCACGTCGAGCGGTTGGCGTGGCGCTACGACCTGTACACGCCAGGCGCGCTCGTGCGGCTCGACCACTTCAACCAGGTGACGCCCGACGTGCCGCGCGCGGTCGCGTACATGGAGGACCTCGGGTTCCGCGTCACTGAGGACATCCAGGACGAGGCCGGGACGACGTATGCGGCGTGGATGCGGCGGAAGCCGACCGTGCACGACACGGCGATGACGGGTGGTGACGGACCGCGCATGCACCACGTGGCGTTCGCGACGCACGAGAAGCACAACATCATCGCGATCTGCGACAAGCTCGGCGCGCTGCGGATGTCGGACGTCATCGAGCGCGGCCCCGGCAGGCACGGCGTCTCGAACGCGTTCTACCTGTACATCCGCGACCCCGACGGACACCGGATCGAGATCTACACCCAGGACTACTACACGGGCGACCCCGACAACCCGGTGGTCACGTGGGACGTGCACGACAACCAGCGTCGCGACTGGTGGGGCAATGCCGTCGTGCCGAGTTGGTACACGGACGCGTCGCTCGTCCTCGACCTCGACGGCGAGCCGAAGCCGGTGGTCTCCAGGACCGACGACTCCGAGCTCGAGGTCACCATCGGTGCCGACGGCTTCTCCTACACCCGCAAGGGCGACGAGGCCCAGGGCTTCAAGCTCGGCAACACGCTCTAGGCCTCGGTTCATTCGCCCATCTTTGGGCGACGCAATGTCCGCTCGCCCAAACATGGGCGAATGAACTGAGCCGGTCGCGGCACTTCCCTATGCTGGCTGGATGATGAGCCCGGTCGGCTACACCTCGTTCACCGGATCCGCACCCGACGGCGTGTGGGGTGAGGTCACGCAGCTGTTCGTCGCGGCGTTCACCGCCGAGCCGTACAACGAGGACGCGATCGACCTCGCGACCATCCGGCAGTGGGGCCCGGAGCATCTCGGGCACCGCGGCGGACGCCTCGTCATCGCCACGGTCGACGGCCGGGTCGTGGGCTTCGCGCTCGCCCACGGCCTCGATGCCGACCCGGCCTGGCTCGGCATCCTGGCGCAACTGGCCGACTCCAGCAGCACGGCTGCGACTGCGCTCGCGCGGCCGGAGGACGCCGTCGTGGTCCACGAACTCGCCGTCGCGGAGGATCAGCGCGGACGTGGGGTCGCCCGCGGCTGCCTGGCCGCGCTGCTGCAGGACCGGACGGAGACACAGACCTTCATCGGCGTCTACGAGCGCGCGAGCGACGCGGCAGCGATGTACCGCAGCTGGGGACTCAGCGAGCTCGGCCATGTACCGATGCCCGGCGACGCGATCGCCCTCCGCGTCCTGACCGCACCCACAATCGAGCTGGTCTCGCGCCTCCGATCCGCCACCACGGATTCGGCACGGAGGACCCGGCGGACGCTCTGGCTCAGCCCCTGGGAGTGGGGCTGTTGCGGCGGGCCGCTGGAAACCGGCCAACGGGTGACCCTCTCCGTCTGGCCCGTCGACGACGGACAGCGGACCTGGCTGATTGAGGCGATCGGTGCGGACCTCACGGCGCAGATCGACGGTGTCGAGATGCACCACGAGGAGAGTCCCGCGCCGGAGCGCCTGACGGGCAGGCTGGCGAAGCTGTCGAGGGTGTCGATCCCCTCGCGCCTCATCCACACCAAGCGACCACCGCTGCCGCCCGGAGTCTCTTCCACCCCGGCTCGCTTCTTCGGCTCGCCGGACAGCCCGATGATCGCGGCGATGCGACCCTCCGCGTACGTCACCCACCACGAGACCGTCCCCGGACCGCTCGTCGTCGAGGAGACACCGCGGATCCCACTCACGCGCGGGATCGATCACCCCGACGCCCAGGCAGGGGCAGAGGCAGCGGCGGCCGCGGCACGCGCAGCGGCGCAGGCGGCGGAAGCGGCCGCCCGAGCGGCGCAGACGACGGACCCGCCGCCACCGGGCGAGGTCGAGCCCCGGCTGGTCGGCTATCTCGTCGAGCTCGACCTGGACGTCGACTGAGCCGGACCGGCGTGGCTCAGCCCGCGCGCCCCAGGCCCCGCAGCGTCGCGTCGATCAGGCGTTCGGCGCGCTCCGGCGTCATCCGGTCCGACTGCTCCGCTGCTCGCGCGACCGCGATGCCGTCGAGCACCGCGAGCAGGAGCGCCGCGTCGTCCGCGGCCAGGCCGTCATCAGGGAACGCGGCGACGAGCAGCCGCAGGAGGACCTCCTCGGTGCGAGCCCAGTCAGCGGCGTGTATCACGCGCACCTCGGTCTCCGTGCTCGCCCGCGCGGCGAAGGCGACCCAGACGATCCCATCGGTCAGATCGTCACCCTCGATACAGGCGATCTCACGACAGAAGATCCGAAGTCGCTCCTCCTCGGAGTTCACAGCCCCGAGCCGCGCTGCCACGCGCTGACGGAACCGCTCGTTGACCTCGGTCATCGCCGCGACGACCAGTCGGTCCTTCGTCGGGAAGTGATGCTGGACCGCGCCGACGGAGACACCGGCCTCGCTCGCGACCGTGCGGATGGTCAGCGCATCGGCTCCGCGCGACGCCATGATCCGCAGCAGTGCATCGAGGATCCGATCCCTGTTCGTGTCCTGCTCGGTCATCGCCTCCGCTTTCGCCATCGCCCACTCGACAGGGTACGGTCTTCACATGACCAATACGAGCGTATTGCCGCCAGCGCCGCCGACCTCCCGACGCATCGCCGCACTCGACGTGGTCCGCGGACTCGCCATCCTCGGCACGCTCGGCACCAACATCTGGGTGTTCTCGCACCCCTGGGGTCTGCTCGGGATGCTCTCGGCACCGGTGACCCCGGAGACCGGCCCCGCGGCGGGCACGATCCAGCTCGCCCTCATGGCACTCACGCAGGGCAAGTTCCTCGCCCTCCTGACCCTGATGTTCGGCGCGGGACTCGCGATCCAGCACGCCACCGCACGCCGACGCGAGCAACGCTGGCCCGGTCGTTACCTGTGGCGCGCCACCCTGCTGCTCATCGACGGTGCCGTGAACTACGTCCTCATCGCGGAGTTCGACGTCCTCATGGGCTACGCGGTCACCGGCGCCATCGTCGCCTGGCTCCTGCTCACGAGGCCCCGCGCCCAGCGCGCCATGATCGCCGTCTTCGGCGCGCTGCACGTCCTTCTCATCAGCGCGATCGTCGCGTTCATCGCCACGACGCCGGCGGTCTCGGGCGACCTCCCTCTCCCCGCCGGACCGAGCCCCTACGCCACTGAATCGTTCCTCGGCCTGGCGGTCTTTCGGCTCGACAACATGGGGGTCTTCCGCGCGGAGCCCGTGCTGATTGGATTCCTCACGCTCGCGATGTTCCTCGCCGGCGCACACCTCTTCCAGGCCGGGGTCTTCGGTGAGACCGGTGGTCGACTCCGACGCCGCCTGATGATCATCGGTGCCTGCGCGCTGCCGGTCGACCTGCTGCTGGGGATCGCGGGCGGCACCGCGGGGCTCCTCGCCGAACGCTACCTGGCTGCGCCCCTCGTGGCGCTCGGCATCCTCGGCGCCACCGTCGAGCTCTGTCGTCGCTTCGGCACCGACGGCTGGGTGGCCTCGCGTCTCCGCGAACTCGGGAAGGTCGCGCTGAGCGCCTATCTCCTGCAGAACCTCCTCGGCGGCGCGATCTTCTACGGGTGGGGCTTCGGCCTCGCCGAACTCACCGCTCCGTGGCGTGTCCCGGTCACCGTCGCCGCGTTCGTCGTCATCGCCGCGCTCGTGACCGGCTTCGCCCACCTCTGGCTCCGGCGGTTCGCACTCGGTCCCGTCGAGTGGCTCTGGAAACGCGGCGCGGAGCTCGGGACGAAGCAGCCGGAGGGCCGACCCTCGCTACGGTGAGACCATGACCACCGTGCACCTGACCGGCCAGTTGATCTGCGCGACACCGACCGACGTGGCGATCGTCGAGACCCATCTGCCGGAGCATGTCGCTCTCACCCGAGCCGAACCGGGGTGCGTGTCGTTCGAGGTGACGCCGACGGACGACCCGCTCGTCTGGGACGTCGCCGAGGTCTTCGAAGACGACGGGTCGTTCGCAGCACACCAGGCCCGCGTCGCGTCCAGCGCGTGGGGACGCGCGACCGCGGGCATCGAGCGCCACTACCAGGTGACCCGGTCGCCAGCGGGTCAGACCGTCATGGACGTCGGCGACGACGACCTCGCCGACCTCCGCCGCAGACTCCACGACACTCGCTGGCCTGACCGTTGGCCGACCGCCGGTTGGGAGGCCGGCACCGACCAGGACGAGCTGCGACGGCTCGTCACCTACTGGGCGGACGACTTCGACTGGGCAGCACAGCAGCGGGACATCAACGCCCTGCCGTGGCACCGGGCCGAGATCGATGGGGCCACCATCACCTACCTCCGGTTCGACGCCGAAGCCCCGGGCGGCCTCCCCGTCGTCCTCACGAACGGATGGCCGAGCACCGCTCTCGAACTGGTCGGACTCGCCAGGCGCCTCGCGACACCGTCCCGCTTCGACGGGGACCCGGCGAGCGCCGTCACCGTCATCGTGCCCGCGCTGCCCGGACTGCCGTTCTCGCCGCAACGGCCGACCTTCGGCGATCAGACCCACGAGCTGTGGCACACCCTCATGCACGATCACCTCGGCTTCGCCCGGTACGCCGCCCATGGAGGCGACCTCGGGGCCGGGATCACCTCTCGGCTCGCGCAGGCGCATCCCGAGGCGGTCGCCGGCATCCACCTCCTCGCGGTCGCCGCGCCGCTCGAGGTCGACGCCGAGACGCTCACCGAGGAGGAGCGGGCGCATCTCGCCCGGGTCGAGGCCTGGGACGCCGAGGAGGGTGCGTACGAGCATCAGCACCACACGCGTCCACTCACGCTCGCTCCCGCACTGTCCGACTCCCCCGTCGGCCTGCTCTCGTGGATCCTCGAGAAGCATCGGGCCTGGAGCGATTGCGACGGCGACGTCTCGTCCCGGTTCAGCGACGAGTACCTCGCGACACTCGCCTCCGTCTACTGGTTCACGAACGCGATCGGCACCTCGCTCCGCCCGTACTACGAGTCCGCGACCGGGATCACGACCCGTGTCGACCGGGTCGACGTGCCGACCGCGGTCGCGCTGTTCCCGCACGACCTTGCGAGCCCACCGCGCAGCTGGGCCGAGCGGAGCTACGACGTGCGACGGTTCACGACGATGCCCCGAGGCGGCCACTTCGCGCCGCACGAGGAGCCCGAGCTCCTCGCGGAGGACATCCGGGCGTTCCTGACGACGCTGTAGCGGACGGCAGCGCGACGCTCGTCGTTGCCGGGAGGCTGCCCGACATGTCTCCAGTTCGTGATTGATCGGTCCGCGCGTCGTCCCCGACGCTCGTCGTCCCGATCCTGATCACCCCGCGCGCCGTCGAGCGCGCCCGTTTCACTGGAGTCCTTCTCATGTCGTCCACCCGGACAGCGCGTTATCTCGACGTGCTCGCACTTCCCCATGTCCCGTTGACCTTCGGGTCCGCTCTCGTCGGCAGATCCGCCTACGCGCTGGTGCTGCTGCCTCTGCTCTACGCGGTCTCCGAGGCGACGGGTTCGATCGCCCTCGCGGGTGTCGCGGTGGCCGTCTACGGCGCCACGGCGAGCCTCCTCGCACCGCTTCGGGCCTGGTTCATCGACCGCCACGGCGCGCGTCGCGTCCTGGCCATCCTGATCCTCGTCTTCGGTGGCGCCATCGCGGGCCTGGCCGTCGCGTCGCTCACCGCCGCTCCCGGAGCACTCCTGATCACGCTCGCGGGACTGGCGGGCGCGTTCGCTCCGCCTCTCGGCCCGACGATGCGTGTCGCCTGGGGTCGGCTCACGCCCGACGGTGAACTCCTGCGCAAGGCACTCAGCCTGGATGCGGTCATCGAGGAGCTCCTCTACCTCGCGGGACCCGCGGCGGCCGGGTTGGCCCTCGCCGTCATCACCCCGGGGACGGCGCTCCTCGTGCCCGCCGGATTCGTCCTCATCGGCGGACTCCTCTTCGTGAGCACGTCGACCGTCGGCAGCATGGCGCCGCAGTATCGCAGCGTCCCCCGGCAGGACCGTGGGCGGTCACTCCTGCTCGACGCCCGCTTCATCGCCATACTCCTGCCGGTGCTGGTCGCCGGGGCGGTCTCGGGCACCATCAGTGTCGCCGTACCGGTCGTGCTCGCGGAACACGGTGGTGCGGCCGCCGCGGGCATCGCCCTCGGGCTCTTCGCCGGCGGGAGCGCCCTCGGCGGGCTGCTCTACGGAACGCTCTCGGTCCCGGGGTCGGCCGTCCGCCAGCTGGTCGCACTCGCGGGGGCGCTCCTCGTCTCGGCATCGCTCATCGCCGCGGTGACCGGCTTCCTCGCCGTCAGCGTCGTCCTCGCGGTCGCCGGGCTGTTCTTCTCGCCGATCATGATCGTCTCCTACGTCGCCGCGCACGCAGCCGGTGGGCGGTACCAGCAGAACGCCGCGACGACCTGGGTGAACGCGGGACACAACATCGGTGCGGCAGCGGGCAGTGCGATCGCCGGCGTCCTCATCCAAGCGACCGGTGCACCCACCGCGGTCGTCGGCATCAGCGCGGCGGCAGCCGTCATCGTCCTCGTCGCGGCGGCGCTCGCCAGGCTCACGCCGGGTGAGTCGTCCACCGGGGGCGACTCACTGCAGGCGTGACCCGGGCCCATCTGTACGGTGAGAGCATGAGCACCGTCCGAGACGCCTACGCCCGTCGGTCCGCCGAGTACGCGAAGCTGCTGGGCACGATGGCGTCAGTGCACCCATCGGACCGGCAGCTCGTGACCTCCTGGGCCGACCGGGTCGCCGGTCCCGCGCTGGATGCCGGCTGCGGCCCGGGGCATTGGACGGCCTACCTCGCCGCGCGCGGGCTCGACATCCGCGGCATCGATCTGGTCCCCGAGTTCATCGCGCACGCGCGCGCCGAGCACCCGGAGACGCGGTTCGACCTCGGCAGCCTCGACACCCTCGACGCGGAGACCGGCTCGGTGGGCGGCGTCCTCGCCTGGTACTCACTGATCCACCACCGTCCCGACACCATCGACGCCTCGCTCGCGGAGTTCGCTCGCGTGCTCCGGCCGGGAGGTGAACTCCTGATCGGTTGCTTCGAGGGGCCGGCGGTCGAAGCGTTCGACCACGCTGTCGTGACGGCCTATCGCTGGCCGATCACGGAGCTGGCCGAGCACGTGCGCCGGGCGGGCTTCGAGGTCATCGAGACGCACACCAGGACGAGCTTCGATCAGCGACCACACGGGGCGATCCTGGCCAGGCGAGCCGACACGGTGAGGTGAGGCAGTTCGTCGCCCGGCCCGAGGCTGAGCGACGATCCGCCGCATCTCACTGCCGCTGCAGTTCCAGAGTACGCCGGGCACCGGGGCTTGCCGCAAGACCCCCTCCGGCCTCCAGAATGGGTGGCCGGGTCGCCTCCGACCACGAGAACGGGGTCCTCATGCACGACGTCATCATCAGCGGTGGAGGCCCGACCGGCATGATGCTGGCCGCCGAACTCCGCCTCCACGGCGCCGACGTCCTCGTCCTCGAGCGGGACGCCGAGCCGAGCCCTGTCGTGCGGTCGTTGGGCCTCCACCCGCGGAGCATCGAGATCCTCGACCAGCGCGGCATCCTCGACCGGTTCCTCGCCGAGGGCACGCGGTACCCGGGCGCCACCGGTCACTTCGCCGGCATCGTCCCGCCGCGACCCGTGCCGCTCGACACCACGCATGATTACGTCCTCGGTCTCCCGCAGCCGGTGACCGATCGACTGCTGACCGAGCGCGCGGTCGAGCTCGGCGCCGAAGTGCGTCGCGGGAGCGCACTTGTCGGCCTCGAACAGGACGACGACGGCGTCACCGTCGAGCTGGACGACGGTGAGCGCCTGCGGGCACGGTGGCTCGTCGGGTGCGACGGCGGGCGGAGTACCGTCCGAAAGATCCTCGGCATCGGCTTCCCCGGCGAGCCCGCGCAGACCGAATGGATCCTCGGGGAGATCCAGGTCGCCCTCCCGGCCGACGAGGTCGCCGCCATCGCCGAGGAGGTCCGGAAGACGCACCGCGGCTTCGGCATCGGGCCGGTGTCCGACGGCTTCTTCCGCGCGGTGGCGCCCGCCGACGCTCCCGCCGACGAACACCTGGCGACTCCCACCATCGAGGAGTTCCGGGCCCGGCTCGAGCGCTTCGCCGGGACCGACTTCGGCGCACACTCCCCGCGCTGGCTGTCGCGCTTCACCGATGCGACGAGACTCGCCGAGCGCTACCGGGTCGGCCGCGTGCTCATCGCCGGTGACGCCGCCCACGTGCACCCGCCCCTCGGCGGGCAGGGCCTCAACCTCGGGATCCAGGACGCGTTCAACCTCGGATGGAAGCTGGCCGCCGAGCTCGCCGGCTGGGCACCGGCCGACCTCCTCGACACCTACGCGACGGAGCGCCGCCCGGTCGCCGACGACGTCCTCACGCTCACCCGAGCGCAGAGCGTCCTCCTGTCCCCCGACCCCGGCCCGCAGGCGGTGCGTCGGCTGTTCTCGGAGCTGATGCGGTTCGACGACGTGGCCCGCTTCCTGGGCGAGCGGATCGCGTCAACCGGCATCCGGTACGACGTCGGAGGTCCTGTCGCAGCGGAGGACGACGGGTCGCTGCTCGGTCGACGGCTCCGTGACCTCCCTCTGACCGACGGCGGGCGTCTGTTCGCTCTCCTCCACGAGGGTCGCGGGCTCCTGCTCGATCAGACCGGGACCCACGGGCTGTCCGGTTGGGCGGACCGCGTCGACCGGGTCGTCACCACGACCCCGGAGTTCGCGGCCACGGCGGTGCTCCTGCGCCCGGATGGTCACGTGGTCTGGCTGGCCGACGGGCGGGAGCCGCTCGAGCCGGCCCTCCGGCGCTGGTTCGGCGAGCCGACGCAGTGAGGTGAGGCGGTTCGTCGTCCGCCCCGAGGCTCAGCGACGATCCGCCGCATCTCAGCGAGCGCTCAGTCGTGGTCGATGGAGGCGACCGCGTCGGCCACCTGCGACTTCCCCTCGGCCACGCGGTCGTCGTCGTCGGTGACGATCCCGATCGTCTCCTCGATCCGACCTCCGACGGCCTGGATGATGGCCGCGGGCTGCGGCGCCTCCGGCTCCTTGTCATCGCTCCCGTCCGAGTCCTCGGGGTAGACCCGGAGTCGGTCGTCGTCGCCGTCCGCCACCGTGCGTCTGGCGTGGTCGACGCAGAGCTTCGCGACCTCCTCGGCGTGCGCGTACATGACGGAGTGCGCAGCACCCGGAATCTCCCAGAGGCGTGAGGAGGGCAGGAGTTCACCGACCCGCTCCACCCACTCGCGCGGCGCGACGGCGTCGTACTCGCCGCGGATCACGAGCGTGTGCGCCTGCACCTTCGGCAGGGCCTCCTCGATCGGGTAGGTCAGCATCTCCGGCAGGACCCGCGAGAACCATTTGAACCCGCAGAAGACGTAGGCGCTGACGGCGAGGACCTTCACCGTGAGCGGTTCGTGCCAACTCGACTGCAGGAACCGGACCGCCTGGGTGAGCACGCGGCGCTGGCCCGGCACGACGACTGGCCCGATGAGGATGAGGGTCGACAACTCGGGGCGCCGGGAGACGAGGTCGCTGACCACCTGACTGCCCATCGAGTGGCCGACGATGATCGGGTCCTTGAGATCGAGCTCGTCGATGACCCGACCGACGAGGTCCGCGTACTCGCGGATCGTGAGCGTCGACGAGGGGTGCGGCACCCCGCCGAAGCCGGGGAGGTCGAGCGCGTGCACCGGCCCGAACTCGTTGAGGTGCGGCGCGAGGCGCTCGAAGTAGGTGGACGAGACACCGATGCCGGGGATGAGGATGAAGGAGCGATCCCCGCTGGATCCCACGGAGTTGACCCGGACGTAGACGTCGCCGTCGTAGACGCGATCGACCCGCACACTCCGCTTGCGACGCTTGCGTTCGATCCTCGACATGCCCCAAGCGTACAAGCGGGCGACGCCTGCACCGCCGGAGCTGTCAACCATGCGGGATTCGGATCGGCGAGCGCGATGATGGAGGCGACCGGAGCGGCAGTCCCACGCTCCCCGAGAGGTGGCACCACGATGACCGTTCCCCGCGTCCTGATCTCCGGAGCCAGCATCGCCGGCCCCGGCCTGGCGTTCTGGCTGAACCGCTACGGCTGGGAGACGACGGTCGTCGAGCGCGCGCCGGCGTTCCGCGACGGCGGCCAGAACATCGACGTGCGGGGCGCTGCTCGCGAGGTGCTGCGACGCGCGGGCCTCGAGGACGCGGCACGCGAGGCGACCACCGGCGAGCGCGGCACCCGGTTCGTCGGTGACGCCGGTGAGACGATCGCCGAGTTCCCGGTGTCGGACTCCGAGACCGACGGCGCGACCGCCGAGGTCGAGATCCTCCGCGGTGACCTGGCCCGCATCTTCATCGACGCGACAGACGGCACCACCACCTATCGGTACGGCGACCACATCACCGGACTCGACGACGACGGCGAACGGGTCCTCGTGTCCTTCGCACATGGCGAGGACGAGGCGTTCGACCTCGTGATCGCGGCGGACGGCATCCGATCGTCGACCCGCGAGCTGGCCTTCCCCGGCGAGGCGGTGACCAGATCCCTCGGCCTCGAGATGACCTACCTCACGATCCCTCGCGACGACGCCGACGTGCCGTGGTGGCAGTGGTACTCGGGCGTCGGCGGCCGCAGCGTCACGCTCCGACCTGACCGGCACGGCACCACCCGTGCGGTGTTGACGGAGGTCACGTCCGACCGCGGCGACGGCGTCGTCCCCGCGCGCCGCGACCTCGACGCGCAGCGACGGCATCTCAGGAACCGGTTCGTCGGACTCCCCTGGCAGGCGAACCGGATCCTCGAGCACCTCGACGACAGCGACGACGTCTACTACGAGTCCATCGGCCAGGTCAGGACGCCCCGCTGGGCATCCGGGCGGGTCGCACTGCTCGGTGACGCGGCCTGGTGCGCGTCGCCCGTCAGCGGCATGGGGACGAGCCTGTCGATCGTCGGCGCCTACGTACTGGCCGGTGAGCTGGCCGCGCACGTGCACCACCGGGACGCCTTCCGCGGGTACGAACGCATCATGCGCCCCTACGTCGAGCAGGCCCAGTCGCTGCCGCCGGGCACGCCGCAGCTCGCCAATCCGACGTCGAAGGCCGGCGTCGCGGCCTTCCGCACCGCACTCCGTGTGGCCGGGTCGAAGCCGGCGAAGCTCGTCGGTGCGCAGTTGTTCTCCCCGCCGGCCGACAAGATCGACCTGCCCGAGTACGAGCACCTGGCATGACGACCTCCACCGGCGAGCCCCGGCCGATCGCCTCGAGCGCACCGGCACTGTCCGGCCCGGTCGTCGCCGCGCAGGAATGGCGGGACCTGGCGTTCGTCCACTGGCGCGTCCCGGCGAGCGCCGTCGCGCCGCTGCTCCCGCCCGGGGTGGTCCCCGACGTCTTCGACGGCTCCACCTGGGTCGGACTCATCGCCTTCCAACTGGGCGACGCGAGAATCGGCCCACTGCCGCCGTCGCCCATCGGCGGTTCCTTCACCGAGGTGAACGTCCGGTTGTACGGGGTCGATGCCGAGGGGCGTCGTGGCGTCGTGTTCCGGTCGCTGGAGGCGTCGAGCCTGCCGGCGGTCCTCGCGGCTCGCGCGATGTTCGGCCTGCCCTACCAGTGGGCGCGGACCGCGCAACGGCCGACGGACGACGGCTGGGAGTACGCGTCGCGGCGGATCACCGGGTCGCCGACGACACGAGGTCCGGGCTTCCAGCTCGGCGTCGACGTCGACCGGGCGACGGCCGTCGACGACGAGTTGTCACAGTTCCTGACGGCGCGGTGGGGGCTCTTCCAGAGCCGCTTCGGTCGGACGCAGTGGTTGCCGAACGAGCACGAACCCTGGGTCCTGCACCCGGCGCGCGTCACCTCGTTGCGCGACGAGCTCTGTGCGGCGGCGGGCCTGCCGGGTGTCGTCGAGCACGAGCCCGACTCGGTCCTCTTCAGCCCCGGCGTGACCGCCCGATTCGGCATCGGCTCGTTCCTCGCCCGCTCGTAGTCGATGCTGACCTGTGGATAACCCGGTCTCGACCTTCCGCGCCACGTACGCTGCTGGGAATCGACGGACGGAGCGTGGACTTGAGACGACGGGTCTTCACGGCCGCCGTGCTGATTCTCGGCTGCTCGCTCGGTGTAGCAGGTCGGAGTCTGCTTCCTCCGTTCGTGATCGACCGTCCGTTCTGGAGGGACTTCTTGACCGGGCCCGCAATGGGCGGCCTGTTCGCGCTGGCCGGAGCCGTCATCGCGTTTGCAGCTGCCGCGGTCGCAGCTCGAATCTCGCGCCGCGCCGCGCAACGCCAGGAGTGGTGGGCACGCGCCGAGTGGGCTCTGAATCTGGCGACATCCGACCGCGGCTCCGAGCGCGACGTCGGGTTGGCAGCAGTCGAAGTGTTGTTCCAGGACGCGACGCGGACCGAAGCCGCACTCGTCAACGCGGTCACATCGGCACTCCTGTTCGAGCCACGCGTGGACAGGAACGACCGATGACGCTCACAATGAATCACGGAGGGACATGCAATGGACGAGCAAGCTGAGCGGCGCACGCATGAACTGAACGGTCTCGAGGCGCGTATCGAGTCCGGCAAGGCAGACCCGGTGACGGACTCGCAGCGTGCCGTAGCCGCGCGAATCCGGGTTGCGTACGACAAACGGCGGGGACAGGAGACCGCGGAGTGGATCAAGCGATTGGCGCGGAGCGCCTGAGCGCCTCGACCTCAGCCGCGCCGAGTCAATGTGAGACTGCGGCGAGCACGGCGGGGTCCTCGCAGCCGCGCGCGAAGCCTCGGATGCGGCGGTCGATGTCGCGCTGCAGGACGATCGCACCGATGCGCTCGGCGATCGGTGCCAGCCACCGCGGCTTGCACGTGAAGTTGTAGCGCCAGACGGCGAGGGTGCGCTGGTCGTCGCCCTCCACCGGGCTGAAACGCCAGCCGCCGGCGAGCCGCTCGAAGAACCATGAGCCCTTCGTCATCTTCATGCCGACGTTGGTCGGCGGGTGGTACGAGACGTACTCGCTGACCATCCGGAACCCGAACCGCTGGACGGTGAAGGTGCGGACGCCCTTGGCGGCCTCCTTCGCGCCGTCGAGGAAGTACTGCCGCCGGATGAACGGATCCCAGCGCATCCTGGTCTCGCCGGTGGTCTGGGAGATCGCGAACGCGACGTCGGGCGGGACAGGCACGGTGCAGCGGGATTCGACGACGGGCATGCCCCATCCTGGCACGAGTGCTTGACGAGTATCGCTTGTTCGTGTTCAATCAGTCACATGAGCCGATCGACCGCCGAGGACCAACGCGTCCGCACCATCGCGAGTGCGGTGGAGGTCTTCTCGATCGCCGGTTACCGCGCCACCCCCGTCGCGGACGTCGCCGCGGCGGCCAAGATCTCCCCCGCGTACGTCTTCCGCCTGTTCGACGGCAAACTCGGCCTCTTCGTCGCCGCGGTCGAGCACTGTTACGAGCAGGTCGCGAACGCGATGTCCGCAGCCGTCGAGGACCACCCGGAGTGGAGCCCGGACGACAAGCTCGACGCGATGACCCAGGCGTACATCGAGCTCATCCGCGACCGCAGCCTCATCGCCCTCCAGGTGCACGCGCAGAGCGCCTGCGACGTCCCCGAGATCCAGGAGGCAGTCCGCTCCGGGCTCGCACTCGTGGTGCGCGTCATGTCCCGTGACTCCGGGGCGGACGCCGGCGCCGTCCAGCGCAGTCTCGCCTACGGGCAGCTCTGCCACCTCGTCGTACAGGCGGGCCTCGGCGACGTCGACGCCGACTGGGCGCGCGTCGTCGACCACGGCATCCGGCACGACTGATCGACTCAGAGCCACCGACGGCACCCGCTGCTTTTCGTACCCACAGTTGTGACTGTTCAGTCACACACACCCATCACGAGATCGGAACACACCATGAACACGACACCATCCGCGACCACCACCCAGGTCGTCCTCCCAGGCCTCGTCGAGCCGTCCGGCCTCGAACTGGCCACTGTGCCGACGCCGACACCCGACGCCGGTCAGCTCCTCGTCGAGATGGAGGCGACCGGGGTCTCCTTCGCCGAGCAGTCGATGCGCAAGGGCCGGTACTTCGGCCAGCCGGCGTTCCCGTTCGTCCCGGGGTACGACCTCGTCGGACGGGTGCTCGAGGTGGGCACCGGTGGCGACGCGACCCTCATCGGCAGGCGGGTCGCGACCCTGACCAAGACGGGCGCATGGGCGACCCATGCCGTCGTGGCCGCGCGCGACAGCATCCTCGTGCCGGACGGCGTCAGCTCCGAAGACGCCGAGACGGTCGTCGTGAACGGCGTCACCGCCTGGCAGATGCTGCATCGCGCGGCGCGGGTCCAGCCGGGCCAGACCATCCTGTTGTTCGGTGCGAACGGCGGTGTCGGCGGAATCCTCATCCAGCTGGCGCGGCTCCACGGCGTCCGGGTCATCGGTGCGGCGTCACCCCGGCATCACGAGGCACTCCGCGCGGCGGGCGTCATCCCCGTCGACTACGCGGATCCCGAGCTCGCGACACGCGTTCGCGAACTGGCGCCGGACGGGGTCGCCGCCGTCTTCGACAACGTCGGCGGCGAGACGACCCGCACGGCCTTCGGGCTCCTCGCGCGCGGCGGTACGCTCGTGACCTACTCGATCATCTCAGCGGTCGGCGGCACGGGACCGCTGATGGCTCCGTTCCTGCTGGCGATCGGTCAGGCGCTGCTCTGGACCGCGCTCCCGAACGGCCGCAGCTCGACCTTCTACGACCTGTGGGCAGGCCACCGTCTCCGTCCCGCGCGCTTCCGCCGCCACCTGGAGGCCGACCTCGGCGAGGTCTTCCGACTCCTCGAGCACGGCGACATCACCGCCAACATCGCCGCCCGGTTCCCCCTCACCGAGATCGTCGCCGCCATGGAACTCGCCGAGTCGCGGACCCTCAACGGGAAGGTGGTCCTGCACCCCTGAGCCGGGCCGCAGGCTGAGGTGAGGCAACTGGTCGCCCGGAACGCTGGCAGGCGACCAGATGCCTCACCTCAGCGACGGAGCGCGGCGGGCAGCACCCGGTCGACGAGCTTGAGCAGCACGGCGAACACGATCGCGACGACGAGCACCATGAGCGCGTTCCGGACGGCGCCGTCGAAGCCGAGCTGCGTCGCATCGAGGAAGGGGTAGGGGTACCAGCCGGTGATGCCGCCACGGATGAAGGTGAAGACCACCCAGGCGAGCGGCCAGAGGAACGCCCAGGCGACGGGGCTCCAGGTGAAGCGCGGACGCGGACCGAACACGAGCCAGGCACCGAGCGTGAGCCACGGCGAGAGGTAGTGGAACCCGATCGTGATGACGAGCGCCCACCCCGTGAGGTTCACCTGCGGCGCGAGCACCACCGCGTAGACGATGCCGGTGATGACGATGCTGAGCAGGGCGTCGAGCCGCGCCACCCGCCAGAGCCGACCGTCACGCAGGGGGTCGATCGCCAGCAGGACGGACACCGCGAGCACGATGAGGTTGCTGAGGATCGTGAACGCACTGAAGATGCGAGCGAAGCGGGTCGCCAGTCCGACGGACATGTCCACGCCACCCGAGCGGGCGTCGGCGCCGCCGGTGATGACGAGGACGATCTGGATGACGAGCGAGATCGCGATGATCACGGCGATCAGGAGGTACACCACGCGGCTGGCGGTGACGACGGCTGCGGACGGCGCGACCTGCGTGGGATGGACGGTGGTGCTCACCCGCCAACCCTAACCAGCCCGCCGCACCCCACCTCCCTCAAGCCCTGACGCGTGCGCTTTCAGGCCAACAGCGGCAGTCGCCCGACGATCCGGTCCACCCGGTTGCGCGGCCCGACCAGGGCGACGGCCAGCGGGGCGAGTGCGTCCGGCGCGGTCGCCGCCACCGCCTCGAGATACTCGTCGTAGACGCGGGTGAGCTGGGCCGCCTCCGGCATGTCCACGACGAGCACACCGTCCGAGCCCGCCGCCTTCGCCCGGATCGTCGCCAGTTGCTCAGCCGGAGCGGACAACACACTGCACCCGGCCCACGGCAGTCCGGGATGAGCCGAGCCGTCGGCATCGAGGGCGTCCGGCCCGAGGAGTCCCTGCACGCTGGCTCCGATCGCAGCCGCGACGCAGGCCGCCGCATTCACGGCTCGACCGGCCGGGAGGTCCTGCTGCACGACGACGACCCACTTCAGCCGGGCGGACCGCGTGGGCGCCGCCGTGTCGATCTCCTCCGGCGCGAAGCCGACGAGCTGTTCTTGCGTCATGTCTCTCCCTGATGTCGTACGCGGATCGACCCTCAGGCTATGCGTGCGAACCCGCGGTCGTTCCGAGCCCGTACATCGTCCGGCCGAACTGGCACAATCGACCGCATGGACGAACTTGATACGGCGATCCTGCGCGAACTCCAGCGCGACGCCCGGCGCACCAACCGGGACATCGCTGCCGCGGTCGGCGTCTCGCCCACCACCGCGCTCGACCGGACCCGCGGCCTGTACCGCCGCGGCGTCATCCGCGGCGCGCGACTCGACGTCGATCTGCCGTCGCTCGGTCGCTCGGTCCAGGCGCTCATCGCGATCCGGATCCGACCGCCGTCGCGCGTCAACATCGACGCGTTCCGCAGCTGGGCGATCACCCTCCCCGAGACCATCGGCGTGTTCGTCGTCTCCGGGAACGAGGACTTCCTACTCCAGGTCGCCGTCACCGACAACGACGCGCTCTACGCCTTCGTCATCGACAAGCTGACCGAGCGCGAGGAGGTCGCGGACGTCCGGACGAGCGTCGTCTACGAGCACGTGCGACCGCAGGTGGTGATGCCTGCGGAGGCGACGAGCTGAGCGACTGTTGGTGACAGATCAGCCGACGTGCTCGCCGAGGAACCCACGGACGTCGTCGATCTCGGCCTGGTGGATCCCGTGGGCGAGCCCCGGGTAGGTGCGCTCGGTGAGGGTCGTGTGCAGCGGCAACCAGGCGTGGGTCCGCGCGACGGCCGGCGCGGCGATGACGCGGTCCTCGAGACCCCGTCCCCAGAACACCGCGGGCTTCGTCGCCGCCAGCACCTCGTCGCCGGGCTGCGGCGCACTCAGCACGAACCCGGCGAGGATGACCGGCGCCACGACCCGCTCGGGACGCGTGCGGAGCAGTTGCGAGGCCATGAAGCCGCCCTGCGAGAAGCCGATGGGCACGATGCGCGCCTCGGCCGACACGTGCTCGTCGATCCAGTCCCAGACGGCGTCCGTAGCGCGGGCGATCGGCTCGGGGTCAGGGTTGCCCGGCGTCGTGATCTCGAACCAGGCCGCCCCGCCGTGACCCATCTCGAGCGGCGCGCGCAGCGACACCCAGGGCATCCCGAGCGCGAGCGGCCCGACGAGGCCGGTGAGGTCGTGTTCGTTGGAGCCGTAGCCGTGGAGGAGCACCGCGACGGCGGGAGCGGACGTCGCGGCGTCGGCCCAGTCGGCGGAACGGACGTCACGCAGTGCGGTGGTCATCGGGACAGCAGCTCCTCGGTCGACAGGTCGGGCAGGGCCACGGTCACGCGGGTCCCCCATGGGTCGGAGACGGTCACGGAACGACCGTCCGCGTCGAAGGGGATCGTGCGGGCGCGCAGCCTCGCGGCCAGCGTATCGAGGTTCGCGAGGTCGGGGACGGTGATCGACACGTCGCCGAGGCCGAGGGCGGCCGCGCGCGGACCGGCGCCCTGGCTGTTCCAGACGTTCATCGCGATGTGGTGGTGGTACCCGCCGGCGGAGGCGAAGATCGCGCCGGGGTACTCGGTCTGCGTCGTCTCGAATCCGAGGGCGTCGACGTAGAAGGCTCGGGCGGTGGCGAGGTCGCCGACCTGCAGATGCACGTGCCCGACGGCACCGGCCAACGACGGCCCGGCGTCGAGGGCGTCCTCCGTGAGGTGCCGCTGCAGGTAGGCGTTCGGGTCGAGGTAGGTGGTGGTCATGGCGATCTGGTCGCCCGAGCGCACCCAGCTGCTGCGCGGGCGGTCCGTGTACAGCTCGACGCCGTTCCCCTCGGGGTCGGTGAAGTAGAACGCCTCGCTCACGAAGTGGTCGCTCGACCCGACGAACTGTCCGCGGGGGTCCTGCGCGGCCCGATAGACCGTCGCCGAGAGGCTCGACTCATCCTCGAACAGGAACGCGGTGTGGAACAGGCCGGCCTGCCGCCGGTCGACGGCCGGCAGGTCGGGCGTGTGCACGAGCCGGACGAGCGGGGTGTCGCCACGACCGAGCACCCGGTGCACCTCGCGGTCGCGGCTGCGCTCCTCGAGCGGCTCCATCGCGAAGGCGTTGGCGTAGTAGCCGGACATGAGGTCGAGGTCGCCGACGCGGAGCGTGACCGCGCCCATCGACGTCTCCGGGGCGAGCAGACGCTCGTCGAGCACAGCGGACATTCGGTCTCCGATCGGGTGATGGGGGTCGGTACAGGCTACCCCGTTTACTTGTAGATGTAACCAATTCCGGGTCGCCCTATTCCGCGATCTGCCGACACGCCTGTCAAGCCCTTGTCTCGCGCGCGCGAGGGGTGTGGGCTGGAGGACCACAACGAGAAGAGTGCTCACATGACCGATGCCAGCAGCGCGGCCGACCGCAGACGGAGTCGCCGCGGACTTCCTCCCATGAAGACCCTCCTCACCGACCTCCGCGAGGACGTCGTCCGCCTCGTCACCGGCGAGATCGCCCTGTTCAAGGCGGAGATGACGAAGAAGGCCAAGGATCTCGGGATCGGCGCGGGGATGCTCGTCGTCGCCCTGGTGCTCGTGCTCTTCGGCTTCGGGACGCTCATCGCGGCCGCCGTCCTCGGACTCGCCACCGTGCTCCCCGCCTGGCTCGCCGCCCTCATCGTCGGCGTCGTCCTCATCCTCGTCGCCGGGATCCTGGCACTCGTCGGCGTCAAGAAGCTCAAGGCCGGCGCGAAGCCCGTCCCCGAGCGCAGTGTCGAAGCCCTCACCGGCGACCACCTCGCAGATCAGCAGCACGACTCGAAGCACGACACCAAGGAGGCCGCAGCATGAGCGACCAGGATCTCGCCCGCCCCACTCCCCCCGAGGGCGCCGGACTGAACACCCTGCAGCTCGACGTCGAGCAGACGCGTGAGCACCTCGCGCAGACGCTCGACCTCCTCTTCCAGAAGTTCGACGTCCGCACGGCCGTGGCATACCACCTCCGCACCACCGCCATCGTCGTCGCCTCGGTCGCGGTCGTCGGTGCCGGCGTCCTGCTGTGGCGTGCGAACCGAGGGCACCGTGTCTGAACCCACCAAGGAGGACCGCCTCGAGCGCAGCACGCCGGACGATCCGCGGAACCGCGATGCGGACCACGCGGAAGAGACGATGAACCCGCAGCGCGTCTCCGTGCCCTGGGGCTACGTCCTGAAGCGGACGCTGCACTCCTTCACCTCGAACCAGTGCACCGACCTCGCCGCGGGGCTCACGTACTTCGCGATCCTGTCGCTCTTCCCGGCCGTCCTGGCGCTCGTCTCGATCCTCGGCCTCTTCGGGCAGAGCCGCAACGGCACCGACGCCCTCCTCGAGATCGTCGGCAACCTCGCCCCGGGCGACAGCCTCGGCTTCCTCACCGACGCGGTGAACCAGTTCGTCGAGTCACCCGCGATCGGCTTCGCGCTCATCGCCGGTATCGGCGGTGCCGTGTGGTCGGCATCCGGCTACGTCGGCGGCTTCGGTCGTGCGCTCAACCGCATGTACGGGGTCGAGGAGGGTCGCAAGATCTGGTCCCTGCGTCCGACGCAGCTCGGCGTGACCCTCGTCGTCCTGCTCGTCATCTCGGTGATCGCCCTCGCACTCATCGTGTCCGGCCCGGTCGCGCAGGCCATCGGACAGGCGGTCGGTCTCGGTGAGACGGGCCTCACGGTCTGGTCGATCGCGAAGTGGCCGGTCATGGCCGCCGCGCTCGTCTTCGTCATCGCCGTGCTGTACTCCGCGACGCCGAACATCAAGCCGGAGAAGTTCCGTTGGATCAGCATCGGTGCGCTCGCGGCGCTGCTGATCCTGCTCATCGCCTCGGTCGGGTTCGGCTTCTACATCGCGAACTTCAGCAACTACGACGCCACCTACGGCTCGCTCGCCGGCATCATCATCTTCCTGCTGTGGATCTGGATCGCGAACCTCGCGCTGCTGTTCGGCGCTCAGCTCGACATCGAGATCCAGCGCGGCCGTCAGCTCGCCTCGGGCGTCGCCGCGGAGCAGGAGCTGCAGCTGCCCCTGCGCTCGGACGCCGCGATCAAGGCACTCGCCGACCGCGACGCGAAGGACGCCCTCGAGGGCCGTCGGGTCCGGCGTGCAGCGGACCGCACGGACTGACCCAAACAGCCCGCGAACTGTCAGAAACGGCTAGTCGGACGGTGGTCCGACTAGCCGGAACTGACAGTTCGCGGGCTGCTGTGGGGTGGGACGGGGTTACGGCGTGGGCATACCGCCGTTGACGTTCAGGGTCTCACCGAGCACGTAGCTCGACTCCGCCGACGCGAGGAACACGTAGGCGGGCGCGAGCTCGGCCGGCTGGCCCATGCGGCCGAGCGGGGTGTCCTCGCCGAACTCGGCGATCTTGTCCTGCGGCTGACCGTCCGACACCTGGAGCGGCGTCCAGATCGGGCCGGGCGCGACCGCGTTGACGCGGATGCCCTTGGGCGCGAGCTGCTGCGCCAGTGCCTTCGTGAAGGCGTTGATGGTCGCCTTGGTCGACGCGTAGTCAACGAGGATGTCAGAGGGCGAGTACGCCTGGATCGACGTCGTGTTGATGATGGACGAGCCTGCCGGAAGGTGCGGGAGGGCGGCCTTCGAGAGCCAGAACATCGCGTAGACGTTGGTCTTGAAAGTGTCGTCGAACTGCTCGTCCGTGAGGGTGGTGAGGTCCTCGTTGAACATCTGCTTGCCGCCGTTGTTCACGAGGATGTCGAGTCCTCCGAGGCCCTCGACCGTCTGCGCGACGAGGTCGCGGCAGTAGGACGGGTCGCGCAGGTCGCCCGGCAGGGTGAGGACGGTGGCGCCGGCCTCGCGGACGATGCCGGCGATGCGCTGCGCGTCCTCTTCCTCCTCCGGGAGGTAGGAGAGGGCCACGGAGGCACCCTCGCGGGCGAAGGCGATCGCGGTGGCGGCACCGATACCGGAGTCGCCGCCGGTGATGAGCGCCTTGCGGCCGGTGAGACGACCCGAGCCGCGGTAGCTCTCCTCGCCGAGGTCGGCCTTCGGGTCGAGCTTCGCGTCGAGGCCTGGCTCGGGCTGGTGCTGCTTCTCGGCGGTGATGTGGGCGTAGAGCTTCGCCGGGTCGGTGAAGGTGTACTGGTCGTTGGCCATGGTGATGGTCCTCTCGTTCAGTGTTCGGTCGTGGTCGGACAGGTCGGAATGGTTCAGGTCAGATGCGGTCGGTCGCCGGGTCGGTCGCCGGGTCGGGCACCGAGGTCGATCGGCGTCCGTAGGAATTGACGGGTCGGCCGGTCGCGAGTCCGTCGAATCGGAAGATGCCGCCGCTGAGCGGTGCTTCCACCAGGTCCGCCTCGGTGAGGTTCTCGCGGGCCGTCCCGACGAAGAGCGTCGTGAGCTCGGGCCCACCGAAGGCCACCGAGGTGACGCCCGGGGCCGGCACGCTCAGCTCGTCCTCGACGGTGCCGTCCGGGCTCCACCGGAGCACGCGACCACCGCCGTTGACGCCGTTCCAGAATCGGCCGTCGGTGTCGAGCGCGAGGCCGTCGGAGTCGTAGCCGACGAGGAAGGGCTCCAGCGGCCCGAGTCGGCCGTCTTCTCCGGTTCTCGCCCGGTAGACCGTCTTCACGGTGGTGTCGGTCACGTAGACGGTGCGACCGTCGTCGGACCACTCGAAGCCGTTGGTGACGCCGAAGCCGCCGAGCAGCGTGCGGAGTCCGGTGTCGTCGAGCAGGTACAGGGCGGCATTCGGTTCGCCGGTGGTGACGTTCATGGAGCCGACGAGGAACCGGCCGAACGGGTCGACCTTCGCCTCGTTGCTGCGCAGACCGGCGTGGACGTGGTAGAGCTTCGCCAGGGTCTCGGCGATGAGCCCGTCGTCGTCGAGGGTGACGATGCGGTCACCGAGTGCGGCGATGTAGCCGCCCGCGGCACGCGGCTGCACGGCGCTCAGCGGCGGTGGGAGCTCGGTGACGCGGTCGTCACTGCCGTCCACGGCGCCATCCATCCGTCCGCGGTGGAGCGTGCCCGCGGTGATGTCGACCCAGACGACCTCGTCGGTGCGGGCGTCCCACCAGATGCTCTCGACGAGGATCGCGGGGGTGTCTCGGAAGACCTGTGGGTGAACATCCATTGCCTCCACGGTACGGATCCGGACGAGTGTCCCCGCGGGGCTTGCTTTCCCAGCATCGGGCGGGTACCCGCGTGCGTGGGCAGGCCCGGGAGCGCTCAATCCTGCTCGGTGAGCTCCTTGATCGTGAGGGCCGCGTTGATGAGCGCGAGGTGGCTCAGCGCCTGCGGCAGGTTGCCCCAGTGCGCTCCGTCGGCCGGGTCGATCATCTCGGCGAGGATCCCGACGTCGTTGGTCATGCCGACGAGCTCGTCCATGGCCGCGATCGCCTCGTCGTGACGACCGACGCAGGCGAGCGCGGAGGCCCGCCAGAACGCACAGGCGACGAAGGTGTACTCCTCCTGCTGCACGCCCGAGTACCGGTACAGCAGCGCCCCCTCGCCGAGTTCGGCCGTCAGCGCGTCGATGGTCGAGGACATCCGGTCACCGCGGTCGAACCCGCTCATCGCGTGCAGCAGCACGGAGGCGTCGAGATCGTCGCTCCCGGGGAACATGACGTACGCCCCGCGTTCCTCGTTCCACCCGTGCTCGTCGATCCACTCCCGGATGCGGGCCTGCTCGGTGCGCCAGCGGTCGGCACTGCCGGCGACCTGCCCGAGCTCCGCCAGGTGCACCGCATCTCCGAGCGCCTGCCAGCACCCCATCTTCGACGACACGTAGTGCTCCTCCTGGGGCAGCTCCCACATGCCGGCGTCGCGGTTCCGCCACAGGTCGCAGGTGCGGTCGGCGACCTCGGCGAGGAGACGGCCGGTCTCCACGTCGAGGACGTTGCCGGCGTCGACGTAGGTGCGGCAGATCGCGAAGAGGTCGCCGTAGACGCCGAGCTGCAGCTGCCCCTGGGCAGGGTTCCCGCTGACCACCGGACCGATGCCGCGCCAGCCGGCGACGTCGTGCTCGACCACACCGTCGGGCACACCGCCCTCGAGTCCGTAGAAGATGTGCAGCTCCGGCCCGTTCTCGCGGATGGTGCGCAGCAGCCACGACACGGCGGCGTGCGTCTCCTCACGGAGGCCGAAGCGGACGAGCGCGTGCGCGGTGTAAGCGAGGTCGCGCACCCAGGCGAAGCGGTAGTCCCAGTTCTTGGCTCCGCGCGGGTTCTCCGGCAGCGAGGTCGTGGCGGCCGCGGCGATGGCACCGGTCGGACTGAAGATGAGCAGTTTCAGGGCGAGAGCACTGCGCTGCACCTGATCCGCCCAGGGGCCTTCGTAGGAGAAGGCCCGGGACCAGGCGCGCCAGTTGTCGATGGTCCGATCGATGCCGACGTCGACGTTCGCCGGGACCGGCAAGTGGATCGGCTCACCGTGGGTCGCGACGATGATCAGCAGGTGACGGGACTTCTCGGTCGTCGTGAAGCGACCGGAGAGCTCCGTCGGCATGGCTCCGTCGACCTCGACCGCCTCCGGCCCGTACTCGTCGCCGACGACCGCGATCGTCGTCGCGCCGGAGCGGATGATGGGGCCGCGCGTGCTGTCCTCGATCCAGGGCGAGGCCGTCCCCAGCGCCGTCCCGGGCCGGACGCGCCAGGTGAAGTCGACGCTGCCGGACACCCCGTCGATCCGGCGCGCGAGTTCGGCCCAGGGCAGGCGACCCGCGATGCCGGTGACGAGCGCGTCCGTGATCGTCGCACGCCCGTGCTCGGTCGTGAAGGTGGTGCGCAACACGTTGGTGCCGGACACGTAGCGCCGCGTGACGGTGTACTCGCCGACCGGCTCGAGCTCGATGCACCCGCCGGAGTCGTCGTCGAGCAGCCGGGCGAACACCGGCATGGAGCCGAGGTCGGGGATCGGCAGCCAGTCGACCTGGCCACGGAGTCCGATGAGGGCGACGGTGCGGCCGTCCCCGATCGGTGCGTACGAACGGAGATCCTCGCCAGCTGCGGTCATGCGATTCACCCTACGAGCCGCGCCTCCGAATCGCCGGGGCTGGCGGCCCCGCCACGCGGCTGCTAGCGCGGGACGCCCGGTGCCGGGCGGGCGTCAACCCCTGGAGGCGGATCGCCCGGATCGGCTTGGCTGGACGGACCGCAACCACAGCATGCTGGCACGCACAGCAGCACAGGGAGGAACACCATGAATCAGCCCGCTCAGCAGCAGCAGCCGCCCGGGACCGAGGGTGAACTCACCCCGCAGGCCGACCATGGCGAGACCAGCTATCGGGGTTCGGGCAAACTCGAGGGCAAGGTCGCCATCATCACCGGCGGCGACAGCGGTATCGGCAAGGCGGTCGCCATCGCCTACGCCCGCGAAGGGGCGGACGTCGTCGTCAGCTACCTCGATGAAGACGAGGACGCGGCCGACACGGTCCGCTGGGTCGAGGAGGCCGGCCGGACCGCCCTTAGCATCGGTGGGGACCTCACGAGCCCCGAGCACTGCCGTGGGATCGTCCGCACGACGGTCGAACGCTTCGGCAAGGTCGACATCCTCGTGAGCAACGCCGCGTACCAGATGACGCGGGAGAGCCTCGCCGAGATCCCGGACGAGGAGTGGGACCACACGCTCGCCACGAACCTGAGCGCGTTCTTCCACTTGAGCAAGGCGGCCGTCCCGCACATGGCTCCGGGTTCCTCGATCATCGCGACGAGCTCGGTGCAGGCCGACTCGCCGTCGCCGCAGCTCATGCCCTACGCCATGACCAAGGCGGGTCTCGCGAGCATGACCGCGTCGCTCGCTCAGATGCTCGGCGGTGACGGGATCCGCGTGAACGCGGTCGCCCCCGGTCCGATCTGGACGCCCCTGATCCCGTCGACGATGCCGCCGGAGACGGTCGGGTCGTTCGGGACGGACACCCCGCTCGGCCGTCCGGGGCAGCCCGCCGAGGTCGCTCCGCCCTACGTGCTGCTCGCCTCGGACGAGGGGAGCTACATCTCGGGCGCCGTCATCGCGGTGACCGGCGGCAAGCCGATCCTCTGAGGACCGGCGCGCCGGGCGCCGCTCAGGCGTCGGGCGAACGCTCCGAGCGCTCGATCTCGGCGTGGATGCGGCGCAGCGCGAACAGCAGGTTCTCGCCGCCCGCATCCTCCGCCGGGTCGTCGTCGTCCGGCTCCCGACCCGCCGCACCGTTCGCACCAGCGTGGGCCGAGCGAACCGCCCGTCGCAGCGTCGTCAGCGCCCGGTCGGAGGCACGCAGCGCCTCGGAGAGCCGCTCGTCGTCGATCGCGGCCTCGACGAGGTCGGCCGAGGCGTCGATCGCATCGGCGAGCGCACTCCGGACGCCCTCGTCGAGGTCGACCGGCACCGGGATCCCCCAGAGCGCCGCACGCAGGGCGTCACCGATCTCCACGACCACCGGCGCGATCCGCTCGAGGGCGGCGAGCGCCCCCTCATCCCCGCGGAAGTCGTGCCGGTTCCACCGCGTGCGCGGATTGGCCCGGCGGCTCTCCGCGGCGTCCTTCATCAGCCCGCGCGCGGCGTCGACGTCGTGCCGGATGGCGAGCAGCGAGCTGTCCCAGGACGGCGGGTCGTCCGGGGTCGGTGCCGACTCGGATCGAAGGGTGTCCGACATGCTCCGGAGCGCACCGACCATCCGCGACCTCGCGGCCGAGATCCCCGCTGCCGACTCGCGGACGAACAGCGGCGGCATGATGAGCAGGTTCACCAGGAGCCCGACGAGCACGCCGAGGGCCATCTGTACGAGGTAGCCGACCGAGAAGTCGTTGGCGTTCGCTCCGCCGATGATGAGGACGAAGAGTGCCGCGATGGGGACGTAGTCACGGCCCTGTCCGAGCCCCGGCAGGCCCGCGAGCAGCGTGCCGACACCGACCGACAGCGAGACGGACACCCAGCCGGGCGCGGGCGAGATGATGAGCAGCCACGCGAGTCCGATGCCGAGGCCCAGGCCAATGAGGGTCTGCAGGCTCGAGCGCACCGAGTCCATGAGCGTCGGAGTGAGGCTCACGAGGGCGCCGAGCGGCGCGTAATAGGAGAAGTCGCCGAGCTCGCCCGGCAGCAGGCTGCCGAGGAACCAGGCGGCGGTGGCCGCGATGGCCACCTTGAGCGCGAGCATGAGGCGCCACGGACGCAGCGCGGGCATGATCCACGCGCCGACCCGTTGCTTCGGTGTGCGGATGCTCCCCGTCGGGGTCTCGCGCCCGGTCACCTCATCGCCGCTCATCACAGCCGCCATGGTGGTCTGGCCCTGTCGAAGCGTCAACCCCCACGCGCCGATCAGCTCCGCGGCCTAGCGTTGGTCTGGTCATCTCCGATGGCGACAACCAGGAAGGAAGCGAACATGACGAACGCATCTGCATCATCCTCACGTCCCGACGCGGAGGAGATCCCCGACGGTTCGGGCTCCGACGGTTCCGAGCCGAACGACGGCGAGGACACGGCGTCGGGTGGCGGCGCCGACGACAAGTAGTCGTCGCCGGCCCTTGGTCGTCGATGAACGACCGGGCGGCGCTGCCGACGACGCGTGGTCGTCGGGCGCCGCCCAGGGTCACCGCCTGCAGGTCAACGACTGCGGGTCGCCGTCCGGTTCTCCGCGCTGATCATCCACGCGAACTGCTCCAGCTGCTGGATGATCGCGTGGAGGATGTCCGCGCTCGTCGGGTCCTCATCGTCGACTTCGTCGTGGACCCGACGCATCGTGCCGACGACCGCCTCGAGTCGGACGGTGATCAGGTCGATCGTCTCTGAGGTGTCGATCTCGCCCTGCGGGTACTCGGGCAGCGTCGTGGTCTCGGCGACGATGTCGCTGCGGCCGTCCGGCACGGCGTGCAGGGCACGCATGCGCTCCGCGACGGTGTCGCTGAACTCGCGCGCGGCGTCGATGATCTCGTCGAGCTGCAGGTGCGTGTCGCGGAAGTTGCGTCCGATGACGTTCCAGTGCGCCTGCTTGCCCTGGATCGACAGCTCGATGAGGTCGACGAGGACGGCCTGCATGTTGGCGTCGAGTTCCTTCGACGCGACGAAGCCCTTCTCGGCGTTCTGCCGACGGGTGGGCTTCGGCCCGGATCCTCCGGGAGCCGATCGGGTCGTGCTCTCGGTCTTGCTGGTCTTCTCTGCTGTTGCCATGGTTGGCACCTCCTGCACGGCAGGTTACGCACCGTACCTGTCGATCCCGGGGCCCTTGACATCGACGCCGAAGCGTCCCATCCGCGCCCGCGCGGCCGCCAGCTGGGTTTTCGGAGCCGGGAGTCTTAAGGTGAAGCGACACCGCGATAGACACCGCGTGACGCACGACGAGGAGAGCACGGCCCGCCATGGGAAAACTGATCTACGGTTCTGAGGTCTCGATCACCTTCGAGGACCGGCTGCTTGCGCACCTGCAGTTCGTGATCGGTGCGAAGCTCCGCCGGAACGAGGCCTTCTACTTCGGTTGGAAGGACGACCCGCGCGCCGGCGACGGACGCAGCGTCATCTGGATCCACCCCTCGGTGCCGTTGCGTTTCAAGTACTCGGGCAGCGTCCCGATCGACCTCAACCGCGCGTGGATCGACGCGCTCAACGTCACGGCGAACTCCGCCCACGGCCTCTCGGTCATCGCGGAGCCCGCTCCGAGCCGGACAGGACAAGTCGCATGAGCCGCATGGAGATCGTCTACCAGGGACTTCCGTACTCGATCGCCGTCTCCGACCCGGACGAGTTCCGCGCCGAGGTGCTCGACAGCATTTCCGCCGGACAGTTCCGGTGGCTGCAGGTCGACCGCGGTGAGGGTCAGCTGGAGCCCATCACCATCCTGATCGGCCCCGGGATCGGCATCGCGATGGGCACACCGGACGGTCCTTCCCAGGACACGCCGTCCTCGGCACTCCCCCAGGGACAGGACCCCGACCTGCTGTCCTGACCGCCTCGGCAGCGGAAGCTGGCATAGCGCAGCCGACACCTGGAAATCAACAGTTCAGAGCGACGATTTCAAGTTTCCTACACTTGTTCGGCGGACATTGAAGTGGGTCTCCAGGCTGGCCGCTCGACACCGGCGCATCTCGCCGTGTCGATCGTCGGAGGCCCGGAGAAGGGCACAGCACATGGGCGCGATCGTATACGGCACGGGCGAGAACCGGTTCCACCTCGAAGACCGGATGCTGGCTCACGTCAAGACCATCACCCTCATGAAGCTCCGCCGGAACGAGTCGTTCTCGGTGACCCTGCGCGACACCTCGACGGAACGCGGCCGCGTCACGCTCTGGCTGCACCCGTCGATCCCGCTGCAGTTCAGCTTCGACTCGGACGAGACGTTCGAGATGGACCGGCCCCTGCTCGAGGACCTCATGCACGGCGCCAACGGCGGCGAGGTCACCGTCCGCGCTGACGCGGACGAACTGGCGTAGTCATCGGGACCGCTCACGGGTGCCGCACGAAACAGGAGGGACTTCGTGCGGCCCCGTGAGGGTTCCGGCGGCCGACAGCTCAGGCGGCGATCGTGAAGCGGACCGCGTGCAGCGCATCGGCCCGTGAGGAGCCGCCCACCCGCAGCTCGAACTCGCCCGCTTCGACGACCCGTCGTCCTCTGGCGTCGACGATGGAGCAGTCGGCGACGGGCAGTTCGATCGTGACCGTCGCCGTGTCGCCCGGTTGGATCGCGACCTGGCGGAACGTCTTCAGCTCCTGGTCGGCCCAGCTGACCGAGGTGACGAGGTCGCTGACGTACACCTGCACCGTCTCGAGGACGGGTCGCGAACCGCTGTTGTGCACCTCGACCTCGGCGCGCACAGTGTCGTCACGCCCGTAGACGGCCCGGTCGAGGCGCGGCTCCCCGTACTCGACGCTCGAGTAGGACAGTCCGTCGCCGAACGCGAACGCAGGCTCCTGGGTGAGGTCGGCGTAGCGATCGCCGTGCTGGCCGCGGATCTGGTTGTAGTACGTCGGCTGCTGGCCGGCGTGCCGCGCGAAGGAGATCGGCAGGCGACCGGTCGGCTCGATGAGACCGAGCAGGAGTTCCGCGATCGCGCGCCCACCCTGCATGCCCGGGCTCGCCGCCCACACGATCGCGTCGGCGTGCAGCGCGGACGGCGGCAGGACGAGCGGCTTCGAGGCGAGCAGGACCACGACGAGCGGCTTCCCGGTGGCCGCCAGGGCGTCGAGCAGTGCCACCTGTCCGCCGATGAGTTCGAGCGTCGCGGTGGAGCGGCCCTCCCCCACGAGCTCGATGCGGTCACCCACGACGGCGACGACCACGTCGGCGTCCTGGGCCAGCGCGACGGCTTCCGCGATGAGCGCATCGTCGGGTTCCGCGGGCGTGACGAGCGGTGGACGCGGCTGGCCGTCGGGGAAGGTCGCGCCCGCTGGATCGGGCGAGAGCGTGAGGATGTCGGCTCCGAACGCGGTCGTGACCGTGCTCCCGGCGGGTGCGACCGCACGCAGGCCGTCGACCACGGTGGTGATCATCTCGCGCGGCTGGCCGTCGGGCAGCCAACCGGCCTGGCCGGAGTTGCCCGCCCAGTCGCCGAGCTGCATCTGCGCGTCGTCCGCGAGCGGACCCACGACGGCGATGCGCTGCGGCCCGGCCTCGGACGTCGCGATCGCCCTGCCTGCCTCGTCCGCCCGATAGCCGCCGGCGAGCGGCAGCACGCCCTCGTTGCGGAGCAGGACGAGCGAGCGACGCGCGGTCTCGAGGTTGAGCTCGGTGTGCTCCGGCGAGCCGATCACCGCGAGCTGCTCGGCGGCGTCCGGGTGCCGCGGGCGCTCGAACAGGCCGAGCGCGAACTTCAGGGTGAGGATGCGTCGGACCGCGCGGTCGAGGTCGGCCTCCTCGAGCAGCCCGCGCTCGAGCGCCTCCAGGGCACCTTCGAAGAAGCCGGGCGTGGTCATCACCATGTCGTTGCCGGCGCGGATCGCGGCAGCCGAGGCGTGCACGTAGTCCGGGCTGACGTGCTGCTCCCACACCATGCGGCCAACGTTGTCCCAGTCGGTGATGAGCGTCCCCTCGTACCCCCACTCACCACGGAGGACGTCGTTGAGCAACCACTCGTTGACCGTGATCGGCACCCCGTCGATCGACTGGTAGCCGAGCATGAAGCTGGCGCAGCCCTCGCGGGCGACCCGCTCGAACGGCGGGAGGAACCATGACCGCAGTTTGCGCGGCGAGATGTCGGCTTCGCTCGCGTCGCGCCCACCCTGCGTCTCGGAGTAGCCGGCGAAATGCTTGGCCGTCGCGAGGATGGCGGTCGGGTCGGACAGGCCGTCGCCCTGGTAGCCGCGCACCATCGCGGAGGCCAGCTCACCGATGAGGAACGGGTCCTCACCGAAGGTCTCACCGACGCGCCCCCAGCGGAGGTCGCGGGCGATGCAGAGCACCGGCGAGAACGTCCAGTGGACACCCGTCGCGGCGACCTCGACGGCCGTGGCCCTGGCCACCCGCTCGAGCAGCCCGGCGTCCCAGCTCGCGGCCATGGCCAGTTGCGTGGGGAAGATCGTCGCGCCGAGGTGGAAGGAGTGACCGTGGATGCAGTCCTCCCCCACGATCAGCGGGATCCGCAGTCGCGTCCGCCCGACGAGTTCATGGGCGACCGCGAGACGCTCCGGTGACGCGTGCAGGATCGAGCCGACGTGGGTCTCGAGGACGTGCGCCTCGATGTCGTCGCGGGCGTCGAGCTGCATCATCTGCCCGACCTTCTCGCGGACGGTCATCCGCTCGACGAGGTCGTCGACGCGGGCCGCGATCGGCAGCGCGGGGTCGAGGTAGCGGGCGTCCTCGAGGTGAGGGGCGGTGTCGGTCTTCATCGTTCGGTGGCTCCAGCGCGTTCGGTGTGGGTCGTGTCGGTGATCGTGGACGGGCCGGTCGTCTCAGTGCGGACGGCGGTGACGCTCGCCCCGGGCTTGATGCCGCGCTTGCGCAGGGCCCTGGCGCGTTCACCCGCCGAGCGGAGCCTCGGGTTCACGTACTCGTCGATCCCGAAGTTGATGAGCGACAGCGCGACGCCGAGCAGGGCGATGCAGACACCGGCGGGGACGTACCACCACCAGAAGTCGGGGAACGCACCGTTCTGCTGCGCCCAGAACAGGATGGTGCCCCAGTTGAGGTTCGTGATGGGGATGACGCCGATGAACGCGAGCGTGGTGAGCCCGAGTACTGCAGCGGTGACCGTGCCGACGAAGCTCGAGGCGATGATGGCGGTGAGGTTCGGCAGCATCTCGACGGTGATGATCCGGAAGAGGGACTCCCCGTTCGCCTTCGCCGCCTGGATGAAGTCGCGGTTCCGCAGTGACATCGTCTGCGCGCGGAGCACCCGGCCGCCCCATGCCCACCCGGTGAGCGCCAGGACCCCGGCGATGAGGAACAGGCTCGGGTTGTCGTACTGGGACGCCACGATGATCATGAGCGGGAGACCCGGGATGACGAGGAAGACGTTCGTCAGCGCGGACAGCGACTCGCTCGTGAACCCCGAGACGTACCCGGCGGTGACGCCGATGGCGACGGCGATGATCGTCGCGAAGATCCCGGCGAGGAAGCCGACGAGGAGCACGCCCCTGGTGCCGTAGATCAGCTGGCTCAGGACGTCCTCACCCATGTGCGTCGTGCCGAGCAGGTGCGCGGCCGACGGAGCCTGGCGCAGCGCGGTGAAGTCCTTCTCGAGCGGACCGTACGGCGCGATGAGGTCGCCGAAGACCGCGACGAGGACGAAGAACCCGAGGATGCAGAGCCCCGCGATCGACTTGCCGTTCCGGAACATCGCGAACGACGACGCGAACCGGGCGGCGAACGAGCGACCAGCGGGCGTCGGCTTGGGCGCCTCAGCGGTGGCGAGGGCCTCGGTGGTGGGGATGGTCATGTCAGGACTCCATCTGGCGGGTGCGGGGGTCGAGCACCGCGTAGGCGACGTCGGCCAGGATGTTCGCGACGAGGACGGTGAGCGTGATGACGAGGAAGAGCCCCTGCATGAGCGGGTAGTCCTTCGCCGTCGTGGCGTCGAGCAGCAGCTTGCCGACGCCCGGGTAGGAGAAGACCATCTCCATGACGATCGTGCCGCCGACGATGAAGCCGAGCGACAGGGCGAAGCTCGACAGCTGCGGCAGCATCGCGTTGCGCGCCGCGTAGTCGACGAGCACCCGCCGGGTCGGCAGTCCCTTCGCCTGGGCGACGGTCACGTAGTCCTCGTCGAGGACGGTGACCATCATGTTGCGCATGCCGAGGATCCAGCCGCCCAGCGAGGCGAGCACGATCGTCGCCGCCGGGAGGAAGCCGTGCGCGATCACCTGCCCGAAGAAGTCGAGCGAGAACTCGGGCCTCGATCCCTTGCCGTAGGCGTGGGAGGCGGGGAACCAGCCGAGCAGGGTGGAGAACACCGCGATCGCGATGAGGCCCATCCAGAAGTACGGCACCGTCGAGAAGAAGGTGGACAGCGGGACGATGAAGTCCGCCTTGCTGCCGCGTCGCCATCCGATGAGGGCGCCGATGGACGTCCCGAGGACGAACGACAGGATCGTCGCGATCCCGACGAGACCAACGGTCCACGGGAGGGCGGCGGCGATCACGTCGGTGACGGGCGCGAGGCCCTTCGAGAAGGACCGTCCGAGGTCGCCTGAGAAGAGGAGCCGCCAGTAGTCGAGGTACTGCTCGAGCATCGACCTGTCGGCGTCGAGTCCGAACAGGGTGCGCAGTGAGTCCGCTGCCTCGGGGCTGATGCGGCCCTGGTTCTTGGCGATGTACGCCGAGACGGGGTCGCCCTTGAGCATCCGTGGCAGGAAGAAGTTGATCGTGATCGCGGCCCACGCGGTGAACGCGTAGAAGGCGGCGCGACGGAGGAAGAAGGTCATGCGATGGTCTCCGTTCCCGCGAAGTGGCGGTCGGGGTCGGGCGACGCGTTGCGGAGGGCGAGCGTGTACGGGTGTTGCGGGCGGAGGATCACGTCGTCGGCCGGGCCTCGCTCGACCACCTCGCCGTGGTGCAGGACCATGATCTCGTCGCTGAAGTGCCGCGCGGTCGCGAGGTCGTGCGTGATGTAGAGCACGCCGAGTTGTGACTCACGCTGCAGCTCGGCCAGGAGGTTGAGGACGCCCAGCCGGATGGAGACGTCGAGCATCGAGACGGGCTCGTCGGCGATGAGGAGGGACGGACGCGAGGCGAGCGCACGGGCGATGGCGACCCGCTGGCGCTGACCGCCGGACAGTTCGTGGGGCCGACGGTCGATCGTGCCGGCCGGATCGAGCTGCACGCGCTCGAGGAGGCGGTGCACCTCGTCCTCGACCTCGGCCTCGGGGACGACGTGGTCGAGGCGAAGCGGTCGCTCCAGGTGGTGGCGGATCGTGTGCGACGGGTTCAGTGAGGCGAACGGGTCCTGGAAGACCATGCGGACCTGCTGACGGTAGCGGCGGAGTGCACGACCACGACGCGGGATCGCCTTGCCGTCGAGCAGGATGTCGCCGCTCGTCGCCCGTTCCAACTGGGTGAGGATCTTCGCGATGGTCGACTTGCCGCTGCCGGACTGTCCGACGAGGGCGAGCGTCTGGCCGGACCGCAGGGTGAAACTGACGTCGTCGAGCGCGAGCATGTGGCCGGAACCACGGACCCGGTAGCGCTTCGAGACGTGCGAGAACTCGAGGGTGGTCATGCGGTCACTCCTGCCTGGGTGGCCGACGTGGCGGCACCGGTCCCACGGACGAAGTCGCCGCGCTCGCCGGTGAGGCTCGGGAAGGACGCGAGCAGCTTCCGCGTGTACGGGTCCTTCGCCTGTCGGTAGATGCGTTCCGCCGTGTCGATCTCGACGAGTCGGCCGGCGCGCATGACGG
The DNA here is from genome assembly GCF_015351205.1 of Plantibacter sp. VKM Ac-2885. Taxonomy (NCBI): domain Bacteria; kingdom Bacillati; phylum Actinomycetota; class Actinomycetes; order Micrococcales; family Microbacteriaceae; genus Plantibacter; species Plantibacter sp. VKM Ac-2885. The sequence goes on along the minus strand of NZ_JADKSK010000001.1, from coordinate 826,764 downwards.
CGATGCGATCGGAGATCTCGAGGAGCAGCGGGAGGTCGTGGGTGATGAAGATGACCGAGAAGCCGAACTCGGTGCGGAGCTCGGAGATCTGTTGGAGGATCTCGCGCTGCACGAGCACGTCGAGCGCGGTGGTCGGCTCGTCCATGATCATCAGCTGCGGTTTCAGGGCGAGCGCCATCGCGATCATGACGCGCTGGCGCATGCCGCCGGAGAGCTCGTGCGGGTAGGACTTCAGGCGGTCGCGGCCGACCCCGACGATGTCGAGCAGCTTGCCCGCCTCCTCGCGGCGTTCGGCTCGCGACAAACCCCGGCGGTGCGTGGTGAAGACGTCGTCGAGCTGCCGCCCGATCGAGGTGACCGGGTTGAGGGCGTTCATCGCGCCCTGGAACACCATGGAGGCCTTGTCCCAGCGGAACGCGCGCATCTCCTCCTCGCCCAGCCGGCCGAGGTCGATGTCCTCGCCGGACTCGTCGTGGAAGACGGCGGTCCCACCCGTGATGACCGCCGGTGGTTTGAGGAGCCGTTGCAGGCCGTAGGCGAGGGTGGTCTTGCCGCAGCCGGACTCGCCCGCGAGGCCGAGGATCTCGCCGCGGCGGAGGGTGAGCGAGACGTCGCGCACGGCTTCGACGGGTGGTTCCACGTCGTAGGTGACGCTGAAGGAGGACACCGTCAGCAGGTCGTCGTTGGTCACTGCATGAGTCCGTTCTGTGCTGATCGCGGTGCATGCCGTTGCGCATGCGGGAGGTGACGGGCGGGGCGGATGAGCGCCCCGCCCGTCGGTGTGGTGCCCGTGTCTACTTCGCGGCTTTGAGCTGCGTGAGGATGTAGACCGCGGTCGGCTGCGTCGGGTCGGCGGGCGCGTAGGGATCGTCCTCGCTCGGCCATCCGGTGTAGTTCCGCGTGTTGTACGAACCGATGAACGGGCGCGTGCCGATCGGCATGGCCGGGACGTCGGAGACGAACAGCTTCTGCACGGTCTCAAGGGCGGCTGCGCGCGTCGCGTCATCCGTCGCGTTGGCGTAGGCGGCGAGCGCCGCGGTTGCCTCCGGGCTGTCGTACCGACCGAAGTTGAAGTCGGCCGCCTCACCCTCGGCGACGAGCCAGCGGCCGTCCATGATGTCGGAGTACAGGTCGTACGGCGTCGCGCCGGTGTCGGTCCAGTGCAGGATCGCCTGGAAGTCGCCGTCCGACTTCGCCGCCCACCAGGTGTCCTGGTCGGGGGTGTCGACCGTGGCGGTGACGCCCAGCGTCTTGACCGAGTCGGCGATGAGGCTGATGCCGGTCACGTAGTCGTTCCAGCCCTGCGGCACCGACAGCGTGAAGGTGACGGCCTCGCCGGACGGGTCGGTGAGGACGTCGTCCTCCCAGGTGTAGCCGGCGTCGGTGAGGACCTGCTTCGCGGCCTTCGCGTCGACGGTGTAGTCCTCGCCCTCGAACTCGGAGGCGATGAACGCGTCGCCCGCCGGGGTCGGGAGACCGGTCACCGAGCTGAGCTCGGGGACGCCGCCCTCACGGGCGATCTGCTGGTGCTGCTCGCGGTCGATGACGAGGTTCACCGCCTGGCGGAACGCGGGGTCGTTGAACGGCTTCGTCTGCGTGTTCACGAACATCGCGTCGACGGCGAGACCGGCGGCCGCCCAGTAGACGTTGTGTTCCTTGTCCTTGTCGAGGTACGCGGACTGCACGTTCGGGATGAAGGCCTGCGCCCAGTCGGCGTCGCCGTTCGCGAGGGCGGTGGTGAGGGCCGTGTTGTCGTTGTACGACACGTAGTAGAGCGTCGGCACGGCCGGCTGCTCACCCCAGTAGTCGTCGCGGGCGGAGAGTTCGACGCTCTCGGTGCTGAAGCTCGTCAGCGTGTACGGACCGGTGCCGACGGGCTCCGGGTTCTCGAAGGTGGCGGGGTCGTCGACGGACTCCCACACGTGCTTCGGGACGATCTGCTTGAGGAGCACCTTGTCCTGCTTCACGAACATGGGGTTCGTGAACGACAGGGTGACGGTGTCGCCTTCGGTCGCGACCGAGGTGAGGCCGAGGGCCGAGTTGTCGAGTTCGGGGTGGTCGATGAACTGCTGGAAGGTGAACGCGATGTCGTCGGCGCTGAACGCCTCGCCGTCGTTCCAGGTGACGCCCTCGCGAGCGGTCAGCGCGACGGACGTGTAGTCGTCGGACCAAGCGATCTCGGAGGCGAGCCACGGCTTCACCTCGGCGCTCGGGTCGACGAGGTTGACGATCGCGAGCGGCTCCAGGATCGCGTTGATGTAGCCGAGCTTCATCGCGGACGAGTCGCCGACGTAGGGGTTGTTGGACTCGGTGGCGATCGAGCCGTCCGGCTTCGCGATCGTCAGGGCGGCGCCGCTCTCGGGGCCGTCGCTCGACCCGCCGCCACCGGTGCATCCGGTGAGCAGCAGGACTGTGGCCGCGAACGCGGCCAGCAGTGGGGTTCTCAGCTTCATCGCTTTCTCCTCTTGGGTGTGCGCTGCGGCAGTGCGGCGCAAGTCGGGATTCGGTGATAACTTACTGACCATTCAGTAAGTTGGCAAGCGCGGTAGTGTCGGGCGCATCGAGGCCCCCGCGGAACGGACACCATGAGCACGGTGAAACGACAGAACACGGCGAAACGACCGGCCCCGCCACGCCCGGCGACCGTGGCGAGGCGAGCCGAGGTCGTCCGCTCGGCGCTCGACGTCTTCGGCGCCAAGGGGTACGCGAACGGCACCCTCATCGACATCGCCGAGCTCGTCGACATGACGCCGGCGGGCATCCTGCACCACTTCGGATCGAAGGACCAGCTCCTCCTCGAAGTGCTCAGCTACCGGGACGCGACGGACGTGCAGGACCTCGACGACCAGCACATCCCCGGCGGTATCGACCTGTTCAAGCACCTGATCCGCACCGCAGCCGCGAACGCGCAGCGCGCCGGGATCGTGCAGGCGTTCGTCGTCCTGTCGGCGGAGTCGGTGACCGAGGACCACCCGGCCAGGCACTACTTCGACGACCGCTACCGGACCCTGCGGCGGGAGATCGCGGAGGCGTTCGAAGTGGTGTGCGCCGAGCGGGGCGTGGATGCGCCCGAGACGATCCACCGTGCGGCGGCGTCGATCCTGGCGGTCATGGACGGCCTGCAGGTGCAGTGGCTCATCGACCCTGCGGACGTCGACCTCGCCGAGACCAGCGAGTACGCGATCCGGGTCATCGTCGAGTCGGTGCTCGGGTCGGGCGCGCTGGACGACTGAGTCGCCCGAATCGGTCCGTTTTCCGGCCGTTTTCGAGCGCTTCCGGGCAACTGAGTGGGCCGAGCAGGATTCGAGAAGCGCCGTGGGGCTCGCAGGGCTACCGTGAGAGGCGGACCACAGCCCCGGACGGAAGGACGTCGACATGGCCGAGAAGCAGTCGAGCACGAAGAGCGGATTCAGCGCCGAGGAACGCGCGGCGATGAAGGAGCGCGCCAAGGAGCTGAAGGCGGCCGCGAGTCGCGAGGAGGCACTGCAGGCCGTCGTCGACGCGATCGCGGACATGGAGGACGCCGACCGCGCGATCGCCGAGCCGTTGCACGAGCTGATCATGGGCGGCGACTCCGGCCTCGCGGCCAAGACCTGGTACGGCATGCCCGCCTACGTCGGTGCCGACGGCAAGGCGGTCGTGTTCTTCCAGGCGGCGGCGAAGTTCAAAGCGCGCTACGCGACCATCGGGTTCAACGACTCCGCGAAGCTCGACGACGGCGACCTGTGGCCGACCGCGTTCGGGGTCACCGCGTGGAACGACGCCGTCGCGAAGCGCGTCGCGGACCTGCTCACCCGGGCCGTCTGACCCCGTCCGGCCGCTGGGCCGGTCGCTCGTCGAGTGCCCTACTCCGGTCCCTGACCCTGCAGAAGGCCCCGCGGACCCGCGAATCGGGCACCCTTCCCCCGGTCCCGGAGCCTGTCGAAGGGCCCACGAAGAACCTCCCGCTCCGGTGATCCTGTCCCGGTCCCTGAGCCTGTCGAAGGGCCCACGAGGGACCTCCTGCTCAGGTGATCTTCTCCCGGTCCCTGAGCCTGTCGAAGGGCACACAGAAGAACCCCACGAATCGGGCGACGCTCCTCCGGCCCCTGACCCTGTCGAAGGGCACGCGGAAGAACCCCCCTAATCCGGGCGCCCTTCCACCGGCCCCTGATCCTGTCGAAGAGCACACAACCTCGCCAATCCGGCAGACCTCTTCCGGTCCCTGAGCCTGTCGAAGGGCACACGAGGAACCCCAGGAATCCGGCGCCCTTCCACCGGTCCCTGACCCTGTCGAAGGGCCCACGGAATACCCCGCCAATCCGGCCAACCTCCCCCGGTCCCTGAGCTTGTCGAAGGGTCCACGAGCACCTTCCACAACTATGCCAACTCAGCATCTGGAATGTCAGTGGTCCATGGTGGACTTGTTCCATGACCGAGACCACCGCCTCCGCAGTTCGAGCTGGTGACGAGTACGCCGCGCAGTTGGCGGAGTTCTCGGATGCCTTCGCGGACATCCACCGCCGCCGCGCGGCTCTGGACGCCGAGGAGGCCCGGCTCCTCGCCCGCTCTGCCGCCTACGCGGACGCCTTCGCCGACGCCACGGTCCCGGCGATCTTCCCGCCGGCCGAGCGCCTTGCGCTCTCCCGCCGCTCCACCTGCGCGGCCCTCGCCATGGCGACCCGAACGCCTGAGCAGACGGTCCAGCGGGCGACGAACGACGCCGAGCGGCTCGTGAACGACGCACCCGCCGTGCTCGCGTCCCTCGAGGCCGGGCGCATCTCGGCCCGGCACGCGCAGACGATCATCGACCAACTCAGTGACGTGCCGATCGCTGGGCGGGCAGCGTTCCTCGCGGAAGTCCTGCCGGTCGCCGAGCAGACGACCAACGCGAACCTCCGCAAGCGCGCCCGCACGCTCCGCGAGCGACTCCACCCCGAGTCCATCACCGCACGCGCCCGGCGGTCGGAGGCCGACCGCCGGGTCGAGTTCGAGCCCGCAGCCGATGGCATGGCGTGGGTGCACCTCTTCACCACCGCCCCGATCGCCCAGGGGCTCGTCGAGCGGGTCGAAGCAGCGGCGGCGAAGTCGCGAGCAGCAGGAGATACGCGCACCTGCGCACAACTGCAGGCCGACGCCCTAGCGGCGCTCGCGCTCACCGGAGTCACGCCAGACGACGTCATGTCGAGCCCGGTCCTCCCGCACCCCATCGAGGTGCAGGAGCACATCAAGCCGACCGTGCAGATCACCGTCCCGGCGCTCACCATGGCCGGCGTCTCCGACGCACCCGGCATGCTCGACGGCTACGGTCCGATCGACCCCGAGACCGCCGCCCGTATCGCGGTGAACGCCCCCAGCTTCACCCGGATCCTCGTCCAACCGGAAACGGGTGCGGTCCTCTCCGTCGGGCGGAACCAGTACCGGGTCCCGGCCGACCTCCAGCGGGCGGTCCGGCTGCGGGACGGCACTTGTCGGGCACCGGGCTGCGGCAGACGGGCCAGAGCGTGTGATCTCGATCATTCGGTCGCGTGGGAGGACGGCGGGACGACAGGTGTCGGCAATCTTGCCTGCCTGTGTCGACATCACCACCGCATGAAACACCTGCCCGGGTGGAACCTCGAACACAAACCCGGCGGGGTCCTCGACTGGACGACACCCGATGGGAAGCAGTATCGGACCGAACCCGATCCCGCGCCGTTCTGAGCGTGTCCACGTGTCGAAGGGTTCCTCGTGGGCACTTCGACAAGCTCAGTGACCGGGACCGGTGTGCCCGGAACGATGGGGCGTGCTCGTGGGCACTTCGACAGGCTCAGTGACCGGCAGAAGTGTGCCCGAACCGTTTCGGTCCCTGAGCTTGTCGAAGGGCGGCCGAGCCGCGCCACCTCGGTCAACCGAAGAGGTTCACCCGGATGAACCCGGTCCCTGAGCCTGTCGAGGGGTCCTCCGTGGGCACTTCGACAAGCTCAGTGACCGGCAGAAGTGTGCCCGAACCATTTCGGTCCCTGAGCTTGTCGAAGGGCAGCCGAGCCGCGACACCTCGACACACGGAAGAGGCACGCGCGGGTGACTTCCAGCCCGTCCCTCACCGCCCAGGCAGAGCCGGCCCGGTCGGTCGCCCTGACACCGCGAGCAAGAGGTCGAGCGCCGATCCGCGGACCTCGTCGCCCGCACCCCAGCTCACCCCGGCGTCCTCGGCGACGAGCCGGAGGCCCCGAGCGCGTTCCTTGCCGCCGCCCATCGAGACGCCGGTCCGGACCTGGTACTCCAACGCCACCAGGACCGCGGCTGTCGGGTAGTCCGCGCGGATGCCGAGCGGTCGACGGACGTCCTCGCCGTGCACGATGGCCTCGACGAGCCTGGTCGCGAGGTTCGCCGGCGGGGTGCATGTCAGCTCGGTGGTGTCCGCCAGGGCGCGGAGCGTCTCCTGCGGGTCGTTCCTCCGCTCCCGCTCGACCCCGCGTGCGTTGTCCAGGTCGAAATCGAACCGCGCCGCGATGAGCCGACGGGCGAATCCCAGCCGCGTCGTCTTCGCCGAGTCGACGAGATGAGCCACGACGTCATGCACATCCCATCCCGTGCACAGCGACGGCGTCCCCCACTGCTCGTCCCCCAGCACCGACAGGTCCGCGACGAGCCGCCGACGCTCCTCGTGGACGAGCGGCCAGACGGTCCCTGGCGAGACCCTCATCCGCGCCGATCCACCCACCATCAGCGGTAGTGCTGCTCGCCCCGAGCGGCCTTCTCGACCACGTCGGCGATGCGCGCGGCCCTGATCGCGGGCGTCTTGATGTTGCTCAGGCGGAAGAAGACACGGAATCGGTCGGTGCGGCCGAGCGTCGCGAAGTACGCCGCCGCCTCGGGGTTCGCATCGAGCGCCACCTGCAGGTCGTCCGGTGCGACGGCGTCCTTCTGCCGGTACGCCACGTCCCACCGCCCGTCGGCCTTGGCGCGTTCGATCTCCGCGAGCCCACCGGGACGCATCCGCCCCTCCTCGATGAGGCGGGCGACGTGCTCCCGGTTGATCTGCGACCACGGGCTGCTCTTCCGCCGCGGGGTGAACGCCTGCAGCGTGTAATCGTCGTCGAACCGTTTGCTCTGACCGTCGATCCATCCGTAGCAGAGGGCGACGTCCAGTGCCTCCGACCAGGTGATCCCCGACGCCTTCGAGGTCTTCTTCCGCAGCTTCAACCGCACGCCCGCGTCGCTCGGCGCGCCAGCGAGGTAGGCCTCCCACTCATCGAGCGTGAGGTCCAGGATCGGTTTCTCCTCGAAGCTCGCCACGTGAGCGAGCGTAGCGCGCACGGGCGACGCAGCCCAGACCCTGGTGCCGTCCGGGCCCCGGTGCCGACCGGACCGCCACCCACGACTGGATAGGGTCGGAGCATGCTGATGAACGACGAGACGCTGTCGCGCGCCGCCGACACCCTGCGAGCCTGGGCCCTCGACGAGGACCTCAAAGCGCGAGTCCTCGCCCAACCGGAGGCCGCCGCCGTCGCCAAGCGGGCCGCCCTGCGATACATCGCCGGCGAGGACGCGGCCTCCGCCTTGCGGCTCCTCGAAGCGAACGCCGATCGTGGGCATCGCTGGAGCATCGAGCTCGTCGGCGAGTCCGTCCGCGACGCACGTGTCGCCGACGAACAGACCGCGGAGTTCATCGACCTCGCCCGCCGGATCAGCGAATCCGACCAGACCGCGACGATCTCGCTCGACCTCTCCCACATCGGTTCGGTCGTCTCCCCCGAGCTCGGCCTGCGCAACGGCCTGGCGCTCGCACAGGCAGCCAGGGACGCCGGGACCTCGCTCATGATCTCCGCCGAGGGTTCCGACCGCACGGACCTCGTGTTGTCGATCTTCGAGCAGATCGCCGACGCCTTCCCGGAGACCGGCGTCACCCTGCAGGCGCGACTGCACCGCACCCCCGCGGACCTCGACCGGGTGCTGGACCGACCCGGGCCGATCCGCGTCGTGAAGGGCGCCTTCCTCGAATCGAGCGAGGTCGCCTACCCCCGCGATTCGGCGCCGATGACCGCGGCCTACATCAGCATGGTCACGCGACTCGTTGGGTCGGGTCACCGGGTCAACGTCGCCACCCACGACGTGAACCTCGTCGCTGCACTCGAGGGCGCTCTCGGCGACGACCTCCGGCAGCCGCACGTCGAGTTCGAGATGCTCCAGGGACTCGGCACCGAACTGCTCGACGACCTCCGCCGCCGCGGGTTCGCGACGCGCGAGTACCTCGTCTACGGACCCGAGTGGTGGCTCTACGTCCTCAACCGGATCGCCGAGCACCCCGAGCGGGTCATCGAGGCGATCGCGGACATCGGCCCGATCGCGCTCCTCGCCTGATCAGCCGAGCGGGTCGGACTCCAAGCGGTGGAAGTTGCGGTTCTGGTAGACGAGCGCCGGCGCATCCGTGCCGGGCGGGATGACCTCCAGCACCTCGGCGATGACGAGCATCGAGCTGCCGGCCGGGACCGTCTGCACGATCCGGCAGCGCAGCGCCGCACGGGCGCTCGGCAGATAGGGCTCGCCGGTCGCGAGTCGCTCCCAGTGCTGTTCCGGAGTGAAGCGCGGCTCCCCCGTCTTGGCGAACGCCTTCGCGACCTCCAGGTGGTGGTCGGCCAGGAGGTGGACGACGACCGTCCCCGCACTCAACAGTCCGCCCGCGGACCCCGTGGCTCGCGTGACCGAGAAGGACAGCATCGGCGGGTCGACGGCCACCGACGCGACCGATGACGCCGTCAGCCCGACGTCTCCCCGATCGGTCGAGGCACTGATCAGCGCGACGCCCGCCGGGTGGTCACGGAACGCCGTCTTGAACCCGTCGACGGTCGCGGCGCGGGCGAGGGCATCGGGATCAGCGGACGGCGTGGTGGGAATGGTCATGCTTCAACCGTAGAACCTCAATCGGTCTTGAGGTCAACTCAAGGAGCGGCGATCTCCGACTACTCGAACATCTCCGCCAGAAGCGCATGCGGGTCGCCGTCGACCCGGTGCTTCGAGCGGCCCTCGGGCCAGAACGTGACCCCGTCGTCATCCCAGCACGGGACGACGTGGAGATGGAGGTGGGGGACGCTCTGCCCGGCGTCGGCACCGGACGCACTCAGCACGACGACGCCGGTCGCACCGAGCGCCGCCCGCATCGCGCGTCCCACCCGCTGAGCGAGTGCCGTCGTCGCTCGCAGGGCTCGCGGATCGGCGTCGAGCAGGCCGACGCTGTGCGCCCGCGGCAGCACGAGGGTGTGGCCGGGCGCGAGCTCCGACTCGGGCAACGGCCGGAAGGCGACCGCCTCGTCCTCGCGCTCCACCCAGGTGATGTCGTCGGGCTCGTCACGCAGGATGCGGCAGAAGGTGCAGGTGTCGGGCATCGTCCCATTCTCGGCGCTCACCGCGGGCACGTCGATCACCTCAGGACACGCGGTCGCGCGCACCCCGGATCAGGCGCGGGCCGACGATCCACACCAGCCCGATGACGACGACCACGGCCCCACCCGCCCACAGCCCGACCGCAGGCGATGCGACGAAGTCGAAGACGAAGAGGACGATCCCCGCGAACAGCAGCGACGCCGCCCCGAGACACACCATGAGGATCCTGCTGGACAACCGCACCAGCTGTGGTTTCTCCAGTCGTCCGAAGACGAGCCGGTGCATGATGACCGGCGCGAGCGCCAGGAGCGTCACCGTCACGGCCAGGACCACGAGGACGAGGTACAGCACGTGGTCGAATCCACTGAGCTCGGTGAACCGCGGCTGGAACGGCAGCGTCAGCAGGAAGCCCGCGAGGATCTGCGTGCCCGTCTGCAGGACCCGGAACTCCTGCAGCAGCTCCGACCAGTTGCGGTCGGATCGCTCGTTCAGCGTCTCGTCGCGACCGTCCCCGGGCAGGGCGTCGGCCGGATCACTTGCGGCGGGCATGACCGGACACCGTCAGCGGGCGAGCTTGCGCGCCACCGCGACCACCGGCACGGCGACGACGAGGACCGACGCCGCCCGCGCGAACAACGATCGCTTCGGGAACTCGGCGCGCTTCCGATCTTCGGCCGTCGGCTCGGCCGCCTCGACCAGGTGGGTGCCGCCGGCGCCGCCCTCGGCGAGGTGGGCGAGTCGGCGCAGCGTCTCGATGTTGCGGATGTGCAGCCCGATGTCGAGGAGCCAGACCGGGATCAGCGCACCAGGGCCCGTCACGGCGTGCTCATGCAGGTGGACGATGCACCCGCGCCCGTGCGGCTCGACCTCGACCGCGACGCGGGCCTCACCGAGCGGCCACCCCTTCGGCTGGATGACGAACCGGTGCGGAGCATCCCACTGGAGCACGGTCGTCTCGTCGTTCAGCACCGCCGGCCAGACACCGAAGGAGTGGTGCAGCTTCCCACCCACGTGCGGCCACCGGTCACCGACGTCGCGCATTCGGGACGCACCGACCACCCACGCCGGGAAGAGCCAGCCGTCGGCGAGGACGGCGAAGACACGGTCGGGCGGGCAGTCGAGGATCCGAGTGGTGTGGGACACGGTGGTGTTCCTTTCGCTGGAGCAGGGACGAGGTCAGGAGGTCGGACGCGGTCGGTCGGGCGCGAGCGACGGCATGCGGTCGCGGCCAAAGACCGAGCGGAGGGCGCTGCGGGCGGCGTGCCAGCCGGCGAGACCGTGGACGCCCGGGCCGGGCGGAGTCGACGAGGAGCAGAGGAAGATCCCCGGCGTCGGCGTCCGCCACGGGTCGTTCGAGAGCACGGGACGCGCGACGAGCTGCACGAAGCTCGCAGCACCGGCCGCGATGTCACCGAGCACGTAGTTCGGGTTGTACCGCGCCATGTCGCGGGCGGTCATCGACGCCGACGTCAGGATCACGTCGCGGAACCCGGGGGCGAAGCGCTCGATCTGCCGGATGATCGCCTCGGTCTGATCGAGACCGGATCCGCTCGGCACGTGCGTGTACGCCCAGAGGACCTGAGCGTCACCAGGAGCGCGACCAGGATCGCCGACGTCGGGCTGCGAGACGAGGACGTAGGGCGACTCGCTGTGCCGGCCGCGGGCGACGTCGCGCTCGGCGGCGGCGATCTCCGGGCGAGTGCCGCCGAGGTGGAGCGTGCCGGCCCGGGCCAGTTCCGGGTTCGTCCACGGGACGGGACCCGAGAGCGCGAAGTCGACCTTGGCCACGCCGTCGCCGTACCGGAACCGGGAGAGACGACGGAGGTACGCGTCGGGCAGTCGACTGCCCGCGATCTCGGCGAGCGCCTTCGGCGTCGTGTCGAACAGGACGGCGCGGGCGGACGGCAGCTCGTCGATGGATCGCACCTCGGTTCCGGTGACGATCTCACCACCGTGGGCCAGCAGGTCGGCCGCGAGCGCGTCGACGATCGCTTGGCTGCCGCCGACGGGGATGGGCCAACCGCGGGCGTGCGCATACGCGCCGAGCGACAGGGCGGCGGCCGAGGTGGACAGGCTCGGCATCGGCCGGATGGAGTGGGCGGCGACACCGCTGAGCATGGCCGGGGCCGTCTCCTCGCGGAACCGGAGATTCCAGGCCGGGCTCCCCTGCTCGAGGGCGCGGAGGCCGAAGCGTGCGACCGTGACCGGGTGTCGCGGCACCTGCAGGAGCTTGCCGCCGGTGAACTGCGAGACGCGGTCGGCGTCGGCGGCGAGCGGGCCCATGAGCGAGCGCCAGGCCGCGCCGTCACGTCCGAGGGCGTCGGCGGTGCGGTCGATGTCGCGGTAGGCGATCCCGGCCCGTCCACCGTCGAGCGGGTGGGCGTAGGAGATCTCCGGCACGACGAGGTCGATGCGGCGCTCGAGGCCGAAGGATCGGAAGAACCCGGAGGCGAGCGCCATCGGGTGGACCGCGGAGCAGATGTCGTGGTGGAAGCCGGGCAACGTCAGCTCGGCGGTCCTGGCACCACCACCGATCGTGTCGCCCCGCTCGACCACCTGCACGTGCAGGCCGGCCCGGGCGAGGGTCACCGCGGCCGCAAGCCCGTTGGGACCCGCGCCGACGACCACCGCGTCGAACTGCTCGCGCCGCGCCATCGTGCTCAGCGCCGCTTCGCCGCGCCGGCCACCAGGGCGACACCCGCTGCGAGGGTGCCGGCGGCGGTCGCGTACACGGCCCGCCGGTGGCGGATCGCCCAGGTCTGCGGGCTCCACGAGTGGGCCTTGTCGCTGAACACGCCACGAGCGCCGTGGTCACCGGGGGCGGGCGTGTAGACGTTGTCGGGCATGCGCGGGTCGTGCTTGTCCGGCGCGAGCTGGCCGGAGTATCCGGTCCTGGCGAGGAACCAGTCGAGGAATCCGCCGGCGAAGCGGTCGCCGAGGATCGTGCCGACGGTGGACTCCCCCACCCAGGTGCGTCGCCGCGGTCGGTCTGCGACGTCGGCGATGGCGGTCGCACCGACCTCGGGCTGGTAGATCGGCGGCACCGGCTGCGGGTGCTCGGGCAGCTGCGACTTCACCCAGCTGAACTGAATGGTGTTGAGCGCCGGCATGTCCACGGTCGAGAGCTTGACGTTGCTGCCGTCGTGGAGGAGCTCGGCGGTGACCGACTCCGTGAAGCCTCGGGCACCGAACTTCGACCCGCAGTACGCGGCCTGCAGCGGGATGCCGCGGTGGGAAAGGGCGGAACCGACCTGGATCACGTGCCCACGGTCGCGCGGCGTCATTCGCGAGAGGGCGGCCCTGGTGCCGTTGACGAAGCCGAAGAAGTTGACCGCCACGGCACGCTCGAAGTCCGCCGGTTCGGTCGTGAGGAAGTCCCCGAAGACGCCGACCATGGCGCAGTTCACCCACAGCTCGATCGGTCCGAGTTCCGCCTCGACCCGGTCCGCCGCCTGCTCGACGGCCTCCCGGTCGGCGACGTCCGTCGGCACCGCGAGAGCACGACGCCCGGCCTGCTCGACCTCGGCGATGGTCGCATCGAGTCCGTCCTCGCCACGCGCCAGCACCGCGACGTCCCAGCCGCGCTTCGCGAGTTCACGGACGGTCGCACGACCGAGCCCTGCGGTTCCGCCGGTGACGACGGCGACCCCGCGGCTCATCGCGCCGACCGATCGGTTGCTGCGGACCGGTGGGCGGAGGGGCGCGGAGAGGTTGTCGTCGTCAGAGGCATGACGCCACGTTAGGCGAATCCACCCCGCCAAGGCGGCCCCTTGCTTTCCCAGGCAGGACGGATCGCCACCCGGCGATCGCAGCGGGATAGCCGTACGATGAGCGGAGACCACCCTTGAGCCCGGAAGGAATGCGGACATGAGCGACACCTTCGCCATCGTGTACAGCGCACTCGACCGGGTCGACGAGGACGACCAGCTGGTGGAGCCGATCCTCCGGCTCATGCCCCTCAGCGGCGTCTCGATCGCGACGCTCGGCGACACCCTGAGCCCCGAGACGATCGCCGCGAGCGACGAGCAGATCGCGCTCATCGACGAGCTGCAGTTCGACCTCTCCGAGGGCCCCTGCTGGGACGCCGTCGGAAGCGGCCGCCCGGTGCTCGAGGAGGCCGTCAAGCGGAACGGCTACGACTCCTGGCCGTCGTTCACCGAGGCGATCCGCGACCACGCGGTCGGCTCCATCTTCGCCTTCCCCCTCCGCGTCGGGCCGCTCCAGGTGGGCGCGGTCGAGCTGTACGACACCGAGGAGCGCACGCTGGACTCGCAGGCGGTCGAGGACATGATGTCCCTCACCCGCCCGCTCAGCCGGTACGTGCTCCGACGCACCCTCGAACTCGCGAGCCTCCCCGACACGACGCAGCTCAAGCCCCACGCCCGACGCCGGATCCATCAGGCGACCGGGTTCGTGATCGCGCAACTCGGCCTCACCCCTGACGACGCCCACCTGCTGATCCAGGCTCAGGCCTTCGCCCAGAACCGCTCGATGTCGGACGTCGCCGAGGACATCCTCGAACGTCGCACCGGCTACGTGCTGCGCGACGACACGATCGAAGACGAGCGATGAGCGCGCGCGGCGACGACGGGACCGGCTCCGAGCTCCGTCACTCGACCGCCCTCCTCGACGTGTTCGCGACGCTCGCCGACACCCTGGTGGACGAGTACGACGTCGTCGACCTGCTCCAGACCCTCGTCGACGCGACCGTGGACCTCCTCGACGTCCAGGCCTCGGGCATCCTCCTGGCCGACCCGAACGGTGATCTCGAACTGATCGCGTCGACGAGCGAGTCCGGGAAGCTCGTCGAACTCATCCAGCTGAGCGCGGACGAAGGCCCCTGCATCGACAGCTTCCGTGATGCGACGCCGGTGTCGATCCCCGAGATCGCCGCGGTCGCAGCCGACTGGCCGAGATTCGCCGAGGTCGCGGCGACCGCGGGATTCCGGTCGGCTCATGCCTTCCCGCTGCGACTCCGCCGGACCACCATCGGCACCCTCAACCTGTTCCGCACGACTCCGGAAGCCCTCGACCGGTTCGAGTCCCAGGCCGCACAGGCGATGGCCGACGTCGCGACCATCGGGATCCTGCACGAGCGGACCCTCCGCGAGAGTGACGCGACCCGCGAGCAGCTGGAGTCCGCGCTGCAGTCCAGGGTCGTCATCGAGCAGGCGAAGGGCGTCGTCGCCTACACCGCCGCGATCTCGGTCGAAGAGGCCTTCGAGCGCATCCGGAAGCACGCTCGCGGCGGACGTCGTGCCCTGGCCGACGTCGCCCGCGACATCGTGGAGCGACGCCTCGAGCTCTGAGGCCCGGTCACCGGCCCCGGTCGACCTTCAGCGCGGCTTCCGCGCGAACACATAATGCACGACGCCACTCGGTGATGCGGTCACCTCGACCGTGAACCGCTCCTCGAGGCCTTCGAGCCCGTCCCAGAGCCGCACCCCACGACCGAGCAGGATCGGGACGACGACCACATGGAGATGGTCGACGAGGTCGGCCTCGAGGAACTGGCGGACCGTCGTCGGTCCTCCGCCGAGACGGACGTCGAGTCCGTCGGCGAGCGACGTCGCGAACGACAACGCGTCGACGGCGGACAGGTCACGGAAGAGGAACGTCGTCTCACCGACCACCAGGTCCGGGCGTTCATGGTGGGTCAGCACGACGACCGGCGTGTGGAACGGCGGCTCCTCGCCCCACCATCCCCGCCAACTCTCGTCCTCCCATGGTCCGAGCTGCGGACCGAACTTGCGCCGGCCCATGATCTCGACGCCGATGCGATCACCCGTGGCCGCGGCGAACGCGTCGTCGACCCCGCGCGTCCCCGCGCCGACCGCTTCGTCCTCGTGCCCGCTCATCGACACGAAGGTGCGGGTCGGGAAGAACCACTGCATGAGCCGGTGCTGGGCGTGGCCGAAGGGGGTCTCGAAGGACTGGCCCTCGCCCGTGGCGAACCCGTCGAGCGAGACGGCGAGATTGTGGACCCGGAGCGTCGTCATGGGCACACGCTAGTCCGAACGTCCGGGCCCGTCGAGTAGCAGCTCGACGACGGAAAGGCAAGAGCGCGCCGAACGGCCGAACGGGAACGACACTCGAAGGAGGGCACGGCGGTCTGACGACCGGTCGACGCAGCCGGCCCGCCTGACATCGGGTGCCACGACGCGCCCAGAGAGGAGATGCTCGTGTTCACCGAGCTCGACGAATTCCTACGCGGCATGGAGTACCCCTGCCGCCCCAGCGACCTGACGCGTGAGGCCCGCCGCGACCTGCTCCCGCCCCACCTGGTCGAGGCGCTCCGCTCACTCCCCGAGCGCAGCTACACCAGCCGCTGGGACGTCCTGCACCGCACCTCGATCGCGGAGGCGCTGCCGATCAGCGTCTGAGCGATCGCGCACCACCGCTGAGCGGCACCGGCATCGCGCCGATGCCGCTTCTGCGTGTCAGGTCCGGTGACTCGCGCCGGTTCGCAACCCCCTCGGGGAACGTGGTGCTTCCACAGGACCGGGCCTACGGTGGAAACCGGAGAGCGGAGCAGGAGAACCCATGGGCAAGATGATCTACGACGCAGACGTGTCGGTGACGTTCGACGACCGGGTCCTCGCCCACCTGCAACAGGTCATCGGCGCGAAGTTGCGTCGCGGCGAAGCGTTCTACTTCGGGTGGAAGGACGATCCGCGGTCAGGCGACGGCCGGACGACGATCTGGCTCCACCCGGCGATGTCCCTCCGGTTCAAGTACGCGGGCAGCGTCCCGGTCGAACTCAATCGCGCCTGGCTCGATGCCCTCGCGGTCAGCGCCGACTCGAACCAGGGTCTCGTCCTCGTGCCGGAGCCGGGTCCGCGCACCTGAACCTCGCGGTCGCGCGCACCTCGCGGTCGTGATCGCAGCCCGGTCTGCCCTCACATCGAGCGTTCGTCGAACTCCAGATCGTCGACGTCGGTGAGTTCGGTCGCCCACTCCGGTCGCGCCGGCTGGAGCGCGGCGGTCCGCCGTTCGAGCTCGGCGATGATCTCCTCGTCGAAGGGTTCCTTCGAGGCGTTCTCCACAGGGGTCGAGAACAACTGGCTCGCGGGTCCGACAAGGAGGTGGGCGTACCCGAGGCTGCCACCGTCCGAGATGGTCGGCACCACAGCAATGTCGGACTCGCCGGTCTGGGCGAGGGCTCGCGCATACCGGAGGAGCGCCTTGCAGGTCTGGTCGGCCATCAGCAGGTACCCGCCGGCGTAGTGCAACTTCCTCATACGACCATTCTGGGAACCGAAGCGGTCGGGCCGTCAGACCTTGCATCCGCAACCCGGAGGGTATACCGGGAGGCACCGCGTGCCCGTGCGCTATCGTCTGGGCATGACCGACAGCGACCAGACTCCCAACACGCACGACGAGAACCGGCACGACCAGCTGACGACCGCCCCGAACGCGACCGAAGCCGACGCGGCTCCCCGCATCGACGTCACCGACCAGGGCGACGGCGTGACCCGGATCGACATCCGCGACGACGCGGCCGTGCGGCCGGGCGCGGACCCCGAGGAGACCGAGCAGGGCTGAGCCCCGCCCGCTGCACGCGGAAGCGCCGCCGACCCGAGGGTCGGCGGCGCTTCCGCGTGTGATGGACTCAGCGAGCGTCCGTGTCCGGCTGCTCGAGCACGTCCGGCTCGTCCGCCGTGTCCTCATCCGTCGACTCGTCCGGGATCTCGGTGGGCGGCGTGCCGACCACCATGTCCGGGTCGGTACCCAATGCGTCTGCTCCGGTGAAGTCGCTCATGTCGCTCCTGCTTCCTGTGGTGGTGGTTTCGATGTGGTACTGGTGTCGGTCTGCTGCTGGTCAGGCGACGACGACGTGCAATCCGCCCGTGATCTCGATCTCCTCGAGCATCTCGGCGGCCATGCGCTCGTCGATCGGTGGCTCGAACTCCGCGTCGAACGCGAAGACGATCGGCTGCTCGGGCGACACGGTGACCGGCTCGGACGATTGGAAGCGCCCACGGTGGAGCTGCAGTCGGAACGAGCGCTCGCCGAGCATGCGGGTGAGGATCACGCGTTCCAGTTGGGCGAGCGTCTGGTCGTCGACCTGTGATCGGAGCGCACCGAGGCGAAGGAATCCCATCGTCAGCCCCTTTCTCAGGTGTGCCACGCTAGCGCGCAGAGATGGGGGCGCCCGGGCCATTGCGCGGATGGCTCGGGCAGCGGACAATGCGCGTCGGCGAACAGTCATCGCCTTGTGGATAATCGGGCGCGCGCCAAGAATGTCTCGTATCCTGAGAGAGCGCTTCACCGGCCCGGACCCCGTCGGGATGCGCACAGCAGTCGGCCGCTCGCGTCGTCGGCCATCGCAGGGGTCGGAAGTCGAGGGATCCCATGGGACAACTGGTCTACGGCACCGGCGATGCACGCGTTCGGCTCGACGATCGAACGCTCGCCCATGTCAAGACGATCGCGCTCATGAAGCTGCGACGGAACGAGTCGTTCGCGCTCACGATCCGACAAGACTCCATCAGCGACGGACGCACGACGCTCTGGCTGCACCCGGCGATCGCCCTGCAGTTCTCCTTCGACTCCGACGAGGTCGGCGAGATGGACCGCGCACTGCTCGAAGGCTTCATGCACGAGGCGAACACCGGCGAGGTCGTCGTGCACGCGACGGTCGGCGACGACGCGACCGCCCAAGCGAAGTAGCCCGGACGGCAGCGCCGCCTGCTCAGCTGTCGCGGAGCATCGCGATGAGTTCGCTCTTCCGCTTGCTGGAGTAGCCGGTCAGGCCGATCTCCTTCGCGCGCTCGCGGAGCTGCGCGACCGTCCAGTCGTCGTACGACCCGGCCTCGCCACCCTTCTCCCCGATCGTCGAGCGTCCCTGCTTCGCCGCGGCGTTCGAGATCCGAGCGGCCTTGCCCTTCGACGCGCCGTCGTCGCGGAGCTTCTCGTAGAGCTCGGGGTCCTTCAGCGAAGGATTCTGCTTCCCGGGCATGTCGTCCTCCCTCATCGTCCGGTGGTCGGCCGATCGGCCTGCCACCAGCCTCTCGCTGCCCGACGGATCGGTGGAGGGGCTGGTGTCAGGGACACGGACGCGCTAGTTCAGGAACCAGTCCCTCGGGTGCTGGTCCGCGGTCGGCGGCGTGCGCTCGATCGTCGGGCGCGCCCACTGGGCCGCGTTCGCCAGCACTCGACGGATGTCGGGGTGGTGGTAGACCGGGTACTCCTGGTCGCCCGGCGAGAAGTAGAACACGCGCCCGCGACCGCGGTGGTACGCGACACCGGACCGGAAGACCTCGCCGCCGGCGAAGGTGGAGAGGAACACCTCCTCGTCGGGGCGCGGGATGTCGAACTGCTCGCCGTACATCTCCTGGCGGTCGATGACGATCGGGTGCGGGACACCCTGCGCGATGGGGTGGTCCGGGAGCACTGTCCAGACGAGCTCCCGCTCGCCGTCGTTCCGCCACTTGAGGGCGCAGCTCGTGCCCATCAGCCGCTGGAAGACCCGCGAGTAGTGCCCGGAGTGCAGCACGACGATGCCCATACCGGCGTGGACGTGGCGCACGACCCGCTCGACGACCTCGTCGGAGACCTGGTCGTGGGCGATGTGCCCCCACCAGAAGAGGACGTCGATGTTCGCGAGGACCTCCTCGGTGAGACCGTGCTCGGGATCCTGGAGGGTCGCGGTCGAGACGGACACGGCGTCGCCGAGCGACTCCTCGAGGCCCGCCGCGATCACGGCGTGGATGCCGTCGGGGTAGTGGCCGAGCACCACGGCGTCACCGCGGGACTCGTGGACGAACTCGTTCCAGACGCGGATGCGGATCGGTGTCGTGGTGCTCATGCGGGGACCTCCAGTTCGTGCCCGGCGGCGGCCGAGGCGTAGGCGGCGTCGATGACGCGGCTGCGGTGCAGTGCGTACTCGCCGTGGTGACCGGCGAACCGGAGTTCACCGCCGGCGGTCTCGCCCGCGCGGATGGTGTCGAGGAACTCCGCGATGACCGACTGATGGTGGCCGGCCGGGACCTGGACCGCGGGACGTTCGATCGTCGGCGCACCGGCGACGTCGCGGTAGATCGTGACCGTTCCCTCGGTGTTGTAGTTGTCGACGTGGAGGCGGACGCCGCCCTCCGAACCGAGGAGCTCGACCGAGATGTCCTCGTGGGCCTTCGAGTAGGACGCCCACGACGCCTCGAGGTGCAGGCTGCCGCCGTCCTCGAACCGCAGGAGGGCGGACGCGAAGTCCTCGACGTCGAAGGCGTGCGTGGACCGGCTCGAGACCGGACCGCCGCCGGAGGAGCCACCGCGACCGGCGCGGCCGAGCTCGTTGTACGCGACGGCCGAGACGTGCGTCACGCGCGGCTCGCCGAGGAGCGACAGCGCGATGTCGAGCACGTGGGAGCCGAGGTCGATGAGCGGCCCGCCACCGGCAGCAGCCTTATTCGTGAACCAGGAGTCGATACCGGGCACACCCTGACGACGGAGCCAGGAGGCGCGCGAGTGGTAGACGCGACCGATCGGCTCCTCGGCGAGGTAACGCGCGAGGTAGGCGACGTCGGCACGACGGCGGTGGTTGTAGGCGACCTCGAGGACGCGGTCGGCGGCGGTCGCCGCCTCCACCATCTCGGCGGCGAGGTCGGCGGTCGTGGCGAGCGGCTTCTCGCAGAAGACGTGCTTGCCGCTGCGGAGCGCGGCCACGGCGATCGGGTGGTGCAGGGCGTTCGGCACACCGATCGAGACGATGTCGAGGTCGTCGCGGGCGACGAGGTCCTCCCAGTCGGCGTAGGTCTCGGGGACCCCACGGCTCTCGGCCAGCTCGGCGAGGCGCGCCGGTTCCTGGCCGGACAGGGCGACGACGGTGGCACCGGGGAGCGCGGTGAAGGCGTCCAGGTGCGTGGTCCCGGCGAAGCCGAGGCCGATGACGCCGACCCGGAGGTCCGGAGCGTCTGCTGATGTCGGGGCGGTAGTGGTGCTCATGCTCGGACGGTTCCTTTCGGGGTGCGGAGCCGAGCACTGTCGTGACCGGCGGTGGTCGACCTTCGCCACTAAATATAGCGGCCATATCTAGTAATGCAACCCTGCTACAGTCACCCCATGGTGGAACCGGGGATCGAGACGGGCAGGGCGAGCGTCGAACTCGTCGCCGCCTACGCCTTCGACCACGGTGCGTTCACGGCGAGCGACGTCATGGACGGGACCGGCCTGACCCGTGCCACCGTGCTGAACGCCTGCGACGCACTCGCCGACCGCGGCTGGATCCGGGAGCTCGACGACGCCCGGGCCGCCGGTGACTACCGGCGGGGACGACCCGCCAGGCGCTACGAACTCGCCGCGGACACCGCGTTCGTGGTCGGACTCGACGTGGGCCAGCATCGGGTCGCGGCGCTCGTCGCGACACTCCGTGGTGAGGTCGTCGGCCGAGCCGAACGCCCCATCGCGGGTGGGGACGAAGACCCAGACCTCCGGCTCGCGACCGCGCGGACCGTCGTCGAGGAGGCGACGGTGCAGGCCGGCGCGACGCCGGGGCAGGTGCTCGTGACCGCCGTCGGCGTCCCGGCACCGGTGGACGCGCACGGCCGCTCCCCGCGCGGCGATCACGACTACTGGGCCCGGATGAACCCCGACTTCGCGAGCCGCCTCGGCCCCTGGGGCGACGTCGTGCTCGAGAACGACGCCAACCTCGCAGCCACGGCCGAGCGCGCCCTCGGAGAAGTGGCACGCGAGTCCATCGCCGTCCTCCTGGCCGAGGCGAGCTTCGGCGCGGGACTCATCGTCGACGGCGTGCTGCTGCACGGCGGGGCCGGCGGTGCGGGCGAACTCCGCGTGCTCGGGATGGTCGAGGGCGTCGGTTCGCCGGAGGGCCTCGACGGTGCGGCACGGTCGTGGCTGGAGGAGGATCAGCGATCCGGCGCGGTGCCGGCGGCCTCCCCGCTCGCCCGGATGCCGATCGGCACCCTCGATGTCGGCCGCATCATCGACGCCGCAGCCTCGGGCGACGCCTATGCCGGCAAACTCGTCGAACGTCTCGGGGAGCGCCTCGGGCGGGTGTGCGTCCTGCTCGGCAGCCTGCTCGACGTGGACGAGGTCGTCGTCGCCGGCGGCGTGGCCCGCGTCGCCTCACTCGTCATCGCCGCGGCGCAGACCTGGCTCGACGAAGGCACCTACGCGCCGACGCCGATCGTGCGGGCCTCGCGACTCGGCGCGGACGTCGTCGCCCTCGGTGCGATCACCCGGGCCGTCGCGACGATCCGCTCCCAGCCGTGGCGCTTCGCTACCGCGATCCCGCGCTGAGCGGCCTACACACGGTGCAGGGCGGCCCGGGCACAGCGCAGGGCCCCACCTTCCGCCAAGATCGGTGGGGCCCTGTGAGCGGTGTCACCGCAGTGCGAACGGTCGTTCCGGCCGTACTCGTTCAGAGCGTTCGCAGGGGACGGGCGACGCTGAGCGGGCCCGTGTGCTTCAAGATTCGCAGCAGAAACGCGTTCATCCAGCCCCAAACAGTTGTTAAGAATGGTTGTTCTTATCGATTGCTGAAGTTCTGCGCGAGCGCGGCTACTGCACCGACCATCCGCCGTCGGACGGCAGGATGACGCCGTTGACGTTGACGCCGTCGTCGCTCAGCAGGAAGGTGATGGACGCCGCGAGCTGCTCCGCGGTCGCGATCGTCGGGATCGCCGCCTGGAACGGTCCGAGCCGCGCCGAGCCGGCCTCGGAGACGTTCGGCGGGAAGGGGATCCCCGTGGCGACACCGCCCGGAGCGACCGCGTTGACCCGGACGCCGTGCGGTCCGTACATGAAGGCGGCGCTCTTGGTCATGCCGACGACCGCGTGCTTCGAGGTCGTGTAGGCGTTCCCCGAGGCGTTGCCACGAAGCCCGGCCTCGGACGCGATGTTGACGACCGAACCGGATCCGGCCGCGACCATCGACGGCAGCACGGCCCGGGTCAGCTTGAAGGCGCCGGTGACGTTCACGCCCATCACCCGCTCCCAGGTCGCGTCGGAGGTCTCGTGGAGCGGGGAGAAGTCGTCGTTGATGCCGGCGACGTTGGCCAGCGCGTCGATCCGTTCCCCCGCCGCGGCGACGATCGCGGCGATGTCGTCCTGCTTCGTGATGTCGCCGGCGACCGTCACGAGGTCGGCGTCCGGCAGGCTCGAGGCGAGGTCGGCGAGCTTGTCCTCGAAGAGGTCCACGGCCACGACCCGGCCGCCCTCGCGCGCGACGCGGGATGCCGTGGCACGGCCGATGCCGGAAGCGGCCCCGGTGACGATCACGGTCTTGCCGGCGAACCGACCGACGGTGATGCGCTCCTGCCACCCCTGGGGCGCGTCGTCGACGGGTGCGACGCCGTCGTTCGCGGCGAGGACAAGGTCGTCGATGAGTGACTGGGGCAGCTTGCCCTGGCTCAGGGCGACGAGCTGCTGGAGCGGGAGGCCCGAGATCGGGGCGAGCTGCGATTCCTCGGTGCCCAGCTGGGTGAGGAGGCCGCGGATGAGCGGACCGCCGGTGGGGTCGGCGAGCCATGCGGCGATCGGGGTGTTGGCGGTGAGGGCGCTCATAGGGTTCCTTTGTTCTCGGGAGGGCGATGAGCAGCGGGATCGCATGGGCCTCGATCCATACCGGACATCATTGTCCGGTACACGTTACGCCGTCCATGGCACGGCCGCCAGCCCTCACGGTCGGCTCCCAGCCGGGTCCACCGAACCGGTCGCGCGGCGTTACGCTACCGGGATGTCGTCCACGCCCCCGAAGCCGAACCGAGGCCCGAGCGCGGGACCCGAGAACCGCCGAGCGCTCGTCGCCGCAGCGCGTCAGGTGTTCGCCGCGGACGGCTTCAGTGCTCCCCTCAGCGCGGTCGCGAAGCGGGCGGGCGTCGGGCAGGGCAGCCTGTACCGGCACTTCCCCGACCGACTCTCCCTCGCGCTCGCAGTGCTCGACGAGAACGTCGGCGAGCTGGAGGAGCACACCGGGCGACCCGATGCCACCCTCGACACCCTGCTCGACGTCGTGATCGACCAGGCCCTCGTCACCTCGCCCTTCGTCGAGGCGATCCTGGGCGAGGGCGACGACCCGCGCGTCATCGAGCTCGGCACCCGCCTCGACCGCCTCGCGCACGCCCTGCATGCGAAGGAACTGGCTGCGCATCGCATCGCCGACCACGTCGAGCCCGACGACATCCTCATGGCGATCTCGATGGTGGGGGCTACCCTCACCCGCATCCCCGATTCCCATCGAGCCGACACCGCGGCGCGCGCGAAGGCGATGTTCCGCCGCTCGTTCGGCCGATGAACCGGGGCGGGACGATCGACGCGACTGGGTCGGTGGCACAGGACACCTGCGAACCGTGTGCCGACAGCCCATTGAGGCGTGCGAGGGACGACCGTAGGGTCGGAGGGACAGAGAAGGGGTCCGCCATGCAGGCCAGCGCGTTCGCGTCGATCGACGTCGACACCATCCGTCGCTCCCTCGGCGAACCGGATCCCGCGGCGACGGCCAAGATCATGGACGAGCTCGACGAGAACTGCCTCGCCTTCCTCGCTCACTCGCCGTTCTGCACCATCGCGACGTCCGACGCCGACGGCCGGTGCGACAACTCCCCGCGCGGGGACTACCCGGGGTTCGTCCGGGCGCTCGACACCCGCACGCTCGTGATCCCGGAGCGCCTCGGCAACCGGCTGGCCGACTCCCTGCAGAACATCGTCCAGAACGGCCACATCGGCATGCTGTGCTTCGTCCCCGGCATGAGCGAGACCCTCCGGATCAACGGCAGGGCCACCGTCACCGACGACCCGGCGCTCATGGCGATGCTCGAGCAGGACCACGTGACGCCGCAGCTCGCGATCGTCGTGCGCACCGAGGAGGTCTACCTGCACTGCGGGCGGGCACTCCTCCGCGGCGGGCTGTGGGACGCCGAGATGCAGGAGCTCGCGGCCGAGGTGCCGAGTGCGGGCCGGATCTGGGCGAGCATGTCGGGCCTCAGCACCGAGGTCGGCGACGCCATCGACGAGGCGGTCGCCGTCGGGAACCAGAGCCTGTACTGATGCGCAATCGCGCGGGCATGACCCCGCTCATCGTCCAGGAGATCGTGCGCGAGACGCCGACGATCGTCAGCGTCGTGCTCGCCGATCCGGAAGGTCGCCGGCTCCCGCCGTGGGACCCCGGAGCGCACATCGATCTGCAGCTCATCACCCGACACGAACGGCAGTACTCCCTCTGCGGTGATCCGGCGGACGAGTTCCGGTATCGGATCGCCGTCCTGCGGGAGGAGCACTCGCGGGGCGCCTCGCACTACATCCACAACTTCCTCAAGGTCGGTCGGAAGGTGTTCATCCGGCCGCCGCGGAACCTGTTCCCACTCTCGGACGCGAAGCGGCACCTGCTGCTCGCAGCCGGCATCGGGATCACGCCGCTGCTCTCGATGGCGCGGCGGTTGGCCGCGGGCGACGCCGACTGGACGCTCGTCTACGCGGTGCGCACGCGGGAGGACATCGCGTTCGCGCCGGAACTCGAAGCCCTGGGCGACCACGTGCGGATCCACGTCAGCGCGGAGAGCGGCCGGCTCGACCTGGCCGGCCTCCTCGCGGGACTCGAGCCGGGCACCGACGTGTCGGCCTGCGGGCCGCGCGGGTTCACGGACACCCTCACGAACCAGGCCGAGACGCTGCCCGAGGACTGCCGGTTGCACCTCGAGCGGTTCGAGCCGAAGCCCCGCTCCTACCTGCCGAACACGGCGTTCACCGTCGAGTGCGCGAGGTCGGAGCGGACCGTCGAGGTTCCGGCCGGACAGACGATGCTGCAGGCGATGCAGGCCGCGCGGGTCGGTGTCGCCGGGTCGTGCATGCGCGGCGTCTGCGGCTCCTGTGCCGTGCAGGTGGTGGACGGGACGCCGGAGCATCGCGACTCCCTGACGACCGACGACGCGTCGATGATCATGTACCCGTGTGTGTCGCGGTCGCTGACGCCGACGCTCGTGATCGACGCGTAGGTGGGGCGGCGCGCCCCCGGCCCCCGAGCACCCCATCCCGGTCCCTGAGCACCCCATCCCGGTCCCTGAGCCTGTCGAAGGGCGACGTACCCCCGTGGGCACTTCGACAAGCTCAGTGACCGGAGGAAGACACGACGACCAACAGCGGATCCGGTCCCAAACCGGACAACCCACCCCGATCCCTGAGCACCCCACCCCGGTCCCTGAGCCCGTCGAAGGGCAGTGCACCCCGTGGGCACTTCGACAAGCTCAGTGACCGGAGGAAGACACGACGACCAACAGCGGATCCGGTCCCAAACCGGACAACCCACCCCGATCCCTGAGCACCCCACCCCGGTCCCTGAGCCCGTCGAAGGGCAGTGCGCCCCGTGGGCACTTCGACAAGCTCAGTGACCGGAGGAAGAGGGCTCAGTGACCGGAGGAAGAGGGCTCAGTGACCGGAGGAAGAGCACCGTGACCTGAGGGGCATTCCCTCAGGCTCCGTGCAGTGCCGCTCGCCAGGTGGCGTCGGCGGAGGCCAGGACCGTACCGTCGGCGGCACGCACGACGACCGAGGTGCCCTCCGGGCCCTCCGTCCCCGCGATGCGGAACGCCGTGTCGACGAGCACCGGCGCCTTCGCCCGGAAGCGGACCGACGCGAGCCGACGACCACCGGCGTTCGCGGTGAGGGCGTCGAGCACCAGGATGCGGGTGAGCGGGCCGTGCACGAGGAGGTCGTCGAGCCCCTCGACCTCACGCGCCCACTGGCGGTCGTAGTGGATACGGTGTGTGTTGCCCGTCACGGCCGAGAAGCGGAACAGCTGGCGGGAGTCGAGCGAGCGGGTCACGGTCCAGTCGGCTCCGGCGTCGGGATCGACCGCGTCCTCGGCGGCTACCCCGGGTGCCGCCGTCCGTGGGGAGGGCACCGCGGGCTGCGCCTCGAGGAACACGTCGTGCCAGGTGCTGCGGACGGCGACCTCACCGTCGACGAGGTACTCACGCACGAGGTCGGCGAAGACCAGGCGGCCGGCCCGCCCCTGCTTCTCGACGAGCGATCCGAGGCTCGTGCGCTGCGTCACCACGTCGCCGTAGCGGAGCGACGCCAGGAACTCCGTGTCCTCCCCCGCGTACATGCGGCGCGGCAGGTCGATGACCGGCAGCACGCCGTCCTCCGCAGGTGAGCCGTCCTCGCGGAGCTGCGCGAACGGCGTCTCGAACGGGAAGTGGACGCCCTCCCAGCCGGCGGGGAGCTCCTCACCCAGGACCGGTTCCGGTGCCGCGATCGCGAAGGTGCTCCGGTACCAGGAGGCGGGACGGAGATCGAGCGTCTCCTCGCGGTCCACTAGATCACCCCGTCGGAACGCAGCGCGGCGATGCGGTCGGCGTCGTACCCGGCGAGCGCCGTGAGCACGTCGTCCGCGTGTTCGCCCATGTGGTTCGCGGGACGGTCGGTGGTCGCGGGGGTCGCGCTCAGTTTGATCGGCTGACCGAAGGATCGGAGGGTGCCGAAGGAGCCGTAGTCGCTCTCGACGACCATGTCGCGTTCGGCCGTCCCTGGGTCGTCGACGACCTCGCCGATGGTCTTCACGGCGGTGAGCGGGACGACGTCGCCGGCCAGTTCCTCGAGCTCGGCGCGGGTGCGGTCCGCGAACCAGGAGACGACGAGCGGCTTGACGCGTCGGGCGTAGACCTCCTCGTCGAAGCGCTTGCGCATGGTGTCGATCTCGGGGTCGGCGATCGCCTCGGGCGTGCCGAACAGCTCGCAGCTCGCCTTCCAGAGCTTGTCGGTGTACGCGCCGAAGAACACCTGTCCGTCGGCACAGGGGAACAGCTCGTAGGGCCGGACCCAGGCGTGTTCGTTGCCGGAGGGCGAGGCGACGGTGCCGTCGACGGTGTAGTCGACGACCGCGGTCTCGGTCATTGCGATGATGCTGTCGACCTGGGCGACGTCGACGAGCTGCCCCACACCGGTGCGCTCGGCGTGCCGGAGGGCGGCGAGGGTGCCGATGACGCCGAACATCGTCGCGGAGAGGTCGCCGATCGTGACGCCGACGCGCACGGGCGGCTGGTCCGCGTAACCGTTCATGGACCAGAGCCCGCCGGCGGCCTGTGCTGTGTTGTCGAACGCCGGACGGCGGCTCCGTGAACCCGTTTGCCCGTAGCCGGAGATCGCGGTGTACACGAGCTTCGGGTTGATGGCGGCGAGCGCCTCGTACGGCAGGCCGAGCTTCGCCATCGTCCCCGGGCGGAAGTTCTCGACGAGGATGTCGGCGCTCGCGACGAGGTCGCGCAGCACCTCCTTGCCGGCGTCGCTCGCGAGGTCGAGCGCCAGGCCGAACTTGCCGCGGTTGTACTGGCCGTAGTAGCCGCTGAACTCCTCGTCGCCGTCGCGCAGGTAGGGCGGGAAGCCCCGGGAGACGTCGGGGTCGTTCGGGTTCTCGATCTTGATGACGGTCGCGCCGAGGTCGGCGAGCATCGACGCCGCGTAGGGGCCGGCGAGGACGCGGGAGAGGTCGAGGACCACGACGCCCTCGAGCGAGCCGGGCGGGACGGCGAGTCGTTCCGTGGCCGCGAGGACCGCTTCGGTGTCGGCTCCGGTCGACGGCTGGTGCTCGGTCATGCGTGTCCTCCTGATCGCCGTACTCCGTACCGGTCAACGGTATCGGGCGGTGGAGGCCTCACCCATGTGCGAACCCCACACCTCCGGCGCCGATCCATGGACCGCCCGTCCGTCACCGACGATGACGGGTGTGCATCGCGACCGGGATAGGTGAGGCTAGGCTTACTTTATGCGCAGCGCGACCCTCCTCCGATCGAGACGCGCGCTCGCCGTCGGCACGCTGGCCGCCGCGCTCCTCGTCGTCGCCCTTGCAAGTCTGATGCTCGGGAGCAACCTCATCAGTCCCGTGGCCGTCCTCACCGCCCTGTTCGACCCCGCCCAGGACACCGGCGCCGTCGTCTGGGGGTCACGGGTGCCGCGCACGGTGCTCGGCGTCCTCGTCGGCGTCTGCCTCGGGATAGCCGGTGCCGTCATGCAGGGGCAGACCCGCAACCCGCTCGCCGACCCCGGCCTGTTCGGCGTCTCCGCCGGCGCGAGTCTCGCGGTCGTCGTCGGGGTCTACGTGCTCGGCACGAGCTCGGTGGTCACGACCCTCTGGCTCGCCCTGCTCGGCGCCACCGTCGCCAGTGTCGTCGTGTTCTCCGTCGCCGCACTCGGTCGCGGCCTGTCGAGTCCCGTCCCGCTCGCGATCGCCGGCACCGCCGTCTCGGCCCTCCTCGTCGCCCTGACCTCGTACCTCGTCCTGTCCGACGAGACGACCCTCGCCGCCTACCGCATCTGGGTGGTCGGTTCGCTGTCCGGCCGATCGCTCACGGGCGTCGACGCGGCCCTCGTCTTCGCCGGACTCGGCCTCGTGTTCGCGGTCGCCAACATCCGCTCGCTGAACGCCCTGGCGCTCGGGACGGAGCTGGCGAACGGTCTCGGCGAGAACCTCATCCGCGCGCGACTCGTCGGGCTCGCCGCGATCACCCTGCTCACGGCCGCCGCCGTCGCCCTGACCGGCCCGATCGCCTTCGTCGGACTCACCGCCCCGCACATCGCCCGCACCCTCGTGGGCGGGCATCACGGCTGGCTCCTCCCCGCCTCGGGACTCGTCGGCGGGAGCGTACTGCTCGCGTGCGACGTGATCGGTCGACTCATCGGTGGCACCGCCGAGGTGCCCGTGGGCGTCGTCCTCACCGTCGCGGGTGGGGTCGCCTTCATCGCCATCGTGCGCCGCGGACGGATGGCGGAGCTGTGAGCGCCGTGCGGGAGGGCAGCCGCTTCTTCGGCCGTCTGTGGCGAGGGCGGGTCGTCGGCGTCACGATCGCCTGCCTCGTCGTCGCGCTGGCGTTCGCCCTGCTCGGGATCGTCGCCGGTTCGTCGTCCCTGACGATCCCCGACGTGATCACCACCCTGCTCGGCGGCGGGACCGGTGGTCAGGAACTCATCGTGTTCGAGCTCCGCCTCCCCCGCGTCGTCGGCGGTCTCCTCGTCGGTGCGTCCCTCGGACTCGCCGGGGCGCTCACCCAGACGTTCGCACGCAACCCGCTCGCCACCCCGGACATCCTCGGTGTCACCTCGGGTGCCGCGCTCGGGGCCGTGGCCGCGATCGTCCTCGTCGGCGGCAGCTACTCCGTCGGGGCCGGCGCGCTCAGTCTCGGCCTGCCCGCCATGGCCGCGATTGGCGCGCTCATCACCTCGGCCGCCGTCTACGCGTTGTCCTGGCGCGGCGGGGTCGACAGCTTCCGACTCATCCTCATCGGCATCGGTGCCACCGCGACGCTCGGCGGCATCACGAGTTACCTCATCGCCCGGGCGCAGATCACCGAGGCGGCAGCGGCAGCGCAGTGGCTCGTCGGCAGCCTCTCGGGCATCTCCTGGTCGAGCGTGTGGCCGGTGCTCGTCGCGCTGGTGATCCTGACGCCGATCGCGGTCCTGCAGACGAGCAGCCTCGACATCAGCCAGCTCGGCGACGAGTTGTCGACCGGCCTCGGCGTCGCGGTCCAGCGGCATCGGATCGTCGTCATCGCGTGCGCGGTCCTGCTCGTCGCCGCAGCCGTGTCCGCGGCAGGGCCGATCGAGTTCGTCGCCTTCGTCGCACCGCAGATCGCCCGCCGCCTCGCCCGCACCGGTCGTCCGCCGCTGCTCGCCTCCGCGCTGCTCGGAGCCGTCATCGTCACGGGCGGCGACGCACTCGTCCGTGGCGTCCTGCCGGGCGAGATCCCGGTGGGCATCATCACCGCGATCATCGGCGCGCCCTATCTCATCTGGTTGCTGACGCGCCGCAAGGAACGGGAGACCTCCGCATGACCGACCCCGCCACGACCCCCTCGCTCGTGAAGGAGCGCCCGACGCCCGCCCTCGAGGCTCGGGGCGTCTCCCTGGCCTACGACCAGACGGTGGTCTTCGAGGGGCTCGACCTCCGCATCGAGACCGGTGAGGTCACGACCCTCATCGGCGCCAACGGCTGCGGCAAGTCAACCCTGCTGAAGGCGTTCGGTCGCCTGCTCACCCCGACCGCCGGCACGGTCGAGCTCGACGGTCGCGGCGTGCGCTCGATCCCGACCCGCGAGGTCGCGCGCCGCCTGGCGATCCTGCCGCAGAAGCCGCTGACGCCGTCGGCGACGACCGTCCGCGACCTCGTCTCTCGAGGGAGGCACCCGCACCAGAGCCTCCTCAAGCCGTGGACGCCCGCCGACACGATCGCCGTCGACGAGGCCCTCGCCGCCACCGGCCTCGAGACCCTCGCCGACCGCGACACGGCCTCCCTGTCGGGCGGGCAGCTGCAGCGGGCCTGGATCGCCCTGGTCCTCGCGCAGCGGGCCCCCACGATCCTGCTCGACGAGCCGACGACCTTCCTCGACCTCAGCCACCAGCTCGACGTCCTCCGACTCGTGCGGTCGATCAACCGCGAGCGTGGCGCCACGGTCGTCATGGTGTTGCACGACCTCACGCTCGCCGGCCGGTACTCCGACCGACTCGTCGTCGTGGGGGGCGGCCGGGTCATCGCCGACGGCACGCCCTGGGAGGTCCTCACGCCGGCCGTGCTCCGCGAGGCGTTCGACCTCGATGCGATCGTCATCCCCGACCCGAGCAGCGGCTCGCCGCTCATCGTGCCCGTCGACCCCGACGACGCGATCGCCCTCGACGCGGAGTGATCCGGGCGATCGGGCATTCCGATATCATTTCGTGACTTAGGTTCGGCTACCCTAAGTATCATGACGATCTCTTCACGCCTCCGCCGCGCCGCACTCGTACTCGTGCCGGCGCTCGCCCTGGTCGGCCTCGCCGGCTGCTCCCCCACCGCCGCATCCGACGCCGACAGCAGCGGCGCCTGGAGCTACACCGACGACACCGGCACCACGGTCAAGCTCGATGAGCAGCCGAAGCGCGTCGCGAGCTTCGCCGACTACGCGCTCGGCCTGCACGGCAACGGCATCGACCCCGTCGCGGTCTTCGGTCGCGTCGACGTCGCCACCGACAAGCGGTTCTCGGACTACGACCTCGGCGACACGGCCATCGTCGGCAACAGCTACGGCGAGATCGACCTCGAGGCACTCGCCGAGGCGGCACCCGACCTCATCGTGACCGGGATCTACCCGACCGACCGCGACGGCACGCTCGACCTCAAGGGTCCGTACTACGGTGTCGCCGACGTCGAGCAGCAGGAGCAGCTGGAGAAGATCGCTCCGGTCGTCGCCATCAAGGTCGGCGGCAAGGGTGCCGACGTCATCGCCTCGCTCAACAAGCTGTCCGAGGCGCTCGGAGCCGACGAGGACACCATCGCTGCGGCGAAGGAGAAGTACGACGCCGCTGCAGCAGACCTGACGGCCGCGGCGAAGGAGACCGACCTCGAGGTCACGCAGATGTATGCGGACGCGAGCGGCATCTACGTCGTCAAGCCGCAGGACGAGCCGGAGACGGAGCTGTACAGCGAACTCGGCGTGACGTACACGAACGCGAACCCGGACGGCTACTACTACTGGGACATCTACAGCTGGGAGAACGCGGGCCAGGCGATGACCGGTGACGTCCTGCTCGTCAACGTCGAGGGCTTCCAGCAGAGCGACCTCGAGGCGCAGGCGACCTTCGCCTCGCACCCGGCACTCGTCGCCGGTCAGATCCACTCCTGGAACACCGCCGCCCTCGACTACACGTCGCAGGCGAAGCAGATGGAGACGCTCGCCGGGATCCTCCGCGAGTCGAAGGCGCTGTAGCGGGCACCCGGTCCCTGAGCCTGTCGAAGGGCGCTGGTTCTCTCCTGCACCTCGACAAGCTCGGTGATCGGCCGGGGTGGGGCGCGCCGCTCGTGCGCACCCCACCCCGTGTGCTCCTCACGCACCGGATCGGCTTCGGAGTGTGCCGACCGCACATGGGCTGAGCCTCCAGACGGCCGGTAGCCTCGTCAGGCGTCCCGGCCGTCCGGGTGCGCCCAACACGAAGGAGTGCCATGGCCATCCAGAGCGCGCGCGAGAGCGACCCACGCGGAGCAGACACCACCGCCGTCGGCCAGAGCGACATCGATCGCGACGGCCTCGACTCCCGGGTGCAGCGTCGCCGCGCCATCCTCGCCAGCTCGGTCGGCACCGTCATCGAGTGGTACGACTTCACCCTCTACGGGCTGGCCTCCGCGCTCGTGTTCGCGCCGCTGTTCTTCCCCGGCGCCGGTGACCTCGCCGGCCTGCTCGGCGCGTTCGCCGGCTTCGCGGTCGGCTTCGGTGCCCGCCCGATCGGCGGCCTGATCTTCGCCCACTACGGCGACAAGCTCGGGCGCAAACCGACGTTGCTCATCACGCTCCTCTTCATGGGTGTCGCGACCACCTTCATCGGCCTCCTCCCCACCGCCGACAGCATCGGCATCTGGGCTCCGATCCTGCTCATCGTGCTGCGGATCTTCCAGGGCATGGGCTCGGGAGCCGAGTTCGCCGGCGCGATCACGATGGCGAGCGAGTCCGCCGACGTGAAGCACCGCGCGTTCGCCGCGTCGTTCCCCGGTGCCTCCGTGTACGTGGGCATGGCGCTCGCCACCACCGTCTTCGCCGTGGTCAGCACGCTCCCGATCGAGCAGTTCCAGAGCTGGGGCTGGCGGATCCCGTTCCTCGCGAGCGTCGTCATCGTCGCATTCGCGCTGTACTTCCGGCTGCGGGTCAAGGAGACGAAGGCGTTCGAGAGCGCCGAGGAGCGCGGCGCGGTCACCTCGGCACCACTGGTCGGCGCCATCCGCTCGCACTGGCGGGTGATCCTCTGCGGCATGGGGCTCTTCGCGTTCGCGCTGCCGTGGGTCTACGTCGTGCAGGTGTTCTCGCTGTCGTACGTGACGGGCACGCTGAGCGTGAACCCGACGGAGGCGCTCATCGGCCTCATCGTCGCCGAAGTCCTGACCATCCCGACGGCGCTGCTGTTCGGTCGCCTCGCCGACCGCATCGGTCGGAAGCCCGTCCTCATGGGCGCCGCGATCTTCGGCGTGGTCTACGCGTTCCCGATGTTCCTGCTCTACGACACGGAGCAGTCGGCCCTCGTCGCACTGGGCCTCATCCTGGGCCTCGCCGTCATCCAGGGGGCCACCATTGGCACCTCGGGAGCACTGCTCGCTGAGATCTTCCCGACCTCGATGCGGTGGAGCGGCATCGCACTCTCGCGGGAGATCCCGGCCGCCCTCGTCGGCGGGACGGTCCCGCTGGTCGCGACCGCGCTCGTCGCCGCGAGCGGTGGCGCACCGTGGTTGGTGGCGGCGTACCTGCTGGTGCTCAGCGCGATCGGCATCGTCGGAATCGCCTTCCTGCCGGAGACCCTGCCGCGCAAGCAGCGCGGCTGACCTGTTCCCCCGGTCCCTGCCCTTCGACAGGCTCAGGATCCGCCTGTCGAAGGGTTACGTCACCCGTGAGCACTTCGACAAGCTCAGTGACCGGCGGAGGTGAGCTCAGTGACCGAAAGAAGTGAGCTCAGTGACCGGAACCAGGCCAACCCGGCAGACCCGGTCCCTGAGCCTGTCGAAGGGCGACGTCACCCGTGGGCACTTCGACAAGCTCAGTGACCGGAAGAGGTGCGCTCAATAATTGGGAGGGCTCTGGCCCGCAGACCCGGTCCCTGAGCCTGTCGAAGGGCGGCGTCACCCGTGGGCACTTCGACAAGCTCAGTGACCGGAAGAGGTGCGCTCAGTAATTGGGAGGGCTCTGGCCCGCAGACCCGGTCCCTGAGCCTGTCGAAGGGCGGCGTCACCCGTGGGCACTTCGACAAGCTCAGTGACCGGAAGAGGCCGACCCGGTGACCCCCGGTCCCTGGCTAGTCCTCGTCCCAGGTCATGCGACGGCCCATCACGGGCACCGAGGCCAGCAGCTCGCGGGTGTAGGCGTCCTCCGGAGCGGCCAGGACGGTGGCCGTCGGGCCCGCTTCGACGACCCGGCCGGCCTGCATGACACTCACCGTGTCGCACATGTAGTTCACGACGGCGAGGTTGTGGGAGATGAACAGCACCGTGAGTTCGAGCTCGCGCTGCAGCTCGCGCAGCAGGTTGAGGACGACGCCCTGCACCGACACGTCGAGCGCCGAGGTGATCTCGTCGGCGATGAGGACCTCGGGTTCGGCCGCGAGCGCCCGGGCGATCGTGATGCGCTGCCGCTGACCGCCCGAGAACGCCGACGGCAGGTCCCCAGCCCGGTCCGGGTCGATGTGTACGCGCTCGAGCAGCTCGCCCACCCGGGACCGCTGCTCCGAGCGACTCCAGGAGCGCCCCGTCGCCCGGGACCCCTCGGCGATCGACAGTCCGATCGGCATGCGTGGGTCGAGCGCGGAGTACGGGTCCTGGAAGACGAGTTGCACGCGTCGACGCGCACGGCGGGCAGCGGACGAGCGCCCGACGATGTCGGCACCGTTCAGTCGGATGCCACCGGCGCTCGGCATGACGAGGCCGACGGCGGCCGCGGCGACCGTCGACTTGCCCGAGCCGGACTCCCCCACGAGGCCGTGGGACGTGCCCGGGCGGACCGTGAGGTCGAAGCCGTCGACCGCGGTGTGCGCGGACGCGCCGTGGCCGTAGCGGACCGTGAGGCCGGAGAACTCGAGACCGGTCATGCGCGCTGTCCTTCGATGGTGATGGGCTGGTCCCGATCGGCCAGGTCGTCCTCGTCGATCGCACCGATGACCGGGAGCGGCATGGTGCGGTCGGAGGTCATGTCGGGGACGCAGGCGATGAGCCCACGGGTGTACGGGTGTCGCGCCTCGTGGAGGCGGTCGGCGTCGAGCGATTCGACGATGCGGCCGTCCTTCATGACGAGGATGCGGTCGCAGAACCCGCTGACGAGCGCGATGTCGTGCGAGATGAGCAGGATCGCAGCGCCCGTCTGCTCCTGCGCCTCGTGGAGCACGCGGAGGACCTGGCGCTGCACCGTCACGTCGAGCGCCGTGGTGGGCTCGTCGGCGATGAGCAGCTTCGGGCGTCCCATGAGCCCCATACCGATCATGGCCCGCTGGCGCATGCCGCCGGACAGCTCGTGCGGGAACTGCTTCAGGCGCTTGGCCGGAAGCGGGATCCGCACCGACTCGAGTGCGGCCTCGGCGCGCTTCGTCGACTCGGCCGCCGACAGCCCCTCATGGACCTCGACGGTCTCGCGGAGCTGCTTGCCGATCGTGAGCGAAGGGTTGAGCGAAGTGAGCGGGTCCTGGAAGACCATCGCCAGCTCGAGGCCGAGGCGGCTGCGCTCGGCCTTCGTCAGCGGTGCGGTCATGTCGATCCCGCGGAAGCTCAGCTCCGAGGCCTGCACCGAGGAGTCGGGCCCAAGGAGGGCGGCGATCGCCATCGCGCTCACCGACTTGCCCGATCCGGACTCGCCGACGACACCGACGACCTCGCCGGGCATGATCGTGAGGCTGATCCCGTGGACGCGCTCGACGAGTCGGCCGTCGCGGTCCGGGAAGGCGACGCGGAGGTCGCGCACCTGCACGACGGGCTCCTGGTCGGCCGGTGTCGCGGCCGCAGTCGAGGCGGTCGCGGGAGCCGCGGTGCGACGACGCGCCGGCGCGGGCAGGCCGAGCAGCCGCTTCGACGACTCGTTCCAGAGCTCGCCGAGCTGCGTGAAGATGACGCCGCACACGACGAGCGCGATGCCGGGACCGATCGCCGCCATCGGATTGCCGTAGATGCGGGCGATCCCGAGGCCGAGGAGGCGACCCCAGTCGTACTCGGGCGCCTGCACCCCGAGACCGAGGAAGGACAGGCCGGCGAAGGCGAGCAGCGTGCCGGAGGCGGAGACCGCCGCGTTCACGAGCATCGGCGGCAGCATGTTCGGCATGACGTGCCGGACGAGCACCTCCGCCTGCCCGACGCCGGCGATCCGCGCGGCCTTCACGTAGTCGCGACCGATGAGCGACGACGCGAGCGTGTAGGTGAGGCGGGCGAAGGTCGGCACGCCGGCGAACCCGACGGCGAGCATCGCGCCGGTGGCGCTCGCGCCCCAGATCACCGAGAAGAACAGGGCCATCAGGAGCCACGGGAACGACAGCAGGATGTCGATGAGTGCGGTCACGAGTCGGCGGAGCGGTCGAGGCAGGACCGTCGCGACGGCCCCGAGCAGGACGCCGCCGATGACGGAGATCGCCGTCGCGCCGAGGGTCAGCAGCACGGACACCCGCGTGGCGACCATGACCCGGGCGAAGACGTCCCGGCCGAGCTCGTCGGTGCCGAAGGGGTGGGCGAGGCTCGCACCGGCGAGGCGGTCGGCCACGGACGTCGTGTCGGCGGCGGACCCCCAGACGGTCGGGCCGACGACCGCGACCACGATGATGAGGAGCGCTCCGATCGCGCCGGTCAGGCCGCGCGGGGTGCGGAGACGGTCGAGCACCGGGGACCGGCGTGAGGGCGTGGGCCTGGAGGTGGTCGGACGAGTGCTCATGAGCTCAGCCCTCCGTGATCGAGGAGCGCGGATCGATCGTCGCGAGCGCGATGTCGATGAGGAGGTTGAGGCCGAGGACGAGGATCGCGTACACGAGCACGATGCCCTGGATCATCGGGTAGTCCTTCGAGGTGATCGACGACACGATGCTCGTCCCGAGACCGGGGATGGCGAAGACCGTCTCGATGAGCACGGTGCCGGCGACCATGCCCGTGAGGATGATGCCGCCGATCGTGAGCGTCGAGGTCACCATGTTCGGCAGCGCGTGCCGGAGGTAGACGAGGTGTGTCGGGAGGCGCTTGCTCCGTGCCGTGGTCATGTACGGCATCTCGAGGACGGCCAGCATCTCCACGTGCACGATGCGGGCGAGATAGGCCATCGGGCCGACCGCGAGGGCCACCACCGGCAGGATCGCCTGGTCGAAGCCTCCCCAGCCGGCGGCCGGGAGCACCTTGAGCCCGATGCTGAACACCGCGATGAGACCGACGGCGAGCAGCAGGCTCGGGATGGCGATCAGCACGCCGAGCAGACCCGAGACGCCGAGGTCGGCGAGGCGACGGCGGCCGGTGCGCGAGGACACCGCGGTCGCGACGCCGATGGGGAAGGCGCCGATCGCCGCGAGGAGGAAGGACGCGACCGCGAGGGTGAGCGTCACCGGGAAGCGCTGCGCGATCGTGTCGGCGACCGGCCGCTGTGACCCGATCGCCGTCCCGAAGTCGCCGCGGAACAGCCCGCTGACGTAGTTGACGAACTGTTCCGGCACCGGCACGTTCAAGCCGAGGTCGGCGCGTGTCCGTTCCACGAGTTCCGGGGTCGCGCTGTTCCCGAGCGCAGCCCGCACCGGGTCTCCCGGCACGAGCTGCACGATCAGGAACGTCGCGACGATGACGATGGCGAGCGAGACGAGCACCCGGCCGAGTCGTCGGAGGATGAACGAGGTCCGCGGGGAGAGTCCGCCGAGGACGCCGCGACCCCCTCGACGCGCGACCGCCGGGCCGCCGGGGCCCGTGGCCGGGTCGGTGGCCTGCTCGGTGGTCACGGTCGAGGGGATCGTCATGATCAGCCGACCATCCGGATGCTCGTCGGGCGGATGAAGTTCGGACGCTCGACCTCGGCGCCGTTCAGGTACAGGAAGTCCTGCGCGTCGGCGATCGGGAACACGTCCGTCCGCTCGATGAGCTTCGCTTCGGCCTGCTGCCAGAGGTCGCAGGTCTCCTCCGGGCTGGCCGTCTTGGCCTGCTCGGCGAGCGCGTCGTACTCCGGGTTGTCGACGAACATGAAGTTGTTGCCGCCCTTGTCCGGGGTCTCGCCACCGAAGAAGGTGTTCACGATGACCGGTCCGCCCGGAGCGATCTGCACGAAGCCGGTGTCCCAGTCGAAGGTCGAGAACAACTGCTCGGACCAGGCGTTCGCGTCGTTGCCCGAGAGCTCCGTCGTGACGCCCAGCTCGTCCCAGGTCTGTTGCACGAGCTCGGCCGCTGCCGCGTGGCTCGGGGTGGCCGCGTCGTAGATGAACTTGATCGTCAGCGGCTCGCCGTCCTTCGACCGCTTGCCGTCGGAACCGAGCGTCCAGCCCGCCTCGTCGAGCAGCTCGCCGGACTTCTCGACGTCCGTCTCGGGGAGCGTCCACTGCGGGCCGTCGGCGACGCAGAGGTACGGGCTCTTCACGACGAGCGACTTCGACTCCTCGGCGGTGCCGTCGGTGACGACCTCACCGACCTGCTCGCGGTCGATCGCGGTGACGAGGGCCTCACGGACGAGCGGGTCGGAGGTGGGGCGCTCAGGACGCTCGTTGAAGAGCATCTCGCCGATCGGGTTGCGCACGCCCTCGCTGCCGAGACCGGCGGCCTCGACGCGGTCCTGGTCGGCGCCGCCGATGCTCGCGGCGTTCACGTCACCGGAGAGCAGCAGGTTCGCGGCGGTCCCGGGGTCGGTGACGACGCGGACCTCGAAGGTGTCCGGCAGGCCCTTCGTGTCGCTCGTGACGTCCTCGGGACCCCAGGTGTAGTCGTCGCGCTTCGTGAAGGTGTAGCTGGAGCCGGGGGTCGCCTTGTCGAGGGTGAAGAGGCCGGTGCCGTTCATCGTCTCGACGAGGGAGTCCGGGTCGTCGAGGCCGGCCTGGCAGACCATCTCGACGGTGCCGGTGTTGGCGAGGATGAACGGGTCGGGCGTCGAGCTCGTGACGGTGAGCTGGTTGCCGTCGGCGGTCGCGGTCATCCGCTCGGAGACCTGCGCGCCGTAGTAGAAGGTCGCGTTGGCCGGGTCGGCGTTGTAGGTGATGTTCGCCGCAGCGGTCTCCGCGGTGAACGGGGTGCCGTCGGCGCAGGTGATGCCGTCCTTGAGCGTGTAGGTGATGGAGGTGGAGGTGGCGTCCTCCTCCCAGCTCTCGGCCAGCCAGGGCAGGAGCTCGCCGTCGGCGTTGACGTACACGAGCGACTCGTAGTGGAAGCTGATGATCTCGCGGGCCTCGAGGCTGATGCCCGTCATGGGGACGAGGCTGCCCGGGTCGCCGCTCATCGCGGTGACGAAGGTGCCGCCGGAGACGTACTCGCCGGAGGAATCGGAGGATTGCGAGGAGGTGCACGCGGTGAGGGCCACCGCGGTGAGGGCCGCGGTGGCGAGTGCCGCCGCGGCTTTCCGCTTGCTGTTCATGCTGGATCCTTCGTACTCGGGTGGCCGTGGTGCGCGGGTGGCCGGATCAGATGGGGTGAGGTGCCGTGCTGGTGCTGGTGCTGGTGGAGAGCTGTGCTGGTGCGGTGGTGCGTCAGATGCGCTGTCGAGTCGCCGTGCCGATGCGGGCGAGGGGCCCCGCAGCCTTCACGGAGACCTTCAGGGTGGGGCGGGTCGCGTACGAGACGGGGGTCTCGAGCACGTCGACGATCTCGACCGAGCGCGGGTCTGCGCCGGCCTGGATCGCCTTCTCGATCGCGGAGCGTCCTGCCTCCTCGATGGCGGCTGCGCGGTCGGCGAAGTCGCAGAGCTGATCGGAGCGCCCACCGGCGAGCGCGATGGCCGCGCCCACGGCGTTGGCGACGTTGCCGCGCGCCGGGCGCAGGACCTCGCTCGCGCCGAGGACTACGTCCGGGACGAGGAATCCTCCGCCGCCGACGACGACGAGCGGGA
This sequence comes from Plantibacter sp. VKM Ac-2885, assembly GCF_015351205.1. Taxonomy (NCBI): domain Bacteria; kingdom Bacillati; phylum Actinomycetota; class Actinomycetes; order Micrococcales; family Microbacteriaceae; genus Plantibacter; species Plantibacter sp. VKM Ac-2885. The sequence goes on along the minus strand of NZ_JADKSK010000001.1, from coordinate 786,937 downwards.
GGCCGGTGCGGCCGAGCGACATGCGCTCGACGGCGGACTCGATGCGTTCGTGGGCGACGCCGAGCGCGTGCTCGAGCGCCTGGCGGGTCGCGCGGTCGAGGGGCGGGAGCTCGCGGTCGGCGATGCCGAACTGGAGCGAGGCCGCGTCGGTGAGGGTCGGGGTGGTGCCGCCGAACAGCAGCGCCTCCTCGGTGAGGCGGTAACCGACCGAGTCGTGCCGCGGGACACCGGTCGCGGTGTCGACGATCGTGCCGCCACCGAGGCCGACGCTCAGGATGTCGGGCATGCGGAAGTTCGTCCGCACGCCACCGACCTCGCGGGGCAGCGTCGACTCGCGGGGGAACCGGTCGACGAGCACGCCGAGGTCGCTCGTCGTGCCGCCGACGTCGATGATGATCGCGTTGTCGGCACCGGAGAGGAAGGCGGCGCCGCGGATGGAGTTCGCCGGCCCGGAACCGATCGTGAGCACCGGGTAACGCGCCGCGTACTCGACGGCCATGAGCGTGCCGTCGTTCTGGGCGAAGTAGGTGGTCGCGTCGAGTCGCTCCTCGGCGACGACGGTCGTGAGCGCGTTCGTGACGTCGCGGGCGACGGCGTAGAGGGACGCGTTCAGGACGGTCGCGTTCTCGCGCTCCAACAACCCGAGCGCGCCGATCTCGTGACTGAGCGACACCGGGATGTCGACCCCGACGTGGTCCTGGACGAGCGCCTCGACCTCGAGCTCCTGCTCGGGGAACGACGGGCTGAAGATGCCGCAGACGGCGACCGCGTCGAAGGTGCCCGCCAGGGCGTCGAGCTCCCGGCGGATGAGGTCGCGGTCGAGCGGGGCGATCGGGTAGCCGTCGACGAGGTGGCCGCCGCCCGCGAGGATGCTCCCCGCGAGGACGACGTCGCGCAGTTCCCGCGGCCAGCCGGCGAGCGGCGGGAGCGAGGTGGCGGCGGGCGAGCCCAGCCGGATGACGACGACGCGTCCGAGGTCGCGGCGGTTGACGATCGCGTTGGTCGCGTGGGTGGTGCCGAGCATGACGCGGGTGACGAGGCTCCGGTCGTCGCCGAGCTGGTCGAGGACCTCGGCGAGCGCCGCCCGGATACCGCCCGTGACGTCGCGGGTGGTGGGCTGCTTCGTCCATGAGACGACCTCGCCCGTGCCCGAGAGCGCGACGGCGTCGGTGTTGGTCCCGCCGACGTCGATGCCGATCGCGAGTTCGCCCGAGGTGTCGGTGACGGTGCTGGTAGTGGTGCCGGCGCTCATCGGGTCGCTCCAATGGTCTCGTCGGCGCTCACACCGAAGGGCTCGTAGTCGAGGTCGTAGCCGAACGCGCGCGGGCCGGCGAGTTCGAGGCCGCGCTCGGTGCGCCACAGCGGATCGCACGCCCAGGCGAGGACGCTCACCCGCTGCCCGAAGCGCAGCATCTCGGTGGAGATCGCGTCGCCCGTTTCGGAGTCGACGATCGTGACGAGGTCGGGGACGCTGACGATGACCGCTCCGTCCTCCATGACGACGAGGTTCTCGTTCTGGATCTCCACGCGGGTGAGGCGACCGCGGTGCTCGCCGATCCCCTCGACCGTGACGGAGCCGCGGGTGAACCCGCCCTCGGTGCGCCGCTCGATGTCGACGACCTTGCCGCCCGTGATCAGGGACGCGCCGAGTTCGTCCGTGAGCGCGCCGACGGGGTCGGTGGCGGTGAGGAGCCGGCGCCCGACCTGCACGGCGCGGCTGACGCTGCCCTCGATGACCGCGCCGCGGACGGTGTCGCGGTCCATGACGTAGTTGGCGCCGATCGAGATCGCGCCGCTGGCCACGGTGAGGGCGCGGGCGTGGCGCTCGAGCCAGGCGAGGCTGACGGGTCGCAGGATCGAGACGTTGCCGATCACATCGCTCAGGACCGCGTACCCGGGCGGGAGGTTCGCGACGTTCATCGCGGTCATCGGCGCTTCCGGGAAGGCGCGTCCCATGCCGTCGGCGTCGAGGATGCTGAGACCGAGGCTCGCGGCCCAGCCGACGGGGCCGACGCCGTTGCTGCCGCCGATCTCCGTCGCCATGATCGTGGTGATGCGCTTGCCGGTGAGGCGCTCGATCTCCTCGACGATGATCTCTGCCTGGCCGCTCGCGCCGAGCATCTCGAAGCCCACCGAAGGGGCACCGATGCCGGATATGGCGACGACCACGTCGTCCGCGTCGAGGTCGGCGACCTGTTTGACGGGGACCGGACCGAACTGCTCCAGGGCGATCTCGACGCCGAGCTGCGGGGTCTGCACCGCGCCGCCGCCACCGGTGCCGAAGATGGCGCATCCTGCGGCGAGCGCCGGCACGTCGGCCAGGGTGATGCTGGTGATCGGCGTGGCCGACGCTGCGGAGCGTGCAGCGGGGTGGTTCGTTGACATGTACCGAGCGTAGGCAGGGCGGGGAACCACGACAATGTTCCCGTGGCCCACACAATCGGGGCAGAATGTGCTCATGGCCCAAGTCACCGTCGCCGACGTCATCCTCCAAGCCGAGCATCTCGGTGCCCGCTGCGTCGCCGGTGCCCCCGCCGGCGTCCCGGTCACCGGGGTCGAGATCCTCGCGCTCGACGAGCTGAACGACGCGACCGAGCACTCCATCGCCATCGTGACGACCCCCGACGGCGCCGTCCCGAGGCCGTACCAGGTCGACATCGCCATCCGCCGGGCCATCGCCGCGGGCTGCGCCGGCCTGGTGTTCGTCGGTGCGTTCCCCGTCGCCGAGACCTCGCGGGCCCTCGCGGACCGCGGTGGTCTGCCGGTGATCATGAGCGGGGGCATCGCCTCCGACCTCGCCGTGCTCATGGACCGCACGATCCGCGGTGGTGCCGAGGAGGCGATGTCCCGCGCCGAGTTCGCGATCCAACGGGTGATCAGCGCGTCCGCGGCCGAAGCGGAACAGGCTTCGGGTGTCGGCGTGCGGGAGGCGATCCTCGAGGTCGCCAGTACGACGCTCGGGGTGCCGGTCACGCTCGTCGAGGACGCGAGCGCCAGCTGGCTCGAACCGGACGCGGTGTGCATCGGTGAGATCCCGATCGGCAGGGTCCACGCCGAGCGCGACGACCCGGCCGCGGCGATCGCCCTCCCGGTCATCGCCTCCGTCCTCTCGCGCGCCCTGCAACGGGAGCTGCACGGACGGTTCGGTTCGGTGCGCTCGCGGGCGGAGCTCATCATCGAGCTGATCTTCGCCGAATCGTCCCGTATCGACGGCTTCGCGATGGACGCGGTCCGGGCCGGCCTGCCGCTCCAGCTGTCGCACGCGGTGGCGTGGCTGACCCCGAAGCACGCGAGCGATCCCGACCGCCGGGCACCCACGGTCCTCGCGCCCTCCGTCGAGCTCTTCGCGCTGCAACTCGTCGACCAGCGCGAGGAGCAGTGGCACCTCGCGATGCGACGCGACGAGATCGTCGTCATCTCCTCCGAGGAGCTCGGCGCACCCGACCACCAGCGGCGACTACGCGACGTGATGGAGCGGATCGTCGCGCACGCTGCGACGATCGCGGGGCCGGAATGGACGTTCACCGTCGGGCTCGGGACGCCGCAGAGCGGGGCGGCGGGGCTCCGGCAGTCGGCGACCGAGGCGCGGGTCGCGGCTGAGGCCGCCATCGCGGGTGGTCGCTTCGGCACCATGGAGGCGACGGACGTCACCGGGTTGCGGCGGGTGCTCCTCGACTTCTACGCCTCACCGCTCAGTCGGACCCTGCTCGACGACATCCTCTCGCCGCTCGACGCCCTCGGGCCGGAGCGGGCCACGATCTCGGTGCGGACGCTCCTCTCCTACCTCAGCCATCGGAACTCGCTGGCGCGTGCCGGGGCCGAGCTGAACCTGCATCCGAACGCGGTGAACTACCGGATCAGGCGCATCGAGCAGTCGCTCGAACTCGACCTCGCCGACCCCGACGTCCGCTTCGCCGCGGAGCTCGCCTGCCGGGTGCGGCTCATCGGCATGCCGTAGGACCCGGTCCCTGCCCCTCGACAGGCTCAGGAACCGCGTGTCGAAGGGCCCACGCATAGCCCTCCCGTCGGCGACACGTCCTCTTCGCTGCATTTCGACAAGCTCAATGACCGGGCACAGGTCTTCCCGGTCCCTGAGCCTGTCGAAGGGCCCACGCGGTGCCTTCCCGTCGGCTACACGTCCTCCGTGCCGCATTTCGACAAGCTCAATGACCGGACGAGCTCCTCGCCACTCGGACGATGCCCGCGGCGAGCGTCGGCCAGAGCTCGGCGGGGATGAGGTGCCCCATGCCGGGGAGGACGTGGAGCTCGGCCGCCGGCATCGCCTGGGCGATGTCGACCGCGGAGGTCCAGTGCAGGACGTCGTCCTCGCGACCGTGGAGCACGAGGGTCGGGACGGTCACGTCGCGCAACCGCTCGAGTCGCTCGGGCGCACGCAGGAGCGCCGCCCACTGCCGACTGAAGCCCTCCGGCGCGTAGCCGCGGTCGTAGGCCTCGCCCGTCGCCCACACCTCCCACGCGGTGTCGGGCTGGTAGCGCGCGCCGGGCACGGGTGCGGCGAGCTCCGCCATCGCGGCGACGGACTCCTCCCGGGTGTACCGCACGGGCGCGACAAGCAGCTCGGGCCGCTCGCCGTGAAGGATGTAGCGCGGGTCCTGGCCGGGGATCGTGGACAGCAGGCCGAGGCTCAGCACGCGCTCCGGGTGGTCGAGGGCGACCATCTGGGCCATCATCCCGCCCATCGAGTGACCGACGAGGTGCGCCTGCTCGACATCGAGGTGGTCGAGCACCCGCAGGACGTCGTCGCCCATCTCGCCGAGCGAGTACCCGCCGTCGAGGTCGGTCTCACCACCGAACCGCTGCGAGAAGCCGACGTCGCGGTTGTCGAACCGCACGACGCGGAAACCCTCGTCCACGAGCATCTTCCGGAACGGGTCGCGCCAGGTGAGCAGCTGCGCGCCGCCGCCCGCGATGAGGACGATCACCGGATCGGCGGGGTCGCCCTCCACCTCGTAGTAGATCGAGACGTCGTCGGTGTCCGTGTACGGCATGCGGTGCTCACTCTCCTCGAACCTGCTCCCTGGCGGGCGTTCCGAGGCTAGTCCGCGGCCCGGCCGTGCACCATGTGTCAGAACACCACGGTTCCGGTGGAGACTGTGCCGACGCCCCAGCCGTCGGGACCGAGGGCAACGCGGGTAGGCTCGCGACATGAGCGCCGAACCCCTCTCCGGAGACGACACCCTGCAGCTGCCCGAGTTCGACACCCCGCCCGCCGAGCCCATGCTGCTCGCTCAGAAGTGGCTCGCCGCAGCGATCGAGCGGGACGTCAGCGAACCCCGATCGATGACCCTCGCGACCGCCACCTCGGTCGGCGTCGTCAGCGCGCGCACCGTCGATGTGAAGACCCTCGACGATCGCGGCCTGATCTTCGGCTCCTCGACCGAGAGCCGCAAGGGCGGGCAGCTCGCCGAGAACCCGAGCGCCGCCCTCCAGGTGTACTGGCGTGAGACGATGCAGCAGCTCCGCTTCGAGGGCCGCGTCGAGCAGTTGAGCGACGAGGAGTCCGACGCGCTGTTCGCCGACCGATCGCCCAAGTCACGAGCGGCGACGGCGGTCGCCCACCAGTCGACGCCGTTCCGCGACGGCCCGGAGGAGACCCTCGACGCCCTCATCGCGCAGGCGAACGAGTTGCTCGAGCGCGAGGGCGACGACGTCCCACGGCCGGCCACGTGGGTCGGGTTCCGGCTCGTCCCCGACATGATCGAGTTCTGGCACGCCAGCCGCGACCGCATGCACCGGCGCCTCCGCTATCTCGCAGCCGACGGCGGCTGGATCGTGGACCGCCTGCAGCCGTAACGGAGAGGCGACCACCGGCCGCCTCCCCACCCCGGTCATTGAGCCCTGACCCCGGTCATTGAGCCTGTCGAAATGCAACCGGACGAACCGCGCCCTTCGACAAGCTCAGGGACCGAGTAGTCCCGGTCATTGAGCCTGTCGAAATGCACCCGGACGAACCCCGCCCTTCGACAGGCTCAGGGACCGAAAGGCCCAACCCCGCCCTTCGACACTTCGACAGGCTCAGTGCGGCGCAGCTCTGGGACCGGGCAGACCGCGCTACCTCGGCGCGCGGACGACCACGACGCCGCCGACGGGCGGCTCGACGACCGCGGTGCCGTTGTCGGCGTCGACCGCGATGACGTAGGCACCGACGGCCACGCGCTGCACACCGGCGGTCGCCGGGTGCACGATGACGTCGAGTCCAGGCTCGACCCGCGAGACCTGCTGGTCGGCCGGGTCGGGGTCGGTCGTGAGCACGTGCGCCGGGTGCGTCCGCTCGGCGGCGGCCGCCGCCTCCCGACGGGTCAGCTCAGTCGACGGTGCGGCCACGTGCGCGGCCGTGCCCGCGGTCACGCCGGCACCGAGGGCCGCCGTCTCCGCGCCGTCGATCGCGTTCCGCGATTCGCCGCCCGACGGGGCGGTCGCGACCGAACCCGTGTCACCAGCCTCGACGTGATGCGCCGGGTGGCTGCGCTCGAGCGCGGCACCCTCGACGTCGACGTTCGGCAGGATGCGGTCGAGCCACTTCGGGATCCACCAGGCGCTCTTCCCGAGCAGGTGCATGACCGCCGGGATGAGGAGCATACGGACGACGAACGCGTCGACGAGCACGCCGAACGCCAGACCGAAGCCGATGGACCGGATCATCGCCGAGTGGGAGAAGATGAACCCGCCGAAGACGGAGATCATGATGATCGCCGCTGCCACGACGACCGTCCGGCCGGCGTGCAGCCCGCGCTGGACCGCCAGACGCGCCGGGGCCCCGTGCGCGAACGCCTCGCGCATGCCGGACACGAGGAACAGCTGGTAGTCCATCGCGAGTCCGAAGAGGATGCCGATGAGGATCGTCGGCAGGAAGCTCAGGATGGGTCCGGGGTCGTGCACGCCGAACACCGGGCCGAGCCAGCCCCACTGGAAGATCGCCGTGATGCCACCGAAGGTCGCCGCGAGTGACAGCATGAAGCCGAGCGTCGCGGTGAGCGGCACGAGGATCGAGCGGAACACGAGGATCATGATGATCAGCGACAAGCCGACCACGAGCGCCAGGTAGAGCGGGAGGGCGTCGGACAGCTGCTTCGAGACGTCGATGTTGCCGCTCGCACTGCCGGCCACGCCGAGTTCGACGCCGCCCGACAGCGGCGAGAGGTCACGCAGGTCGCGGACGAGCTGCTCCGTGGAGACGGCGTTCGGCCCCTCCTTCGGAATCACCTGGAAGGCGAGGACGGAGTTGTCGTCCGATGCGCCCACCGGCGCGACGGCCTTCACATCGTCCTGGTCGGCGATCTCCTGGCCGATCCGCACCTGCTCCTCGAGGACCTCCTCGTCGGTGGCGGCGTCGGGCAGTGTGGCGACGACGAGCAGCGGACCGTTGACGCCGGCACCGAACTTGTCCTCGATGAGCGTGTAGGACTGGTACTGCGTCGAGTCGACGGCCTCCGAACTGCCGTCCGGCAGACCGAGGCGCATGTCGAGCGCGGGGATCGCGACGACACCGAGCACGACGAGTCCGGCGACGAGCGTGCCGACGGCGCGCAGGGTGCCCATGGGCTTGGTCGGGACGGCGTCCGGACGCGGCGTGCCGATGGTGCCGCGTGCCTTCCGGCTGAGGATGCGGAGGCCGAGCAGCGACAGCAGGGCGGGCGTCAAGGTGACCGCGAGCAGGATCGCGACGGCGACGCAGATCGCGCCGACAGTGCCCATCAGGCCGAGGAACGGGATCCCCGTGACGTTGAGCGCCAGCAGCGCGACGAGGACGGTCGATCCGGCGAAGACGACCGCGTTCCCCGAGGTGCCGTTCGCGAGGCCGATGGACTCGTGCAGTTCGACGCCCGCGAGCAGCTGCTTGCGGTGCCGGTTCAGGATGAACAGCGAGTAGTCGATGCCGACCGCGAGCCCGAGCATGACGCCGAGCACCGGCGTGATCGAGAGCATGTCGACGACACCCGAGAGCGAGAGCGACGCGGTGACGCCGACACCGACGCCGACGATCGCGGAGACGAGCGGGAGCGATGCGGCGATGACCGTGCCGAGCATGACGAGCAGCGTGATCGCCGCGATGATGAGGCCGATCGCCTCACCCACCCCGAACAGCTGCGGCAGGCTCTGCGCGAGCTCGTTCGAGAACTCGACCTCGACGCCCGACGGGACGTCCTCCTTGACCTGGTCGATGACCGACTGCTTCGTCTCCGGCGTGACCTCCTGCTGACGCTTGTCGAAGACGACGTTGGCGACCGCGGTGGTGTCGTCGGTCGAGACGGTGCGGATGCCCGAGGAGAGGTCGAGGAGCTGGGAGGAGAGTTCGAGCTTCGTGCTCTGCTCGTCGAGCTTCGCGAGGTTCTCGGTGATGGTGGCCTGCTGGGCGTCGAGCGCCGTCTGCTGCTGCGTGATCGCGGTCTGCTGGGCGTCGAACTGGGCCTGTGCGGCGGCTGGGAGCGTGCCGCCGGCGGCCTGCTGCGCCTGGGCGAGCGCGGCGCTCAGCTGGGTCTGCGCGTCGGTCAGCTGCTGCTGTCCGGCGTCGAGCTGCGTCTGGCCGTCAGTCAGCTGGGTGCGGCCGTCGTCGATCTGCGTCTTGCCGTCGGAGATCTGCTTCGCCTGGTCGGCGATGGTCTCCTGCGTCTCGAAGGGGTTGACCGTGGAGTCGACGCCCTTGAGGTCGGCCGTCTCGTCGAGCAGCTCACCGATCGCGGTCTTCTGGCTGTCGGTGAAGGCGTCTCCGTCCTTCGTGTGGAACACCATCGCCCCGGTGCCGCCGGAGGCGCTCGGGAACGACTCCTCGAGCTGGTCGGTGACCTTCGCGGTCGGCGTACCCGGGATGGTGACGGCGCTCGAGAGGGTGCCGCCGAAGGCGAGGAACGCGCCGACCGAGATGCCGAGGATCACGATCCAGGAGATGAGGACGGCCCACGCGCGACGCGCGGAGAAGCGTCCGAGGCGATACAGCAGTTCAGCCAAGGGAGTCTCGATTCTTCGGGAGGTGGTGCTGGTGACGTGTGCGGGGACGGAGCGGGAAGCGGATCAGTGCGTGGACGCGTAGCCGGTGCGGACGCTCGCGATGAGCCGTTCCAGCAGGTCGGTCCAGAGGGCACGGGCTTCATCGTCCGTGGTGGCGCCGGTACTCGCGATCCAGTGATGGGCGAGCACTTCGACACCGTGCATGAGGGAGGACACCAGGAAGCCGGCCTCGAGTTCGTCGACGTCGGTGTTGCGCTCGGCCAGTTCGTGGGCGAGCTCTTGTGTGGTGCGGGAGAAGGTGGCCTGGAACAGCTGCTGCGGGCGCGAGTCGTCGGGTGCGAAGCCGCCGAGCGCGTTCCAGAGGAAGGCGATGACGCGGGGTATGTCGGTCGTGCGGAGCGCTGCGGCGACGTCCTCGAACATCGAGACGCGCGACCCCGGGCCTGCCGGTCGTGCGTTGACTGCGGACCGGAAGCTCTCGATCACGACGGCCAGCTCCTCGGTGCATGAGGTGGTGACGAGGTCGTCGATCGAGGAGAAGTGGTTGAACACCGTGCGGCGCGAGACGTCGGCGCGGTCGGCGATCACGTCGACGTTGAAGCCGGCGATGCCCTGCTCCGCGATCATGACGCGGGCGGCGTCGAGGATCGCCCGATGATGGCGCGCGCGGAGGGCGGCGCGTCGATCCTCGGCGGGGGCAGTGGTGGACACGTGGGTACACTACGTGCACCGATGCACTCAGTGCAACTTGTTGACGCAGTGTTCACCGATCTGTCAGGAAGGTGCACTGACTCGCCCGAATGTGCACCAATATCCGAGATTCTCGTGCAGGAATGGGCGACTCAGCGACGCCGGGACGGGTGCCGGGGTGGACGGACGGTCGGGTCGGGCGGACTGGGCGTCGGGTGGAGGGGTCACGGCTCCGGCAAGCTGAGAGCATGACGACAGACGAGAAGCTCGACGCACCACGAACGGGCTCGGTCCCCACGACGAACGCAGCCGCGTCCGATGCCCCGCGCACGCGGACCGCCTGGGCGGCCGTCGCCGTCATGATGGCGACGAGCTTCGTGCTCGTGCTCGCCGAATTCCTGCCGCCGAGCCTGCTGCCGTCGATGGCATCGTCGCTCGGGATCACCGAGGGCCAGGCCGGCCAGGCCGTCACGGCGACCGCGTTCATCGGATTCCTCACCGCACCGACGATCGGGATCCTCGTCCCGCGACTCGACCGTCGCCTCCTGCTCGTCCTGCTCGCAGCGGCCGCCGCGGTGTCGAGCGCGCTCGTCGCGATCTCCGCCGACTTCGTGATGCTGCTCATCGCCCGACTCCTGCTCGGCGCGGCCCTCGGCGCCTTCTGGGCGATGTCGATCGCGATCGCCGCCCGCCTGTCCGCGCCGCACCACCTCGGTCGGGCGATCATGCTCGTGAACACCGGCACCACCGTCGCGACGGTCGCCGGTGTCCCGGTCGGCACCTACCTCGGTTCGGTCATGGACTGGCGCCTCATCTTCGCCGGCGTCGCGGTCATCACCGCGGCGGTGGCCGTCGCGCTGCGGCTCGTCCTCCCGCCCGTCGCGCCGGCTCCGTCGAGCGGCGGTCTGCGGTCACTCGTCGACACGCTCCGGGTCCCCGGCATCCGCGTCGGCCTGACGGGGCACATCCTGACCGTCCTCGGGCACTTCATCGCCTTCACCTACATCCCGGCTCGCGATCGAGCGGGTGCCCGACCTCGACGCGGCCGGTGTGGCCGTCCTCCTCGCCGCGTTCGGTCTCGGCGGCGTGGTCGGCAACTTCGTGATCGGACTCCTCGTCGACCGCCACCTGGCGGCCCTGCGCTACGTCGTCCCGGCCTTCATCGGCGTCTCGATCGCGCTCGTGACCCTGTTCCCGGGGCAACCCTGGATCGTGACCATCGCGATCACCACCTGGGGCATGGGCTTCGGCGCCTGGCTGACGACCCTGAGCACGTGGATGGGTCGCCTCGTGCCGGACCGCATGGAGTCCGGTGGTGGACTCGTGGTCGCGGGGTTCCAGCTCGCGATCACCGTCGGTGCCGGTGCGGGTGGTCTGCTCGTCGACGCGGTCGGCATCGTCCCAGCGCTCACGGTCGCGGCGATCTCCGCGATCGTCGGCGGCATCGTGTTCGGGTCGGCGCGCACCGCGCGGTGATGCCGAGGGCGGTCCGACCGAGCACCTACGCGGCCTGCGCCGCCTCGGCACGCCAGCGCGCCGGCGTGAGGCCCGTGTACCGCTGGAAGGCGCGCGCGAAGCCGTCTTCGGACACGTAGCCGAGCGCGCCGGCGAGCTCGGCCACGGAAGCGTCGCCCGTGAGGATGAGCCCCTTGGCTGTCTCCATGCGAACGGTCGTGAGGTAGGCGCGCGGAGTGTGCCCGACGACCTCGCGGAACCGCTCGGCGAACGCCGACCGCGACATCATGGCGATGCGGGCGAGCGTCTCGAAGGTCCACGGTCGCCCCGGTTCGGCGTGCAGGGCGTCGAGGACCGCGCCGATGTGCGGGTCACCGATGCGCTGCAGCCAGCGGTCCGGCGCGCAGCCGGCCTCGTTCCACGTGCGCAGCGCGGCCGACACGATCGTGGTCGCGATGCGGCTGCAGATGACGGTGTCGCCCGGCCGCGGACGGCCAGTCGCCTGCGGGCACCCCATGCCTGCGATGAGCGCCACCATCGAGGGCTCCTGCCCGGCGAAGTCGGCGACGTACAGGTGCTCGGGCAGCGTCTCCGCCACCTGTTGGCGCTGACCCGGCGGGGTGAAGGCGACGTCGAGGAGCTCGGCGTCCTCGAGCGCGACCACCGTCGTGGCGTGGGCGCGGGGGAAGAAGACGAGGTCCCCGGCGTCGAGGTCGCGGGTGCCGTCTGCGGCGGTGAGGCGGACACGTCCACTGGAGAGGTAGACGAAGCCGGACGCCGTGTGCGGTCGTCGCAGCGGGTTGCCCGCGGCGAGGCGGTCGCGGTCGGTGCCGTGGATCGTCCACTCCAGGCTCGCGAGAGCGCGATCGAAGGTGTCGATCGTCGACGCTGGAGGGGTCGCGGTGAGGGTCACACCGATGCGAACGCGATCGCGTCGCCGGATGTTCCGCGACCCTGCCCGCTGGGTCGCCCGGATCGGTCCGATTTCGGCGTGGATCCGAGCAGATTCGGGCGACTCGGTCGCGGCTAGCGCCCGTCCACCACGGACATGAACCCCGCGAAGGCGAAGGCGGCGGGGATGAAGTAGAGCAGCGTGCGGGTGACGAGCCAACTGACCGCACCGACGGCCACCCAGATCGCATGGAAGCGCGCCCGGACGGTGAGGCGCCGGCCCTCCTCGCCGACGACCGTCTCCTTCCGGGTCCAGACCTGCTCAGCCTCCATGGCGTCCCGCGCCGCCTCGAGGACGCTCTCGGCATCCTGCCCCGCCACCCGTTCGTCGCGGTACCGCTCGGCCCTCGTGATGAGACGCGGGACGAGGTCGGTGAGGATCGCATCGATGGCGACCCAGGGGGCGGCGTACGAGAAGTCGGCGGCCGGCTTACTGAAGAAGACGACCCGATCGTCGACCATCTCCACGTTGTAGTACGCCGCGGTGCTGACGAGCGACGACATCACGTCGGGGGTCAGCACGTATCGCGCGTCCGTCCCGTACCCGGACGGCGCGTAGACGCGGAACCAGCGGTCGAAGTCGCCCTCGAGGGAGATCCGCAGACCCCGGTCGAGGCCCGGCGGCAGGTCGCTGCGGACGGTGTCGTTCGTCGTCGCGTCGAGCAGGAGGTGCGGGAGCGGGGCCGGCAGCTGCACGGTCAGGTAGTGCCAGTCCCGCGACCGCTTCACGTCGTCGACCAGGTTGCCGAACTCGACCCGGTCGCCGACGAACCGCGGGTGGGACTGCACCTGTGGTCCCGGCGTGGAGATGAACGCGTTGTTGTACTTCCCCGTCGTGGTGATGAGCGAGGAGAACATCGCCCGACCCTTCGGTTGCTCCTCGAAGCCGTTGGCCACCGCCGTCAGATGGGTCCGCCATCCGGCGAGACGCGCCTTCGGCGACGGCGGGCGTCGCGACCAGCGGTACAGGAACCAGGCACCGACGAGCAGCCCGACGAGGACGAGCGCGGCGACGACCAGGCCGATGACGTCATCAGGCTCGACGCGACGGTCGTGGTATTCGTCGACGCTGACCCCGACCGAGACGAGCGCGATCGCCAGGTACCAGAGGACGAGGCTGAAGTAGAGATGGAAGAGCACTCTCCGCCCGGTGGGCACCCGTTTGGGCCGGCCGGAGCGACGCTCGTCCGCCATCGCCGCGGCGACCTCGTGTTCGGGCGCCGTCAGCCACCGCAGTTCCACTGATCCAGATCCCCTCGACGCCCTCAGCCTCCCAGCGTAGGGCAGGGCGACTACCGGCTCGCAGCGTTGACGACGGCGCGGACCGACGCCTCCAGCACGGAGCGATGGCGCCCGGCTGCCCACACCGTCTGCGGGCCACGGCGGACCTCGAGGAGGGTCAAGGCCTCGGCGCCGCTTCCGGAACTGAGCGAGGTCTGATGCAGGGAGACGATCTCGACGTGGACGCCGTGGTCGGCGAGGAGACGGGTCGCCGCCTCGACCGGGCCGACGTCGGCGAAGGTGGCCTCATGTCGGTCGCCGTCGATCCGGAGACCGACCGTCGTCCGCGAGGTCTCGCCGGTCGTCGCCACATCGACCTCGAGCAGCTCGACCCGGGACGGCGTCGCCGACAGGTAGCTGCGCTCGAACGCCGCGAGCAACGCCTCGGCGTCCAGTTCGCGACCGGTCTCGTCCGCCTGCTGCTGGACGCGACGCGAGAAGTCCACCTGGAGACGACGGGGCATCTCGATGCCGTAGTCGCGCTCGAGCAGGTAGGCGATGCCGCCCTTGCCCGACTGCGAGTTCACCCGGATGACCGCCTCGTAGCTCCGGCCGAGGTCCGCGGGGTCGACCGGCAGGTAGGGCACGCGCCACGGGAGGTCCTCCGGACGGCTGCCGGTCGCCTCGGCCCGCGCTCGGTGTTCCGCGAAGCCCTTCTTGATCGCATCCTGATGCGTCCCCGAGAACGCGGTGTGGACGAGGTCGCCGACGTAGGGGTGGCGCGGGTGGATCTCGATGCGGTTGCTGTGCTCCACGACCCGACGGATGTGGTCGATGTCGGAGAAGTCGATCATCGGGTCGACGCCCTGGGCGTGCAGGTTGAGCGCGAGGGTCGCGAGGTCGACGTTGCCGGTCCGCTCGCCGTTGCCGAAGATGCACCCTTCGACGCGTTGAGCGCCCGCGAGGACCGCGAGTTCAGCGCACGCGATCCCGGTGCCGCGGTCGTTGTGGGGGTGGACCGACAGGATGACGGCGTCGCGACGGTCGAGGTTCCGGTGCATGTACTCGATCTGGTCCGCGTAGACGTTCGGGCTCGCCGCTTCGACGGTCGCCGGCAGGTTGAGGATCACCGGTCGGTCCGTCGAGGCGTCCCAGAGGGTCGTCATCGCGTCGCAGAGTTCGAGGGCGTAGTCCGGCTCCGTCAGGTTGAAGACCTCCGGGGAGAACTCGAACCGCACCCCGTCGAGATCGCCGGCGAACTCGAGGACGTCGGCGCCGCCGGCGAGGATGAGCGCGCGGAGTGAGTCGCGGTCGTGTCCGAGGACGACCTCCCGCCAGAGCGGCGCCGTCGCGGTGTACAGGTGGATGACGACCGGGTTCCGGATCCCACGGATCGACTCGACGGTGCGCTCGATCAGGTCGCGGCGGGCCGGTGTGAAGACCACGATCGTGACGTCCTCGGGAGCGATGTCGGTCTCGGCGATCAGGCGGACGAAGTCGTAGTCGGTCTGCGAGGCGGAGGGGTAGCCGACCTCGATCTCCTTGTACCCCATCGTGACCATCAGCTCGAAGAAGACCCGTTTCCGCTCGGAGTCCATGGGTTCGGCAAGCGCCTGGTTCCCGTCGCGCAGGTCCACCGGCACCCAGAGCGGCGCCTCGGTCAGTCGTCTCGACGGCCAGGTGCGGTCGAGGAGGGGGACGTCCACCCGCGAGTACAGGTCCTGGTAGCGATGGGACGGCATCTGGGAGTGCCGCTGTCGGTTCCAGCTCGGCGCGGAGGGCGGGACAGGACCGGCGGGGGTGGAGAGTCGGGAGTCTGCGGGGATCACGCGGCTACGCTAACACAACTTGTCAGACAAGCTGAGGACTATGATCGAGTCATGGACACGGTGCACCGCGAATCGCTCTCCGACCAGGTCGCACGCTTGCTGCTGCAACGCATCCAGGCCGGCGAGTGGGAGATCGGCCAGAAGCTGCCCGGCGAGACGACCCTGGCACCGCAGCTCGGCGTGGGCCGGTCGACCATGCGCGAGGCGATCCGTCAGCTGGCCGGCCAAGGCGTGCTCTCGACCCGGCAGGGATCGGGGAACTTCCTCGAGGCGCGCACGCCTGTCCAGGATTGGGACGCGCTCGTCCTGCGGACCGCGATCGGCTCGGTCGTCGAGGCACGCATCGCCATCGAGTGCGAGGCGGCTGCCCTCGCCGCGCAACGCCACACGGCGTCCGATCTGGCCGCCATCCGGGCAGCGCTGGCCCATCGGAACGCTGATCGCGCGACCATCGAGGGGCGGGTCGACGCCGACACGGCGCTCCACCGGAGCATCGTCGCCGCGAGCGGGAACGAGATCCTCACCGAACTGTTCGACACCTTCGCCGAGCGCAGCCGCGAGGCGATGATCCAGATGCTCCGCCTCAGCGGCGAGCCGGGGACGGACCACGACCAGCTCGTCCACGAGCAGATCGTGCAGGCGGTCGCCGATCGCGATGCCACCGCGGCGTTCGACCGCAGCCGCACCCATCTCGTCGCCCTCCGCGACGGGTTGACCCGTTCGGACTGATCGCAGCGCGCGCGTGACTATACGCCTGTCGGCGCACGGATGACACGCCCCCACGGATATCGATCGGCAGGCGCAGGCTGGGCGTGAGTACCGCTCCGCCGGGGCGGGCACCGAGCACTGCACCAACGCGCCGATCAGGCGTCGAACCAGTCCTCGCGGGGACGGGCGGGAACACGCAGCATGTCGAAGGCTCCGAACCGGAACAAGCCACCCAAACGCATCCGGAAGGACCGCTACGAAGCGGAACTGGAACGACTCCAGATCGAACTGGTCGCGATGCAGCGCTGGGTGATCGAGACCGGCGCACGGGTCGTCGTGGTCTTCGAGGGCCGAGACGCCGCAGGCAAGGGCGGCGCGATCAAGCGCATCGTCCAATATCTGAACCCGCGTTCGGCACGGGTCGCCGCCCTGCCGACCCCTGGTGAGCAGGAGCGCGGCCAGTGGTACTTCCAGCGCTACGTCCAGCACCTGCCCACGGCGGGCGAGATCGTGCTGTTCGACCGCTCGTGGTACAACCGTGCCGGCGTCGAACGGGTGATGGACTACTGCACCCCTGAGCAGTACCGGCGATTCCTCCGCCAGACTCCCGTGTTCGAGCGGATGCTCGTCGAGGACGGCATCATCCTCATCAAGTACTGGTTCTCGGTCTCCGACGACGTCCAGGAGCAGCGGTTCCGCTCGCGTCTCGACGACCCGATGCGTCGCTGGAAGCTGTCCGACACGGACCTCCAGTCGATCACCCGCTGGGAGGACTACTCGCGCGCCAAGGACGAGATGTTCGAGGCCACCGACCACGCGGACGCACCCTGGTGGACGATCGAGAGCGACGACAAGCGGGCGTCCCGGTTGAACGCGATCTCGCACCTGCTCTCTCAGATCCCCTACGAGCAGCGCGCCCCCGAGCCGATCGACATCCCCGAGCGGCCGGGCGCCGACGGGTACGACCGACCCGCGCGCGAACGGTACCGGTACGTGCCGGATCACGCCCACACGCTCGGGCACTGAGCATCGCGGGCACTGCACGTCGCGGAGGAGGGTCGGCCCGAGTCAGTCGGCGCTCGGGCCACCCTGTCGTGCGCGGTGGGCGCGGACCCGACCCCGACTGGCACAGGCCGGCGACGGACACCAGTGCCGCCTGCGGGAGGTGTCGAGGAACACCCAGCGACAGTCGACCTCGGCGCACTGATGCAACAACGCCCGGTCCGGCCCCTGCAGCATGACCAGTGCCTGGATGGCGATCGCGGCGAGCGCCGCGTCGAGCGGGACGCCATCCGGAGCGGGACCGCTCCACAGCGCTCCGGCCGACCTCGACGCGTGCCCACGCACCTGCGCGAGATCATCCGGGGCCGGTTCGCGCCCGGCGACCGCCGCCATCGCCAGCTCGCGGAGCGCTTCCCGCAACCGCACGAGGCGGTCGAGGTCGTCGGAGCTCAGCTCGCCAACCACCCCGAACCCGACCAGGCCGAGCCACCGCCGTCCCGCCTCGGGCGTCCCGATCCGCTCCACCGGCCGCGTTCCGAAGCTCTGTCCCTGCGTGGCGAGCAGGTTCAGCCAGGTGGCTCCGCCGTCGAAGCGGAAGTCGGTCTCGGTCGTCATGGTTCGAGTGTAACGTGTCAACCGTTACAGCTGGGACGAGGGAGGGAGCGACGATGCGGGAAGAGACGATGCACGAGGTGTTCGATGTGGCGGCCGGCCGCGAACGACTGGCGGAGCTACAGGACGAGACGACGACCTCGGCCTGGCGCGCGACGGTCGATGCGGCGGCGCCGGGCTTCGACGAGTGGATCGTCGGCGCCGTGTTCGGTGGGACGTACCAGCGCGAGGGCCTGACCCCACGCGACCGACAACTGCTCATCATCGGTGCGCTGACCGCGCTCGGCGGCGTCGACCCGCAACTCAGCGGTCACCTCACGACGTCGCTCCGGATCGGCATGACCCGGACGGAGCTCGCCGAGGCGCTCGTCCACCTCGTGCCGTATGTCGGGCTGCCCCGGGTGATGGCGGCCCTGCGACTCCTCCCCGAAGCGGCGACCGGCGTGGATGCCGACACGCGATGACCCGGGTGATCCGCACGGTGCTCGGCGACATCGACCCGGCCACCGCGGGCGTGGTCGACTCCCACGACCACCTCTTCCTGCGGACACCGGTCCTGGCCGGTGAGGACCTCGTCGAGGAGCCTGACGCCACGACCGCGGTCGAGCGGTTCGCAGCGGCGGGCGGCAGGACCGTCGTCCAGTGGACGCCTCGAGGTCTCGGACGCGGCCTCCCGGCACTCCGGCGGATCAGTGCGTCGACGGGGGTCCACGTCGTGGCGGCGACCGGACGACATCTGCGACGCGTCTACCCCGACGGTGCTGCGGAACCCGCGCGCTCGGCCGACGATCTCGCCGCGGCGTTCATCGACGACGTCGACCGGCACGGGTGCGGACTGATCAAGATCGGTGTCGGCGTCGACCGCCTCGCCGAGGACGAGCGGGTCGCGTTGCGGGCCGCCGCGATGGCGCATCACGCCACCGGTGTACCGATCGCGGTACACCTCGAGCAGGGAGCGGCGGCCAACCTCGTCCTGGCGGCGCTGGATGCCGACGAGGTGGACCCGAGGTCCATCGTCCTCGGACATCTCGGCCGCAACACTCACGTCGAGCAGATCCTCGATGCCGCGCGTTCCGGCGCGTGGGTGTGCCTCGACACGCCATCGCCGGCTCATCCGATGGACCCCGCTCGACTGGCGCGGATCCTCGAAGCCCTCATCGACGACGGGCATCTGCCCGCACTGCTCCTCGGCGCCGACACGACCACGTCCACCTCCCGCGCTCGGCCGGAGGAGTACGGTCCGGCGGCGCTCCTGACGACCGTCGCACCGCAGCTGGCGCGGGCCCTCGGCGCCGAAACGGTGTCGACGATCACCCGCGACAATCCCGCCCGCGCGTGGGCGTTCGAGCCCCGCGCACCACGCACCGTAGGGAGGTCGTGAGGATCCACGCGGAAGGCGTATGGAAACCGTGAGGACCGCCGTCGGAGGTCGTTGACGGGTGTTGGCTCTGAGCTGTCCCGAACGGGACACAGCACCACGCACCCGCACCACGCACCCACTGGAGTCCTCTTGCTCGACCTCGTCTACGTGCTCGGCGTCATCGCCGTGTTCGCTCTGGTCGGCCTCGTCGCCCGGGGAGTGGAGAGACTGTGATCGTCTTCGAACTCCTCGCCGCCGTCCTGGCCGTCGCCGCCGTCGTGTACCTCGTGTACGCGCTCGTGAAACCCGAGAGGTTCTGATGCAGACCCTCTTCGCGATCCTCCAGGTCTCTACCCTCGTCCTGGTCCTCGTGCTGCTCTACCGTCCGCTCGGTGAGTACCTCGCCCGGGTGTACACCTCCAGTAAGGACTTCGCCGTCGAGCGCGGCTTCTACCGCGTGATCGGTGTCGACGCCCGCTCCGAGCAGACCTGGCAGGCCTACCTCCGCGGGGTGCTCGCCTTCTCGCTCGTCGGCGTCCTCCTCGTCTACGCCCTGCAGCGAGCCCAGGCCGTCCTGCCCTTCGCGCTCGGCCTCCCCGCCGTCCCCGAGGGCCTGTCGTTCAACACGGCCGTGTCCTTCGTCACGAACACCAACTGGCAGTCGTACTCCCCCGAGGTCACGATGGGCTACACCGTGCAGCTCACGGGCCTCGCGGTGCAGAACTTCGTGTCCGCGGCCGTCGGCATCGCGGTCGCCATCGCCCTCGTCCGCGGCTTCGCGAGTCGCCGCAGCGGCACCATCGGCAACTTCTGGGTCGACCTCACCCGCGGCACCCTCCGCGTGCTCCTGCCGCTCTCCGTCGTCATGGCGGTCGTGCTCATCGCGGGCGGGACCATCCAGAACCTCAACGGCTTCACCGACGTCACGACCATCACGGGCGCGACGCAGACCATCCCCGGCGGGCCGGTCGCCTCGCAGGAGGCCATCAAGCTCCTCGGCACGAACGGCGGCGGGTTCTTCAACGCGAACTCCGCGCACCCCTTCGAGAACCCGACCGCCTGGACGAGCCTCGTGCAGAACATCCTCATGCTCGCGATCCCGTTCTCCCTGCCGCGCACCTTCGGCCGCATGGTCGGCGACCACAAGCAGGGCTATACGATCCTCGCGGTCATGGGCGTCATCTTCCTCGCCTCGTTCTCGATCCTCACGGCGCTCGAAGCCCGCGGCCTCGGAGCGGCACCGATGGCGGCCGGCGGCGCGATGGAGGGCAAGGAGCAGCGCTTCGGCGTCTTCGCCTCGACGCTGTTCGGCTCGACCTCGACACTCACCTCGACGGGTGCCGTCAACTCGATGCACGACTCGTACACCGCACTCGGCGGCATGATGCCGATGATCAACATGATGCTCGGCGAGATCGCCCCCGGCGGCGTCGGCTCAGGCCTCTACGGCATGCTCGTCCTCGCCGTCATCGCCGTGTTCATCGGTGGGCTGCTCGTCGGCCGGACGCCGGAGTACCTCGGCAAGAAGATCGGCCCACGGGAGATCAAGCTCGCGAGCCTGTACATCCTCGTGACGCCGACCCTCGTGCTCGCCGGCACCGCACTGAGCTTCGCCATCCCCGGCGTCCGCTCGGACGTGGAGACGACGTCGATCTGGAACCCGGGCCTCCACGGCCTCTCCGAGGTCCTCTACGCCTTCACCTCTGCGTCGAACAACAACGGTTCCGCGTTCGCCGGCCTCACGGCGAACACCCCGTGGTTCAACACGGCGCTCGGTGTCGCCATGCTCCTCGGCCGCTTCGTCCCGATCGTGCTCGTCCTCGCGCTCGCCGGTTCGCTGGCCGCACAGGACCGGGTCCCCTCGACCGCCGGAACGCTCCCGACCAACCGGCCGCAGTTCGTCGGCCTCCTCACCGGTGTCGCCGTGATCATCACCGCACTCACCTACTTCCCCGTACTCGCGCTGGGTCCCCTGGCGGAAGGGCTGTCATGAGCCAGGTCCACGACGCACACCGCGTGATCATCACCGCACTCACCTCCTTCCCCGTACTCGCGCCAGGTCCCCTGGCGGAAGGGCTGTCATAAACCATGTCCACCACGCACACGCTTCCCGCCCCGGCGGAACCCGAGCAGGAGCAGGACCACCACCACGAGCCCGCGAAGGCCGCGTTCGGCCCGGCACAGCTGCTCGCCGCGACCCCGGGCGCCTTCCGCAAACTCGACCCGCGACTCATGGTCAAGAACCCGGTCATGTTCATCGTCGAGGTCGGGGCGGCACTGACGACCGTCCTCGCGATCGCCGAACCGTTCCTCGGTGGTGCGCAGGAATCCGGCGGGTCGGCCGTGCCGGCGTCGTTCACCTGGGGCATCGCGATCTGGTTGTGGCTCACGGTCGTCTTCGCGAACCTCGCTGAGTCCGTGGCCGAGGGACGCGGCAAGGCGCAGGCAGACAGCCTCCGCAAGACGCGCACCTCGACCATGGCGAACCAGGTCACGGCCTACGACGCCTCGGCGGACCCGTCCGCGGAGCACGCCGCCGTCGGCCAGGTCTCCTCCGCGGACCTCACCCTCGGCGACGTCGTCGTGGTGACCGCCGGCGAGCTCGTCCCGGGCGACGGCGACATCGTCTGGGGCATCGCCTCGGTCGACGAGTCGGCGATCACGGGCGAGTCGGCCCCGGTCGTCCGCGAGTCCGGCGGCGACCGCAGCGCCGTCACGGGCGGCACCCGCGTGCTGTCGGACCGCATCGTCGTCCGCATCACCTCGAAGCCCGGCGAGACCTTCGTCGACCGCATGATCGGCCTCGTCGAGGGTGCGGCGCGGCAGAAGACGCCGAACGAGATCGCGCTCAACATCCTGCTCGCGAGCCTGTCGATCGTATTCGTGGTCGTCGCGCTCACGCTCAACCCCATCGCCTCCTATGCGGCTGCTCCGGTCAGCGTCCCGGTCCTCATCGCCCTGCTCGTCTGCCTCATCCCGACGACCATCGGCGCCCTGCTCTCGGCCATCGGCATCGCCGGCATGGACCGACTCGTGCAGCGGAACGTCCTCGCGATGTCCGGCCGCGCGGTCGAGGCCGCCGGCGACGTCACGACCCTGCTGCTCGACAAGACCGGCACCATCACCTACGGCAACCGCCAGGCGGTCGAGTTCATCGCCCTCCGCGGTGTCACGCCGGAGGAACTCGCGCAGGCCGCAGCCCGGTCCTCGCTCAGCGACCCGACGCCCGAGGGCAAGTCGATCGTCGACCTCGCGGCCGAGCGTGGCATCCACCTGGACGGGTCCGGGGCCGGCGAGATCGTCCCGTTCACCGCGCAGACCCGCATGAGCGGCCTCGACCAGCCGGACGGCGCACAGATCCGCAAGGGCGCCGGCTCGGCCGTGCTGGCCTGGGTGGAGTCGTTCGGCCCCCTCGCCGACGCGACCCGCGCCGAGCTCCAGGAGCACGTCGAGGCGGTGTCCGCCGGCGGCGGCACCCCGCTCGTCGTCGCGCAGACCGACACCACCGGCACCGCGCGGGTGCTCGGCGTCGTCCGACTGAAGGACGTCGTCAAGGCCGGCATCGCGGAGCGGTTCGCCGAGCTGCGCGCCATGGGCATCCGCACGGTCATGATCACGGGTGACAACCCGCTCACCGCGAAGGCGATCGCCGCCGAGGCCGGAGTCGACGACTTCCTGGCCGAGGCGACGCCCGAGCAGAAGCTCGAGCTCATCCGCAAGGAGCAGGAGGGCGGCAACCTCGTCGCGATGACCGGTGACGGCACGAACGACGCTCCGGCGCTCGCACAGGCCGACGTCGGTGTCGCGATGAACACGGGCACCTCCGCTGCGAAGGAGGCCGGCAACATGGTCGACCTCGACTCCGACCCGACGAAGCTCATCGACATCGTCCGGATCGGCAAGCAGCTGCTCATCACGCGAGGCGCCCTCACGACGTTCTCGATCGCGAACGACGTCGCCAAGTACTTCGCGATCATCCCGGCCATGTTCGCCGGGGTGTTCCCGGGGCTCGCACTGCTCAACATCATGCAGCTGCACTCCCCCGCGTCGGCGATCCTCTCGGCGATCATCTTCAACGCGATCATCATCGTGATCCTGATCCCGCTGGCCCTCCGCGGGGTGAAGTACCGCCCGCTCAGCGCCTCGAAGGTCCTCAGCCGGAACCTGTTGGTCTACGGGCTCGGTGGCGTGATCGCGCCGTTCATCGGCATCAAGCTGATCGACCTCGTCGTCACCCTCATCCCCGGCTTCTGAGCCGACGACCCAGATCAAGCTGATCGACCTCGTCGTCACCCTCATCCCCGGCTTCTGAGCCCCACCAAGCACACGAAAGCAGACAGAACATCATGAGTGCATCCCGCAGCGGCATCGCCCAGTACTGGGTCGCCATCAGGGCCATGCTCGCCCTCACCGTCGTCCTCGGCGTCGGCTACCCCCTTATCGTCACCGGCATCGGGCAGGCGACGATGTCCTGGCAGGCGAACGGATCCGCGGTCACCGAGGGTGGCACGACGGTCGGCTCGGCGCTCATCGGGCAGTCGTTCACCGACGCCGACGGCAAGCCGCTGGCGCAGTGGTTCCAGTCGCGTCCGTCGGCGGCCGGCGACGGCTACGACGGTGGCGCGTCGAGCGGCAGCAACCTCGGGCCGGAGAACACCGACCTCGTCGCCTCGATCGAGGAGCGCCGCGCGGCCATCGCCGCCTTCGAGGACGTCGATCCGTCGAGCATCCCCGCCGACGCGCTGACGGCCTCCGCGTCCGGTCTCGATCCGCACATCAGCCCGGCCTACGCGCTGCTGCAGGTGCCCCGTGTCGCCGCCGAGCGCGGCCTCGACGAGGACGAGGTCCGTGCCCTCGTCGAGCGTCTGACGCAGGGCCCCGACCTCGGCTACCTTGGGGAGTCCACGGTCAACGTCCTGCAGCTCAACCTCGCCGTGGCCGGACTGAACGGATAATCATGCAGCGCGGACGACACAGCGCGGCCCCCGGGGTCGGCAGGCAGAGCGCCATGCTCCAGGAGAACTGAACACCATGCAGCGCGGACGACTCCGGGTGCTCCTCGGCGCGGCCCCCGGGGTCGGCAAGACCTACGCCATGCTCGAGGAGGGGCACCGCCTCGCCGGGGAGGGCGTCGACGTGGTCGTCGCGGTCGTCGAGACCCACGGTCGGGCCGCGACCGCTGCCTTGACGGAGGGGCTCGAGACGCTGCCGCGTCGGGGCGTCGAGCACCGGGGTGTGACGCTCGACGAGATGGACCTCGAGGCCGTCCTCGCACGCCGCCCCGGACTCGCGCTCGTCGACGAACTGGCCCACACGAACGCCCCCGGCTCCACGAACGAGAAGCGCTGGCAGGACGTCGAGGCCCTGCTCGCCGCCGGCGTCTCCGTGCTCTCGACGGTGAACATCCAGCACATCGAGTCGCTGAACGACGTCGTCCGGCAGATCACCGGGGCGCCGCAGCGGGAGACGATCCCCGACGCCGTGCTGCGGGCGGCCGACCAGATCGAACTCATCGACCTCGCTCCACAGGCACTCCGCGACCGGCTCGCCGGCGGCCGGGTCTACCCGGCCGAACGGATCGACGCCGCACTGTCCAACTACTTCCGCCTCGGCAATCTCACGGCACTGCGCGAGCTGGCGCTGCTGTGGCTGGCCGACGAGGTCGACTCCGCCCTCCGCGACTATCGCGCCGAACACGGCATCGACAGCACCTGGGAGGCGCGTGAGCGGGTCGTCGTGGCCCTCACCGGCGGCCCGGAGGGCGAGACCCTGCTCCGACGCGGCGCCCGGATCGCCGCCCGTTCCTCCGGTGGCGAGCTCATCGCGGTGCACGTGACGACGCAGGACGGCCTCCGCACCGCGAACCCCGGCGCGCTCGCGCAGCAGCGGGCGCTCGTCGACACCCTCGGCGGCACCTTCCACCAGGTCGTCGGCGACGACGTGCCGCGCGCGCTCGTGGACTTCGCGAAAGCGGCGAACGCGACGCAGCTCGTCATCGGCGTCAGCCGGCGCAGTCGTCTGTCCGCCGCGGTCACGGGGCCCGGCATCGGCAACACGGTCATCCGCGAGTCGGGCAACATCGACGTCCACATCGTCAACCACGAGGCGGCTGGCGGCAGGTTCCGACTGCCGAAGCTCGGCGGTGCCCTGAGCGCACGGCGCCACATCGCGGGCTTCGCGCTCGCGCTCATCGGCGGGCCGCTCGTCACCTGGCTCCTCCACCTCGCCCGCACCGAGGAGTCGATCACGAGCGAGGTGCTGTCCTACCAGCTCCTCGTCGTGCTGGTCGCGCTCGTGGGCGGGTTCTGGCCGGCGGTGTTCGCGGCCGTCCTGTCCGGGGTCACGCTCGACTTCGTCTTCGTCCAACCGCTCTACACCGTGACCATCGACGACCCGGCGCACCTCGTCGCGCTCGTGCTCTACGTCGTCATCGCGGTGATCGTGAGCGGCGTCGTCGACCTCTCGGCCCGGCGCGCTCGCACGGCCAGGCGCGCGGCGGCGGAGTCCGAGCTGCTCGCGACGGTCGCGGGCAGCGTGCTCCGCGGCGAAGGCGCCCTGCAGGCGCTCGTCAGCCGGACCCGTGAGTCCTTCTCGCTCGCCGGGGTGCGCCTCGTCGCGGGTGAGCAGGTCCTCGCGGTCGACGGCGAACCGACCCGCGGAGGCGACTTCACGAGCATTCCGATCGGCACCCGCGCGGTGCTCGAACTCCACGGCGGGGTGCTCGCCGCGTCCGACCGCCGCCTGCTCGCCGTCATCGCAGCGCAGCTCGACGCCTCGCTCGAACACACCGATCTGCGCGCCACCGCCCAGGAGGTCGGCCCGCTGGCCGCGACCGACCGGGTGCGGAGCGCGCTGCTCTCGGCGGTCAGTCACGACCTCCGGCGCCCCCTCGCCGCCGCGACCGCCGCCGTCACCGGCTTGCGCGCGACCGATGTCGAGCTCACCACGGCTGACCGCCAGGACCTCCTCGAGACCGCCGACGACAGCCTGCGCACGCTCGCGGCCCTCGTCACGAACCTGCTCGACGTGAGTCGTCTCCAGGCCGGCGTCCTCGCCGTGACCGTCGCGCCGATCGACGTCGAGGACGCGATCCTGCCGGCGTTCGACGAACTGGGCATCGGGCCGCAGGACGCCGAGCTCGACCTCGCACCCGACCTCCCGCCCGTCCTCGCCGACGCCGGCCTCCTCCAGCGCGTCATCGTAAATCTCCTGACGAACGCGCAGCGTTTCAGCCCGGACGACACCCCCGTCCGGATCGCGACGAGCGGGTTCCGCGACGCCGTCGAGATCCGCATCGTCGATCACGGCCCGGGCATCGCGCCCGACCGACGCGAGGACGTGTTCGTCCCCTTCCAGCGCCTCGGCGACACCGACAACCTCACCGGGCTCGGCCTCGGACTCGCGCTGTCGAAGGGCTTCGTCGAGGGGATGGGTGGCACACTCGAACCGGAGGACACGCCGGGTGGGGGCCTCACCATGGTGGTGTCGCTGCCGGCGACACGTGATCAGGAAGGGACCGCTCGATGAAGATCCTGATCGCCGACGACGACCCCCAGATCCTCCGGGCCCTGCGCATCACGCTCACCGCCCGCGGCTACGAGATCATCACGGCCGAGGACGGCACCGCTGCGCTCAACGCCGCGACGACGCACCGCCCCGACCTGTACCTGCTCGACCTCGGCATGCCGGGGCTCGACGGGCGGCAGGTGATCGAGGGCCTCCGCGGCTGGACCGACGCGCCCATCCTCGTGGTGTCCGGTCGTGCCGGATCGACCGACAAGGTCGAGGCCCTCGACGCCGGAGCCGACGACTACGTGACGAAGCCCTTCGCGATCGACGAACTGCTCGCCAGGATCCGCGCCCTCACCCGGCGGGTCCCCGGCGCCGAGGCCGAACCCACCGTGCGGTTCGGCGACATCGTGGTCGACCTCGCTGCGAAGCAGGTCACCAGGCAGACCCCTGGTGCGTCCCCGGCCACCGTCCGCCTGACGCCGACGGAGTGGCAGGTGCTCGAGCTGCTCATCCGGAACGCCGGCAAGCTCGTGACCCGACAGATGCTGCTCACGGAGATCTGGGGTCCGACGCACGTGACCGACACCGGCTACCTGCGCCTCTACATCGCGCAGCTGCGGAAGAAGCTCGAGCCTGAGCCGGCCACTCCCCGCCACCTGCTCACCGAGGCCGGCATGGGGTACCGCTTCCAGCTCTGAGCGAGCGCTCGCGTCGCGACGGGCAGGGTAACAGGTTGCAGCGCCCGAGGCCATGCCCCCGGAATCGCAGCTTGCACGCGTACCGTCGCAGTCGCGTCCGGGCTTTCCGGACGAGACCCATGCAGGTACCGCAGAACCAGAGAGGATGGCGCCCATGACCCAGGTCATCGAAACCATCGACGTCGACGTTCCCGTCTCCGTCGCCTACAACCAGTGGACCCGCTTCGAGGACTTCCCCAAGTTCCTCGACGAGGTCGACTCGATCACGCAGGTCACCGACACCCTTACCGAGTGGACGGTCAGCGTCGCCGGACAGACCCGCACCTTCGAGGCGGAGATCACCGAGCAGCACCCCGACGAGCGCGTCGCCTGGACCAGCACTGGTGGCGAGGTCGACCACGCCGGCGTCGTGACGTTCCACCGCCTCGAGGAGGCCAAGACGCGCGTCACCGTGCAGCTCGACTGGGAGCCCAAGGGGCTCCTCGAGCACCTCGGCGCAGCCGTCGGTGTGGCCGGCCATGCGGTCAAGAAGGACCTCGGCAACTTCAAGCAGCTCGTCGAATCCGAGGGCCAGACCGGACAGGGATGGCGTGGCGATGTCAAGTGACGGCCCCCGCCCCGGTCCCCCGCACACGCACGACGACGACGTGAAGCACGATGTGCCGAAGCCCGAGGAGGTCGACCCCGAGACGGGGACCGACGCCGAGGGCGACCCCGTCGAGAACCCGTCGGGCTAGCAACACGCCCGTCACGCCGCATCACCGCCTCTAGGCTCGGAGCATGAGTGCTCGCGCCGGTCAGGCGAACCCCCGCCCCGCGCTGTCCGCCCCTCTTCGGCGGCGGCGCGGGGCGATCTTCGTCTTCATGCTCACCGTCGGCGTGGGCCTGTCGTCCTTCATCGTCCGGACGCCCGCCGTCCGCGACCTCGTGCACGCGAGCACCGCCGAGATGGGACTCATCCTCTTCGGGATCTCCGTCGGGTCGATGACGGGCATCCTGTCGTCCGCGGCGCTCGTCCGCCGGTTCGGTGCGCGTCGCCCGATCATCATCGGCGGGGCGGCGTTCGTCATCGGCCTCGCCCTCCTGGCGCTCATGGCGGGTGCCGGGCAGGGCGTCGGCGTCTTCCTCGGTCTGATCGGCATCGGTCTGGGCTTCGGCCTCGCCGAGATCGCGATCAACATCGAGGGCGCGATGATCGAGCAGCTGTCCGGGCGGTCCATCCTGCCCGTGCTCCACGGCTGCTACAGCCTCGGGTCCGTCATCGGCTCGGTCGCCGGCATCGCGCTCACGGCGATCGCCTTCCCGGTGATGATCCATCTGCTGATCGTCGCGACCGTCGCGCTGGTGGCGCTGCTCTGGGCGATCCCGAAGATCCCGGCCGAGACTGGACGACAGGCGGACACGGGTGCCGGCTCCCCCGGCATCCGAGCGCAGCTCGCGGTGTGGAGGCAGCAGCGCGTGATCTTCCTCGGGCTCATCGTGCTCGCCCTCGCGCTGGCCGAGGGCGCCGCCGGCGACTGGTTGCCGCTCATCATGGTCGACGGGCACGGCACCACCGCGGCCGTCGGATCGATCGTCTTCGCCGGGTTCGCACTCGCCATGACGATCGGTCGATTCGCGGGCGAACCCCTCCTCGCCCGCTTCGGCAAGGCCAACGTGCTGCGGGTGAGCGCGCTGGTGTCGGCGGTCGGGATCGCGCTCGTCGTGTTCTCCGACAGTGTCCTCGTCGCGGGACTTGCGGTCCTGCTGTGGGGGCTCGGTGCGGCGCTCGGCTTCCCGGTGACCCTGTCGGCGGCGGGTGAGAGCGACGATCCGACGACGACCGTCGGGGCGGTGGCCTCGGCCGGCTACGTCGCATTCCTCGTCGGGCCGCCGTTGCTCGGATTCCTCGGGGAGCACTTCGGTCTGCGCGGCGCGATGATCGTGGTGCTCGCCGTCGTCGTCCTGGCGTCGTTCCTGACGTCCGCGGCGAAGCCCCAGGAGCGGCAGCGTACGGCCTCGCCAGCCGGTCCCTGAGCCGCAGTCACCGGTCCCTGAGTAACACCATCCCGGTCCCTGAGCCTGTCGAAGGGCGCACTTCGACAAGCTCAGTGACCGGGACCGCTCGGAAGTGACCGGGACCGCTCAGCGGCCGGGGCCGCTCAGCGCGGGTGCCGCTTGGAGCGCCGGATGTATCCGGGCAGCAGCACGCGGCCGGAGACGCCCGTGCGGCGGGCGAGGATCTCGCCGAGCGTGACGCCGGCGGCGAGCGCGAGGCCGGTGAGGCCCGCCTGCAGCAGCTGTTCGATCCCCTCGGAACCCTGCTCGCCGTTCACGAGCGCGAGCATGCCGCGGTAGATCGCGAGCCCGGGCAGCAGCGGCACGATCCCACAGATGGTGAGGATGATCGCCGGGATGCGCAGCCGCGGGCCGAGCGCCTCCGCGGCGAAGCCGATGATGAGCGCGGCGAGCGCACTGGCTGCGGCGGGCGCGACGCCACTGCCGGAGACGAACACGAAGATGGAGAACGCGATCGCGCCGGTGACCCCGGCGAAGAACGCTGCACGGAGGGCCGCCTGCGAAGCCATCGCCCAGGCAGCGGAGGCCACGGCCGCGCCGACGATCTGCACGGCGACGGGCCACGGGCTCACCGGGAGGTCGAAGAGGACCAGGGAGATGCCGAGGCGCCGGGCGAGGTCGAGGACGCCACCGATGCCGACCACGATCCCGATGGTGAGGAGCATCACCTCGACGAGCCGTCCGCTCGCGGTGACCGGGAACCCGTTGATCGCGTCGTCGGCCGCTCCCACCAGGGATGCACCGGCGAGGAGGACGACGATGCCCGACGCGACGATGAGGGCGGGCGGCAGGGCCGAGAGGTCGTCCGGGACGTACGGGCTGAGGATCGAGATGAGCACGGCGACCGTCGTGGCGATGGCCGCTCCGGTGAGTTGGAGGAAGAAGACGGGCAGCTTCCAGACGTTCAGGGCCCGGAACGCGCTGTCGATGAGTGCCGTGGTGGCTGCGGCGAGCAGCATCGAGACCACGCCACCGCCGAGGAGGACCGCGACGACCGCCGCCATGGTCGACAGCAGCACGGTGACGAAGCCGCGGCGGTAGGTCCGTCGTGCGGTGAGGATGCGGTCGAGGTCGCGGTGGGCGGCGCCGAGGCGGGCGTGCAGTTCGTCGCGGAGGTCGGCCTCGTCGTCTCGGGCGACGTCGGTGACCGTCATGATCGGTTCGGATCGGTTGGTGATGCCCTCGGCGACCACGACGACCTTGGCGAGGCGGTCGAAGTCGGCGGAGGGCGAGCGGACCACGCGGAGCACGGTGACGCCCGGTGACAGCTCAGACCCGTCGTGCGCGATGAGGATGGAGGTGAAGGTGAGGTCGACCTGGCATTCGAGGTCGAACGCGCGGCACACCCGGCGGATGGCGTCGGTGACCTCGGCCGCTGCGGCTCCGAGCGCCAGCATCGACTCGCCGATCCGGCCGGCCAGCTCGAGCACCTCGCGCACGGGCCGTTCCGCGTTGAGGCGGACGACCGCCTGTTCGTCGACGCCCTCCGGCGCCGTTCCTCGGACTCCCCCGGCCAGCTGACTCAGCAGCGAACGCATACCCACCCGCTCATCGTACGAGCCGCCGGTGACGACCCGCTCGCCCTGGCGTCCGGCGGTCGTCTGTGCGAGGCGGCGGGCGAGTCTGAGTGACTCGCATCCTCGTGATCATCTCGAATGTCAGTGGTCCATGTTGGACTGGAGTCATGACCGAGACCGCCACGTTCGAGGGCCCCGAGGTGCACGAGCGCTCGGGGTATCCGGAGCACCCGGAACACCCGAGCGATGCGTTCGCGGCTCGGATGGCGTCGTTCACCGACCGCTTCGTCGACCTCGCCCGGCGGCGCGCGGCGCTCGACGCCGAGGAGGCGCGGCTGCTGGCCGAGGCCTTCTCCTACGCCGATGCGACCGCGTCAGCGCTCGTCTCCGCGAGCACCACCTCGACCGACGCCCGCGACCTCGCGAGGCGGTCGATGTGCGCGTCGCTCGCGATCGCCACGAGGATGTCCGAGCCGACGCTCCAGGCGCGGGTCGGCGACGCCGAGGCGCTCGTCCACCATGCACCCAGCGTGCTCCAGGCGCTCGCGGAGGGTTCCATCAGCGGCGGTCACGCCCGTGCGATCACCGACCAGCTGCGCGACGTCCCGGTGGAGGGCCGCGCGGTGTTCCTGGAGCAGGTGCTGCCTGTCGCCCTTCGGTCGACGACCGCACGCCTCCGGCAGCGCGCGAGGGTCGTGCGGGAGCGGCTGCACCCCGAATCGTTCACCGCCCGACGCACGCGCTCGATCGCCGACCGCCGTGTCGAGCTCGAGGCTGCGGCCGACGGCATGGCCTGGCTGCACCTGTTCACCACCGCCCCGCTGGCGCACGCGATCAGGAACCGCCTCGACGCCGTCGCGGTCCCGGCGCGGATCGCCGGCGACCCCCGCACGCTCGCGCAGCTGCGCGCCGATGCCCTCGCGTCGCTCGCCGTCGCCGGCACGGTGAGCGACGACGTCGGTCCCATCCCGGTCGACCCGGAGACGACCGGGACGTTCACGTGGCTCCCCGGTTCAGCGCCACTCGACGACGCCGCCAGGATCGCCGACGAGGCGGTCGCCGCCGGGGCCGACCCCCTGCTCGCCGAGCCCGTCGGCATCGAGGCCCGCATCCGAGCCACCGTCCAGATGACCGTCCCGGTACTGTCCACCCTCGGCGTCACCGACGAACCCGGCATGCTCGACGGCTACGGCCCGATCGACCCCGACACCGCCGCCCGACTCGCCGTCACGGCCCCTTCCATGACCCGCATCCTCACCCAACCGGAAACGGGAGCCGTCGTGTCCGTCGGCCGCGAGCAGTACCGGGTACCGGCAGATCTCGCGCGTGCCGTCCGCCTGCAAGACACCACGTGTCGGGCTCCGGGCTGCGGACGAGCCGCCCGGAACTGCGACCTCGACCACTCGGTCGCCTGGCAGGACGGCGGCACGACAGCGGTCGACAACCTGGCCTGTCTCTGCCGACATCACCACCGGCTGAAACACCTGCCGGGCTGGAAGCTCGAACACCGACCCGGCGGCATCCTCACCTGGACCACACCCGACGGCCGACGACACGAGACCAGACCCGAGCTCGCCGAGACGGGGTGAGTGCGAGCGCGCCCGACGCTCCCCGCACCCACGGTTACCATGGATACCCGTGACCAACCGCCGACTCCCGCTCCACGCGCAGCTGCGCCGGCGCATGCCGCTCGTCCGACTCGGGACGGATCCCGCCGACTCGGGGACGTCGCTCCGCCGTTCGCTCGGTGTCTGGCAGCTCACGATGATCAGCGTCGGCGCGACACTCGGCACCGGCATCTTCGTCGTCCTCGGCACCGCCGTCCCGCTCGCCGGGCCCGCCGTCTGGATCGCGTTCGCGGTCGCCGGGCTCGCAGCACTCCTGTCGGCCCTGTCCTACGCCGAGATGGCCGGTTCGGTGCCGGTCTCCGGATCCAGCTACTCCTACGCCTACGCGACCATGGGTGAGGGCGTCGCCTGGGTGTGCGGCTGGTGCCTCGTCCTCGAGTACGGGGTCTCCGTCGCCGCGGTCGCCGTCGGCGCCGGGCAGTACGTGAACGAGGCGCTCGCGGTGTTCGGCCTGGGACTGCCGCCGGCACTCGCGAACCCGATCGGCGTCGCCGACGGACTGATCAACCTGCCGGCCGCCGCCCTCGTCCTGCTCGCGATGCTGCTGCTCGTCCGCGGTGCGAAGGACAGCGCCTGGGCGAACACGATCATGGTGTTCGTGAAGCTCGCCGTACTGCTCGTCTTCGTCGTCATCGCGTTCTCGGCGTTCTCGCTCGGCAACTTCGAACCGCTCGCGCCCATGGGGGTCGCCGGTGTCGCGGCAGCCTCCAGCCGACTGTTCTTCTCCTACATCGGCTTCGACGCGGCGTCGACCGCCGGCGACGAGGCGACGAACCCGCGTCGCGACCTGCCGCGCGCGATCATCCTGTCGATGGTGATCGTCACCGCCGTCTACATCCTCGTCGCCATCGCCGCGATCGGTGCCCGGCCGTGGACCGAGTTCGCCGACGACGAGTCCGCGTTCGTCGGCATCCTCACCGAGATCACCGGTCAGCCGATCGTCGCCCTGTTCTTCTCCATCGGCGCGGTCATCGCCATCGCGAGCGTGGTGCTCACCGTCTACTACGGGCAGACGCGCATCCTGTACCGGATGGCGCAGGACGGCATGGTACCGCGGGTGTTCTCGCGCGTCGGTCGCCGCAGCGGGACGCCCGTCGCCGGGACCGTCATCGTCGGAGCGGTCGTCGCGGTGGTCGCGGCCCTCATCCCGCTCGGCGAGCTCGCCGACGCCACGAGCATCGGCACGCTGTTCGCGTTCGCCCTCGTGAACCTCTCGGTCATCCTGCTGCGTCGCCTGCGTCCCGATCTCGACCGCAGCTACTCCGTCCCGCTGTTCCCGGTGGTCCCTGCGCTCGGCATCGTCATGTGCCTCGGGTTGATGGTGTCGCTCGGAGGGACGACCTGGATCGTGTTCCTCATCTGGATGCTCGTCGGCGCAGCGCTCTACCTCGGATACGGGCGTCGGCACTCGACGGTCGGTGCCCTCAGCGACGCGGAGTACGCCGAGGCTATCGCCGCGGAGGACCCCTCGCGCAGGTAGTGCGCTGCGCCCAGATGACGCCCTGTTACGGGCGAGGCCAATTGCCAGGCGACGTCCGGGACTCGTGATGCAGGATCGTGCGTATGACCCGACAGATCCGCTTCAACGCCTTCGACATGAACTGCGTCGCCCACCAGGCGTCGGGGATGTGGCGTCACCCCGACGACCGCTCGAGCACCTACAAGGACCTCTCCTACTGGACGGATCTGGCGCAGCTGCTCGAGCGCGGCAACTTCGACGGCATCTTCATCGCCGACGTCCTCGGCACGTACGACGTCTACGGCGACAGCAACGAGGCGGCGATCCGCAACGGCGCACAGGTGCCGGTGAACGACCCGATCCTGCTCGTGTCGGCGATGGCCGCGGTGACCAAGCACCTCGGCTTCGGCGTCACGGCCGGCACCGCCTATGAACACCCGTACCCGTTCGCGCGGCGCATGTCGACGCTCGACCACCTGACGAAGGGGCGGGTCGGCTGGAACGTCGTCACCGGCTACCTGCCGAGTGCGGCGCGCAACATGGGGCACGACGACCAGCTCGAGCACGACGAGCGGTACGACGTCGCGGACGAGTACCTCGAGGTCCTCTACAAGCTGTGGGAGGGCTCGTGGGAGGACGACGCCGTCGTGCGCGACCGCGAGACGGGCGTGTTCACCGACCCGACGAAGGTCCACGAGATCGGCCACTTCGGCAAGCACTACACGGTGCCCGGCATCCACCTGTCCGAGCCGTCCACGCAGCGGACGCCGGTCATCTACCAGGCCGGTGCGTCGCCGCGCGGCATCCAGTTCGCCGCTGGCAACGCGGAGGCGATCTTCGTCGGTGCGTCGACGAAGGCGGGGTTGAAGGCGACGGTCGGCCGCATCCGCGACGCTCTGGAGGCCGCTGGTCGTGACCGGTACTCGGCGAAGATCTACACGCTGCTGACGATCATCACCGACGAGACGAGCGAGAAGGCCCAGGCGAAGCACGAGGACTACCTGCAGTACGCGTCGCAGGAGGGTGCGCTCGTGTTCATGTCGGGCTGGATGGGCATCGACCTGTCGCAGTACGACCCGGAGGAGCCGATCGGCAACGTGAAGAGCAACGCCATCCAGTCGGCGGTCGCCAACTACCAGGCGGCCAACGAGGAGGGTGGCGAGTTCAAGGTGAAGGACATCGCGCGCATGGGGGCGATCGGTGGGCTCGGTCCGCGGATCGTCGGCAGTGCGTCGGAGATCGCCGACACCCTGCAGGAGTGGGTGGAGGAGACCGACGTCGACGGCTTCAACCTCGCCTACGCGATCACGCCGGGCACCTTCGAGGACATCGTCGAGTTCGTCATCCCGGAGCTGCGTCGTCGTGGTGCCTACCCCGAGGAGTACGTCGAGGGCAGCCTCCGCCACAAGCTCCACGGCCGTGGCGACCGTCTCCCCGAGGAGCACACCGGGGCCCGCTACCGCTACGCGAAGTAGGTCCGGCCCCGCCGGTCCCGGAGCCTCAACCACCCCGGTCCCGGAGCCTGTCGAAGGGCGCTGGTCCCGGAGCCCCAACCACCTCGGTCCCTGAGCTTGTCGAAGGGCACCACGCACCCAACCGACAGCGACCCGCTCCCCCAACCATCCCGGTCCCTGAGCCTGTCGAAGGGCACCACGCAGCCAACCCGCTCCGTCCGCCGTCCCGCTCCCCCAACCACGCCGGTCCCTGAGCCTGTCGAAGGGCACCTGGACTCACCCCGCCCTTCGACGAGCTCAGGCACCGAGGAGCACTCCGATCAGCGCGCTCCGAGCCACTCCCGCACGGCCACCTCGAACGCCTCCGGCGCGACGTTCCACTCCAACCCGTGCGGCGCAGCGGCGACCTCGACGAGCTCGAACGAGGGTGAACGGTGAGCGACGGCCCGCGTGAGCTCCACGGGGATCGTCGTGTCGCCGGGCGAGTGGATAGCGAGCGTCGGCAAACCGTCGATCGGCCCGGCGGACAGCGCGCGGACCGGAACCGCGCCGCGCACCCCGGCGGATCGCGCCAGCACCGGCGTCGAGAGTGCGGCGAGCGCCGAGTGCACGAGCACCCGCGGCACCCCGGCGACCGCAGCCGCATGGAGCACCGTCTCGCTGAGGCCGAGCATCGGCGAGATGAGGATCGCCCCATGTACCACCTCGGGTCGCTCGCGTGCAGCCGCAAGGCTCAGGGCGGCGCCGTAGGACCACCCGCAGACGATGACCCGTCGCGCACCGAGCGCTACGGCGTCGTCGATGGCCGCGATGACGCGGTCGACGTCCGTGGCGTCAGCCCCGGAGCGACGCTCGGCGAACGCGGACCCGAGGCAGGTGACGAGCGACGGCAGGCCTGCGCGCTGCACGGCCTGCACGGAGCGGAGAGTCGCGAGCGGCGAGGCCCCGAGTCCGTGGGTGTGCACGACCCAGGTCATGTCATGTGCGGCGCTGTCGGCGTCGCCGTCGAATCGCCACGCCCCTGACCGCGCCCTCGGAACCCGCGCCTCGTCCACCCCGAGGTCCGCGGGCGTCACGGCTGCGCCGGTGAACCGCGCACGGGTCGCTCCGGCTGGAACCCGGCCGGCGATCACGGCTCGCATCACGGAACCGTCCGTCGTCTCGCGACCGATCACGGGCCCGACGATGACTCGCGAGCCGTCGTCGAACTCGAGCCCGTATCGTCCCGGCAGCTCGGTGGCAGCGTTCCGTTCGAGCCGCACGGTCTTCGGAGACGAGGTCGGCAACACGTCGCTGTAGTGCACGCGCCCCGCCCCGATGACGCGCCGGGCGACCATGGCGCTCGCGATCCCGAACCCGGCGACGGCAACGGCGGCGAGGCCGGCCACGACGACACCTGTACTGCGCTTCACGTCACACCCTCGATCCCGTCCCGCTCGGGGAACGGTGAACCAGCCTAGCTCCGGGCACCCCGGAGGTCCCTGGCACCCCCGACCCGACCCCGACGACCTCACCAGTCCTGGTCCCCGGTCCAGCACCACTCCCCGGTCCCCGGTCCAGCACCAACCCCCGGTCCCTGAGCCAGCACCAATCCCCGGTCCCTGAGCCAGCGCCAATCCCCGGTCCCTGAGCCAGCGCCAATCCCCGGTCCCTGAGCTTGTCGAAGGGCATACGACGACACCCCGCCCTTCGACAAGCTCAGGGACCGAGGGTGAGACTCACGGGCCGAACGGTGCCCGCACGCAGGGACCGGACGAAGGCCACCTCTTCATGTACGATTACTCAGGACGCTCCGGCGCCACGCGGATGTAGTTCAATGGTAGAACTTCAGCTTCCCAAGCTGATAGCGCGGGTTCGATTCCCGTCATCCGCTCCAAAGACCTGGTCAGGATGGATTTCCTCACGACCATCAGGTCATCTCCGGACTGCAGCGCGAGCAAGCGTCAGCCTCAAGCCGGTTGGTGATCGCCTCCCCGATCCGGAGCCAGGTGGACTCTCCCGACACGGCGACGGCCTTCGCGATCGAGAACGGGAGGTCCGCTTCGACGTCGCGACCGGGGTGATGAAGTTGCGACCGTTCCGTTGAGTGCTCAGTTGTGGGTGGTTGCGTGGAGTTCTGCTTGGGGGGTCGCCCATGCGGTGACCGGGTTGACGTCGGTGTCCGGGCGCCCAGCACTGCTCAGCCGGGTCGCGGCGTCTCGTCGGCTTCTGATGAGCATCGCTGTCAGGGTGAGCAGGATGCCCGCAACCGCCCAGATCCCGAGTCGGATGATCGGGGCGGAGACAGCGGCGCCGTCAAAATATTCGACGGATCGTAGGAGGTCGAGAGCGTCTCCTTGCGGGAAGACGTAGTACAGGGTCTGGAAGAAGTCGTTGAGGACGTGAATGCCGAGGGGCCCGCCGGAGGACGTATTGCCAAGAATGACCAGAGCCAGGGTCATGACCAGCGCGGCGATGGTTCCGCCGAGCGCGGCCACGCCGGTCACTGCCCCGCCAATGGCGACGGCGGTCAGCCAGAGGACCGCGAACACGGCAGGGGGATCAACGGTGATCGCGTTGAGGGCGGAGTCGATCCAGAGAGAGATCAATCCGGCGAGCATTCCCGAATAGGCGACGAGGACCACACTGCGCTCGACGAACTTCGCCGACGTGTCCACCGTTCCCAGGATGCGACCGAAGATCGTTGCACCAAGAGCCGCCCCGAGCCCCACGAAGAGGATCGCGTAGAACTCGATGGATCCAACCGGGTCGTTCTTCCCCAATGGGGCAAGATCGGTGGTTTCGTTGGCGGCACTGAGCTTCCCGGCAATGGAGTCGCCGATACCAGCGACCGCCTGACTGAGGCCGCGGCCCCCACCGCTGGCGACGTACGTGGTGACAACGGCGTCCGCCCCGGGGGTCGGCAGCACGATAGCGCCGTCCGTATCTCGATCGAGGACCGCAGCTCGCGCCTCCATCGCGGAGCCCACCACGGTGAGCTCGAGGGAGTCCTGCTGCTCGAGCGCGACGATTGTGGCTGCATCGCCCGTTACAGCGAGGTGGACGTTGTTCGGAGTCGGGTTGCCGAACGCACTCGAATAGCTGATGAGCATCGCCATCGCCAGCAGGAGGATGGCGAGACCGCCAAGGATGAGGTTCCGATATCGATGCGTGGATCCTGGTCCCTCAGAGGTCAGTGGGCCACCGGCCACTGCCGCTTCGAACTCCGGGTGCTGCGGAACGCTTTTGTGCTGCGGGGCCGGATCGTTTGCTTGCGTCATGGCTTCCTTTACGATTGTCAATTAGATGACGAATGTACATCATGCGGTCGAATCCTGGCAAGATGGAGGCATGTCGGAAAGAGCATTGACCGTGGAGGCAGGAGAACAGCGGGTGGACCCGCGGGTAACCCGGACTCGGGCTGCCCTCATTCGGGCATTGACGGCCCTGGTCTCCGAGTCACCGAAGGGCGAGACGATCGCGATGAGCACGGTGGCTGACCGGGCAGGCTTGAGCAGGCAGGCGCTGCACAACCACTACAGCAACGTCGGCGACCTCGCGACCGACGTTTGGATCAGCCGCCTGCTCAGCGACTGGCTTTCCCTCGATGAGGTTGCCGCGAATCTCGATGCGGCCCTCATCGAAGCCGTTCGAGCGCGCGGAATCGAGCCGCTACTCGCGGCCGGTCGAGAAGACCGCGCGTTCTTCGAGAAGCTTCGCGCGATCCCCCGCGGCGAGCGTGTTGCCGAGGTCATCGCGGCGGCGGTCACCGCCTGGTTGACGGAGTCGGACCGCGATCCAACCGGATCCACGATCGCGCTCGATGGCGATGCTCGCATCTTCACCATCGGCGGGATGGTGGCACTCGTGTCCACCTGGCAGACCGCGGACACCCCGCCGCCCATCGCCCAGCAGATCGCAACGCTCCGCGCTTTTGCGACCGGGGCAGCCGCCGTCACTACTGAATGAGCGCACCCGGTGCTCCAGCACTCTGAACGGCTTCCCGTCCGGCGCCGAGGGCACCGGACGGGAAGGATGTCAGTGGTCGTAGGCGACGTAGTGCAGTTCCGCGTCACGTCGCTCGGCGTAGAGCTTCACATACGCCTGCGCGATGACAGCGGGCTCGGCATCCGGGCGGCCTCCGCCGATGAGGGCGGTGATCGCGACGAACGCGACGTAGACTCCCGTGTCCGTCAGGGCGCTGTTGAGATTGAGCGTCCAGTTGCGGAGTCCCGCTGCAGCAATGTTGATGTTGCCACGAACCGGTGTCGGGGCAAGTGAGCCGCCGCCGGTTGTCACGAGGATGGTCCCGGTGCCACTGGAGATCATGTCCGGCAGCACTGCGCCGACGGCGGTGATAGCGCCGCCGAGATAGAAGTCGATCTGCGGCTGGAGGTTTTCCATGGTCACCTCCAGAGCATCGACGGATTCCAGGGTCCGGTCCGCCGGCGAGAACTCGAGGACGTCGATCGGGCCGAGTGCTTGCCGGATCGACGTGAGTGCATTCGTGATCGTGGCCGGCTCGCTGACGTCGGCAGTAAAACCCTGAGCATGGATGCCTTCACCTGCAAGGGTTCGCGCAAGTGCGTCGAGCTTGGTCTGGTCTCGGGCGACGAGCGCGACGTCGAAGCCCTTCTGCCCGAAGGCCCGCGCGATCTCCAGACCCAGTCCAGGGCCAGCGCCGATGATGGTGATGAGGGGCATGACGTCTTCCTCCGTGGCCCACCGCCGAGCCGGTTGTGTTCTGGTGCGGTAAGTTGAGATGATCCTCAACTCATGCCAAGCATATGTTGAGGTGCCCCTCAATTTCTACTGGAGTTGCCGTGACCACCACGCCTGGCCTGCGCCGAGACGCACAGGCGAACCTCGAGAAGCTGCGCGCGGCCGCCCTGGCCGTGTTCTCACGCCGAGGACTTTCCGCCCCACTGGAGGACATCGCCCGAGAAGCCGGCGTGAGCATCGGGACGCTCTACAACCGCGTGGGCTCCCGCGAGGAGCTCATCGACGCCGTGGTTGACAACCTCGCCGGAGAGAAGCTCAAGGCGCTCAGAGAGCGGACATTGGAAGCGGAGACTCCTCGCGCGCAGCTGGAGACGTTCATCACCGAGATGATCGACCTCCAGCTCAGCGACCCGGCAATGAACGACGCGATGCTGCGCCGCTATCCAGACGCCGTGCTGCTCATCAATGCATGCGAACGATCCATGGCACTCGGGGCCGAACTCGTGCAGAACGCCCACGACGCTGGCGCGTTGTCCGAGGAGTTCACCCCCGACGACCTCATGACCGTGCTGTGGATGGCGGGGATGGCCAGCCACGACCCTGCCGCCCCCCACGGCTGGCGTCGCGTTGTCGATCGCAGCGTCTCTGCCGCCTGGACCGATCAACCCAACCACTGAGTCTCGGCGTACCTCCTCGATCGAAACGCCATCACCGTCGTCGAAGTTGGCTGGAGCGCGCCGCTAGGGCATCGTCCTGCCGGAGTCCTTTCGGACGTCGGGCGCGGGTACCGTCTGCGGAATCGATGCGAGGGCGAGGCCGTCTGCGCCGTCGATCTCGAGAGCCTTGGGGAGGATGTCCCGTTCGATCGTCGTGGCCAGTGGCTTCTCCGTGACGAACAGCAGCAACACCGCCGCCGCGACGACCATGGGGACCATGTACATGAACACGGGCGCAAGAGCGTCGTTGTACGCGCCGACGATCACGGCGCGGATCGCATCGGGTAGCTCTCGTACCAGTGCTGGAGTGAACGAGTTGCTTCCCCCAGCCGCAGTGGCGGCGCCGGCAGGTAGGCGATCTGCGAGCAGATCCGTGAGGTTCGCAACGAACAGGCTGCCCACGATCGCAGTGCCCAGGCTGGCACCGATCTGTCGGAAATAGTTGTTTGCCGCGGTCGCAGTGCCCACTTGGGAATTGGGGAACGAGTTCTGCACGATCAGGATGAGGATCTGCATGCTCATGCCCAAGCCCAAGCCCATGATCGCCAGGTAGGAGCAGAGTATCCAGACCGGCAATGTCGGCGTCATCGTGGACAGGAGGAACAGGGACACGGCGATGATCGCCGTTCCCACGACCGGAAGCCACTTGTAGCGACCGAATCTGCTGACAAGCTGACCGGAAACGATTGAGCTGACCAGCAGGGCGGCCATCAAGGGAATCATCAGCAGACCCGCCTCTGTCGCGTCGACGCCGGTGACCATCTGCAGATAGGTGGGGATGTAGGCGATAGCGCCGAACATCGCAATGCCCGTGATCAAACCGGCGATCGTGGTCAGGTTGAAGTTGCGATCCTTGAAGAGCTGAAGCGGCATGATCGGCTCGGCGGCGCGACGCTCGACCAGGACGAAGGCGACGCCCGCCACGATGGTCGCGACGATCAGGGAGATGATGACGGCCGAGTCCCAGTCATAGGTCCTCCCACCCCAGGTGGTGACCAGGACCAGGCCGGTCGACGCAGCGGCCAGCAGGCCCATCCCGGCGAAGTCGACGTTGGGTCGCCCTGCCGTGTTCTTGGGCAGATGCAGGAACATCGCCGCAGAGACGATGGCGAGGACTCCCAGAGGGATGTTGATCCACAGGCCCCACCGCCACCCGGGCCCCTCTGTGAACCAGCCTCCGAGCAGGGGTCCGGCGACGGACGAGATCGCGAAGACGCCGCCCATGATTCCCATGTACCGGCCGCGCTCGCGGGCGGGGACGACGTCGGCGATGATCGCCTGCGACAGGATCATGAGCCCACCGCCGCCGAGTCCCTGCACGGCTCGACCGACGAT
Organism: Plantibacter sp. VKM Ac-2885; assembly: GCF_015351205.1. Taxonomy (NCBI): domain Bacteria; kingdom Bacillati; phylum Actinomycetota; class Actinomycetes; order Micrococcales; family Microbacteriaceae; genus Plantibacter; species Plantibacter sp. VKM Ac-2885. Next base: position 745,064 of record NZ_JADKSK010000001.1, on the reverse strand, counting down.
GAGCACCGTCATGTCCTGTGCCATGCCACCGATGATGGAGCCGAGGACGAACAGGCTGATCGCACCGATGAACAGCCCTTTCCGACCGATCAAGTCGCTGAGCTTGCCATAGACCGGCAGCATGATCGTGGAGGCGAGGATGTAGGCGGTCGTCACCCACAGCATGCTGTCGACACCGTTGAGTTCCCCGACGATCGTCGGCAACGCAGTGGAGAACATGCTCTGATCGAGTGAGGAGAGCAGCATGGTCAGGATGAGGCCCGCGAAGATGAGCAGAATGTTGCGATTCGAGGCCGGCAACGCGGTTGTGCCGTGCTCGCTGAGAGAGGTGTCGGTCATGGTCAGTACGCCGTGCCCTTCGGCTGTCGAGGGTGATCGTTGGTGATGCGTTGGATGAGCTCGATGGAACTGCTCAGGAGATCCCGCGTGGACGCTCCTGGGCGCGCGCTCACCCATCGGCGCCTCACGTAGTGCAGGACGCCGGTGGCGAGTGCGACGACCATCCGGGCTTCGTCCTCCAGCTCGGGATGGTCGGCGCGGTGTCGTCCTTGGAGCTCATAGCGAGTGATGATGATCGCGACAAACTGGTCTTCGGATTCGCCCATGCGAGCCGTTTCTCTGGCGAGAAGCTCCGGAGTGCGCATGATCAACTCCCGTCGAGCCTTGAAGAGCGCGGCATCTGGTTCACGCTCCAGGAGCGATGAGGTGATCATCGTGAGGAAATCGGCAAGGACATTCGAGCCCGTCGGCCGAGTGAACGCGTCGATGTGTTCGTCGCTCGGCATCAGTGGTGCGCCGCCGACGATGACCCCCTCCTTCGATCCGAAGTAGTTGAAGAACGTGCGCTGTGACACCGCACTTGCCGCGCAGATCATGTCCACGGTGACGTTCTCGAAGCCGTGCTCGAGCGCAAGCGAGATGGCGGCACGTTCGATGTGTTCCTGTGTCGCCGCTCGCTTCCGTTCACGCAACCCGCCATCCATGTTCGCCTCCGCTTGTTCCGACATTCCTGCGATTCGTGCAGTCTATGCATTTATGCAGCGTCTGCACAAGTCGGTTCGTCGGGACCCTGGAGCTCGCGGCCGGAGAGGCCTTGCCGGAGTTCTGTGACAGACGTACACTCGTCATCTACTTGACGAATGTCAAAGAACAGTTTCGCCAAGTCGGGCGCAACCGAACAGCGTCGCCGAGAACACATGAAGGGTGTCACCATGCCGGGCAAGATCGATGTCCACCAGCACCTGCTTCCGCCTCGCTACCTGGAGGCACTGGCGGCGGCGGGAGATCTGATGGCAGGGAGCGGAGCCGGGGCGCAGGCCGTGGCTGGCGGGTCCGCGCAATGGAATCCGTGGGCTGAAAGCGGTGGGACAGCGGCGCGCACAGGTCCGCGGGCCGTCGGCGGATGGCTGATGCCTGATTGGGACCCTCAATCGGCGATTGCCATGATGGACGAGAAGGACATTGAGACAGGGATCCTGTCGATCAGCGCACCCGGTGTGCATTTCGGTGACGATGCCGCTGCCCGCGACCTCGCCCGCGAGCTGAACGACTACCAGGCCGAGCTGGTCAGAGAACACCCTGACCGTTTCGGACATTTCGCGGTGCTGCCGCTGCCGGATTTCGACGGCGCAGTCGCCGAAGCCGTACGGGCCCTCGACGAGCTCCATGCCGACGGCGTGCTCCTCCTGTCGAACGCGCACGGGCGTTACCTCGGCGATCCCGCGTACGAGCCGTTGTGGACAGAGCTCGCCGCGCGTTCGGCCGTGGTGTTCGTGCATCCCACGGCGCCGCCGATCCAGCAGTTGCCCGGAATGCCCCCTGCGCTGCTGGACTTCCCATTCGACACGACCCGCACCGCCGTGGACCTCGTCGCGCACGGGGTGTTCGACCGGCATCCGGAACTCCGCGTGATCCTGTCACACGCCGGCGGTTTCCTGCCCTACGCTGCAGATCGATTCAGCGCCGCCGCACTGTTCAACCCCGGCACGACGCCGGAAGACATCCAAGCGGGCCTTCGCAAGTTCTACTTCGACACCGCCCTCTCTGCCACCCCCACCTCGCTGCCGTCGCTTCTGGCATTCGCGGAACCCGAACACATCCTCTACGGCAGCGATTTCCCCTACGCGCACCCAGATTGGAGCGCCCGTTTCGACCACTCACTTGCCACCTACGACGGCCCAGGTGCGGAACGACTCGGCGCGGTGCACCGCTCCGCTGCTGAGCGACTCTTCCCCCGCTTGGCAACATAGTCTGCGACGCCGTCGAAACGCGCATACGAGCGGGCGCATCTGCATCATCGCCCAGCGGATCTTTGTTCCGTCGTGCCTGCTTTCGCTCGGCGATCAGGTGGTGACGACGAGCTTGCCTGAGTGCGTACCGTGTTCCATGTCGCGGTGGGCTTGCACGATGTCCTCGAGCGAATAGACCTGTGCAATGGGCACTCGCGCGGTGCCGGCTGCCACCGCCTCCAGGAATTCCTGCAGCACCGGCGAGGGAAGGTCGCTGGCTTCACCGGAGTATGCGGTGAGCCGGACCCCATTGGGAATGACATCCATCGGGTAGAAGTCCGGAATGGTCCAGACATCGGAGAGCATCCCGGTGAATGACACCGTTCCGTGAACGGCGGTGGCTCGGAGCGTGTCGGGCAGCGTGTCGGTACCGATGAGCTCGACGGCGCCGTGAACACCGCTCGGGATGATCGCGCGGACGTCCGCGGCGATGTTGCCTGTGTCGATGACGACATGGTCGGCGCCGGTGCGGTGCAGCAGCTCGGCACGGTCGGTGTTCCGGGTGGTGGCGATGACGGTCATGCCCTGGCCCTTCGCCAGGACGATACACGCGAGTCCGATCGACGACGTGCCACCCCGGATGAGGAGCGTGTCGCCCGGACGGGCGCCCACGCCCACCGTGAGCGACCCGTGCGCGGTTTGCAGCATCTCGGGGATCGCACCGAGGGTTGCCCACTCGAGGGTGCTGACGAAAGGCAGGACATTGCCGGCCGGGACGAGGGTGTACTCGGCATAGCCGCCGTCGAAGTCACGACCCATCCCTCCCATGAGCGCGGCGACCTGGGTACCGACTTCGTACTCTCCGCCGGGCGCTGCCTCCACGATCCCCACCGCCTCGATCCCAGGCACGCGCGGGAAGCTTCCGAAGCCACCCATCCCACGTCGGAAGTGCAGCTCGGACCGATTCAGCCCGAAGGCCTGAACCTGGATCAGCACCTGACCTGCCTCGGGAGTGGGTATCGGGATGTCACGAAGCTGCAGAACCTCTGGTCCGCCCGGGGCCTCGATGACCACGGCCCGCATCCACCGAGTCATCTCGCAACCTCCAACGCGGCCTGCACCCGTCCCAGCGCTGCGATTCCGATGGTCATCGCCTCGGTGTCAGCGCCGGTCAGCACGCTGTCCAGAGCCTGCGTGAACCGTTCTTGCGTGGTGTTGTACGCGTCGCGTCCTTGGGCCGAGAGCGCGCTCCGCACGCTGCGGCGGTCGGTCGGGTCCGGCGAACGCTCGATGAGACCGTCGGCCGCAAGACGATCGAGGAGCCGACTGGATGCGGCGATCGATGTCCCGACGCCGGTCGCGACATCCTGCACGCGTGCGCCGGCCGGCGACGCCTCGATGACCCGCAACACTTCCAAACGCGCCAGACTCAACACCCCCTCGCCGCGCATCCGTTTCTCGACCAGGTTCCACAGATTGGTCTCGTGCCTCACGAGGGCCGCGAAGTATTCACGGGCACGAGCCGATCGCTCGCTTCCGCCTGTCTCTGGAGCGGCCGTATCGAGGACGGTTACCGGGTTCGCACGCATACCTCCACTCTAGCCGGGTTACTTGACATGTAAAGTAGTTGCTCCACCGCACCGCGCCCCTCGACGATTGGATCTTCGTGACCACCGACCCCAGAACTGCTCTGCACCGGTTTGTCGACTTCATCAACACCGCAGATCCATTGATCGGTCGGGAGGTCATCTCGCCCGACGCGGAGTTCCTCACGCCGTTCTCTTCAGAACCGTTCCGGGGCCTCGACGGGTACCTGCAGATCCTGTCGATCATGCGGAGTGGCTTCTCCGACATCCAGTGGAGGATAGACCGGCTGGTCACCGAGGGAGACGTCGTCGCCGCACGCTTCGAACTCTGCGGCACGCACGACGGCGAGTTCCTCGGCAATCCTCCGACCGGACGGAAGGTCGCCGTGCACGCTACCAACTTCTACCGCTTCACCAACGGGCTGATCGTCGACGAAGTCGGACAGCCAGACCTGGCGGGACTGCTCGGGCAGATCGGGGCGCTTTCGTCTCACAGTCCCGGAGCCGAGTAGGGCGCCGAACCCCCCTTGCGTCGCGAGTACGAGAGCTTGAGGCAAGGGGCTCCCATAGCGCGCCGGAACCCGCGGACGACCGTCCCGAGTCCGTACCGATAACTATGACTATGCACACGCGACGCCCCAGGAGCGAAGTGCCGTCTCATCGTCATGAGCTCCCTCAACTTGCGCCGCTCAGTCACCACCGCGGTGTTCCCGCTTTTCTCACCCGAAATTCGAACACACCAGGTCCAACCGTGTCTCACACTCCCCCCGACATCACGCGGAACTTCGCTCCAGTGAGCTCCAGTGAGCCGACAGTTGGTAACTTCGGCTTCCCAAGCTGATAGCGCGGGTTCGATTCCCGTCATCCGCTCCAAGTCCCGCTACGGGCTCGTCGTCGAGTCGACGACATGCCCTCGATTCGAAACATCACCGTCGGCCTTCCCATCCGAGACGGTCACGTACTCGTCTTGAACGGCGTGGACACCGTGAAGAACCAGGCCTTCCACCGCGCGATCGGGGGCGGCATCGAGTTCGGTGAAACCGCTGAAGCCGCCCTGCGCCGAGAGTTCGTCGAGGAGCTCGGCGTCACTCTGGGCCACGTGACCCTGCTCGACGTTGCGGAGAACATCTTCGAATACGAGGGTGAGCCAGGCCATGAGATCGCTCACATCTTCGCCGTCGAGTCGGCCGAGATCGACGCCATCCCGCTCGACGCCCGACTCCACGTCCTGGACGAGGGAAGTCCTGTTCGGTGGGTGTCGATCAGCGAGACCGATCACCCCTTCTACCCGGCAGGTGTCACGCGCCTCCTCCGTTCCCCGGCACTCGCGGCCTCATCGCGCCAGGTCGTTCTCCACATGGACTCGCCGTGACAACACCTGGCCCGGCCACGCTTCAGCCCCGTCGCCGACCGTGAACGTCACGTCACGCTCATAGCCAGCGGCCTCATAGAACCGTACGAGATCCCCCGAGCCTCCCGAGTAGCAGTCGACCCGCATGCGACCGACCCCGGCGGCCTGCGCACGCTCCTCGGCGAATGCCAGCAATCGGCGACCGGTGCCCTTCACCCGCGGGTCGCGCGAGCCGATCAACACGCGGACGTAGACCTCCGGCTCGGTGGCGGCCGGCACGTACTCGAGCGCCTCGCCCAGCACGAGCGCTCCGCAGACGCCGACCGTGGGATGCTCGGCGACCCAGGCATCGGATGAGGCACACCACTGCTCGACACGCGTGATCCAGCGCTCCTGCCCAGATGCAGGTTCGGTACCCCACTGCCGTGTGTTGCCGATCCGCACGAACCAGGCGATCGCTGCATCGAAGAGTGCCAGCACCGCACCTGCGTCCGCCGGAACGGCCCGACGAATCTTCAACTGCACCCGATCGCCCATGCGCGATGCAGGCTCCAACCCACCCGTCATCGAGCTTTCCCAATACGCTTCGACATGTCGCCTGTTCTCTCGATCCGATGCCAGGTTGGCATGAGTCGCCCACGGGACGCCAACACCGCCGAGGTTTGAGCCGGCTCATCGCCGTGCGCCGGAGGTCGCCCGCACACCGAGCGGACTCGACGAGCTCGGGTCAGTCTGTCGAGCGTCGGAGGATGACCCACCAGATGAGCCCGGCGAGGCCGATCACAAAGAACACCGCACTGAGAATGTAGCCTTCAGCGCTACCTCCCCCCATGGCCGTGGTGACTGAAACGAGGAACGCTGGCAGCAGTCCGAGGACAGTGATCCAAGCGGCGATCCGACGCTGCAGCATGCGCCTGCGCGTGGTGGTCATGAGTGGCCTCTCCGGTGTTCGTTCGAGCATCCGTGTCAGACGTCTCCGCTGGACGATCCTCTCATCAAGGCGCTCAGCTGTGCGTCGTGTTCGCGCGCATCTCCTCGACGGTCATCTCGGGCGCGCCGCCGGCGGCCGCCTCCGGGTCCATCCAGACGAAGTCCCAGTGGTGGCCGTCGAGGTCGTCGAAGCTCCTCGAGTACATGAAGCCATGATCCTGTTCGCCGGCAGGCGTAGCCCCGCTCGCGATGGCCTTCTCGACAATCGAATCGACGTCGGCTCTGCTCTCGGCGCTGAGAGCGAGCTGCACCTCGGTGGAGGTGGTGGCGTCGATGATCGACTTGCTCGTGAACTCCGCGAAGAACTCCCGCGTGAGGAGCATCGCCGTGATCGTGTCGCTGATGACCACGCTGATCGCGTTCTCGTCGCTGAACCCCTCGTTGATCGAGTACCCGAGTGCCTCGAAGAACACCCGTGACCGGTGCAGGTCACTGACGGCCAGGTTGACGAAGATCATGGTGGACATCGGGGCCGTCTCTCTCGAGGGTGCCGGCGGCTCGTTGCCGTCGATCGCACTCGAATGATGGCGAGGATGCTCGACGACGTCAAGAGTCATCCGACGCGAAGGGGCTCGAGCAGCGCACGCCTGTGGTCACGACGGAACGTCCGCGCACGGATTCACGCCTACCTGTGGTGGACAGCAGCCACCGGACGTTCAAGCACACCACATCCACGAACGATCGCGGTCGACCTCTGGTCGTGAGTGAGCGGGAGACACCGTACCGATGCGGCGCTCAGCGAGGCAGTGGTCGCAGCTGGTCCTCGGTCACGGGGAAGGAGACCTCGTAGTACAGCTGCGTGGCGGTCATGTCGCCCCAGTCATCCTTCTTCACCCGAATCCCGGCGGTCGAGACCTCGGCGATCCGGACGCGCAACCAGGAGCCGTCCTCCAGCCGAAGCTCGTGCGGGTCGGCGAGATACCCCATGCCGATCTCGTCGAGCGCCTCCTCGGCATGGAACCAATCCAGCGCATCGGTTCGCTGACGCCCCAGGAGATCGATGACGACGAACCCCTCACCGACAGGCTTCATCCACCCCAGCCGCTCTCGATCCTCCGAGCGCCGATGTTCGATCCAGTCCGGTCCCATGCAGCGAGCGTAACGGCCACCGAGGAACAACACCTGACGGATGACTGACCGAACGCCAGCCCATCAACAGCACGAGGGGGCCGACTCGAAAGCCGGCCCCCTCGTGCGTCGTTCAGCGACGACGAGTGATCAGTGCTCGTCGTAGTGCTCGCCGTGCGCCGCGTGCTGGTGGCCGTCGTGCACGTAGTCGACGTGACCGTCGTGCTCGACCGCGTCGTGACCGCACGCCGCACCGTGCTCGTGGTCGGCGACGGTGTGCTCGGCGACACTCTCGTGCTCGTCGTAGTGACCGTCGTGCAGAGCGTGGTGATGCGTGCCGTGTACGTAGTCGGTGTGGTCGTCGTGCTGGACGGCCTCGTGGCCGCAGTCCGTTCCGTGCTCGTGCTCGGTGACGGAGTGCTCGGCGTGGATGTCAGTCGTGCTCATGGTTGCCTTTCGAAGGATGAGATCGGGTGTCGCGACGGGCGGCGACGCGTCATCAGTACATCTCATTCATAAGCGAATTGCAATACATGCAGCTAATCGATAGTGGTTCTCGCTATCCCTCGAGTGCGTGCTGCACGGCATCGTCGACGATGTGCGAGACGTGCACGTCAGCGACGTCGTAGTGCGCCTCTCGGCCGATCCGCTGCACCGAGACCAGGCCGGCTGATCGCAGCGTCCGCAGATGCTGCGAGACCAACGGCTGCGACAACTGGCTCTGCTCGGCGAGCTGACCGACCGTGGACGTGCCGCCTGCCAGGATGCGCAGCAACCGCAACCGCGAGGAGGAGGACAGTGCCTTGAACAACTCGGCGGCGGGTTCCAGATCCTCGTTCATCTGTACATATAAGCAGATGTGAATGCGTCAGGATCGCCTGAACTCTCGAGGACCCCGTTCGACGTCCGCCCGCCGGATCATCACTCCGACGATTAGGCTGGGCGACTGTGCTCGATGGACCGCTGATCGCCGAATGGCTCCCCGTCTCGGTGGCCGCGCTCGTCCTCCTGCTCGTGGCGGCGGGAGTGGCCGGCTGGGTCGACGCGGTCGTCGGCGGCGGCGGACTGATCCAGTTGCCCGCGCTCGTCATCGCCGTTCCGAGCGACGTCGCGACCCCGTTCATCCTGGGAACGAACAAGCTGTCGTCGTTCTTCGGCACCCTGTCGGCGAGCTGGGTGTACCTGCGCAAGATCAGGGTGCAGCTCGTGCTGCTGGCGCCGCTCGTCGCCGGGGCCTACGCCGGGTCGACCGTCGGTGCCGCCCTCTCGCGGTACGTGCCACGCGAGGTGCTGACGCCCATCGTGCTCGTGGCCGTGATCGCCGTGGCGCTGTACACCCTCTTCAAGCCGACCATGGGCCTGCACCACGAACCCCGCCATGACCGCGCCGCCGCCGTCGCCTGGCGGGCGGCGATGATCGGCCTGCTGGTGGGCTTCTACGACGGCATCCTCGGACCGGGAACGGGCTCGTTCTTCGTCATCCTCATCGTCGGCGTGCTGGGGTACGGCTTCCTGCAAGCCAGCGTGAACGCGAAGATCGCCAACCTCACCACGAACCTCGCCGCTCTCGTCGTGTACGGGGTGCACGGCGAAGTCCTGCTCGCGCTCGGTCTCGCCATGGCCGTGATGAACGTCACCGGCGGGTTCATCGGCGCCCGTATGGCGACGAAACGCGGAAGCGGCTTCGTGCGGATCGTGTTCCTGGTGACCCTGTCCATTCTCATCGTGAAGCTGGCCTGGGACACCGTGATGCAGTTCACCGGTTCATGATGCACCCGGCAGAGCGACCTCGCCGGCGGGTGTTCCGAGCAGTCGCCTCGTCCAGTCGGCCAGGGCCGCGATGGCGGCCCGCGAGATGGCGGCTCTCGGCACCATGCTCGTGAAGCCGTGGAACGCCCCCGGCCAGACGTGCAGTTCCGCGTCGCCACCCGCAGCCCACATCGCACTGGCAAAGGCGACCGTCTCGTCACGGAACACCTCGGCGCTGCCACAGTCGAGGTAGGTGCGCGGAAGCCCGGTGAGATCGGTCGCCCGCGCCGGCGCGGCGGAGATGGAAACGTCCTCACCGGCGCGACGGTGTCCGAGATAGGCCTCCCAGCCGAACCGGGTCATCTGCCGATCTGCGACCCCGACCCCGTCGATCTGCATCGTCGACACGGTGGCATCCCGATCGTCGAGCATCGGCGAGACGAGGATCTGCCCGAAGAGGGCCGGCCCACGGCGGTCCCGGGCGAGCAGGGCGGTGCCGGCCGCGAGCCCGCCGCCAGCGCTCTGCCCGGCGATCACGATGCGGTCCGGGTCGATACCGAGTTCATCCGCGTGCTCCGCGACCCAGACGAGTCCGGCGTAGCAGTCCTCGACCGGGTACGGGTCGGGGTACTCGGGGGCGAGGCGGTAGTCGACGCTGATGAGCACGACGTCGTGGTCGTTCAGGAGCCAGTCGTCGTAGGACTCGAGGTTGCCGAGGTGATGACCGAACATCATCCCTCCGCCATGGATCGTATAGACCGCCGTCGTCGCGCCGGAGCGCCCGATCCGCTGGACGACAGCGAGCGTGATCGGATCCCCGAGATGGCCGGGCACCGTGAGGGAGCGCCGCTCGAACCCGCGCGAGCGCAGCCGTTCGTCGAGGGCCTCCTCGGTCGTGTCGAGGCCGCGCATCCGCGGCAGCATCTCGGTCGTCAGCCTGAACGGCCCGCGCGCCTCGAGCGCGGCGAGGAAGGGGGTGAGTTCGGGATCGAACGGGGGACGGGGCATGAGGTCAGACATGGGATGGCTCCTGGGTTGCGGGCTGAGATGGGACGTGATGTGAACGGAGGACACCGACAGCCACGAGGGCTGCAGCGAGGACGGCGATGGTCGATCCCGCAATGAGGATCGCTTGCTGGAACGACGCGACGAGGGCCGGGGTGAAGTACTCGGTCGTGATGCCGCCGCCGACGACCGCAGCGAGGATCGTCCCGGTCGCGGCGATCCCGACAGCGGTGGCGATCTCGCTCGCGGTGTCGACCAGGGCCGCACCGATGGACGTGCGGTCCGCGGGAAGCCCGCGAAGGACGTTGTTGCCGGCGACGGCTCCGACCACCCGCATCCCGGCGGCGACGAGGATGAGTGCGACGAGCACCCACGGGTAGCCGAACCGGCTCAGCAGCGCGAACACGGCGAGCCCCGAGACGACCGCGGCGGCGCTCATCCATGCCGCACGATCGAGTCCCACGCGGTGCACGAACGGGCCGACGAAGCGACCGCTCGCCAAGAGCACCACGACCTGCGGGAGCATCGCGACAGCGGCCAAGGCCGGCGGCCACCCCCAGGCGAACTGCAGCTGCAGGGTCGCCAGGTACGACAAGCCGGCCATCGCCAGCCCGGCGGCGGCCTTGTACGCCAAGCCGGAGGCCACGAGCGGCTGAGCCACGAGACGAAGATCCAGCAACGGGTGGCGGGCGGTGCGCTCCCTGACGACGAAGCCGATCGCGGCGGTCACCGTTGCCGCAGCCGCGCCCCAGGCCGCAGGGACGTCGGTGCCGGCGACGAACAGGGTCGGGGTGAAGAGGACGCCGACGACGGTCGCGGTCCCGAGCGCAGCGCCGAGCACATCGATCCGGTCTCGGTGCAGGTGCGACCACTCGTCGGCACCGATCCCGGCGCGGATCCCGATCCAGGTGATCACCGCGATCGGGGCGTTGGCGACGATGAGCACCTGCCACGGCGCCACGGCGAGCACGAAGCCGCCGATCGTCGGCCCGGCGGCGAGGCCGACCAGCCCAGCGGTCGAGATGACCGTCAGCGCGCGGACACGCAGGTCGTCCCGGTCGAACAGGCGGAACGCCAAAGCCATCGATCCCGGAGTCGTCATCGCCGCGGCGACGCCCATCAGGGCGCGTACGGCGATCAACTGCTCCACCGAGCCCACGAACACGGTCAAGACGCTGACGACGGCGAGCAGCGTCAGACCGACGAGCATGACCCGACGCCGACCGAACCGGTCGGCGACCGCACCGAAGAGCAACATCAGTCCGCCGAACGTGACCGAGTACGCGCCCGACACCCACTGCAGTGACGCGGTTGAAGCGGTGAGGTCACGGCCGATGGTCGGGAGCGCGACGTTCAGGACGGAGTTGTCGAGCATCTCGAACAGGAACACGCCCGAGAGGCCGGCCAGCGCGACCCACGCGTCGCGGAGGCGTGGCGGCGAGTCTTCGACAGCCGTGGAGGTTGAGGGTTCGAGCATGGGCGCACTCCTTCGATGAAGAAGTGGCGACTCCCACGAGACGCTTGTGCGTTTCCGCCGGCCGAAGCACGACGGGATTTTTCCCTCTGCGACGAGGGTAACGCATCATCGCCCTCTCGTGGCGCTCGCGGATCAGCGCAGATACGCGTCGACCATGAACGGGCCTCGGATCGCCCTGAGCGTGTCGACCAACCGGTCGAGCGCGCGTCGGTTCCACGACGAGAGCTGGAGATCGTGGGGGCCAAGGGGTTCGAGCTTCCCGGTGCGGAGGCGGACGACCTCCCAGCCAGCCGACCGCAGCGCGCGGTCCTTCCGTCGGTCCGCTTCCTCGCGGCGCCCCACGTGCTCGAGTCCGTGCCGGCCGATGCTGTCGTACTCGATGGCGATGCGCAGTTCCGGGTAGACCAGGTCGGGCCACACCTCCAGGTGCTGGAAGAACGGACGCTGCACCCGCACGGCGTTCAGTCCTTCGGTCAGCGTGAGTCGCCCGTGGAGATCCGCGCGCAGCTGAGCCTCGACAGCGGACGCCGGTTTCGGCGCGCACTCGGACGTGAAGGCCTCCCCCACCGGCAGGTCAGGGGTCTTCTCGCACAGCGACGGCTTCGGTCGCGCGCGACGCTCCCGGATGATCCCGGCGACCGCGGGCACCGGATCGGTCACCGACTCCCGCATCGGCAACGCGACGACCCTCGACGGATCGGCCGCATCGGAACATTCGGGACACCAGGCGCTGCGGCGACGCTCGCGTCCGGGCCGCGAGCGCTGCTCGGCCGGCGTCGCGACGAACCGGTGACCCCGATCGCACTGCCACTGCAGCAGGACGTCGGCCGCCGGCGGCACCTGGCTCAGGACGATCCCGGCGTTGAGATCCGCATGGTACTGACGCCACAGCGCTGGGAACGACGCCCAGGCCTGCCGGTACGCGCCCACCGGGTACGGCGTTTCGAGACCCTTCGACCACTGACGGCGGGCCCACCACGCTTCCACACGTTCCGGCACGAGCCGAACCTACGACGGGCCGCCGACACCGACCACGACTGAGGACGCGATGGTCGTCACCCCAGCACCACGACTCGACCGTCAGACCGCGAAGTCGCTCGGCCACCCGTGCTCGGCGAGCGACCGGCGGACACGCTCCACGTCCTCATCGCTCGGCAGCTCCGCGGTGACCCGCGCGATCGCGGTCGCGACGTCGACCCGGCTGAGCGACGTGTCGCCCTCCGCCGCGAGGCGCGCACCCACCTCGGCCACCTCGGCGTCGCTCAGCCGACGACGGAGGAGCGCCACGAGCGGGACGAAGTCCTGGTCGGGGAATCCTGCAGGGTACCCGGCTCGGAGCCAGCGCACGATGCGGGCGACCAGCCCTCCGCGTTCCTCGAGGAGGGTCGCACGCGCCTCTCGGCCGGCGTCGTCCTGGTCAGTCGCCACCGCGCGGACGTCATCCGGGCTGCCGAGCGGCCAGCCCGCGCTCGCGAGCCGGGCGGAGACGCGGACGAGGTCCTCCGGGAGCGCCGGACCGAGGAGGAGCTGTTCGACCCGCGCCCGCAGGCGATCGTGGCCGACCGGCTCACCGCTCGCATCGGCGTTCTCCGCCTCGATGAGCAGTCCGTCGACGACCTGGTCCAGCTCCTCGGGGGTGAGGCTCCGTCGGAGGATGCCGAGCAGCGGCACGTAGTCGTGCTCGGGCACACCCGTCGGGTATCCGGCGCGGAGCCAGCCGACGACACGCGCCACCACACCGGACCCGTGGGCGGTGAGGTCTGTCCCGTTCTCGGATGACATCCTCAGTCCTTCGGCGTGAAGGTCGGGAACACGTGGTCGAAGTTGACCTCCTGCCCCAGACCGGTGGCCACGATGATCGTGAGTCCGACCAGCACTGCGGCGACGACGACGGCGAAGCACAGCACGCCGATGGCCCGGAGGAGCGCCGACGGGATCGTCGGCGCGGCCGACCCGCTCCGGTCGTCGGACCCGGCGCCTCCGGCGACCGCGAACGAGCGGACACCCAGCGCGAAGAGCGCGGGAAGCCCGGCGCCGAGCACGAGCGCGATGACGGCCACCTGGGCGGCGGCTTCGAGGAAGAGCATGAACATGTCCGACGTCCTTACGCTGCGGTCTTCTGCGACGAGCGGGCGGGGGCGTCCTGCCAGTTGTCGTTCACGTTGTGGGATCCGATGCTGTCGCGGCGCGACCGCAGGTAGATGGCGAGCGCGACACCCACGAGGATCGCGACCATGAGGATTCCGCCGATCGCCCCGCCCGCGAGGTGACCGACCCACCACATCACCGCGCCCATGAGCGCGGCGGCCGGGAGGGTGATGATCCAGGCGACGACCATCCGCAGGGCCACCCGCCAGCGCACCTGCGCACCTGGCCGTCCGACCCCGGAGCCGAGGATCGATCCGGTCGCGACGTGCGTGGTGCTGAGGGCGAAGCCGAGGTGGCTCGAGGCGAGGATGACGGCGGCGGAGGAACTCTCGGCGGCCATGCCCTGCGGTGTGTTCAACTCCACGATGCCCTTGCCGACGGTGCGGATGATCCGCCACCCGCCGATGTAGGTGCCGAGCGAGATCGCGAGGGCACAGGCGAGCTTCACCCAGAGTGGGACCGACTCGGTGTCGTCCCAGCCGCCGGCCGCGATGAGCGCGAGGGTGATGACGCCCATCGTCTTCTGTGCGTCGTTCGTGCCGTGGGCGAGCGACACGAGCGACGCGCTGCCGATCTGCCCGATCCGGAAGCCGCGGTGGAGACGCCCCTGGGCGAGGTTGCCGATGACGCGGAAGACGAGCCAGGTACCGATCGCGGCCACCGCGCCGGCGAGCAACGGCGACATGAGCGCCGGGAGGATGACCTTGCCGACGACGCCGTCGAGCTTCGTGCCGTCACCGGCCCAGTTCACGCCGTTCAACCCGAGGCCCGCGAGCGTCGAGCCGATGAGACCACCGAAGAGCGCGTGCGACGAGCTCGACGGCAGACCGAGGAGCCAAGTGAGCAGGTTCCAGATGATGCCACCGATGAGCCCGGCGAGCACGATCAGCAGGAGCGCCGAGCCGCCTCCCTCGAGGAGCGCGGGATCGGGAGCTCCCGACGAATCCTGGATCTTCACGACCGCGTTCGTGACGGTGAGCGCGACCTCGATGCTGAGGAACGCGCCCACGAGGTTCAGCACCGCCGAGAGGGTGACCGCGATCTTCGGCGACAGCGCACCGGTGGCGATGGAGGTCGCCATCGCGTTCGCGGTGTCGTGGAAGCCGTTGGTGAAGTCGAAGGCGAGTGCCGTGATCACGACGAGCGAAAGCAGGATGATGGGGTCCACGGCGACGAGCTTGCTCCTCGATCGCGGGATCGACAACGGGTGAGCGGGCGGATTCACCCGTTGTTCACGTTCCGTGGAAGCCGACTCCCTCCATGGCGAGCGAGTCGGTCATCGGCCTCCTGGCCCGCTAGGACGTCGGATGATCGGCGTCCTCGACGACCGCGACCTCCACGCCGGCGGCACGCAGTCGATCGAGCACCGCAGGAGGGGCCGAAGCGTCGGTGACGAGGACGTCGACGTCTTCGAGCGCACACACGATGGCCATGGAGCGCAGGGAGAACTTCGACCCTTCCGCGATCAGGATGACGCGCGCCGCCGATGCGACGATCGCCTGCTTGATCGCGGCGTCGCCCAGGTCGAACGCCGTCACGCCGGCCGACGGATCAGCTGCACAGCAGGTCAGGATGGCCGTGTCGAAGCGGAGTGAAGCGATGGTCCGCTCCGCGATCGGCCCGACGATCGTTCCCTCTGCGCCACGCACGGTTCCACCAGACAGGACGAGGCTGACCGTCTGACTCGACGACAGCGCGGCGATGCCCTGCACCGACAGGGGCATCGCGGTCACCCTGCGGTGGGCGAGTTCCGCGGCGGCAGCCGCTCCGGTCGTGCCGCTGTCGACGACCACCGCTTCACCGTCGTCGATGTAGGCCACGGCTGCCGCTGCAAGCCGTGCCTTCAGTCCTTCGTCATCGACCGCTCGAACGGAGAAGGGCAGCCCCTCGCCATGCAGGGCCGTTCCGACAGCACCACCCCTGACCCGCCGCAACGCACCGACCGCGGCAAGATGCTCGAGGTCGCGTCGGACGGTCATCGACGACGTGCTCAACTGCTTGGCAAGCTCGTCGACCTGGACGCGGCCGGAGCGACGGAGCTCATCGAGGATCTCGCGGTGGCGGACTTCCATCTGCATGGACATATCGTACCCGATGTGTTCGAATGAACATTGTGAATGTTCATAACTCGTCTCGTCCGATCACCATCAAGGATGTCGCTCGCATGGCGGGCGTCTCGCACTCCACCGTTTCGCGAGTGCTCAACGGAGTCGACCTCGTCACACCAGCGACGCGAGCGCGGGTGCTGGAAGCCATCAACTCCTCCGGGTGGACCCCTGACGAGACCGCAGCCGCGCTTGGACGTCGCAAGACCCCCAAACCCGGGCCGATGTCCTGAAGCCGCACCACCCGGTTCGACAACGCCCGTCCAAGCCCATTCCGTGTCACCGCACCCGACCGCCCTTCCAGATCGGAACAGCCCCATGACCACGTCCTCCCTCCGGAGCACGCCTCCGTCCGCGTCCCTGGACGCCCGACACGCTCGCGTCGCCGTCAGTGTCCTGTTCTTCACGAACGGCGCACTGATCGCCAACATCCTCCCGCGGTACCCGCAGATCAAGGCGGATCTCGACCTGACCAACGCCGCCTTC
Source organism: Plantibacter sp. VKM Ac-2885 (assembly GCF_015351205.1). Classification (NCBI taxonomy): domain Bacteria; kingdom Bacillati; phylum Actinomycetota; class Actinomycetes; order Micrococcales; family Microbacteriaceae; genus Plantibacter; species Plantibacter sp. VKM Ac-2885. The sequence goes on along the minus strand of NZ_JADKSK010000001.1, from coordinate 728,871 downwards.
GGCACCGCGGTCGCCGCCTACCCCTTGGGCGCACTCATCGCCGGGCTCAGCGCAGGACTCCTCATCCGCCGCTTCCGCTCCTCCCGTGTCGCCATCGCCGCGACGCTCGTCACCGCCGTAGGGCTGCTGCTCACCGGAGTCGCGCCCGGCTGGCTCATCCTCGCCCTCGCCCTCTTCCTGGCCGGCGCCATGGACTCCATCACCGATGTCGCGCAGAACTCGCACGGCCTCCGCGTGCAGCGTCTCTACGGACGGTCGATCATCAACTCGTTCCACGCCGTCTGGTCCGTGGGCGCCGTGACCGGAGGCGCGATGGGCGCCGTCGCCGCGCAACTCGAGGTACCCCTGCTGGTCCACCTGACCATCTCCGGCGGGCTGTTCGGGATGGCAGCCCTCCTGTCCTACCGCTGGCTCCTGACCGGCCCCGAACCGGACCTCGGCGCCGAGGCCCTGCTGAACTCGGATGGCGACACCCGGCCGGAATCGGGCGCCACACCGACGGATGCGCCGAAGACCCTCGGCCTCGTGGCTCGCTACAGCGTCCTGCTCGCCCTCGTCGTCATCGCCTCAGCGGGAGCCATCGTCGAAGACGCGGGGAGCTCCTGGTCCGCGATCTACCTCTCCGACAGCCTCGGAGCATCCGCCTTCGTCGCCGGTCTCGGGTTCATCTCCCTGCAGGGGATGCAATTCGTCGGGCGCGTGTTCGGCGACCGCATGACCGACCGGTTCGGCCAGCGGACGATGGCCCGCGGTGGCGGCGTCCTCGTCCTCGTCGGCATGGGTGCTGCGCTCGCCTTCCCGAGCGTCATCGGCACCATCATCGGCTTCGGTATCGCGGGCTTCGGTGTCGCCACCCTCATCCCCTCGGCCATGCAGAACGCCGATGAGATCCCCGGCTTCCGCCCCGGCAGCGGGCTGACCATCATCGGCTGGCTCCTGCGGCTGGGGTTCCTCCTGTCCCCGCCCCTCGTCGGGGCGATTGCCGACGCCACGGCACTCCGATTCGGACTGATCGTGGTCCCCGCCGCCGGTCTGCTCGTGCTGCTCTTCGCCCGGGTCCTCTCGACGCGTCACCGCTGAGCGCCCAGGACGGTCACCCCCGTCCGGACACCGGCGGACAGCGCGAGTCCTCGCGCCGCAGGATGATGGGTCCATGTGGGATACGACGTCGCGAACGTTCGAGCTGCTGGGGATGCTCCAGCGCAACGGGTTCGTGGCCAGCGAGCGCCTGGCGCGCGACCTCGGGGTGACGACCAGGACCGTGCGTCGAGACGTGGCCAGGCTCCGTGATCTCGGCTATCCGATCGACACGCGCCAGGGGGTCGACGGCGGGTACTCCATCGAGGCCGGGGCGGTGCTCCCACCCATCTTCCTGTCGACCGAGGAGGCACTCGCCTGCGCGTTGGCCCTTCGGCGGTGGAAGGAGGACGCCGATCAGACCCTCGCCACCAGCTCGCTCGAGAAGGTCGCTGCGTCCCTGCCACCCCGGGTGCGCTGGGTGCTCGACGCGGTGGCGGAGGTCACCGTCGATGCCCCGGTGGACGGTCTGGATCCGATCGATCACCCGGCGGTCGACATCGGTCTCCTCGGCGAGTTGGCGAGGTCGTGTCTGCTCCGACGTCGAGTGGAGTTCCGGTACACCGGGCGAGACGGCGACTCGAGACCGCGCCGGGTCGAGCCGCGCGCCCTGGTCAACACCGTGCGGCGCTGGTACGTCGTGGCCTTCGACATCGACGCCGACGACTGGCGCACGTTCCGCGTCGACCGGATCTCCGACCTCGTGGTGTCCGAGCTGCCGGCCAGGACGCGGGTCCTCCCCGACGCGGACCTCGAGGGTTGGGTCACGCGACGGCTCCAGCTCGGATGGCAACAGGTCAGCGCCACCGTCCGCGTGCACGCCCCGAGCGAAGCGGTGCGGCGGTGGGTCGCTCCGGCCTGGGGATCCGTCCAAGCCGAGTCCCCCGAGGTCACGGTGGTGCGCGCGGGAGCAGACAGCTACGACGCGATCGCCAGATGGCTCCTGCTGATGCAGGCCGACGTCGAAGTCGTCGAACCCGACGAGCTGCGCAACGCGTTCGACCGGGTGGCCGAGCAAGCACACCGAGCCGGCCGGCCCAGCTCGGGCGGGCCGAACCAGCAGGCCGACCCGCCCAGTGCTACCGGAGCGGCCTGAAGAACTCGGACAGATCGTCCATGAGGAGCGCCGGTTCTTCGAGGGCGGCGAAGTGGCCACCGCGGTCGGTGACGTCGGTCCACCGCGTGATGGTGTTCTCGCGCTCGGCGTAGCGGCGGATCCCGACATCGTGCGCGAACATGATCGCGCCCGTCGGAACGCCGGACGGTTCGCTGACCGCTCCCCACGCCGAATGCTGCGCGTATCCGATGTACGCGGCGGTGCTGGCCGTCCCGGTGAACCAGTACAGCGACACGTTGGTCAGGATGCGATCGAGGTCGATGATCGTCTCCGGGAGCGCCTCGCGGGGCATCGTCCACGCCTGGAACTTGTCGATGATCCACGCCAGCTGGCCGGCCGGTGAGTCGGCGAGCCCCGCCGCGATCGTCTGGGGGCGCGTGGACTGGATCGCGATGTAGCCGAACTCGTCCTGCATGAAGGTCTGAACCCGCCCGAGACGGTCGAGCTCCAGCGGGGCGAAGGCGGCGAGGTCCGCTTCACTTGGAGCTCCCAACGGCATGCCCATCGAGCCGTTGACGTGCACACCGACCACGCGCGTCGGTGCCGCTCGCGCGACCTCAGGCGACACGGCAGCCCCGATGTCCCCGCCCTGCACGCCGTACCGTTCGTAGCCGAGCCGTTCCATGAGCGTCGCCCACGTCCGTCCGATGCGGGCCGCATCCCAACCACCCTCGGCGACCGGGCTCGAGAATCCGAATCCGGGCAGGGAGGGGATGACCACATCGAAGGCGTCCGCCTCGTCCCGTCCGTGCGCTTGCGGGTCGGTGAGCGGGCCGACGAGGTCCAGGAACTCGACGAACGAGCCCGGCCAGCCGTGTGTCAGCACCAGCGGCAGCGCCCCCTCCACCGACGACCGGACGTGCAGGAAGTGGATGGTCTGCCCGTCGATCACCGTTGTGAACTGCGGGAACTCGTTCAACGCCGCCTGCTGTGCCGTCCAGTCGAAGGTCTCAGCCCAGTACGCGACCAGTCTGCGGAGGTAGCCGACCGGGACTCCCGTCGCCCAATCGTCGCCCGGCAGGGCCGGCGGGAAACGTGTCTCCCTGAGCCGGCGGCTGAGCTCGTCCACCGCACTCGCGGGGATGTCGATTCGAAACGGCTGAACATCGGCGTGCATCACAGGTTCCCTCCATCGCGTGCGGGCTCGAGCGAGCCACGTCACAGGAGCGACGATAGGAACGAACGAGGACACGACCTGTCCTCGGGAGCATCGACGACACTCGCGCGCAGGAGGTCGGCGGCCGACACCGCTAGCGCAGAGCGCGGTCTCCTGCGCGTGCATCATGCAACCGACGCCGACGGGCAAACACCCCCGCCACCAGGCAGATGAAGGCGACCACCGCGAACAACGTCCCGAACCCACCGGGCACCGGTGCGTTGTTCGGCCCGAAGAGGCCGGACCACCACGCGATCGCGATGAGGAACAACGCCACGGCCGCGATGAATGACCGGGTGTCAGCCCGCCTCAGTCCCGTATCCATCGAAGACCCCTTTCCGTTCAACTGTTGATCACGGCGTCGTGACTTCCTCCAGGGAACGCCCCGACCGACGAGCTGTCAACCTCGACGGGCCTCACACATGGTTCCCCGACCGCGTCGCCGACGTGCTCTCCGCGACGAGACAGCCAGAACATGAAGCACGCAAGATGTGGCTCCGGGTGCGATGCTCGATTCATGCCATGGCCCGCGATCGAACCGCTGAAGTCCGAGCGCCTCACGCTGGAGCCGTTGTCGCTCGACCATGCCCGGCCGATGGTCGACGTCCTCTCCGAACCCACCCTGTACAGGTTCACCGGCGGAGAGCCGCCGACGTTCGACACGCTCTCCACTCGATATGCCTCCCAGATCCGCGGGCCGGCCGACGGCTCGCAAGCCTGGTTCAACTGGATCGCGCGGCGGCACGACACCGGCGCGCTCATCGGGTTCGTCCAGGCCACCGTCACGTCCCAGGGCCAGGACACGCTGGCCGAGATCGCGTGGGTCATCGATCCAGGCCATCAACGCCAAGGCTTCGCCTCCGAAGCGACGGCCGCCATGATCGGTTGGCTGCACGCTCAAGGGGTCACCCGGCTCACCGCGCACATCCATCCGGAGCACGCTGCGTCTCAGCGGGTGGCGTACCACCAAGGCCTCCGCCCGACATCGAGCATCGAGGACGGCGAGGTCCGTTGGGAATCGCCGTCTCACGACGAGCGCTCCTGAAGCCGAGGGTCCAGCTCGGCACGCCCGATAGCCTGTCTCCACCGAATCCAGCCCGATCGCTCCCGGAGAATCGACCATGACGCACACGCTCGACGCACAGCTCGACAGCATCTTCGCGGCTCGAGACCGGGCTGACATGGGTCCAACCATCGAAGCGCTGCTGCCCATCTACGACGAGCACCCTCACCACCCGAGAGTCCTCTACGAGCTCGGTGGCGCCTACGACACCGCGGGCGAGGAGGCGAGAGCACTCGACCTCTACGAGCGGGCCATGGAGAGCGGCCTGGCGGGAGACATCCGTCGCCGTTGCTACCTGCAGTACGGAAGCACCCTCCGCAACCTCGACCGGATCGATGAGTCGCTGGATGTCTTCGCACGGGCGCGTGCCGAGTTCCCGGAGTCAGTCGCGCTCGGAGCATTCGAAGCCCTCACCCTCCACGCCGCCGGGCGGTCGAACGCCGCGCTGTCGAGCCTCCTCGAACTCCTGGCCGAGCACGTCGACGCGGCTGAGCTCACGCGTTACAAGCCGGCCCTGCGAGGCAACGCCGAGTACCTCCGGTCACTGGACGAGGAGCCCCGGTCCACGACGGAGGACTGACGGCGCCGACGCCCCCAGACCATCGGCCTCACATCTTCACACCGCCTGGACGATGAGGGCGACACCGAACGCGACGATCAGGCCGTTGCCGACGATGGCCGTCCACCTCCGAAAGGACGCGCCCGTCCTCCGCCGGAGTCCGGCTCCGAGCGCGACCAGCAGCGCCTGCCAGCCGAAGGATGCGAGCCCGACGCCCACGATGAAGGCGACCGCCGTCGACCCTGATTCCGTGAACTCGGCCAGCCCGGTCAGGATCGCCGCGAAGTACACCAGGGTGGCCGGGTTGATCGCCGTCAGGCCGAGGAAGAGCAGGTAGCGCTGACGTGAGGTGCCCGAGCGCTCAGCCGGCCGATCCCCGGCTGACGGCTTCGCACGGAGGCCCTGCAGGAGTCCGTGCGCTCCGAGCGCGATGACGGCGACACCACCGAGGAGTTGCGGCCAGGGCGACCAGCCGCTCACGATGGGGCCGGCGAGCGCACCGGCAGCGACGGCGGCCGTGCAGTACGACACGTCCACCGTCGCCACGGCAGCCGCCGCAGGAAGTCCACGGCGCAGCCCGCGCGTGATGCCCTCCTGAAGGAGCAGGATCCCGATCGCCCCGAGTGGGGCGGCAAGAGCGAGGCCGGCGACGGACCCGGCGAGGAGGGCGACGAGAAGGTCCATGCCGACGACTCTGGCGCAGCACACCGGTCACGACAGTGCGTTCTGGCAGCAAGACGGCATACTGTGTCGCATGGACGATCTGGACAGTGCAATCATCGGCGTGCTGCAGCTGAACGCGAGGATATCGTTCAGTGAGCTCGGCCGTCAGATCGGCTTGAGCACGAACGCGACGGCGGCCCGTGTGCGTCGCCTGGAGCACAGCGGCGTCATCACCGGGTACCGAGCGATCCTCGGCTCCGATGCCCCGGTCGCCGAGGACGGCCTGGAGGCATTCATAGACGTCCGACTCGACCCCGCGCGCAAGTCCGAGGAGTTCCTGGAGTGGACCCGACGGATCCCCGAGATCAGAGACGCGGTGCACGTCACCGGCGCCTACGACTACCTCGTCCACATCCGCGTCGCCGGCACCGCCGCCCTCGACCGCCTCCTTCGCAGCATGAAGAACGACGGAGGGGCGACCCACACGCAGACGCGGCTGGCGCTCCGGTAGGCGGGAACCACGCGCGCCGTCGCATCGCGCTACCGCGGCCTGTCTCTAGACCGGCGCGAGCGGTTCGAGGGCTCCGTCCGGCAGCTCCACGGTGATCGGGTCACCGGGCTGCACGACGCCACCGACGAGCACGACGCCCATGACTCCCGTCTTGCGGACGGTGCGCCCCTCGGCGTCCGTACCGACGACCTGCTTGAGCAGGCCCGGTTCGAAGCGGTCGATCTGCACACACGGGTTCCGAAGCCCCGTCACCTCGACGACGGCGTCCGTCCCGAATCGGAGCACTGCACCCGCGGGGAGGTCGAGGAGGTCCAGCCCCTCGGTGGTGATGTTCTCGCCCAGCTCACCCGGGGTGAGGTCCGCGTCCACCTCCGCGAACAGCTCCTGGTGGATGAGGTGGACCTGCCGGAGGTTGGGCTGCGTGGGATCGCGTCTCACCCGGGACCGATGCTGCACCGTCGCACCGAAATGCGCGTCCCTCTCGACGCCCAGCCCGGCGACGAGCGTGATCGCGTCCCGTCGCGGCTTGGAGAAACGGTGCTCATCGTCGCTGCTGACCGAGACGACACGGGCGATTGTCATCACCCCAGTGTGCACGGGGGAAGCGCGGAACTCCACTGGCCTCAGCGACCGACGGGCTCGTCACCTGCGTGGGCTCCGTAGAACTCGGACTGACGCCGCATGAGCTCGCGCATCGACACCTCGGGTCCGACGCCGTACACGGTCCCGCCGAAGTCGAGCTGTCGCTGGATCGCCCAGATCTCATCGTGACGTTCGGGCGGGAGGATCGATGCCGGCGTCCCGACCGCGACCCATCCGATGGGAACAACGGCACCCGGCTCCAGCACGGTGTTGACCTGGACGACACCGTTGATCCGGACTTCGGCACCGTGCCCGACTCGGCTGCCGGGGAACAGCGAGGCACCCGTGGCGATGAACGCCTCGTCGGCCACCACGCTGCCGTTCACGTGCGTGTGCGGCCCGATCATGACGGCGGCTCCGATGAGCGCTGGGTGACCGGACCGTCCGCGGATCAGGGCATGCTCCATGACGACGGTGTCCTCGCCGATGACGACCTCGCCGTCTTCGGCGGACACCACCGCACCGTGCAGGATCCGAGCACCCGCCTCGATCCTGACATCGCCCACGATCATGGCGGACGACGCGACGGTCGCGGTCTCGTGGATCGACGGTTCGCGGTCCCGGTGTCTGATCAGCATGCGCTCACGATAGCGAAGGCGCCCGGTCCCGGATGGTCAGCGGTGCAGGATCACCTGGTACAGGTTGTGGTCCTGCCAGGTGCCGGCGATCCGCAGATAGGACGGCGCCATGCCGATGTGCTCGAACCCGGCTTTGCGGAGCACCCGTTGCGAACCGTGGTTGTGCAGCAGGGTGCTCGCCTCGACCCGGTGCAGGCCGAGATCGTCGCGCGCCACCCGGACGATCGCCTGCACGGCCGCCGTCGCGAGGCCCTTACCCGCGTACTCCGCGTCCACCCAGTAGCCCAACCCGGCGTTCTGGAACGGGCCGCGGACGATCCCCGACAGGTTGAACCTGCCAACGATGGTCGTACCGTCGAACAGGCCGAGCGAATATCCGCTCCCGGCGGCACTCGACGCAAGCTTGCTGGCGAGGTCCGCCGATTGCCCAGCTTCGGTGAAGAACTCGTCGGATCGAGCCGGCTCCCAGGGGGCCAGATGGTCGCGGTTCCGCGAGTACGCCGCAGCGAGCTCCTTCGCATCGCCGAGCTCCAAGGGCCGCATGTCGATGCCGTCGGCGAGGTTGATCACGGTGAACACCCGTCAACGGTAGTCGCCACCGGGTGCACTCGACCACCCCGATGCGACGAGGAGTGGTACCGCTGACGGACACTCAGCGGCTGGCGATGGGGTGGGCCGGGTACTCGCGCAGCACCAGGGCCGTGCTGACGGGACCGAACCGGCCGATGGCGTCGATGATCTGCTCGAGGCGTTCCGGCGAGGGGGCGTGCACATCGAGGACGAAACAGTCCTCGCCGGTCACTCGGTAGATCCGGTGGATCTCCGGCAGCTCGTCGAACTGGGCCAGTGACGCCTGGATCTGCGCGTGGGTCGTCCGGAGTCGGACGACGGCGTGCGTCGTGAGCCCGAGCTTCTGCGGCGACACCCGCGCCCCGTAGCCGGTGATGTACCCGGCGAGCTCCAACTTGCGGACCCTCGCCGACACCGCCGGCTGGGACAGATGCACGAGCCGGGCGAGGTCGGTCATCGTGGTGCGCCCGTCGACCTGGAGCACGTCGAGGATCGTCTGATCCGTTCGATCGAAGGAAAGCGAAGCATCGTCCGTCATCTGCTTAGTAAACAACGGATGATGACGCTCCAGCTGCTGAGACCGAGGGTTCGACTGGCACGCTGAGGGCAGATCGCCCGACCACGACGAAGGAATCCCATGTCGATCATCACCATGCCCGGGATCGGTGGATCCGACGACGCCCACTGGCAATCCCAGTGGGAGCGCGAGACGCCTGCGATCCGACGGTTCGCACCGGCTTCCTGGGACGAGCCGGATCTCGACGACTGGTCCGCTGCGCTCGACCGGGCGGTGGCGGACGAACCGGCGATCCTGGTCGCGCACAGCCTCTCGTGTCTGCTGGTCGTCCGCTGGGCGGCGGCGAACCCTGCACGAGTCGCCGGGCTGTTCCTCGTCGCCGCCCCCGATCCCGACGGGCCGCGGTTCCCGAGGGTCGCCGCTGCGTTCGCCGAGGATCTCGATGTCCGGCCATCCGCACCCGCGCTGCTCGTGACCAGTGACGACGACCCGTACTGTTCGGAGGCACGCGCGGCCGGGTTCGCCGCAACGTGGGGCGTGCCTCGGATCACTATCGGGCGCCAGGGCCACGTGAACTCGGCCAGTGGACTCGGCGCCTGGCCGGAGGGCCGGCGACTGCTGACCGCGTTCAGCGCGGGGGTCGGGAGTCGCGAGCGGTCAGCAGCGACGTGAGAGCCGCGATCGCCGGTTCGAACCGCGCTCGCGACGGCGTGGCGAACCCGACGACGAGGGCCTCCGGGCGCTCGTGGCTCCGGGTGTAGCGCGCGAGGCGGTGGACGCCGACGTGATCGGGTTGGGACTCGAGCCGGGACAGCACCGCTGGGGCGGCATCGCCGAGCGGAATGAGGCCGTGGAGCCCGGCGGCAAGACCGGGGACCTCGAGACCGACGCTGCGCAGCGCCTGCTGGAGATGGGTGCGACGGCGGGCGTACTCGCGGCGCTGACGGCGGATGTGGCGCTCGTACTCGCCGGTCCTGATGAGGTCGGCGAGAGCCAGTTGGTTCAGCATCGGCGCGCCGCCCGTGAGCGCTTCGGACGCATCGACGACCGGACGCACGAGGTCGCGCGGCAACGCGAGCCACCCGAGGCGGAGGCCTGGGGCGAGGGTCTTGCTCACGCTGCCGGCGTAGACCACGCGCTCCGGTGCCGACCGTTGCAACGCGGCGACCGGGCGGCGGTCGAAGCGGAACTCGCCGTCGTAGTCGTCTTCGACGATGAACCCTCTGTCGTTCGCCATCGCCCAGTCGACGACGAGTCGACGTCGCGCCGGGGCCAACGCCCCACCCAGTGGGAACTGGTGCGACGGCGTCAGCACGACGGCGTCCGTGCGGGCATCGAGCCGACCGAGGTCCGCGCCGTCCTCGTCCACGACGAGGTCGGACACGGTGAACCCCGACGTCGACCATGGGCGTTCGATGCCGAACAGCGACGGGTCCTCGATCGCGACGGACGACGCTCCGCCTGCCGCGAGCGCTGCCGCGAGGAGCGTGCTGGCAGTCCGGTAGCCGGCGCAGATCACGATGGCGTCAGCGGTCGTCTCCACCCCGCGAGCGCGGGCGAGGTAGGAGGCGAGTTCGGAACGCAGCGCCATGCTGCCGGCACCGTCGGAGTCGACGTCGGCAGCTGCGGCGCCGGCGCGCCGGATGGCGGTGAGCCAACGCGCGGTCGGAAAGGACCCCGCCTCAGGTCGCCCCGGCCTGAGGTCGAACTCCGGTCCGGCACTCGCTGCCGTCCGGCTTGCGCTGTGGAGTGGCGCGACGCTGCGCGCGACGAACGTGCCCGCGCGGGCTCTGGCCTCGAGAACACCTTCGGCGACGAGGTCGTCGGTGACGGCCACGATCGTGTTGCGAGCCACCCCGAGCTCGAGCGCGAGTTCCCTGGACGATGGCAATCGCATACCGGGTCGAGCCCGGCCATCGGCGATCGCGGCCCGGATGGCGTGTTCGACGGCACGGGTCTTCGGCAACGTCGGGTCCAGCTGGAGCATCAGGTCCACTGGACCAGGATATGGGGCTCGTTCTGGCCCTCATCATCGGTCCACCGCCTGAATAGGGTCGAACCGTATCTTCTGGAAGGACGTGCTCATGCGGGTGTTCATCGCGGGCGGTTCGGGCGTGCTCGGGCGCGCGCTCATCCCACTGCTCAGGACAGCAGGTCACGAGGCGATCGCGACGACCCGGTCGCTCTCGAAGTTCGCGCGCGTCGCCGACACCGGGGCGACACCGTTCCTGCTGGACGTCCTCGACCGGACCGCGACGGTGCGGGCGGTGGTCGAGACCCGGCCGGACGCGATCGTGCACCTCCTGACCGATCTGACCGCGGGAGACTCAGGGAGCAATGCACGATTGCGCACCGCGGGCACCCGCCACCTCGTCGACGCGGCCCACGAGGCCGGAACGTCGCGGATGGTCGCGGAGAGCATCTCCTGGGTCCACTCCCCCGGTCGTGAGCCCGCGACGGAGTCCGATCCGCTCGATCTGGACGCACCGGAGCCCCGGCAGACGACGATCTCCGCGGTGCGTGCACTCGAGGGCGCCGTGCAGGAGCTCGATGACGGCGGGGTCCTCCGGTTCGGCCAGCTCTACGGGCCCGGAACCTGGTATTCGACCGCCGGACGCTTCGGTGACGCCGCCCGCGCGGGCGGGCTCCCAGCCACGGAGACCGTCACCTCGTTCGTGCACACCTCCGACGCCGCCGCGGCACTCCTGCTCGCGCTCGGATGGGGTCGCGGGACGTGGAACATCGTCGACGACGAGCCCGCCAGCGGCCACGAGTGGGTGCCGCGGTTCGCCGCTGCAGTCGGCGCGCCGCCGCCGACGTCATCGATCTCAGGCGACATCGGCCGACCGGTGTCGAACGCGGCCGCCAGAGCGGCAGGTCTCACGTTGCGGTACCCGAGCTGGCGCGACGGGTTCTTCGCGTGAATCGGCACCGTTTCCGTCGCGGATCCTGGCGGCAGGCCGTCGTCACCCTCGCTGGGGTCCTACCGATGAGCGTCGCGTTGAACATCGGCCTCGACCCGCTCACCAGCGACTGGCCCCGCCTGGCCACGGTCGTCGCCAATGCGACCGTCCTCGTCGCGTCCCTCACGTGGGTCCTCCTACCGGCGCTCCATTGGGCGACGGGCGGGTGGGCCGCGCCGCGACCGAATCCGTCAGCCGAGCTCGCGGAGCCTGGACGCGACGTCGCAGACGTTCCGTCGCCGTGATCAGCGGACGCTGCAGGGCCCCGAGGCGGACAGCACGATTACCGGCCCCACTTCGGGCGCGTCGGCGAACTCCCCGAGACGCAGGTAGAACCCATCGTCAGATGTGAACGCCACGGCCCGGGTGGCATCTGACGATCCATCCGCGGCGACCTTCTTCTCCACCTTCCATCCCGCGCGTCCGGCGTACATCGCGGCCGCATCGTCCAACCAGGCGGCACGGTCGAAGTCCGCTACGACGCTGACCGTCAGGATCCCGTTGAACTGCGCGGCGCCACCGGTGCACTGGATGTCGACGTCGTCCTCGACCCCCGTCGACGCGCTGTCGGCAGGCAGCGTCGCCTCGAACTCGGCACGGAGCGAGAGCGCCTCCGACTTCGTGCTGTCGTAGTCCGGCCTGATCTGCAACGATCCACAGCCTGCGAGCGCGCAGGCGAGGACGATGCCGATGAGGCCGAGCATTGTCCGACGCATGATGCGATCCCTCCCCGAATGGACCAAGGTCTCCAGCGTAGGTGCCGAGGACGCCCGTCGGGCAGACTGGACCGGTGACCCGACCCGACCCGATCCGAGCCGAAACAACCCGAGCAGCCCTCCTCCGCGACCGCATCGTCCAGCAGGTCGCCGTGCAGGGCTTCGGCGCGCACGGCCTGCACGTGCTCGCCGGTGACGACGAAGCCGAGCATCGCTGGACCGAGGACGTCCGTGAGGACATCCACTCCGCAGCGAAGGGCGTCTGCGTGCTCGCCGCCGGCCTCGCCATCGACGACGGACTCATCACGATGGACACCACGCTGGGCACCGTGTTCCCGGAAGCCGACTTCGGTGAGGGCACCGCCGACGTCACCCTCCGGCACCTCCTGAACATGACGAGCGGCGTCGACCTCCCCTGGTCGCCGACCCTGCTGTCCGACTGGCCGGACCTGGCCCTCGAGTTCCTGAGCAGGCCGTCCCGCGGTCGCGTCTTCCAGTACTCGAACGCCAGCACCTACACGGCGATGCGCGCGCTCGAGACCCGGGTCGGCGACGTCGGCGACTACCTCGAGCAGCGACTCCTCGCTCCACTCGGCATCCACGACGCGCCCTGGGAGCGGTGCCCCCGCGGATTCATCGCATCCGGCGGCGGGCTGCAGCTCCGCACCACGGAACTCGCGCGCATCGGCCACCTCATCCGCGACCGCGGCCGGTGGGCAGGCGAACAACTCCTGTCACCGGAGTGGATCGACGCCATGCACACCGACTGGGTGCCCTCCGGAACCGGCATCGGCTACGAGCGGTATGCGCTCGCCGGATGGGATGGTCCGGGCGCGGCCTGGCGACTCCACGGCGCCTACGGGCAGCTCGTCATCTTCGCCGGCGATGCCGTGGTCACGATCACCGCCGAGGACCACGAGGGTGCCGACCGCATCGCGGCCTCCGTGTCCTCGCTCCTCGCCGACACCACGGGCTGAGCCCGGCTGCGGGCGCGGGCGCGGGCGCGGGTCAGCTTCCTGCGCGGAGCACTCCCGCCGCCGCTTCGACGGTCGAGACGAACGTGGCGCCGACGCTCCGGTGCCCGGACCGGATCTCCTGCTGCGGAGCATCGGAGAGTACGACCACGTCGATGTCGAGGATGCGACAGACACGCGCCTTGTACGCGATGTCGACGCGGTCCCCAGCTCGCGGGCACAACACGACCGCGCTCGGTGGGAAGCGCTCGTTCGTGAGCATCTCCCCCCAGGACGACGCCGCGATCGTCACCTGCAGATCAGGTGCGTGGGCGTCGAGCCACGACACGGCAGACGCGCGGGCGCGGTCGTCACTGTCCAGCACGCCGACTGTTCGCATCGATACCTCGTCACCCGCCGTCGCACCCGGAGTCACACCCCGGTGGTGTCGGCGCCATCCGTAAGGTACCAGCGCCAGGACGAGCTTGCGTGCCAGCAGTCCTGGCGGGCATCATGGCGACGTACCGCGGTGTCGTGGTGATCGTCGAAGCCCAGGCCGACTTGTCTGCCGATCGATCCCCCGCTCCGCCTCGGAGGCATCGTCCATGACGACTGCTCGCTCATTCCCGCCCTCCATCCTCGGCCCCTTCCGCGCAGCCGCCAGCCGGTATCGCGGTGTCCTCGGCCGGCCCGGGGCGCCGCAGTTCTTCCTCGCTGCGGCCCTCGCCCGGCCCGGCGTCGCCATGACCGGACTCGGGCTGCTCTTCTCGATCCAGCACGCGACGGGGTCGTTCGCGGTCGCAGGTGCGGGGACGGGGGCGTTCGCCCTCGCCGAGGCGGTGGTCGGTCCGCAGATCGCACGACTCGTCGACCGGTGGGGCCAGACGGAGACCGTACCGGTGGCCGTGCTCGTGCACGTCAGTGCAGTCGTCGTCGCGATCACCACCGCAGGACATGCGCCGATCGGCATCACCCTGGCGACCGTCGTCATCGCGGGCGCCGCGATCCCGCAGCCCGGCGCCCTATCGGCGGCACGCTGGTCACGGCTCCTCCCGGAGCCCGAGGCGCTCCGGACCGCCTTCTCCCTCGAGGCGAACGTGAACGACGTCGTGTTCCTGTCGGGACCGATCCTCGTGACGCTCATGAGTTCCTTGCTCGCGCCGTGTGCGGGATCCGCAGCTGCGGGGATCCTCGTGGCCGCCGGCTGTGTCACACTCTCCCTCCAACGCTCCACCGCACCGCTACCGCGACGTCGACCGGAGCGTGGGGCGGACACCCACCGATCCACCCTCCTCGCCCCGCCGTTCCTCGCAGCGCTCGGGGTGAACCTCGGGCTGGGGTGCTTCTTCGGTGCGGTGCCACTCCTCGTCACGGCGGCGGCGACCACGGAGGGACGGCAACCGTTCATCGGACTCGTCCTCGCGCTCTCCAGCGCCGCGAGCATCGTCGCCGGCGCGCTGTACGGGGCGATGCGATCGACCCCGCGGCCGCAGACCGTGCAACTGATCGCGTCCGTCGTCCTCACGCTCGCCGTCCTCGTCGGCACCGTCTGGCCGACCCTGCTCGGGCTGGCGATCATGCTCCTCGTCGGCGGGACCGCGATCGCGCCACTGCTCGCGTCCTCCTCGCAGATCGTGCAGGCGACGGTCGTCCCACGGGAACTGACGCAGGGCTTCACCTGGATCAACTCGGCCTCCGCCGCGGGAATCGCGGCGAGCGCCGCGCTCACCGGTTGGCTCGTCGCACAGGGAGGCGTCGAGGCCGCGATGCCGACGCTCACGGTCCTCGTCCTGATCGCGGTCGCGTCAGCAGGTTTTGCGCAAGCGCGAGCGAAGGCGGGCCGACGTCGCGAAGATGTCTCGCTCAAGCCTCACCGGTGAGGCCCGAGGACTGTCAGCTGGGGATGCGACGTCGACCGGATCACACGCTAGAGCGCGCCACCGACACCGGTCACCGACATCGTGTGCAGCCGTGGTGTTGCAGAGCCCGTCGCACTCGTCAAGCGGGCTCGGGAGGTCGGTGGGCGGAGGTACCGTCACGGACATGGGTTCCTCTCGTACGTCCTCCGGTTCCGTCGACCGCATCGCTCGCGATGACTTCGGATGGGAGACGTTCCTGCCAGGACAGCGGGAGGCGATCCAGTCGGCCGTCGCGGGGCGCGATACGCTCCTCGTCCTCGCCACGGGCGGCGGGAAGTCGGCGGTCTACCAGGTCGCCGGTGCTCAGCGCGGTGGTGTGACCCTGGTGATCTCGCCGCTGGTCGCGCTGCAGGCCGATCAAATCGCCTCGATCGAGGCGGCGCCTGCCGCCCCTCCGGCCGTCGCACTCAACGGCTCGCTCGGGCCGCATGCGATCGCGGAGGCCTGGGAGCGCATCGACGAGCGCGGGCCCGTCTACGTGCTGCTGGCTCCGGAACAGCTCGCGAACGAGGAGACCGTCGCCCGGCTCGGCGCGGCCGGTGTCTCACTCATGGTCGTCGACGAGGCGCACTGCGTCTCCTCATGGGGAACCGACTTCCGACCCGACTACCTGCGCCTCGCAGACGTCCGCCGCGAACTCGGCGATCCGCCGGTGCTCGCCATGACGGCCACCGCATCCGGCCCCGTCCGCGCCGAGATCATCGAACGCCTGCGCATGCACGATCCGGACGTCCAGGTGCACGGCGTCGACCGCCCGGAGATCCGCCTCGTCGTGCACCGGCACGAGAGCGAAGCGGAGAAACGAGCCGCGGTCGTCGACGAGGCCCGCGCCTGGACGGCGCCCGGACTGGTCTATGTGGCGACGCGCCGCGACACCGAGCGATACGCCGAGGAGATCGCGGCCGAAGGACGACGGGTGGCCGCGTACCACGCCGGCCTGAAGACCTCGGAACGTCGCGCCGTCCACGATCGCTGGCGAGCCGGCGAACTCGACGTCGTCGTCGCGACCTCGGCGTTCGGGATGGGGATCGACCGCGCCGACGTGCGCTTCGTCCTCCACGCCACGACGACCGAGTCACTCGACGCCTACTACCAGGAGGTAGGACGGGCCGGACGGGATGGTGAACCTGCCACCACCGCGCTCCACTACCGCGCAGAGGATCTCGGTCTCCGTCGTTTCTTCACCAAGCGTTCGGTGTCGGAATCCGCACTGCGCGCCGTCTGGCGGGCCGTCCGCGCTGCTCCGGGTTCGAGCGTCGGCGATCTGACCAAGCAGCTCGATCGGCCGCGCCGCACGGTCGCCCGCCTCGTCAACGACCTCGCGGACGCCGGCCTCGTCGACACCGCCGACGGCGTCCAGGCGATCGACGAGATCGGTCCGAAGCGCGCGATCGGCGCTGTGCGCCAGACGCTCGAGTCACGCGAGCGGATCGCTGAATCGCGGCTCGCCATGATGCGCGCCTACGCCGAGACGTCGCACTGCCGCCGGCGGGTGCTGCTCGAGTACTTCGGTGTCGAGGCAGCGGAATGGTGCGGGAACTGCGACGGCTGCGAACGGCATGAGGCACACCAGGAGGAGGAGCGCGCCGGGTCAGGAGATGCCGTCGCCGGTTCGCCGCTGCATGTCGACCAGGCGGTGCACCACGAGGAGTTCGGTCCCGGCACCGTGATGGGTGTCGAGCCGGATCGCGTCACCATCTTCTTCGATGCCGAGGGCTACAAGGTCGTGGCGCTCTCAGCGCTCGAGACCGGTGTCCTCACCACCCGCGAGCTCGCCTCGGCCTGAGCGCTCGGGCGCCTGCGCACCGCGAACCGGTACGCCTGCGTCGCGCAGGCGACCCCGAAGGTCGTCGACCGTCGTGAACCGACGCGTGGACATCGACAGCCGCGCTGCTCCGACGAGTTTCGACGCAGAGTCGTCGGTGAAGAGCACCTCCGCGCCCCTCACTCCCAGCACGTCGAGCACGTGCTGGAACGCTCGGACGTCGGGTTTCGCGAAGCCGATGTCCGCCGAGTTGAAGATCGCGTCGAAGTGGTCGGCGATGCCCGACGCTGCGAGTTCAGCAGCGATCGTGTCCGTGCCGTTCGTGAGCACCGCCGTCGTCAAGCCCGCGGTTCGGATCTCGTCGGACAGCTCCAGGAGCGCGTCGTCGACCGACCACGTCTGAGCACCCCATTCCTCAGCTGCCGCCTGGTCACCGACGAGGTGTCCGATCCGGCTGACCCATTCGGCTCTCGTGATCCGGCCGGTGGTGACCTCGTCGATGAGCGGAGCCGCGAAGGCGATCCCGGCGAGCACCCCGGGCTCGAGCCCGTTCCTGACCTCGATGTCGACCACCAGGGCCGGATCGAAGTGTCGGATCACGCCGTCGAGGTCGAACAGGACGACGCGGATCATGACGTGGCTCGTATCTCGCCGACCGCCGGCTCGCGCCCCGGGGCGTCGTCGATGACGCGATCGATCCAGTCGCGCCGCGGCAGCGTCGGGATCTCGTCACGGGCGAACCAACCGAGTTCGAGCAGCTCCTCGGGGTCCGCGGTCGCCTCACTGAGGAGCTCGCAGTCGTAGGCGGTGGTGACGTAGCCGACGTGGTCGCCGTTCGGGTAGCGCACCATCATCGGTTCACCGCCGTACACCCCGACGATCCCGCGGATGTGGACCCGGGCGCCGGTCTCTTCGAGGACCTCGCGCAGGAGCGCGTCGGCGGGCTCCTCACCCGGCTCGACGCCGCCGCCGATCAGACTCCAGAGGCCGGAGTGGTGGTGGCGACCGAGGAGGAACCGGTCCCCCTCCCGGATCACCGCGGTGACCCCGGGGAGCATGAGGAACCCGGTCCCGATGTGGGAGCGGATCGAGGCGACGTAGTCGGACATCGGCATGCGGGGAGTCTACGGAACAGGCCTGACCGGAATGTGTCAGTCGGCGTGCTCCGGCGGCCACACCACGGCGAAGTGCTCGAAGACGATGTCCTCGGACTCCGACCACTCCGCGCCACGGGCAGCACTGGTCCGCTCCCAGTAGCGCCGGTGTTCGCGCTGCCAGCTCTTGAGCGTGCGGTCGTCCTCACCTTCGGCGAACGCGAACGCGGCGTCTGCACTCCCGAACGGTCCGATGCGCAGCGCGGTGCTGCGGATGATGATCCGCGGAGCACCGGTGCTGTCGCACGCGATCCAGTACGACCCGATCCGAGGAAGCGGGTCGCCGCGGTGCGCGAACTCCGAGACGAGTTCGGCGGTGGCCCGCTTCCGCCCGGTCAGGACGATGTCGAGCAGCTCGTCGGCCAGCCTGGCTGTGTCGCCGAAGTGCTCGACCGTGTAATCGGCGTCGTCCGCGCCCGCGCCGCCGCGATGCTCGGCGTACGCCTGCCACATCGCAGTCGCAGCGTCATGGTCGGGCGACGCGACCGGTGCTGCGTCGTTCGGGGAGTTCATACCGTCGATCGTGCCAGACCATCCGACAGACCTCGTCGGCTGCAGCTCAACGCAGGCGACCGCCGGTGAACGCGCTCGCGGCCGCGGACACGGTGTCGAGCGGGGTATCGATCGCGACCTCGCCGATCTGGAACCCGAGCTTGCCGAGCATGGAGAACGACCGCGGCGGGAGGGTCGTCCAGACGCCCGGTGACTGCGCGGTGAGACCAGGCACGAGGTGGAAGGTCAGGATCCGCCACTTGCCGCGGGAGCGGATCGAGACGCGCTCGATCGCACCCCATGGGAGGAAGACCTCACCCTGCGGGATGACGCCACGAAGGCCATTCGCGTCGAGTGTGAGCACCGTACGAGCCACCGACTGCGCGCCGCGGACCGTCGCGAACTGCACCACCGCGAACAGCATGAACCACGAGACGACGCTGAAGGACAACCCGGCCAGCATGCCGAGGGCGAATCCGCCGGAGGCCGTGGTCAGCACCGCGAGGAACATCCCGAGCATCGGGATCAGCGCCGCGGCGATCAACGTGAACACGAACGCCGGACGGGTCGCCCGCTCAGTCCGAACCGGGGCCGATCCGACGACCAGCGGGGGGAATGACTGCGGCGCACCGTTCATGACGACAGTATGCCCGTAGCCGAATCCTGCTGGGACGGTCGCCGGTCGATCGAGCCGTGTTCAACACGCGCATCGTGCGGCAGCGGAAGGGCTGCTTCAGTTCGGCGACGGGCGAGCGGTCACTCCAGCACGACGTCCGGCTGACGCCATGCGGCGATGTGTAGGAAGACGCGGGCGAGAGGCACCCGTTCTTCGCGGACCCCGTGCGCGACAGCCGCCACGGCGCTCAGCCCCTCGGGCGTCGCTCGAAGGATGACGGCGCGTCGATCATCCGCGACCTCGTTGCGATGACGACGGATGAAGCCCTTGTCGCAGAGCTGATCGATCAGGTAGGCCGCTCCCGCATGGGACACCTCCAGGGGCTCGGACAGCGCGCCCGGACGCACCCCATCGTGGGTGGCGATGTACACGAGGGCGGCTCGTTGGCGGGCGGCCATCCGACCCTGGGTCGCGGCCACGGGCATGTAGGTCACGAGCTTCGCGCCCGCCGTGCTGGCGTCGAGGAGGAGGTCGAGTGGGTCTACAGCGGACGGATGCGCATCGACGCCCGTCGTCTGCAGGATCGCGCCGAGTTCGCGCGCGAGCTCTCTGCTTTCGCCCAGCAGCGTGAGCGCTCCTGCCCGCAAGGCTTCGGCTTGCTCATGCCCGTGGCCGGTGAGGATGACCTCGACAACCCGTCCGTCCCGGTCCGATGATCGCGTCGTCACCAGGCCGGCTTCCTTCAGGCGGGCGATGAGACGGGAGATCGCGCGGCGACCGAGTCCGCTGATGTCGGCCAGCGAACGCGTCGTGATGACGGAGTCACGCGCGATCACGATGAGTGCGACGATCTCCTCGATCTCGGCCCAGCGTGTACCGAAGACCTCGTCGACGGCTCTCGTGAGTCGGTCGTTGAACTGCCCGAGCAGCTCGATCGCCCGGGCGTGCGCTTCGTCTTGCATCGATCTCTCCTACCAGCGCAATCCAACCAACTCTATCGAGTGGCACCACTGCGTCCGCTGTGGAGGGATCGGGGAACCGGTCGCGCGTTCGCCGTCGAGAGCGAGCGGTCGCTTCATGGAGGTGTTCGCGGGTCAGGTCGATGAGGAATCGACCGGCGTGGCTGTGGAGCCGTTATGGACGGCCGCCACCATTCACCGGAGTCCGCTCGTCGGTCCCGCGGATGACGAAGGCGACGGCGATGAGCGCGAACACTCCGGCGATGAGGTTGATCGTGGCACCGATGCCCGCAAGCGGTCCGGGCGTGCCGTGGGAGAGCGCGAAGGTGGAGAAGTCCCACATGCCGTGCAGCACCATCGCCCAGATGAGCGTGCCGGTCACCCGGCGGAGGATGTAGAACACCGTCCCGGCGATGAAGGCGAACACCACCTGCTGGATGGTGGCTCCGAGCGCCTGGCCTGTCGCGTTCAGCAGGTGCATCGCTCCGAACAGGAACGAGGTGAGGAACCACACCCAGCCCTCGCTGAGGCGACTCCGCAAGCCGGTGAGCAGCAGGCCCCGGGTCGTGATCTCCTCGGTGAACCCGACGAGGAGGATCACGAGCGCAGCGGCGAGGAACGCGCCGTCGAACGCGGCCCAGTCCGTCGAGATGAGGTTGAAGACCAGGGCGACGACCATGAGGATCGGCGCGATGATCGGCCATCGCACGCTCCGATGGCGGTCGAAGAGTGCCGGGCGCCACCACCCGAGCAGCGTCGTCGTGAGGGCGAGGAGCACCGTGGCGATGATCAGCGAGAGACCGGCCCCGAAGAAGAGGTTGCTTCCGCTCGCACCGAGCTCGTCGTACCGGACGCCGGAGACCAGCTGGACGGTGAAGACCACCGCGATGTACCCGAGGTAGATGGCCAAGCCGATCCAGACGCGGGGCCGGACCTTCAGTGCTGTGGACATGGGGCGTTCCTTCGACGAGGGTGCATGCGGGTGGTGATCGCCGGCGTCAGTCGCCGAGCTCTTTCAGGAGGTCGTTGAGCCCGAGGCCTCCGATGTTGAGCGCCTCGAACTCCAGGCTGCTGCCCGTGGTCGCGTCCTGGAGCTCGATGATGCGCACGGTGCCATGGTGACGACGCGAGACCTTGAGGTCGCTGCGCTCGATGTGCGCCACCGGATGCAGATGTTTCCACCCGCCCACGAGACCGGTCGAGGTCCGACCGAGGACGTAGACCCTGGTCGCGGAGACCGCGAGCACGATTGACGGATAACTCCCGTGGGACGCGCTGTTGGCCCGCTGCGCGATCATCCCGCCAGCCACACCCCAGGCCGTCTGATTGTTGCCGCCCAGACCGACACCGGCAGCAGCACCCAGGACACCGGACAGCGTCGACCCGCGGGGCATCACCACCGCGACATCGAGGATCTCGTCATCCGGGATGACCGCCTGGGCTCCCTCACGTGCATGCTCTTCTCTGGACATGCGATCGACCTCTTTCATCTGGCCCCCGTTCGAGGGGCTCGACAGTTGTTGGCAATAACGTAGCGAAGTTCAGGACAAGACCGAAGGACTTGATTTTCTCCGAGGAAGGAGGATCATGTCTCGCCTCGACGGCGGGAGGTCGTCAGCCGCCAGGCGATGAACGGTTGCCGAAGGATGTCAAGACCGTTCGGAACTGTCTCGCATCGCGCTATCGTGTTCCCACGCCCGGGTTCCCCCGGATCATGTGGAGGCGATGATGATGGCGAAGCGACCAGCCGGCGTCACGCTGATCGCCGTGCTCACCTGGATCTCAGCAGCCCTCCACATCCTGCTCGGCATCCTGGTCTTGCGGGGCATCCTGTCGGCAGACGGCGTCTCGGACCTCTCGGCGTGGATCGCCATCGGCGTCGGCATCGTGATCTTCTGCGTCAGTGTCGGCTTGTTCAGCGGCAGCAACATCGCTCGGATCCTCGTGACGCTGTCCCTGTCGGCGTCCATCGTCGCGGCCGTCGTCCTCGTGGCGGACGACCCCGCCGGTCCGATCGCCGGTCCGATCATCTCGGCGGCCACAGCCGTGATCGGGATCATCCTGCTGTACACCGGCCGCGCCGGAGACTTCTTCCGATCCTGAATGAGGAGGCATCATGGGTACTGACGAGACGTCGCGCGAACCACTCGACCACGATGCCGACCAGCCCATCGACCGCTCGCGACGAGCATTCCTCAAAGGCATGGGATTGGCGGCCGCGGGCGCCGCGGTCGGCACGCCCGCCGGCATCGGGATCGGCGTGACGGTGAGCGAGGCCGAACGGGCGGCAGCGACCCCGGACTTCGTGGCCTTCGACCCACGCACGGAGCCCGGCTTCGACCACCTCATCGTCCTGATGGGCGAGAACCGCTCCTTCGACAACCTCCTCGGCTACCTGTACGACCAGGACGACCTCCCGGAGGGAGAGACTTTCGAGGGCCTCAACTTCGGCGAGTACAGCAACCCCTCGCCACTCGGCGGACGCATCTCGGCGCACCCCTACGAAGGGTCCACCGACGAGATCATGCGTCAACCCGACCCGGACCCGGGCGAGGAGTATCCGCACGTCAACAGTCAGCTCTTCAACGTCGTCGACCCCCCGACGAACGGCGACCTCCTCCTGCACCAGATGGAGGCTCCATTCAACGCCCCACCTGCCGGTGCCAAGCCGAACATGCAGGGCTTCGTCAACGATTACGTCGTGAACTTCCTGCGCCTCAAGCGACGACCCGACGAGGTGCCGGACAATCTCGGCAAGGTCATGGGGAGCTTCACCCCAGACATGCTGCCGGTGCTGTCGACCCTCGCCCGGGAGTTCGCCGTCTACGACCATTGGTTCGCCGGTGTCCCGTCGCAGACGTTCTGCAACCGCTCGTTCTTCCACGCGTCGACCTCCCACGGCTTTGTCACCAACCGGCTGAACGGCGACTACGACAAGTGGCTTGACGCCCCTCCGGCACCGACGATCTTCAACCGGCTCGACGACGCGGGTATCCCGTGGAAGATCTACATCGACAAGCTCCAGCTCATCTCGTACACCGGCATGATCCATGCGCCGGTGCTCGAGAAGCATTGGAAGACCGACCATTTCGCGACGATGGAGCAGTTCTACGAGGACGCCAGGGAGGGGAAGCTTCCGGCCTACTCGTTCATCGAGCCGCGCATGACCTACAACCACAACGACTTCCATCCGCCGTTCGGGAACCTTCGCGCCAGTCTGATCGAGGGCCAGCCGGTGTACGACAGCGCGCTCTCCGACGTCCGGGCCGGCGAGGCCCTCGTGAGCGACGTGTACAACGCGGTCCGGCGCAGTTCGAGCACGACGGGATCGAACGCCCTGAACACGCTCCTGCTCATCACCTTCGACGAACACGGCGGGACCTACGACCACGTCCCGCCGCCGATCGCGGTGCCACCGGACGACAGCGGCCCGGGTGAGATGGGGTTCGCGTTCGACCGCCTGGGTGTCCGTGTGCCGGCGATCGCGATCTCCGCCTACACCAAGGCCGGGACGATCATCCACGACGAGATGCACCACGGGGCGGTCATCGCCACGCTCGCCAGACTGCACGGCCTGAAGCCCCTGACCAAACGGGATGCCGGAGCGAACAACCTGTTCAACGCGATCAACCTCGACCGCCCCCGGCATCCCAGCGAATGGCCCCACACGCATCCGCAGTACATCCCGCCGAACCTCGAAGCCGAGCAGTACACCGACGACCACCCGCACAAGGACAAGCCGCTGAGCCCGCCCGCGCAGTCGTTGCTCGGCCTGCTGCTCGCGAAGTTCGGCGAGGTCATGCCAGAGGACGTCCCGACCTTCGCGGACGCCTATCGCTACCTGACCAGGTTCGGCAAGGGCCTGTTCGGAAAGGCCGGTTGACCCCGTGACGATCGAGACCCCTCGACGACGACCAGCCACCGTGACCGTCGCCGTCGCCGTGCTCTACCTCGGTGGCATCGCACAGATCGGCCTCGGTGTCGTCTCGATCTTCCTGCGGTACTCGACCGAGGTGCAGGCCGATGGACTGACCCTCGCCGTGACCCTGACCGGCGCCGGGATGGTGCTGTTCGGCCTGTTCATGATCGCCATCGCTTCCGGGGTCGCCCGCGGGAGTTCACTGTCGCGGGCGATCGCCTCGGCCGTCGTGGTCCTGGCCCTCGCGCTCGCCGTCGCCGACCTGGTCGTCGCCGGCGACGGCGACTGGACCGGTGTGGTGGTCCAGTCGGTCGTCGCGGCGGCGGTGCTCCTCCCACTCTGGCTCGGTGGCGGCCGAAGCTACTTCGCCGCCCGCTGAGCCACCATGCGTTCCTCATCGCGTCTCGCGATGCGTCGGTGGGCGAACCGGACGATCTCGATGAGCGCGATGGAGACGAGCGAGGTGCCGAGGACGAGGAGCGCGGTCGGGAGCGTCAGGTCGACGAACTGCAGGAAGTCCCGCGCGATCGGGACCGTGTAGACCACGACCAGGGCGACCATCATCACGCCGATGACCGCGCCCTTGAACCGGGTCACGGGGCGGGAGAGGACGACGAGGATCCACAGGCCGATGAGCGTCAGGATGAGCGTCGAGCCGGTCCGGACCTCCGCTTCCGGGACACCGAGCCCTGCCGCGAGGCGCGCATAGGCCGTGATGCCGAGCGTCACCGCCAGGCCGGCGGGCACGGCGAAGCTCAGTGATCGGCGCAGGAAACCGGGGATGTACCGCTGGGCGTTGGGCAGGAGCGCCAGGAAGAACGCCGGGAGTCCGATGGTGAGTCCGTCCGAGATGGACAGCTGCCGTGGGAGGAACGGGAAGGGGAGCATGAGGATGCCGAACACGATCGCCAGGAACGTCGCGTACGCGGTCTTGGTGAGGAACAGCATCGAGACGCGCTCGATGTTCGCGATGACCTGCCGTCCTTCCGCGACGACCGACGGCAGGTGCGAGAACCGACCGTCGAGCAGGATGAGGCGCGCGACGGCCTTCGTCGCGGCCGCGCCCGAGTTCATCGCGATGCCGATGTCGGCCTCTTTGATCGCCAGCGCGTCGTTCACCCCGTCCCCCGTCATCGCGACCGTATGGCCGGCCCTGCGCAGCGCGACGACGATCCGTCGCTTCTGATCCGGTGTGACCCGCCCGAACACGAGGTGCTCGTCGAGCACCCGGAGGAGCGCGTCGTCATCGTCCGGGAGGTTCCGCGCGTCGAAGCCACTCGGCGCATCGAGGCCGACGTCCCGGGCGATCGCCGCGACCGTCTGCGGGTTGTCGCCCGAGATGATCCGCACGCCGACCTCCTGGGCCGCGAAGTAGGCGAGGGTCTCGGCGGCGTCCGGACGGATGTCCTCCCGGAAGGTCAACAGCGCGACGGGCACGGCGTCATGCGGGACGGTCTCATCGGTGGTGGGCGTTCCGTGGGCGAGGACGAGGGTGCGGCGGCCGGTCGCCGCGAGCCGTTCCGCCTCCGCGGCCAACTCGCGGCGGCCGGCGTCGTCCGTCGTGGCCGGGAAGACCATCTCGGGGCCACCCAGGATCCACATGCCGTCGGGGAACACGACGGCGCTCCACTTGCGAGCGGACGAGAACGCGATCCGATCCGTCGGCGCCACCTCCGGCTGATCGGTGAACCGAGCGGTGAGACTCCGAGCCGTGGCGTTCGCGTCGCTCTGCACGCCGTACCAGGCGAGCACTCGTTCCCAGCCGGCCTGCTCCCGGATCGGGTGGACCGCGTCGAAGACGATGTCGCCCTGCGTGAGCGTGCCGGTCTTGTCGAGGCAGATGAGATCCACCCGGGCGAGCGCCTCGACCGCTGGCAGTTCCTGCACGAGCACCTGTTTGCGGGCGAGTTTCACCGCCCCCGCGGCGAAGGAGATGCTCGTCATGAGCACGAGCCCCAACGGCACCATCGCCACGATGGCCGCGATCGTGGCGGTGGCCGCGTCACGCCAGGCCCCGCTCGACGTCGCATCGGACCAGCCCCCGACCGCGTTCATCTGCGCGTTCAGGACCAGGAGGGCGACCGGCCCGACGATCCACGTCACCCATTTCAAGACCCGGTTGATCGACGACCGGAGCTCGGAGGCGATGAGGGAGAAGCGTTTGGCCTCGGTGGAGAGCGAGTTCGCGAAAGAGTCGGCACCCACGCGGTCGACGACCGCGCAGCCCTCCCCCGCGACGAAGGTCGAGCCCGACAGGACGCGGTCGTCGACCGACTTCTCGACGGCGTCGGACTCGCCGGTCAACATCGACTCGTCGACCTGCAAGCCGTGCGTCTCCACGACGAGGGCATCGGCGGGCACCTGGTCACCGGCCCGCAGCACGATGAGGTCGTCCATCACGACGTCGCCGACCTCGATGTCCGCTTCGACGCCGTCGCGGAGGACGCGGGCACTCGGCGAGTTGAGCAACGCCAGCCGGTCGAGCGACCGCTTCGCCCGGAACTCCTGGACGCTGCCGATCACGGCGTTGGCGATCGCGCTGAATCCGAAGAGCGCGTCCTGCCACCGGCCGATTGCGAGCAGCACGAGGAAACACGCGAGGATGATGCCGTTGAAGAGCGTGAGCACGTTCGCGCGGACGATGCTCCAGACGCTCCGACTGGTCTCCTGGGTGAACGCGTTCGTGCGCCCTGCCGCGACACGTTCGGCGACCTCGGTGGCACTCAGACCTGTACGCATGCACGCCTCCCGAAGCTGTTCGAACGTGTCTCGAATCGTACTAGGGTGATCGTCACGCGGCAGCGATCACCGCCGCACCCATCGTGCGCCCATCGTCATCAGACGGCTGTCGCCCCAGGAACGGAAAGGCGCACCCGCGATGTACACGATCAGCATGCTGTTCCTGTTCCTGGCCGTCTACGCCTTCCTCGGTTGGATCGCCGAAGTCCTGTACGTCCTCGTGCGGGAGCGGTCCCTGCAGAACCGCGGATTCCTCACCGGGCCGACCGTTCCGATCTACGGGTTCGGGGCGATCGCGCTCATCCTGCTCGTATACCCGTACGTCAGTAATCCGTTCCTCGTGTTCATCGCGAGCGTGGCCATCACCAGCACGCTCGAGTTCGTCACCCACCTCGTCCTCGACAAGGCGTTCCACATCAAGCTCTGGGACTACAGTCCGCGACGCTTCAATCTCCAGGGGCGGATCTGCCTCGAGAACTCGCTCTTGTTCGGCTTGCTCGGGGTCCTCCTCATCTACGTCATCCACCCGCCGCTCGTGCGCCTCCTGGTCGCGATCCCCCATGACGTCGCGATCGCGGTCGCCTGGGCCCTGATCGGCATCCTCCTGGTCGATGCCGCCCACTCGATCACCACCTTGGCCAAGCTGCGCCCGGTGCTCGCAGAGGTCTCCGGGACCCTCGCCCAGACCCATGACCGCATCGAGCGGGGTGTCATCCAGCTCGAGCAGACCATCGAGGAACGCCGATCCACAGGGGACTTCGCTCGACTCGCCACACTCGGGCGGCTCATGAAGGCCTTCCCGAACGCGAAATCCAGCACCCGCGATCCGAGCACGAAGCCGTACCCCTCGACCTGACCCGGGCTGACCACAGAACGCAGCGCACCGGCGGCCGCGGACGTCAGCGCGCGGTGAGGCCCGAGCCGTCCGCATCGGCGACGAACGAGGTGGAACCGTAGTCGTCACCGATACTGAACGTGATCTGCGGCGGTCCGGCCGAGCGGGCGAAGGTGGGGCTGTCGACGTCGGTGTCGGTCGAGCGGACCAGGTAGGCGAGCGCGTCACCGACGGGGAGGTCGACCTGTTCGGCACCGTCCTGCATCAGCGTCCAGACGCGGTCGAGCGCGACGTCCGACCAGGAGAACTGCTCGGCCGCCGATTCGGGTTGGATGCTCGCCGCGCCGTCGTTGGTGACCTGGCCATACCGGTACTCCCACCGATCGGTCATCGTGTCCCCCACGGTGAGTGGCGCCTGGACGATGACGAAGTCGGCGGCGACCGTGATCGACACCACACGATCATGACCGATCGCCTCCTGGAGCGCCCGTTGCGCCTCCGCGAGCGCCTCCGGACGACGGAGGTCGGGTCGGAGGCGTCCGTCCTCGAGGGCCACGATCGCCTGCGCGACGGACTGGTGGTACGGCACGACCACGATGGCCGCTGCCGCGATGGCGACGATCGCGAACAGGGCGATGCGGCCGGGACGACCGGCCCGGCCGACGCCGAGCAACGGTCCGCGTCGCCGTCCGTCGACGATGCGCCGGTGCGGCTCGACGGGGAGGAACGGAACTGATCCGCGTGGCGGCACACGGAGGCGTGACCGCTCCGCCGGAGCGAGCTCGCCGGCGTCGATGAAGGCTACCTCCGGCCCGCCGTCGAGCAGGATGGCGACATCACGCTCCGTGCCGGGCTGGAACATCGGGATGGCGGTCACCGGGACGACGGTGCGCATCGTACTCGCGAACGCCGCTCCGTGGAGCGGCTGGACGGTCAGGTCGAGTTCGCACAGCGGCTGGTCGTTGATCTGGGTGCCGGTCTGACGCAGGGCGTCGATGCGGGCGACCCCGAGCCGACGAGCGTCCTTGGCCTGCTGGACGGCCTGAGGCGAAGCACCGACGGCGTTACCCACCGACCGGGCCACGAGCGTGAGCACCGAGGTCATGATGAAGACGGGGAGTGCGACACCGGCGACTGCGTACCCGACGTCGGGCGGACCGACGGTGATCACGATGACGCCGCCGAGCAGAGCACCGAGAGCCGCGAAGGCGATCAGACGAAGCATGCCTTCGACCTTATCGAAGCGCTCGATCCCACCACCGCCGGCGGTTCAGCCGGGTCCATCGCTCGCCGCGGCGAGTAACGGCACGATGACGTCGCTGATCGGCGTGGGGATGCCGTGCACGCTCCCCCGCCGCTGGATCACCGCGTTGCGGACGTCCCATTCGAGCGGTCGCCCCTGTTCGCGGTCGGCGAGGATCGACGTCCCGCGGTCGACCGGAGCGGCACGGAACTGGTCGAGGAGCCGCCGAGGTTCGTCGTCGGTCAACCGCGCACCCTCCGCGCGCGCGACGGCGGCGCATTCCTCGAGGTAGCCGAGCATCAAGCGGCCGATGTCATCGCGCCGGTACATGCCGGATCGGCGTCCGGTCAACGCCATGAGTCCGGCGGCGGCGTTCTGCAGCAGCTTCCGCCAGGCGAGGGTCGTGAAGTCGGTCGAGACCTCGACGGCGCAGCGGGAGCCTCGCAACGCGTCCTCGACCACGACGGCACCGGGTGCCTCCGGCAGGGACAGGCGCGGCGGGCTCAACAGGGTGACCGGACCGCCGGGCTCACGGGTGGCCGGGAACCACACGACCGCGGGGACGACCGTTCCCTCCCGGACGAGTGGCTCCACCATCTCGCGTTGCTCGACACCGTTCTGCAGGACGCACACGACCGTCTCCGGGCCGCACAGCGCGGCGAGCCAGTCCGCAGCGGCAACCGTCTGGGTCGCCTTGACCGCAAGGAACACGAGGTCCACGGTGCCTGGAGACTCGGCTGGATCCGTGACCACCGGCCCGGGGACCGTCACCGTCCCGTCGTCGACCTGGAGCTGGAGTTCCGCCCGCTTCGACCGCCCCGCGATGAACGGCGTCCGTCCCTGTTCGTGGAGCGCTGCGGCGACCACGGTGCCGATCGCGCCCGGCCCGATCACCGCGATGCGGTCGGGTCCACCGGGCGTCACGCCGCACTCGATCCGGACAGGGCGTCGCGGGTCGCGGCGATGACCGCCTGGGGGAACCGCCGGAGCTGGTCGAGGTCGACCCATTCCTCCGCGGCGTGCAGTCCGCCGCCGGCGGGTCCGCACACGACGGTCGGGATCCCCGCCGCCTGCCAGAGCACCGACTCCATCCAATACGGCGCTCCGACCGCAGCCGGTGCGGCCTCCGCGTCCCGGAAGAGCTCTGCCTCGAGGACACCGGCGAACCGCGCAGCCGGCCCATGCTCGTCGGCCTCCCAGGCCTCGCGCTGATGGGTCAGCCGAGCGCCCGTGCGGAGACCAGGCGTCCTCGCGGCGACCGCGTCGAGCATCGCCTGGACCTCGACGAGGGCATCCTCAGCGCGTTCACCCGGCAGCGTGCGTCGCTCGATGACGAGGGTCGCGTCGGCGGCGATCGTGAACGGAGCGCTCCCCGCCCGGACCACGGTCGCGGTGAACGAGCCGTACTCGAGCAGCGAGTGCGCGGGTCGTCTGCGGAGCTCGTCGTCGGCCCGCTCCACCTCCTGCAGCAGCGCGCCGAGGGCGCGGATCGCATCGATGGCCAGACCGGGCTGTGACGAGTGCGCGGCCGTCCCCTGCAGCGTGACCTCGACGACCGCGTACCCCCGGTGCGCCGCTACACGGTCCAGCCAGCTGGGCTCGGCGATGAGGCACACGTCCGCCGTCACACCACGATCGGCGAGGTGTCGGAGGACGGCTGCGGCCCCCACGCTCGCGTCCTCTTCGTCGGCGACGCCCGTGAAGACGACGGTGCCGGGGTGGTCGGCCGCGGCGAGTCGCTCCGCGGCGACGATCAACCCCGCCAGGCCGGACTTCATGTCGCTGGCGCCGCGTCCGAAGAGCTTGCCGTCCGCGATCCGGGGGGTGAAGGGGTCGACCATGCCCTCGACCCCGACGGTGTCGAGATGGCCGTTGAACACGACCGTCGGCCCCGGCTGCGATCCCGCGTGCACGGCCACGACGCTGACGCGCTGCGGGTCCTCCTGCGCGGGAATGAGGTCGACTAAGAACCCGGCGCCCTCGAGTCGCTGCGCGATCACCGCCGCGATCCGTCCTTCACCGGGAGCCCCTGGGACGAGGCTCGGACTGACGGAGTCGATCGAGATGAGCAGGCGGGCGAGCTCGAGCGCGTCGTCGCCAGGGCTGAGGTCGGACATCTCACGACGATAGCGGGATGCCCTGCCCGCGCGTGAGTGGTCAGCGCCTCGGCATCACTCCGCCTTCGGCGCGCGCCACGTGCCCGCTCCACCGAAGGAGACCGACTCGAGCGTCGCACCCTCCGGCACCATGATGAGCTGGCACCCTTCCGCCTTGCCGTCGGACACCTCGCCGAGACCGGTGCAGTCGAAATCCCCACCGAAGTTGAGGACGTTGATGGGC
Organism: Plantibacter sp. VKM Ac-2885; assembly: GCF_015351205.1. Classification (NCBI taxonomy): domain Bacteria; kingdom Bacillati; phylum Actinomycetota; class Actinomycetes; order Micrococcales; family Microbacteriaceae; genus Plantibacter; species Plantibacter sp. VKM Ac-2885. The sequence goes on along the minus strand of NZ_JADKSK010000001.1, from coordinate 697,805 downwards.
GATGCCTCACCGTCCGACGCCTTGGCCTTCCAGAAGTTCTCGTTGAGGTCGCCGTCCGAGCCGTCGTTGAAGGCCACCTCGTACGTCACGAAGTAGGGCGTCTGGCCGGCGAGTTCGTCGAGCTTGAGATCCGCGACGTCCTCAGCGGTCCGCTGCTCGATCGACGTGACCGTCATCATGCCTTCCGAGATCCTGACCTCGTCGCCGATCTCGCCGCCGGAACTCCCGCACGCACTCAGGAGCAGCAGTGCAGGAACGGCCAAGGCCGCTGCCGAGGTGCGGATGATGCGCTGCCGGTGTGTGTGCCCCATGGTGATACTCCCCCTGATCGACGGTTGTTGCTCTCAGGGTCCAGCTTGGGGCACGCCGCGACCACGGCTCAATGGGGACTGCTCCCCACCGCCGGCCCGTGGACGTCGACACCTGGGCGGATCGCGGCACTGACGGCGAAGACCAGAACAGGCGCCCGTCTCCGTGAGGGGACAGACGCCTGAGCGCATCACCGACCGCGACGGGCCGCTGATCAGGACTAGCGGTTCTTGACCCGCGTGACTGCGTCGGTGTTCTCCGAACGCGCATTGCCGGCCTTCTTGTCGGCCTTGGCGGTGCGCTTCTCCTTCAGCGTCTTCGCCGGTGCGGTCTTGCCGCCTTCTTTCCGTGCTGACTTCTCGCCCATGATGGTGCTCCTTTGCGAGTCACGGTGACCCGGTACCGCTGAGGGTACAGCCACATCCTGTCCGCCGGTCCAGCCGCCGCATCCTTGTTAGCATTCGGGGATGACGAACCCGACACAGATCACCGACGTCCCGATCGGCGGCGAGGGCATCCGACTCGGGCAGTTCCTGAAGTTCGCCGGTCTGCTCGACTCCGGCGGAGACGTGAAAGCGGCGATCGCCGACGGCGCGGTGCGGGTCAACGGCGAGATCGATCGCCGACGCGGCCGGCAGTTGCAGCTCGACGACGTCGTCTCCCTCGAGGGGCGCAGCGTCCGCGTCCGCCCCTAGCCCTGTGAGAGGAACCTTGTGAGCCCGAGCACACCCCGACCCATCGCCGTCACCGGATCGACCGGTGTGCTCGGCGGCCTGGTGGCGCACGATCTCGCCGCTCGCGGGATCCCGCAGCGTCTGCTGGTGCGCACCCCGGCGAAGGCGCCGCGGCACCCGCAGAGCACCGTGCACCCGTTCAGCTACACGGACCAGGACGCTGCCCGCGCGGCACTCGAGGGCGTCGACACCCTGTTCATGGTGTCGGGCTCCGAGAGCGCCGACCGGGTCGACCAGCACCGGTCGTTCATCGATGCGGCCGCCGCCGCAGGCGTGCAGCACCTGGTGTACACCTCGTTCGCTGCGGCGGCACCGGATGCCGTGTTCACGCTGGCGCGCGACCACCATGCGACCGAGGAGCACATCCGATCGTCCGGCATGCGGTGGACGTTCCTGCGCGACGGCTTCTACCTCGACTTCATGGAGGCCCTCGTGGGTGAGGACGGTGTCATCCGCGGGCCGGCCGGGGACGGTCGCGCCTCCTTCGTCGCTCGCGCCGACATCGCACGGACCGCCGCGGCGATCCTCGTCGACCCGGCGTCCCACGCCGGTCGCACCTACGACCTCACCGGACCGGAGGCGCTCTCGATGGCCGAGGTCGCCGCCACGATCGGTCGCGTCCGCCATCGCGAGGTCACCTTCCACGACGAGACCATCGAGGAGGCCTACGCGTCGCGAGCCTCCTACGGCGCACCCGACTGGGAGGTCGACGCCTGGGTGAGTACGTACACGGCCATCGGCAGTGGCGTGATGGCCGAGGTGAGCCCGTCGATCGAGGACGTCACCGGTGTCCCACCGATGGACCTCGAGACCTACCTGCGCGCGAACGCGGGCTGAGGACTCCTCCTACCGAGGATCATCCGCTCGCGAGGCGGTCACCGCCGCGGTGGAGTTCGCGGGGAAGGTCAGCGTCGCCACCCACCATGCGTCGGCGTCGGGCAGGTGCAGGACGACGATCCCGTCGACCGCCCCCTGGCTCACGCGGTAGCCGAGGATCCGCGGCGGGAAGCCGGGCACCGCCGGGGTGTGCTGCTCCGGTGCCATGAGCTGGGCGCGCTGGCCGACCCGTTCGCCGTCAGCGCTGGACTCGATCAGGCCGGACAGTTCCAGGAGCTGCCGCTTGCCGTTCCGGCCGGAGGCACTCGCCGAGACGCCACTGAGCGCGAACACGAAGTCGGGCCGCCGGGTGTCGGGACGGAATGCGAGCAGACGCACGCTGTTGCGCACGGCGACGAGCAGCCACCAGGCGAGCAGCAGGGTCAGGAGCGACATCGTGACCGCCCAGAACCACTGCCAGAAGTCGGGTCCGGCCGGCGCCTCCAGCGCCACCTCGCCGGTCTGGTCGCGCACCCACACGTCGAGCGTGTCGCCGACCTGGATCGTGTCGCTGCGGATCTCGTCGGACCCGACCGTACCCGGGACGTCGTACGTCACCGTGACGGTGCGGTACTCCTCCCAGTGCTTGCTGCGGCGGGACCCTTCGAGCACCCGCTCCGTCCCCTCGTCGACCACCTGCCCGGTGGTCGTCGTGTAGCTCGCAGTGAGGTCGGCGGCGAGGTCTTTGACGTTCCCGAACCCGATGAACCCTGCGACGGCCGTGAGGAAGACGAGGATGATCACCAGGGCGGTGCGCCCTCGCACCGCGCGGTTGAGGTACGTGCGGTCGATCGTGGTGGTGCTCACTGCGGCCTTCCGGTTCTGGCCCGCTCCGGGCCGACACCGACCCTATGAGCGCCCGCACCAGAAGAGCGATGGGGAGTGCTCCCCATCGCCGCCGCCACGGATCACAGGCCGGCGATCACAGGCCGTAGAACCCCAACTCCCAGTCGAGCGCTTCCGTGGGGCTGAGGTCGACGTGCGTCAACTCGGACACGTCGTTGGTCGTGAAGTAGATCGACGTCCCAGGGCTCACGAAGACGCTCGCGAGGTCCTCGCCGACGACGTCCAGGTCGACGAAACCGCCCCCGGACAGCGCGGTGCGCTCCATCGTGTCCTTCAGGGTGGTGATGATCGTGCTCGGGTCGAGGTCGTAGACGAGCCCGCCGAGCGTGAGAGTGCTGCTTTCCATCGTGATGTCCTCAATGAGGTCATGGTGCGCGAACGGCAACCGTACGCCATCGAGCGGTGCGAACCCGTCTTACGACTCCACAGCGACGCGCTTTCAACGGAACTAGGGCAGATGCCCGAGGTAGGCATCGGGCCTCAGCGAGGAACGTGAGTGGTCGAGCACGGACACGAGCACCGTGCGCAGCGGAGGAACCATGTTGATCACGAGTGCCAGTCACAGCCCGTTCACATCCGTCGAGACGAGACGGTTCATCGAGCAGGAGCTCCAGCGGGACCTCGAGGGGGAGCGTCGCCACCGGGAGCGACGACTCGAGGAGGCCGCGGCCGATTCCGACGAGGGTGGGACCATGGAGTGGTGAGCCTGCCCACCACCAGCCCGACGATGATCGGGCGCGCCTCCGACCTCAGCGCGCTGCAGGCCGTGTTCGACGCCGTCGCCGCCGGCGAGTCACGCAGTGTGGTCCTGAGCGGCGAGGCCGGTATCGGCAAGACGCGCCTGCTCACCGAGTTCACGCGGTCGGTCCGATCGTCGGCGCTCGTCATCACGGGCCAGTGCGTGGACCTCGGTGACGTCGCTGCACCCTACGCACCGGTCCTCGGCCTCATGAAGGACCTCGTCGGGCAGCGCGGGCGCGACGCGGTGCTGGAGGCCGCGGGCCCGGGCAAGGCCTCCCTCGCGACGCTGCTGCCGACACTCGGTCCCGATGCGGAGGATCAGCGGGAGGGCGGCGTCGGGCGGCTCCACGAGACCGTCGCCGTGCTGTTCGAGGCGCTCTCCCGCGACCGGCCGGTCGTGGTCGTCGTCGAGGACGTCCACTGGGCCGACGGCGCGACGCTCAGCCTGCTCGCGTTCCTCGTCCGTGCCCTCACCTGCGATCGCGTGATGATCTTGCTCACGTTCCGGAGCGAGGACGTCTCCCGCGGACACCCGTTGCGCGGGTTCCTCGCCGAGCTCGACCGCACGAGGCGCGTCGAGCGGCACAGTCTCGAACGGTTGAGCCGCAGCGACGTGCTCCGCCAGGCGATCGCCATCCGTGGCACGTCGCTCGACACGGTATCGATCGACAGCGTGTACGCGCGGAGCGAGGGCGTCCCGTTCTTCGTCGAGGAGCTGCTCGGTCTCGACCAGGACCGCGACGGCGAGGGCGACGAGCTCCCGGACACGCTCCGCGAACTGCTGCTCGCGCGCTACGAGCGACTCGCGCCCACCACCCAACAGCTGCTGCGCGTGATCTCGGCCGGCGGCGTCTGCGTCGAGCACGCCCTCCTGGAGCGGGTGTTCACGGGCGGCCCCGACGCTCTCGACACCGGTGTGCGGGAGGCGATCGGGTCGAACGTCCTCGTCGCGGACGCGACCACGTACGAGTTCCGACACGCACTGGTCCGGGAGGCGATCCACGACGATCTGCTGCCCGGCGAACGGAGCCGGTTCCACGCGGGGTTCGCCGAGGCGCTGGAGGCAGGCGTCGGTGGTGAGCCGGTCGCTGCGGCGGTGTCGCACCACTGGATGCTCGCCCGCGACTTCGGACGGGCCTTCCCCGCGACCGTGCGCGCCATGGAGCAGGCTCACGCTGCATACGCGTACAGCACGGAGTCGCAGCTCGGCGAGCGTCTCCTGGAGATCTGGGACCAGGTCCCCGATGCCGCGGCACTCGTCGGCCGCTCGCGTTCGGAACTCATGCGACGGACGGCGAGCGCCTTGCGGAACGCCGGCTGGACGGACCGGGCGATCGCCATGGTCGACGAGGTGCTCGCGACGCCCGAGGACCGCGACGACCTCGACCAGGCCAAGCTCCTCCGCGACAAGGCCTTCTACCTCGCCAACCTCGGGCGACCAGGCTCGGTGGACCTCCTCGAACAAGCGCTCGACCGGGTCCCGCCGGGCACCCCCGGCGATCTGCGTGGTGTGCTGCTGACGAGTCTCGGCGCGCGGCACATGATCATCGGGCGGCTGGAGCGGGCGATCGAGTACGCCGACGAGGCCGCTCGGGAGGCCGTCCGCACCGGTTCCGCGCGGAACGCCTCGGTCGCCGCGAACATCGGTGGGATCGCGCGCATCCACCACGGTGACCTGGAGAGCGGCAGCAGGATGCTCGCGACCGCTGAGACGCTGGCGGACGGCGACGGCAGCGCCCTGCTCCGGTACCGGGTGAACGCGTCCGACATGGCGAACCTGCTCGGCTCGTACGAGGAGGCGCTCGCGTCGGCATTGGAAGGCGTCGCACGGGCGAAGGAGCTGGGTGTCGAGCGCAGCTCGGGCCTCATCCTGTCGTCGAACGCGGTCGACCCGCTGGTGGCGCTCGGACGCTGGGACGAAGCGGAGGAGCGTGTGCATCGGGCCCTGGCGCTGCAGCCGCCGCTCGCGTTCTCGGTGTACCTCCGCCAGTCGCTGATCCTGCTCACCCTCTGGCGAGGCGACACCGAGAGCGCGGCGACCATGTACCGCCGGTGGCGGAAGGGAATGCTCTCCCTGTCCGGCCTGGAGGTGCAGACGAGGTTCGGCGTCGCCCGTGTTGTGATGCAGGTCGGTTTGGCGGCCGGCGACCTCGCCGGGGCCTGGTCGCCGGCGGGGGTCGGCGTGTTCGATGCAACGGACCACCGCCCGATGCCGGCGTACGACCTGCCGGCGCTGGCGGACGCGGCCCGCGTCCTGGCTCGGGTCCGTGTCGCGCTGGCCACCGGCACCCTCGACGTGGCGTCCGGCCCGTTCGCGGGTGTCGACGACGATCAGCTCCGGCAACTGGAGGAACGCTGGCGGGCACTGCTCGCCGAGGAGCGGTTCTGGCCGACCGCACCGCTGTGGAGCGCGCTGGTCGACGCCGAACTCGGCGGGCCGGACGGCACCGGTGACGACGTCGGTGCGTGGGAGGCGGCTCGTGCGATGGCCGAGCGTCCGTTCGCACCGGCCGCGCTCGCGCCCTACACGGCGCTCCGACTGGCTGAGGCGCGCGTGGCCGCCGGTGATCGTTCCGGCGCACAGAACACGCTCGTCGTCGCGGTCGCCGAGGCGACGACGCTCGGTGCCGGCCTCGTGCTCGACGGTGCGCGGGCGTTGGCGGAGCGAGCGTCGCTGAACCTCGACGGCCGCCCCCGAGCGCGTGGCACGAGCGGCTCCATCGAGTTGACCGCCCGGGAGCGCCAGGTGCTGCAGCTCATCGCGGAAGGCCTGAGCAACCGTCAGATCGGCGAGCGCCTGTTCATCAGCGCGAAGACGGCGAGCGTCCACGTCTCGGCCATCCTGCGGAAGCTCGGTGTGGCGACCCGGACCGAGGCCGCGATGGTCGCCGGAGCGAGCGGATTGCTCGCGGCGAGCGCCGGCCACGCCGACGGGCCTTGACGTCCGCCTGGCGGTGAAGTGGGTCCCGGCCGGAATCGAGGGGAAGCCGGCCGGGAACCCCGACAGGGCGAAAGGGTCCTGTCGGGCATCAGCGTAATCACGGAGCCGGGTGTCGCGTGGCCCGTTGCGCTCTGTGGATAGCCGGGCGCTCCAAGCATCTGTACTGATGACCGCATCGTCATCCGGAGCACGCGCGACATCGGTCCGCATCACCGACGAGCCGCACTGGCCGCTATGGTTCTCGGGTGGCGAGAGACGGATCGAGGTCGGCCGGCGGCAGAGCCCGCCGCCGTGGGCAACTCGCCGCAGCGCGTCCCGTCCAGGTCATCTCGATCGCGTTCGGGGCTGCGACCCTCGTCGGCACCCTGCTCCTGATGCTTCCCATCTCGAAGACCGGCCCGGGCGGCGCGAACCTCATCGAGGCGCTGTTCACCGCGACGAGCGCCATCTGCGTCACCGGCCACATCATCGTCGACACCCCGGTGTTCTGGACGCCGTTCGGGCATGCCGTCATCCTCGCGCTCATCCAGATCGGCGGCATCGGGGTGATGTCGTTCGCGACACTTCTCGGTCTACTCGTCGCCCGGCGGCTCGGTCTGCGGACGCGGCTCACCGCGGTCAGTGAGACCCACACGTTGGCGATCGGCGACGTGCGCCGGGTCCTGCGCGGCGTCATCCTCATCGCGCTCGGCGTCGAGGCCCTCTGCGCGATCATCCTCGCCCTGCGCTGGATGATCGGTTACAACTGGGCACCGGGCGATGCGATCTGGTACGGGGTGTTCCACGCGGTGTCGGCCTTCAACAACGCCGGCTTCGCCCTGTTCAGCGACAGCATCATGGGGTACGCGACCGACCCGTGGATCTCGCTGACCATCTGCGGGGCGGTCATCCTGGGCGGGCTCGGATTCGGCGTGATCCTGGAACTCCGACGGCGGTTCCGAACGCCCTCGCGGTGGACGCTGAACACGATGACCGTCGTCGTCGGCACCGTGATCCTGCTCGTCCTCGGTTGCGGGTTCATCACCGCGTTGGAGTGGTCGAACCCGGCGACGCTCGGTGCGCTCGCTCCGGCCGACCGGCTGCTGGCGGGGTTCACCGCCGGCGTCCTCCCCCGCACCGCCGGGTTCAACAACCTCGACGTCAGTCAGATGCACCCGGTCACGTGGCTCGTCACCGACATCCTCATGTTCATCGGCGGTGGCCCGGCGAGCACCGCCGGCGGACTCAAGATCACCACCTTCGCGGTGCTGTTCTTCATCATCGTGACCGAGCTGCGCGGCGGTGCGGCGGTGAACATGTTCGGCAAGCGTCTCCCGCGGTCGACGCACCGGGAGGCCATCACCGTCGCGCTCCTGTCCGTCGGCCTCGTCGTCGGCGCAACGGCCGCGATCATGCTGATGACCGACTACAGCCTCGACCGCGTCCTGTTCGAGGTCATCTCCGCCTACGCGACGGTCGGACTCTCCACCGGCATCACCGCCTCTCTCCCGGTCGCCGCGCAGCTGATCCTGGTGGTCCTCATGTTCGTCGGCCGCATCGGCCCCATCGCCCTCGGTTCCGCGCTCGCGCTTCGGACCGAGACCCGTCTGTATGAACTCCCGAAGGAGCGTCCGATCATTGGCTAGACCGTTCAGCAACAAGCGTCAGCGCGGCGTCGAGTCCGTCGTCGTCATCGGCCTCGGACGGTTCGGGCGCGCCCTCGCCACCGAGCTCGTCGAATCGGGCACCGAGGTCCTCGGGATCGACACCGACGAGGACATCGTCCAGTCGCTGAACGGCGTCCTCACCCACGTGGTGCGTGCCGACACCACCCGTGAGGGCGTGTTGGACCAGCTCGGCATCGACGAGTTCGACCGGGTCGTGATCGCCATCGGCACCGACCTGCAGGCGAGCATCCTGACCGCGTCGCTCCTGAAGCGCCGCGGCACCACGAGCATCTGGGCGAAGGCCGTCAGCGAGCAGCACGGGCTCATCCTCGAGCAGATCGGGGTCGAGCACGTCGTCTACCCCGAGTCCGACATGGGGCGTCGCGTGGCGCACCTCGTCCGCGGCGGCGGGATGCTCGACTTCCTGGCCGTCGAGAAGGATTTCGTCATGGCCAAGACGACCGCACCGGCCGAGGTCGTCGGGCAGACCTTGACCGCAGCGCGCATCCGCGACCGGTTCAGCGTGACCGTCGTCGCCGTCCGGCACGACGACCGGTGGACCTATGCGACCGGCGACACGATCCTCACCGCCGGCCAGCGCCTCCTGGTCCTCGGACCGACGGACAAGACGGAGCGGTTCGCAGCGCTACCGCGGTAGACCCCGTAGCCGTCGGGGACGAAGGCTCGCACGTGCGGCGTCACCTTCGTCAGATCGATGAGCGCCGGTTCCTCAGCGCGAAGAGGGCGAGCGTCCACGTCTCGGCCATCCTGCGCAAGCTCGCCGTGGTGTCCTTGCGATACTGGGCGGATGTCACAGCTGAGCCTGCAACCCATCGAGCGCCCTCGGGACGACGACGCGTTCGTCGAGTTCTTGAGCACTCACGAGTTCCCCTTCCACGTGCGGCCGCGACCGACAACTGAGGATGCGCGTGCACGCCTGGTGGCCGGCGTCGTCGACGGGCCCGGCGCCTTCGGATGCTGGGTACTCGCAGACGGTGAGGTGGTGGGAGTCGTCACCCTCGAGGATCTGGAGGAGGACACGGCGTTGATCGACCTGCGGCTCGCCGAAAACGCACGAGGGCGCGGGATCGGAACAGCGGTGCTGCCGGTCATCGTCAACGAGGTGTTCGGGCGGTTCCCGTCGGTCCGCAAGCTCGAAGGGCAGACCCGCGAGGACAACGTCGCCATGCGTCGTGCCTTCCGTCGGGCCGGCTGGGTGAAGGAGGCCCACTACCGCGAGGGCTGGCCCGTCGACGGCGGACGTCCGCTCGCCTCGGTCGCCTACGCGATCCTCCGCAGCGACGTGCAGTCGGGCACGACGACGCCGGTCCCCTGGGACGACGAGCCGTGAGGCGGGCCGGCGCGCGTGTCTCGGCGCGGACCGGGAACCGCCCTTGTGAGGACCGTCCGATCACTCTCGTCCGGTCCGGTCACCCCTGCTCGGGAGGAGACCACCAGGACGAGCCGTCTTCGACGGGCGCGGGCCCAGCCACGGCGGCCAGCGCACGCAAGTACTGATCACCCGTGCGGACGAGGGTGATGGTCCGGAGTCGATAGCCCAACGGGCCGGCGTGCCACGTCGCATCAGATCGAACCTCGAGCAGATACAACCAGCGACGTCTCAGTTCGGCGGGCACACCGACCCACAGGAGGTCGGGTTTGTTCCGGCGTTCGAGCGCGCAGAGGACTCCCTCCGCGAGGAACGACCGCAACATGCCGCGGGTCGAGTCCAGATCGGGCGTCGGCCGACCGGGCGGAGGGTTCACGGGCCACTCGGGTCGAGTTTCGGAGAAACGGCGTTGGAACGATCGATCGAACCGGACTCTGGCGATCTCGCGGACGCGGATGACCGTGTAGCCGTCGAAGAACCCTCCTGTGGCTATCGGTGCGACGAGCACCCACTTGTGACCGATGGCGACGACGAACCCATCGAGGGTCTCGTCCGGGGCGGACACCCGGTTCAGCTTCACGATCGTGGAGCTCTGCTGGGCGAGACCGAGCCGCTTGAGGATCTTTGAGCGCGTCTGCATGGCTCATTCTCCCGCGAGAAGCCGGGCATCGCCCGTCACGGCAGCAACAGCAGACGCAATTCCCTCCGGGCCGCCTCGTCGACGCCGACTGTTTCGAAGACCCCGTCCGCATCGGCGACGAACGCCCGCACGTGCGGGGTCACCTCGTCGAGGAAGGCGTCGACCTGCTCCGACGTCCACGACGCCTGGCGGTCGTGGGTCGGGCCGCTGTGGGGTGCCGTCCCCGCCACTGTGGAGCCGTCTCCAAAGAGGCGATGGCGAACCGGCAGCTCCTCACCCGCGCCGCAGTTCGGCCTTCACCGGCCGAGATTGACGATGGCCCGCTGATAGGCGTCGAGGTTCGCACGCCGCCCGACGGCGACAGCCTCGACTGCGACGGCGTGGATCTCATCCGGCGTGTAGCGGTAGACGAGTCGGTACCTCGGCTTTCCGGATCCGTCCGGGTCGAAGTAGAGCTTGCGACAATCACCCAGGTCCCCGGTGCCGACCCGCGAGTCGAGCTTCACGCCCGCGATCTTCCCGTCCCGGACGAGGACGAGCATGTCCAGCGCCATCTTCTTCGTGGCGAGGTCCGGGAGCGCGTCGATGTCTTGCTGAAAGCCCGGGAGAAGAGCAGTCAGCTTGAGGGACGCCGCCATCAGCGGTAGACGTCAGGATCGAGGCCGAGACCGAGAGCGACATCAGCCAGGGACCCCGACCCACCAACGGCAGCGCGCTCGCGCACCAAGTGTGCGATCTCGATGTCTTCGATCACAGGCAGCAACTCCGTGTAGAGCTCGAACGGGATGACGACGCCCTCGGCACGACGGTGACCGCCGAACACCATGGGCTGCGCCATCACACCCTCGGAGCGGAACCTGCGCAACGCGTTCGGCAACTCGGTACGCGCTTCAGACGTGGGCAGCACCGGCTGGATGGGCATCGCGGAAGAGATCGACATGGCGCAAGTGTACCAACTTCTCGTCCCGAAACTCGTACGACTTTGAGGACACCTGTGGGCTAGCGATTGCTCGCAGCACGCTGGACGGCTCCGAACGTGCCGGCCGCGCACAGTCAAGGCAGCAGGAGCTGACGCAGCCTCTGTCGGGATGCTTCGTCAACTCCCAGGGTGTCGAAGACACCGTCCGCATCGGCGACGAAGGCTCGCACGTGGGGCGCCACCTCGTCGAGGAAGACGTCGACCTGCTCCGAGGTCCAGGAGGCCTGGCGGTCGTGGGTCGGGCCGCCGTGGGGCGCCGTCCCGGCCATGGCACGGACCGATGCCGCGTAGTCGTCGACGATGGCGTCATCGGGGACGCCGGCGTTTGCGAGGAGCAGCGCGCTGATCATGCCGGTGCGGTCTCGGCCGGCTGCGCAGTGCACCAGGACCCCGGGGTCGGATGAGGCGACCGCCTTCAGCGCACCGCGGACGAGCTCCGGCAGGATGCGCACGTTGTGCTGCCAGTACTCCGGGGAGTCGAGGATCGGAAGACACACCTCGCGGAACTCCGGATGGGTCTGATCCTCGGTCGGCGCGAGCGTCATCACCAGCTCGGCTGGTGGCCGGACACCCGGGTCGGTTTCGCGCGCTCCGGTCTCATCGGCGCTGCGGAGGTCGACCACGGACCGCAGCCCCCATCGCATCGCGGCGTCCCACCCTGCAGCGGTGAGGAGCTCGCGTCGGGGACCCCGCGCGATCCGCCCGAACGCTGTCAGGCCGGTGGACGACAGCGGTGTCGGCAGGCCGCCGAGATCCCTGAGGTTGCGCAGGCCGTCCCAGTCCAGATTCCGCATCTGGCAGAGCGTACCCGAACCGACCGGGCGGCTTCCGACTGCGAGTTAGCGCTTGCTGGCTGCGCGCCGGATGGCGCCGAAGACGATCGTGCCGATGATGAGGACGATGCCGATGATCCCGAGCCACAGCAGGCCCTTCAGTGCGAAGCCGACGATGGAGAGGATCGCCCAGATGACGAGGAGCACGATGATGATCTGCATGGCTTGGGTTCCTGATTCCGTGTGGTGATGGTGGTTCAGTGGATGCGGAGCTCGGCGACGAGCGGACACGCGAACGGGTCTCGGGCCCCGAGACCGACGCGGTTGAGGTAGCGGACGACGATCCCGTAGGAGCGTAGCAAGGTGGTCTCCGTATAGGGGACGTCGAGCGCGGCGCAGTGGTCGCGGACCAGCCGTCGAGCCTCCTTGAGCGCGGGGCGCGGCATCGAGGGGAACAGGTGGTGCTCGACCTGGTAGTTCAGGCCGCCCATGAGGAACGACACCCACCATCCGCCGGCCACGTTCCGCGACGTCAGGACCTGCCGGGAGAAGAAGTCGACGTTCGCGTCATTGGCGATCGTCGGCATCCCCTTGTGGTTCGGGGCGAAGGAGGCACCCATCATGACGCCGAACACCGCGAGCTGCACACCGAGGAACGCGCACGCCATGCCGAACGGCAGGAACCAGAACACGACCGTGAGGATGATCCCGAAGCGTGCGACGAGCATCACGCCCTCGATCACCCGGTCGCGCACGCCGGCCCGCGTCCCGACACCGCTGACGACGGAGCGGATCGCGAGCCAGTGCAGGTTGACGCCTTCGAGGGTGAGGAGAGGGAAGAACAGCCAACCCTGGTGGCGGTAGAAGATCTTCGCCGCCCGGTTCCGCACGGTGTCGACGTCCTCCGGCAGGAAGCGGATCGTGTCGGGCTGGATGTCGGGGTCCTTGCCCACCGTGTTCGGGTTGCCGTGGTGACGGGTGTGCTTGTTCATCCACCACGAGTAGCTCAGTCCGACCAGGAAGGTCCCGAGGAAGCGACCCGCCCAGTCGTTCCAGGCGCGGGACTCGAACACCTGCCGGTGCGCGGCCTCGTGGGACAGGAAGGCGAACTGGGTGAACAGCACGCCCAGAGCCGCCGCCACCACCAGCTGCAGCCAGGAGTCACCGAGGAACGCGAAGGCGACCCAACAGCCGGCCGTGGCCAGCACGAGGACGGCGAACAGCGTCCAGTAGAAGCCGTAGCGCCGTCGGAGCAGACCGGCCGACTTCACCTCGGCGAGGATCGCGGAGTAGCTCGAGGTGCCGCCAGCCCGCGTTCTCCCGCTGGGTCCGGTCTTCCGGAACCCGCTGCTGCGTTCGACCGTCATCGGACGCCCTGCGCCGGTGGGACGGGCGGTCTCGTCGACCACGAAGGTCGCCGACGGCGCGCGAGAAGAAGGCCGACGGGGTGCGTGCTCATGAGGCTCCTGGGCATCATCAGAAAGGACGGACAATCCGGCAACCGGGGTCTGGGGCAGCGCTCGTTCAGCGTAGAACGGTCTCGCGACCCGGTGCAAATCCGCACGAGCGGGTCTCGACCACCGGCGGTCATGGACGACCTCCGGCCTCGGTTACGGTTGATCCGCTGATCAACAGATGAGGACGAACACGCCCATGGACGACACGCGCGAAGCACGGCTCATCGAGACGTTCGTGACCCTCACCGACAGCCTCGTCGCCGACTACGACGTCGTCGACGTGCTGCAGACACTGGTCGACCGGGCGGTCGAATTGTTCGACGCTGCCGCCGGGGCCATCCATCTGGCCGACCGCGACGACGTCCTCCAGGTCGTCGCGTCCACGAGCGAGCGGAGCGAGTTCATCGGCCTCATGCAGCTCAACGCAGGCGAGGGACCCTGTATCGCTGCGGTGACGAGCGGTCTCCTGGTGACGGCGGAGAGCGCCGAGGAGCTCCAGGAGCACTGGCCGAGGTTCGCCGAGGCGTCACAAGAACGCGGATACGCGGGCGTCCACGCGATCCCCATGCGGCTCCGCGACACGACCGTCGGGTCACTGAACCTGTTCCGCGAGACCGAGGGTGCCCTCAACGGTGCCGACGCCCGAGCCGCCCAGGCGCTGGCCGATGTCGCGACGATCAGCCTCCTCCAGCAGCGGACGATCGAGAACGCGACGCTCGCCACCGAGCAACTCCAACGTGCACTCGACAGCCGGGTCGCCATCGAACAGGCGAAGGGGTATCTGGCCCGTGCGGCGGGGGTCGACATGGACACGGCCTTCGGGATGATCCGGCAGTACGCACGCACCCGTCAGCGGCGGCTCGGTGACGTCGCAGCAGCGGTCGCACGTGAGGAGCTGCCGCTCGACGAGGTCGCGGCGGCCGGCTCCCCCGGAGCGGACGGCGCCTGACCACCGCTGCGGCCGTGGGGCGGCTGGTCGATCCTCCACAACCCACTCCAAACTCAGCCGGAACAGGGCAGGATGGAGGTTCGAACATCACCGAGCACTCTCGAAGGAACACACCCATGGCAGGCCTCAGCCTCTCCAAAGGCAACAACCTCTCGCTCACGAAGACCAGCCCAGGGCTGACCATCGCCACGGTCGGTCTCGGGTGGGACCCGCGCACGACCGTCGGCGTCGCGTTCGACCTCGACGCCTCCGCCATCCTCGTCGCCGAGAACGGCAAGATCCGCAGCCCTGCGGACTTCATCTTCTACAACCAGATGTCGACGCCCGACGGCTCGGTCGTGCACCAGGGCGACAACCGCACCGGCGAGGGTGACGGCGACGACGAGCAGATCACGATCGACCTCCGCGCCGTGGAGCCCGACGTCTCACGCATCGTCATCGCCGTTTCGATCCACGACGCCGACAACCGCCGCCAGAACTTCGGCCAGGTCCGCGACGCCTTCTGCCGGGTCATGGACCAGGACCAGCAGGAGATCGTCCGCTACGACCTCACCGAGGACGCCTCGCAGGAGACGGCGATGCTGTTCGCCGAGATCTACCGGTACAACTCGGAGTGGAAGTTCCGTGCCGTCGGCCAGGGCTACACCACCGGCCTGGCCGGCATCGCGGGCGACTTCGGCGTCCCGCTCGACTGAGTCGGCACGATCACCCACGCAGCCCTCGGTCGGATTCGGCCGAGGGCTGCGTGGTTTACAACATCCCGCTCACGCCTTCCGGCGACGTCCTGCCGAGCGCGGCGGAGCTGCCCGGAGGTGCTCGCTGACCCGACCGAGGATGCGGGCGAGCTCGCTGACATCGTCGCCGTCGAGCGGCGCGAAGAGCAGATCCCTGACGGCCTGGATATGGCCAGGGAACACTGTGGCGAGCACGTCCCGGCCGGCCGTCGTGATCGCCACGACCGTGCTGCGCTCGTCGTCCGGTGACGGCGAGCGGGTGATGAGCCCCCGCTGCTCGAGCAACTGCGCCTGGTAGGTGAGGCCACTGCGGCTGTAGACCACGCCGTCGGCGAGATCCGTCATGCGCTGGAGACCGTCCGGCGCATCACCGAGGCGCGCCAGCAACTGGAACTGGACGTAGCTCAACTCCCCCGCTTCGCGAAGCTGCTGCTCGACCGCCGGACGCAGGAGGCTGCTCACCTCGGTGAACGCGAAGTACGCGCCGAGCTCGGTCGGGGTGAGGGATGCAGGAGTGTCGGCCATGCATCCATTCTAGGTGTTGCTTCGAGTTCGAAGCAGTGTTATCGTCATGGCAGTTGCTTCAAATTCGAAGCACTTGACGAAGGAGAGCATCATGCAGGCAGTCCAGTTCCACGAGGTCGGCGGACCCGAGGTCCTCCACTACAGCGACATCGAGCAGCCGATTCCAGCCGCGGGGCAGGTGCGCATTCGCGTCGCCGCGTCGGCGTTCAACGCGGCCGACAACGGCATGCGAGCCGGCTTCCTGCCGATCCCGGTCCAACTCCCCCACGTCCCCGGCTACGACGTGGCGGGCACGGTCGACGCGCTCGGTGAGGGCGTCGAGGGGCTCACGGTCGGCGACGCGGTCATCGGCTTCCTCCCGATGGAGCTCGACGGCGGCGCGGCGGAGTACGTCGTCGCACCGGCGGACGCCGTCGTCGCAGCACCGACGACCATCCCGCTCGCGGACGCCGCCGCCCTCCCCTCGGTCGCCCTGACCGCCTGGCAGGCGCTGTTCGACGACGGCGGTCTCGAGTCGGGTCAGCGCGTCCTGATCGTCGGCGCCGGCGGGGTCGTCGGCAAGTACGCGATCCAGCTCGCCAAGCGCGCCGGGGTGCACGTCATCGCGACGGCCAGCCCGCGCAGCGAGACGGCCGTGCGGGCCGCCGGAGCGGACGAGGTGGTGGACCACACGGCCGCCGACCTGCTCGACGAGGTCTCCGAGCCGGTCGACGTCCTCCTCAACCTCGCGCCGATCGATCCGGAGCAGTTCGAGGCGCTCGTCGGACTCGTGCGCGACGGCGGCGTGGTCGTCAGCACCACGGCGTGGATGCCGACGCCCGGGGACGAGTCACGAGGTGTCCGCTCGGCGACAGTCTTCGTCCTGCGGAACCGCGACCGCCTGTCGACCCTCGTGTCGCTCGTCGACGAGGGATCGCTGACGGTCGAGGTGACGCGCCGGATCCCGCTCGCCGAACTGCCCGCGCTCCACGCCGAAGCCGCTGCCGGCCGGATCGCCGGCAAGGTGATCGTCCTGCCGGCATGATCCGCCCGGTTCGTTGCGACAGAACTGCAACGATCCCGCCCGAGGTGACGATGGTCACCTCGGACGGGATCGATGCTGTGTCGGCGCGGGCTACGACGCGATGCGTCGGCGACGGACGACCAGCCACGCGCCGGCTGCGAGGAGCAGCCCGGCCAGGCCGACGAATCCGACGACCGAGACACCGGTGGTCGACAGCGCCCCAGGACCGGAGCCCGCAGCGCCGGGAGCCGCGGCATCCGCGGCCAGGACGGTCAGCGCCGCCTCGGCCGTGATGCCGGAGTCCGCGCCCAGCGCCTGCAAGGTGTGTGCACCCGGCACCACCGAAGCGGGCACCGTGAGCGTCGCCACGAACGCACCCGAAGCGTCCGCGACGACGGTCCCGAGGTCGGTCGGGGTGGAGAACAGCGTGAACCGAACCTGCTCCCCCGCGGCGAAGCCGGACCCGGACACCGAGATCGACTCACCCACCCGCACCGACGGCTGGTCGATCGTCAGCTTGCCCTCGGCACCGGGCACCGCGATCCGCTGCGGGCCGACGCTCTCGAGGGTCGGGACGACCGGGTTCATGAGGCCCGTCTCCGGGTCGAACGTCAGCCGGTCGATCGTCGTCTCGCGGTGCTGGCCGTCACCACCCGGGATGGCGAACCGGTGGTAGACGATGTACCAGTCGTCGGTGCCCGGCACGTTGAGGATCGAGCTGTGACCGGTGGCGAGGATGCCGAGTTCGGGCTGCTTCTGCAGGATCACACCGCGGTACGTCCACGGGCCGTCCACACTCGTCGCCGTCGCGTACCCGACCCGGTAGTTCTCCGAACCGGTGTCGTCGATCGAGTACGTCAGGTGGTAGATCCCGTCCCGGTAGTTGACGAAGGCACCCTCGCGGAAGTCGGTCAGGCCGTCGATGCGCTCGAGCGTGTCGGCCTTGATCGACAGCATGTCGTCCGACAGCTCGGCGTACACCGGCGAGCCGTTGCCCCAGAACAGGTAGCTCTTCCCCGTCACCGGGTCGGTGAACGTGGCCGGGTCGATCGCCTGTCCCGAGGTCACCGCTTCGTCGTTGAGGATCATCGCGTTCGGCTGAGCCGTGAACGGACCGGCCGGGCTGTCCGCGACGGCGACACCGATGGTCTTCCGGTCGACCGAGGGGTTGTGGCCGCTGAAGTAGAAGAAGAACTTCCCGTCCTTCTCCCCGATCGTCGGCGCCCAGGCGTTGCCGGTCGCCCACGGCACGTTCCCGTTCGCGCCGTCGAGCGTGAGGATCGGCTCCGCCGAGCGCTCCCAGTCGACGAGGTCCTTCGACGACCAGACGAAGAACTCCTTGCCACCCCAACCGGCGAAGCCGTCGGTGGTCGCGTAGATGTAATAGGTGTCGCCCCAGACGAAGACGTTCGGGTCGGCGTAGAGACCGGGGATGACCGGGCTCTTCATCTCGACCGCCCGCATCGTCCACGTCACGGCCTCACTCGAGGTCGGCGTCAACGTCACGGTCACCGGGCCGCTGAGGTCGACGGTGGTCCCCGAGGCGGGGCTCGCCGTGACACCGGCCGCGGTCGTGAACGTCGGGCTCAAGGCGGTGCGGTCCGTTCCCGGTCGCACCGGGAAGACGACCTCGTGGTGGTCGTTGTCGACGATCGGGGCGGTCTTCAGCACGTCCTCCTCGAGGCCGATGTCGGTCAGCGCAGCGGTGTTCCCGGAGCCGGCGAGCACCTCGTCCGCCGAGAGCGCGCGGTTGTAGATCGCGAACTCTCGGAACGCACCCTTCAGGCGGTTGTCGGCGTCGTAGTTCGAACGGCCCAGGTAGTTGGCGCTCGTCCACCCGCCGCCGATGTCGCCCGGATCGGACGTCACGGTCCCGGTGCCGACGGCGATGCCGTCGAGGTAGATCGTGGCCGTGGTGCCCTGCAACGTGTACGTCAGTTTCGCCCAGCGACCGCGCGTCAGGTCCTTGCCCTGCGACACCGTCTGCTCCGTGCTCCAGTTGCCGGTCGCGAGGCTCGTCCGATACGCGTTGCCGGTGCTGAACAGGTAGCCGTCGCCGGCGCCACCGGTGGTGTTGCCGAGCCCGTAGATGAAGTACGGGTTGGCCTGCGTCGGGTCGATCCAGACCTCCGCCTCCACCGTGACGTCCTGCACGCCGGCGAGCAGGTTGTCGGGCAGCTTGACGTAGTCGTCGCCGCCGTCGAGCTGCAGCGCGCCGTCGGAGAAGGTCGCACCGCCCTCGACCGCTGCGTCGAGGCCGTTGCCGGACACGTCGGTGAGCGTCGAGCCGTCGGACTCGGCGAAGTCGTAACGGACGATCTCGCCGTCCTCGTTCGCGGGCACCGGCTCGGGTGCTCCGCCGAGGCTGTCCTCGAGCAGTTGCAGCTCTGCGGCCGTGACCGGGAGCACCGTGCCGTGACGCGGGCTCGCGGGCAGGTCGTAGTCCTTCGCGACCTGCCAGTCCGGGTTCGCGATGTCCTCGGTCTCGAGCGGGATGTAGCCGCGTCCGCCGTACTCGTCGACGAAGAGGTAGAACTTGTCACCGTTGACGTCGCCAGGGTTGGCGGCGAACGCCGTCGGCCCCTCGACCGCACTGGTGCCGGCATCGCGACCGATGCAGGTGTCGAGCACCGTCCAGGATTCGAGCGTGGCCCGCAGGTCCGTCGAGGACTCCTGGATGATGTCGGCGCACCCGGTGCCACCGGCGCCCTCGTCCTTGGTGAAGCGGTAGTAGGTGTCGCTCGACTTGATCACCGTCGAGTCGATCCGGGAGACGCCCTGATCCTGCCAGACCTGGGGCTCGCTGAACGTCGTGAAGTCGCGGGTGGTCGCGTACATCATGCGGTGGTAGCTGTTCCCGGTGTGGTCCGGGTCGTCAGCGCCGTAGAGCGACGACGCCCAGAAGACCACGTACGCGCCGATGGTGTCGTCGTAGTACGCCTCGGGTGCCCAGGTGTTGCCGGCGTTCTCCGGTGCGACCTCGATGTGCCGCTGGTCGGACCAGGTCACGAGGTCGTGTGACTCCCACACCTCGAGGTAGTGGCTGCCCTTCCGGACCGAGTCGCCCCAGGACGTGCCACTGCCGATCGAGAGGTCGGTGGCGATGAGGTAGAAGGTGTCGCCCTCGGGAGAGCGGATGAGGAACGGGTCGCGCAGCCCCTTCGTGCCCTCGTCCGAGGTGAGGACCGGGCGTCCGGCGTTGAGTTCGTTCCAGTCGAGCGCGTTGTTGCCCTCACTGGCGGCGAAGTAGATGTTCTCGCCGGCGAGCGAGTTGCCGGTGAAGTAGGCGAAGGCGTAGCCCTCGTAGTCGGGGGTCGCGATCGCGGCGCGGACGGTCGCCGTGAACTCGCGCGTCGCGGTCGCCTCGCCCTGGCTCAGCGTGGCGGTCAGGGTGACGGTGGCGTCCGTGGCGGGCCGCGTCACGACACCGTCGGTGGCGATCACGGCGGGGTCCGACGACGCCCAGGCGAGGTCGATCCCCTCGGGTGCTCCCGGCAGGGTCAGATTGCCGCGCACGTCGTCGACGTTCGCGATCGAGAGCGCCGCCGCTGCGGCGTCCAGATCCTCCTGCGCCGTGGGGGCGGCTCGGAAGCCGGAATGGGATGTCGCTGTCGAGGTGGCCCCCGACGGCACCGCGGCAGCGGCACCGGAGGCACCGATGAGCGGCAGGATCAGGGCCGCGATGGAGGTCGCGACGACCGTTTTGAGGCGCAGTTGTCTCATGGGGGTTGGTTCTCCTGGTTCGGCGTCGTTGTCGAGCGGGATGGAACGGGTGGTGCTGTGGGGGTGTGCGGGCGTCAGGTCTTGCGCTTGCGCGAGACCACGAGTCGCTGGAGGAGGACGAAGACGAGCAGGATGCCGCCGGTGATGATGGTGGTCGCCTCCGGCGGGATGCTGCCGTCGCGGGTGATGAGCACGTTCATGAGGCCGAGGACGAGCGCGCCGACGACTGAGCCGAGGACGAAGCCTGCGCCTCCGGTCAACAAGGTGCCGCCGATGATGACCGCTGCGATGGCGTCGAGCTCCCAGCCGACGCCCGTGATGTTCTGGGCGATGCCGAGCTTCGAGGTGTAGACGACGGCCGCGAGGCCAGCCAGCGTGCCGCTGATCACGTAGACCATGAGCTTCGTGCGGACGACGGGCAGCCCCATGAGCAGCGCCGACTGCTCCGAGCCGCCGATCGCGTAGACGGTCCGGCCGAGGCGGGTCTTGTGGAGCACCACGAACGCCGCGGCGACCACGAGCAGGGCGATCAGGACGTTCGGGGTGGTGATGAGGTCGTTGATCTTCGGGCCGTCGATCACCTTCCACTCGGTGGAGAGCGAACGGATCGGCGAGTCGTCGGCGAGACGCTCCGGGGTGGTGCTGAGCATCGACGCGAGACCGCGCCCGAGGAACATCATCGCGAGGGTGGCGATGAACGGTTGGACGTTGAAGTACTGCACGAGCACGCCCGAGAACACGCCGAACGCGGAGCCGATCAGGATCATGATCACCATGACCGCGATCGGGTTCCAGCCCGAGTTCGCGAGCATCACCCCGATCAGACTGCTGATAGCGATGATCGCACCGACGGAGAGGTCAACGCCGCCCGTGAGGATCACGAAGGTGAGCCCGACGGCGAGGATGATCAGGTAGGCGTTGTTGATGAGCAGGTTCGAGATCGTGCTGGCCTGGACGATCCGTCCGTAGGCGATCTCGCCGTAGACGACCATGCCGATGAAGATGACGACCGCCGCCAGGGTGGGCAGGGTCTCGAGGTTGGGCGTCAGCCGGGACAGCAGCGAGCGCCGCGGGAGCACCGGAGCGTCGGGCGCCGGTCGGTCGGTGAGGGTGCTCATGCTGACACCGTTTCCTTTCGCGTGAGGACCGACGCCGTGGGCGTCGTCCGGGACTTCCGCCGGGCGAACAGGGCTCTCACGCGCTGTGACTGGAGGAGGCAGATGATCACGATCACGACGGCCTTGAACGCCGGCGTCGCCGAGGAGGGGATCGAGAGGAACACGATCGTCTTGTCGAGCGTCGCGATGAGGAGCGCGCCGATCACGCTGCCGGTGAGGGAGAACTTGCCACCGGCGAGCGAGGTGCCGCCGATGACGACCGCGAGGATGGCGTCCATCTCCGCGTTCAACCCGGTCTTCGCCACCTCGACCGTCATGACGCTGGCGGTGCTGAAGATCCCGGCGACACCCGCGAGGACGGCGCTCACGATATAGACGGCGATGAGGATGCCGATCGGGCGGATACCCGCCATCCGGGCGGCGCGCGGGTTGATGCCGATGGACTCGATCATCAGGCCGAGCGCGGTGCGCCGGACGAGGAACGCGACGATCGCGACGATGACACCGGCGATGATGAAGACGACGGGGAAACCGAACACGGTGCCGTTGGCGAGCCAGCGGAAGGGCTCGTTCGTGGCCGAGGTGTTCTGCCCCGAGGTGATGACCTTCGCGAGGCCGCGACCGGCGAGCATCGTGATCAGCGTGGTGATGAACGGCTGCAGGCCGACGATCGAGACGAGCACTCCGTTGACGGTGCCGAGGAAGGCGCTCACGGCGAGCGCGAGCAGCGCTGCGACGATGGCCGAACCGGCGTCGCCGCCGCTCTGGTTGCTCATGAACTCCATCGACACGGCGCCGGAGACGGCCATGACGGAACCGACCGAGAGGTCGATGCCGCGGGTGGCGATCACGAGCGTCATCCCGATCGCGATCATCATGATCGGGGCGCTCGCACGCAGGATGTCGATGGGGTTGCCCGACAGGTTGCCGGTCGTGCCGTTGACGGAGACCCCGAGGTAGCCGGGGTCCTTGACGAGGTTGATGACGAGCAGGAGCAGCAACGTCACGATCGCCCAGATGTAAGGCTGGTGGACGATGGTGCTGACGACGCCGCGGGCCGAGCCCTGGCCTCCGCGTGCGGAGCCGTGCCCGCCGCGTGCGGAGGAACCGGAACGGGCCGGCCCCTGATCAGTGGCGCTCACGTGGCGCTCCCTTCGGTGGCGATCAGGTCGACGATGGTGTCTGCGGTGACCTCGGGTCCGTTGACGATCTCGCCGATCTTACGGTGATCCTTCAGCACGACGATCCGCTCGCTCAACCGCACGACCTCCTCGAGCTCGGAGGAGATGAACACGACGGACATCCCGTCCTCGGCGAGCGCGGCGATCGCCTCCTGGATCTCGGCCTTGGCGCCGACGTCGATGCCACGGGTCGGCTCGTCGAGCACGATGAGCTGCGGCTTCGTCGCCAACCATCGGCCGAGGAGCACCTTCTGCTGGTTGCCGCCGGAGAGGTTCTTGATGGGTCGTTCCGGGTCGGAGGGCCGGACGTTGAGTTCGAGCAGGTACTTGTCGCAGAGTTCGTTCTGCTCACGGCGGGAGAGCGGGCGCGCCCAGCCCCTGCGGGCCTGGACGGCGAGGATGAGGTTCTCGCGCACGGTCAGGTCGCCGATGATGCCTTCGTCGCGTCGGTTCTCCGTGGAGAAGGCGATCTGCTTCGACAAGCCGGCCATGGGCGTGTGGACCTCTGCGGTCGTGCCGTCGATCGTGACCGTGCCGGAGTCGGGACGGTCGGCACCGTAGATGAGCCGACCGAGCTCGGTGCGGCCCGACCCGAGGAGCCCCGCGAGACCGACGACCTCGCCCGCGTGGACCTCGATGTCGACGGGGTCGATCGAGCCCTTCCGCCCGAGGTCCTTGGCGCGGTAGAACGCCGGGGTGTCGGCGGTGGCGGTCCGGCCGCGGTTGGAACCCAGGGCGGCGAGTGCGCCGTAGTCCTTGCCGATCATCTTGGAGATGAGCTCGGTGCGATTGAGGTCCGCGGTGCGGTACTCCCCGACGAACTCGCCGTTGCGGAGCACCGTGAGGCGGTCGCTGATCGCGTAGACCTGGTCGAGGAAGTGGGAGACGAAGAGGATCGCGACGCCCTGGTCGCGTAGTCGGCGCATGACCTGGAAGAGGCCCTCCACCTCGTTGGCGTCGAGGCTGGAGGTCGGCTCGTCAAGGATGAGCACCTTCGACTTGGTGACCATGGCCCGGCTGATCGCGACGAGCTGTTGCAGCGCGAGCGAGATGCTCGAGAGCGGCTGCTTGGGGTCGATGTGCCCGAGGCCGAGCCCGACGAGCGCTTCGTGTGCGGCTTCGTGGGTGCGGCGCCAGTTGATGCCGAAGGGGCCGCGGACCTCGTGGCCGAGCATCACGTTCTCGCCGACGGTGAGGTTGTCGCAGAGGTTCACCTCTTGATAGACGGTCGAGATGCCGGCGCTCTGCGCGTCCGCCGTTCCGGAGAAGGAACGGGGACCTCCGGCGACCAGGATCGTGCCGGAGTCGATCTTGTACACCCCGGTGAGCGCCTTGATGAGCGTCGACTTGCCGGCGCCGTTCTCGCCCATGAGCGTGTGGACCTCGCCGGGGAAGAGACGGAAGTCCACGTCTTGCAGGGCTTTGACGCCCGGGAACTCGATGGAGATGTGCTGCATCTCGACGATCGGCTCGGTGATTGCCATGTCTGCCTGGTCGTTCTGCCGGTCGATCCGGCGTCGTCGCCGGGGAGTCTGGTCCCCGGGAAGCGGGTGGGCGGTCGCCCGGCAGCGAGGGGGTGGCTGCCGGGCGACCGGGTCGGATCAGTAGGCGCGTTCGGGCAGTGCTGCCGTCGCGGCGTCCGGGGAGTCGAACGTGACACTCGGCACCACGATGTCCGATTCGACCTTGTCGCCGGCGAGTGCCTTCTTGACGATGTCGATCGCCGTCTCACCGAACAGCGGGTTGTACTCGGCGACGAAGCTCAGTCGTCCGGCGGCGAGTGCTTCGAGCGCCGCCTTGGTGCCGTCGATCGTGATGATCTTGACGTCGGTTCCGGGCTTCAGGCCGGCCTCCTCGACGGCGAGTGCAGCGCCGAGGCCCATCTCGTCGTTCTGTGCGAAGACGAGCTGGACGTCGTTGTTGTTCGCCTTGAGGATGGTCTCGAAGACGCTCTTCGCCTCTTCGGTGGACCAGTTGGCCGACTGCGACTCGAGCTTCGTGAAGTTCGGGTCGATGGTGTCGTCCCAGCCCTTGTTGCGGTCGTTGACGACGGAAAGGCCGGGAGGGCCCTCGAGGACGACGTACTTGGCGCCGTCGGGGAACTGACCGTTCGCCCACTCGGCGGCCGAGGCGCTGATGCCGACGTTGTCGGGGGCGATGCGGCTCGTGTAGAGCTCGGTGTCGTTCGGCTCGATGCCGCGGTCGAGCAGGACCACGGGGATCTCGGCCTCCTTCGCGCGCTCCAGGACGCTCTCCCAGCCGGTCGCCTCGGTGGCGGACAGCAGGATGGCGTCGACGCCCTCGTCGATGAACGAGGTGAAGGCGGTGATCTGCGAGTTCTGGTCGCCGTTCGTCGCCGGTGCGTACTTGAGGTCGAAGCCGTTCTCCTTCGAGAACGAGTCCTGGATGTTCTTCTCGTTCGCGGTGCGCCATCCGCCCTCGGGGCCGACGGCCACGAAGCCGATGGTGGTGAGTTCGCCGTCGGAACCGGCGTCGCCGTCGGAGCTTCCGGAACCGCTCGAGCAGGCGGTCGCGCTGAACGCGAGAGCGCCGACCAGGGCGAGGCCCGCGAGTGCGCGGACACGTGTTGTCTTGAACATTGTTCTCCTCTTTGAGACCCGCGGTCCCGACGATGGGTGCGGCGTGAATGTGACGTGCGTGGTGCTGCGGTGACGCAGGTGGCCGGTGATTGTTAGCGATCACATCTGCGTTGTGCTGAACATTAGCTACGGCTCGAAGTGGTTGTCAACAGGCAATGTTAGCCCTCACAATTCTCGCGGAGCGGCCTCCCGGCGGCGCCGTCGCGCGCGCTAGAGTCAGGTGATCAGCGGACACCCCGGCCGCGACCACCTCGATGGAGAGCTGCAGATGACCTCGCCCACGCCACTCGTGCAGCTGCGCGGTGTCTCGGTGAGCTTCCCCGGCGTCAAAGCGCTCGACGACGTCGACCTCCGGTTGTTCCCCGGCGAGGTCCACTCCCTCATGGGCGAGAACGGAGCGGGGAAGTCGACGCTGATCAAGTCGCTGACCGGGGTCCATCGAATCGACAGCGGAAGCATCCTCCTCGAGGGGCGCGAGGTCTCGTTCTCGAGCGTCGCCGACGCCCAGGCGCACGGGATCAGCACCGTCTACCAGGAGGTCAACCTCCTCCCCAACCTGACCGTCGCGGAGAACATCCTCCTGGGCCGCGAACCACGCCATGCCTGGGGAGGGATCTCGGGGAGGCGTATGCGCGAGCGCGCCCGCGAACTGCTCGCCGTCGTCGGACTCGACATCGACCCGGCCTCGCAGCTCTCCGCCCACCCGCCGGCGATCCAGCAGCTCGTCGCGATCGTCCGGGCGATCGCCGTGCGCACCAAGGTGCTCGTCCTCGACGAACCGACCTCGAGCCTCGACAACGACGAGGTCACCGAACTCTTCCGGGTCATCTCGATCCTCAAGGCCGAGGGCGTCGCGATCCTCTTCATCTCGCACTTCCTCGACCAGGTCTACGAGATCTCCGACCGACTCACGGTGCTGCGCGAAGGCCGACTCGTCGGCGAGTACCTCCCGCACGAACTGCTCCGGATCGACCTCGTCCACAAGATGATCGGCAAGGAGCTCGCGACCTTCGACGAGATCCGACGCGGGCTCGACACCTCCGACGAGGGCGACGCCCTGGACGGTGAGGACCCGTTCGTCGCGGCGATCGGGCTCGGGCGCCAGGGCGCGATCGAACCGATCGACCTGAAGGTCTACGAGGGCGAGATCGTCGGCATCGCCGGCCTGCTCGGCTCAGGACGGACGGAGCTCGCCAGACTCCTGACCGGTGTCGACCGGGCCGACACCGGCTCGGTGGAGGTGGCCGGAAGAGCCACCCGCCTCGGATCCCCGCGCCGCGCCCTCAAACAACGGATCGTCTACGCGTCAGAGAACCGTCGCACCGAGGGGATCATCGGCGACCTCAGCCTGCGCGACAACATCGCCCTGGCCCTTCAGGCGGACCTCGGGTGGTTCAGACGGATCCCGCTGCGTCGGCAGAACGAACTGGCCGAGAGCTACATCCAGGCGATGGGCATCAAACCGGCGAATCCCGATGCGCTCATGAAGGAGCTCTCAGGCGGGAACCAGCAGAAGGTACTCTTGGCGAGGTGGCTCGCGCTCGCTCCTCGGTTGCTCGTGCTCGATGAACCGACCCGAGGCATCGACATCGGCGCCAAGGCCGAGATCCAGAAGCTCGTGACCCGGCTCGCCGAGAACGGTCTGTCGGTCGTGTTCATCTCAGCCGAACTCGAGGAGGTCCTGCGCATCAGCCACCGGATCGCCGTGCTGCGCGACCGACGGAAGGTCGCCGACCTCCCGAACTACGACCTCACCGTCTCGAAGCTGCTGGCCGCGATGTCTGAGGGGCCGGACGAGGCCCCGCCGGAACCGATCACGACCGCCGACGACGAGAGGGGACCGCGTGGCTGAGCCGTCCCGTCATGCGACGATCTTCGACGTCGCGCGGCTCGCGGGGGTCTCGCACCAGACCGTGTCACGGGTGCTCAACGACCTCCCGAACGTGCGGCCGGCGACGAAGGCACGGGTCGACGAAGCGATCAAGCAGCTGCGCTACGTCCCCTCCCCCGCTGCCCGGACGCTCGTCACGAAGCGATCCCGGACCATCGGCCTCATCGCCACCGGCGGCACCGAGTTCGGGCCCTCGTCCTCGGTCCTGCACTT
The DNA here is from genome assembly GCF_015351205.1 of Plantibacter sp. VKM Ac-2885. NCBI lineage: Bacteria > Bacillati > Actinomycetota > Actinomycetes > Micrococcales > Microbacteriaceae > Plantibacter > Plantibacter sp. VKM Ac-2885. The sequence goes on along the minus strand of NZ_JADKSK010000001.1, from coordinate 670,536 downwards.
CAACGCGGCGGCCCGTGACGCACGCTGGTCGGTCTTCACCGCGAACATGGTGGACAGCGACCCGGGTTCCGCGCGTGCAGCGGTCGAGGGGTTCCTGCGCCAGAACGTCGAGGGCATCGCCGTCATCAGCGCGCGCGAGGGGGTCACCGACATTGTGGCGGGGATGGAACTCAGCGTGCCGCTCGTGGCCCTGCACGCCACGCCACGTGCGGGCATGGTCACCGTCGGCGTCGACCAGTACGCCGGCGCGCGTGCCGCAACCGCCCACCTCATCGGGCTCGGCCACCGGCGCATCGGACACCTCGGCGGACCACCGGACGCGATCGACGCCCGCGAGCGCGAGCGTGGCTGGCGGGACGAACTCGCTTCAGCGGGTCTCGTCGCGCAGGTCGTCGGGACCGGCGACTGGACGCCGACGTCCGGATACTCCCTCGGGCGACAGCTGGACGACGAGGTCACCGCGGTGTTCGCCGCCAACGACCAGATGGCGCTCGGCCTCATGCACGCCCTCACGGAGCGCGGCCTCCGGGTGCCGCTCGACTTCAGCGTCGTGGGGTTCGACGACATCCCCGAGGCGGAGCATCTCTCTCCGCCGCTCACCACCGTGCGGCAGGACTTCGAACAGGTCGGCCGGACCCTGCTCGCGACCCTGCTCGACCACGTCAACGGAGAACCCCCGGGAGCGGTGCCGCCCTCGGTACCGGAGCTGATCATGCGCGACTCCACGGCGACTGCGAACGCCGAGCGTTTGGCGAGGCGCAGCGTCGACGTCCCCTGAGCAACTCCGGTCCCTGCCCCTCACGCGGCCCCAAAGCCTCACCCGGTCCCTGACCCTCACCCGGTCCCCGACCCCCGCCCGGCCCCTGAGCCTCACTCGGCCCCTGAGCCTCACCCGGCCCCTGAGCCTGTCGAAGGGCGAATTCCCAGGTACCCCGTCCACCCCCTGACCTACACTTGTCGGAGCAGGGGGAGTACTCCTTCGCGACATGCTCGTCAGTACGGATCCGCCATCGGGTCCCGGGGTGTCGGCTCTCATCGAGAGTGGAGAAGACCGTGTTCCGACCATCGCGTCGGAGTCCCGTCCTCGAGCCCTTGGAGCCACCATGGCCGTCACCCCGCTGATCTGGATCATCACCATCGGTGTCACGATCCTCTTCTTCGTCTACGAGTTCTTCGCGCACGTGCGGAAGCCCCACGAACCGACCATCGCGGAGTCGGCACGCTGGTCGATCTTCTACGTCAGCCTCGCCCTGCTGTTCGGCGTCGGCATCGGCCTCGTCTCCGGCTGGACGTACGGCGGCGAGTACTTCGCCGGGTACCTGACCGAGAAGGCGCTCTCGATCGACAACCTGTTCGTCTTCCTCATCGTGATGGCCGGGTTCGCCGTCCCGAAGGCGTACCAGCAGAAGGTGCTGATGATCGGCATCATCATCGCGCTCATCATGCGCGGTGCGTTCATCGCCGTCGGCGCCGCACTCATCGAGAACTACTCCTGGATCTTCTACCTGATGGGCGCGCTGCTGCTGTTCCTCGCGTACCGCCAGGCGTTCGGCAGCCACGAGAGCGACCCGGCCAACGGCAAGGTCGTGGGATTCGCCCGACGCATCCTCCCGATCACCGACACCTATCACGGTGACCGACTCTCGGTGAAGATCGACGGCAAGCGCTTCTTCACGCCGATGCTGCTGACGATCGTCGCGATCGGGTTCGTCGACCTCGTGTTCGCGGTCGACTCGATCCCCGCGATCTACGGCCTCACCGAGCAGGCGTACATCGTGTTCACCGCGAACGCATTCGCCCTGATGGGCCTCCGCCAGCTGTTCTTCCTCATCGGCGGCCTGCTGGAACGCCTCGTCTACCTCGCCCAGGGGCTCGCCGTCATCCTCGCCTTCATCGGCGTGAAGCTCGTGTTCCACGCCCTCCACGTGAACGAGCTGCCGTTCATCAACGGCGGTCAGCACATCGACTGGATCCCCGACATCCCGATCTGGTTCTCGCTGCTCTTCATCGCCGCGACCATCACCGTGGCGACGGTCGCCTCGCTCGCGAAGACCCGACGCGACGCGCGGGCCGGCATCGAGCGGTAGGGGTCGACCGACCGCACGTGCGCTCCTATGCTGAGCGCATGTGCGGTCGCTTCGTCGTCACCGATTCCACGTCCACCCTCCTCGCGGACCTCGTGGCCGAGTTCGAGGCGCCTGCGCCCGACTACAACGTCGCCCCCACCACCGAGGTGACCGTGGTCCGAACCCGGCACGAGGAACGGGCCGCGACCAGCGCCCGCTGGGGCTTCGTCCCCGGCTGGGCCAAGGACTTCGCCAAGCAACGGCCACAACCCATCAACGCGCGCATGGAGACGGTCGCCACCGCCTCCATGTTCCGCAAGGCCTTCGCCTCGGCACGGTGCATCGTCCCGGCGACCGGCTACTACGAGTGGGTGGTCACCGAGACCGGCAAGCAGCCCCACTTCATTCACGATTCCGAGGCCGAGCTCGCGATGGCGGGCATCATCAGTGCCTGGCCCGACCCGGGCAAGGCGGAGGACGACCCGGACAAGTGGCGTCTGTCGATGGCGATCATCACGCGGGACGCGCACGTCTCACCGGGCGAGGTCCACGACCGCATGCCCGCCTGTCTGACCCCCGACGGCTACGACGACTGGCTCGGCGACCACCTCGACACCGACCAGCTCCTGCAGCTGCTCGACCGGGAGTCCTTCGCGGTCGCCCACGATCTCACGCACTACGAGGTCACGCGGGACGTGAACAACGTCCGCAACACGGGCCCGCACCTCATCGAGCCGCTCCCGGTCTGAGTGTCAGCTCAGGGCGGGTGTCGCGTCCGTTCGGGATCCGGCCTGCCGCTCGTCTGTCCCCGTGATCACCCAGTACACGACCGCGACGGCGAGGATGCCGATGACCGGCGTCAGGTAGGCCGCCCAGGGCGTGCCGAGCGGGGCGAAGCCCACCGAGAACGCGGCGACGTCCCAGATGCCGTGCAACGCCATCGCCCAGATGAGGGAGCCGGTCACCCGCCGCACGATGTAGAAGCAGGTGCCCGACATCGCGGCGAGGACCACCTGTCCGAGGGTGTTGAGGAATGGAGCGCCGAGTGCTGCATTGACCAGATGCATGGCCCCGAAGAGCAGGGAGGTCAGCAGCCACACCCACACTTCGGAAAGACGTGAGCGGAATGCCGTCAGCAGCAGACCGCGCGACATCAGCTCCTCACAGAACCCGACCGCCAGGCCCAGCGCGAGCAGGGAGAGGAGGAACGACGGGTCGAACTTCGACCAGTCGGTGTTGACCAGGTTCGCGACGGCGACGACCAGCATGAGCGCGGGAACGAAGATCGGCCACGTGTGGTGTGAGCGTCTCCGCTCGAACAGGGCTGGCCGCCACCATCCCAACAGCCAGGTGGTGATGGCCAGCAGCACCCCTCCGACCGCCAGGTCGAGGACCGCCCCTCGCCACGTGAACTCTGCGGACGTCCCGATCTGGGTGTACGCCACCCCGCTGAGCTTCGACACGACGAAGATGACGGCGACGTAGCCGACGTAGATCGCCAGGCCGATCCAGACACGAGGGGTGACGCGCATACGCTGTTGCCTTCCAGTCGGCGGGGGAATCGACGCTCCAATGTATCGGGCGCAAGTGCTCAAACCTGTGATCGTCTCAGCGCTTCCGATAGCGGGCCGATCAGCGTGCGACGAGCTGAGACACGCGGCCTCGCGAGACGCCGAGGATCGCGGCGGAGTCCGTAACGGAGAATCCCGCTTCGCGGAGATGACGAGCCGCTGCACGTGCGCGGGCTGCCGCCGCGGCGGACGCTGCCGTCGCTTCCTCGGTAGCGGAACGCGCGGCGACGACCTCGTCATAGAGGGCACCGATTTCAGGAATCACCGTCACCACCCACCCGCTGTGATCAACGTCGGGGTCGTCGGTGTCGAGATAGTCGCGGATCTGCTGCTCGGCCTTGTCGAGCGTTGCGACCTGGCTGACCGGCTCACCATCGAGGTGGAGTTCCCAACCGTGTTCCCACTTGTGCGCGGTCGCTGTGATGCTTATCGGCTTGACCATCGCGGTAGTTTAGGGGGGCTATATCGTCAATGTCTAGTCCCCCTAGACAACACGTGTCAGAGAGGTTGGATCAGGGCCGTGGCCCAGGTCTCAGCTTCCTCACAGACGTTCGTCTAAGCTAGACGAGCGTCTGACTCAGACGATCGTCTAGCGGCCCGAGCCTCGGGCCCTCCACCTCGAAGGAGCGCCGGTGAGCGGTCTGCGACAGTACGCGATGAACCAGGTCCGCGACGAGATCATCGACGCCGCCGGACTCGAGTTCGGCCGGAACGGCTACGCCGGGACATCGTTCTCCGGCATCGCGTCCGTCATGGGTAAGCCGAAGTCGGTCATCGGGTACCACCTGTTCCCGTCGAAGCGGAGCCTCGCGCACGCGGTGATCGCGGAGCAGGACGAACGATGGCAGGCGGCGGACGCACGGATCGGGGTGCCCTACGGCGCGCTCCGCTGGGTGACGATGATCCTGGCGTCCGCGCAGGAGGCGCAGCGGTCCCCCATCGCGATGGGCGCCATCCGGCTCCTGCACGAACTGCCGCGGATGGACGACCCGGTCTACACGGTGTTCGACTGGCGGGCCTACACCCGCACGAACCTCCGCATGGAGGCCGCAGCGCACGATCTCGACCTCCCCGACCTCGACGGCGTTGCAGACGTTCTGCTCGACGCCTGCTTCGGACTCGTCACCACGACGGTGGGCGACGACGATGCGGCCGAGCTCAGCGAGCGACTGATCACCCTGATCCGGCCGATCCTCGCGACCGTCGATCCCGCCGGCGCTGCAGCCACGACGGCCGCCGCGGCGGCCGCTCATGAGCTCGTCGCCGGACCGGCCGAGCACTGACCCCCCCCCCCCCCCCGAGCACCGACCCCTCCCCGAACCCGTCTCCGCAATCGGAAGGACGCCCATGTCCCAGAGCGACCCCGCGCACCTCGACGCCGTGCCGAACGGCACCACCCGCAGCACCACGGTCACGGAGCGGGTACACCTCGTGCAGGGTCCGTCCGTCAACTGGATCATCGTCGAGGGCGACCTCGGGCCGGTCCTCATCGACACCGGCTACCCCGGCGACGGCGCGGCCGTCACCGCGACCCTCGGCGCGCTCGGCTACGCGGTCGAGGACGTGCACGCGATCCTGCTCACCCACGGGCACAGCGACCACATCGGCAACGCGACCTTCATCGCCGGGTTGGCGGAGTGCGACATCCTCGCGTCCCGCGACGAGATCCCCAACGTCCGCCGGGAGGTGCTCGAGCAGGTCGGGCTCGCCGACGTCCAACCCCACCTCGAGCGTCCCGGGGTCGCCGCCTGGGTCAGTCACGCGGTCGAGGCCGGCGGACTCGAGGTCGTACCGCCGACGTCGGTCACCGCCATCGAGGACGTGCCGGAGCTCCGGGCGACCCTCGGGGTCGCGGTCCGCCCACTCCCCCTCCCCGGCCACACGCGCGGGCACCTCGGATTCCTCCTCGTCGAGCACGGCGTCCTCGTCGCGGGCGACGCACTCGTCACCGCCCACCCCACCAGTCCCCACGACGGCCCGCAGTTGCTCCCCGAGATGTTCCACGGCGACCTGCAGCGCGCCCGCCAGTCGTTGACCACGCTGGCCGGGCTCCCGGCCTCCGTCGTGTTGCCCGGGCACGGCCCGGCGTTCTTCGGCTCGCCCGCGCAGGCGGCGGCGGAAGCCCTCGCCTTCGGGAGTGCGTTCTGAGCATCCCACCGCCCGTCGGACCCCTGCGATAGCGTTGGTCGCGTCCCCGAACCCGGATCCCGAGCCACGAGGAAGTGCCCATGAAGAACCCGTTCCGCCGCGACGGCAGCCCGAACGACGACAGCTCGAACCCCGAGCGGACCGACGTCCCAGATCAGCCGAACCAGGGCCGCACCCTCGAACCGGCTCCCGAGGTACTGGCCGAGCTCGACGCACTGAACGAGGCCTGCCGTGCGGCGCCGGACGACATCGACGCGCAGATCCGACTCTGGCGGGCGGTTGCCGCACTCGACCGGTGGGTCTTCATCAACCGTGGTCCGGAGGACAACCCGCGGCCGTACGCGCTCGCAGCGCAACCGGGGAACCTGGTCGGCATCTACAGCAGCGGGACGCGAGCGCAGGAGGCCGCGTACGCGAACGGGCTGGTCCCGCCGGACGCCACGGTGTCGCTGCTCGCGGTCCCGATGCCTGCGGCGATCGACTGGGTCCGGTCCTTCGGCGAGCACGGGGTCGTCGGCGTGACCATCGACTACCCGCGCCTCGGCGCCTGGTGTCCGCTGCAGAACCTGGCGGGGCTCAGGCCCACGGACACCCAGGGCTGACGCCGACGCCGAGGAGGACCACGATGCACGGCTCGGAGTTGCAGGACCGGGCGGCACGGCGCGCCGACGAACTCCCCGGCGCGGAGCTGACGCACCCGTTCGGCGAGGAGTGGGACGTCTACAAGGTGCGCGGCAAGGTCTTCATGCTGCAGACGGGGGCGACGGGCGAACCCATCGTCACCCTGAAGGCGAGGCCCGAGGACAGCCACAGCCTGCGCGAGGCATTCCCCGACATCATCCCCGGGTATCACATGAACAAACGGCACTGGATCTCGCTCAAGCCGGGCGGCGAGCTCGAACCGGCGTTCGTCGACGACCTCGTCACGGAGTCGTACCTGCTCGTCGTCGAGGGGCTGCCGAAGCGGCTGCGCCCGGTCGATCCAGCGACGTTCGGACAGCGCCGCGACAGCTGAACACCGGGCCGGCAGCACTCAGACCGGGATGCGCCTGGCGCCGGTACCGGTGTCGCCGAGTTCGTCGTCGGGGTTGAGGAGCGTGCACGCCTTCATCGAGAGGCAGCCGCAGCCGATGCAGCCGGTGAGCTCGCGTTCGAGTTGCTCGATCCCGCGCCGACGCTGTTCGAGGACCTTCTGCCAGCGGCGGGAGGCCCGCTGCCAGTCCTCGTGACTCGGGGTGCTGGAGAGTGGCACGTCGGCGAACGCCTCCGCCACGTCTTCGAGCGGGATACCGAGGCGCTTCGCGACCGAGATGAGCGCGACGCGACGCAGCATGTGCCGGGGGTATCGCCGCTGGTTGCCGGCGGTCCGCTCGGACCCGATGAGGCCGAGCCGCTCGTAGTAGTGCAGCGCCGACACCGCGACGCCGGTGCGACGACTCATCTCGCCGACACTGAGCAACTCGTCCGGACTGTGCACGGTGTCTCACCCTCGTTCCTCGCATCGACCTCAAGCCGCCTTCAGGTCCGACGCTCGTTTCGACGGTACACGAGCGGGTCAGGGCGGATGGGGAGCGCTCCCCATCCGCACGCTCGACCAATGCCGGCGGACACCTGTCGCCGATCAGTGTGCCGCTGGCAGGATGGTCGGAATCGCACATCGACCGGGGGGACGACATGACGCAGGACGAGGACTTCCTCGAGGTGATCGCGGCGGAGGTCGCGCAGGATCCGCAGAACGCCGCGCTCCGCGAGGACTTCGTGACCCTGCTGTTGCAGCACGACGTCGACCGCGCGGCGCAGGAGGTGACGACCTTCGAGCGACTCGGCGGCGACCCGGCGCGGGTCCGGCTGTTGCGCGCCCGCGTGATGGCGGCGCGACTCCGGGGGTCGGCGGCCGACACCACGACCGAGCCCGACCGCTCGGCGGTCCCCGCCCCGTCGGCAGCCGAAACCGCCACCATGCCGATCGACCAGCCCAGCCTTTGGGACGCGGAACGACCGGCCGTCACGCTCGCGGACGTGGCGGGACTCGCCGATGTGAAGCAACACCTCGACTCGACGTTCCTCGCGCCACTCCGGAACCCGGAGCTCGCCGCAGCGTTCGGGCAGAAGCCCGGCGGTTCACTGCTCATGTACGGCCCTCCCGGCTGCGGCAAGACGTTCATCGCCAAGGCGATCGCCGGTGACCTCGGGGCGTCCTTCATCCACGTCACCCTCGCTGACCTGCTGAGCAAGTGGCTGGGCGACAGCGAGAAGGCGATCCAGAGTGTCTTCCACGATGCTCGCGCCGCCGCTCCGTGCGTCATATTCTTCGACGAGTTCGACGCACTCGGTGGCCGCCGCACGTCCGGGGGCGGATCGCAGTCGATGCGCACGATCGTGACGCAGCTCCTCGAGGAGCTCGACGGGGTGGCGGACGAGAACGACGGCGTCTACTTCCTCGCCGCGACCAACCGCCCATGGGACATCGATCCGGCGCTGCGGCGCCCCGGCCGCATCGACAAGACGGTCCTCGTCCTGCCGCCGGACGCAGTCGCGCGCGCTGCGATCCTGCAGGGCGACCTCGAAGGCAAGCCGGCCGACGGTGTCGACGTCATCGCCGTGGCCGCAGCGACCGAGGGCTTCTCCGGGGCCGACATCGCGCAGGTGTCGCGGGTCGCATTGCAGCAGTCGCTCACGGCGTCGATGCAGGCGGGGGCGATCGTGCCGGTCACGACGCGGGCCTTGCTCGATGCCGCCGCCGGGCTCATCCCCTCGACGGCATCATGGTTCGACCAGGTCGCACCGGTGCTCGAATACGGCGTCGACGACGGCACCTTCGCCCAGCTCCGGGCGTACCGCGTGCAGCACGGGCTCCGATGAGTGACCCTGTCGGTGCCGAGCGCGAGGCCATCGAACACGACCGCGACCTCGCCTGGGAGCTCTACGACTTCCAGCCCGAACACCCACGCATCCCCGAGTTGGCGATGAGCGTCCTCGCCCGGGCGCCGCAGTTCACCGGGATGATCATCCTGCTCTCCATGCACCGGCAGGCCTGCGGCGACGTCGATGAGGCCAGACGCCTCCTCCGGGAGTTGCTCGGCCGACGCGACCGACAGTTCCTCGGTGCACTGCGTCGCCTGCGCGATCTCGAAGGGTCCGAGGGCGACTTCGCGGAGGCGATGCGGCTCGGCGAACTCGTCCTCCGCGAGGACCCGGAGGCGGACTGGTTCGACCATATGGACCACGCGGCCGCCGTCGCGATGGCCGCCGATCCCCAGCGCGGGTGGGCGCTGATCGACGACGCGGTCGAGCTGGCCGGACGGACCGCCCCGGAGGCGTACGCCGGCGCGCTCGGACTCCGAGCCCTGCACTTCCTGTCGACGGGCACTCCACCTGGCCGGTTCCTCGTCGCCGCGCAGCAGGCGATCGAGGCGGATCCGAGCGAGACGACACTCTCGACGGCACTGGCCTTCGCCTACCTCTACGACTACCGTCCGCAGGATGCACTGGAACTCCTGGCCCGGGTCCTGCGTGAGGATCCGACGGACGAGGTCGCCCAGGGCGGGATGATCGTCGCGCGAGCGTTCCTCGATCCCATCGAGCGTGGTGTCGGGACGATGGACGACCTGCGCCGGGCCGGCATGGGCGAGATCGCCTGGCGGATCCTCCGCGACAAGGTGTTCGAAGCCGGGCTCCGCGAGGCGTTGGCCGCTCTGGACCCGCTGCTCCCGGAGGAGCTGGCGGCCTCGCTGCGCCCGCCGCTCGACTCCGATGCCGCGGGCGCGAGCGGCGGTGACGACAAGGTGCTCGCCTGGCACGACGGGCAACTCCCCGGCACCGGCGGGCGCTGGGGCGACGGCAGCCCGTTCCGTCTCATGAGCGGCGCCGAGATCGGCGAGATGGACGAGGCGATCGAACGGGACCCGGAAGCGTGGCCGCAGTGGGATGCCGAGCGCGACTACTACACGCAGCTCTTCACCGACGATGCAGGCGCCTACCTCATCGAGGGTTCCGGCGGACGGCTCGTCCGTCGTGCCGCCGGACGTGACGACGAAGAGGTGGCCGCGAGCCTCACCGACTGGTTGTGGGACCGCGTCGTCGCCTTCGGAGGCGATGACCCACGCCCGGGACGATCAACGATCGCGACGGACGCGCAGACGGCGGACCAGTCGTGAAGCGGGAGGAGTTGCGGACCCTGGGTGAGAGCTACCGACGCATCGGTGTCGTCGGCACGGTGACCGGTGTCATGTGGCTCGTGACCGGAGCAGGCTGGCTCTGGATGTCGCCGTTCACCTTCTCGCGTGCGGAGACGCGCGGTACCGGCGACTCGGGTGACCGGGGCACGTTCATCTTCCCGGCTGAGACGGGGCTCCCCGTCGTGGCGGTCTGCTACAGCCTGGCGTTCCTCAACGTCCTCATGCAGTGGTCGATCGGGCGACGCGACCACGGTGCAGCGCGCACCCGCGCCATGCAGGTCTCGGGCGGGACCGCGTTCTTCGCGACGGTGGCGCTCGTCTGCATGATGATCCGCGCCGGCGAGGTCGAGGACCTGCTGTTCTGGTTCCCACCGATCCTCGCCCTGGTGGCCGGTCTCGTTGCGGCGCTCGCGCTCTTCGCCGCGCGCACCGCGGACACCGAACGTGCTGCGGTGCTCAACGGGTCGACACCCTCGGACGAACCTGGCGGGCCCTCCGTTCACCGAACCTGAGCCAGGTCGGCCGCAGGCCAGGACCAGACGACGTCGACGGCCGCCTGTTCCTTCACCGCGGTCCGACGACGGGACGCTTCGCGCTTCGTCGTGGGCGTCGGAGGCCAGTTCCAGATCCAGTCCTTGGGCACCAGGTGGAAGGCCAGCGTCGCCTGCCCGCGCTCCTCGTCGACCGCGAGGACGAGTGCCGCGCCACGATCGCGGACACGCCACACCACCACCCCGCGCGGTGTCGTCGCGTGCGCTCCGACTTCGGCGAGACGCCGCCCGTACGGGTCCTCCTCCGGGTCGAGCACGGTCTCCCGGTGGATGTGGTCCCCGCCGAAGAGGTGGATGCAGTCCTGCTGCAGTGCCGCACAGACTTCGCGCAGCCGATCGAGCCCTGATCGGTCCGTCGCGCTGCAGGCGGTCACGGCCAGGGGGAAGATCACGAGCGCACCACGGTCGATGGCAGGGACGCCGAGCAGCGGCCACAGCGACGGGTGGGTCGCGGCTTCACGGGGCGTGAGGCCGACGATCGCGTCGAGGATCCGCAGACCGTCCGAGATGTGTTCGAACTCCGGGGATGCATCGGTCGGTCCGGTCATCCGCCCAGGCTACCGAGCCGTCGGCGGTGACGGGTGTGCACGCCTGCATCGAGCGGCAGACGCAGGGCGGTCCGACCCCGAGCGCCCCAGTGGCTACGCGGGCACACCTCTCCCGGGCACTGAGCTTGTCGAAGTGCCCACGAGGAACCCTTCGATCCGAGTACGCCGAGGCAGGTCAGAACGGCGCGGGGTCTGGTTCGGTCCGGTGGTGCTTCCCGTCGGGTGTCATCCAGTCGAGCACGCCACCGGGCCCGTGGTCGAGGTTCCACCCGGGCAGGTGCTTCATGCGGTGATGATGTCGGCAGAGACACGCGAGATTGCCGACATCTGTCATCCCGCCGTCGTCCCACGCGACCGAGTGATCGAGGTCGCAGGCTCTGGCGCGCCTGCCGCAGCCTGGTGCGCGACAGGTGCCGTCTCGCAAACGCACCGCCCGCTGGAGATCAGCCGGGACCCGGTACTGGTTCCGCCCGACGGAGAGGATCGCGCCGGTCTCGGGTTGGACGAGGATCCGGGTGAAGCTGGGTGCGTTCACCGCGATACGGGCTGCGGTCTCCGGGTCGATCGGACCGTACCCGTCGAGGGTCGCCGGGGCGTCGCTGACACCGGCCATGTTCAGCGCCGGGACCGTGATTTGCACGGTGGGTTTGATGTGCTCCTGCACCTCGATCGGGTGCGGGAGCACCGGGCTCGACATGACGTCCTCCGGGGTGACACCGGTGAGGGTCAGCGCTGCGAGGGCGTCCGCTTGAAGTTGTGCGCAGGTGCGGGTGTCGCCTGCCTGGCGTGACTCCGCTGCCGCTGCTTCGACGCGCTCGATGATGCCCTGCGCGATCGGCGCTGTGGTGAAGAGGTGCACCCAGGCCATGCCGTCGGCGGCGGGCTCGAACTCGACGCGGCGGTCGGCCTCAGAACGCTTGGCGCGTGCGGCGATCGATTCCGGGTGGAGCCGTTCGCGCAGGGCGCGGGCGCGGTGCCGGAGGTACGAGGCGGTCGCGCTCTCGGCGACCGGCAGCACCTGTTCGAGGAACACCGCCCGACCCGCGGCCGGGACATCGCAGAGTTGGTCGGTGATCACCTATGCATGCCGCGCCGAGATACGGCCGGCCTCCAGGGACTCGAACACGGCGGGTGCGTCGTTGACGAGGCGTTCGGCGTCGTTCGTCGCACGCTGGATCGTCCGTTCCGGTGTCCGCGTCGCCATCGCGAGGGCAGCGCAGGTCGACCGGCGAGAGAGTGCCTGGCGCTCGGCCGGCGGGAAGATCGCCGGGACCGCGGCGTCCGCGAAGGCGTCCGCAGAGGCGGCGGAGCGGGCCAGGAGGCGCGCTTTCCGGGCGTCCAGGACGGCCTGGTGGCGGTGGAGCTCAGCCCACTGGTCCGAGAACTCCGCGAGCTGCGCGGCGTAGTCGTCGCTCGCGCGGATCGCAGCGGAGATGGTCTCGGTCATGGGACAAGTTCACCATGGACCACTGACATTCCAGATGCTGAGTCGAAGCAGTTGTGGAAGCTGCTCGTGGGCCCTTCGACAGGCTCAGGGACCGGGACGGGATCACCGGAGCTGGAGGTTCCTCGTGGGCCCTTCGACAAGCTCAGGGACCGGGAGAAGATCACCGGAGCAGGAGGTCCCTCGTGTGCCCTTCGACAGGCTCAGGGACCGGGAAACGATCACCGGATTCGGGATGTCCCTCGGCAGGGACCGGAACGGGTTCGTCCCGGAACGTCGACGTTCCGTAGGCTTGAAGGGTGAAGCTCATCGCCACCGTCCGCGACCGCGCGACCATCACCACCGAAGCCTCCGCACCCGACGTCGCCGCCCTGCGTGCCGCCGTCCTCGCCTCCACCCCGCCCGGTCACGCCCTCGCCGGGCTGCACGGCGGCGGCCGGGTGAACGGCGACCTCGTCGGCACCGCGGTCTTCCGACCGACGGCAACCCGCACCATCGAGGCAGAGGGCCGCGACTACCCGAGCGCTCGCAAGGCTCTCGAGGCGCTCGTGCCGGAGGAGCAGGTCGTCCTCTCCGTCCACGCGGTGGACCAGTAGGACGCGACGGCACGAGCGCCCCGCGCGTTCAGCAGCAGCGCGAGCCGGGCGTCCGGTCCTGCTCCGCGAAGCGCTCCCGCCAGAACGTGCGCTCGTCGGGGACCGCTGCGTCGGGATGGACGCGACGCTGGTGATCCACGAACGTGGCGTAGGCGGTGTCACCCATGAGCGAGGTGACGAACCACCGCACTGACGCCCAACCCCGCCACAAGCCGGCCATCAATGCCCCGACCGCGCGGGTCGCTTGTCGGCGTCCACGGTCGACCACTCGCGCTCGAGTGCCTTCTCCGCCTTCGTGGCGATGAGCCCCGAAGGCGCGTACCGTCGCGACGGCAGCGCCGGATCCTCCGAACTCGGTCCGCCACCCGAACGGAACGACCGCACGGTGTGGAGGATCGCGAAGAAGATGACGATGATCGCGAGCGTCACGAACAGGATCGAGAGCACCCCCTGCACAGTGGTGTTCCGCACGACCGCCTCCATCGCCGCCCGCGTCGGTGCATTGCCGAAGCTGTCCTCGCCCGCCGCGAGCGCCTCACGGAACGCCGCGTTCTGCGCCCAGTAGCCGACGGCCGGCACCGGCGAGAAGATCTTGAACATCGACGCGGTGATCGTCACCACGGCGGTGAAGGCCAGCGGGACGGCGACGATCCACAGCCAGCGGAAGTTCCCGCGTTTCGCCACGATCGCCATGCACACGGCGAGCGCGATGGCGGCGAGCAGCTGGTTCGCGATGCCGAACAACGGGAAGAGGGTGTTGATGCCGCCGAGCGGGTCGGTGACGCCCATGATGAGGATCGCTCCCCACGCCGCCACCATCACCGCGGTGCAGATCCATGCTCCGACCCGCCAGTCCGGGTCGCGGAACTTGGGGATGATGTTGCCGAAGGTGTCCTGCAGCATGAAGCGCGCCACGCGCGTCCCGGCGTCGACCGCGGTGAGGATGAACAGCGCCTCGAACATGATCGCGAAGTGGTACCAGAACGACATGAGCGACGTGCCGCCGATGAGTTGCTGCATGATGTGCGCGAGGCCGAGGGCGAGCGTCGGCGCGCCGCCGGTGCGGGAGACGATCGACTCCTCCCCCACGTTCGCCGCGGTCTGCGTCAGCACGTCGGGCGTGAGGTTCACCCCGGCGAGGCCGAGCGAGTTCACGAAGGCGACCGCGCCCTCGACCGTGCCACCGGTCGCCGCCGCGGACGAGTTCATCGCGAAGTAGATGCCGCGGTCGATCGACAGTGCCGCGACGAGGGCCATGATCGCGACGAACGACTCCATGAGCATGCCGCCGTATCCGATGAAGCGGGTCTGGCGCTCCTTCTCGATCAGCTTCGGCGTGGTGCCCGAGGCGATGAGCGCGTGGAAGCCGGAGAGGGCGCCGCACGCGATCGTGACGAAGAGGAACGGGAAGAGCGAGCCGCTCACGACCGGGCCGGCGTCGCCACCGGCGAACTCGCTGAACGCCGGGACCGTGATCTCCGGGCGGACGAGGACGATCGCTCCCGCGAGCATGACGATCGTGCCGATCTTCATGAACGTGGAGAGGTAGTCGCGTGGTGCCAGGAGCAGCCACACCGGCAGAATCGCGGCGACGAAGCCGTAGACGATGATCCCGACGGCGATGACCGTGCGGTCGAGCGTGAACGCCGCGGCGCCCCATTCGGTCTCGGCGACCCAGCCGCCGGCGACGATCGCGAACATGAGGAGGACGAAGCCGATGATCGAGATCTCGGTGATCTTGCCCGGCCGGATGAACCGCAGGTACACGCCCATGAAGAGTGCGATCGGGATCGTCATGGAGACGCTGAAGACACCCCACGGGCTCTCGCCGAGCGCGTTGACGACCACGAGGGCGAGGATCGCGACGATGATGACCATGATCGCGAGCGTCGCGATGATCGCCGCCGTCCCGCCGATCACGCCGAGCTCGTCGCGCGCCATCTGGCCGAGGGAACGTCCGCCACGGCGCATCGAGAAGAAGAGGACGAGGTAGTCCTGCACAGCACCCGCCAGGATCACGCCGATGATGATCCAGATGGTGCCGGGCAGGTAGCCCATCTGTGCCGCGAGCACCGGGCCGACGAGTGGACCGGCACCGGCGATCGCCGCGAAGTGGTGGCCGTACAGCACCCGGCGGTCGGTGGGGACGAAGTCCTTGCCGTTGGCGAGGTACTCGGCCGGGGTCGCCCGCCGGTCGTCGGGGCGCAGCAGCTTGCGTTCGATGAGCTTCGAGTAGAAGCGGTAGGCGATGAGGTAGGTGCAGACCGCCGCGAAGACGAACCAGATCGCATTGACCGTCTCACCCCGGACGAGGGCGAGCATCGTCCAGGCGAGACCGCCGAGGAGGGCGATGGCGACCCACAGGATCACCTTCGCCGGGGTCCATCTCGGAGCGAGGTCGGCCTCGTCGACCGCCGTGGGCGGCAGCTCCGGATCCTGGACCAGGACGGGTTCGACCTCCCCGCCGCCCGCGGGCTGCAGCGCTCCGTCCCGCTTCGATCCTGCGCGTGCTCGGTCCTGTCGTCCGGCGTCGTTGCCCATGACGATTCCTCCCTCAACGGTGGTGTTCGTGCGTCGAGGGTAACAGCGTCGCTGCGGCGGGCGCTCGCGGCGTCGGGGTCAGACGCGGAAGGTGGTGCCGCGGACGACCAGGTCGGGTGCGAGCTGGACCGATGAGACGCGGGCGTGCTCACCCGACAGCCGACCGAGTAGAAGATCGAGCGCCGCGTACCCGGACTCCTCGAACGGCTGGCGGACCGTCGTGAGGTCGAGTGCCGACGCCAGCGGTCCGTCGTCGTAGCCGACGAGCGAGCGGCCCTCGGGCAGGTGCGCGCCGGTGACGCGGAACGCCCGATGCGCGGCGGCGGCCAGCTCATCGTGGTTGGCGACCACGGCGGTCGCTTCCGGATCGGCCCGGAACGCCCGCTCGAGCGCGGCACCGACGGCTTCGACGAGGTCCGTCGCGGCGACGTCGGCCACGGCCTCGGAGACGGAGAGCAGGTGGCCGAGCCCGCGCGCCCGCAGCATGCCGGCCGACACGTACTCTTCCGAGCGTTGCGGTTCGTGGAGGAACACCACGCGTTCGTGACCGAGCTCCGCGAGATGTCGGGCGATGAGTTCACCACCCCGTTCGTCGTCGATCAGGACGGAGGGCAGTCCGAGCCGCCGCTGCGCGCCGTCCGGGACGTCGACGAGGACGACGGGTGGGCCGGGGAGCGCCTTCGACTCCAACGCGGCCGGTGACAGCGGCACGCCCATCACGATGATGCCGTCGATCCCGGCACGCATGGGCAGCGCGTCGAGGACGGGACTATCGCTCCCCGCCGCCGAGGGGAGGTCGTGCACGACGATCTCGACGGAGTCCATCGCGGCGCGCTCCATGATCCCCGACAGTCGCCGGTAGTAGGAGGCGTAACTCGAGAACGGCGCCGCGACGGCGATCCGCTGAGCACCGCTCGCGGCGGCACCACCGCGGTAGCCGAGCTCCGTCGCTGCGGCGATGACCGATCGTCGCGTCGCCTCGTTCACCCGCTGCGGGTGGTTGATGGCCAGGGAGACGGTGGAGATGCTCACGCCGGCACGCTTGGCCACCGCGTAGATCGTCGCCTTCTGCGGTCGCTCGTCCATGGGACACCTCCTCCGACGATCCTAGCTCGTGAAAAGTTCTTTGATCGAAGTTCTTCGATAGCGGATACTCGAACCGGACACGGCATCGATGCCGGGATCGGAGGAACACCATGGCTCGGAGCAAGCCCACCGTCGACGCGTTCGTCACGGCGGTCTCGGGGCGTCTGGCAGCACTGCAGCAGACGCCCGAGCCGAAGGATCCCGTCGGCCGGCGTGCACACGCGGCCGCCTTCAACCGGGTGTCCTCCGAGGCGCTCGGGACCGAGACCCTCGTGGCGGCGACCGAGGACCACACCGTCCACGTGCCCGGCCACCCGAACGCACGGCTCCGCGTCTACTGGCCCGACCAGCAGCGACTCCCCGCCCTCGCCGACGGTGCGTCCGGTGGCCGGCCCGTCCTCGTGTACTTCTTCGGCGGTGGCTTCACGATCGCCGGGATCGACTGGATCGGTTGGGACGCCGGGTTCCGTCGCCGCGCCAGGGAGGCCGGCGTCATCATCGTCGCCGGCGAGTACTCGTTGGCGCCGGAGGTCCGGTACCCCGCGCAACCGGAGCAGTGCTGGTCCGTGTTCGAGTGGGCGGCCGAGCACGCACGTTCACTCGGCGGCGACCCCGACCGACTCGCGATCGGCGGTGCATCATCGGGCGGGAACCTCGCCGCCGCCGTGACCCTCATGAACCGCGACCGCGCCAAGCGACCGATCCGGCTGCAGCTGCTCGAGGCGCCGTCGCTCGACCTGACCCGCGGACACCTCGACGCCCGCGGGATCACGCAGGTCCCGGGTGCCATCCTGCGTCGCCTCGCGCGCCAGCTCGTGCTCCAGTACCTGGGGCCGGACCGGGCGACGCAGCGCGAACCGTATGCGTCGCCACTCCTCGCCACCGACCACCGGGGTCTGCCGCCGGCCGTCATCTACACGGCGGAGATGGACCCGCTCCGCGGAGACGGCGAGGCCTACGCCCGCGTGCTGAGCGAGGCCGGCGTGCCGGTGAGCTGCGTCCGGTACATCGGGCAGACGCACACCTCCGGCGGGCTGACCGGTCACGTCCCGGCCGCAGACCACCTGCATCGCGACGTCATCACGACCCTGCGGACGCTGCACGAGGACCCGGTGAGCTACGGCGCGCCGCTCCGCGAGCCGGCGGAGGCCTCGCGGTGACGTCCGTGGAGGAGCTGCGGCTGGACCCGGGCATCCTCGCCTGGGCTGCGCGGATCGAGCAGCACGCGGAGCAGCTGCCAGCACTCCGCTCCTCGGACCTCGCCCTCCGTCGGCAGGCGGCGCGGCGGCTCTCCGACCTCCTGGCGGAGGAGTTCACCGAACCCGCGCCGTCGTCGGTCGAGATCACCACGAGCTGGATCGACGGACCGGCCGGGCCGCTCGAGTTCCGCCGATACCGCCCGGACGGACTCCCCTCTCCGGCGCCGACCCAGCTCGCGCTGCACGGCGGCGGCTTCACGTCCGGTACCGTCCACGAGCTCCTGAACGACCGACTGCTCGCCGCCCGCGCCCTCGCCGCCGGGATCCAGGTCGTCGCGCTCGGGTACCGGCTCGCGCCCGAGCACCCCTATCCGGCCGCCGTCGACGACACCATCCACGCCCTGCGGGTCCTGACGACCGAAGCGGGCCCGAGCCGTTTCGACGTCGACCCCGGCCGCCTGGGCATCGCCGGCAACTCGGCGGGCGGCGGGATCGCGGCGAGCGCCGTCCTCCACCTGCGTGACTCGGGTGACCTCCCCCTCGTGCATCAGGCGCTCGAGGTCCCCGCGGTGTCGCTGACCCCGTCGGGCGACTCCGCCACCCGGTACGCGCGCGGGTTCGGACTGGACGACGCGGAGGCACTCGTGCCCCTCTACCTCGGCGGTCCGCGTGCGGCGGACGCCTATGCGTCCCCGCTCGAGGCCGACGACCTCTCGGACCTGCCACCCACGCTGATCCAGGTCGCCGAGCACGACCCGCTCCGCGACGCGGGCCTGGCGTACGGACGCCGACTCGTGGAGGCGGGGGTCTCGACGATGACGTGGATCGGGCGCGGCCACGTCCATGCGTCGGGTGGTCTCACGGCCGTCATGGCGGGGGCGAGGGAGTGGCAGGCGGTCCAGGCCACCGCGCTCCGTGAGGCCTACGGGACGAACCTGCTCGCGCCCGAACCGACCCAGCCGAGGAGACGATGATGTCAGCTCACACCCCACCCACCGGTCCGTCCACGGGGCCCGCCGAGCCGGAGCCGCGCATCGGTGACGCCGTCCCCGTCGCGGCGGTCGATCCGGACGCCGTCCCCGGGTCACCGCAGGCGCGCGGCTTCCTGCCGCTGTTCGTCCTGGCCTGGTTCGGGGTCACGCTGGCGCTCGGCACCATCAGCGGGGCGTCGATCCCGAAGGCCCTCGCCTTCCTCGACGATGCGACCAAAGGGACGAACCTCTCGATCGTCGCGGCGGTGGGTGGTGTCGTCATCATGATCATCACGCCGCTGTTCGGCCGGCTGTCCGACCGGTCGCGTTCGCGCTTCGGCATGCGGCGGCCGTGGATGCTCGGCGGCGCGGTCGTGGCGCTCGGTGGGGTCGCGATCCTGGCGACGGGTGACAGCCTCGCGGTGACGATCCTGGGGTGGAGCATCGTGCAGCTCGGCTTCGGTGCGACGAACATGGCGGTGCACGCGCTGCTCGCCGATCAGATCCCGGCGCGGATCCGGGCGCGTGTCGCAGCCGCCGCCAGCGTCTCGGGCGGGCTCGCCCTGATCGTCGGTGCGCAGATCGTCGCCGCCCTCCCCAATGATGCTCGGTGGACCTGGTTCGTCGTCCCGGGCCTGATCGGTGGCGTCCTGAGCACCGCGCTCGTGTTCGGGCTCCGGGACATCGTGCGGACGGTCCCTGCTCCGCCGCTGCGCCTCGCCGACGTCCTGTCCACCTACTGGCTGAACCCCGTGCGCTATCGCGACTTCTTCTGGGCGTGGGCCTGCCGCCTGCTCGTGACGATGTCGATCGTCTCGGTGTCGATCTACCTGTTGTTCTTCATCATCGACCAGTTGGGCATCCCGAAGGAGCAGGCCTCGGGCGTCCAGGCGAACGCGCTCATCATCTTCACGGTCGGGAACATCGTCATGACGGTCCTGTTCGGCTGGATCTCCGACCGGACCGGGCGACGGAAGCCGATCGTGCTCGTCTCCAGCCTCCTGAGCGCCGTCGGGCTCGGGGTCGCGATCATCTCCCCCGACGTCACCGTGTTCCTCGTCGGCATCTTCATCGTCGGAGCGGCGCAGGGGGCCTACGTGTCCGTCGACATCGCCCTCATGACGGAGGTCTTGCCGTCGTTCGATGAGGCCGGCAAGGACCTCGGCATCGTCTCCCTCTCCTATCAGCTCCCACAGCTGCTCGTACCGATCGTCGCCGTCCCCCTGCTCGCGCTCGGTGGCGGGGAGAACTATCACGCGCTGTATGTCGCGGCGATCGTGTTCGCCGTCCTGGGCGGACTCGCCGTGCTGCCGATCAGGTCCGTGCGATGAGACCGGCACCTGCACGGTCAACGGATTGCAGGGGTTGGTTCCGGGGTGGTTTCCAGGTGAAGTCCACCCGGGGCGCAGGACCCGGAGTGACACTGGACCATACCCGACCTCTGACCACCGGATCCCCATGACCCTGCCGTTCCCAGCTTCGCCCGACGACACCCTGCAGCGGCGACCGCTCCGCGAGGCGCTCGCCGACGCCGTGCTGCAGGACTTCATCGACGACCTCCCGGTCCCCCTGCGACCGACCGACCTCGCGACCCGGCTCCTCTACCCGCGCTGGCAGGTGTACTCCGACATCCACGAGGGCAGACTCGTCGCCGAACGGGTCCGGAACAACAAACGGTTGTTGAAGATCGACGTCGAGCGGAACCGGGCGTGGATCGCTCGCGGGCTCGCCACCCGTCGAGCACGCGCCGGGTCCGCCGTGGGCGAGGCGGGGCCCGAGTCGCCCGTCTCGGTCGTCATCGTGGATCCCGAGGCCCTCGCGCAGCTCAACACCCTCACGGCGACCGGCTTGAGCGTGCGGGAGGCGGTCGAGCTTGCACTCACCGTCCTCGGCTCGCGGGAAGCGGCGACCACCGCCACGGTGCCCGACATCGACTCACGGGGCCGACAGGTGCGGGCGGGCTGACCGGTGCAGGCGGGCTGACGCGGCGGAGACTCGTCAGATCGACGTGCGCATCGCGCGCTCGAACTGCGCCACGAACTGCGTGCCCGGGTCGGACCAGTCCGCGGCGGTGATCGACGCCGAGATGCGTTTGGCGTGCTCGACCGCGTCGGGCCGCTCGATGATGTCGACGAGGCGACGCGCGATGGCCGCGGGCGACAGCGGGACGTACTCGATGTGCCGGCTGTCGAGGACCCCGGTCGTGTTCGGGCTGTCGTTGACGACGGGCACGACCCCGGAGGACATGATCTCGAGCGGCAGCAACGACATGTCGGTCAGCGAGAGGACGAGACCCGCGGCACACCGGTTGTAGACCGCGTTGAGCTCCGAGATGTCCATCGCCGACCGGTTGACGAACGGGAAGCCGGTCTCGTATCCCGACATGTCCCAGCCGACGAGGTTGATCGTGATGTCGGGGCGCAGGCGGTGGAACTCGGTCAGGGCGAGTTCGCCGATCTCCCAGCCGCGTCGAGGTGTCGGCGGGCGGGCGTAGAACAGGATCTCGGTGCGGGGCGCGTCGTTCACGTGCGAGTAGTGCTGCTTGTCGACCGAGTAGTCGAAGTGGTCGCAGCTCATCCCGTACTCGTCCGCGACCTTCTGCGCGAGCCACGGCCCTGCGGAGAAGCCGTGGAACCCGAACCGGTAGGTGTTCTCCGCGAGGACGTACTCGCTGCTGGCCGGATAGAACCACGGTTCGAAGTCCTGCACGAAGGAGAACCGCTTGGCCGGACCCTCGTAGCGGAACGCGGGGTAGGCCGTCTGCCAGTCGGAGGAGACGACGACGTCCACGCCCGGCGCGATGCCGGTCGAGGGGTCGTACCGGACGATGTCGGCCTGCAGCTCCGGGTACGCGCTACTCGCGGCCATCATCGCCCGGATCCCGGGGATGTCGACCGCCGGCTGCGCCGAGGCCTGGTACAGGTAGATCGTGAGCCGGTGCCCGGCGCGCTCGAGGAACTCCATGAACCGGAAGGCGTTCTGATGCCCGCCCGAGGTCCGGCTCGGCGGTGAGATCAACCACGCCACGTCGTACGGGCGCTCCGGGAACTCGGCGGCGTTGAAGTTCCGCGGCACCGTCCAGTCCGCGGCGATGGCGTCGCTCGGGTACAGGTCCGTCGGCTTGCGCCGCATCGGGTTGAACCGTCCGTCGGCGAAGTGCACGGCGCGCCAGAGCGTCGACCTGACGCCCTCGCCGCGGATGGCACGGAGCCCCTGCCCGATCATGCCCATATGGAGTCCCGTCCCGTCGATGCCGTCACCGCAGGTGCGGCGGGTGCTGCTGGTGTCACTGGTCCGAACGCTCGGACCGCCGTGATGACCCGGTCCACCTCGTCGTCCGTCATGGCGGGCCACAACGGGAGCCGGACGAGACGCTCGGCGAACCGGACCGCGTGCTGCGGCTCGGTGACCACTCTGCCGTAGCGCCGACCCGCAGCGCTCGAGTGCAGCGGCACGTAGTGGAAGGCGGCACCGACACCGTGCGCCTGGAGGTGACGCAAGAGCTCCTGCTGCACCTGCGCATCCGGAAGCAGGAGGAAGAACAGGTGCGCGGCGTGCACGCCACCGGGTGGGTCCATGAGTGTCGCGCCGCGATCGTGCGCCCACTCGGCGAGTTCGGCCGCGTAGCGGTCCCAGATGCGATGCCGATGCCCCTGGATCACGTCGAAATCGCGGAGCTGGGCGTCGAGGACGGCGGCGTTGAGCTCGCTCGGCAGGTAGCTCGACCCGAGGTCCGCCCAGCTGTACTTGTCGACCTGCCCGCGGAGGAACTGTGCGCGATCGGTCCCTTTTTCGCGCATGATCTCCGCGTGCAGCAGGACGGTCTCGTCGGAGATGAGCAGGGCACCGCCCTCGCCGCAGTGCACGTTCTTCGTGTCGTGGAAGCTCTGGGCCGCCATCGCTCCGACCGTGCCGAGGCGGACATCGTCGCCCGCGACCCCGAGGCCGTGCGCGTTGTCCTCGAGCAGGTGCAGCCCGTGCTCGGCCGTGAGCTGCTGGAACGCCGGCACGTCCACCGGGACACCGCCGTAGTGCATGATCGAGATCGCCCGCGTGCGGGGTCCGATGGC
The DNA here is from genome assembly GCF_015351205.1 of Plantibacter sp. VKM Ac-2885. Classification (NCBI taxonomy): domain Bacteria; kingdom Bacillati; phylum Actinomycetota; class Actinomycetes; order Micrococcales; family Microbacteriaceae; genus Plantibacter; species Plantibacter sp. VKM Ac-2885. Next base: position 647,567 of record NZ_JADKSK010000001.1, on the reverse strand, counting down.
GTCGGCGACGTGCTGCGGGTCCAGGTTGCCCGTCGCCGGGTCACTGTCGACGAAGACGGGCGTCGCTCCGGCGAGGACCACCGCGTTCGCCGCCGACGGGAAGGTGAAGGTCGGCAGGATGACCTCGTCGCCGGGACCGACGCCGATCAGTCGGGTCATCATCTCGAGCGCGTGGGTCCCCGAGGTGGTCAGCAGCACGTGCGGCGCGCCCGTGACGTGCCGGAGACGCTCGGAGGCCGACGCGGTGAAGACACCGTCGCCGTGGACGTGGTCTCCGGCGAGGACGCGTTCGAGCTGCTCGAGCTCGCCGGCCGCGCGATAGGGCTTCGACAGCGGGATCCGTTGCTCCACACGCACTCGTATCATGACTGTTCTCGCATCGTGCTTCCCCCGGACGTTCGATCGACACCCTCGATGTCGATGCTCCGAGTGGCGCTCACGTCACCGGGGCGCTTCAGTATCCGCCCGAGTCGGCACGATCCGCATCCTGCTGCGGGCTATTCCACCCCCGCCACCTGGCGGGTTCCGTCTCCCGGCCGTCGCCGGCCGCTTCCCGGGACTCGTAGGGTGAGAGTCGAGCTGAGGAGGACACCGTGATCGGAGTGGCCATCGTCGACGACGAGGCGTTGGTACGGTCCGGATTCGAACTCATCCTGGGTGCCGTCGAGGACATCGAGGTCGTCGCCTCGGTCGACGGGGTCGACGCCGTGGAGGCGATCCGCTCGAGCCGTCCCGACGTCGTGCTCCTGGACGTCCGCATGCCAGGGCGCAACGGGCTCGACATCCTCGACGAACTGCAGACCTGGGACGACCCGCCCGTCGTCGCGATCCTGACCACCTTCGACTCCGACGACTACATCGCACGCGCCCTCCGCAGTGGCGCCGCAGGGTTCCTCGTGAAGGACACGGACCCGGAGCAGCTCCCCATGCTGCTCCGATCCCTCTCCGCGGGCGGCATCGTGCTGTCCCCGCAGGTGTCCCGGACGCTCGTCGGCGGATTCGCCCGCGCAGCCGACCGCGAGGCGGCACGGCGTCTGTCCGGGCTGACGGGCCGCGAACAGGATGTGCTCGCCGCGCTCAGGACCGGCGCGTCCAACACCGAGATCGGCGAGGCACTGCACCTCAGCCGCGCGACCGTGAAGGACCACGTGAGTGCCATCCTCGGCAAACTCGAGGTGACGACCCGACTCGAAGCCGCCATCATCGCCGAGCGTGCCGGGGTCCGTGGCGACGAGGCGGAGCCCCGGTGAAGCCGCGCTCCCGGCTCTGGTCGGTCCTCCTCGAACTCGCCCTCATCGCGGCGGCGGCCGTCGAGAGCCTGACGACGCTCGAGTGGGCGACACCCTGGGAGTCCGGCCTGGCGATCGCCGCTGCCGTCGGTCTGATCTTCCGGCGACGCTGGCCGTGGCTGTCACTCCTTCTCGCCGTGCCGGCCTTCACCCTCAACCTCGCCACCCTGGCCGGGTTGGCGTCGCTCTTCTCCGTCGCGGTGCGGGAACGGCGACGCTGGCGGCTCGTCACGACCGGCGCCGTGGTCTTCGTCCTCGCCGCGGTGCCGTGGTGGGGGTGGACGTCGCCCAACTACACGATCCTGTCCATCGTGTACGCCGCGCTCTACGCGGCGGCACCGATCGCCTTCGGCCTGCTCGTGCGCACCCGCCGCGAGCTGTTCGACCGCATCCGCGACCTCGAACAGATCCGACGCAGCGAGCGGGCGCGCATCGCCTCCGACGTCCTGGTCGAGGAGCGCACGCGCATCGCCCGGGAGATGCACGACGTCGTCTCCCACCAGGTCAGTCTGATCGCCGTCCAGGCCGGTGCGATCCAGGTGCAGACCGAGGAACCCGGGACGAAGCGGATGGCGGTGACGATCCGGTCACTCGCGTCGCGCACGCTCGACGAGCTGCGCGACATGGTGACGCTGCTGCGTGCGGAGACCGGACATGCGCCGCTGGCCCCGCAACCGACGGTCGACGACCTCGACCGGTTGATCGCGGACAGCGGCATCGCCGTCACCTCCGCCATCGAGCTACCGGACGGACTCCCCGCACCCGTGCAGCGTGCGATCTACCGGACGGTGCAGGAGGGGCTGACGAACGCGCGCAAGCATGCACCAGGGGCCGCGGTCGACGTCCGCGCCGAAGCCTCCGCCGACGAGGTCACCGTGATCATCCGGAACGCCCGCCCCGCGCGGTCGTCCGACAGCTCGTGGTCGTCCGCGGGCCACGGCCTCGTCGGCCTGAGCGAACGCGCCGAACTCCTGAACGGGTCCCTCCTCACCGAGGACGCCCCGACCCGGTTCACCCTGACGTTCCGCGCACCCTACTGAGGCTCAGGGTCGGGGTTCCGCCTCGTCGCCGAAGAGCGGTGTCTGGAAACGACGCTCGAAGCGCACGATGCAGCCGGTGCCCCGCACGAGCTCGTAGGCCTCGATGCACTCCGGATCCGTCGTCGCGGCGATGCGGTACTGCTCGTAGGCGGCGAGCGACGGGAAGCTGAACAGCGCGAACGCCTCGTCGTTGTCGCCCTCCGCTGGGAGGAAGTAGCCGTGGTGGTCGCCACCGAGCCGGTTCACGAGGCGGATCCAGCGCCGCCCGTACTCGGTGAAGGTGTCGAGCTGCTCGGGGTCGATCTGGTAGCGGAGGTGGATGGTGATCATGGGTCCAGTCTGGCCGGTCACCCGGTGGCGACGAACACCTTCCCGTCCGTGGACACGGTCACCGGTTCCGGACCCGGCGAGACGAACACCGCGGCACCGCGCTCCAGCACCACCGTGTCCGGGCCCTGTTCCACGCGCGCGGTACCGGCGGTCACGATGATGACGGCCGCGCCGCCGCGAGCGAGGTCGCTCGCCGTCCCCCGGTCGACCTGGACGAGTTGGAAGTCGTCGACCGGCACCGGGTAGACGACCCCGCCACCGACACGCGCCACCGGCTCCACGAACGGGACCGGCATCGGAGCGATCTCGAGGACGGCGAGCAGTTCCGGCACGTCGACGTGTTTCGGCGTCAGTCCGCCACGCAGCACGTTGTCGCTCGACGCCATGACCTCGACCCCGAATCCGGAGAGGTAGGCGTGGATGTTCCCTGCGGGCAGGAACAACGCCTCGCCTTCCCGCAGCGTCACGAGGTTGAGGAGCGCCGCGACGACGATGCCGGAGTCCCCCGGGTACTCCTCGGCGAGCTGCAGGATGAGTTCCCGCTCGGCCGTCCAGCGCGATCGACCATCGGCGTCCGGGGCCGCTCCACCGTCGGTGCCGACACCGGCGGCTGCGACGAGGGCGGCGACCACGCCAGGTGTGCGTCGTTCGAGCACGGCTTGCACCGTCGGTTCCAGCCCGGCGTCGAGCAGCTGCTCCGCCAGCTCGTCCAGCGCCCGCCGGTCCGGGCCGACGATGCGTCCGGCGAGATGCCCCAGCAGCGCGTGCGACTCCTCGACCGCACGGAAGCCGCAGAGGGCACGGAACCCGTCCCGCAGGGCGACGATGATCTCCGGCTTGTGCCACGCGTCCTTGTAGTTCCGATGCGGTGCGTCGAGCGGTACGCCGCGTCGGTTTTCATCCGCGAACCCCGCTCTGGCCCGGTCGGGCGTGGGGTGGACCTGGAGGGAGAGCGGCCTCGCGGCGGCCAACAGCTTCACCAGGAACGGCATCCTGGAACGCCCGCCGAGAGCCGCGTCGGGGTCCGACACGATCCACTCGTTGAGACTCTCCGGAAGACCGCCATCCCGATCGACGAACTCGGTCAGGCTGCCGGGGTGTGCACCGAGCCAGAGCTCAGCCTGGGGCGAACCGTCGGCGGGCACCCCCAGCAGCTCCGGGATGGCCGTCGTCGACCCCCAGGCGTACCGCTTGGGGTCGCTGGTGATGCGGTGCAGCGCCATCAGAGGGCACGCCGTCGACCGCGGACCAGCAGCAGGCCACCCATCGCGAGCAGCGTGAGCGCGCCGACGATCCAGGGTGTGGCCTCCCAGCCGGTGCGGGCGAGGACGTCCGTCGGCGCCCCCGGGTCGGTGCCGCCCGACCCTCCAGGCTGTCCCGTGCCCGGCTGTGCCGTGCCTGGCTGACCCGTGCCCGGTTCCGGCTCCACCGCCGCGACTGTCGTTACCACGTCGTCGACCAGCAGGGTGCCTGCCCCCTCACCACCGAGGTAGAACCCGATCTGGGTGACGGAGGTCGGGTCGAACGCCGCCTCGCCGGCCCAGGCCGGTGGGGCGAAAGCGGAGAACGGGATCTCGATCAGCTGCCAGCCCTCGCCCTCGATGGGCGCGACCGTCTCCCAGTACGTCCCACGTGTGACGAACTGGACGGTGACGTCGTCGCCCGGTGTCCCCTGCACCCAGAGCTGGAGCCCGGTGTAGCCCCACCAGTCCTGCGGCGTCTGGAAGGCGCGGACGACGCCGGCATAGCCGGGACCGGCGAGGTCGTACGCGGCCGACATCGCGTTCGTGCCGGTGTCGGGGTTCGGCGTGAGCGTCGGTGTCACGGCGCCGCCCCCGGTGTTCCGCACGTAGGCGGCCTGCAAGGCGGCGTCATCGGCGTACGACTCGAAATCCTCGACGACGAGCGGTTCGCTCGGCAGCGCCTTCATGAGGAAGTCCGCCGCTCCCGTACTCGAGGCGGTCGGCCCGGCTCCGTTGACCGCGGTGACCGACCACCAGTACCGCTGTCCCGGTGTGAGGGAGACCGTCGGGGTGACCGAGGGGGTTCCGACGCCGTCGACGACCACGACCGGGTTTCCGAGGTCGGCCTGCGCGGCGAGCGTGAAGCGGTAGTAGGCCGCGCCGGCCGCCGACTCCCAGGTGAAGGTCGGCGTCGCGGTCACATCGACGGTGCCGGGCGCCGGTGAGACGGATGCGAACGCCGCCGGCGGCCCGCTCGGAGCGTCCACCGCCGACCAGATGGTGGCCCGCGACACGGTCGCGCCGGCGGCGAGGGTCACCCGGAGGTACGGCCCCGTCAGATCGCGTGCGTTCACCGTGGCGCCGGGTCCGACCTCGGACGCGGCGGTCACCCAGGCTGAACCGTCAGCGCTGGACTCGACCACGACCGATCCGGAGACGATGAACGACGCCGCCGAGAGTCGGTCCTGCTTCCAGGTGACGCTGGCTCCATCGGAGGCGGCGACCACGCTCGTCCCGTCCGCGCGCGGGGCGATCGTCGCACCGTCGTGCGCCTCGGTGAGCAGCCAGGACTCGAGCGGGTCGACGAGCACGCGGGTGTCGGTCTCGGTCATGACCGGGTCCGACGACGCTGCGTCGGCCCCGGCCCCGTCGATCGCGACGACGCGGTAGACCGCTCCCGTCGGCGAGGCGAAGTCCGTCGCGGACCCGGCGTCGGCCCGGAGCGCGCCGGTGTCGACCGCGGTCCACGAGGTCCCGTCGAGCGAGCGTTCGAGCCGATACGAGACCGCACCGCCGGCCCCGCGCCACCGGACGGTGTTGATGCCGTCCGCGCGGTCGACCGCCGTGATGAGCGGTGTCCCGACGGCGGGAGCAGCCGGCACGGCACCGATCGCGGCGGCATAGGCGGTGATCGCGGAGACCCGGGCGCGCTCGGCGTCGGTCGCACCGGGTGCATGGATCGTGAACCCGTCGTCGTGCGGGACGAGCCCACCACGGTCGTCGTTGCCGAACAGCGACCAGAACAGCATGCCGGTCACGTTCGGGTCGGCGACGAGCGGTTCGAGCAGCGCCGGGCTCGCAGCCGTGGAGGCGTACTCGCCGGCCAGGTAGACCTTGCCCGCGGCGGTGACGGTGGCCGCGTCCGCGGACACGCGTGCGGCGGTGGGCGGGTAGTAGTGCACGTCGACGATGTCGAGCCCCGGCGCCGAGAGCGTGTCCGGGTCGATGTCGAATCGACGACCGGCCGCGACGAGCTGCTGCGGGGCGCGTTCCTTGATGAACGCGACCTGCCGGTCGATCCACGGGGCGGTCATCCCCTCCAACTCGTTCCCGAGCTCCCACGCCATGATCGTCGGGTCCTCGGTGTACCGGACGCCGGTGAGCGCGTTCGTCCGCTGGAGGATCGCGTCGACGTAGGCCTGGTAGGCGGCGATCGGCCGCTCGTCGGCGTAGAAGTCGTCCGACGTCAGCCCGTACGGGGTCGTGAAGTCGCGATGCCCGCCGTGGTAGTACTCCCACTCGTCGGTGAGCGGGAGCACCAGCCGGATGCCGAGCTTGCCGGCGTACGCGATGGCGAAGTCGATCGTCGCGAACGCCTCCTCGTTCAGCTGCCCGAGGGCCGGCATGATGGCCAGGGGGTTCGCGCCGTCTTGGCCCGTCGAGGTCATCATGTGCGTCCGGACGACGGTCGAACCCATCCGGGCCGCCGCGTCGAGGGTGTCGGCGATGCGGAAGGCCGTTGGGTAGTCGACCCCGCCCACGTTCTCGTCCAGACCGAGCCAGTAGATGTTCGGGCCGCTGAAGCGGAAGGTCTCGCCGTCGAGCACGAGGCGGGAGCCGTCTCGCTCGACGAACGAGGTGTTGAGCGAGGTCCAGTCGGCCGGGGCGGCGGCTGCCGGCGACGCGAGCGCCGGCAGCAGTGCGGCGGTGACGGCCGCCGCGAGCATGCCGGCGGCGAGACGGCCGCTCGAGTCGCGGTGCGGTGGGCGGGGGTCGGGGGTGCGATTCATCGTGCCAGGCTCCTTCGTCTGGGATGGTGCATCGGGTCGAGCGGTGGGAGGCCGAGTGCCTCCGGTCGGTGGATGAGTGCTGCGGCGCCGAGGATCGGACCTGCGCCGTCGAGCGCGGAACCGGTGACGACCACGTCGGCCGCGTAGTCGAGGACGATGGCGTCTTGCACCGCGGCACGGACGAGGTCGAGGTAGTCGGTGCTGACGGCGGTGAACCCACCGCCGACGGCGACCGCTTCGAGGTCCAGGAGGGTCGCGGCGCTCGCGATCGCCTGGCCGACCGCGGTGGCCGAACGGACGACGGCGGACCGTGCGACGGGATCCCCTGCCGCGGCATCGACGGCGAGCGCCTCGCCGGTGCGGCCGTCCCAGCCGTGGGCCCGCGCCCAGGCGACGCTCCGTGGTCCGGACGCGATGCGCTCGAGCGTCGCGTCGTCGGCGGACTCTCCAGGTACGCGCGAGGCGATCTGCACCTGACCGATGTGGCCGGCGTTGCCGCTCCGGCCGGCGATCAACCGCCCGTGCAGGATGATCCCGCCGCCGACACCGGTCGAGACGATCATCGCCATCGAGTTCTCGGTGCCGCGGGTCGCTCCGAGCCAGTGCTCCGCGAGCGCGATGCAGGTCCCGTCGAGACGGACCACCACCGGGGCGTCCGGTAACAGCCGCGCGACGTGTGTCCGGAGGTCGAAGCCGTGCAGTCGCGGGAGGTTCTTCGGGCTCACGGTGCCGCGGCCGAGGTCGACGGGACCCGCCGAACCGATGCCGACGCCGACGAGCGCGGAACCGTCCGGCAGGTGCGCGATCGAGGCGAGGACCACTCGGTCGACGGCGTCCTCCAGTGCACGGCGCCCGGCATCGGGCCCCGTCGGCGCCCGATGCGCGCTGCCGTCGACCACGACGCCCCCGGCCGTGACGAGCGCGGCCTCCACCTTGGTGCCACCGAGGTCGACCGCGAGCGCGACCGACCTCGACGGGTCCCGCTCCGCGGTCATGTCCGCCAGGGTCACCGTGCCCAGTCCTCGACCAGCTGGTTCGCGGTGCGCACGACCCGGGTCGACCGGAGCTCGTCCTCGTCGAGTTCCACCTCGGTCCGCACGTGGAACGTCACGCGCTCTCCCGGCAGCAGGGTCACGAGCTGGTCGTCGACGACGGCCGCCGGGTCCAGCTTGTCGACGAGCAGCGTGAGGTCGCGGAGGAACGACTCTGCCGTGATGGTCACGGCGTAGCCGTCCTCCTCGCGGACGACCTCGGCGCTGAAGCGCGGGGCGGGGATCGTCGAATCACGTGCCTCGGTGAAGGACCAGAAGCCGCGTTCCGCCCCGAGCGTGGCGACGAGCACCTCGTCGGGCGCCGAGCCCGCGACCGCGACCGCTTCGGGGATGTCGACGAGCGTCGAGGAGCGTCGGTCCAGGTCGACCGGGACGCGCACTGCGGCGAGTTCGGTCCCGTCGAACCGCACCCGTCGGATGACGAGGTCGTCCGCCCAGGCGTCCGGGCCGTCGTTGAGTACGGCGACCACCAGGGACTCCCCACGCGGCTGGACGGTCACGAGCCGGTCGGCGTAGACGTGCCGCAGGGCGTAGAGCAGCGGCTTCGCGCGCTCGTCGCCGTCGACGGCCGCCCAGGAGGTGACGGGCCAGCAGTCGTTCAGCTGCCAGACGATCGATCCCATGCAGCGTGGGCTCCACGACCGGAAGTGCTCGATCGCGACGGTCACCGCGTTCGCCTGGTTGAGCGACATCGCCCAGTGCCAGTCCTCGGTGTCGTCCGGCAGCGGCAGGTGCGCGACGAGTCCGTCGGTCAGCTTGTCGTTCCCGTCCGTCGCCTTCTGGTGGTGGATCATGCCGGGCGACTCGGGCGTGAGCGGGGAGTCCGAGATCGCCCGGTCGATCGTCGACCACGTCGCCGGGCCCTGCCAACCGAACTCGGCCACGAAGCGCGGCGAGACGTCGCGGTAGGCGGGGTAGTCGACGCGGTTCCACAGCTCCCAGAGGTGCACGGATCCGTGGTCCGGATCGTTGGCCGGGATGTCCGGCGTGCCCGACCAGGGGCTGCCCGCGGTGTAGTTGCCGGCCGGGTCGAGCTCGGCGACGAGCCGCGGCAGCAGATCGAGGTAGTAGCCCATGCCCCAGGTACGGCCCTGGACGCGCTTCTCCCAGCCCCACTCCTCGAAGCCCCAGATGTTCTCGTTGTTGCCGTTCCACAGTACGAGGCTCGCGTGCGGCATGATGCGCGTGATGTTGTCGCGCGCCTCCGCCTCGACCTCGCTCCACAGCGGCTCCTCCTCGGCGTAGGCCGCGCAGGCGAAGAGGAAGTCCTGCCAGACCATGATCCCGCGCTCGTCGCAGAGCTCGAAGAAGTCGTCGGACTCGTAGTAGCCGCCGCCCCAGATACGGAGCAGGTTGAGGTTCGCGAACTCGGCCTGGTCCATCCGGCGCGCGAGCCGGGCGCGGTCCACGCGGGTCACGAAGGCGTCATCGGGGATCCAGTTGGCGCCTCGCACCCAGACGGCCTCGCCGTTCACGATGAAGCGGAACGAGGTGCCCTCCGCGTCGGGTTCGAGTTCGACGGCGACGGTCCGGAACCCGATCCGCTTCGACCACTCGCCGAGGCGTGCCTCGTCCTGCCTGAGCACGACGTCGAGGTCGTACAGCGGCTGCTCGCCGTAGCCGCGCGGCCACCACAGTTCGGCATCCGCGACGGTGAGCTCGACCACGGCGGTGTCGGCACCGGCCGCGAGGACGACATCAGTGCTCGCATCGGCGACCGTCGCTGTGAGCGCGAGGGGCGCGTCACCGTCGCCGGCGCGTTCCACGTCGACGTGCACGGCCACCCGGCCCTCGCCGCCGTCGACCGTCACGACCGGACGCACCGAGGCGAGGCGGGCCGTCGACCACGACTGCAGGCTCACGGGCTTCCAGAGCCCTGACGAAGCGGCGTCCAGTCCCCAGTCCCAGCCGAAGTTGCACGCGGCCTTGCGGATGGCGTTGAACGGGTGGGAGTAGGTGTGCGGGCGGTAGCCGATCTCGAGGCTGGCCAGGTCGGCAGCCGCGACAGGCGAGGCGAAGTGCACGACCAGCTCGTTCTCGCCCTCGCGCAGGACGGCACCGACGTCGATGCGGTAGGTGCGGTGCTGGTTCCGCGTGGTCGCGACGACCGTGGCGTTCACGGTCACCGTCGCCACGGTGTCGAGTCCCTCGAACACGAGGTCGTGCCGCTCGTGGCCGTCCGGCTCCCACGTGAAGGTGGTGCGGTACTCCCAGTCCGTCGATCCGATCCACGTCACGAGGTGCTCGTTGCGGTCGAGGAAGGGGTCGGGGATGAGCCCGGCGTCGAGGAGGTCCGTGTGCACGAGGCCGGGCACCGTAGCGGGCACGCTCGTCCCGACGAATGCCTCGGGGATCGCGCCACCGACCGCACGCAGACTCCACCCCTCGTGCAGGAGGCGGGTGGTCAGGGGACGGACGGTGGCGGTGTCGATGATGCTCACTTGGTTGCTCCAGAGGTCAGGCCGTTGTAGATGTATCGCTGTAGGAAGAGGAAGGCGACGAGCGTCGGGATGATCACGAGGATCGTCCCGGCCGCGATGATCTGCCACTGGGCGCCGAACGGTCCCATGAACCGGAACAGCGAGGTGGAGATCACCCCCAGGTCCTGCGACGGCATGTACAGGAAGGGGATGTAGAACTCGTTGTAGATGGCGATGCCCTTGATGATGACCACCGTCGCAACGGCGGGCTTCAGCAGCGGGAGGATGATGCGCCAGTAGATCGTGAAGCGGTTCGCGCCGTCCAGCATCGCCGCCTCGTCGAGGGAGACGGGGATCGACTGCATGAACTGCAGGAAGATGTAGATCGCGACGATGTCGGTCCCCATGAAGAGGAGGATCGCGGCGCCACGGGTGTTGAACAGCTCGAGCGCGGACACCACCTGGAACGTGGCCACCTGGGTCGTGACCGACGGCACGAGCGTCGCGAGCAGGAACAGGCCCATGACGAGCTTCCGGCCGCGGAACCGGAACCGGTCGAGTGCGTAGGCCGACATGGTGCCGATCAGGATCGTCCCGGCGACGGACACGAGCAGGATGATCGCGGTGTTCAGGAAGCCCGTGACCATGCCGCCCTGATCGAACGCGACGACGAAGTTGTCGAAATTGAACCAGTTCGACGGCGGGGTGAGCGGGCCGGTCGTCCGCTGCTCGCGGTCGGTCTTGAACGCGAGCATGAAGATCGTGGCGAGGGGGACGACGGCGAAGAGGCTCGCGATGATGAGCGAGGCGTACTTGATCGTCGTCGCGGTGAGGGCGGCGGCGCCCTGCGGACGCTTCGGCCCGCGCCGCGTCCGTCGCAGTGCGCGTCGGGGCTCGGGTGTGGCAGCGGAGACCGGTCGGTCGGCGGTGGCGGTCACGATTCGCCTCCCTTCTCGTCGGGGAAGACCCGGCGTTGGACGAAGGTGATGATCAGGACGATCAGCAGCAGGACGACGGCCATCGCGGACGCCAAGCCCACCTTCGAGAACTTGAACGCCGTGTTCACGGTCTGGATCACGAAGGTCTCGGAGCCGTTGGCACCGCCGGTCATGACGTACGGCATCTCGAAGGCGGACAGTGCTCCGGCGATGGCCAAGATGAACGAGAGGCCGAGGATGCGCCGGATGCTCGGCAGGATGATGAAGCGGAACTTGTGCCACGAGTTGGCACCGTCGAGGTCCGCGGCCTCGTACTGCTCGGATGGGACCGACTGGATCGCACCCAGGAACAGGACGAAGTTGAGGCCCATGTACCGCCAGACGGACGTGGCGGCGAGGGACGCGTTCACGAAGGACGGATCACCCAGCCACTGCGGGGTGTCCTGCACGCCGACCGCCGCGAGCAGGGCGTCGAGGGTGCCGCCGGGGCGGAGGAAATAGAGGAAGACGAGCCCGATCGCGACCCCGTTGATGAGGTAGGGGAAGAAGATGACGCCCTTGAAGAGGTTCTTGAAGCGGGTGCGGAAGCTCAGCAGCGTGGCGAGGTACAGCGCCAGGACGAGCTGGGCGACGGCCCCGACGAGGTAGTACAGGCTCACGAAGAAGACCTGGAAGATCTCCGGCTTCGTGAAGATTTGCACGAAGTTGTCGATGCCGACGAACTCCTGCTCAGGTTCGAGTCCGTCCCACGAGGTGAGGCTGTACCAGAACATGTTCGCGACCGGCACGTACGTGAGCACGATCAGGAAGGCGAGCGGCACGACGAGGAACAGCCAGGGGGTGACGCGGGAGCCGGTGGACTTCGGGGGCCTGCCCGGCCGCAGCGTGCGCGCCCGGCGTGGATGGTTCGTCACCACCGCTCGGGTGGCGGGTGACGCTCCCTGGACTGTGACCATGCTGGTTGCCTTCTTCGCTGCGCGGGGTGGAGGACACCCGGGCCCGCCGTGGGGACGGGCCCGGGTGTCGATCGGATGGGTGCTACTCGGCGACGTCGGCGCGGGCGGCTGCCCAGCGCTCGTTGAGGTCGGCGAAGGCGCTCTCCTTGTCGCCGTCGGCTGCGCCGCGGGCGACGTCGATGAGCTTCTGGCGGTAGGTGTTGCCGAAGAGGTCGATCTCAGCGGCATTCGCGATGTCGTTGATCACGGCCTCCTTGCCCACCGGGTCCGGAGCGAGCTCCAGGTAGGTGACGCCGAGGTCGGAGAAGTCGGCCAGCGTGTCGGGTGCCGGGTCGCTGATGACGGGGCTGATGGCACCCTGGCTGGCGGCGAACCCGGACTCGTTCGTGAACCAGTCGATCCAGGCCTTCGCGGTCGCCTTGTTCTTCGAGTACTTGCTGACCGCCAGGAACTTGTCGGAGGCGGTGACGGAGGTGAACCCCTCGTCGGTCTTCCACGGCATCGGCCAGAAGCCGATCACGTCGCGGGACTCGCCGGCCTTCTCGGCGGCGTCCTGCATCTGCGAGACGGCCCATGAGCCGAGCACCATCGAGCTGATCTCACCGGAGGCGAGGAGGTTCTTCGACTCCTCCCAGTTGGTGGTGGTGGGGTCCGGCTCGCTCAGGCCGGCGGCGACGGTGTCGAAGAGGAGACCGTCGATGTTGTACTGGTCGTTGCCCTCGGTCCAGGGACTGTCGGTGGCGATCATCTCCGTGCGGACCTTCGGGCCCTGCACCGCGCCGAGGTTGCCTTCGAGCGTCGCGAGCGGCCAGCCGTCCTTGTAGTTCGTGTAGTACGGGATCGAGCCGTTCGCCTTGATCTTCTCGAGTGCGGCGAGGTACTCCTCCTCGGTGGCGGGCGGCTCGGTGATCCCGGCCTTCGTCCACACGTCGCGGTTGAAGACGTAGCCCATGGCGGAGCCGAAGGTCGACACGCCATAGGCCGTGCCGTCGAAGGAGGCCTCGTTCGCGAAGCGGTAGGTCTTGGACTGCTCCTCGGTGCTGCCGAGCGGCTCGAAGAAGTTCGCGTACTGGTCCTTCGTGACGTTCGACGAGGGGATGAGGAGCACGTCGCCGTAGTCCTTCGAGTTGAGGCGGATCTTGGCATCGCCCTCGTAGTCGGTCAGAGCCTCGAACTTGACGGTGGTGCCGGGGTACTGCTTCTCGAACTCGGCCGCGTAGTCCTTGAAGGTGGTGTCGACGAGGTCGGTGCGGTTCGTGAGGACGGTGATCTCGCCGCTCGGGTCGCCGTCGTCGTTGGCGGCTCCGCCGGAGCAGCCGCTGAGGACGAGTGCCGCGGCCGCAGCCGTTGCGGCGAGGCCGATGATCGGTCTCCGGGACATGGGAACTCCTTCGTTCGGGGGGCGAAGGGCCGGGTCGCCTCGTCGCTCGCTGTCCAGCATCGTCTGCCGCCCAGCACTCGTCAAGAGTAAACATTATTAATTTATATAACAAATCGATCACAGGAAATCCGCCCGCCGGTCACCGTCGAAGCCTCAGGCGACGGGGACGGGACCCGAGGTGGAGCGCTCGATGACCACGGCGTGCGGCGCTTCCCGGGTGGCGCCTGGACGACCCGCCAACAGCTCGAGCAGCTCCTCGCCCGCCATCTCGCCGATGCGTTGCACGTCGTGGCTCAGCGCCGACATCGGCGGGTCCGACAGCTGGCACTGCGCCGAATCGTCCCAGGCCACGATCGAGAGGTCGTCGGGGACGCGCAACCCCGCCTCCTGCACCGCCTGCAGCCCGCCGAGCGCCATCACGTCGCTGTCGAAGACGACCGCCGTCGGCCTGGGGTCGCGCGCGAGCAACGCCTGCATGGCCTGGAGGCCGGACGCCCGGGAGTAGTCGCCGCCGATCGACACCGTCTCCACGTCGGGCCGGTCGGAGGCGAGGGTGAACGCCTCCATCCGGGACAGCGTGTGGGTGAGTTCGCGCGGACCCGTGACGTGTGCGAGCCGTCGGTGCCCGAGCGAGACGAGGTGGTCGACGGCCTCGTGCATCGTGACCGCGTCGTTGGTCCAGACCGCCGGGAGACCCTGCGCGGTCGTCGGTGCGCCGATCACGATCGCCGGGATCCCGGACCGCTCGACGAAGGCCACCCGCTCGTCGTCGTCGATGAGGTCCACCAGGATGACGGCGCTCACCGTGCCGTCCTGCTGCCAGCGTCCGAGCTGCAGCAGCTCCTCCTCCCGCGTCGGCAGGACTCGGAGCAACACGGACAGACCGTGCGGGCGGACGACACGATCGATGCCGGCGATGAGCTCGTGGTAGAACGGCTCCGCGCCGTAGATCTCCGAGGCCCGGAACAGCGTGAGGCCGATCGGCCGGGGCTGCGCGATAGTCTGTTCGGCGTCGAGACCCATCGGGACGCGGCCTTTCGTGAGGAGTGGTCGTGTGGCCCTCACACTACGCGCTCGAACATCGTCGGGAGGGACAGTTGGCCAGACGAGAGTCCGTGCAGTCGGGCCCCGGGAGCCAGGCGCTCATCGTCGACCTCATCCGCTCCGCGGGCACGATCAGCCGCACCGAGCTCACGGAGGCGACCGGCCTCACCCAGCCTTCGATCTCCAACATCGTGCGTCGGCTCATCGAGGACGGACTCGTCCGCGAGACCGGACGGGCGGCACCCCGAGGCGGCAAGCCACGGACCCTCCTCGAGATCAACGCGAGCGCCAAGTACGGCGTCGGGATCCAGCTCGGGTTCGAGTCGATCACGCTCGTCGCAACCGACGTCCGTGGTGGTGTGGTCGGCCGGCAGCTCGTCGACGGGGCGGGTTCGGCCACCCCGGAGCAGGTGACCGACCGACTCGTCACGCTCTATCGTGACTTCGTCGCCGGCGTCGGCCTCGCAGCCCCGTCGATCGCGGGCGTCGCCGTCGTCGCTCCCGGCCCGATCGCCCAACTCGGCGGCGTGCTGCTCGGACCGCCGACGCTCGTCCGGTGGGACGACTTCCCACTGCAGCAGGCGTTGCAGGACAGCCTCGACGTGCCGGTGGTCGTCGACAACGACGCCGCCGCAGCGGCCGTCGGCGAGTTCTGGAGCCGCCAGGTGTCGCGCACGGAGTCCTTCGCCTGCGTCTACATGGGCACCGGGATCGGGGCGGGCATGGTGTTGGGTGGCGCGCTCTACCGCGGGGCGAGCTCGAACGCCGGGGAACTCGGCCACATCAGCATCGAGGTCGACGGTGTCCCCTGCCACTGCGGCAACCGCGGGTGCTTGGAGCGCTACGCCGCACCGGCAGCCGTGATGGCGGCGGCAGCGGCTGCACGGGACCGACTCGGCGACCTGGGCCTCGGTTTCGCACCGGACACACTCAGTCGCGACTTCGACCAGCTCGCCCGAGCCGCCGTCAGCGGCCATGACGTGGCGCTCGACCTCATCCGGTTCTCCGCCGACCGCGTCGCTGCCGCCACGGTGACGCTCGCGAACCTGCTCGACCTCGATCGACTCGTCCTCGCCGGCCCCGGGATGGCGGTCGCCGGTTCGCTCTATGCGCGTGCGATCCGCGAACGCCTCGACCAACGGTTCTTCGCCCGACGGGCCCACCCGATCATGGTCGAGCTCTCCGCCAACCCGCGCGATGCGGCCGCGATCGGCGCCGCATCACTCGTCCTGCAGGGCACCATCGCACCAGGACACGGGCCGGCACTCACCCGCTGACAGCGCGTCGATACATCGCCGGCGGAACGACTCCCGCCCGCTTCGGGGAACCCTGCCGGCGCCGTGCGCTTACGCTGGATGGGAACCGACACAGCCCTGGGAGGTCGCGCGATGAGCCGGGAACACGACGCCGCTGCGGCGAACGGTCTGGCGATCGCCCTCCGCGCGCCCGTGCCCTCGGACCGGCTCCAGGCCGCACTCGCGGCGGGCACCAGCCCGAAGACCACCTACATCGAGGTCCTCGTCGACCGCTGCGCCGTCGAGCCCGACTTCTTCGTGCGCGACATGCTCACCTGGGCGCTCGTGCGGCACGACCCCGAGGTGACCGTCCCTCGCCTGATGGAGGAACTCGGGTCGGTCTTCCCACAGGCACGCAGCCAGGCGCTGCACACCCTCTCCAAGACCGGAGACCCACGCACCTGGTCGGCCATCACCCTGGCGCTGCTGGAGGACGAGGAGGATCAGGTCGCCCGAGCCGCCTGGCGCACCGCCGCAGGGGTCGTCCCGGAGCGGGAGGCGTCGGCGCTCGCCGAGCTGCTGGCGAAGCAGTTCGGCCGCGGCGACCGCGAGGTGCAGCTCAGCCTCACCCGCGCGTTCGCCACGATCGGCGAGCCCTCGATCGAACCTGTCGAACAGGCGGCCGCATCCGAGGCGTTCGAGCGAGAGGCCCGTGCGCACGCTCGCGCGACCGCCAGGATCCTCCACGACCCCGAGTCGGACTTCGACGAGGCGATGCAGGAGGCACAGCACGCGCTCCGCCAGGGTGACTGAGCCATCATCCCGGTCATTGAGCCTGTCGAAATGCCCTTCGACAAGCTCAGGGACCGGAGGGGGGCCGGGCCTGCCTCAGCTGAACCGGGCCGTGCGGAGCGTCGCGGTCGCGCTGTGCGCCGCCATCCCCTCCGAATCGGAGATGACCTGCACCGCGTCGGCCAGCTCGGGCGTCGCCGCCTCGGCGATCCGCTGGTAGGTGAGCGGCTTCAGGAACCGCGACACCGAGAGCCCGGCACTGTGCTTGGCGCCGCCGGCGGTCGGCAGCACATGGTTCGTGCCGGCCATGCCCTTGTCCGAGTACGCCACGGTGCTCCACGCGCCGAGGAAGATCGACCCGTAGTTGAGCAACCGCTCGTGGTACCAGGCGTCGTCGGCCGTGATGACCTCGAGGTGCTCCGGAGCGAGGTCGTCCATGAGCGCCGCGGCGGTCGCGCGGTCGTCGGCCACGGTCACGGAGCCGTAGTCGCGCCAGGCCGGCCCGCAGATCGACTCGGTCGAGAGCGTCGGGAGCTGGCGTTCGACCTCGGCGATGACCGCGCGGCCGAGCTCCTCCGACGTCGTCACGAGCGCGGCCGGCGAGTTCGGTCCGTGCTCGGCCTGGCCGAGCAGGTCCGCGGCCACCAGGATCGGGTCCGCGGTCTCGTCCGCGAGGACGGCCACCTCGGACGGACCGGCGAGGAGATCGATCGCGACCGTGCCGAACAGCTGCCGCTTGGCCTCGGCGACGAAGGCGTTGCCCGCACCGACGAGCATGTCGATCGGCAGTTCGCCGAGCAGACCGTAGGCCATGGCGGCGAGCGCCTGGACACCTCCGAGGACGAAGACGCGGTCGACACCGGAGACGTGCGCGGCGTAGACGACTGCGTCGTTCGCGCCGCCGTTCGGCTGCGGCGGCGTGCAGGCGATGACCGTCGGCACACCGGCCTGCTTGGCGACGCCGACCGTCATGAACGCGCTGGCGGTGAGCGGGAACCGGCCGGCCGGGAGGTAGGCGCCCACGCGGGAGACGGGCACGTACTTCACCCCCGTGATGAGCCCGGGCACGAGCTCGGTCTCGAAGTCCTGCAGGTGGGAGCGCTGCTCCTGGGCGAAGGCCCGGGTGCGCTCGCCACCGAGGTCGATGGCTGCGCGGAGGTCCGCGGGGAGGCGGTCGCCGCTGGTCGCGATCTGCTCGGGCGTCAGCTCGACGTCGCCGCCCTCGTATCGGTCGAGCCGTCGCGCGGCGTCGAGCACGGCGTCCATGCCGCGCCGCTCGATGTCGAGGAGCATCGCGGAGACGGTCTCGATGACGGCCGGGTCGCGCTGCGCCGGAGGAGCGTCGACGAGCGGGGTCTTGAGGTGACGGAAGGAGCCGTCGAGGGACTGGAGCACGGGAGGGCTGAATCGCATGGTGCGAGCGTACGAACGCGGCGCGGGGGCGACAACGGGGGACGTGCCTGCGCGAGCCATCGGGTCACCCGATACGCCGGTCCGCGGGCGACGCTCAGCGTCTCGGGGTGGTAGCGATCACCTGGTCGGGCTCCGCCGCCGCGAGCAGGGTGTGCTCGGCGAGTTCGGCGATCCGCGCGGTGGCCGGCGACAGGTAAGCGCCCTCGCGCTGGACGAGCGCGATCGTGTCGTAGAGCGGCTCGGCGAAGGGGGTGAGCGTCAACTGCTCCGGGAATCCGCCGGTGCGGGCGACCGTGCCGGAGACGATCGTGTCCGCGGCCCCTGTCGCGGCGAGGCTCAGGGCGGTCTCCACGTGCTCGACCTCGACGGCCGGTTCGATCGACCGCCCTTGCAGGCGAGCGCGCTCCAGCAGTTGGAGCCGCGTGGGGTCCCTCCACCCGGCGTAGGCGTCGTAGAGCACGAGCTTGGCGTCGGCGAACTCGTCGATCCCGACCGGGCCCGCCGCGGGATCCCTGGTGGTGGAGGCGTAGAAGACCTCGTCGCGGAAGAGGGGCCGGATGGCGAGGCCCGCGACGGGCACCGGGAGGACGACGAGCCCGGCCTCGATCTCGCCGCTCGCCACGGAGTCCGCGACGAGTGCCGAGTTCAACCCCACGAGTCGCACGCGCACGTTGGGGTAGCGCTGGTGGAAGCGCTGCACCAGGTCGGACAGCTCGTAGTAGGCGGCGTTGCGCAGGACGCCGAAGGTGCACACGCCGCCGTCGAGGGAGGTGATCGCCGAGAGCGCGTCGAGTCCACCGTCGATCGCGGCGACCGCGCGTCTGGCGTGTTCGCGCAGCTCCTCGGCGGCCGCCGTCGGGACGAGCCGACGCGCACCGCGGGCGAACAACTGCAGGCCGATCTCGCGCTCGAGGCGGCTGACGAGCTCCGACACGGAGGCCTGGCTGCTGTCGAGCTCGGCGGCTGCGGCGGTGAAGGAACCGCTCTCGTAGGCGGCGAGGAAGGCGCGGAGTTGCGCGAGGGTCATGCGGTCAGCCTAGCGAGGAGCGTTCTCCCGTCACCGCACCGTACAGCTCGGGCCGCCGGTCCGCGAGGACGTCGTTGCGTGGACCGATCCGGGTCGCGCCCCGGTCGATGCGGACGGTCGCGTCCACCCGCCCGCGCTCGTCCTTCCCACCGACGGGCCAGCCGTCGGCCGGGATGATCGTGGTGCCCTCGGTCCAGGGGTTGCCGGCCTCGGTGCCGGTGCGGTCGCAGCACACGATCGGGATCGCGGACGCGCGCGCCGCCGCCATCGCCTGGACGACCTCGGGCGCCCGCTCGCCCTCCGGCCGCTCGACCAGGGGCCAGTTCGTCGGGACGACGAGCAGGTCCGCTCCCCGGAGCGCCAGACCCCGCGGCACCTCGGGGAACTCGAGGTCGTAGCAGACGAGGACGCCGAGCCGGCCGAGCGGCGTCTCGACCACCGGCTGGGTCTCGCGACCCGCCACGAAGACGGACTGCTCCTCGTCCCACAGATGCACCTTCCGGTAGACCCCGAGCACACCCGAGGCGCCGAGGACGAGGGCGCTGTTGCGGATCTCCTCGCCGTCCAGCTCGCAGAACCCGACGACCGCCACGGCGTCCTCGGGGAGCAGCGACGCCCAGTCACTGAACACCGACGCGTCGCTCGGGAGCGCGACGGCGCGGGCCGCCTCCGGGCTGCCCAGGTAGTAGCCGCTCGTCGCGAGCTCGGGCAGCACGAGGAGCTGCACCCCGTCGGCGACGGCGTCCCGGATGGCCGCCTCGATCATGCGCAGGTTGCCGTCGAGGTCGCCGAGGACGGGGGCGAGTTCCTGGGCACGGACCCGGATGCTCCGCGCGTCGGGGTCGCTGTGGTCGGTTGCCCCCGTGGGGTCGGTGCTGGTCATCCAGCGATCATACGAAGCCCTCGCGGACGGGACCATCGTGTTCCCCGATGGCTGGGATCGGGGCATGGCCGATTGTGCCCGTCCGTGGCCTGCGGATACCGTCGTCGGCACGAGCGAGTCCCCGACCCGAGGCAGACCCCCGCTGCCCGTCGCCCTCCTCGACCGCCCGAGCCCTGGAGGCCAGCCATGGCGACACCCGCCGCCCCCACGTCCACGCCCGGTTCCGCCGCCGGAGCGGGTGACGCCCAGCCGTCCCTCGTCGAATCCCGCTCCATCGACTGGATCCCGCTCGATGAGCGCCACGGTCGCCCGCGCTCGCTGTTCTCGCTCTGGTTCATGTCGAACGCGCAGGTGACGACCCTGGCGACCGGCATGCTCGGCGCCGCGCTCGGAGCGAACCTCGCGACGTCCCTCCTCGCGATCGTCCTCGGCGTGGCCGTCGGCACCGTGTTCACGGCCTTCCACTCCGCACAGGGGCCGCAGCTGGGACTCCCGCAGATGATCCAGTCGCGCGCGCAGTTCGGCTACCGCGGCGTCGTC
This sequence comes from Plantibacter sp. VKM Ac-2885, assembly GCF_015351205.1. Classification (NCBI taxonomy): domain Bacteria; kingdom Bacillati; phylum Actinomycetota; class Actinomycetes; order Micrococcales; family Microbacteriaceae; genus Plantibacter; species Plantibacter sp. VKM Ac-2885. The sequence continues at coordinate 627,254 of NZ_JADKSK010000001.1, read as the reverse complement.
CTCATCTGCGCGATCGTCGTCTTCAGCCTCGTCGGCTTCAACATGTTCAACCAGATGCTCGGCGCGGACGTCCTCACCATGACGACCGGTGTCGACGCCGGTGCGGGTTGGTACGTGCTCATCAGCGGCGTCGCCGTCCTCCTCGCGATCTTCGGGTACTCCTGGATCCACCGGACGCAGTCGTGGCTCACCGCGCTGTTCCTCATCACCTTCGGGCTGTTCACGGTCGTCGTCCCCTTCGTCGTGCCGCTCCCGGCCGATGCGCTGTCACTGGCGAACTTCAGCTGGGTGGCGTTCCTCGTGCAGTTCGGTGGCGCCGCGGCCTACGCGCTCGGTTGGGCGCCGTACGTGTCCGACTACTCGCGCTACCTCCCGCCGCAGACGAACCCCGGGCGGGCACTCTTCTACACCTACGGCGGTGTGTTCGTCGGCGCCGTCTGGCTCATGGGGCTCGGTGCCTTCGTCGCCAGTGCGTTCCAGGGCGCCGACCCGCTCGAAGGGGTCCGTGACGCCGCGGACGCCATCCTGCCCGGCTCCGGCACCTGGCTGCTCGTCGCCGCACTGCCCGGGCTGATCAGCGTCATCACGGTCAACATCTACGCGGCCTCGATCGAGACGATCACGATCATCGACTCCATCCGACCGGTCCGGCCGACACGCACCCTGCGGGTCGTCACCTGCCTCGCGATCGCCACGGCCGCCGTCATCGGCTCGTTGCTCAGCACCGGCGAGTTCCTCGCGAACTTCAGCAGCTTCCTCGTCGTCCTGCTCTACGTCCTCGTGCCATGGACCTCGATCAACCTCGTCGACTACTACCTCGTGCGGAAGGGCCACTACGTGGTCCGCGACATCTTCACCCCGAACGGCGTCTATGGCGCCTGGGGCTGGCGCGGCCTCCTCGCCTACGCGATCGGGATCGTCGCGATGATCCCGTTCGTGGTCACGGTGTGGTTCACCGGTCCGATCGCGCAGGCGCTCGGCGGTGCCGACCTCGCCCTGTTCATCGGTCTCGCCGCGTCCGCGATCGCGTACGTGCTCCTCTCCCGGTCGCTCGACCTGGACCGCGAGCGGGCCGCGGCCGAGCGCGACGTCACCGAGACGGGCCACCAGGCGGTCGCCTTCACGTCTCGACGTCGCTGAGTTCTCGGCGACGCTGACCACCGGCTGACGCTCAGCAGCGCGACGCCACACGATTACACTCGACGACGTGATCGGATCGGACGGGGCAAGCGGAACAGACGCCGTCGAACCGGACACCCGCATCCCGGATCCCGCGCCTCGGCACACGCCACTGTGGACCGTCCTCTCCGCCTGGCTTCTGCGCGTCGAGCGTTGGTTGCAGTCCCGTGGCGGCTCCCGCCTCCGCGGCGGGCTGTGGCAGCTCTGGGGGCTCGTCGCCGTCGGCGGGATCCTCCTCCTCGTCGGCCCGGTCATCAACCCGCCCCTCACCCTCGACGACCTCACCGACGAGGCATCCGACGTCACCGACACCTGGATCGCCCGCTCCTTCAGCGCCGACTACCGCGTGACGACGGATGACGACGGCCGGCTCGTCACCGACGTCGAGGAGCGCATCGACGCGTTCTTCCCCAAGGACCTCGACGACCGGACCATCGAGCGGGTGCTCGCGACCGAGTATCAGGGCCACGCCCTCGACCCGTCGGCGATCACGGTGACGTTGGACGGCGTGAAGCAGGACGTGACCCGGGAGCGGGCAGCGGTCTTCCTCCGGCTCGTCGTCGACCCCGGCGAGCAGCTCACGGGCGACCACGAACTCGTCATCCGGTACCGACTCTCCGATCTCGCCTACGTCAACACCGACCCGGCCACCGGGCAGCCCGTCGACCTCCTCCGCTGGGACGTCTTCGGGCCCGACCTGCAGCAGGCCGTGGCGAAGCTCGACGTGCGGGTGACCATCCCGCAGGACCTCGACGACCGCCTCGTCCGGCAGCCGTACGGCTCCCTCGCCTGGACCCTCATCGGTGCCGGGCAGTGGCTCAGCCCGGAGGCCGACTCGCCTCCCGGCGAGGTCGCCTACGCGTTCACGAGCGACGACGCGGCCCCACCGCACGCGCAGGCGCGGTTCACCATGCCGTTCGAAGCGGGCTCAATCACGATGCCCCCGCAGTCCTGGATCTTCTGGGTCCAGACCTTCGGGCCCGTCCTGCCGATGCTCGTCCTCGCGGCGACGCTCCTGCTGTCGTTCGCGGCCCGTGCGGTCGCGTGGGGTGATGCCCGCGGACGTCCGTGGTACCTCGCGCAGTCGGAACCGCCGGACGGCATCTCGCCCCGCACCGCGGCGCATCTCCTCCGGTCACCCGCCACGATGGAGCTCGCCGAACGTCTCAAGGACGCCGCGATCAGCGGCACGAAGCAGCAGGCCAAGCGACAGGCGCGCCTGATCGCGGCGGCGGGTGCCGCCAAGCGGGCGGGCCGTCTGGGCGACCGACCCCGCGCGCTGCGCCGATACCTCACCGGGCCGGAACGCGCCGGACAGATCCGAGCGGGTCTCCGCCGCGTCCCGAAGGGCTTCGTCCGCGACTGGTTCATCGCCGCACCGATCGCGCTGACGCTTCTCCAGTGGGGCATCGTCCGGCAGCTCTCCCATCAGACCGTGCTCGCGGTGGTGTGGTGGCCGCTCGCCTTCGTCGCCCTCTCGACCGTCTTCGCCGTCATCGTGCTCGCAATCGCCCTGACCGCCCGGCCGCTGACCCGCAAGGGTGCGCTCGTGAAGCAGCACCTGCTCGGCATCCGGGTGTTCGCCGAGCGGACGCAGCTGCTCGACCGCGCCACCCTGCGCGATCGCCTCCTGCCCTATGCCGTGCTCGGCGCTCCACCTCGGGCGACCGGCCGGCGGGTGGCGGCCCTGATCGCGCCGGAGATCACGATGCCGGCGGCCGCGGCCGATCGTGCCTCGCGCGCCGACGGGTCGACAGCGGGCTTCCTGACCGGTCCGCGCATCGCCGTCCGGGTGCTCGCCGTGCTGCTCGTCGTCGGCGCGATCGTCGCTGTGAACGTCCTCCCGGCACCGTCGCTGGAGTCCGAGACACCCCGTTCCTACACGGGCGACATCCCCGGATCGACCCTCACGACGATCGCGACAGCCGACCTCGATGCGGAGCTCACGCGGACCGACGGCGACGGTGCACGACTGCGCGTGACCGAACGGCTCGGTGTGGACTTCTCCGACGAGGGCTCGGTGCCCGCACAGGTGGTGCGCGAATGGCCGGCCGTGATCGACGGCCAGGACCTGGGCCTCACGGTCGACCGGGTGACGGTCGATGGCGATGACGCGCCCTTCACGACGGAACGCGAGGACGGTCGGCTGCTGGTCCGCACGACCTTCGCCGACGTGCGCACCGGCCTGCACGACGTCGTGATCCAGACGACCGCCACGAGGCCGGCCGTCTCCGCGTCCGTCGATGGACGGGAGGTCGACCGGGTCAGCTGGGTCGGGTTCCTCGACGGCTGGACGAGCGGCGTCGCCTGGGACGAGGACGTCGCGCAGGGACCGTTCCGGCTCAGCTTCACCGCCGACGACGGACTCGTCGACGACGCCGTCGATGCCGGGTGGACCCCCACCGAGGCAGGGGCTTGGCGACCGGCGGCGTCCGAGGGCGGTTCCGGTCGCGAGACGGCGACCATCGAGCTCGCGCCTGACGACGGCGGGTGGCCGCTCGACGTCCGTGGCGACGACCTCGGCGTGGTCCTCGACCTCCCCGCCGGGACGGTCGCAGGGACCGACACCGGTGCCGCCGGCTGGGCTCGGGCGGCTGCCCGGGCACCGGGGCTCTTCACGGTGGTCTTCGCCGGCATCGCGGTCCTCGGTTCCGTGATCGGTGCTGTCGGGGCGGCCCGGCGCCGAGCTCCGAAGCCGGGTCTGCTCCGCGACGCGGTGCGGTGGCTGACCCCGTCGGCCCTCGCCGCCGCGGTGATCCTGGGCATCTGGACTCTGAACGGCGTCGCGGGCGACGACCCGTTCGGCGACCTCGTGCTCGGCGGGCTGATCGCCGGCGTCGTGGCGGTCATCGCCTGGTACGGCGTCGTCATGTGGGCCAGGCCGCGCGCCTGACGATCGCAGCCCGGGCGAGGACCGTCACGCTCCGGCGGGTAGCATCGTCGGATGTCGCACGCCGAACCGCCCGAGATCCTCCGCCTCACGGCCTTCGCCGCCGAACCCGGAGGGGGCAATCCCGCGGGTGTCGTCCTCGACGCCTCGGCGCTCACCGATGCCGAGATGCAGGCGGTCGCCACCAAGGTCGCGTATCCGGAGACGGCGTTCGTCGTCGACCCGGGTGTCGACGGCGACGACCGCCACGTGCGCATGCGCTACTTCTCCCCCGGTGCTGAGGTCCCGTTCTGCGGTCACGCGACCATCGCCACCGCCGTCGCCCTGGCTGAGCGCCGTGGCGTCGGACGCTTCACGCTGGAGACGAACGTCGGACCCCTCGTCGTCGAGACCGCATCCGACGCCGACACGAACGGCGACGCCAGCTCGATCACCGCGTCGTTCACGAGCGTCGAACCCACCGTGCGCGATCTCGACGCCGGGGTCGCCGATCGTCTGCTGTCACTGCTCGGGCTCGAACGCTCCGACCTCGACGAGCGGTGGCCGCTCCGCGAGTCGTTCGCCGGCAACCGGCACCCGGTCGTCGCGGTCCGCGAGCAACAGGTCTTCGACGCCTTCACCTTCGACCCGACCGCCCTGCGCACGCTGATGGATGAGCAGGGTTGGGCCGGGACGGTGACGGTCGTACACGATCGCGGGATCGACGCGGACGGCCAGCTGCTCGTCGAGGCCCGCAACCTCTTCCCGGTCGGAGCCATCACCGAGGATCCGGCGACCGGTTCCGCAGCCGCCTCCTTCGGTGGCTACCTGCGGGCGCTCGGCCTCCTCACCCCACCGGCTCGGATCCTCATCCGCCAGGGCCACCACGTCGGCGCGCCCAGTCTGCTGACGGTCGACGTCCCGGTCACCGGCGGCATCACCGTGACGGGGACCGCCCGCCCGATCGGCTGATGCGGGCGGATCGTCGGACCCGCCCGCACCCCACTCAGGACAGCTTCTCGCGCCGCCGCCGACTAGGGCAGCACAACCTCGCCCTGATTGAGCACCCGTGGGTGGAAGTACGTGTTCTGGATCTCGGTGTTCGAGTTGTTGCCGCGCAACTGCTCGGACCAGATCATGAAGTACGACCAGCGCGTCTGGGACTGCAGCAGGTTCGCGTCGGGCACCTCGCCCAGCTCCGCGATGGCGATCGGCTTCGTCCCGGCGATCGACTGCAGCTGCTGGTAGTCGGCGGTGCTCGGGTAGTTCTTGTACCAGACGTCGAGTGAGACGACATCGACGTAGGAGTTCCCGGGGTAGTAGCCCGACCACCCTCCCTGCGGGTTGTCCTGGACATTCCAGACCCAGATGAGGTTGTCGAGGCCTTGGGCGTCGAAGTAGTCGCGCATCTGCTGGAAGATCTTCGCGCCACCGTTCGCGCCGGAGCGGCCACCCCACCAGTTCCAGGTCTCGTTCATCTCGTGGAAGGGACGGAAGAGGACGGGGATCCCGGCGTCCTTGAGCTGCCGCAGGTAGGGCACCACCTCGGCCATCCGCTGCCGCCAGGTCGTGTTGAGCGCGGTGCCGCCGGTCACGATCTGGGTGAACTGGGTGTTCGATATCTGGGTCTTCACCCCGCCGTCGAACTCGCAGGTGGAGGGTCCGGTGGGTGAGCAGGCGTGCCAGGTGAGGGCGACGAGCGAACCGTTCGCCCACTCCGTCTTCGCCTGGTCGACCACGCGCTGGCGGTTCGCGGCGTCCTGGCCGCGGAACATGAGGTCACCGCCCCAGAGCCCGGGATACTGCCCGGTGATGTCCTTCACCTGCTGGGTGTACTGACCCGGCAGGCTCGCCGGTTCCTTGTTGTGTTGGCCCGAAACGATGCTCGTGCCCGCGATCGTCTTGAGGTATTGGATCACCGTGGCCTTGTTCTTCGTGGGGAACGCCTCGGCGTCCACCGGTTGCGCGACGGCCGAGCCGACGAGGCCGAGGACGAGTGCGGCGCCCAATGCGATGCGCGTCCTACGGGTGTGCGATGTCATGTTCATCTCCCTTTCGCCCTGCGTCGTCGGAGGGCGGCGACCCCAGGATCCCGGCCTGGGACACCGGCCGTCAAGGACTTTCATAAATTAATGCTTAAACGCGGCCTCGCGGGATGCGACCACCGCCGACCCGGAGCCGACGCGCTAGCATCGAGCCAGTCGCGGCCGGGCGGCCACCGGAGGGGATGGACATGTTCACAGGCACCACGTCGAAGCGTGGGCGTACCGCGGGCCTCGGCGCCATCGGTGCAGCAGTGCTCGCACTCGCCCTCGCGGGATGCGCCTCCGGAACCGAGAGCGGCGCCGACCCCTCGACCACAGCGCCCGCCGAGTCGGGCGACGCGGTCGGCATCGTCGGCGTTTGGGGAGACCCCGACGCGCAGAACACCCCGTCACTGGTGTTCGCGGAGGACGGCACGGTGACGGGGACCGACGGCTGCAACCGGCTCATGGGCTCGTGGACGGCCGACGGCGACACGGTCGAGTTCGCGCCACTGGTGTCCACGCGGATGGCCTGTGAGGGGGTCGACACCTGGTTGTCGGGCGGAGCGTCCGGCACCTGGACCGACACGAGCCTCGTCGTCCTCGACGACAGCGGCACGGAGATCGGGACGCTCGAGCGCTCGGAGTGAGGGAGCCCGCGGTGCTCGGGCCATGTGGCGCCCAGAGCGGGTGGGATCATCGCGTGAACGTGACGACGGCGTGCCCTCGGCGGGGGTCCAGCGTCACCTCGGCCGCCACGCCGTAGACGTCCGCGATGAGCGCCGCGGTCAGCACCTCGCTCGGCGCCCCGGCAGCGACCACCCGACCGGCCCGCATCACGACGACCGTGTCGCAGTACATCGCGGCGAGATTGAGGTCGTGGATGGCGATCACGGTCGTGACCGGGAGTGCACAGACGAGGTCGAGCAGCTCCAGCTGGTGTCGGATGTCGAGGTGGTTGGTCGGTTCGTCGAGGAGGAGCTCGCGTGGCTCCTGGGCGAGGGCCCGCGCGATCTGTGCCCGCTGGCGTTCGCCTCCGGACAGGGTGTGCCAGAGGCGGCCGGCCTGGTCGAGCAGGCCGACGTGGGCGAGCGCGCGATCGACGGCGGTCTCGTCGGCTGCGGTGTCACCGCCGAGTCCCGAGCGGTGCGGGATCCGGCCGAGCCGCACGATGTCGCGCACCGTGATGTCGACGTCGGTGTCGGCGTGCTGCGTCACCGAGGCGACTGAACGCGCGATGCGCCGTCGACCGACCGACGCCAAGTCGACACCGTCGAGCGTCACGAGTCCGGCGGTCGGCTTCACGAGGCCGTGGAGCACCCGCAGGAGCGACGACTTGCCCGACCCGTTCGGTCCGAGAAGGCCGACGGTCTGGCCCGGTTCGGGGTGCAGGGTCACCCCGTCGACGACGAGCGCACCGCCGCGGTTCCAGGAGACGTTCTCTGCGCGGAGTGTCATACCCGCCTCCTCCTCCGGGCCAGCAGGGCGATGAAGACCGGCACCCCGACGAGCGCAGTCCCGACGCCGACCGGCAGCGGCGTCGGTGAGAACGCGACGCGCGAGCCGGCATCCACCCAGACCATGAAGATCGCACCGATGATCGCCGTGGCCGGGATGAGCCGACCGTGACGGGGTCCGACGAGTAGGCGGGCGGCGTGGGGCAGCACGAGTCCGACGAAGCCGATCGCCCCCGCGACGCTCACCAGGGTCGCCGTGATGAGCGCCGTCGCGATGAGCAGGATCGCCCGCGTCCTCGCGACGTGGATGCCGAGCGACGCCGCGACGTCCTCACCGAAGGCGAACGCGTCGAGCGCATGGGCGTACCGCAGGCACAGGAGCGACCCGGCGACGACGACGATCGCACAGAGTGCCACGTCGTCCCAGCGCACGCCCTCGAGCGAGCCGAGCAGCCAGAACATCACGCCGCGCGTCTCGTCCGAGTCGGCGAACGCGAAGATGATCAGCGAGGTCAGCGCGGAGAAGAGTTGCGTGCTGGCGACGCCGGCGAGCACGACCCGGTCGGTCCCGCCGCCCGACAGGCGTGAGAGCAGGAGCACGAGTCCGAAGGCGACGAGCGCGCCGATGAAGGCGCCGCCGGAGAGGCCGATCGACGCACCGCCGAGTCCGAGGATCCCGATCGCGACAGCACCGGTCGACGCACCGGAGGAGATGCCGAGGATGAACGGGTCGGCCAGCGGGTTGCGGAGGAGCGACTGCATGATGACGCCGCAGAGCCCGAGCCCGGCTCCGCAGGCTGCCGCGACGAAGGCCCGCGGCAGGCGTTCCTCCCACACGATCGCGTCCTTCGACAGCTTCACCGGGATGTCGGTGACACCGAGGTGGTTCGCGACGATGTCCCGGACGTTCACGAGCAGGATGTCCGCCGGTCCGAGCGTGATCGCCATGCCGACCGAGACGAGGAGGAGGACCACGCCGGCGAGGACGAGCAGGCCGGTGATCGTCGCGCGGCGTGCGCGCGAGGCCGGTCGCCGTGCCGTGTCGCTGTTCATCAGCGTGTCGCCGCTCGTCACCGGTTCGCCGCTCGTCACCGTCTCCGGGTTCAGAGCTCGTCCTCGTGCTCGACCCACCACGCCTTGATCTTCTCGAGGCCGTCGACGAAGCGGATGGACGGGTTCAGCTCGGCGCCGTGCAGGGCGATGTACCGCTGGTTGCGCACCGCGTCCATGGTCTTCGTGAGCGGGTCGGACTCCAGGAAGGCGACTTTGTCGTCGAGGCGGTCGCCGGGGAACCGGTCGCGCTGCAGGTCGCCGAGGACGAGGACCTGCGGGTCGCGGTCGACGAGGTCTTCCCAGGTGGTGGCCGGCCAGTCGTCCTCGAGTTCCCCGAAGACGTTGTCGAGCCCGGTGGTCGAGGCGAGCAGCGCGGCGGATCCGAGCCCACCGCCGACGTACGGGGTCTTCGTGTCGGCGAACCAGAACGCGACCGTCGTGCCGTCGAAGTCGACACCCTCGGTCGCCTTCGCGGCACGACCCTGCAGCTTGGCGACGAGCGCAGCAGCACGGTCGGAGACGTCGAAGACCTCTCCCATCTCGGTGATCTCCTGGTACAGCGCGTCGATGGTGAGCGGCGTCGTGCGCGTCCCACCGCCGTTGATGCTCGTGCCGTTGTCGCAGTCGGTGGGCGAGAGGTAGCTGGCGACACCGGTCTCGGCGAACCGCTCGCGTGGTGCGACGCCGCCCTCGTTGAAGTGGCGGCCGAAGGACGCGGTGACGAAGTCCGGGTCGGCACCGAGGACGACCTCGTAGGTGGGGGCGTTGTCGGCCAGGCGCGGGACGTCGGCGTTCGCGTCGGCGAGGGAGTCGAGGACGGGGTCCGTCCAGGAGGCGGTGCCGACCATGCGGTCTTCGAGACCGAGGGACAGCAGGATCTCGGTCGAGTTCTGGTCGAGGGAGACGACCCGCTGGGGCGCGGCGTCGATCGTGACCTCGGTGCCGCAGTTGTCGAGCGTGAGCGGGTAGTCGGTCGCGCCCTGCCCTGCGGCTGCGGTCGATTCGGGCTCGACCGCTTCGGACGCGCCGCAGGCGGACAGTCCGACGGCGAGTGCCGCGGCGAGGACGAGGCTGATGGCGGCGCGCTGGTGCACGTCGTCTCCTTCATTCGAGGGGTGGGACCCAGGAAGGATAGCCTTACCTGAGTATCGGAGGCGAATCGGCCCCGCGCTGCCCCCGGTCGCCCCTCAGCTCGGTTCGACAAGCCCATGGCATGCCTGGCAGCCCGCGCCGCTGTGGAGGTTGTCTCCCACAAGCCGCGCGGGCCACGAGCATCAGTCCACGGGTGAGACGCGAATGAGATTCCCGTCGGGGTCTGCAATCACGAACGTCCGACCGAAGACGTCATCGTGTGGCTCCTCCACGACGGTGACGCCCTTGGCCTTCCACTCCTCGAACACCTGGTCGACGGCGGCCTCCGAACCGGGAACCATGAGCCCGACCTCGAACGTGCGCGGGGTGCTGGGCACCGCGTGCTCGTTGCGTCCTGTCCAGAGGGCGAAGAGCACGCCGGGAGCAACCGGGAAAGCGACGTACCTCGGGCTGGTGAAATCGGGTTCGATCGTGAAGAGGTCGCTGTAGAACGCGGTGGCAGCCTCAGCGTCCTGGACCTGGATCAGAAAGAGGTTGGGTGCGGGCATGGGTGGCTCCTGTCGAGTGGTGCTTGCGGTGTTACACAAGCCAACCTCCCAATCACGCCACCTGTTGTCAGGTTTTCAGAGAAACTTGTCCAATGAAAGCCGCCCGGCTGCTGAGCCTGCTTCTCGTCCTCCAAACCCGCCAACGCGTGACGAGCGTGGAGCTGGCGGAGCGCTTGGAGGTGTCGGTGCGGACGATCCTGCGTGACGTGGAAGCCCTCTCGGCGGCTGGCGTACCCGTCTATGCCGAGCGAGGGAGACACGGTGGCATCGTCCTCCTCCCCGGCGCGCGCCTGAATGCGTCCCATCTCGAACCAGCCGAGATGGATTCGCTCTCGCTCGCCGGCCTCGACCGCGTGCAGCGCGCACAACTGGGGATCACCGCCGCTCACGACATGGCCATTCGGAAGATCGCGGCCCGCCGTGCTGCGAACGCAGCCGGGGACACGAACCTTGCCGAACTCGTCATCGTCGACAATTCAGGGTGGCTCGCCGTCGAAACCCGCGACACCGACGTCGCAGATCTGGCGTTGACGTTGCGCTCTCGCCCACGGCTGCGAATCCACTACCGCCGAAGCGGTGCCGAGCACGCGACCAGTCGGGACGTCGACCCGTATGGGCTCGTTTCGAAGTCCGGGCGGTGGTACCTCGTGGCCGATGACGATGGAACGGCAAAGCTCTTCAACCTCGAACGGCTTGAACACTATGAAGCCCTCCTCGAGCCCGCGGCGACACGGCCTGATCAAGACTTGCGGTCGGTCTGGGCCGAACTGAAGCATCGCTCCGAGGGCCCCGGGGAAGTCGAGGTGACGGTCAGGTTGCGAGGAACGCGCGTCGACCTCGCCCGACGCATCTTGGGCAGCCGTCTGAAAGCGATCGGATCAGGTGAAGACGGGTGGCAATTGTTCACGGTCAGCTACTCCGAAGTCGAATCCGTGCGCCAGCTCCTGCAGTTCGGCGATCACATCGAAGTGCTCGCCCCCGCAAGCGCCCGCCAACGCATCGTCGAACTCGCGACAGATCTCATCAACCGACACAACTCACCGCCCGCCTGACGGTTCGCGTAGCGGCCGTAAACGTCAACGAGGGCTATCTACCGAGTGGAGGTTCCGACGACTCCCACATTCGCTGGAGCGCGGCGATCGCGGCATCGAACGCATCAGGTGGAAGATACGTCGGGCCGTCTGCGATGTTCACATTCCTGAGGGGGTCGTCGGTCGCGTGCTGAGGGAGCAGGTGACAGTGCAGGTGGGGCATCCGGTGGCCCATGACGAGGTAGTCGATCTTCTTCGATCGGAAGACACCATCGATGACACGTGCCGCACGTTGCACATCTGCCCAAAACCTCGCGAGTTGTTCTGGCGGGAGTTCCGACATGTCGACGACATGTTCTCGAAGGATCACGAGGATGTATCCGGCGTGGTGTTGATTTCGAGCGAGCCGTACGTGACTCGTGCTGGTTGTCGCGATGAGGGCGCTGTGCTCGTTCGTCGGTAAGTGTGCGTCCGCGCACATGCCGCATTGCTCGGCCGCCGTCAGCGCTTGCCATTCGCCATCCGACCACCACATGGCTTCCACGGTAAACGACCGATTGCAGCCGTCGCTGGAGACCGGGCAGTCTTGACCGATGGAAGATGAGCCGGCGGTCCGCTGGAACCACAACATCCACTACCACCGGCACATCCTCGACGTCGTGCCGGACGGAGCACGCACCGCGCTCGACGTCGGTACCGGAGACGGACTCCTGGCGATGGAGCTGCGCGAGTTCGTGCCTCAGGTGACCGGGATTGACCCCGACGCTCAGGTACTCAAATCAGCTCGTCGCCAGCAGTCGGACGTCACCTGGCTCGAGGGCGACGTCATGACCTATCCGCTCACGCCCGCTTCGTTCGACGTGGTGGCTTCCGTCGCCACGATCCACCACCTGCCCGACCTCGAAGCGACGCTGACCCGACTCGCCGAACTCACCGCCCCGGGTGGCACCATCGCTGTCATCGGTCTGGCCCGCTCATCCCGACTGCTCGACCATGCCTACGACATTGGGGGATTCATTCAGCATCAACGTCTCGCTCGACGGTTCGGTGTCTGGGAACACTCCGCACCGACGGCGCCTCCACCGCATTCCTACACCGACGTACGAAGGAGCGCCGCCCGAGTCCTGCCGGGAGCAACATGGCGACGGCTGCCCCTGTGGAGGTATGCGCTCGTGTGGACGAAGCCAACTCGTTAGCGATAACCGCCTACCGCTCACTCTTCGTCTGTCCCGGTGAGAGCCTTCAGCGGGCGCGCTATCAAGAAGGCTCGGCGCCAGTACAGTCCGCCGGACACGTCAACGCGGACGGCTCCTCCAGATACGCTCGCCGCATGACCCAGGCACGTTGGCAGAAGCTCACTGAATGGCCCCTCGCGATCGCGGCGGTCGTCTTCCTCGCGGCGTACTCCTACGAGGTGATCGCCGAACCCGGTGGAAGCATCGCCGAGGTCATCATCGCGGCGACGTGGGTGGTCTTCGTGGCCGACTACATCGTCAATCTCGTGCTCGCGAGGCCGCGATGGCGATGGTTCTACACACACCTACTCGACCTCGCGATCGTCGTCCTCCCGCTGCTCCGGCCGTTGCGCCTACTCCGGCTCGTCACACTCCTGGCGATCCTGAACCGGACCGCCGGCGCCGCCTTCCGAGGACGGGTCATCATCTATGCCGCCGGCGCATCCACGCTCCTGGTGTACGTCGCGGGTCTTGCGGTCCTTGATGCTGAACGCGGCGGTGACGGCTCGATCCAGACACTTGGCCAAGCCCTCTGGTGGGCATTCGTCACCATCACCACAGTCGGCTACGGCGACTACTTCCCCGTGACGTACACCGGACAGCTCGTTGCCGTCGGAGTCATGATCGGCGGGATCGCCCTCATCGGTGTCGTCACTGCCACGCTTGCCTCATGGATCGTCGAGCGCGTCGAGCAAAGGGAGGCCGTATCCGAAGCGATCACCAGTGCGCACATCGAAGCACTCACGACCGAGATCGCGTCGCTTCGGCAGCTCATCGAAGGGAAAGTGGGCGAGACGCTTCCAGACGGCGCATCGTCGAGGTGATTGCGGACCTAGGACAGTCCTCCTGCGAGCGCGAAGTATCCCGGCGGCCCGCCCCTGGGGGGTCTGAGCCTCGATTCGAGGGCAATCCGTCGCCTCGGACGACTGATACCGGCGCCCAGCCTAACGGCGTTATTCATCAGGCACATCTGAAAGCGTCTCAAAAGGCAACAGGTTTACGAGACACGCAAGGCAGCGATGATCTCGGCTAACTCAGGCCCAGAAAACCGCAGATCGCGCAGACGGTCGACTGTCTCGAAAAGTCGTCTCGCATGTGAGCGTGTCCCAAACAGGCTGGCAAGGGTTTCTGAGACATGCTGATGCCATAAGGCAGATCGGATACACCAGAGTCAGCACCGCAGGCCAGGACGCACAGCTGCAGCTCGACGCACTCCTCGCCGCCGGCGTCCAGAAACGCGATGTGTTCGCAGACGTGACCTCCGGCAGCAAGACCGCGATCGAGCGTCCCGGCATGACAAAACTGCTCGAGTACGCCGAGGCCGGCGACACCGTGATCGTGTGGCGCATCGACCGACTCGGCCGCTCACTCATCGACGTCCTCAACACCGTCGAGCTCCTACGCAGCCGGGGTATCCATGTGCGATCACTCTCAGATGGGATCGACCCTGCGACGTCGACGGGCCGGCTCATGCTGCACATGCTCGCCACCTTGGCCGAGTACGAGCGCGAGCTCATCGTCGAACGCGTGAACGCTGGCATCGCCGCGGCGCGCGAATCGGGCACCCGATTCGGGCGCCCACCCGCGAACCCCGACACCATCGCGGAGAAGCTTGACATCGTCACTGAGGCGCGTAGCCGCGGTCGCACGGCCGCGGAAGCAGCCGCGCTGGTCGGCTGGAGTCGTGCAACGCTCTACAGACATCAGACCTCCACCGCGACACGAACACCCTGAGCTTCCGAGGTAGGCGGGAGGGCCCCCGATAGCGGTTGGTAGGCAGTGTCTGTTGCTGGAGGTTCCCAACCAAGCCGTGGAGCACTCGAGAATTCAAGTCCCTAGTCGTCCTCAACTCGCCGCAAGCGCCCGCAGATGCCGACTTAGAGTCCGATCCATATTGGATCCAGTGCGTCGACCTGGATTCAAACCGCCCAGCGATTCCCTACGGGCGCCGCGAATTCTGCACCGCTCGGTAGGCTCAGCTGAGGTCCCGACAGCTAGGGGGCTCCGTGCGCGTGGAAGGGTGAGTGGTGAGCCGTACGAAACCCGTGAAGGAGTCCTCTCGTTTTCAGCCGGACGGAGTTGAGGAGGAGATCAGGTACGGCCGTGATCACGAACGGCTTCGCTTCTTCGTGAGCTCTCGGATGAACGGGACACTGGATAACGAACGTCGAATCGCCGCGGACACCATCGATCGTCTGGTCACACATCGCGCTTGGTGGTGGGAGCGGGATGCACTGTCGGGTGTGGCCCATTCAGAGAACGAGTGCGTCAAGTACGCGGCAACCAGCGACGGCCTAGTCCTATTGGTCGCGGGAGAACTGAGCGGCATCGTCCATGCCGAATACGCGGCGGCAAAACAGGCCGCCGTGGAGCGATACATCCTCATCCGAGATGGAGATGTAATTCCCTCCGAGGTGCAAGCGTTCATCGATCAAGAGCGGAAGACCACAGTGACGCGGAACTTTCAGAACGCCGCTGAACTCGAGTCTCACTTGTATCAGGCATTAATTCGGACGACGGTGCGCGCAGCACGCGAGGTTCAGATCCGGCGGCGACAGCAAGAGGTGAGTGAATGATGTCCTTTGATGACCGCGACGGGACTGACTTGGACGCTGCAGTCGCCTGGGGCGAAGGTCTCGCGAAACAAGTGGGATCTGCACTTGCCTCGGATGATGACGCCCCCATGCTCGCCCTCCTGGAAGAGGTCGAACCGCTAGTACGGAACGCGAACGACTACTTTGCGCGTCTGGTCACCCAGGCCGGTCTTCTGCGAGTCATTCATGGCGTCCGCCTCGCACAACTCTCCCACGTCGATCAGTCATTGGACTTAGACCGTTTCGACGTTGTCTTCGACGAGGCACTCGAAGTGGGCTCTCAGGCCGCACTCTCTGGCGCGGCCCTGGGTGCGGCAGGCTTGCTGTACGGGAGCCGACAAGAGTACCGCCGTGCCGTGGTCGCCCATGAGACTGCAGCCGCTCGGTGGGCTTCGGTAGGCAGGCCAGAGTCCGAAGCCACGGAACTACTCCGCGCCGGCGCGTCCGCTTTTCACGTTGAATCCATGGGCTCTGCGCTCGAACGATCAGCACTGGCGCGCGCAGCCTACGAGCGCATGGGCGACACGCACGGGGTCATCTGGGCAACGCTAAACATGGCTCAAGCTGCTGATCGCGGAGACGGGGATGCTGCACGAGAGCTCGTGCAAGAAGCGCGGGCACTGAGCATCGGACTCCGAGACGGTCACATCACCTGCAGCATCCTGATTCAAGAAGGCGTACTAGACGCTGAGAACGGCCAACACGAAGCGGCGAAGGAACACTTCAGCAAGGCCTACCGGAGCGCCCGTAGACGCGGCGCAGCCGACCAGGCACTGGTCGCTGCAAAAAATCTCGGCCTCTTGCACACCGAGATAGACCAGCCGCTGCGAGCTGCGACATGGTGGGACAAGACGGTGAGCCTGGCGATCGTGCTATCTGACTGGCATGAACATCAGGAAGCCGAGCGCGCCCGTGGTGTTGCCCTTGCTCGAGCGGGGCGGTACCAGGACGCAGTCGCATCCTTCGATCGCGCGATCGCCCTCAATGAGGACAACCAAAGTTCCCTCGACGCCGCCAGGTCTCGAGCAGACAAAGGCGCGGTGCTTCTTGAATACGCCCTACGCGGCGAGGTATCAGATAGCCGGTTTGACGAGTTGGTTGCTCAGGCTATCTCGCTACTCAACACGGCCAGAGGCGAACTGGAAGCGCTGGGCGACTTCGAGTGGGCAGCCACGACCTTGCGCAACTTGCGTACAGCTTGGACGTTACAAAAGACCGAGGCCGACGGCGCCGCAACCCTGCGTGGACAGGCGGGCCGTTACGGCGAGAGCGCCCCGGCGTACGCGGCCGAGCTACAACGAATTGCCGCCTGGCTCGCCCTCTCAGCAGGTTCCACGGATGACGAGATCTGGCAACTCTTGCGAGACGCAGTCGCTGTGACCACTGACGACACAGTTGAACAGGCTTGGGCGCTGGCGAAGGAAGCGGCAAACCTCGCCGACCGAGGTTTCGACGACGCAGCCGTACACCTCTACGACGCTGGACTCGAACGCCTTTCTCCGAAGGCGGATCCGTCTGCGTTCGGCAACATCCTCAACGACTCTGTAATCGTTCTCGAGCGCCTCGAACGCCTCGACGAGGTCCGTGAGCGACTGCTCGTTGTCGAAGCCATTGCTCGCGAGTCGAAGGACCGCGTCTTGCTCAGTCTGGCCCTCTCCAATCTCGGTGAAACCGCGGTGCGGCAGGAGAACAAAGCGCTCGCCCGCGACTACTTCACCGCCTCGGTCTCGCTCGCTGAAGAAATCGGTGATGACAATCGAGTCGCAGTCGGGCTGGCCTCTATCGCCAATACATATGTCACTGCGGACGAGGTCGAAGAAGCCGACGCGTACAGCCGTCGCGCTCTAGTTGCAGCGCAAACCGCTGGAAGTGACGAAGCATGGCTCCGCGCCACCAGCGCCACGGCTAGCGTCGCATACCTACGCGACGACTATGAAGCGGCGTTCACGGCCTGGGATCAATGCGTCTTGCGTGCTGGTGCGAGCGACGCTGGGGACTACCCGGCGTTCGCCCTCGATAGCCTTGCGCAGATCGGCGATTGGCCCCGCTTTCGCCGTCAATTAGACCGGTACTCGCGAGGAGCTCAACGCGCCCAGAGCCAAGCAGGCTTCGTGGAGGATCTCCACCTCCCGGCACTCACCTGGCTGAAGAACGGTCGCCCTGCAGCAGCCGGCACCGTACTGGCGTACAGTCTGCTCCTTGCATTCGAGGGTGCGAGCATCACCTACGGACCCCGCGGACGCGAACTTTCCACAGCCGAGCGCAACGAAGCGCTCACGCAAATCAGTGCCCCGCTCGGCGCAGCACGAGCCATATTCGTACTTCTCGAACTCCCGAAACGGGAGGCTCAAACAGTGCGACGTGCCTACGAACGAACTATCAACCGCGCGGCAGGCGACGATGCGGCAATACTGCTGGAAACTGCTGACCGCCACATCTTCACCGACCCCGACGACAGCAGTGAAACGTGAACCGACTCGCTTTGCCAGCCGCAGGGCGGAGACGCTGCCCGCTGTCTCTCCGGCCCCTCCGATAGTGTCAAGTGTGCCTTGCTCGAGACGAGCTGCGCAGAGAGGTGGCAGGTTGTGGCGAGTCGTGAGCCGAAGCAGGAACGTGCCGTCAGGCGGAAGCAGATATTGCTGCAGACAGCTGCGGAGCTGATTTCTGCGGATGGCTACGCGGAATCGTCATTGGTGAAGATTGCGGCCGAATCGGGCTCGGCACCGGGTTCGTTGGCGTTCTTCTTCGCGACAAAGCAGGGAGTCGCCGAGGACGTCATCGCCGGCGGTGTCGCGCTGATCGAGCAAGCGGTCCGTGAACGAACCGATGCGGTCTTCGACCCCGTGTCCCGCCTGGTCATCGGCACGATCACTGTCAGTGAATTGCTTGAGCGCGAGCCGATGGTCCGTGCCATGGTGCGGCTGTTGACCGAAGAGCCTCTCTTCGCGGAGCAGTGGGATGCTCACCACGGTCGGACGATGGGCTTGGTGCGAAGCCACGTCGCGCGGGCGGTTCAATCGGGCGAACTGCCGACTATTGATGAGGAAGCTACCGCCTCGCTCATCGTCACGATCATGACTGGTATAGCCTCCGCTGTACGAGGAGGCGACGCGCAGCCAGGGTCTGGCGCAAAATCGCTTGCAGCGTTCTGGAAGATGTGCCTCGGCGACGAGCGGTTCTTCGAACTCGAATCACACCTTTCGCAACTGAGCTGAGCGGTACTACGCCCCTCTGCGTTGGGATCGAGCACCGGCGCATGGGCAGGGTTATCCCTGAATTCTTGGAGTGCGCCTTCCCACGATTCGATTTTTATGCCACGTTGAAGGGCGGGCGCGGGGTCCGCAGCTTCGGGGGGAAGCATGAAAACTTTTTGGGGTATCACTCTGTCTGCCGCGCTCATGTTCGGCGGTTCGATCCTTCCGGGAACGCAGACGCTTCCGAACACTTCGGTCGATGCGCCTCCGGTTGATGCTCCAACGCCCAGCCCGTCTTTCGAGCCACCCGAGAAATCCCCGACGCCGGAGCCTTCGCCAGATCCGACAGAGTCACCCGAACCGTCTCCGGACCCGACCGAGCCTCCGGCAGAGCCCAAGCCGGATCCTTCACCGAGCGCACCAGAGACGCCAGTCGAGTGGTGGAATCAGCCGTGGGTGCCTGATTCCAGCACTCGTAATCTCACCAATCCTGCTGGCAGAGCCCCGGCTGGAACGGTCGCTGCAGCCCCGGGTTTGGGGTCCGAGTCCTACTTTGCATTCGAAGACTTCCCACTCTCAGATGACACCGCCGCGCGAATCAACATCGCCAACGGCAACCTCCTCATCACGTCAAACGACGGATCGACGGCTGCACCGGGGGTGGGCATCAGCCTCGACCGCTACTACAACGGCCTCACGACAAAAGCCGGGTCGTTTGGCGGAGGCTGGACGTCGGAGTTCTCACTGCTCGACGTCGGCCTGACAATCGCAGCAGGGGTAGCGACGTTCCACGACGCCGCCGGCACTGAGCGCACGTTCACGGAGACCACCGCAGGTTCGGGCACCTGGACAGCCAGCCCCGGCGTGAACCTCACCTTGCAAACGAGTCCGAACGCTGCCGCCACGGCCGGCAAAGACAGCTACTGGATCACCGACAACAAGTCGGGCAAGAAGTGGGTATTCACGCAGGCGGGCTGGCTCTACCAAGTGCTCGACCGCAACGGCATCGGCTACACCTACTCACTTGACGCCTCGGCCACTCCATCCGGAACGGCAACCGACGTCAATGGGCGCGCCACAACATTCGTTGGCAACGCGAGCCCAGCAACGGCAACTGACTCGGCCGGCCGTGTTGTGAAGTACACGAAGGACTCGCTGGGGCGGTTGGTGAAGGTTGAGAAGCCGGGCGGAACCACGTCGGTCATGACCTATGACACCGTGGGCCGCCTTGCGACGATCGCTGTGGCCGGCTCCTCAGTATCCAGCACCTCAGTCACCTTCACCTACGACTCATCCCACCGGATCGCGACGGTGAAACAGAAATCTTCGTCCACGCTCTGGGGTGCCAAGCCCGACCTCGTCACCACGTTTGCGTACCCTGCGGGGAAGACAACGATCAAGGATGCGAACAACAACACAACGACGTTCTCGAAGAACACCGACGGTTTGATCACGGCAGTACAGGACTCTTTGAGCCGAACCCGGACTCAGACCTGGACACCCGGGAAAAGCGTTGCATCGACCACAGATGCGCTCGGTGGATCGCCCGGCAACCAGACGTTGTACACGTATGACGTGCTGAACAACCCCACCCAGTCGACTCTTCCGACTGGAGCGGCCGCATCGGCTGTCTACGCTCAAGGCACGAATTGCCCTGACGGGTCAACTGGCACCGCCTACCAGGTGAAATGCAGCTTCGACGCCGCCGGAAACTCACGAGGATTCCAATACGACGCCGCCGGAAACCAGACGAAACTGTCGGACACCACCGCAGGGACGAACACCGCGATCCAGGAGTTCGTCTACGAGGTGCCCGGCCGGACGATTTGTGGCGGGTATGCCGGTCAGAAGTGTTCAGCGAAGGATGCCAATGGCAATGTGACGACATATCAGTACAACGCAACGGGAGACCTGGTAACCGTCACCCCGCCGGCGCCGCTCGGCGCGACAACGTACACCTACGACGCCCTGAGCCGGGTGAAGACCGTCACGAACGGCAACGCTCAGACCACCTCGTACACCTACGACGCTCGAGATCGAATCCTTACCACAACGTTCCAGTCGGGTTCTTCGGTGTCCGTCACGTACTGGCCGAACGGATTGAAAAAGTCCGAAACCTCGTCGAAGAACACGGAACATCTGACGAAACTCTTCGAGTACGACGAGCAGGGCAACCTCACTAAGCAGACCGGTCCCGAGAATGCGTCCGTCATCCTGAAGATGGAGTACGACGCAGTGGGCAACCTTCGGAAGTTCGAAGACAGCGCAGGCCAGGTCGGCTACAGCTACAACGCCGCGAACGAACTGGTGTCGATAGCGGAACCAGGAGGGACATGCGCGTCAGGCGCCCCAGCATCTGGGTCCGGGTGCATCAAGTTCAGCTACGACGCGAATGGTAACGAGATCAAGCGGACGTTCCCGGGGAATGCCACCGTGTCTACGACCCGTGACGCTTCTGGACGCCCAACGAGCATCGTCGCGAAAAACGGTGCGGGACTTGTGAGCCGCAGCATCGGATATACCTATTCGTTGGACGGTGCGGACACCGCGCAGATCCAGACGCGCGTGAGCACGAATGAGCAAGGGATCACCTCCGGGGCGATCACGAGCTATACCTATGACACCCGGAACCGATTGACCAAAGCCGAGGAGAAGGCGGCTGGGTCCATTACTGCGCAGTGGCGGTACGCCTTCGACGCCATGGGAAACCGCACCAGCCAGAGCCGGTTCGGGACGACCGGGCAGTCCGCGGGGACAATCTCGTACACCTACAACGCCGCCAATCAGCTGATCTCCGAAACAGGAAAGACCGATCGAAAGTACAAAGCCGGCGGAGAGGACTTGAGCCCATTTCCCGCCGGTTGGGACGATCGCGGAGGAGCTGACGTGCTCTTCGGTGGTGAAACGGTGCACTTCGGTCAGGGCAACACGGAGCTCATGCAGTTGATGCAGACGCAGTTCTTCACGAACAGCCCACTCGGCATCGCACAGCAGCAGACCCGCAATTTCAGTGGGACCGCCACCACCGTAATTGCCTACACGAGAACACCGGCCGGTGAACTCGCATCGAACCGCATCAATGGTGCGGGCCACTACTACATCCTGGACGGCCTCGGATCGGTCGTCGGAACGTTCTCCAGCAACGGAGGATTCGAAGGCGGCCTCTCCTACTCGCCCTACGGCGAAGACAGATCCGTCAACACGGCCACTCCAACCGGCGGCATGAAGTACATCGGCCAGCTCCAAGCACGAACCGCCATCTACAAGTTCGGCGCTCGATACTACGATGTGCGCGTAGGGCGGTTCCTCCAGATGGACCCGAGCGGTCAGGAAGCACACCCGTACGCATACGCTGGCTGCAATCCGATCGGCCAAAAAGACCCGACGGGGCTCGATGTTTCGGGCGATTGCTGGGCCCAAGCCGGCGAGGTACTCTTCAGCACGGCTGGAGCCGTAGTTGGCAGCACCACGCCAATCGGGGCACTCTTCACAGTGCCGACTTACTACTCATACATGCAGAGCATCCCGACAGATGAGTACGGATACGCGATATGTTGAACAATTCGAGGCGATGTGGTTGGTTAACGCGATGAGCCGAACGCAGAAATCATTTGCAGGAGTTCCCTGGTATTCCTGGGTGGCGATACTTATATTTTCGCTTGGCCTCATCATATTTAGTCGCCTCAGTCCCACAACCGGGTGGGAGTGGGCATACCTGATATTCGCCGTCATCGGCGCCACGGCCGCGACCCTTTCGCTACTAGCGCTAGCAGTTAGACGCTCGCGGGAGCGCAATGCAGGTAGAAACGGACAGTAGAAGGATAACGAACGATCTCCGTGCGACTCTCTGCCAGTTCGGAACGGACATGAACACCTTCAAGTCGCTTGCGCCCTTCTCATCTTGGTCGACCTTGACTTGTAGTTGCTCTCGCGCGGATGGAGGGTGACGAGGGCTTCTTGATGCCGCCCGGCAGGCGTGTGTCGCTCGCGTCCAAACCGCTGATAATATTTATTATGTCGTTCGCATGCGGCACCCACAGCTCAACGCGGGTCGACGAGCCCCGCGCGGATGCCCCAGAGCACGGCCTGCAGGCGGTCGCGCGCTCCCGTCTTCTGCAAAAGACCGGCGAGGTGGTACTTCACCGTGGTGGGTTCGAGGAAGAGCCGGTCGGCGATCTCCGCATTGGAGAGTCCCTGCGCCAGGAGGTCGAGCACCTCGAACTCACGATCGGTGAGCGGTGACTCGACCGGCGCGGTCGCGACCGGGGCCTCGCGCCGGCGCTCCGAGAACTCGCGCAGAATACGACGGGTGAGGCGCTGATCGAGCGTCCCCTCCCCCGCTGCGACGGACCGGATCGCAGCGAGCAGCGTCGCCTCGTCCGCACCCTTCAGCAGGAAACCTGCTGCACCGGCTTCGAGGGCGGCGAACACGTCCGCGTCGACGTCGAAGGTCGTGAGGATGAGGACGTCGGCGTCGAGATCCGGATCCGCCGTGATCGTGCGGGTCGCCGCGATCCCGTCCGTGCCCGGCATCCGGATGTCCATGCAGATCAGGTCCGGACGCAGCTCCTTCGCCAACCGCACCGCGTCGGCACCGTCGATCGCCTCGCCCACCACCTCGATGTCGGGCTCGGCACCGAGGATCACCGAGAGGCCGGCGCGGACGACCGCCTGGTCGTCGGCGATGAGGAGGCGGATCATGCGTCACTCCGATGCTGGTCGGGACCCTGCTGGTCGGGACGGTGTTCGTCGGGGATGGTCAGGCGGTTTCGCCACCCACCCTCGTCCGTCGGTGCTGAGGTCAATCGCGCTCCGATGAGCTCCGCACGCTCGCGCATGCCCCAGAGCCCATAACCGTCACGAGACGGCGACGCAGGCCGCTGCGACGACGCCGCGTTCGTCACGATGAGCTCGATCGCGTCCGCCTCGAACCGCACCGCCACACGGCAGACGGCTCCGGGCGCATGGCGGGCGGCGTTCGCGAGCGATTCCTGGACGGTCCGGTACGCGGCCGTCTCCGCGAGCGGCCCCAGCGCACGAGGCTCGCCGGTCACGGCGTAGGCGACGTGCTGCCCCCGCGACCGCGCCGCCTCGACGAGTTCCGGGATCGCCGAAATGGTCGGGGTGGTCGCCGGGCCGAGGGTCGATCCGTCTCCGCCTCCCTGGGCGTCCGCGTCGTCGCTGCGCAGCAGGCCGACCGTCCGCCGCAGGTCCACGAGCGTGGTGCGGGCATCGGACTGCACCGTCTGGAGCATCTCCCGAGCGCGTTCCGGGTCGCGCTCCACCAGAGCGCTGGCCGCCTGCGCACTGACGATGATCCCCGACAGGTGGTGCCCGGCGATGTCGTGCAGCTCCCGCGCGAGGGCGGTGCGCTCAGCGCGGAGGTCGTTCTGCACGCTGATGCGACGCTCGTTCTCGGCCATGCGTGCCTGGTCCTCGATCGCCGACAGCAGGCGCTCGCGACCCCTGGCGTACTCGGCGACACCGGCCGGGAGCACGTACTGCAACACGATGCGCGCAACGGCCGCGAACACGAGGATGAGCGGCTCCTCGGACGACCCGAAGATCATCGCGATGCCGCCGACCACCGTCGTCGCGACCGCACCGGCCACCAGCGCGCGGATGACCGTCCGCCGCTCCGCGCGACGAGCGAGCGCATAGGTGGCGAGGATCACGCCGAACGAGCCGATCCCGAGTTCGCCACCACTGGACCCGAGGACCAGGAGGTCGAGGAGGACCGCCACGCCGAACACCGCGACAGAGTGCCGACGCCGGAAGAGCAGGGCGATGGCCTGGAGCACGACCAGCCCCGCATGCGCCCACGGTGACACCTGACCCGGCACGGCGTGCAGTTCGTCGACCCACGGGACGACCCCGAGGTACCCCACCGCACCGGCGAGGACCAGGACCGGCGGGAGCACCGAGCGCAGACGGGCCGCGACAGGGGCGGGCCGCGCGGGAGAGGTCATGGGTCGAGTCAACCACGCCGAGCGCCGACCCCGATGGGGGCCGGCGCTCGGCGTCCGGTGGGAACCGATCATCGCTCGCAGAGGGTCGCGTCGAGGGCGTCGACGACGATCCGGTACTGCTTCATCAACCGCTCGTTGTCGTCGGGCGAGACGACCGCCCACGGCAGCGACGTGACGGCGATGGTGACGGCCGTGCCGTCGGGGCCGACCGCGTTGCGCGTCTGGGTTCCGGGGATGTCGCCGCCATGGCCCCAAGCCACACCGCCGCAGCTCAGCGGGTAGCTCTGCAGGCCCAGTCCATACCCCGCTCCCGGCCACAACTCGTCGCCGGCCGGAACCGTGGTCTGCATCTCGGCGAGGGTCTCCTTCTCCAGGAGTTCACCGTCGAGCAGGGACTTCATGAAGACGTTGAGCTCGTGCGGCGTCGAGACGAGCGCCCCGGCGGACCAGGCGAACGAGGTGTCGAGGGCCGTGATGTCCAGGAGGTCGCCGACGGTCTTCGCGTGGTACCCGTGCGGGTGCTCGCCGCGCAGCTCGAGTTCGCCTGGCGCCGGGAAGTACGTGTGCTCGAGGTCGAGCGGCTTGACGATGCGCTCGTCGATCTGCTGGGCGAGTGCCCGATCGGTGACGTGCTCGACCATGAGCCCCAGCACGAGGTAGTTCGTGTTGCTGTACGCCCACCGCTCCCCCGGTACGAACACGGCCGGCTTCGCGAGGGCGATGTCGAGCATGTCGCGGGGCGAGGTGTACCGCTCCTGTGCCGCGAACGCGTCGGCGGCGATCTGGTCGGCGTACTCGGGGAGCCCCGCCGTGTGCTGGAGCAGCTGACGGACCGTGATGCGGGTGCCGTCGATGCCGTCGCCGGTGATGAGCCCGGGGAGGTAGGTGTCGATCGGGGCGTCGAGCGCGACCTTCCCCTCCTGGACGAGCTGGAGGACGACGGTCGAGACGAACATCTTCGTGTTGCTCGCGATCCGCACCTCGCCGTCGACCGGGGCCGGCTCATCGGTCGCGAGGTCGCCGATGCCTGCCGCGACGTCGATCGCCTCACCGTCCGGCCCGATCACCGAGGCGAGCGCCGCGGGGTAACCGGCGTCGACGAGCGACTGCATCCGGTCCTGCAGCGGGCCGGATGCGGAGCCGGTGCCGGCGGTCTGCTCCGTGGCGCTGGAGCAGGCGCTGAGGGAGACGGTTCCGGCCAGCAGCGCGGCGGCGGCCGAGACGGCGATGATCGTGCGGTGACGGGTCTGGTGCTGCGTCTTGGTCTGGGTCTGGTTCTGGTCGTTCATGTGGGTGGTTCCTTTCAGATGTCGCGGCGCGAGAGCGCAGCGGATGCGGCCGCAGTGAGGGCGGCGGTGAGGGCCACGAGGGCGAGGATGACGACGGACGGTCCGAGCCCGTCTGTTCCGCCGTGGATCACGCCCTGGGCGAGGGCGACGGGCAGGAACTGGGTCCAGACCGGCACGATGCCGCCGGTGATCAGCTGGATCGAGGAGACGACGATCGGTTCGAGGATGAGGATCCCGATCATCGTCAGGACACCGGCGAGCTGGGTGCGGACGATGAGTCCGACCGCGAGACCGATGACCGACAGGGCGGTGACGGCGAGGACACCGAGCCCGAACCGTGCTGCGAGGTCCGGGAGACCGAGGACGAACGGCGTCCCGGTGGCTGCCAGGGTGATCACGAGCGTGACCAGGCTGACGAGGGCGAGTACGACACCGAGGGCGGCGCCGACGAGTGCGACGGCGCCCGCCTTGGCGACGACGATGCGGAACCGCTTCGGCGAGGCGAGGACAGCGCCGACGATGCCTCCGTAGCGGTCGTCACTCGTGCCGGCGAGCACACCGAGCAGGGTGATCGCCAGGAGTGCGACGCCGATGGAGCCGCTGCCCATCGACGCACCGAGGGGGTTGAGCGCGTCGAGTTGGACGGCACGGGAGGCGAGGTCCAGGACGGGGAAGTCGCTCCCGAGGGCGTCGAGGCCAGGGCCGATGTCGCCGTCGGCGAGGGCGGGCATGAGCGTGACGAAGGCGAGTTGCGTGACGATGAGTCCCACGACGGCGACCGCCGCGGTGACCTTCGTCGCGGTCGTGGTGACGAGACCGATGAGTTCAGCGCGGAACATCAGCGCACCTCCCTGTTCTCGATGAGCTGGGCGCTTCCGGTGACCTGGAGGTAGTACGCCTCGAGGTCGCCGCCCGATGCGGCGAGGATGTCGCCCATCGACGACTCGGCCACGACGCGCCCGTCGGTGATGACGACCACGTCGTCCGCGATGTCTTGGACGTCGGAGAGGAGGTGGGACGACAGCAGCACCGTTCCACCCGCGTCGGCGAACGCACGCAGCCGGAGTCGCAACCACTGCATGCCCGCAGGGTCCAGGCCGTTCGACGGCTCGTCGAGGATGAGCACGGCCGGCTCGCCGAGGAGCGCTGCCGCGATCGCGATGCGCTGACGCATCCCGAGCGAGTACCCACCGGCGGGGCGGTCGGCGTCGCGTGCCATCCCGACCTCGGTGAGGACCGCGTCGATGCGGGCTGCGTCGACCCCGATCCGCGCGGCGGCGATGCGGAGGTGCTGCCGCCCGGTGCGAGCCGGGTGGAGTCCGCCCGCGTCGAGGACGGCGCCGACGGTGAGCGCCGGCTGCTCGAGCTCGCGGTACGGGCGACCGAGGATGAGGCTGTCCCCCGCGTCAGGACGGGCGAGTCCCAGCAGCAGGCGGATGGTGGTGGTCTTCCCGGCGCCGTTGGGGCCGAGGAGTCCGACGACCCGGCCGGGGTCGACGGTGAAGGACACGTCATCGACGCGCGGGCGACCGTGGAAGGTCTTGCGGAGGCCGCGAGCCTCGATGGGATGAGTGGAGAGGTTCATGGCTCCAGCCTCGGCGCAAGGCGTTCCGGGCACCCCCGCCTGCCGCACAGTCCCGGGCTGGCCGAACGGACAGTGATCGACGACCTCTAGGCTGCTGGCATGGACACGACTGCTCGGATGCATGATCGACGTCACCGTCTCGCGCCGCGCGCGACCGTCGTGGCCGCGGTGGTCGTCGTGGTCGCCGGTCTGCTCGCCGGCTGCGCGTCGTCACCCTCGCCAGACCGGACGACGGTGGCATCCGCATCGGCATCGGATTCCGCCACCCGATCGGGCACCGGTGAGATCCGGCACGAGCTCGGCCCGCTCACCGACCGCTTCCCACAGCTCGCCACCGCGCTCTCGGCGACCTGGATGTCGGGGACCATGGGTGACGAGCGGGTTCCGGGCCCGAGCACCTACTGGATCGACGCGATCGTCGTCCTGGACGAGGCCGGCTACGCGGAACTGCGCGCGCTCGCACCAGGTGAGGCGGGCTCGGACGCGGAGGCGGAGCTTCCGGACCTCGACGCCGGACTCGACGACGCGCTGCCGCCGGGACCGCTCGTACGGTCGTCCGCTCTCGACGACGCCTTCTCGCAGGACGGCCGCTCGACGCAGGTGTTCCTCGACGATGCGACCAGCTCGGTGATCCTCACGAGTCGGTTCCAGTAGCGGCCGCCTTGCCGCGTCCGCGGGCTCGCACGTTCTGCGGCGAATGACCACCGCTTCACAATCGCGGGCTCGCGGGTTTGACTGGACGCATGTCCGAACCAGCTGACACCACCGTCCCCGAGAACTCCGACGACCGCATCGCGGTGCTCTTCGACATCGACGGGACGCTCGTCGACTCGAACTACCTGCACGTCGACGCGTGGGACCGCGCGTTCGCCGACGCCGGCAGGCCGGTCGACGCTTGGCGGATCCATCGCTCGATCGGGAAGGACGGCGGTGAGCTGCTCGAATCGCTCCTGGACGGGTCCGACGAGGTCGAGCAGTACGGCGAGCGGGCGAAGGAGTTGCACAGCGAGTACTACCTCCAGAACACCTCCCGGCTGCGGGTGATCGGCGGTGCGCGCGAGCTGCTCGGCGAGTTGGCGGGGCGCGGGATCGCGGTCGTGCTGGCGACGTCGGCTCCGGAGAACGAACTCGAGATCCTGCGGGACCTGCTCGACGTCGACGACGCGATCTTCGCCGCGACCTCGTCCGGCGACGTCGAGACCGCCAAGCCGGAGCCCGACATCGTCGAGGTCGCGCTCGATCGCGCAGGCGTGCCGGCCTCGCGCGCCGTCATGGTCGGCGATGCCGTCTGGGACATCGAGGCGGCTGCGCGGGCCGGTGTGGAGTGCATCGGGGTGCGCAGCGGTGGCTTCGGCGAGCAGGAGCTCCGTGATGCCGGTGCGGTCGCGGTCTACGGTGACGTCGCCGAGCTGCTCGCGAACCTCGACGACAGCCCGATCGGCAAGCTCGCAGACTGACTGCGGGTGTGAGCGCGGGCTTGAGCGCGGCTCAGCTCCGCGTGGCGCGGCTGCGGAACCAGCGGGCGAGTTCCTGCAACGCGCGCATGGTGGCGGTCGGGTCGTCGCGGTCGAGGTCGTCGAAGGTGTCGCGGTAGCCGTCGAGGTCTGCGGCGGAGCCGGTGTCGGCGCGTTCGAAGCCCATGGTCCAGGCGGCGAACTGGCGTTCGCGGATGGGCTCCTCGAACATCACGCGGATGCCGGTGTGGCGCGGGTCGGCCGCGAGGGTGTCCATGAGCTCACGGACGGCGGGCTCCGGTCCTTCGAGGACCTGGAGGAACCGGTTGTCGCGGTAGACGAGCATGCCGGTGAGCTGTGCGCGGGCGTTGTTCTCGCGGCAGACGGCGAGCAGGGCGGTGAGGTCGTCATCGCTGAACGGCTGTGTCGCCGTGCTCGCGTACACGAGTGACAGCATCTGGTCTTCGTCGGTGCCCACGTTTGGAGCCTACCCGGCGAGGTGCGGGGGCGGTCCCGGAAGCAGCTCCCCGCGCTGCGTGCCCTCACCCCGACTGCCCTTCGACAAGCTCAGGGACCGAAACGTTCTGGGCACACCTCTTCCGGTCACTGAGCCTGTTCTCCCCGGTCACTGAGCCTGTCGAAGTGCCCACCAGGACCCCTCAACGTTCCGGGCACACCTCTCCCCGGCCACTGAGGCAGCGCAACCCGAGTGCCCTTCGACAAGCTCAGGGACCGAATCGGTTCCGGGCACACCTCTCCCGGTCACTGAGCCTGTCGAAGTGCCCACGAGGAACCCTCCGACACTTCGACAGGCTCAGCGCGGCGCAGCTCAGGGGACCGCAACTGGTCAGAACGGTGCGGGATCCGGTTCAGTCCGATGGCGTTTGCCGTCAGGTGTCGTCCACTCGAGCACCCCGCCGGGACCGTGGTCCAGGTTCCACCCGGGGAGGTGCTTCATCCGGTGATGATGTCGACACAGGCAAGCGAGATTGCCGACATCCGTCGTGCCGCCGTCCTCCCACGCGACCGAATGGTCGAGATCGCAGGCCCTGGCTCGCCTGCCGCAGCCCGGTGCCCGACAGGTGCCGTCCCGAAGGCGGACCGCGCGCTGCAGGTCGGCCGGAACCCGGTACTGATTCCGCCCGACGGAAAGGACCGCGCCGGTCTCGGGTTGGACGAGGATCCGCGTGAAGCTGGGGGCGTTCACCGCGATACGCGCCGCGGTCTCCGGGTCGATGGGTCCGTAGCCGTCGAGCGTCGCCGGGGCATCGCTCACGCCGGCCATCGTGAGCGCCGGGACCGTGATCTGCACGGTGGGCTTGATGTGTTCCTGCACCTCGATCGGGTGCGGGAGGACCGCGCTGGACATGACGTCGTCGGGTGTGACGCCGGTGAGTGCGAGGGCTGCGAGGGCGTCGGCCTGGAGCTGTGCGCAGGTGCGGGTGTCGCCGGCCTTGCGCGATTCCGCAGCTACCGTCTCGACGCGCTCGATGATGCCTTGCGCGATCGGTGCCGTCGTGAACAGGTGCACCCACGCCATGCCGTCTGCGGCAGGTTCGAACTCGACCCGACGGTCAGCCTCCGAACGGGTTGCGCGTGCGGTGATCGATTCCGGGTGGAGGCGCTCGCGCAGAACGCGGGCACGCTTCCGGAGGTACGCATTGGTGGATTGTTCGGCGACCGGCAGGACCTCGGCGAGGAACACCGCTCGCCCTGCGGTCGGGACGTCGCAGAGCTGGTCCGTGATGGTCTGCGCATGCCGGGCGGAGATACGACCGGCCTCAAGTGAGGCAAGCACAGCCGGCGCTTCGTTCACGAGCAGTTCGGCATCGTTGGTCGCACGCTGAACCGTCCGCTCAGGCGTGCGCGTCGCCATCGCGAGCGCCGCACAGGTCGACCGGCGGGAGAGGGCCTGGCGTTCCGCCGGCGGGAAGATCGCCGGGACCGTGACGTCTGCGAAGGCGTCCGCGTAAGCGGCAGAGCGGGCGAGCAGGCGGGCCTCCTCGGCGTCCAGAGCAGCACGCCGACGCTGGATGTCCGCATAGTGGTCCGAGAACTCCGCGAGGCGTGCGGCGTGCTCGTCGCTCGCGCGCATCGCGGTGAGGGTGGTCTCGGTCATGGAACAAGTCCACCATGGACCACTGACATTCCAGATGCTGAGTGGTCTCGGATGTGGAAGTCTCCTCGCGTGCCCTTCGACAGGCTCAGGGACCGGATGGGGTTGCTCGGGGACCGGAGTGAGTGCGGGTGCACCTCTCCCGGTCACTGAGCTTGTCGAAGTGCCTACGAGTGCCCTTCGACAGGCTCAGGGACCGGATGGATGTCGGTGGTCTTGGACGCTTCCTCGGGTGCCCTTCGACAAGCTCAGGGACCGGCGAGGGTCACCCGGAGACCGGAGTGAGTGCGGGTGCACCTCTCCCGGTCACTGAGCTTGTCGAAGTGCCTGCGAGTACCCTTCGACAGGCTCAGGGACCGGCGAGGGTTGCTCAGGGATCGGCGAGGGTTGCTCGGGGACCGGAGGGACTCCGCGGCTCCCAGTCCACTCACCGGCCCATGAGCGCCTTCACGACCGCGATCGCGGCAGGCCCGTCGAGCGACGGATGACCCGCCCACTGCCCACCGGTGACGGATATCTCCGTCTCCGGCAGCACCACCGTCGTGACGATCACCGCGGCGACTCCGGTCTCGACCGTCGCACTGTAAGCGGTCCCTCCGGCAGCCTCGATGGTCGTATCCGGGATCGGCGTGAGCCCGGCGGCGGCGAGCTCATCGGCCGACAGCGCCTCGCTCGATTCGGGCGAGACGACGACCTCCACCGACCGGATGTCCGCCGCATCGATCGTCCCCTCCGGCGCCTCCCAGCCGCAGATGGTCCCGTACTCGTCCGCCCCGTTGTCCTCTCGTGCCACGAGTCCCTCGATGTACGGCGCGACGGCCGCCTCCACCGCCGCGCAGTCGACCTGCAGGGACGATCCGTCTCCCGAGCCCCCGCTCGACGACTCCGCCGGCACCGACGCAGCGGGCGATGCACTGCCGGCGGAGCCGCCAGCGGGCCCACTCCCACCGGTGCACGCCGTCAGCGCGAGCACGATCGTTCCGGAGACGAGAAGCGGCAGTCCTGCCCGCTGCAACAGACGCATGATGTCGACGATATGGGTTCCGGAGTAGTGTCCGGAAGAGACCGACGGGAGCAGCGCGATGAAACCGACGACCCGCACCGACAGCGATCACGTCGACCACACCAGCGACCGCGACTGCGTCATCGCGGGTGGCGGCCCGGCCGGCATGGTGCTCGGCTACCTCCTCGCCCGCACCGGCCTCCGCGTGACCGTGCTCGAGAAACACGCCGACTTCTTCCGCGACTTCCGCGGCGACACGATCCACCCGTCGACCATCACGTTGCTCGGCGAGCTCGGCCTGCGCGAGCGGTTCCTGCGGCTGCCGCTGAACCGGTTGCAGACGATGGACGCCGTGATCGACGGCCTGCGGATGACGATGGTCGACTTCCGCACCCTGCCAGCACCCGACCGTTTCCTCGTCCTCGCGCCACAGTGGGACTTCCTGAACTTCCTCGCCGAGGAGGCCGCCGCACTGCCGAACTTCGAGCTCCGCCTCCGCACCGAGGCGACCGGCCTGATCGTGGAGCAGGGCCGGGTCCGCGGCCTGCGCGCGACCACGACGACCGCCGACGACCCAGCGACCGAAACCGACCCAGCGACCAGCACTTCCACCGACATCGAGGTCCGAGCCACCCTCACGGTCGCGGCGGACGGACGCACC
This sequence comes from Plantibacter sp. VKM Ac-2885, assembly GCF_015351205.1. Classification (NCBI taxonomy): domain Bacteria; kingdom Bacillati; phylum Actinomycetota; class Actinomycetes; order Micrococcales; family Microbacteriaceae; genus Plantibacter; species Plantibacter sp. VKM Ac-2885. The sequence continues at coordinate 594,901 of NZ_JADKSK010000001.1, read as the reverse complement.
TCGGCACTCCGCGACGCGGCCGGACTCATCCCCGACGAGAGCGGCGTCCCGATCGACGTCCTGTGGTTCAGCCTGCCGAAACCCGCCGACCCACCGCCGCCGACCCTCGCCTACCTCTCGTCGCGCGGCATGGTCCTCACGATCGACCGGGGTGACCGGTACCAGTCCGGCATGGTCATCCGGAAGGGTGGCGCGGAGCTGCTCCGGGCCGAGGGTATGCCGTCGCTCCGGCAGCGGATCGTCGATGCCGCACCCGTCCTACGTCCGGTGGTCGACACCCTGACCGACTGGGACCAGGTCAAGCTCCTCTCGGTCCAGCTCAACCGCCTCGACCGCTGGTACCGCCCGGGCTTCATCGCCATCGGTGACGCCGCGCACGCGATGTCACCGATGTTCGGTGTCGGGGTCAACTACGCGATCCAGGATGCGGTCGCCCTGTCCAACGCGATCGCCGGCCACCTCGCCGCAGGGGACGCACCGTCCGAGGTCCTCGCGGCCGTCCAACGTCGACGCGAGCGGCCGGTCAGGATCATGCAGCGCATCCAGCGAGCGGGGCATCGGGTGATCTCCCGCACGACCACCGGCGCCCACATCGCGCCGCGGTGGGTGATCCGGCTGATGCGGCTCGCCAGCTCCCTCGTCCGACCGCTTGCAGCGAGGTTCATCGGGATCGGGCTCAGACCCGAGCACGTCACCACCCCACGGCGCGAAGCGTAGAAGAAGCGGGCACGGAGCCTCAACCTCCGACGACGGGACGGCCGCTTGTCGTAACGTGGACGCCGCAGACGCGACCTGAGCGTCTGCGCCGGCGCTGCTCCTCAACCTGGCGCCGGCGCGGCTGTGGGGCGCCGCTTCCGCCGCGCCCCACAGCCGCCACCCGCATTCCCGACCGATGCGCATCACTCGTAGCGGAGCGACTCCACCGGATCGGCCTTGGCGGCACGGGCGGCGGGCAGCGTTCCGGCGAGGAATGCGATCACCATGACGACCAGGACGATGATCCCGAGTGACACCGGGTCGAACGCGATGAGGTCGAGGCCCGGCAGGTCGGCGAGGAGCGATCCGGACAGCGCGGCACTGATGCCGGTACCGGCGAGCACCGCGATGCCGACGCCGATCGCACTGCCGAGGAAGCCGATGAACGCGGCCTCGAGGCTGAACAACCCGAAGACCTTCCCGCTCCCCATCCCCATGGCCTTCATCAACCCGATCTCGCGGGTGCGCTCCTGCACGGACATGAGGAGGGTGTTCACGATTCCGAAGCTGGCCGCGAGGAGGGCGATGATCGCGAAGGCGTTGAGGACGAGGACGATCCCGTCGATCACCGTCTTGATGGTGCCGAGCTGGTCCGCGACGGTCGTGCCGGTGTAGCCCGCGTCGGCCAGTCGGTCTTTCAACGCCGTGACCTGCTCGTCGGTGGCGTCCGCGCCGAACCGGATGGACGCCTGCGCGTACCGCTCGACCTGGTCGGACGGGACGCCGATGTTCTGGGTCTCGTAGAGGAGGTCGGTGAGCGCGGCGTTCGGCACGATCGAGGCACCGGTGGGCGAGGCGAGGCTCTCCTCGGCGACTCCGACGACGGTCGCGTCCACGGTGTGCTGCGTGCGCTGCGCATCCGTGATCGCGACCGTGACCGTCTGCCCGACCGCGTCGGCGTCGCTTCCGAAGCCGAGCGGCTCCACATAGGACGTGGGGAGCACGAGCTGGAGTGTGTCGGTGTCGTCGTCGGGCTGTGCACCGTCCAGCAGCGTGACGCTCTGCCCGGAGATGAGTCCACCGACACCGACGACGTACTTCGTGCCGCCGCCCGCCTCGATGTAGTCGGTCGAGATCGACTTCACGGCCTGCACGTCGAGGACCCCGTCGATCCCGCCGAGCTCGTCGAGATCGGTCGGTGTCAGTGCGACGACGGTCGATCCCGGCGCGCCGGCACCGGTGGAGGCGACCGCGTCCGGGTCGTACTCCTTCGGTCCGCTCGTCGCCGCACCCAACCCGCCGCCGGTGTCGGCCGTCTTGGTGACGGTCATCGTGTCGGACGCGCCGACGCTCGAGACCGTGTCGTCGATGTAGGCGTTGATGCCGGTGCCGAGCCCGTTGGTGAGGGTGAGGGTGAACGCTCCGACGAAGATCGCCAGGATGGTCAGGATGGTCCGGGTCTTGGACCGGAACGTGTTCGCGACGGCGGTCCCGATGAGGTCGACGGTTCTCATGCGGCCACCGCCTCGTCCTCGACGAGCAGTCCGTCGCGGATGAGGATCCGCCGATCGCAGCGTGCCGCCAGCTCCTCGTCGTGTGTGACGACGATGAGGGTGATGCCGCTCTCCCGGTTGAGGGAGAACAGGATGTCCTCCACGACGGCGCCGGTCGCCGTGTCGAGGTTGCCGGTCGGTTCGTCGGCGAAGATGATCCGCGGGTTGTTGACGAGCGCGCGGGCGATCACCGTCCGCTGCTTCTGCCCGCCGGAGAGGTTCACCGCGCGGTTCCGCGCCTTGTCCTCGAGCTGGAGCTGCGCGAGTGCGGCGAGCGCCCGGCGACGTCGGTCACCACGGCGGACGCCGGCGATCTTCATGGGGAGCAGGACGTTCTCGAGCACCGTCGCGTTGGCGGTGAGGAAGAACTGCTGGAACACGAACCCGAAGGTCTTGTTCCTGGTCGTGTTGAGGCGGCGACCGCGGAGGGTGCTCGTGTCGACGCCCTCGAGCTCGACGGTGCCGGAACTCGGTGCGTCGAGGAGCGCGAGCACGTGCATGAGCGTCGACTTGCCGGAGCCGCTCTTCCCGACGATCGCGACGCTCTCGCCGGCCTGGATGTCGAAGCTCACCCCCTTCAGCGCCTCGAACCGGTTCTGACCGCGACCGTAGGAACGCCGGACGTCCCGGACCGAGATGATCGGCGGCGCTGTGGTGCTCTGCATGGTGTCTCCTCGTCTGGGGCCGGGTGCTCCGGCACCACTCCAGACTCGCCGCGACGCCCGTCCGACGCGTCCCCCTCCGGCGGACACCCGTGTACCGCGTCCGTGGTACCGCGGAATGCCACGTGCGGAGGAGTCGCCGGGCGCCGGTTCCCGGCAGACTGGGCCCATGACCTCCGCGACGCAGGATCACCGGGTGCGCGATCCGCATCCGAGACCCCCGGCGTGGGTGGGCGATGTGGTCGCCGCGGTCCTCATCATCGCCTCGGCGTTCATCCCGTTCCCCAACGCGGAGTTCCGGCCGGGCAGCCCGCTCGTCGTCGCCCTGGTCGTCGCGCCCGCGCTCCTCCTCCCGCTCCGTCGGCGCTGGCCCATCCCGGTGCTCGCTGCCGTCATCGCCTGTTACGGTGCGGCGGCGATCACGGGGACCCTCGCTCCCGGTGTCGTGATCGCGGCCGCCATCGCGATGTTCGGGGTGGCCGTGCGCTCCGCGCGGCGGACGACCCTCATCACGGCCGTCGCGACGATGGTCGCGGTCGCCCTCCTCAGCCTGCTCGCGTCGATCGGCAGCTTCGATCCGCGGACGGTCCAGTTCGCGGTGATGATCGCGTTCGCCGCCGCAGCCGGTGACGGGACACGATCACGCCGCGCGTACATCCTGGCGATCACCGAGCGCGCGGAGCGGGCCGAACAGACCCGCGAGGCCGAGGCGAGGCGTCGGGTGACCGAGGAGCGGCTCCGGATCGCGCGCGACCTCCACGACACCGTCGCCCATCAGATCTCGGTGATCAGCCTGAACGCCGGGGTGGCGTCGAGCTCCCTGGAGTCGCGGCCGGAGAAGGCGAAGGAGGCGCTCGTCTCGATCCGCCGGGCGTCCCGGACGGTGCTCGGCGAGATCGGCGATCTGCTCGAGGTCCTGCGCAGCGACAGCGACGGCGCTGGCGCAGGCTCCCGGGGAACGCTGCCGCAGCCGGGACTCGACCGACTCGACGCATTGATCGCCGAGTTCACCGCCGCAGGCCTCGACATCACGACACGGATCGACCCCGACGCACCGGAGCTGTCGACCGCCACGGACACGGTCGCCTACCGCGTCGTCCAGGAGGGGCTGACGAACGCGCTGAAGCACGGTCCGGAGCGTCGGGCGCACGTGCTCGTGGAAGGCGGCGACGGGAGGATCGTCGTCAGCGTGAGCAATCCGACGGCACCAGGCGTCCCGCGTGAGCCGGCCGACGCGGCGCCGACCACCGGGCACGGACTCCTCGGCATCCGTGAGCGCGTCGCGGCCGTCCGCGGGGCCGTCGACGTCGGCCCGACCCCGGGCGGCTGGCGGCTGTCCGCGAGCCTCCCGACCGGCGAGCCGACACACGCACACCCGACGCACCCCGAGGAGTCCCCCGCATGACCACCGTGCTCGTCGTCGACGACCAGTCACTCATCCGCCAGGCCGTCGCCGACATCCTCTCGTCCGAGGCCGACCTCGAGGTCGTCGGTGAGGCCGTGGACGGCGCACAGGCGGTGGCACTCGCCCGCGAGTTGCGACCGGACGTCGTGCTCATGGACATCCGCATGCCCGTCCTCGATGGCATCGGCGCGACCACCGCGATCTGCGCGGACCCCGACCTCGCGGACACCCGGGTCCTCATCCTCACCACGTTCGAGGAGGACGAGAACCTCATCGCCACCCTGCGAGCCGGCGCGAGCGGCTTCATCGGCAAGGGGTCGGAGCCGGAGGAGATCGTCCGTGCCGTGCGCGCGGTGCACGCCGGCGACGCACTCCTGTCGCCCGCGGCGACCCGGAGTCTCATCACCAAGTACGTCGTCGCTGCGGACGAACCGACGAGTCCACGCCCGGTCCCCGCTGAGCTGGCGCTGCTCACCGAGCGGGAACTCGAGGTGCTGCTCCTCGTGGCCCGCGGACGCTCCAACCAGCAGATCGCCGACGACCTCGTCATCTCACCGCACACCTCGAAGACCCACGTGAACCGCATCATGACGAAGGTCGCCGCCCACGACCGCGCCCAGCTCGTCATCCTCGCGTACGAGAGCGGCCTGCTGCGGCCGGGCGCCGACGACTGAACCGGTACTGTCGTCCTGTCCACGACGCCGTTCGGCGCGCGGGCCCAGCAGACGAGGAAACACGATGGCCGGATCCCCCACAGCCCGACAGACGGCGAGCACGTTGCCGGCCCTCACGTCCGGGCCGCACCGCCGCCACCTCGGCCTGATCTCGATCGTCGCCTGTTTCGGCGGATTGCTCTTCGGCTACGACACCGGCGTGATCAACGGGGCGCTGCGTCCGATGACCGCGGAGCTCGGGCTCACCCCGTTCACCGAGGGTGTCGTCACGAGCTCGCTCGTCTTCGCGGCCGCCGTCGGAGCGCTGCTCGGCGGTCGGGTGTCGGACGCATGGGGCCGGCGGCGGAGCATCATCGTGCTGGCGGTGCTCTTCTTCGTCGGGACGCTCGTGGTCGTCTGCTCGCCGAACGTCGAGCTGCTCGTCGTCGGTCGCGTGCTCCTCGGACTGGCCGTCGGCGGTGCCTCGGCCGTCGTCCCGGTCTACCTGGCGGAGCTGGCCCCGTACGAGATCCGAGGGTCGATCACCGGCCGGAACGAGGTCGCGATCGTCCTCGGACAGTTGTCGGCGTTCGTGATCAACGCGGTCATCGGCACCGTGTTCAGCGAGCACACGAGCGTGTGGCGCATCATGTTCGCCGTCTGCGCCCTCCCGGCGGTCGCGTTGTTCGTCGGCATGCTGCGGATGCCCGAGTCGCCGCGCTGGCTGGTCGACCACGGTCGCCGGGAGGACGCGCTGGACGTCCTGCGGACCGTCCGCGCAGACGACCGCGCCGTCGCCGAACTCGCGGAGGTGGAGGCGTCCATCACCGCGCAGCGCGACGAACACCGGATCGGGCTCGGGGCCGTCCTCCGCAACCCGTGGCTCGTGCGCATCCTGCTCGTCGGGGTCGGCGTCGGGATCGCCCAGCAGCTCACGGGGATCAACTCGATCATGTACTACGGGCAGACCGTGCTCGTGGAGTCGGGCTTCGACGAGAGCGCCGCGCTCATCGCCAACATCGCGCCCGGCATCATCGCCGTCGTCGGCGGCTTCATCGCCCTCACCTACATGGACCGACTCGACCGACGGAGGACGTTCGTCATCGGCTTCTCGCTCACGACCGCGTGCCATCTCCTCATCGGCTTCTCGTCGATGGTGCTCGAGCCGGGCGACCCGATGCGTCCCTGGGTCATCCTCTTCCTCGTGGTGGTGTTCGTCGGCTCCATGCAGACGTTCCTCAACGTGGCGGTCTGGGTCTACCTCGCCGAGGTCTTCCCACTCCAGATGCGCGGCCTCGGCATGGGTGTCTCGATCTTCATGCTCTGGGTCGCCAACGGGTTCCTGGCGCTGTACTTCCCGTCCCTGGTCGACGGCCTCGGCATCACCGGGACCTTCTTCCTGTTCGCGGGTGTCGGCGCGCTCGCGCTCCTGTTCGTCGCCACCCAGGTGCCCGAGACGCGGGGGCGGAGCCTCGAGGCGCTCGGCGAGGACGTGTCGACCGGCGCGATCTTCACCCGGAAGCGGTGACCTCTGACTAACCCGCGAGGTGGTCGATCAGGATCTTGGTGCCGATGAGGATCAGGATGACTCCACCGGCGATCTCCGCCGGCTTGCCGAACCGCTGACCGACGCGACGGCCGATGAAGACGCCCAGGAAGGCGAGCACGAACGTCGTCAGTCCGATGAGGACGATGGCTTCGAGGATCGAACCGGGCAGGAACGCGAGTGTGATGCCGATGGCGAGCGCGTCGATGCTCGTGGCGAGCGCGAGGATGAGGAGTCGCCGGACGTCGATGCGGTCGGAGTCGACCTCGGTGTCCTCATGGCTCGAGAACGCCTCCCAGAGCATCTTGCCGCCGACGAGGGCGAGCAGGCCGAAAGCGACCCAGTGGTCGACCTCGGTGATGTACCGCGCGAACTGCGTGCCGAGGAACCAGCCGATGAGCGGCATGACCGCTTGGAACAGTCCGAAGGTCGCGGCGATCACGAGCGCGTGACGCACGTTGAACCGCCGCATGTGCAGGCCCTTGGTGAGGGCGACGGCGAAGGCGTCGGCGGAGACGCCGAGCGCGATGAGGAGCAGCGGCCAGAACGTCATGTCGCGAGGTCTTCCTGTGATGCGTCCTGGACGCGGAGATGCGTTCGGGCGCCGTGCCGCGAGGACCCGTCAACGTTGCCAGCGCGGTGCGGCGGCGGCAAGCCGAGACGCCCGATTGCCAGCGTTTCGCCTCGCCTAACGCGGCTGTTCGGGCGACCGCGAGGGTTGCTTGATACAGCGTTTCGTGTACTGTTTTTCGCGTGACCGACACCATGACACCGACCGCGACCCTGACGCACACCGCTGCACTCGCGAGGCTGGGGCACGCCCTGTCGGACGAGACCCGGGCCCGGATCCTCCTGACCCTGCGCGAGGCACCGGCCTTCCCCTCAGACCTCGCGGACGCTCTCGGTGTCTCCCGACAGGTCATGTCGAACCAGCTCGCCTGTCTCCGCGGCTGCGGCCTGGTCGAAGGCGTCAAGGAAGGACGCAACACCTGGTACCGCCTGGCGGACAGCCACCTGGCACCGGCGCTCGACGACCTCCTCCGGCTCGTCCTGGTCGTCGATCCCGCCTGCTGCTCGGGTGAGAGCTGCACCTGCGCATGAGCACCGTCGGCCTGCCGCGTCCCCGTCTCCGCGCCCAGCTGAGCCCCGCCAGACGCGCGACGCTGCAGCGCCGGATCCGCTGGATCGTCGCGGCGACCATCGCCTACAACGTCGTCGAGGCCGTCATCGCCCTGTCGGCCGGGACCGTCGCCTCATCAGCGGCCCTCGTCGGCTTCGGTCTCGACTCGATCGTCGAGGTCCTGTCCGCCGCCGCGGTCGCCTGGCAGTTCTCGAGCCCCGATCCCCATCGCCGGGAACGGGTCGCCCTCCGGGTGATCGCCCTGTCGTTCTTCGGCCTCGCCGCGTTCGTGAGCGTCGACGCCGCCCGCTCGCTGCTCGGGTTCGCCGAGGTCCAGCACTCGACCGTCGGCATCGTCCTCGCGGCGGTCAGCGTCGTGCTCATGCCGGCGTTCTCGCTGTTCGAACGCCGGACCGGCAAGGAACTCGGATCCGCCTCCGCCGTCGCGGACTCGAAGCAGACGCTCATCTGCTCCTACCTGTCGGCCGCGGTCCTCATCGGGCTCGTCCTCAACAGCACCCTCGGTTGGGCCTGGGCGGACGGCGTCGCCGCCCTCGTCATCGCCGGCTTCGCGGTACGCGAGGGTGTCGAAGCCTGGCGTGGAGACGCGTGCAAGCGGCCGGTCTCATCGCTCACCTCGGAGAACACGGACACCTGCGACTGCTGCTGAGCGCGCGCACCCTCCCACATGGCCGGGATACGCTGCTGGCATGCCTGCCGCCGACGACGCACCAGACGCTCCCGAGATCGAAGCCCTCCTCGCCGCAGCCGCGAACGACCGCTCGAACGCACCCGCGTTCTTGACGGCGCTCCTCGAGAGCACCGTGATCGTGGCGGGGACCGTGACCGATGACGGCATGGCGACCCTGGCGGACCTCCTCGACTCGGATGGCAGCTCGGTGCAGCCGTTCTACACCTCGAAGGCGCGCTTCCAGGAGACACTCCAGGTCGTCCCGTCGTTCGAACAGCACCTCCTCGCCCTCCCCTGCCGCGTCCTGTGGCAGATGACCCGAGGTGCGAGGCTGGTCCTGAACCCGCATTCCACGCACGGCAAGGAGTTCCTCCCGGGCGAGATCGCCCAGCTGCTCGACGGCGAGGCGGTACTCACGCCACGCGTGGTCGAGCGCGAGACCGAGGTCATGGTGGGACAGCCGGCTCGCATCCCACCGGGGATGACCGAGACCCTGACCGCGGTCCTCGCCGACTACAGCGAGGTCGACGAGGCGGTGCTGGGCTGGAAGGTCACCCCGCAGGAGGGCGGCACGTTCGACGAGTGCTACCTCCTCGTCATCGTCGGCGCACCGACCGCACGCGAGACGATCAGCGGTCCGCTCGCACGGGCCCTCGCGACGTACTCGGCGAGCGTGCCGATCGACGTCATGTACGTGGCGCCGGGCGCGAAGCATCTCCTGAGTGGTGTCCCGCCGTTCCATCGCCGCAAGCGAGGGCTGTTCCGGCGACGATGAGCAGTGGGCTGAGTCGAACGGTGCCCGCGATCGCACGTGGCGCACGCGTCCTCACGATCGCCGCGCTGCTGTGCGTCCTCACCGCGTGTAGCGCGCCACTGTCGGGGGTGCCCACCGAGACTCCGGCCGGATCCGCACCGAATTCATCGACGGCGCTCCCACCCCTGCCGACGTCCGCCTTCCCGGGGCTCGGCTGCGACGCACTCGTCCCCGACACGGAGGTCGCATCCTTCCTGGGCGCCGCAGCCACGCCGCAACCGCTCTCCATCGACGACGCCCCGGTCCTGCAGGACGGCGGGACCGTCTGCGCCTGGGCCGATGAGGCGGCCGGCACCTCACTGACCGTCCGACTCGTCGGAGACGGCGTCGACCACTGGGCCACCTTCAACCACTGGTACGAGCACACCGACTGGAGCGACAGCGTCGGCGAGATCAACGGGACGATGTGCTCGGACGGCGCCTGCTCCGTCCACGCCCTCGACGGCGAGCGGTTCATCGAGGTCGATGCGGCAGGGGTCGACGACCCGAGCGGGAGGCGCACGGAGGAATTGGCTCGGGCAGCGCTTGCGGCAGCCCCGGTACCGGCGCCCGCCGCGCCCCCGTCGTCGTCGGCAGCCACCTCGCGCTCCTGCGCCACGGCGCTGCCGGTGGACACCGCGGCGGCACACCTCGGCGCAGCCGCCACCGGCGCGAGCTACGTGAGCACCGCGACACCGAGCTACCACCTCGTGCAGGACTCGCTCCAGCGGGTCGGCGGGCTCGACTGCCGACTGCTGTCCGCCGACTCCCGCGAGCTCGTCCGGTTCACGGTGCTCCCCGGAGGCGCGTGGGTGCTTCGCGAGGACAGTCCGGTCGGCGCCGTGGATGCGGCCGGGAGCGAGTACTCGGCGCATGCTCGACGTGGCGACGACTGGGTGCGCCTGCAGGCCCCCGGGGCGAGCGAGGAGACGACTCGGGCCTTGTTGGCCGAGCTGCTCGGCTGAGCTCGACGTGCTTTAGAACACCGGCCGATCCGCGATGGACACGAGGACCGCGGCGATCACGGTCACGGCGGTCAGCGCGATGGCGACGACCCACTGCATCCGAGGCACCGCGCGTCGGATCACGAGGATCAGGTGGACGAGCAGCGCGAGCACCGCCACGGCGGCGATCACGGTGCCGACCACCGCCGGCTCGAACACCGCGACCTGTTCCGTCGCGATGCCGTCGGCACCCGGCGCCTGGTACCAGATCATCGTGGTCTGCGTCGCCGCGACCAACAGGCCGAGTGCGGCGATCACGAGCAGGGCTGACGCTACGAGGATCCGTTGAACGCGGGACATGCCCCCAGTATGCCGACCGCCGGTCGCACACGCGCGAACGCCCCACCCACGGATCGTGGGCGGGGCGTTCGGTTCGTTCGGTTCGTTCGATTCGGACGAGTGTGGATCGCAGCTCAGGCGTTGATCGACTGCGGGTGGTCGGTCGTGGAGTCGACGGCGATCTTCCGCGGCTTCGCACGCTCGCTCACCGGGATGATCACGGAGAGCACACCGCTGTCGTAGGACGCGGTGATGCCGTCGAGGTCGACTCCCTCGCCGAGGGTGAACTGCCGTAGGAAGTGGCCGCCACCGCGCTCGCGTGCGAGCCAGCGGACACCCTCGCGGCTGTCGGCCGTGCGCTGGGCACGGATGGTCAGCTGACCTCCGTCGACGTCGACGTCGATGGATCCGGGGTCGATGCCGGGGAGGTCGGCGACCATCATGTACCGGTCGCCGTCACGGAAGAGGTCCACCGGCATGGGCCGGGGTGCGCGCACGGAGTCCAGTACGGAGGCCGCGAAGCGGTCGAGCTGGCTGATGGGATCGAGGGTCATTGCCATGGGTGTTCTCCTTCCCTGTCGCCCGATGACGGATCGGGCTCATCGATTGTCAGTGCCCGGAAGTCTCAGATCCGGGGGTTCGGATCTGTACTTCGTGGTGTAGATTTTTTATACATCCGAAACCTGATCCAGTGCAACCCGTTCAAAGGAAATCTCAAGCATGGCCGATCGTGACGGCGCGACACCCGTGTACGGCATCGCCGTCGCAGCCCAGCTCGCCGGCGTCCCGGAGGCGTCCCTGCGGCTCTTCGAGAGCAAAGGCCTCCTCACCCCGTCCCGGACCGAAGGCGGCACCCGTCGCTACAGCGAGGACGACATCGAGCGACTCAAGCGCGTCACCGACCTCCGCGACGACGGCGTCAACCTCGCCGGCATCGCTCGCGTGCTCGATCTCGAGGACATCAACCAGGGGCTCCGCGACCAGCTCGACGCCGACCAGGACTGAGGGTCGGGTCGATCCGGCCGCCGGCAGGTGGCAGCATGGAGGGATGAGCCTGCAGCGAAGCACTCCGTCCGCCCAGCACGTCGACGCCGCCGGGATCGAGGCGTTCATCACCGCCCTCGAGCACACGCCGAACGTCGAACCGCACAGCCTGATGCTCCTGCGCGGCGGGAACGTCGTCGCCGAGGGCTGGTGGGCGCCGTACTCGGCCGAGCGGGTGCACCTGCTGTACTCGCTGAGCAAGAGCTTCACCTCGACCGCCGTCGGCCTCGCCGTCGAGGAGGGTCTGCTCGGACTCGACGACACGATCATCAGCCACTTCCCGGAGCTCGACGCCGAGATCACCGACCCCCGCAGCCGCGCCATGCGCGTGCGACACGTGCTCGCGATGGCGAGCGGCCACCGCGAGGAGACGATCATGCGGGCCGCTGCGATCGACCCGACGAACCTCGTCCGCGGCTTCCTGCTCCTCCCGCCCGACGAGGACCCGGGAACTGTCTTCGCGTACAACCAGCCCTGCACCTACACTGCCGCGGCGATCGTCCAGCGCGTCACTGGCGGGACGCTCACCGACTACCTGCGACCGCGGTTGCTCGAGCCACTGGGTATCGGCGAGTTCGACTGGCAGCAGGACGACGAGGGCTTCGAGCTCGGGTACAGCGGCCTGCACGCGACGACGGAAGCGATCGCCGCACTCGGTCAGCTCTATCTGCAGGGCGGCGAGTGGGCTGGTCGACAGTTGCTGCCGGCCGCCTGGGTCGCCGAGGCGACACGATCCCACATCGCGAACGGCGACGACCCTGAGTCGGACTGGGCGCAGGGGTACGGGTTCCAGTTCTGGATGGCCCGTCACGGGTTCCGCGGCGACGGCGCTTACGGTCAGTACTGCGTCGTCCTGCCGGAGCACGACGTCGTCCTGGCGATCACCGGGCAGAGCCTCGACATGCAGGCCGTGCTGAACGCAGCGTGGGAGCACCTGCTACCGGCCTTCGGGACCGGCGAGGCCTCCGACGCGGTGCATGGTGCGAGCGCAACCGCCGATCAGGCGTTGCTCGAACGCCTGGCAGGGCTCGCCCTGCCGCCGCTCGACGCGTCGGACGAGTCCGGCGCGGCAGCGTCGCTGCGCGAGCTCGCCGGACGGACGTTCGCGGCGGCCGCCGATACCGGCCTGGCGCAGCTGACGGCGCTCGAGGTGGCGGCGGGCGAGGGTGACGACATCGTGCTGGTCGTGCACGAGGGCGACGACCGGGTGGAGCTCGTCCCCGGTGTCGGCGCGTGGCGGACGCATGGACCGATCACGGCGAGTGCCGCCTGGGGCACCGGCGGCGAGGACGGAGCGCGGGTCCTCCGCGTCGACGCGATCTTCATCGAGACACCCCACCGCATGCACGTCGAGATCGACCCGGCGGCCGGCACCTTCGACGCCTGGTGGGAGACGACGCCGCTCCGCACCTCCCGTCTCACCGAGGTGCAGCGGCCGAGCGCGGTCGCCGCAGGCGGGGGCAAGTCGTCCTGGTGAGCTGACGCTCCGGGACCGGAGCGTGCTCAGGGACCGGAACATCTCCGGTGAACCTCTCCCGGCCACCGAGGCACCCCAACCGAGCTAGCCTTCGACAAGCTCAGGGACCGGAACATCCCCGGTGAACCTCTCCCGGCCACCGAGGCACCCCAACCGAACTGCCCTTCGACAAGCTCAGGGACCGGAACATCCCCGGTGAACCTCTCCCGGCCACCGAGGCGCCCCAACCGAACTGCCCTTCGACAAGCTCAGGGACCGGAACATCTCCGGTGAACCTCTCCCGGTCACTGAGCCTGTCGAAGTGCCGACGAGGACACCTCGTCCTTCCGCATGCAGATCGACGGCGGCATACCCCCACTACGCTCTGACCAGCGCCGTCACGACGAGGAGACCGCATGAGAGCCGTACGCATCACCGCACCGGACGAGGCCACCGTCCTCGATCGACCGGATCCACAGGCCGGACCGGGTGAGGTCCTCATCCACATCGAGCGCGCAGGACTCTGCGGCACCGATGTCGCGCTCTTCCGAGGGACCATGCCGTACCTCGCCGACGGCCGCACGACCCTGCCGCTCCAACCCGGCCACGAGTGGGCCGGTCGGGTGGTCTCGGTGGGCGAGGGTGTCACCTCGACTGCAGCGGGAGACCTCGTCACCGGTGATACCTTCATCGGTTGCGGCGTCTGCACGCTCTGCACCTCGGGCCGACACCACCTCTGTCCCGACCATCTCGAACTCGGCGTCCTCGGGCAACTGGACGGCGCCCTCGCGGAACTCCTCGTCGTCCCCGAACGCGCGGTCCATCGCCTCCCGGCCGGGGTCGACGCGGACCTCGGCGCGATGGTCGAGCCCGCCTCCTGCTCACTCCGTGGCGTCCGGCTCACGGCGGTGGGCCCCGGCGACCGCGTGCTCGTCTGGGGCGCCGGAACCCTCGGCATGTTCGCCGCGCTCTTCGCCGCCGACGCCGGAGCCGGCGTGGCCGTCGCCGCACGGCGCGACTCCGACCGGAACTTCGTGGCCGGGTTCGGCCTCGAGACCCGCGACCCGGCCGACCTCGGCGACGAGCGGTTCGACGTGATCATCGAGGCGACGGGTTCGGCCGAGGTCACCCGTCGCCTGCTCGACAACGCAACCGCCGGCGTCCGCATCGCACTCCTCGGCGTGCCCGGCGGCGACGTCGGCCTCCCGTCCGGCAGACTCATCGCCCTCGACGCCACCGTCCACGCGGTCCTCGGCGGCTCAGCCGACATCGACGAGGCTGCGCGGCGGTTCGCGACCATGGGCGACACGGTCCGCCGATTGATCGGCTCCGTGATCACCCTCGACGACGTGCCACGGGTGCTCGCCGAGGGACTCCCCCGCGCGGCCGGCGGCGGACCGAAGACACAGATCCGCTTCTGAATCGCGCGGGGCCGGGACCGGCTCAGATCAGCCGAGACCGTTCATGCGGGAGCGGGCGAGGCCGACGACACCCACGAACGCACCTCCCAGCAGCAGGGCGATCGCGAGCGCGAACGGGGCCGCGTCGGCGCCGGTCCGCACCAGCGTGTCTTCACTCGCTCGATGTGACGACCCTGCACTGATGGCGGTCGCAGTCGAGGTCGCGGGCTCCACCTGCTGCCCGCCCGGAAGCGCAGGACCCTCGGGTACCCGGGGGTTCTCGGGGATCTCGGGCGCGACCGGCTCCGATGGGGCGACGACGGTGACGACGAGGTCCGTCGCAGCACCGGCGAGTCCACCGGCACGGGCTCGGACCGTCACCGTGTGTGTTCCCTCGGCGAGCGACTCGGTGGGCCGGAAGACCCAGGTCTCCTCGATCGTCGCCTCAGCGGTCCCGATCGGAACACCGTCGACCTCGATCCCGACCTCCGTGCCGACGGGCGCGGTCCCGCTCAGCGTCGCATCGGGCGCGAGAACGCCGTCGGCCGGCGCAGTGATGGTCGCGGCGCCGGGCGTGAGCTCGAGCTCGAACGGCGTGGTGGACGCGATCCGACCGTTCTGGACGAAGCCCATGGTGCCTCCGCGGAGGGTGCCGTAGGGGGCATCGGCGTCCACCGCCAGGTCGACGGTCTGCACGCCGTCCCAGACGCTCCTCTCCGTGCCACAGTCGGCGGTCGAACCGTCGGGGCCGATGACGCAGTCCGGCGCACCGGTTCCCACGATGGTCGTCCGATCGGGTGCCGTGAACCGCATGACCCCTGACGTACCGCCGTTGACCGGCACCTCCATGGCGGTCGTCTGCCCCGCCGCTGCGTGGCCGATGTGCGGCGGGAGCACCTCGACGGCGAAGGGGGTCGAGGCGACGACGGTTCCGCCCACCTCGAACGCGACCGAACCACCGGTCGACGTCCCGGCCGGGGCATCCGGGTCGATGCGGATCGTGGCCATCAATTCAGACGTCCAGACCTTCGAGTCCGTACCGCAGCGGACTCGGGTGGCGTACCGGGTGTCGCAGCCGCCGGTCGTCACGATGCCGATCGTCGCGTGCTCCGGGGCGGTGATGACGAGCGTGCCCGTCTCGCCGGTACTGAAGGACATGACGAGGCCTTCGCCGGGGCGCCCGTCGCTGATGGGGTCGATGACGGACACCGCGGCAGCGGACTGCGGGGCGGCGAGGACGAACAGTGAGAGGGCGGTCGCCGCGGCGATCGCCCAGGCGCTCCTGCCCGAGCCACGTCGTGCCGGGTCTGCTGGCCCTTCGAGGATCGGTTTCGGGGTCCGGTCGTGATTGCGGTCACGCATGATGGTGCTCCGATCTGGCGGTTTCGGGCCGCCGCAGACCACGGGACGATGGCCACCGGGTCGAGGTCAGGTTGAGGGTCAGGCGATGGATGCTCGTGCGAGGCGCGCGAGAACGACGACGACCACGAACTGCACCGCGAAGAGGACCGCGGTCAGGATCGTCGCCGTCGCCACGGTGGCTCCGCCATCCATCCCCGAGACGCCAGGGAGGAATCCGATGCCGAACACGATCAGGGCGTCGACGAGGAAGGTCGCCGACACGAGCGCCGCGAGGATGCGGGCGTCGCTGGTGCGGTGCGGGTTCTGGTAGATCGTGGTCATGGTTGTAATATATCAAACTTCATACTGAAACAGAAGTATGAGGATAGTAGTTTTCCATGGCGATGACGAAAGCCTCATCGCTCCGCACTTTCTTTCGACCCGAAACCATGATCGACTCATGTTCATGACTGGCTTCGATTCAGGCTTCCTCGACCTCGCCGAACCACTCGCCATCCCCGCTCCAGCCGACCCGACGGCCAATGCGCGCCTCCGCCGTCTCGACTACACGCACTTCACCGTGCTCCTCGACCCCGACCGCCGCTTGGCAGCCGCGACCGCCGTCGACATCGACGGCGCCGCCCTCCTCGACCTCGGGCGCGGCGACGACTGGCACCTCGACGACCGCGTCCCGGTCGAGGAGCAGGCCGGCCCGGAGCTCTACGCCCGCAACGACCTCGACCGCGGCCACCTCGTACGCCGGAGGGACCCGGTCTGGGGGCCCGTCGAGATCGCCCGGCAGGCCAACGTCGACACCTTCTGCTACACGAACGCCGCCCCGCAGGCTGCGGACTTCAACCAGTCACTCGAGCTCTGGAACGGCCTGGAGGACCTCGTCCTCGAGTACGCCTCGGCCGGACGCCGGCGGCTGTCGGTCTTCACCGGGCCGGTGTTCGCCGACACGGACCCGCTGTACCGCGGCGTACAGATCCCGCGCCGGTTCTGGAAGGTGGCGGCGTGGTCGAACGGCGGAGCGCTCGCGGCGAGCGGCTACCTCCTCGACCAATCGGCGCAGCTCGACGACATCGACCTCGGCCGGTCCAGCGCGATCGAGGACACGCAAAACGCCACCGCCGTGCCCCCACTCGGCCCGTTCCGGACCTTCCAGCTGCCGATACTCGACCTCGCGAGCCTCACCGGTCTCGACTTCGGGGCCCTCGCCTCCGCCGACGTCCTCGAGCCGGCTCCCGCGACAGTGCGTCCCGACACCGACACCTGGATCGAGCTGAGCGACCCGTCCGACCTGCGGTTCTGAGTCGGGTCCGGAACCTCGACCCAGACCCCTACCGACGCTCGAGCGCCGCGCCGATGACCCGGAGGCTCTCGATGAGCACGGCCACCTGCTCATGGCTGAGGTCGGCGAGCATCGCGTTCTCGTCGTCCACCAGTCGACGCATCGCCTCGTCGACCCGCTGCTGACCGAGCGTCGTCAGGACGACGATCTTGCTCCGGCCGTCGGCCTCGTTCTTCTGCCGGGCGACGAGCGAGCGAGCGGCCAGGCGATCGAGCTGACTCGCGAGGTTGCCGCTCGTGATACCCAGTCGGGTGGCGAGCATGGACGGCGTCAGCCCGTCCGCTCCGTGCTGGCGGAGGATGGAGAGGAACTCGAACTCCCACGGCCGCAGGTTGCTCGCGGCGAACGACAGTCGTCGGACCTCCTGGAGGGGCGGCACGAGCCGACGGAGACGGGACACCACGTCGAGCGGTGCGAAGTCCACGTCGGGCAGTGCGTTCGCCCAGGCGTCGATGACGATGTCGACGTCGTCGTCATCACCCTTCGCCATCACCGGCCTCCCTCACGTCCTGCCTGCACCAACGCTACCGTGGGCCGCCACCGATCCGGACGGTGGGCGGTTCCATCGACGCTGTGCTATCGGCGGACGACGAGCCGTCAGCGGACCGAGAGCGCCGCCAGGCCGTCGACGAGGAGACCGACCCCGAAGGCGAACGCCTGTGCCTGATCCTCCTGGCCGAGCGGATCCGTCGCACCGTCGGCCAGCACGCCGACGCTGTCGTACTGCATCCGTTGCTGCTCGTGCGACACGTGCCCGAGGATGAAGTGGAGCAGCACCGTGCCCGCACGACGACTCGTCGCATCGTCGAAGCCGGCCACCGACACCGCGTCCGTCAACCGCGTGAGCGCACGTCCGGAACCGAGCCCGAGCGCGTAGGTGCTCGACACCACCTCGGCCCCGTCGCGATAGGCGAGGAGGGCGTCACGCAGCGCCTCCGCCTCCACGCGCGTCCGCTCGCGCCAGTCGGAGCCGGCCTCGGACACGGCGTCGCCCGGTGCCGGGTGGGCGTCGACGATCCGGTCGGCGAGCTCGGCGATCAGGGTCTGCTTGTTCTCGAAGTGCCAGTACAGCGCGCTCGGCTGGACGTCGAGCGACGCGGCGAGGCGGCGCATCGTGAGGTCGGCCAGGCCGTGATCGTCGAGGATGCGGAGGGCCACCAGAGCCACATCGTCGCGCCGATGGCGGCGCACTGTTTCGGAACCGGACATGAGCACCACTATAGTGAACGCTGTTCAGGTGAACACCGTTCAGGTGTGATCCATCCGCCCCCAGGCGAACCGACCATCCCGACGAAGGACCCAGCATGAGCAGACTCCGGATCGACGCGACCGACATCGCACGCATCGCCGTGTTCGCCGCCATCGTGGCCGCCCTCGGCCTGCCCGGCGCGTTCTCGGTGCTCGGTGCGGTGCCCATCACGGCGCAGACCCTCGGCGTCATGCTCGCCGGCGCGGTCCTCGGCCCGTGGCGCGGCATGCTCTCCATGCTGGTGCTGCTGGCCCTCGTCGCCATCGGCCTGCCCCTCCTGTCCGGCGGTCGCGGCGGGATCGGCGTCTTCGTCGGACCGAGTGCCGGGTACCTCCTCGGCTGGATCGTCGGCGTCTTCGTGATCGGGCTCATCGTGCACGCCGGCGGGCGTCGGCTGCGCTGGTGGCGCACCGCGCTCGGCGTCTTCATCGGCGGCATCGGCGTCATCTACGCGTTCGGCATCCCGGTGCAGTCGCTCGTCACGCGCCTGCCGCTCGGCGAGACCGCCCTGCAGAGCCTCGTCTTCGTGCCCGGCGACCTCGTGAAGGTCGTGCTCGCGACGGTCATCACGATGACGCTCGCCCGCGCCTACCCGCGCGCGTTCCGCAACGCGGCCGGCGCCGGCTCCACGCGTCCCGGCGAGCCCGCCCGGATCGGATGACCGTGCATCCAGGGCACCTCGTCCCGCTGCGCGGCGGGGCGCCGACCGACCTCGTCCGTCGGGCGCTCGAGGTGCGGGCGGCCGGCGGCGTGCCACTGATCGGCGACGACCGGTGGAGCGAGTCGTACTGGCGTTCCGTCCGCGACCGCACCACCGCGGCCGGTCCACAGCCGGCCCAGGGCTGGGCGACGCTGACCTCCGGCACCACGGGCGAGCCGCGCATCGTGCTCCGGACCGCCGAGTCGTGGGCGGACTCCTTCCCGGCCGTGCGCACGCTGCTGGACCTCGGGCCGGACGACGTCCTGGCGCTGTCGTCGCCGCCCGCGTCGTCGCTGTCGCTGTTCTCGGTCGCCCATGCGGCCGCCGTCGGTTGCTCGCTCGCCCTCCCGACCACCCACGCGCTCACCCACGACGACACCCGTGACGCGACCCGGTTCCACGGGACCCCGAACGGCCTCCGGGCGCTGCTCGACGGCGAGGTGCCACCCCGCCTGCGGGTGGCGTTGATCGGAGGCGCCGCACTCGACCCCGGACTCCGCGCCAGGGCGGAGGGCCTCGGCATCCGTGTCGTGTCCTACTACGGTGCCGCCGAGCTCTCCTTCGTGGCGGTCGACGATGGCGCCGATCCGAATCGACCGGGCCTCCGCGCCTTCCCCGGCGTCGAGCTCGAGGTCCGGGACGACGACGTCCTCTGGGTCCGATCGCCGTTCATCGCGACCGGGTACCTCGGGGGCTCGGGACCGCTCCGACGCGACGGCGACTGGTCCACCGTCGGCGACCGCGCACGGATCGACGACGGGATCGTCACGCTCCTCGGCCGATCCGACGACGCGATCCTCACGGCCGCGGCGACCGTCATCCCCGCCGACGTCGAGGAGGCCCTGCGCCGACTCCACGAGGTGGACGACGCCGTCGTGCTCGGTCTGCCGAACGCCGGGGTCGGATCGCTCGTGACGGCCGTGTTGGAACTGCACCCGGGCTCGCGTCCGACCCGCGCGATGCTCCGCGACGCCCTCGCTCCGCTGTTGCCGCCGACCCATCGGCCCCGACGCTGGTTCGTCGTCGACGAGCTGCCCCGGACCGTCACCGGCAAGGCCGCCCGCGCGGAGCTCGCCGACCGTCTCGCGGCAGGGACGGTGGCGTCCCTTGACTGAGTCGCACGCCCTCCCGCGCATCGTCGCGGCCCGCCGGACACCGATCGCGACGCGCGGGCGCGCCCTCGCCGCGCTCACGGTCGAGCAACTGGCGGTCCCCGTCGTCCGCGCCGTGCACGATGACGCGACGCACGTGCTGGGTCTGCCGCCGGTGGTCGCGGACGTCGTCCTCGGCAACTGCATGGGGCCTGGCGGCAACCCTGCCCGTGTCGCGGCACTCGGGGCCGGACTCGGCTTCACCGTGCCCGGGCTCACCGTCGATCGGCAGTGCGGCAGCGGCCTCGCGGCGATCATCGAGGCGTCCACGGCGATCAGCGCCGGCGACCATCGGCCACGGATCGCCGGCGGGGTCGAGAGCGCTTCGACCGCGCCGACCCGTTCCGTCGACGGCGTCGCCTACGCACGCGCACCGTTCGCGCCGGCGGGGTGGCACGACCCCGACATGACCCGCGCCGCGGAGGACCTCGCCGAGCACGACGGGATCTCCCGCGAACGCCAGGACGCCTACGCGGCGCGGAGTACGCACCGTGCGGCGAGCGCCGTGGCCGCCGGGCGGTTCACCGACGAGCTCGTGCCGCTGGTCGGGGCGGCGGAGCAGGACGAGGCGCCGCGCAGCGGGATCGAGCGTCTGCTCCCCCGGTTCACGCCGCTCTTCACCGACGGCTCCCTCACCGCAGGCAACACCTGCCGGGTGAGCGACGGTGCCGCCGCCGTGCTCGTCGTGCTCGGCGGGCCCGCCCACGGGAGCACGACGCCCGGTCTCGCCGTCCGGGCGCACGCCGTCGTCGGCTGCGACCCGGCACTCCCGGGGATCGGGGCCGCGCCGGCGATCCTCGACGCCCTCGACCGGGCCGGCGTGGACCTCGCGCAGGTCGCCGCGTTCGAGATCGTGGAGGCGTTCGCGGCCCAGACGCTCGCCGTGCTCGACCGGCTCGGTGTCGCCGAGGACGACGAGCGTCTCTGCGCCGACGGTGGCGCCCTCGCGCTCGGTCACCCGTGGGGCGCAAGCGGTGCGGTGGCCGTGGTCCGCCTGTTCTCGCGGCTCGTCCGCGGCGGGGCTCCGGCGGGCACGATCGGGGTGGCGGCGGCCTCGGTCGGTGGCGGTCTCGGCGTCGCCGCGGTGTTCGAGGTCGTGCGATGATCGGGGACATCAACCAGTCATCCGCCATCCGTCTCGACGGCGTCACCGCACGTCTCGGCGACACCGTCGCTCTCGACGACGTGACGCTCCACCTCGACGACGCGCGCATCGCGGTCATCGGGGCGAACGGCTCAGGCAAGTCCACCTTCGCCCGGCTCGTCGGGGGCCTCACGCGAGCGACCGCCGGCAGTGTCCAGGTCCACGGCGTCGACGCCGCGAAGGACACGGCGACGCTTCGACGACTCGTCAGCATCGTGTTCAGCAACCCGGACGCACAGATCGTCATGCCGACGGTGGCGGAGGACGTCGCGTTCTCCCTCCGCGGCACGAAGGCATCGAAGGCCGACATCGCCGCGCAGGTCGCCGACGCGCTCGACGAGTTCGGTCTGACGGCGCTCGCCGACCGGTCCGCCTACGAACTCTCCGGTGGCCAGAAGCAGCTGTTGGCGCTCTGCGGGGCCGTGATCCGTCGGCCGGCGCTGCTCATCGCCGACGAACCCACCGCTTACCTCGACGCCCGCAACAGCGCCGCCGTCGCCGACCACCTCCTGCACCCCGAGGCGGGCCATCAGCTCCTCCTCGTGACCCACGACCTGGAGCTCGCCGCCCGCTGCGACACCGCGCTGCTCTTCGACGGTGGGCGGGTCGTCGCCCAGGGCGCACCCGACGACGTGATCGCGGCCTACCGCGCGAGTCTGCGGGCGTAACGACATGATCACCCTGTACCGTCCTGGCTCCGGCTGGCTCCACCGGGCACCGGCCGGCCCGAAGGCGCTCGGCATCCTCATCGTGGTGCTCGCGATCTCGCTCCTGCCGACGAGTTGGTGGACCGCGGGCATCGCCACCACCGTGACCGTCCTCGCCTACCTCGCCTCGGGCCTCGGCCTCGGCGAGCTCGGACGGCAGCTCCTGCTCATCCGCTGGATCATCACGATCACGGTGGCCGGCCAACTGCTGTTCCTCGACGTCGAGTCCGCGGTGTCGAACACGTCCCGGATCGTCGCCGCCATCCTGCTCGCGGCGCTCCTCGTGCTGAGCACGCGCGTCGCCGACCTGCTCGACGCCTTCGAGCGCGTCCTCCGGCCCCTGGGTCGCTTCGGTGTCGATCCCTCCCGCATCGCACTGATGCTCGCCGTCGCCATCAACACGGTGCCGGTCCTCGCCCGCCTGGCCACGAGCGTCCGGGAGGCGCAGCGGGCGCGTGGGGCCGGGTCGAACCTGGTGACCTTCGTCGTGCCGTTCCTCGTGGTGTCGCTGAAGCACGCCGACGAGCTCGGTGAGGCCCTCACCGCCCGGGGCGTCCGGTGAGCGGCGGCGACACCGTGCGCGTCCTCGGCAAGACGGTCGACGACGAGACGCGCTGCGTCCACTACGCGACCGCGCTCGACGTCATCGCGATCCGCTTCGCCTGCTGCGGCGAGTACTACCCGTGCCACCTGTGCCACGCGGAGTGCGCCGACCACCCGGCCGAGCAGTGGCCTCGCGAGCAGCGCGGCCGCGAGGCGATCCTGTGCGGCGTGTGCTCGACGGAACTGACGATCGACCGCTACCTGGAGGTCGACGCCTGCCCGAACTGCGACGCCCGGTTCAATCCGGGCTGCCGCCTGCACTCGGCGTACTACTTCCAGCCGTGACCGCACGCCGGTAGACGCGGTTGCGGGCGGCGAGGATCGCGGCACCGATGGCGGCGGCGATGAGCGAGCCGGCGAGCACACCGACCTTGACGTGGTCGTCGGACGCACTGCCGACGCCGAAGGACAACTCACCGACGAGCAGCGACACCGTGAACCCGATGCCCGCGACGAACGCCATCCCGACGAGGTCGACCCAACGGATCGACGGGTCGAGGCCGAGGCCGGGCAGGCGGGTGACGAGGAACGTCGTCACGAGGATGCCGATCGGCTTGCCGAGGACGAGCCCGGCGATGATGCCGAGCGCGATGGTGTCCTGGAAGGACTCGACGAGCCCGGAGATCCCGCCGATGACCACGCCCGCGGAGAAGAAGGCGAAGATCGGGACGGCGACCGCCGTGGAGACGACGCTCCAGCGATCGGCGAAGTGCGCAGCGAGGCCGTCGTAGACCGGGCGTCCCTCGGCGGTGGTCCCCACCTGGACGCGGGCACGCTT
The DNA here is from genome assembly GCF_015351205.1 of Plantibacter sp. VKM Ac-2885. Classification (NCBI taxonomy): domain Bacteria; kingdom Bacillati; phylum Actinomycetota; class Actinomycetes; order Micrococcales; family Microbacteriaceae; genus Plantibacter; species Plantibacter sp. VKM Ac-2885. The sequence goes on along the minus strand of NZ_JADKSK010000001.1, from coordinate 571,572 downwards.
GGTGGAGAAGACGGGCACCATGAAGCCGAGCAGCACGCCGGCGACGGTCGCGTGGATCCCGGACGCGTGGATGAGCGCCCAGGTGCACAGACCGAGCGGGATGAGCACCCACCAGGCCCGGACGCCACGCTGGACGAGCACGGCGAAGATGGCGAGCGGCACCGCGGCGAGCGCCAGCGGCAGGAACTCGATGTGGTCGGTGTAGAAGATCGCGATGATGCTGATGGCGATGAGGTCGTCCACCACGGCGAGTGTGAGCAGGAAGGTGCGCAGTGCCGGCGGCAGGAACGTGCCGACCACCGCGATCACCGCGACGGCGAACGCGATGTCCGTGGCGGCGGGGATCGCCCAGCCCTGCAGTGCGTCGGGCCCTGCGCTCAGGTTCACGAGGACGTAGATGACGGCGGGCACGGCCACGCCGCCGACCGCAGCGGCGATGGGGAGCGCCGCGGTCTTGGGGTTCCGGAGCTTTCCGGCGACGAACTCCTCCTTGAGCTCCAGACCGACGACGAAGAAGAAGATCGCGAGGAGCCCGTCGGCCGCCCAGGCACCGACCGAGAGGTTCAGATGGAGCGCCTCCGGACCGAAGGTGAAGTCGCGGACGCTCAGGTAGAACTCGGAGGCACCGGTGTTGGCGAGCACGAGCGCGAGCGCGGTGGCGACGACGAGGAGGGCACCACCGACGGTGTCCTGTTGGAGCGTCTGGTGGATGCCTCGCCAGATCGAGTGCGGGGCCTGGTCGGCCGGCAGGTCGTGGGAGCGGTGAGCGTCGGGCATGCGCGTCCTTCGGGGAGGGTTCGGGCGGGGAACAGAGCGGCCCTGCTTGACCACCCGCCGACCAGACTTCCCGGCTCACCAGCCTCCATTCTAGGCGATCGGGTGGGGGATCGGCCGGGAACCGTGCGCAGGCGGCCTGCGCAGTGCTTGGATGCATCCATGAGCTCCTCACCACCGACCGGCGGCCACCCGGACGAACCGCACCGCGGTGACCTCGCGGGCCGCTTGAACTGGCTCCGTGCGGGTGTGCTCGGCGCGAACGACGGCATCGTCTCCGTCGCGTCCCTCGTCGTCGGAGTCGCCGGTGCCACGACCGACAGCGCCCCGCTCCTCGCAGCGGGTGTCGCGGGGCTCGTCGGTGGCGCGATCTCCATGGCCCTCGGCGAGTACGTGTCGGTGAGCAGCCAGCGGGACAGCCAGCGGGCCCTCATCGCGAAGGAGCGGCGGGAGCTCTCCGACGACCCCGAGGCGGAGCTCGCGGAACTCGCCGGGATCTACGAGGCGAAGGGGCTCCAGCCGACGACCGCGAGGCGGGTCGCCGAGGAGCTGACCGCGCACGACCCGCTCACGGCACACCTCGAGGCCGAACTCGGCATCACCGAGGACGCGGTCGTCAGCCCGTGGGCGGCCGCCGGCGCGTCGGCGCTCGCCTTCACGATCGGGGCGCTGCTCCCCCTGCTCGCGATCCTGCTGCCGCCACCCGAGGTGCGCGTCCCGATCACCTTCGTCGTCGTGCTCATCGCGCTGGCGCTCACCGGCTTCACGAGCGCGAGGATCGGCGGCAACCCCGCGCTCCGCCCGACCGTCAGGGTCGTGGTCGGTGGAGCGCTCGCCCTCGCCGTCACCTTCGCCATCGGCACCCTGCTCGGCACGAGCGGCGTGGTCTGATGGCCAGGGTCCTGGCTGTCGGGGACGAACCGACGACGGGTGTGCTGGTGCAGCGGTCCGGGGAGTTCTCTGGGAGTCTGCTGGAGCCCCGCCCGGACGTGGAGCTCCCGGGTGTAGAAGTGAAGGGCGTCCACCAGGTCGCCCTGTCGGATTCGATCAGTGCGGATCGACAGCCCGAAGAACATGTGAGGAGCACCATATGAGCGCAGCAGACAAGATCAAGAACGCCGCCGAAGACCTCGCGGGCAAGGCCAAAGAGGCCGTCGGCAAGGCGACCGACAACGACAAGCTCGTCGCGGAGGGCAAGGCCGACCAGGCCAAGTCCGACGTGAAGCAGGCCGGTGAGAACGTGAAGGACGCGTTCAAGAACTGACCTCCCGATCACACGAACGCCGGTGCCCCGCTCGGGTCACCGGCGTTCGTCTGTCTGCGGGGGGGGGGGGGGGCCGACTCGGCTCACCGCCCCCGGAG
>NZ_JADKSK010000001.1:0-569426 GCF_015351205.1 Plantibacter sp. VKM Ac-2885 | reverse complement strand
CCCCCCCCCCCCCCCCCCCCCCCCCCCCCCCCCCCCCCCCCCCCCCCCCCCCCCCCCCCCCCCCCCCCCCGACTCGGCTCACCGCCCCCGGAGAAACCCCGCCAACCCGGTGGACCTCCCCCGGTCCCTGAGCCTGTCGAAGGGCCCACGGGTGAACCCCACGAGTCCGGCATGCCTCCTCCGCTCCCTGAGCCTGTCGAAGGGCCCACGAGCAACTTCCACAGCCGTCCCGACTCAGCATCTGGAATGTCAGTGGTCCATGGTGGACTGGTTCCATGACCGAGACCACCCTCACCGCGATCCGCGTCGGCGACGAGTACGCCGCGCAGCTCGCGGAGTTCTCGGACGAATGGGCAGAGCTCCACCGGCAACAAGCCGTCCTCGACGCCCGCAAAGCGCGCCTCCTGGCCCGCTCCGCCGCCTATGCGGACGCGTTCGCCGACGCCACGGTCCCGGCGATCTTCCCGCCGGCCGAACGGCAGGACCTCTCCCGCCGCTCCACTTGCGCGGCCCTTGCGATGGCGACGCGAACGCCGGAACGGACGATCCAGCGTGCGACCAACGACGCCGAACGTCTCGTGAACGACGCACCGGCCGTGCTGGCGTCGCTCGAAGCGGGCCGCATCTCGGCGCGGCACGCACAGGTGATCACCGACCAGCTCTGCGACGTCCCACCCGCGGGCCGGGCCGCGTTCCTCGAAGCAGTCCTCCCCGTGGCGGAGCGCATGACCGCCGCCGGGCTCAAGGGCCGCGCCCGAGTGCTGCGCGAGCGACTCCACCCCGAGTCGATCACCGCACGCGCGGTCCGCTCCGAGGCCGACCGCCGCGTCGAGTTCGAGCCGGCCGCCGACGGCATGGCATGGGTGCACCTGTTCACCACCGCGCCCATCGCGCAAGGCATCATCGAGCGCGTCGAAGCAGCAGCCACCGACTCCCGCTCAGCGGGTGACACCCGCACGTGCGCTCAGCTGCAGGCTGACGCCCTTGCGGCGCTCGCGCTCACCGGCGTCACACCCGACGACATCATGACCAGCCCAGTCCTGCCGCACCCGATCGAGGTCCAGGAGCACATCAAGCCGACCGTGCAGATCACCGTCCCGGCGCTCACGATGGCCGGCGTCTCCGACGCACCCGGCATGCTCGATGGCTATGGTCCGATCGACCCGGAGACCGCAGCCCGTATCGCGGTGAACGCCCCCAGCTTCACCCGGATCCTCGTCCAACCCGAAACCGGCGCGATCCTCTCCGTCGGGCGGAACCAGTACCGCGTTCCGGCCGACCTGCAACGCGCGGTGCGCCTACGGGACGGCACTTGTCGGGCACCGGGCTGTGGGCGACGAGCCAGGGCCTGCGACCTGGACCATTCGATTGCCTGGCAAGACGGCGGCCCGACAGATGTCGGCAATCTCGCCTGTCTCTGTCGACATCACCACCGGATGAAGCATCTGCCCGGATGGAACCTCGACCACGGACCCGGCGGGGTCCTCGACTGGACGACACCCGACGGGAAACACCATCGGACGGAACCCGATCCGGCACCGTTCTGACCCCCTGGTCCCTGAGCCTGTCGAAGGGTTCCTCGTGGGCACTTCGACAGGCTCAGTGACCGGGGAATGTCAACCCGCGACGTTTCGGTCCCTGCGCCTGTCCAAGGGCACTCCGGTTGCGCCACCTCAGTGACCGGGAGAGGTTCACCCGGAACGCTCCGGTCCCTGAACCTGTCGAAGGGCACTCCGGTTGCGCCACCTCAGTGACCGGGAGAGGTTCACCCGCGATGCTCCGGTCCCTGAGCCTGTCGAAGGGGAGTTCGGGCCGCATCACCTCGGTGACCGGGAGACGTGGGCCCGGAAGCGCTCCGGTCCCAGAGCCTGACGACGTGCCGGACGGCATCCTCGTGGGCACTTCGACAAGCTCAGTGACCGGGAGAGGTGTACCCGGAACGATTCGGTCTCTGAGCCTGTCGAAGGGCACTCAGGCCTGCAGTACAGCTAGTCCTTGATGAGCAGGATCGGGTCGCCGTCGAAGGAGTCGTAGGGGTTCGGGTCGGTGAAACCGCCGTCGTACATGAGGCCTGCCGGAGCCTTGCCACCGGCGGGAGCCGCCGCGACGTAGCACTGCGTGATCGGCGCGCCAGCGTCGAACTCCTCGGTGAACGACTCGGATCCGCACTCGTCCCACCCGATGAGCGTGGCCTCCTGGACCTTCTCGCCATCGGCGTCGACGGGCGAGAAGGAGGTCGCGTCGCTGTTGAACGCCACCGGGTCGCCCGACACCTTGCTCATCTCGAGCCGGATGAGCGTGATGTCGTAGCCGTCGAGTTCGCCGCCGTCGAACTGCGTCTTGAGGAACGCGACCTGGTCGGCCGTCGCGGGGGTGACCTCGGTCAGCTTCGCGCTGATGAGTGCGGTGACGCCGTCGGTGCCCTGCGACTCGTAGACGATCGGCTCATCGATCCCGACCTGCGCTCCAGGCTCGGTGACCTCACCGTCAGCCGATCCGGTCGAGGTCGGCTTCGACGTCGCGGACGATGAGGCCTTCTCCGTCGGCTTCGCGTCGGGGGCCGACGGCGTGGAGCATCCGGCCAGCACGAGCATGGCTGCGACGGGGAGGGTGATCAGGGCGGTGACGCGGGAGAGCTGCATCGGAATTCCTTTCGGCGGCGGACTCCAGCAGTCTGTTCCGCGCGCCGTTGCCGCGCGATGGGGACAACTCCCCACCGGGGCGGCCGGCCACCTGCCGTCGGGTCCGGGCGGGATCCCCCGCGCCCTCTCAGGAATCTCTCTGCTGGCGTTCATCCGAGCGGCGGACGATGAGACGACGCGCCAGGTTGTCGCGTCCGAGGGGAACCCATGACTGCGACGATCACCGTCCCGACCGCGCCCTCGCGCCGTCGGTGGGACGCCCTCCACACCCTCCTCGGCGGCCGCGCCGCACCATGGGTCGTCGGCCTGTTCGCCACCCTCGTCTCCCTCATCGGCATCGGGACGCCGTCGTACTGGGGCGACGAGGCGGCCAGCGTCCTCGCCGCCGAACGCCCCCTCCCCGTCATGTTCGGGATGATCGGCCACATCGACGCCGTCCACGGCCTGTACTACGCGTTCCTGCACGTCTGGACCGGTGCCTTCGGGACCGCCGAGGCCGTCACGCGGTTCCCGAGCGCGATCGGCGTCGGTCTGGCCGCGGCCGGCACGGTCGTGCTCGCACGGTCCATCTTCACCCCGGCGATCGGCATCACGGCGGGCCTCGTGTTCGCCGTCATCCCCCAGGTCACCAGGATGGGCGCCGAGACGCGCTCCTATGCGCTGGGCATGGCCGCGGTCGTGTGGCTGACGGTCTGGTTCGTGTCGCTCGTGCGTCGTCGGTCCACATCACGCCGCAGCTGGGCACTCTTCGCCATCGCGAGCGCCGCCTCGATGTACCTGTTCCTGTACCTCGCGATGCTCCTCCTCGTGCACGCCACGTGGATGGTGCTCCAACGCCCAGGGCGGCGAGTGATGCGAGCGTGGGGCTGGTCCCTGGTCGGCGCACTGGTCCTCGGCGCTCCGATCGTGATCGCGGGCATCGCGCAGCGCGAGCAGATCGCGTTCCTCGGCAGGCGGGACTACGCGACGCCGGAATCGGTGCTCGTCGGCCAGTGGTTCCAGACGCCGGCCTTCGCCGTGGTCGCGTGGCTGCTGATCGTGCTCGCTCCCATCGGGGTCCTCGTGGTCCGCCGATCCTCCCGACAGCGTCGCGCCCTGGCGATGATCGCCGTCTGGGCGCTCGCACCGACCGCCCTGCTCATCATCGGCAACACCCTCGTGACGCCGATGTACAACCTCCGCTACGTCACCTTCTGCGTCCCGGCAGTCGCCATCATGATGGCGCTCGGACTCCGGGCGATCGTCGACCTCCTGCCGAAGCGGGTGGACCGCGCGGTGGCGACCGCGATCGGTGTCGCGCTCGTGCTGGCGCTCGCCACCCCGGTCCTCGCGGAACAGCGCGGCCCGTTCGCGAAGGACGACGGCAGTGACCTCCGGCAGACCGCGGAGGTCGTCCAGGCCCATGCCTCGCCGGGCGACGCGGTCGTCTTCGACCAGTCGGTGAAGCCCTCGCGCAAGTCGCGGCTCGCGATCGACCTCTACCCGCAGGCCTTCGCCGGCCTCGACGACGTGGCGCTCGAGACGAGCTACCGCGACCGCCCCGAGCTCTGGGACCTGGCCGCGCCGCTGTCCGAGATCCACGACCGGCTCATCGGCCACGACACCGTCTGGGTCGTCGAAGGGTCGAGCACCTCACCGAACGTGGCGGATCTGGAGGCGCTCGGCTACCACGTCGAGCAGCGCATCCCCGTCCACCGCAGCATCGTCTTCGAGCTGGTCAGGTCGTGACGCGGTGGTGATCCGAGCCCTTCCCGATCCGCGCGCGCTGCTCCGGCGACCCATCGTCCGTGAGGTCGCCGCCTTCGGCCTCGTCGGCGGCGCCGGCTTCCTCGTCGACGTCGGGGTCTTCAACCTGCTCGCGTACACGGTGTTCCTCCACACCGGCACCTCCGGGCTGCTCGTGGCGAAGGGCATCTCGACGACACTCGCCATCGTGGCCAACTGGGTGGGCAACCGGCTCCTCACCTTCCGCGCGCATCGGCGCTCGGACGTCGCCCGCGAAGCGCTCGAATTCGGTCTGGTGAGTCTCGCGGGTGGCGCGATCGCCCTGGCCTGCCTCTGGGTCTCCCACGACGCGATGCACCTGACGACGCCGTTGGCGGACAACGTGTCGGCGAACATCGTCGGGCTGGCCCTCGGTTCCGCGTTCCGCTTCGTGCTCTACCGTTTCTGGGTGTACGGACCGCGGACGGAGCGGACGGGACCGATCCCGGTGCGCATCGACCCGTGAGGTCCGCCGGTCAGCGACTCGCGTTGTGCTGCGAGACGGCGTCGCTGACCCAGGAGAACTCGTCGACGAACCGCGAGAGCAGCCGGGCGAGTTCCGCTCGATCGCGCTCGCTCCACTTGCCGACGAGGGTGTTGTAGACCTGCTGCGCCGCCTGCCGGTGTCGTTCGAGGGCGGTCCGTCCCTCCTCCGTCGCGCTCACGAGCACCGCGCGGCGGTCACTCGGATCCGTCTCCCGGACGACGAGACCACCCTCCTCGAGTCGGCGCACCTCGGCCGTCGCGGTCGACTTGTCGACGTCCATCCAGCCCGCGACCGTGGACATGCGGATCGGTCCGGCGGAGATGACGTACTCGAGGAGCCAGGCATCCGTGGCGGTGAGGGCGGCACCCTCGGCGTCGTGCAGTGAACGCCGGTTGTCCGCCCTGGTGGACCAGCGGAGCACCGTCGCGAGGGACGCCTGGATGACGGCTCCCGCCTCGGCGGGGTCGACGTCATCGCTCATAGCTGAATTCTTTCTGAATACGTGCGTTCGGGTGTTGGTTCGACCATACCAACTATATAGTGGGACGGCACCAACTAAACATCACCCGTCCCCCACCTCGAGCGCTGCGGAGAACACAGCCCATGGAAATCCCCGGATACGTCTGGCTGCTGACGATCGTCGGCATTCTGGCCCTCCTCGCCTTCGACTTCATCTTCCACGTGCGCAAGGCCCACGAGCCGACGCTGCCGGAAGCCGCGAAGTGGTCGGCCCTCTACGTCGGTATCGCCATCGTCTTCGGCCTCGGCGTCCTCTTCTTCGGCGGTGGCACGCTCGGATCCGAGTACTTCGCCGGCTACATCACGGAGAAGGCCCTGTCGGTCGACAACCTCTTCGTCTTCCTCATCATCATGTCGAGCTTCCGCGTGCCGCGGGCCGACCAGCAGAAGGTGCTCCTCTTCGGCATCGTCTTCGCCCTCATCGCCCGCACCGGCTTCATCTTCCTCGGTGCCGCCGCGGTCAACGCCTGGTCCTGGCTGTTCTACATCTTCGGCGCGTTCCTCATCTTCACGGCGATCAAGCTCCTCCGCCCGGAAGAGGAGAGCGACGACGCGAACAACTTCGTCATCCGTCTCGCCAAGCGTCTCTTCAAGACGACCGACCGCTACGACGGCGACAAGCTCGTCACCATCGAGAACGGCAAGAAGGTCCTCACGCCGATGCTGCTCGTCATGGTCGCCATCGGCGGCACCGACCTGCTCTTCGCGCTCGACTCGATCCCCGCGATCTTCGGCCTCACGCAGAACCCGTACATCGTCTTCACCGCGACGGCGTTCTCGCTGCTCGGCCTCCGTCAGCTCTACTTCCTCATCGACGGCCTGCTCGACCGCCTCATCTTCCTGAGCTACGGTCTGGCGGCGATCCTCGGATTCATCGGTGTGAAGCTCGTCCTGCACGCGCTGCACGAGAACACCCTGCCGTTCCTCAACGGTGGCGAGCACATCCCGGTGTTCGAGATCAGCACGGGCCTGTCGCTCATCGTCATCATCGGCATCCTGACCGTCACGGTCCTCGCCTCGCTCCTCAGCCCGGCCGGCCGTGCGCACACGATCATCAGCGACGCCCGCACCCAGGCGAAGAAGATCGTCGACCACGCCGACGCCCCGGAGGACATCCCGGACGGCCACCACGTGGACGAGGTCGAACTCGAGACGAGCTACACCCGCATGGTCGAGCGCCAGAAGTCGTTCGCGAACCTGAAGCCCAAGCACCAGGCGAGGGCGGCCGACGACGAGGAGCTCCAGCGGCTGCTCGCCCGGGCCCACGAGCTGCAGGCGAAGAGCTCCGACTCACGCGGCCTGCTCTGAACGGACCGGGAATCCGGGCGTTCGCCCGGCTGAACCGATAACGTGGTCGTGCGCTCCCGGCTTCGGCCGGGGCGCACGTCCCACACCTCACCACCAGCTACACGATGAAGCATCTAGGAGACGGAACCATGGGTCTGAGTCTGGAAAAGGGCCAGTCGCTCTCACTGACGAAGCAGGACGGCGGTTCGCTCACACGGATCCGCCTCGGCCTCGGCTGGGACGGCGTCGCACCGGTGAAGCGCGGCTTCTTCGGACGCTCGTCCGCGCCCGACATCGACCTGGACGCCTCAGCGATCTTCTTCGACGCCACCGGCAAGGTGCTCGACACCATCTGGTTCCAGCAGCTCGCGAGCAAAGACGGCTCGGCCAGCCACACCGGCGACAACCTCACGGGCGCCGGCGACGGCGACGACGAGACGATCCTCGTCGACCTCTCGAAGGTCGCCCCGTCCGTCCAGCAGATCGTCTTCGTGATCAGCAGCTACAGCCGCCAGACCTTCGACACCGTGCAGAACGCCTTCAGCCGGATCATCGACGACTCGACCCCGGGCTCCCCCGAGGTCGCCCGCTACCAGCTCACCGACTCCGGTCCGCACACCGCGATGATCATGTCGAAGGTCTCGCGCGAGGGCAACGGCTGGACCTTCAAGGCGATCGGCGAGCGCGCCAACGGGCGTTCCGTCATGGACCTCCTCGGCCCCGCCGCCCAGGCGCTCTGAGCACCACCCGCAGCAGTCCCCCGCGCGACAGCGCAGTTCCGAAGGAGAAGCGATCACCATGGCAGGACTCACCCTCGAAAAGGGCAACAACCTCTCGCTCACGAAGACCAGCCCCGGCCTGACCGTCGCGACGGTCGGTCTCGGGTGGGACCCGCGCACCACGAGCGGTGAGGCGTTCGACCTCGACGCCTCGGCGCTGCTCGTCGGCGCGAACGGCAAGGTGCGCTCCTCCGCCGACTTCATCTTCTACAACCAGCCCGCCTCAGCGGACGGCTCCGTCAAGCACCTCGGCGACAACCGCACCGGCGACGGCGAGGGTGACGACGAGCAGATCTCGGTCGACCTGAACGCGGTCGGGGCAGACGTCGAGCGCGTGATCATCGCCGTGTCGATCGACAAGGCCGACGAGCGTCGCCAGAACTTCGGCCAGGTCCGCGGCGCGTACTGCCGCATCGTCGACCAGGACGGCACCGAGATCGTCCGCTTCGACCTCAGCGAGGACGCCGCCCCCGAGACCGCCATGCTGTTCTCGGAGCTCTACCGCAACGGATCCGAGTGGAAGTTCAAGGCCGTCGGCCAGGGCTACACCACCGGTCTCGCCGGCATCGCCGGCGACTTCGGCGTCCCGCTCGGCTGAGCACCGACGCCTCCACCACGAGCAAGCCACACACGAGAGCAAGGTCGACCGCATGAGCACGCCACTCACTCCGCCAGACGCCAACGAACAGGCAGCAGCCTCCCTCGTGCTGCACGCTCCGGATGCACCGGACGTCGTGCAGGCCGAAGAGGCACCGGGCATGGTCCCGGTCCCGGCGGAGCGCCAGACGGAGATCCAGCAGCAGGCGCGCTCCTTCGTGACCGAGGTCGCGACGCTCGACCCGCGCTCGCCCGAGTTCACGCAGAAGATCGAGGGCATCTCCCAGATCGGCGGCAAGGAAATGGTGCAGTCGAGCGGGTACTCCTCCCGCATGCTCGACCGCTCGTCGACCTCGGTCGCCGGCGCGAAGCGTTCGGGTGACAGCGCGCAGATCAAGGTCGCGACCACGCTCGGCGACCTCCGCAGCACCGTCGAGGACCTCACGCCGAACCAGGCGGACCTCGGCGTCGGCCGCAAGATCCTCGGGTTCATCCCGGGCGGCAACAAGCTCGCCAAGTACTTCCAGAAGTACGAGTCCGCGCAGACCCAGCTCGACAAGATCATCAAGTCGCTCATGGCCGGCCAGGACGAGCTCCTGAAGGACAACGCCGCCCTCGCCGGCGAGAAGGTCCAGCTCTGGGAGACGATGCAGGCGCTCAGCGAGTACGCCGTCTTCGCGAAGGCCCTCGACGCCGCCTGCGTCGCCAAGATCGACGAAGCCCGCTCCTCCGGACGCATCGAGGAGGCCCAGAAGCTCGAGGCCGACGTCCTCTTCCCCGTCCGCCAGCGCCACCAGGACATCCTCACGCAGCTCGCCGTCTCGGTGCAGGGCTACCTCGCGATGGACCTCATCCGCAAGAACAACCTCGAGCTCATCAAGGGTGTCGACCGCGCTCGCACCACGACGATCGCCGCCCTGCGGACCGCCGTCGTCGTCGCGCAGGCCCTCGCGAACCAGAAGATGGTCCTCGACCAGATCGACGCGATCAACACCACGACGAACAACATGATCCTGCAGACGAGCGAGATGCTGAAGGATCAGACCACGCGCATCCACCAGCAGGCCTCCACCGCCGGTGTCAGCGTCGAGACCCTGCAGCGCGCGTTCGACAACGTCTTCCAGACTATGGACGCGATCGACACCTTCCGTGCCGAAGCCGCCAAGAACATGGAGGGCACCGTCAACGCGCTCGAGTCGGGCCTCGAGAAGGCGAAGCCGTACCTCGAGCGCAGCCGTCAGGCCGAGCAGCGCGAACTGCGGTAGCCTCACGCTCGGGTGACCGGGCGCACGGGTCGCTGAGGACGAAGGGGACGAGGGATGGCATTCGGACGACTGCTGAACGCACTGCGGACCGGCGGGGCCGAGCCGCTCGGCGTCGTCGACGCCACGCCGGCGCCCGTCGGTGAGACCGAGGACGAGCAGACGGCCCGGCACCTCGACGAACTCCGCGACTCGGTGCGCTCCGTGGGGCGCGACCTCCCCACGCTGCTCACCTCGCAGCTCCGACAGATCGACGACCAGTTGCGCCTCGTCGTCGCGACGATCGCCGACCAGGGTGCGTCGACCGAGCAGCGCGTGCTCCTCGCCGCGATGGTGACGGACTACCTCCCGAGCCCCCTGCGCTCCTTCCTCGCGCTGCCGGCCGCGGACCGCACCGACGACTCCCGCAGCACGATCGTCTTCGCCCGTCAGCTGGAGCTCATCGAGGAGACCATCCGCGACCTCCTCAACCAGATCCGCATCGGCGCGATCGCCGAACTCTCGACGCACGGTCGGTTCCTCTCCGACAAGTTCCAGGAGCCCGACGCCGGTCTCGTGCTGGGTGCGCACTGATGGCGTCGCTGATCGCGGGCGCGAACGCCGCGCTCACCGCCGAGAACCCCGGTCTCGACGCCGTGCTCATCGGGTTCGGCTGGGACGTCATCGCGAGCCGCGGGCCGCAGAGCGAGCCCGTGCCGCTGGCGATCATGTGCGGTGACGACGGCAAGGCGCTGTCCGACGACCACCTCGTGTTCTTCAACCAGGTCGAGAGCCAGGACGGCGCGGTCACCTTCTCGTCGGAGGCCGACGATGAGGAGATCGACGTCGAGCTGACGCGCGTGCCGGACGCCGTGTCGAAGATCGCCTTCCTGCTCTACATCGACCCCGACGTCCGCGGGCCCGGCGACTTCTCGCCCGTGCGCTCGGCGTTCGTCCGCGTCGCCACGCCCGACGGTCGGGAGCTCGTGCGCTTCGACGTGCCGATCGCCGAGGTCCGCAGCAGCCAGGCGCTGCTGCTCGCCGAGCTGTACCGGCACCGCTCGGACTGGAAGTTCCGCGCCCTCGGGCAGGGGTACGCCGGTGGTCTCGCCGGCGTGGCGCGCGACTTCAGAATCGACCTCTGAGCCGTGCCGCTCAACACCTCCCCGGTGCGACGGGACATCGACTACCTCCGTCGTCGGGTGAAGCCGAGGCCTGCGCCGGTCGCGCAGGAGGAACCCGTGGCGAGCGCCCCGGCGGCACCTGCCCCCGCGGCGCCCGCCGCGTCGCCAGCACCGTCGACAGGACTCACGCTCGGCGGGCCGTCGACGCCCGCCGCCGCACCCCCTGCCCCGGTGGCATCGGCAGCGCCGTCGGCACCGTCGGCACCGTCGACGGGACTCACGCTTGGCGGGCCCTCGACGCCCGCCGTGGTGACCCCCTCGGTGAACGCGGCGTCGCCGCCCCCGTCGACGCCCAGCACCCCACAGCCCTTCCCCGCCCCGACGGCCGAGGAGGTCCGCGTCCTCGACGACGAGACCCCGCTGGTCCGGCTCGACCCGCGTCAGTCGGCGATCGGCAGCCTCATCGTCGGCGGAGCGACGGCGATCGTGTGGGAGACCGTCGAACTCGTGACGGGCGTCGCGACCGCCGACGGCATCGACGGCACGCCCGTGACGACGCCCGGCAACCGGCCGCTGCTCGGCTTCGACGGCGGCGACGCGATCCTCGCGCTCCGGCACGTGCACCTCATCCGGCGAGCGCTGTTCGTCGGCGCAGCCGGTCGTCCGCTGACGGTCCAGCTCTTCGACGGCGAGAGCTTCGCCGCGGCTGACGACACCGGCGCACCGCCGGTCGTCTCGCTGCTGCGCATCGGGTCGAGACTCGAACTCCGCCTCGAACCCCTTCCCGCCGAGATCCCCCTCCAGACGCTCCTGCAGCAGTTCGGCTTCGAGCCGACGCCGTACGTCGTCGCCCGCGAACCCCGGAGACGATGACCATGCGCCACTTCAGTTACGTCGACGACAAGCGCGCGTCGCGGCTGTTCCACAAGCTCCCGAGCCCCATCAGCATCGACTCCCCGCCGGAACACGTGGCGGCGGCACTCGGCGCCACGCTCTACAGTCCCGGCACGCGCCCGACGCTCGCGAAGGACGTCGTGAAGCAGGCGAAGCACGGCTGCCTGAGCATGGTGCTGTGCCTCGAGGACTCGGTCCCCGACGACGCGGTCGAGTTCGCCGAGACGAACGTCGCGGAGGCGATGCAGCAGCTCGCCGCCAAGAGCTCGGGGTCCAAGCGCCCGGTGTTGCCGCTGCTCTTCATCCGCGTCCGCACGCCCGAGCAGCTCGAGCGGGTCGCCGGGCTCCTCGGTCCGGGACTCGACCTCCTGAGCGGCTTCGTCATCCCCAAGTACGAGAACAGCGACGGGGTGGCGGACCGCTTCTTCGAAGCGCTCGGTCGCGTGCAGCGCGACTACGGGCAGGACGGGTCGAACGGCGCGCGTCGGCTCCGGGTCATGCCGATCCTCGAGTCGCCGCGGATGATCCACCGCGAGACCCGCGACGACACCCTCTCCGGGATCGTCGACGTCACCAAGGCCCACCGCGAGGACGTACTCGCGGTCCGGATCGGCGCCACCGACCTCTCGAGCGCCTTCTCGCTCCGGCGCTCCCGCGACCTCACCGTGTACGACGTGAAACTCGTCTCCTCGGTCATCGCCGACGTCGTCAACGTCTTCGGTCGACCGGGCGACGACTTCGTCATCACCGGCACGGTCTGGGAGCACTTCCACAACGCGGAGCGGCTCATGCGCCCGCAGCTGCGCATGACGCCGTTCCAGGACGCGAACGAGGCGCAGCTGCGTCAGAAGCTGCTCCTCAAAGGACTCGACGGCCTCATCCGCGAGATCGCGCTCGACCAGGCGAACGGGTTGCTCGGCAAGACGGTCATCCACCCGAGCCACGTGCCGGTCGTCCACGCGATGTCGGTCGTGAGCCACGAGGAGTACGTCGACGCCCTCTCCGTCGTCGGCGACGTGGGTGGCGGCGCCAACGCCTCCCCCTACCGGAACAAGATGAACGAGATGAAGCCGCACCAGGCGTGGGCGCGCAAGACCCTGCTCCGCGCGGATGCCTTCGGGGTGGCAGCGGAGGAGACGACCTTCGTCGACCTCCTCGAGACGAGCATGCGGTGACCGTATGGACGGGCGCATGGACAGGCGGTTTCGTGCGCGACGCCGTCGGCATCGGCCTGCGCTCGGACGCGTCCCGGAGCCTGATCCCGGTGGAGGACCTCGTCGGTCTCGCGCTCCGCGACAACCCCAAACGCGCGCAGCTGCTCGTGTCGACGGTCCTCGCCAAACACGTGCCGACCGTGCCCGGCCTGGCACTCGCCGCCGGAGAACTGCTCGGACTGCTGGTGCGGAGCGCGCTCGACGGCAGCGATCCGGAGACGGCTCCGTTCGACACCGTGGCGCAGCTCTTGGCCCGTCGGGAACGGCCGGATGCTGACGGCCTCGCCGCCCTCACCGCCGTCCGCGAGCACCTCGCCCAGCTCCGCGATGCGGCCCCAGCTGCCGGGCCGGAGCTCGTCACCGTCGGTTATGCGGAGACGGCGACCGGGCTCGGCCACATCGTCGCCGACGCGCTCGGCTCGCCCTACCTCCACTCCACGAGGCACGAGGCGGACGTGCCCTTCACGCCGTTCGAGGAGGAGCACTCGCACGCGAGCGACCACCGCCTGTACCCGAGCGACCCCGCGTGGGCCACGGTCGGCGGCACCACGGTGCTCGTCGACGACGAGTTGAGCACCGGACGCACCGTGCGCAACACGATCACCGCGCTGCACGCCAACACGCCGCAGGCGCACTGGGTGGTCGCCGGCCTCATCGACCTCCGTTCGGATGCGGACCGACAGCGCTTCGACGACCTCGCCGACCGCCTCGGCACCCGGATCACCGTCGTGGCGCTCGGCGTGGGTGCCGTCGACCTACCGGAGGACGTCCTCGCCCGCGCGCGAGCGGTCATCGACGCCGCACCCGCCGCGTCGGTAGCCGGATCGACCGCAACCGGCGACGTCGTCGTCGTGGACGCCTCCGACCTGCCGCCCGTGCGGAGCGCGCGCTTCGGTGCGCCAGGACGCCTCGACGACGCGGTGACCGCCGCGATCGCCGACCGGGTCCTTCCGAAACTGCCGGACGGCGAGGTCGTGGTGCTCGGCTCCGAGGAGTTCATCGCGGTACCGCTGGCCGTCGCCGCCCACCTCGACCGCACCCGCGGAGCGACGCGCTTCTCGACCACCACGCGGTCCCCCATCGCCGTCATCGACCGTGACGACTACGCCATCGCGAGCGCGGTGTGCTTCACCAGCCACGACCGTACGATCGACGGCTTCGGACCCCGCTTCGCCTACAACCTCTCGCGCGGCGGCTCGCGGTTCGCGGCGGTGGCCCTGTTCCCGGAGCCGGGCGCCGACCGCGAGCTCCTGCTCCGGCCCGACGGCGTCGTCGAGGCACTGCGGACCGTCACCGACCACGTCATCGTCGTCCTCCTCTCCGAATCCGTCCCGACCCCAGCCGAATGGAACCCCGCACCGTGACCATCGACGCCGCCGCCCTCCCCGAGCCGCTCACCGGACCGGACTTCGGGTCCTACGACGCCTCGGAGGTGCGCTGGCTGCTGACCGACCTCGGTGACACCCGCCTCGAGGCCGACGCCTCCGAACGTGAGGCCGCGATCCAGAGCGGTCGCGCGCACTACGCCGAGTCGCTGCCCATCGAGTACCTGCCCTCCCCCGAGTACGAGGAGCTCTACCGGGACGCCCTCGCGCGGTCGAGCCGACGTCTCGCGGTGGCCGTCGGCGTCGTCACCGACCTCGTCCTGGCCTCCCGCGCGAACCGGCCGGTGCTGGTCTCCCTCGCCCGCGCCGGAACGCCCATCGGGATCCTCATGCGTCGCTGGGCGAAGGAGGTCCGCGGGATCGACGTGCCGCACTACACGATGAGCATCGTCCGCGGTGTCGGCGTCGACGGGACCGCACTGCGCTACCTCGCGGCGCACCACGACCCGGAGCAGATCGCGTTCGTCGACGGCTGGACCGGCAAGGGCGCCATCGCGCGCGAACTGACGGCGGCGCTGGAACGCTTCGCCGAGACCGACGGCATCCGCTTCTCCGACGAGCTGGCCGTCCTCGCCGACCCCGGACACTGTGTGCCCGTCTACGGCACCCGTGACGACTACCTCATCCCCTCGGCATGCCTGAACTCCACCGTCTCCGGCCTCGTGTCCCGCACGGTGTACAACCGCGAGCTGCTCTCCGACGACCAGTTCCACGGCGCCAAGTTCTACCGCGAGCTGAGCAGTCACGACGTCTCCGGCGCCTTCCTCGACGCGGTCTCCAGTCGCTTCGCCGAGGTGGTCGACGACGTCGCAGCGGGCGTGGAGGAGGCCTCAGCTGCCGATCGCGAACCGAGCTGGATCGGCTGGGAGGCCGTCGAGCGGATCCGGGAACAGTACGACATCCCGACGGTGAACCTCGTGAAGCCGGGTGTCGGCGAGACCACCCGCGTCCTGCTCCGCCGGGTGCCGTGGAAGGTGCTCGTGTCACCGGACGCCCTCGACGACGTCGCGCACGTGCTCCTGCTCGCCGAGCAGCGCGGTGTGCCGGTCGAGGTCGTGCCCGGGTTGCCCTACAGCTGTGTCGGACTCATCAACCCGTTGAGCGACGCCGCGGCGGGAGACGCCCAGTGAGCGCCCTCGTCGCCTGCGACCTGGATCGCACCCTCATCTACTCGCCGAAGGCGTTCTGGCTCGAGACGCCAGACCCCGAGGCGCCGTCGATCATCGTCTCGGAGCTCTGGAACGGCGTGCCGATCTCGTTCATGACGCGCGAGTCGGAGCGCCTGCTGATCGAGCTGCGCTCGCAAGCCGTGTTCATGCCGGTCACGACGCGGACGGTGGCGCAGTATCAGCGGGTGCAGCTGCCGGGCGGCGCACCCGCATACGCGATCACGAGCAACGGCGGCGAGATCCTCGTCGACGGCGTCCCCGACGCCGACTGGCGCGATCGCGTGCGAGCGCACCTCACCGACCACACCGCTCCGCTCGACGAGGCACTCGCGCGCTTCGAGGAGCTGGCGTCGCCGACCTGGATCCTCAAGACGAACGTCGCGGACGCGCTGTTCTTCTACTCGATCGTCGAGCGCGACGCGATCCCGGCGGGCTGGCTCGAACAGGTCGAGCAGGAGTGCGAACGGCTCGGGTGGACGGTGTCCCTGCAGGGACGCAAGCTCTACTGCGTACCCTGGACGCTCACGAAGCACGATGCCGTCAGTGAAGTCGCCCGCCGCCTCGACGGCCCACTCGTGCTCGCGGCCGGCGACTCGCTCCTCGACCAGTCGATGCTGGAGACCGCCGACCTCGCGTTCCGGCCGGCGCACGGCGAGCTCGACGACGAGGGCTTCACGATCGACACGCTGACGGTCACCGAGCGGCGCGGCATCCTCGCCGGCGAGGAACTGCTGCAGCTGATGACGGCGGCAGCCGTCCGGGGCCGCTGACCCGAGGCCCGATCACCAGGGCAGGTCGAGACTCGGTACCAGGCCGCCCGCGGCCGCGCCGGAGCCCGGGCACACGAGCACGCCGTCGGCGTCGGCGAGCCCGCGGAGCATGGCTGCCCCGTGCCATGGCGTCGGCTCCGCATGCGGCGTCGCCGAATCGGGATCGTGCACCGAGCGGTAGGGACGCAGGACCGTCCCGGAACGGACCCCGTCGACGGGCGAGGCGAGCACCGCCGGTCGCAGGGCCGGAAGCTCGAGTCCCTGGAGGCCGGCGAGCACCGGGTGCACGAGCGTGAGGACACTGAGCAGTGCGGCGAGCGGGTTGCCGGGCAGCCCGACGAACAGGCGGCCGTCCGGCAGCCGCGCGAGCAGCGCAGGGCCACCCGGGCGGACGTCGACGCCGTCCACGAGGAAGTCCGCTCCGGCGTCGCGGAGCAGCGCTCGGACATGATCGGCGCGGGAGTCGCCGGTACCCCCCGTGGTCACGACGAGGTCCCGCTGGTGGCGGGCAGGAGCGCCGACCGCACTCGTCAGCCCGAGGGCGTCCGCCGTGGTGGACGTGTCGTCGCCGACACGGACACTGGACGTGACGACGCCACCGAGCGAGGCGATCACTCCCGGGAGCGATGGACCGAAGCTGTCGCGCACGAACCCGGGTGCGGGCACGCCGCTCGTGACGACCTCGTCGCCCGTGAGGACCAGGCGGACGCGCGGGGTCGGTACGACGGACACGCGGTCGAAGCCCGCGCCGGCGGCGACCGCGAGGTGGACGGGACCCAGGCGAGTGCCGGCGTCGAGGACGGTCGACCCCGCGGGTGACTCGATTCCGGCGGGCCGGATGTGCCGCCCCGGCCGCGGCTCCCCGTTCGGTGCGGACGGTGCGAGGTGGAGGCGAGCTGATCCCGAACCGTGCTCGACCATGCCGTGCTCGAGCTGGAGGACCGCCTCGGCGCCCGCCGGGATCAGCCCACCGGTCAGGACGTCGACCGCGACACCATCGCTGAGTCCGACCGACCGGGCGCGTTCGGCGTCGCCGCCGGTCAGCAGGGTCCACGGGCCGTTCCCGGAAACCGCCCAGCCGTCCATCGCCGAGGAGGCGTAGTGCGGGATCGCGATGGGCGAGACGAGCGGCGCCGCGAGGACGTGCCCGAAGGCCTTGGCGAGCGCCAGGGTGTCGACGACGTCGGACCGCTGCGCGGCACCCGCCGCATGCGCGATGCTGCGGGCGTCCGACCAGGAGGACCTCGTCATGCGGTCGAGTCCGAGGCGACCAGCCGCTCGACGGCCGCGGTCGCAGCCTCGGCGGCGGCGACCGGATCCGCCCCGCTCGCGAGCGCCTTCCCGACGGCGATGCCGACGAGGTAGGTGGTCAGCGGGGCGGCCGGACGCAGCACGGCGTGCGCGGCCGTGCCCGCGAGTCCGAGGACGGCGTCGATGTCGACCGCGACGTCGCCGAGCTCCAGCTCAGCGGACACCCGGTCGGTCCAGTCGGCGAGGACGGCATGCAGGTCATCGGTCATGGGAGACGCTCCTCAGGGTCGGCGGTCGGCGTGGTGGACGCGGTCGGCGCCGGCGACTCGACGGCGGTGACGACCCCGAGTCCGGTGGCGTCGGCCCAGGTGTCGACGTCGGCCGAGCCGCCGTCGGGAATGGGCACCTGGCGGAGGACGAGTCCGGCGAGCAGCTGGCGGACGGAGACACCCGCGAGGTCACCGCTCGGTTGTGACGCCCGGAGTGCGGCGACCCGGTTTTCCAGGGCCTCCCGGTGGTAGACGGCGAGCAGCGACTGCTCACGACCGGAGTCGTCCACCGCGACCCAGCCGTCGGTGTCGGCCCCGGTCGCGGCTGTGGCTGCGTCGAGCACCGCGGCGAGCGCCGGCGCGGCATCCGGCATGTCGCAGGCGAGGACGGCGACCTGTGCGAGACCCTCGGCCGCGACGCCATCACGCAGGGCGTCCAGGCCTGCGGCGATGGCTGCGGCAGGGCCACCGAAGACGGGGCGCTCGCGGACGAAGCGGACCGGAGCGGTCGTCCCGGCCTCGGGGCCGACCACGACGACACGGCCGCCGGCCGCCCGCGCAGCATCGATCGCGAGCTGGAGGAGCGTCCGGCCGTCGCGGAGCAACGACGCCTTCGCGACGCCGCCGAGGCGGGAGGACCGCCCTCCCGCGAGGATGATCGCGTCGACGGGCATGGCACCAGCCTAAGCCGCGATCCAGCCCCCGAGGCGGCTGCGGATCCGGTGAGGCACCTTGCCCTCGTCCGATGGTGGTGATAGCCATGAGCCATGACTCGCATCACGGCGCGCAGACGCGTCACCCGCATCACGGTGGGACAGCCCGCACGCACCCGCGAGGACGTCCTCGCCGTCGAGGAGCCGCTCGAGATCCGCGTCGGTGGTCGTTCGCTCGCCATCACGATGCGGACGCCCGGTCACGACGTCGACCTCGCGATCGGCTTCCTCGTCTCGGAGGGCGTGATCGGCCGGGGTGACGACGTCCGCACCGCGCGGTACTGCGCCGGCGCGACGGACGAGGGCGTCAACACGTACAACGTGCTCGACGTCGCCCTGTCCCCCGGCGTCCCCGCCCCGGATCCGAGCCTGGAACGGAACTTCTTCACCACCAGCTCGTGCGGCCTCTGCGGCAAGGCGAGCATCGACGCCGTCCGGACGAGCTCGCGGTACTCCGTCGCGGACGACGACTTCCGCCTCGACCCGGCGCTCCTCGTGACCTTCCCCGACCGCCTCCGGGCACAGCAGGCGGTCTTCGAGCGCACCGGCGGTCTGCACGCGGCCGGCCTGTTCGACGCCCGCACCGGCGAGATGCTCGTGCTCCGCGAGGACGTCGGTCGGCACAACGCCGTCGACAAGGTGGTCGGATGGGCGGCGAAGGAGGGGTTGCTCCCGCTCCGCTCCATGGTCCTGATGGTGTCGGGGCGCGCGAGTTTCGAGCTCACGCAGAAGGCCTCGATGGCCGGCATCCCGATGCTCGCCGCCGTCTCCGCGCCGTCGTCGCTCGCCGCCGAACTCGCCACCGAACTCGGGATGACGCTCGTCGGCTTCCTCCGAGGCGACTCGATGGTCGTCTACAGCGGTGCGCACCGCCTTGCCGACCCGGCCGAGGACTCGGCACCAGCAGCACTCCAGACCGGAGCGAGCGCATGAGCGCCGAACCGCCCGTCGAGGACGTCACGGACGCCGACATCGAGGTCACCCACCCGAAGCACGTCGCCGTCGGCCTGCCCGGCATCCTGCATTCGATGGAGCCCGCCCTCCGGCAGCTCGGGCCGAAGCGGACCGCGGAGCTGTTCACCTCGATCAACCAGCGCGGCGGCTTCGACTGCATGAGCTGCGCCTGGCCCGACCCGGACGACCGCAAGAAGCTCGAGTTCTGCGAGAACGGCGCGAAGGCCGTCATCTGGGAGGCGACGCCGGTCGTCATCCCGAGCGCCTTCTGGGCCGAACACCCGCTCAGCGATCTCGCCGACAAGTCGGAGTACTGGCTCGGCATGCAGGGTCGGCTGTCGGAGCCCGTCTACAAGCCGGCCGGTTCGGACCACTACCGGCCGGTGAGCTGGGACGAGGCGTTCGCGATCGTCGGTGAGCAGCTGCGTGGGCAGGCGTCCCCCGACGAAGCCGTGTTCTACACGAGCGGCCGCGCGTCGAACGAGGCGGCCTTCGTCTACCAGCTCTTCGTTCGCGCCTTCGGGACCAACAACCTCCCCGACTGTTCGAACATGTGCCACGAGTCCACCGGCACGGCGCTCGGCGAGGTGATCGGCGTCGGGAAGTCGACGATCCGGTACGAGGACTTCGAGCAGGCCGACCTCATCATCGTGATGGGCCAGAACCCGGGCACGAACCATCCGCGCATGCTCACGGCGCTCGAGGACGCGAAGCAGGCGGGCGCGACGATCGTCTCGGTGAACCCGCTCCCCGAGGCGGCGCTCGAGCGGTACAAGAATCCGCAGACGGTCCGCGGCATGGTCGGGCGCGGCACGGTCATCTCCGACCAGTTCCTGCAGATCCGGCTCGGCGGCGACATGGCGCTGCTGCAGGCGGTCTCGAAGCGGGTCCTGGAGGCCGAGGCGGCAGCTCCGGGGACGATCCTCGACCACGCGTTCCTCGCTGAGCACTGCCTCGGACTCGAGGAGCTGACGGCCCACCTGGCCGACCTCGACGAGGCGGCGGTGCTCGAGGCGACCGGCCTCTCGAGCGAGCAGATCGACGAACTCGCCGAGCGCTACATCGCGTCGAACGCGACGATCGTCACCTGGGCGATGGGTCTGACCCAGCACAAGGCGGCGGTCAACGGGATCAAGGAGATCATCAACCTGCTCCTCCTCCGCGGGAACATCGGCAAGCCTGGCGCCGGTGCGTCGCCGATCCGCGGGCACAGCAACGTGCAGGGCGACCGGACGATGGGTATCTGGGAGCAGATGCCCGAGTCCTTCCTCGCCGCCATGGAGCGCGAGTTCGCGGTCCCGATGCCGCGGGAGCACGGGGTCGACGCGGTGAACGCGATCCGAGCGATGCAGCGGGGCGAGGTCCGCACCTGGATCTCGCTCGGCGGCAACTTCGTCGCGGCGATCTCCGACACCGCCGCCGCCGAGGCCGCGATCCGCGGAACGCAGCTGTCCGTGCAGATCTCCACGAAGCTCAACCACTCGCACGCGGTCACGGGCGAGGCGGCGATCATCCTGCCGACCCTCGGGCGCACCGAGATCGACCTGCAGGCGAGCGGACCGCAGATGGTCAGCGTGGAGGACTCGGTGTGCGCGGTCCACGCCTCGCACGGCCGTATCCCGCCGGCAGCGCCCGGTCTGCTCTCCGAGGTCGCCATCATCACGCGCCTCGCGCGTGCGACGCTCGGTGAGGACTCGGGCATCGCCTGGCAGGCGTTCGAGGACGACTACGACACGATCCGCGAACACATCGGACGGGTCGTGCCGGGCTGCGAGGGGTACAACGAGCAGATCCGCCGCGAGGACGGCTTCGTCCTGCCGAACGGACCGCGGGATTCCCGCACGTTCACGAACCCCGAGGGTCGCGCCCTGCTGACGGTCAATGAGCTCGAACCGATCCACTGCCCGCCCGGTCGGCTGCTCCTGCAGACCCTGCGCTCACACGACCAGTTCAACACGACGATCTACAGCCTGAACGACCGGTACCGCGGCATCAAGAAGGGCCGGAACGTCGTCTTCGTCAACCCGGACGACCTCCGCGACCTCGGCCTGGAGGACGGGCAGACGGTGGACGTCTTCAGCGAGTGGGCCGGGCAGCCGGATCGGGAGCTCCGCGGCTTCCGCGTCGTCTCCTACCCGACCGCTCGTGGATGTGCCGCGGCGTACTTCCCCGAGGCGAACGTCCTCGTCCCGCTCGATTCGACGGCAGACCGCAGCAACACCCCGGTCTCGAAGGCGATCGTCGTGCGGTTGCAGCCGGCCGCCTGACACCCGGAGCGACGTCGGCGCGGGCGACGGTCCGAGCGGTTCATTCGTACGCTCGGAGGAGCTGCCAGCGTCCGCGCGCGGCGTCGAGTCGGATGTCGAAGACGAAGGACCGGCCGTCTGCAGCGGTCGCCTGGAACCGCCAGGCGGGGGTCGCCGCGGGCGGATGGGTGACGAACGAGACGTTCGGCTCGAGCGGGGTCGGGGTGTCGGTGACGAGGTACCGGGCTCCGTCCCAGAACAGTCGCTCCGGCACGCCTGCCGGCGTCGTCCAGACCGCGATCTCGGTGCTCGTTATCAACATGCGTGGCCTCCCGTCGTTCGAACATACGTTCGATCGAGAGTGAGCCTAACCCGACATCCGACGACACGCCAGCCCGGATCGGCCGGGGATTCAGTCTCCCGGCGTGTCGGCGAGGAACCGTTTGATGTCCTCGCCCATCACCGCCGCCTCGGTGTGGTGCAGGTAGTGGCCGCCGTCGAGTCGGACGAGTTCACCCCGGTCGACTCCGGCGAGCTGCTCCTCGTGGAGGGGCACCCAGTCGGAGAGTTCCGGGTCGTCGCCGACGACGAACATGAGGATCGGCAGGTCGGCCGGGAACGCTTGGGATCGGGCCGCCTGGAAGTTGCCGGGCGTGTGGGCGATCTCGTCGAGAAGCGTCGGCGACATCGCATTGCGGTTCGTCAGGATCGCGAGTTGGCGCTTCGTGTCGGCGTCGTACGGGAGGCCCTCGTACGGGTCGGGCGCGATGGCGGTGAGGAGGCGGAGGATGCCGAGCGCCTGCAGCGTCTCGACGCCGTCGGTCGGTGTCGGCTCGTCGCTTCCGGGCTGGGTCGGGACGCTCGTGTCGATCCCGATGAACGCCGTCACCTCGGCGCGGAACCGCTCCAGATACTCGAGGGCGTAGATACCGGCGATCGAGTGTCCGGCGAGGACGTAGCGGTCGATGCCGAGGTGCTGCAGGGCGGCGTGCACCTCGCCGGCGATGTTGGCCGAGGTCCGGGGCACGTCCGTCTGATCGCTGAGGCCGTAGCCGAACGGCTCGACCACCACCACCCGGTACTGATCGCGGAGCTCGTCGACGAGCGGCTCGAAGTCGAGGCCGGGTGCCGCGGTGCCCTGCCCGGGCAGCAGGACGATCGTCTCGGCGCCGGAACCACTGATGACGACGTTCATGTCCTTGCCGTCGACGTCGACCAACTGCCCATAGGGCTGCAGGTCGCCCGCTTCCGACGAACTCGCGACGGCGTTCACGATGCTCGTCGTCGCGAGACCCGCTGCGATGAGGCCGGCGATCGTGGCGATCGAGATCAGTGGAACCTTCAGGAGCTTGCGCATCGTCACCCATCGTGAGGAGTCGGCGGCGGGCGGTCGCACCGCGCCGATTCCATCCTCACGGAGCGAGCGCATCGCCACATCCGCCGCTGGGCGAGGACATGCCCGACACGCCTACGCAATTGTGCGCAAGTGAAGCGCGGCTTCGAGTGCGACCGACGACTGAGCCGGCTGGAAGCGGTGGGCTTCCAGCCGGCTCCTGGTCGGTTCGCCTACTCGGCGGGCGGCGGGCTCTGCGGCTGCGTCGGCTGCTGCGACTCCGTCGGCTGCTTCGGTTCCTGCGGAGGCTGCTGGTCCTGCTGCGGAGGCGCGGGCGGAACCGGCGACGACGGGACCTGCGGCTGCGGAGGCCCCCACTGCTGCGGCGCGGGCTGTGCCGGAGCAGGCTGCCCGGGCGCGGAGCCCTGCCAGGACGGAGCGGGCCACTGCTGGCCCGGCTGCTGCGGGGCCGGCTGCCCCTGCTGCGGCTGCCCCTGGAAGCCCTGCCCGGGGTGCCCCTGCCCATACTGGCCGGGGTTCGGCTGGCCGGGGTTCGGCTGGCCGCCATACGGCTGCTGCTGCCCCTGGTACGGCTGCTGCTGCCCCTGGTGCGGCTGCTGCGGGTACGGCTGCCCCTGGTAGGGCTGCTGCGCCTGCTGCCCCTGGTACGGCTGCTGCCCCTGGTACGGCTGCTGGCCCGGGTAGCCCTGCTGCCCCGGGTAGCTCTGAACCGGGTAGCCGGGTGCGGCCTGCTGGTACACCTCCGGACGGTACGGCTGCTGCCCGTAGGACACCCGCTCGCCCTCCGGCTTCGGCGAGAACGCCCGGACGATGACGGGGATCACGGCGGAGATCGCCGCAGCGAGTGTCGTGGCCGCGGCGATGCGCCACCACCAGTCAGCCCAGGTGCCCTCGGGGAACGCCATGGGCAGCACGAGCACGAGGACCGTGGCGATGATGAGCGCGATCGTCACGATGCCGGTGGCCCTGACCACGGTGGACGTGGCGCGGGTGACGAAGTGGAGGAAGTACACCTGGATGATGATGAGCGCCAGACGCACGATGATGAGGATGCCGAGGAACAGCATGATCTGCGTGGACCAGACGAACCCGTCGGAGGTGTTCGGCGGCTGGAGCCACCCGTTCCACAGCTTCAGGAGGCCGACGGTGACGAGGAAGATGTTCACCAACGTCGACACCGCGAGGTACCACTTGTTGGGTCCGTGGCCGGCTGCGGCGTCGAGCGACACGGCCCCGACGAAGGCCGCGAGCAGCAGCAGCGTGAGCCAGACCCGCCCAGCGATGTCGGCCTGATCGCCGACGATGATGAAGTATCCGCCGATGATCGCCGCCGCGACGAGCGTTCCGATCGTCAAGGTCAGCGCGAGCACGGCCGACCGTGAGCGGCGCGGTGTGGTCTCGACCATTCGAAATCCCCAATCTGTCGTGAGTGCCAACAGTACCGGGGTGGCATCCGCATGGAAGGGAGGCCTCCCTACCTCCGGGGAGGACCCCGCTTCTCCACAACGGAGAAGCAGGGCCGCGGTCGGGCAGTCGGTCAGGGGCGGTGGTAGTCGGCTTCGGCGACGTGCTCGAGCCAGGTCGTGCTCGTTGCCGGGTCGTCCGCCTGTTCGAACATCGCGAGGTGCTCCATGTAGTCGTCGGGCGTGGCTCCGTGCCAGTGCTCCTCGCCGGGTGGGGTGTAGACCGTCTGGCCCGGCTGGACGACGAGAACGGCACCGTCGCGCGTGCCCATGAGGGCGACCCCCTCGGTGACGTGGAGGGTCTGCCCGTTGGCATGGGAGTGCCATGCGGTGCGGGCGCCGGGGAGGAACCGTACCTTCGCGACCATCATGTGCTGGCCGTCCTGCTGCGGCGCGGCCAGCAGGTCGAGGTAGACGTCGCCGGTGAACTGCTCGGCGGGGTTCTTGATCGTCGCGGGTTTCGGTTGGATCTGCATACGGACGACGCTACGGCCGTGCACGTCGGCGAGGGAGTGTCCAGCAGTACACCCTTCGGCGATCGCGACAGTACTGTGGACTCCGTCCCCGCCGAGCCCGCAGCGGTGTGACCCCGAGCCAAGGAGAAGCACATGTCGGTCGGCCTGCTCGCCGTTGTCGATGACATCCTCAGCGCAGCCCTCAAGGCGAGTGCGAAGACCGCCGGCGTCGTCATCGACGATGCGGCCGTCACCCCGCAGTACGTGCAGGGGCTCACCCCCGCTCGGGAGCTGCCGGTCGTGTGGCGGATCGCCCGCGGCAGCCTCATCAACAAGTTCGTCATCATCATCCCGATCGCCCTGCTGCTCACGGCGTTCGCCCCCTGGGTGCTGCCGTTCCTCCTCATCATCGGAGGCACCTACCTCTGCTTCGAGGGCGCGGAGAAGGTCATGGAGTGGTTCGGCATGCACCACGCCGAGGCGGAGGAGGACGTCCGCGACGAGAAGAAGCTCGTCTCCGGGGCCGTCCGCACCGACCTCATCCTCAGCACGGAGATCATGCTCATCTCCCTCGCCAGCCTCGACTCAGGGCTCGGCATCTGGATGACGCTGGGCGCCCTCCTGGTCATCGGCCTCGTCATGACGGCGGTCGTCTACGGCGCGGTCGCCCTGCTCGTGAAGATCGACGACATCGGACTCCGACTCATGAAGAACCCGTCACGCGGCGTCCGCCGCACCGGTGCACGGATCGTCGCGTCGATGCCCGCGGTCTTCCGCGTCATCAGCATCGTCGGCACGATCGCGATGCTCTGGGTCGGCGGCCACCTCGTGATCGCGAACCTCGCCGAGACGTTCTGGCACGGCCCGTACGACCTCCTGCACGTCGTCACCCACGCGATCGAGGCCGCCGGACCGGTCGTCGTCTGGATCGCCGACACCGCGATGTCCGCCGTGTTCGGTGTCGTGCTCGGTCTGATCGTCGTCGCGATCGTGACCGGGATCTCGCGCCTGCGGTCACGGAACCAGCCCGCGAAGGCTGCTCACTAGCGGCGACAGCCGCGCCGCCGAGCGTCAGCGGAGCGGGCGGGCGTAGCAGAGCGACATCGGGATGACCTCATACGGCGAGTAGATCGGGATGGGTTCGTAGCCGAGCCACTCGTAGAGCCGCACGGCCTCGGGCTGGCGGTCGCCGGTCTGCAGGATGAGTCGGGACGCCCCCTCGGCACGGGCGGTGTCCTCGACGGCGGTGATCAGGCGCTTCGAGACACCCCGGCCGCGGTGAGCCGGGAGGGTGACGACGCGCTTGAGCTCCCATTCGCCGTGCAGTCGGCGCAGGGCGGCGTGGCCGACCGGCTCGCCGTCGATGAGGGCCAGGAAGGTCGCGCTGATGTCGGCAGGATCGACGGTGAACGCGGTCAGCGCTCGCTCGGCGGCCGCCGGGTCCCAGTCCTCCCAGGCCGACGCGTACCGGGCGTCCATCTCCTCGTCCATCGCGGCGCGGAGCCGCACGGCCCGCTCGTCGTCCCAGGCGACTCGCTCGATGACGACGGGGTTCAGCTCGGGCATGCGGTTCCTTCGGGACGGGCTGCGGCGGCGCGATCGGCACGTCGACGCCGTCTGCCAGTGTCCCACGACGAAGACCCGCCAGACCCGTCAAGGACGGGTCTGAGCCTGGGATCAGTTCGCGGTGTCGGCGACCTGGACCGCCACGTGGTACTTCGTGCCCTCGACGTCGCTGATCGTGACGACGGCGTCGTACTCGGAGCCGCTCGACGGATCGGTCAGCGTGCAGTCGACGGTGGTGTCGTCGATGAGCTTCACGCGCTCGTCGCCGCAGTCGAGGTCGGGACGGGTACCGACCTGCTCCTCCAGCGCGCCGGCGGCCGTGTCCTCGATGTCCGAGGCCGGCACCGTGAGGCTCGCGCTGGCGCTGAAACTGCAGCCGGCGAGCAGGAGCGAAGCGGGGAGCGCCACGAGGGCACCGATGGACAGCAGGCGGTGACGGGTCATGCCGCCAGTATGGCTGCGCGGAGGAGACCGGGCGATGGGGACTCCTGCCCAGCCTGCGCTGCTACCGTGGCGAGACCCAGGAACCCGTCAACCGCGGAGGCACCGTGCTCACCATCCCAGGCGCCGTCGTCGGCCCCGCGCTCCGACTGATCCGCGCGAACCGCGCCTTCGTGAGCGAGGCCGGCGCGCGCCGCCGGATCCGGGAGCGCACCCTCCGGCCGGCGTCCTATGGTCCACCCAGCACCCTCCGCAGCGACGTCCGGGTCGACGTCGAACGTTTGGGAGACTGGCCGGTGTACACCGTGTCCCCCACGGGACGACCGGCGATCGGCGGGGTCGTGTACGCGCACGGCGGCGGCTGGGTCGGCGAGATCGCACCGCAGCACTGGACGCTGGCCGCCACCATCGCCGCGGAGACCGGCGCGGTGGTCACGCTGCCGATCTACCCGCTCGTGCCCTACGGCACCGCGGCCGTGGCGCAGGACGGCGTCGTCGAGCTGGTCCGGCGCAGCATCGAGCGGCACGGGCCGACCGTCCTCGCGGGCGACTCGGCCGGCGGTCAGATCGCCCTGTCGGCTGTGCTCCGACTCCGGGACGAGGGCGTCGTCCTCCCGATGACCACCCTGCTGTCACCAGCACTCGACCTCACTTGGAGCAACCCGCGGATCCCGCTCGTGCAGCCGAGCGACCCCTGGCTGGCGACGCCGGGTGGGCGCGTGTTCGCGGAGCATTGGCGCGGCGACCTGGACATCACCGATCCGACCGTGAGCCCCCTCTTCGGCGACCTCGCCGGGCTCGGACCACTCACGGTCTTGAGTGGGACACGCGACGTCCTCAACCCCGACGCCGAGTTGCTCGTCGAACGAGCCGAAGCGGCCGGCGTCACGGTCGACTACCACGAGGGCACCGGACAGTTCCACGTCTGGGCACTGCTGCCGACCCGCGCCGGACATGCCGCCACGCAGACGATCGTCCGCAGCGTCACGCTCGGGCTGCGCTGAGTCGCCCGAAACGGCTCGAGATCGCGGCGGAATCGGACATCTTCGGGCGACTCAGGGCCGGATCGAGACCGAGCTACGCGGTCCGACGCTTCCGGACCTCGCGCAGGACCATCTGCTCCGGGCACACGGTGGACAGGAAGTCGCCCACCGACAGCGCGAGGCGCTCACCGACGAGCGAGTAGAGGATGCGGTTCGCGTCGCGGCGCTCGGAGACGAGGCCCGCCTGGCGCAGGACGCTCAGGTGCCGGGAGATGGTCGGACCGGTGGCGTCGAAGCGTGCGGCGATCTCCCCCGCGGCGAGCTCGCCGTCTTTGAGGTCCTGCAGGATCTGCCGCCGCGTCGGATGAGCGAGCGCGGCGAAGATGTCCGACGCTGTATCTGCCATGTTTGCAATCTAGCACAATTGCGATATACAGTTTCGCTATATTGCTAACAAGCGAAGGAGACAGCATGCGAGTGGCCATCGCCGGTGGGACCGGGTTCGTCGGACGACACCTCGCCGAGCGACTGCAGCACGACGGGCACGAGATCGTCGTCGTCTCCCGACGCACCGGCGTGGAGATCGACGACGTCGAGGCATTGGCCGCCGCGTTCGCCGACTGCGACGCGGTCGCGCACTGCGCCGGGATCAACCGCGAGCTCGGCGACCAGACCTTCCAGCGCGTGCACGTCGACGGCACCCGGGCGGTCGTGGACGCGGCCCGCCGCGCCGGCGTCGATCGCGTCGTGCTGGTGAGCTTCCTCCGCGCGCGCCCCGACTGCGGCTCCGGATACCACGAGACGAAGTGGGCGGCCGAGGAGATCGTGCGGGTCTCGGGTATCGCGCACACCGTCCTCAAGTTCGGCATGATCTACGGCGCCGGCGACCACATGGTCGATCACGTCACGAAGGCCGTCCGCACCTTCCCGGTGTTCGCGACCGTCGGCTACCGCGAGCGTCTCGTGCGTCCCGTGCCGGTCGCGGACGCCGTCGACGTCCTCGTCGCAGCACTCGAGGGCCGGGTGTCGGAGCCGACCGTCGCGGTCATGGGCGCCGAGGAACTCGAGCTGGGTGCGGCCGTGCGCCGGATCGCGCACGTGGCCGGACGCCGCCCGCTGTACGTCCCGGTCCCCGTGTGGACGATCCGCCTGCTCGCGCGCGCGACGGAACGTCTCATGAAGACGCCACTCGTGGCGAAGGCGCAGGCGCAGATGCTGGCCGAGGGCGTGAGTGAGTCAGCTCCACCCGCACCGGAACTCCCTGCGGACCTCCGTCCGTCCCGCCGCTTCGACGAGTCCCGGATCCGTGCCGCGCTCCCCGCGGGCCGGTTCACCCTCGGCGACATCCGCCTGTCGCGCTCATCCCACTGAGTCGCCCGGAATTGCTCGAAATCCGTGCGGAATCGCGCAGATTCGGGCAGCTCAGGGCATTGAGGTCGGGGCGGGCCCCGTCGACTCGCGTTCGATGAGCATGGTCGCGAGCTCGAGGTGGTGGGAGAACGGCTTCTCCCCGGCATGCAGGCGGAGCAGGGTGTCGACCGCTGCGCGTCCGATGTCGTGCATGGACGTGTGGACCGTGGTGAGGCGGGGGACGGTCAGCATGGCCGAGTAGGTGTCGTCGTAGCCGACGACGCTCACGTCCTCGGGGACGCGAAGCCCGGCCCGCAGGACGGTGCGCACGACCGCGAAGGCGTCGGCGTCGTTGGTCGCGAACACGGCGGTCGGTGAATCCGCGCTGGCCAGCATGCGCGCGACGGCGTCCCCGGCAGTACCCATCCCCTCCTCGGAGACGAGGTCCGGATCGAGCGGGATACCGGCCCCGCGAAGTGCTTCGCGGTAGCCGACGGCGCGCGCCCGCAGGCCTGGATTCGCCGGGTTCCCTCCGACGAAGGCGATCCGCCGGTGGCCGAGATCGAGCAGGTGCTCGACCGCCTGCTGCCCGCCGGCGGCGTGGCTCGAGCCGATACTCGCGACCGAGCGGTCGAGCGGATCAGGCGAGTCGACCGCGACGAGCGCGATGCCCGCGTCGAGGCACGCGTCGACGACGTCGGCGGCGATGGGGGTCGTGACGACGATCATGCCGATCGCCCCTCGCGCCGCGACGCCGTCGACGAAGCCGCGGTCGAGCGCCACCTCGTCTCCGGTCGCATCCGTGGACCCGAAGCCGGAACCGGGCGACAGCACCCGCGTCACGAGATCGATGTCCGACCGCTGTGCCGCGGCGACCATGCCGTCGAGGACACGGAGGGAGTAGACGCTGTGCAGGGTGTCGAACACGACGTGGATGCTTCGTGGAGCACCGGGGATCGACCGGGGTGTCGGGCGGTACCCGAGCTCGCGCACGGCCGTCTCGACCCGGGCACGGGTCGCCTCGGACATGCCCGATCGACCGTTGATCACCTTCGAGACGGTCGCGATCGAGACACCGGCGCGCTCTGCGATCGACGCCAGCGTCGGACCCGTCATCGGTGTTCGTGCCATGGAGTCCCCTCCCTCGTCCCACAGCGGGCGGCCGCCGGTCGCGCCCAGCCTAGCGAAACAGTTTCGAATCGACGCGTTGACGACGTCACGCAGTCTCGCTTACCGTCGGGATCACGGCGCACGACGCCGAAAGACTTTCGTCATCCCGATCTGCACTGGAGCACGTCATGACCACCATCCCGTTCACCGGCGACTGGATCGTCCGCGCACCCCGAGGCCCCTTCGCCGCTGTCCAGGGCGGCGCTGACGACTCGCGAGCCGTGACCCTCCCGCACGACGCCCTGCGCGACGCCGAGCGGTCGCCGGACGCACTCGCCAAGGGCGGGGCCGCCTACTTCCCCGCCGGCGCCTTCAGCCAGGTGAAGACCTTCGAGGTCCCTGCCGAGTGGTCCGGTCGCATCGTCCGGCTCGAGATCCAGGGCGCGTTCAGACACGCGATGGTGTACCTCAACGACGAGTTCGCCGGCAATCGTGCCGACGGCTTCGCGCGCTTCTTCGTCGAGCTCACCCCGTTCCTCCGCTTCGGCGAGACGAACACGCTGCGCATCGAGACCCGCGCAGGGCAGGACTCCCGCTGGTACGCCGGAGCCGGCCTGCACCGCCCGGTCCTCCTGCACGTCGACGAACCCACGCACATCGAGCCCGACGGTGTCCGCATCACGACGATCCGGGTCGAGGACGACCAGGCGGTGCTCGAAGTGGCGACGACCGTCGTCAACCGGGGTCTCACCAGGAGTGCACGCATCCTCGCGACGGAACTCGCCGGCCCTGACGGGAGCGTGGTCGAGGGCGAGCGCACGCCGGTCACCGTCGCGCCAGGCGATAGCGCGCTCATCCGCCAGCGCCTGTACGTGCCGGACCCGGCCCTGTGGAGCGTCGACTCACCGGCGCTGTACTCGGCGCGGACCTCGCTCGAGGTCGACGACCGACCCGCCGACGAGGCAGCCGTCGTCCACACGGTCCACGGCATCCGCACGGTCACCGTCGACCCGCGCAAGGGTCTCCGCATCAACGGTGAGCCGGTACTCCTGCGCGGGGCCTGCATCCACAGCGACAACGGTCCGCTCGGTGCAGCGTCGATCGCGCGCGCCGAGGAACGGCGTATCCAGCTCCTCAAGGACGCCGGCTTCAACGCGATCCGCGCGGCCCACAATCCGGCGTCGCCCGCCATGCTCGACGCCTGCGACCGCATCGGCATGCTCGTCATTGACGAGGCCTTCGACATGTGGGGCCGGGGCAAGACGGACAACGACTACTCCCTCGACTTCGCGCAGTGGTGGCGGGCCGATCTGGAGTCGATGGTGGCGAAGGACATGAACCATCCGAGCGTCATCATGTACTCGATCGGCAACGAGATCGTCGAGGTCGGCACCCCGCACGGCGCGATCCAGGCGCGGGAACTCGCCGAGCACGTGCGGGCGTTGGATCCGACACGACTCGTGACGAACGGCGTGAACGCGACCCTGGCCGTGCTCGACGATCTGGACGGCATCATGGCGGCGGACCAGGGGTTGAACGAGCTGATGGGCGAAGCGGGCGCGAACATGATGAGCCTCATCGGTTCCTCCGAAGCTGTCACGACGCGCACCGAGGAGTCCAGTGCGGCCCTCGACGTCCTCGGCCTCAACTACGCGGACGGCCGCTACGCGAGCGATGCCGAGCGGTTCCCGCACCGCGTGATCGTCGGCTCGGAGACCTTCCCGACCCAGATCGGCGACCTCTGGCCGCTCGTCGAGGCGAACCCGAACGTGATCGGTGACTTCACCTGGACCGGCTGGGACTACCTCGGCGAGGTCGGCATCGGTGCGACCTCCTACGCTGAAGATCCCGAGGCGAACGGTGCACTCGAGCGCGAGTTCCCGTACCTCACCGCGTGGTGCGGCGACTTCGACATCATCGGCTGGCGGCGGCCGGTGTCGTACTACCGGGAGATCGTCTTCGGTCTGCGGTCCGAGCCGGCCATCGCGGTCCTCCGACCGGAACGGCACGGGCAGACGATCACGATGCAGTCCCCGTGGGCGTGGAGCGACTCGGTCGACTCGTGGACGTGGCCCGGCTTCGAGGGCGCGCCGGTGACGGTCGAGGTCGCCGCCGACGCCGACGAGGTGGCCCTGCTGCTCGACGGTGTCGAGGTGGCGCGCGGGCCGGTGGGTGGGCGCCGGCCGAAGCTCGCCGAGTTCGAGACCGTCTACCGGCCGGGCACGCTCGAGGCGGTCGCGTTCCGCTCGGGCGCGGAGGTCGGCCGCACCGCGCTCGTCTCCGCCACCGGCCCGACCAGGCTCGTGGCGACCGCCGACCGGACCACGCTCCGCGCCGACGACACCGATCTCGCCTTCATCGCGATCGAGCTGCGTGACGCGGCCGGCGTCCTGGTCACCGGCGCCGACCGCGAGGTCTCGGTCAGCGTCGCGGGTGCGGGTCGGCTCGCGGGCTTCGGAACCGGTACCCCGAAGACGACCGAGCGCTTCGACGCGACCACGCGCACCACGTTCGACGGACGGGCGCTGGCGATCGTCCGGCCGAGCGGGGCCGGCGCCATCACGGTGACGGTGAGCGGTGCCGGCCTCGACGACGTCGTCCTGGATCTGGAGGCGGTGGGGCGCTGAGTCGCCCGGATCTGCACAGGATCAAGCGGAGATCAAGCAGATCCGGGCGACCGAGTCCGCCTAGTGCGGGTCGAGGCGGTTGAGCATCGCGACCGTCTGGTCGTACTCGCCCCGGACCTCGGCGTAGCGCAGGAACTTGACGTTCTCGACCTGGATCTCCGTGGCGTCGGGCTGCGACTCGATGAGGCCCATGACCTCGTCAGCGAACGCGTCGAGTGGCATCGCGAAGTCGCTCTCCTCCTGGCCGGGCATGAGCGAGGTGCGGACGGCCGGCGGGACGAGCTCGACGACGCGGACGCCCGTGGCCGCCAGCTGGAGTCGGATCGACTCGCTCAGCATGTGGATGGCAGCCTTGCTCGCGTTGTAGGTCGGCGTCACCCGCAGCGGGGTGAATGCGAGCCCGGACGAGACGGTCATGATCGTCGCGTCCGGTCGACTGCGGAGCTGCTCGAGGAACGCGCCGATGAGCCGGATGGGCCCGAGGACGTTCGTCGTGATGATCTCCTCGGCGGTCGCGACGAAGTCGGAACCGGTCCAGTCCTCCCCGCGCATGACGCCGGCCATCGTGATGAGCACGTTCAGCTCCGGGTGCTCCGCGATGACCTGCTTCGCGGCGGTTTCGATGCTCGCAGGGTCGGCTGTGTCGATCCGCACGGTGTGGAGGCCGGGCTCGTCGGCGGCGATCGACTCGAGGAGTTCGGTGCGTCGCCCGCCGATGATGACGGTGTTGCCGGCTGCGTGGAGGCGTCGTGCGAGAGCGAGGCCGATGCCGCTCGTCGCGCCGGGGATGAAGACGGTGTTTCCGGTGATCTGCATGCATCGAGTCTCCGTCGGTGACGACGGCCGCACCAGGGTCCGGCCATCCATGGATCCGCGATCCCTGGATCGCCTGGCCGCGGAGGCGGATACTGGCGGGATGGATCGCCCAGCGCTCGCCGACTTCCTCCTCCGACACCGATCGACGTTGCAGCCCGCGGACGTCGGTCTGAGCAGCGGACCTCGGCGACGGACGGCCGGGCTCCGACGCGAGGAGGTCGCGCAGCTCGCAGCGATGTCGACCGACTACTACGCGCGGCTCGAGCAGCAGCGGGGTCCGCAGCCGAGCACGCAGATGCTGGGTTCACTCGCGCGGGCGCTCCGGCTGAGTGCCGAGGAACGCGACTACCTGTACCGGATCGCCGGACACAACGCACCGACCCGCCTCGCAGCGACCGACTACGTCGCGCCGGCGCTCCTGCGCGTCCTCGACCGGCTCACCGACGCACCCGCGCTCATCCTGTCGGCGCTCGGCGAGACGCTCGTGCAGAACGACCCTGCCCGGGCGCTGTTCGGTGATGCGAGCCGGTACCGGGGCCTGGAGCGCAGCGCGATCTACCGCTGGTTCCTGCACCAGGAGGAACGCGAGCGATACCCCGCCGAGGACCGGGACCGACAGAGTCGAGCGCAGGTCGCGTCGCTGCGTGCGGCCTACGGCTCGCTGGGGGCACAGTCGCCGGCGGGCGAGATCGTCGAGGCGCTCACCGGGCACAGTGAGGAGTTCCGACGACTGTGGGCGACGCACGAGGTCGGTCGGCGCTTCGAGGACCACAAGGTGCTCATCCACCCCGAGATCGGCCCCATCGAGCTGGACTGTCAGGCCCTGTTCACCGAGGACCAGTCGCAGGCGCTCCTCGTCCTCACGGCCGCACCGCACACCGAGGCCGCAGGCAAGCTCAAGCTCCTCGCCGTCCTCGGCACCCAGACCTTCGAGGGTGCGCGGTAGCGGAAGCGCCGGCCGAGCGGTTCAGGCCGTCGGTGCCGTCCGCAGCTTCCGACGGCGGACAGCCCCGCCGATCGCGACGCCGACGATCCCGACGATCACCGGGACGACCAGCCCGAGGACGACGACAGCGAGGACTGCCAAGACGAAGCTCGGCGTCAGGCCGCCGCCGATGAGGTCGACCACGAGCAGCGGGATGAACGCCAGCAGGACGAGCCAGGCGAGACCAGGCTGACGCGACACCGCGAGGATACCGACCGCGAGCCAGACACCCGCACCCCAGAGCAGGAGGCCGAGGGTGAAGCGCCAGGAGTCGTACGCCTGGTACGGCAGGAGTTGCGGACCGGGTGCGGCCAGATCCGGGTTGCCGATCACGACCAGCGAGGCGACCACGAGGCCGACGGCGGCGAGCACGAGGGCAAAGACACCGAAGACACGCACGGCTACCTCCTAGGGTCACGAATTCAATCAGGTGTGGCCCAGCCAACCACACCGAGGGGAGATGTCCCCATTCCCTGCCCGTCGCGCACCGCGTACGTTCGAGGGATGGACGACGACGGACACACCGAGACCGGCGAGCAACCACACGCACCGGAGCAGCACAAGCTGCTGATCGAGTGGCTGGAGATCATGCACCCGCGCCTCGCACGATTCGAGGACTTCCTCACACCGCGCGAGGTCGTCACCGATTACTCGCGGGACTCGCTCGTCTCCCTCGAGCGGCTCATCCTCCACCGTTGGCCGGACCGCCACGCCTTCGCGCAGGAGCAGGACACCGATTTCAACGACGGTGCCACGCGATACATCGGCGAGACCTACCTGCGGATCGCCGGGGGCGGGTGGTTCGTGAACCACGATCCGAAGTTTTTGTACTCGGGTCGGCTCTGCATTCTGCTCGACGTCGAGATGCCCGTCCCGATCTCGCCGCTCAACCTGATCATCACGATGTTGAGCCGGCGCACCGGCAATGTCCTCACAAGGATCTGGGACGGGCAGACGAAGAACGTCACCGAGCGGCGTCTCACCGAACCGGGCTGGGAGCCGAAGCGCGAGCCGTTCCCCGGCGCGATCCCGATGTCCCGCTTGAGCTCAGCCCTCACGCCTTCCGTCCGCTGACCCCCTGGGTCTCAGCCACCCACGCGGTCGAACGGCCAGGCGAGATGTGCTGGACTTGCCTGATGACCACACCGCTCGAACGCGCGCTCGCCCTGCAGGCGATGCACGTACCCGGAGACCCGCTGATCCTGCCGAACGCCTGGGACGTCGCCTCCGCCCGCACCGTCCTGGCGTCCGGCGCCCGCGCCATCGCGACGACGAGTGCCGGGGTCGCCTGGTCGCTCGGGTACCGCGATGGGAACGAGCTGACTCGCGACGTCGCCCTCGATACCGTGCGACGGATCGCATCGTCGGTGTCCGTCCCGGTCACCGCGGACATCGAGGGCGGCTACGGAGAGACACCGGACGAGGTCGCCAGCTCGATCGCCTCCTGTATCGACGCGGGCGCCTCCGGCGTGAACCTCGAGGACTCGCTCCGCCCGATCGCGGAACAAGAACGACGGATCGCGGCAGCATGCTCTGCCGCTGACGAGGCGGGTATCCCGCTCTTCATCAACGCCCGGATCGACACGCATCGACTCGGCGACATCGGAGGCGACCGCTGGTTCGACGAGACGGTGACGCGTGCCGCTGCGTATGGACGGGCCGGCGCGAGCGGGATCTTCGTACTCGGAGCCCTCCGAGTCGACACGATCGAGCGGCTCGCCGATGCGACGACCCTGCCGCTCAACGTCGCCTTCGGTCCGGGAACGCTGTCGATCAGCGAGCTCGCGAGAGCCGGCGCGAGTCGCATCAGCGCGGGCTCGTCGATCGCGGAGGCCGCCTACAGCCTCGCGCAGCAGTGGGCGACGGCGATGCTCGAGACGCCCGATGCGGCTCCCGCATCACCGCCCACGCTCGGCTGGGCCGCACTGAACCAGCTCATCCGGGACTGAACGCCCGCGAGCGAAACCCCGCAGCACCGGACTGTCTCCATCGACGCGTCGGAATGGTCGTGCGGCGCGGGAACGCGACCTGGGCTGAGAACACCTCTGCGCTCAGGACGTAGGCAAGCCGGTCGCGAGCGGCCACAATGAAGTCAGGCGGAAGGCGGACCATGGACAATGATCTGCGAGGCGGCACGGATCCGGAGGCGATCCCTGCAGGCATCGTGGGCGCAGTGATCCGGGTTGCGGTCTCCCTCACCCTTGCGGCCATCCTTCTCGCGTTGACTCCGGTTGTTACTGTGTCCGACGGCATACCGTCCTGGGTTGCCATCGTGATGTTCGGAGCCGCGCTGGTGGCCGTCATTGATGGGTTGCGCACATCGGTGATCTGGTGGCGCCAGAAGGCGCCCACCGATTGGAAGACCCGGCTGGCGACGGCGCGATCACGGATCTGGCCGTAGGCCCGATCCGACGCCCTCCGATACCCTGAGGGCAGTGAACCGTTCTTTCGCTCTGTGACCCAGAGGCCTTTCAGCGACACCCGTTCGCTCCTCCCACGAGGGGCGGTGATTTCGTGCGCCCGGAACGGGAGCTCCCTGCGGAGTTCCCCTGCACCCCGGCCCCCACTCGAAACCACTCCGGAAAGAACACCCACGCATGACGTCCATCGACGCTTCCTCCACCCCCTCCGACGACCGCTCGGCTCTTCGCGCGAACTGCGCTGACTGCTTCGCGCTCTGCTGCACCGCCTTCGGGTTCCAACGATCAACCGACTTCCCGATCGACAAACCCGCGGGAACGCCCTGCCTCAATCTGGCGGACGACTTCTCCTGCACCATCCACGAATCCCTGCGCCCACGAGGGTTCCGTGGATGCACCGTCTTCGACTGCTTCGGCGCGGGCCAGCTCGTCTCGCAGGAGCTCTTCAGCGGCACGAGCTGGCGGGAACGCCCCGACACGAGCGCCGAGATGTTCGCCACGTTCTCCGTGGTGCGCCAGCTGCAGGAGATGCGCTGGTACCTCGTCGAAGCCACCGAGCGGACGGCCGCGTCAGACCTGGTGGTGCACGTCAGCCGGCTCCGTACCGGGATCCAGCGGACGCTCGACGGTGGCACCTCCGGGATCCTCGCCTGCGACGTCGAGTCCCTCCGCGCTGACATCCGAAGTGTGCTGATCGACGTCAGCGAGGAGGCGCGGGGCGGGTACCTGGCCGGCGCCGACACCGAGCCGGGCGACGACCTCCACCCCTCGGCGGACCTCGCCGGCCGCGACCTGCGCGCTCGTCGACTGTGCGGAGCAGACCTGCGCGGGGCTATTCTCATCGGCGCAGACCTGCGTGGAGCGGACCTGGCGGGCGTCGACCTGCTCGGCGCCGATCTCCGCGGTGCACGACTCGACGGAGCCGACCTCTCGGACGCCCTGTTCCTCACCCAGATGCAGCTCAACGCGGCTCTCGGCGACGAGTCGACGCTCCTGCCGACCGCCCTCGACCGACCGGGGCACTGGACGACGGCGCGTCGCGCTTCCTCTCCGACAGATGGGGAGTTGTCCCCGTAGGCCTCGGGCGGCCGTCCCCGATACCGTCGATGACATGATCCGCATGCACCGCACCCTCGCCTTGACCGCCCTCGTCGCAGCGACCGTCGGAATCGCCCTGACCGGGTGCTCGAGCCCGCAGCAAGCCCCCGACGACGCCCTGGCGCTCGGCACGGGTGTGGCCGTCGAGGTCGGGACGGGCGTCGAGAAGTCGTTCGCCATCGACGACGTCCGGGAGGGGAAGCTCAGCGACCTCGCCGAGATGGGCGTGCAGTCGACGCCGTCGGACGAAGGGAAGACCCCGTACTTCGTCACGTACTCGGTCACGCTGACGGACGGCGACATCAAGGACGCCGACCGCTCCGCACTCCCCGTGCCGACGACGGACGAGTGGAAACTCAGCGGCACGGGCAGCTACCAGCCCATCAAGGTCTTGGGCCAGTTCGACTGCACCCCGGACGGCAACGCGACGGCCGGGGTGTCCCCCGACGCCCCGCTCGTCGCCTGCCAGGCCTTCCTCGGCGACAAGGGCGCCTTGCCCACGGTCATCGAGGTCAAGGACCTCGGCACCTGGGCGACGAAGGACTGAGCTCCCGCGACTCGAGCTGCACCTGCACCGGCGAACGGTCTTCCACCGTGCGCCGGCGCAGGGTAGTGTCTGCCGTGCGATAAGCGAACAGCGTGTTCCATTATCGAATTCTTGACGATGAAGTGAGGAATCGATGCAGTTCCACCACCACGGCTACGTCTCCGGCGATCCGCGGGTCCTGCCCGCAGCGGGCGTCGGGGTCGATCGACCCGAGGACCTCCCGGACGAGGTCGACGTCCTCATCGTCGGCAGCGGGCCGGCGGGCATGATCGCGGCCGCCCAGCTGTCCCGCTTCCCGTCCATCACCACGCGCATCGTCGAGCGTCGACCGGGACGCCTCGCGATCGGTCAGGCGGACGGCATCCAGGCCCGCAGTGTCGAGACCTTCGACGCCTTCGGCTTCGCTGAGCGCATCACCGCCGAGGCGTATCGCATCACCGAGATGGCGTTCTGGCAGCCCGACGCGGAGGACCCAGGTCGGATCGTCCGCGGCGCCCGACCACTCGACGACACCACCGGCGTCAGCGAGTACCCGCACCTCATCGTGAACCAGGCCCGAGTGCTCGACTACTTCGCCGAGTACATGGCGAACGCCCCGACCCGGATGCGACCCGACTACGGGTGGGCGTTCCAGGGACTCGAGATCGACGACGACGCGGAGTACCCGGTCGCGGTCACGCTGCTGGACACGAGCGACGAGTCCGCCGGCGAGACCAGGACCGTCCGCGCGAAGTACGTCATCGGAGCCGATGGTGCCCGGAGTGCCGTCCGCCAGGCGATCGGCTGCACCTTGGCCGGCGACCAGGCGAACCACGCGTGGGGCGTCATGGACGCCCTCGCCGTCACCGACTTCCCCGACATCCGCACGAAGTGCGCCATCCAGTCGGGTTCCGGCGGCAGCATCCTGCTCATCCCTCGCGAGGGCGGACACCTCTTCCGGATGTACGTCGATCTCGGCGAGGTGCCGTCGGGCGGCAGCGAGGCCGTGCGGTCGACCTCGATCGAGCAGATCATCGACCACGCGAACACCATCCTGAGCCCCTACCGGCTCGACGTGAAGCATGTCGCCTGGCACAGCGTCTACGAGGTCGGCCATCGCCTGACGGACCGCTTCGACGACGTCCCGATCGACGAACTCGGCTCGCGCACGCCGCGTGTCTTCATCACCGGTGACGCCTGTCACACCCACAGCGCGAAGGCCGGGCAGGGGATGAACGTGTCGATGCAGGACGGCTTCAACCTGGCGTGGAAGCTCGGCCACGTGCTCGAGGACCGGAGCCCCGAGAGCCTGCTGGCGACGTATTCGGCCGAGCGTCAGGTCGTCGCCCGGGAGCTCATCGACTTCGACCGCGAGTGGTCGAGCCTCATGGCCAAGCGGCCGGAGGAGTTCGACGATCCCTCCGAGCTCGCCGACTTCTACGTACGGACGGCGGAGTTCCCGGCGGGCTTCATGACCGAGTACACCCCGTCGGAAATCGTCGGCGAGGCGACCCACCAGCACCTCGCGAGCGGCTTCCCGATCGGCAAGCGGTTCAAGTCCGCACTCACCTCGCGCGTCGCGGACGCCAACCACTGCCATCTCGGACACCACGCCACGGCCGACGGGCGCTGGCGGATCTACGTCTTCGCGGATGACGCCTCGCCGGCGTCTGGCCGATCGGCGGAGCTCGCCGCCTGGCTGCAGGACGCACCGGAGTCACCGCTCCGCGTGGTGCCCGACGGCGTGCGGGCCGACGACTGGTTCGACGTGAAGGTGGTCTACCAGCAGCGCCACACCGACATCGACCTCGGCGCCGTCCCGCCGGTGTTCCTGCCGCGCGTCGGCCCGTTCGACCTCATCGACTACGAGAAGGTCTACGCCCGCCATCCCGACGTCGACATCTTCGCCGAGCGCGGCGTCGACCGAGCGGGTGCCGTCGTCGTCGTGCGTCCGGACCAGTACGTCGCCCACGTGCTCCCGCTCACGGCCACCGCGGAGCTCGCGGCGTTCTTCGACGGCGTGATGGGACGACAGGCGACGACCGCGAACGCCTGATCGTCAGGCGAGCTCGGCGTCGATGTCGGCGAGGTCCAGCACGAAGCGGTACCGGACGTCGTTGCGGGCCAGCCGATCGAGCGCGACGTCCACGTCGGCTGCCGGGACCACCTCGACGTCCGCTGTCACGCCGTGGGTGCCGCAGAAGTCGAGGAGGTCCTGCGTCCACCGGCGACCACCGCTCCCGGCCGACGTCAGACGCTTCCGGCCGAGGAGCAGGTCCATGGCCTGGATGTCGATCGGGCCGAGGTAGCCGAGCGAGCAGAGCGTCCCGTCGAGGTCGAGGACGCGGAGATACGGCACGAGATCGTGCTCCACCGAGACGGTGTCGATGACGAGGTCGAGGCTGCCGGCTGCCGCAGCCATGGCGTCGGCATCGGTCGAGACCACCACTCGGGACGCCCCGAGCCGCAGCGCATCGGTCGCCTTGCCCTCAGACGTGGTGAAGACGGTGACCTCGGCGCCAAGCGCGCGACCGAGGCGGACGGCGAGGTGACCGAGACCCCCGAGGCCGACGACGCCGAGTCGCGTCCCCTCCCCCACGCCGTTGGTGCGGAGTGGCTCCCAGACGGTGATGCCCGCACACATCAGGGGTGCGACACCGGCCGGGTCGAGGGAGGTCGGGCGGTGGTAGACGAAGCTGTCGCGCACGACGTAGCGCCCGGAGTACCCGCCGAGCGTCGTGCTGCCGTCGACGCGGTCGCGGCCGGCGTACGTGAGCGTCGGGAACTCGACGCAGAAGTTCTCCTGATCGCGCAGACACATCGTGCAGGTTCCGCACGAGTCGACGATGTTGCCGACGGCGACGGCGTCGCCGGGCGCGAAGGACGTCACGTCCGAGCCGACGGCGACGACTTCGCCGACGAACTCGTGACCGGGCACGAGCCCCGCACCCGGGCCCACGGAGGCGAGCGCGTGCAGGTCGCTGTGACAGACGCCGCAGTGCGTGACACGGACATCGACGTCGTCCGGTCGGAGCTCGCGGCGTTCGATGACGGTCTGCTGGAGCGACCGAGGGGCGGCCGTGGACATGAGGGCGGTTGTGCGCATGCGGTCGATACTACCTACTAGTTGGTAGCATCGATACACTCGAGCGATGAACACCGCAGAACAGACTCGTCAGCGCATCCTCGACGCCGCGACCGAGGAGTTCGCCACCCACGGCATCGCCGGCGCACGGGTGGACAGGATCGCCCAGCGCTCAGGCATGAGCAAGCCGATGATCTACGCCTATTACGGCGCCAAGGACCAGCTGTTCGACGCCGTCTTCGACGCGCACGTCATCGCCAACGGCGATCGCGTGCCGTTCACGGCGGCCGAGCTCCCCGAGTACGCGGCCCGGCTGTACGACGACTACCTCGCCGATCCGGCGCTCGCCCGCCTCGTCATGTGGAAGCGGCTCGAACGCGAGAGCACCGGGTACCTCTACAGCGGCCTCGAGGACCACGACCTCCGCCACCTCCGGGACATCGAGGCGGAGCAGCGAGCGGGATCGATCCGTCCCGACCTCGACCCGGCCGACGTCTGGGCGCTGCTCATCTCGACCGCGGCGACGTGGGCGCAGGCGTCCATGACCGTGGTCGCCACGTCCGCAGACGCATCCGAGGTCCACGACCGTCGGCGCACAGCGCTGGCTGCGACGATCCGCGCCGGGCTCTGCACTCAGGAGTAGCGCGGCGAGGATCAGCACCACGGCGAGCGCCGCGCTGAGCACCGTCGTACCGATCACGAGGAGCGCCACGATCGCGCCCAGCCCCAGTAGGACGGCGATCGCGAGGCGCCGTCGTGCACCGATCGCGACCGGAGGCGGAACCGCCTCGACACGGGCGAACACCGTCGCGACCAGTGCGGTCAGTGTCAGTGCCACCGCCAGCCAGAGGGGCCGTCCGAACCACCACCCGAGGCTGTCCGGCGCGGGGAGGGCGATGCCGGTCAGAAGCGCGAACACTGCCGACGCACCGGCCATGGCGAGGAGTACCGGCATGTGCCAGAGGTAGATCGTCATGGCGCGACGGGTGACGAAGTCGGTCACGAACGCGACCCGGCGACGCGCG
Organism: Plantibacter sp. VKM Ac-2885; assembly: GCF_015351205.1. Taxonomy (NCBI): domain Bacteria; kingdom Bacillati; phylum Actinomycetota; class Actinomycetes; order Micrococcales; family Microbacteriaceae; genus Plantibacter; species Plantibacter sp. VKM Ac-2885. The sequence goes on along the minus strand of NZ_JADKSK010000001.1, from coordinate 526,817 downwards.
CTCAGCCGAGTGAGTCGCTCGCGGACGAGCGACAGCAGTGCCGTGTGGGCGACCCCGACGAGGAGCAGCGCCGCGGTGGGCGGGTTGATGTTCGCGATGAGGTCGCTCGAGTACACGCCGGCCCACCAGGTGAGCACGAGGACGACGACCGCCCCGACACCGGCGAGCGCCCGGACACGCCGGCTGAGCGCGCCGATCGAGCCGTCCGCCAGGAAGAACCCGAGTTGCTGGAGCGCGGTCCAGACGAGGACGAGGTTGATGAATCCGAGGGCGTCGACACCAGTGGCAGCACGCAGGACGTCGACCAGCACGGCGGCGATGGCGAGTGACGCGATCGACCGGAGCGGTGCGCGCTCGTGGGCGGCGGCGAGCGCAGGCAGCAGTGCCTGGCAGAGCAGGAAGACGCCGAGGAACCAGAGTGGCTGGCCGAACCGGAAGCCGGCCATGGCGACGAGGTCGGCGGGGACACCGGCCACGGTCAGTATCGCGAGGGCGGCTCCCACACAGCCGATGGTGACGACCGCGGGGAGCAACAGGCGATGGAGCCGCGCGGCGACGAACGCCGAGGCCGGCGCACCGTGCGACCGGTGGCGTCGGTACGCGAGCAGGCCGGCGAACCCGCCGATGACGAAGAAGAGCGGCATGACCTGCAGGACCCAGCTGAGCGGGGCGATCCAGGCGGTGCCGTCACTCGCGTTCTCGAACACCGGACCGGCGGAAGTCACCGTCACGCCGACCATCATCGCGTGCAGGACGACGACACCGACGATGCAGCAGGCACGCACGAGGTCGATGCCGCGGTCACGGTCACCCCGGGTGCGATCGAGCCCGGTGCGGACCGGTCTGGTGCGATCGATTCTGGCGTCGATCGGTGCTGCGTGGGTGATGGCCATGACGGTCCTCCTCGGTGATGTTCGAGGAGGTTACGAACGCGGCACCCGAGGGCACATCACCCGGCGGTGTCGTCGCGCCCCGTACCCAGGGGTGAGGCGCCGACGCGCGGAGTCCGCGTCAGCACGGTGCGACGAGTCCGGTGTCGTAAGCGAAGATGACGGCCTGCACGCGGTCGCGCGCGCCGACCTTGGCGAGGACCTTGCCGACATGGGTCTTCACGGTCTGCTCCGCGATGAACAGGGTCGCGGCGATCTCGCTGTTCGACCGCCCATGGCCGATGAGGACGAGCACCTCGCGCTCGCGCTCGGTGAGCTCCGCCAGTCGCGCGGCGCCATGCGAGGCGCGGGGCTTCTGCGCAGCGAACTGGGCGATCATCCGCCGGGTGACGCTGGGGGCCAGCAGTGCGTCACCGGCCGCCACCACCCGCACGGCGTGCACGAGGTCTTCGGGCAGCGCGTCCTTGAGGAGGAAGCCGCTCGCCCCGGCCTGCAGGGCGTCGTAGACGTAGTCGTCGATGTCGAAGGTGGTGAGCATGATGATGCGGGGGACCTTCGCCGCCGGGTAGCCCGGGCCGAGGATGCGCTTCGCCGCCTCGATGCCGTCGAGCTCGGGCATGCGGACGTCCATGAGGATGACGTCGGGGTCGAGCCGCGCCGACAGCGTGACCGCTTCGGCTCCGTTCGCGGCTTGCCCCGTCACCCGGATCCCGTCGTGGGCGTCGAGGAGCGCGGCGAACCCCGCTCGGACCATGGCCTGGTCGTCGGCGATGAGGACGTCGATCGTCATTGGCGGTCCTTCGTCGAGCTGGATCGGGGGCGAGAGGGCGTCGAGGTCGGCTCGCCGGTGGGCAGCACGGCCGTCACGAGCCAACCGCCGACACCGTCGGGGCCGGCGTCGAGGGTGCCGTCGAGGAGGGCGGCGCGTTCGAGCATGCCGCGGAGGCCGTGACCAGCGCCGTGCTCCCCCGCGCTCTGCGCAGGACCGTTGTGGATGCGCAGCTGCACCGCGGTCGCATCGACTCGGACGTCGACGACGATGGGCGCGCCCGGTGCGTGCCGGACCGCATTGCTCATCGCCTCCTGCACGATGCGGAACGCCGCGATCTGCACGGTCGGCGGGACGGGGACACCCTCGTCGCCACGGTCCATCGAGAGGGTGATGTCGGCGCCGACGCGACGCAGGCCGTCGGCGAGCGCCGGGAGGTCGTCCAAGCCCTGTTGCGGAGCGAGTTCTGCGACCTGGTCCTCGGTGCGCAGGACGCCGAGCAGACGCCGCATCTCGACGAGCGAGCCGCGCGCGGTGGCGGCGATGTCGTCGAACTCCGCCGCGGCGTCCTCGGCTAGGCCGGGCACGCGATACTTCGCCGTCGAGGCCTGCACCTGGATCACGGACATGCTGTGCGCGACCACGTCGTGGAGCTCGCGGGCGATCCGGGTACGCTCCTCGACGAGCACGCGCCGGGACTGCTCGGCGGCGGAGATCTCACGCTCCCGGGTCAGTTCCTCGCCCACCCGGACGCGTCCCGAGACGAGCAGCGCCACGAGATATGCCACCCCCGCGACGGATGACGCGACGATGAGGTCCGCGGCCATGGCTGTCGCGTCGGCGGCGGACGGGACGAGGAGCGCCGCGACGAGCGAGCCCGCGATGCCGACGAGCAACGGGATGAGTCCCAACAGCCAGTCGTGGAGGAAGGTGACGACACCGACGAACACGGCGAAGGCGATGAGCGCGGGCACCGACCATGGCCACGGCCACACCGGATCGTGGTCGGGCGAGGCGACCAGCGGGAGCACGAAGGCCGCCGCGGAGAACAGCACGACCGCGACGCGTGGGAGCACGACGGACAGGAGTGGCGCGCCACAGACCGCGGCTCCGAGGAGGAACGACGCCGGGAGCACGGTGCCGTAGAGGAGGCTCTGGATCGGAACGAGGACGCTCAGCAGGACGACGCCGACGCCCGCGAGGACGAAGAGTCCGACGGTGCGGCGGGAGGTGCCGCGCGCCGTCCGATCCATGAGGGTCATTGTCCCATCAGCGCCAGGGCCGGCGGGTGCTCCTCGGTGTCTGACTCCGCCGGCGTCCCGTCGCCGGCCGCATCGGACCTCTCACGGCGACGACGACGGATGGCTGCGACCCGGTCGACGACCAGGCCGAGGACGAGCGCGACGCCCACACCGAGCACGGAGCTGAGGAACGGCTGGTCCTCGAAGAGCTTGCCGGCGACCACGCCGATGATCGCGCTGTAGGCGGCCCAGGTGGCGCCCCCGATGACACTGAGCGGCAGGAACCGTCGCCACGGGTATCGGAGGGCACCGGCGGACATGTTGACCACGACGCGGCCGACCGGGATGTACCGCGCCCCGAGGATCAGCGGGGCGCCTCGATGCCCGAGCGTCCGCCCTGCCCGATCGAAAGCCGCCGCGATCCGGGGACGCCGCATCCACGCGAAGCGCGTCGTGCCGACCCCGCGGCCGATGAGGTAGGCGATGTTGTCGCCGATCGCCGCACCCACGGCCGCGACGGCGCAGAGGAGCAGGAGGTTCGATCCGCCGGTCGAGACCGCGACGGCTGCCGCGGCGACGAGCACCGTCTCGCTCGGGATCGGCGGGAAGAACCCGTCGATGACCGCGGTCGCGAACATCACCACGTACAGCCACGGTGAGGTCACTGCGTTGAGGATGAGCTCGTTGATGACGTCCATGCTCCGACGCTACGAAGCGGACGGCGCCGCAGCATCACCCTGGGGTATCGCGGACCCCCTACCCCGGTGGTGTTCTGCGGCGCCGCCGGTGCCAGTCCTCGCCGGTGCCGGTCCTAGTCGACGACGGCCGGGACCTTCGGTTCAGCGTGCCCGCGCGGCGCGAGCGCTTCGTGCGTGCTGATCTCGTAGGCGTTCTCGGCGTGGAGGACGACGTCGAGGCCCTGCGCCTCCGTCTCGGCCGAGACTCGGATGCCCATCGTCTTGTCGAGCACCTTCGCGAGCACCCAGGTGATGGAGAAGGTGTAGACGAAGACGGCGACGATCGCGAGCGCCTGCTTGCCCAGGAGCAGGAAGCCGCCACCCGCGAGGAGCCCCTCTCCACCGCTCGGCGCGAGCGGCACGGCGAGGACACCGATGAGGAGGCCACCGACGACGCCGCCGACGAAGTGCAGGGCGGTGACGTCGAGGGCGTCGTCGAAGCCGAGGCGGACCTTGAGGCTGACCGCGAAGTAGCAGACGACCGCTGCGGCGGCACCGATCGCGAGCGAGCCGAGCGGGGTGACCGCACCGCAGGACGGCGTGATGGCGACGAGTGCGGCGATCGCGCCCGAGCAGGCACCGAGGGTGGTGGGGTGACCGTCGCGCAGCTTCTCGACGACGAGCCAGACGATGACGCCCGCGCAGGTCGCGGCGACGGTGTTGAAGACGGCGACGGCGGCGTTGTTGTCCGCGGCACCGAGGGCGCTGCCGTCGAAGCCGATCCAGCCGACGAAGAGCAGGCCGGCACCGAGGAGCGTGAGTGGAAGGCTGTGCGCCTTGGGCTGTGACGGGAAGCCGTTGCGCTTGCCCAGGACGATGGCGAGTGCGAGGGCGGCGACCCCGGAGTTGACGTGGATCGCGGTGCTGCCGGCGTAGTCGATCGAGCCGATCGTGTTGGCGAGCCACCCGCCTTGCACGCTGCCGTCAGCGGAGTCGAAGGCGAAGACCCAGTGCGCGACCGGGAAGTAGACGAGCGTCGACCAGACACCGGCGAAGACCATCCACGCGCTGAACTTCATCCGACCGGCGGCCGCTCCGGCGACGATCCCGATCGTGAGACCGGCGAACATCAGGTGGAGTGCGGCGAGCGCCAGCGGCGGGAGCGCGCTTCCCTCGGGGGCGACGAGCAACTGACCGAGGCCGGGGTACTCGGTGGGGTCGCCGACGAGCCCGAGGCCGCCGAGGCTGTCACCGAAGACCATCGAGTAGCCGAACGCCACCCAGAGGATCCCGACGAGACAGAACGACGCGAAGATCATCATCATCATGTTCATGGTGACGCGACGGCTGACCATGCCGCCGTAGAACATCGCCAGGCCGGGCAGCATGAGTGCCACGGCCACCACCGCCGTCAGGAGCCATGCCGTGTTGCCCGCGATTGCAGCCGTGTCCATCCGGACCTCCAGGGTTCGCGCGGGATCCGAAACGGACGACCGCATTTTCAATAGGTCATCCAATTGTCGTGACGACCGGTTTCAATGCAGTATCGAATCCGTTTCGTGTTCGTTACGGGTTCGCGTGTCAGGTCCGGACGGGTTTCGCCCCTCGGCAGACTTGAAAGATGGACGACGTCGACGTTGAGTGGTTCGATCAGCCGATCGAGGAAGCGGTCGAGATCCACGACGCATCCGACGATTGGGCCGACATGGGCAGGCACTGGGAAGACCTGCTCAAGGACTCGCTCCACCCCCTCCCCGCCCACGTCGATCACGTCGGCTCGACCGCGGTCCCCGGTCTTGCCGCCAAACCGGTCATCGACATGCAGATCCAAGTGCCGGACATCGCAGATGAACCCGCCTACCTACCCGCCCTGGAAGAGCTAGGGATGGTTCTCCGCGCTCGCGGTGCGAACTTCCGCTTCCTGCGACCGCCCGCGGGACGCCCACGGAATGTGCACATCCACGTCTGCGGAATGGACTCGGTCTGGGCCGAGGAACACCTCGCCTTCCGAGACGCTCTTCGAGGGAATCCTGGCCTGGCACGCGAGTACGAGCGCATCAAACGAGGATTGGCAACGACCGTTTCGGAACGCGCCGACTACAACCGCGGCAAGGAGTCGTTCATCCGAGAGGTCGTCGCGAGGCACACATCTCCCTGACCCGAAACTCGACGCAGGGAGATGTGCGTCACAGAGGCCAGTCGTCGGGGTACCGGAACGGAACGGCGACGATCTGCACGTCGTCCTCATAGGTGAGGCGGCCCGGCGTCATCGTTCGGAGCTCGCCCCAGGGGATGTCGTATCGATCGAGGAGTGCGAGATAGCCGCCGGTGAGAGTGAGGAGATCGATAGCCGTCTCCCTGAACCACGATCGTGCGCCAGAGTGTTCGTAACTGCCCGGCGAGACGAGGGATGGGTTCGCGTATGCGGCATTCAGCCGATCGTTGCTTTGACGCCACCATGCCGCGTCCTTCCCCGACAGCCGCCCGGTGTCATGCAGCCCGTTCGCCATGGCGAACACACCGGGGAAGCGGCCGTTTCGATTCGGAACGGCACTCTGGAAGCGAACGAACATTCCTCGACTGTATGCGGGAGCACGAGTGCACCGGCAGGAGTGTCCAGCCTTCTGGTCGGGCGCGGAGAGCGTCTCTCTGCGATCGGCCGAAGCTGATCATGGGAGATCGGCACCCGTCACGAGCGAGTGGATCGGCGGAAGCCGGTGCCGCGCAGTGTCACGTGCCTCATCGACGATGGTGACCACTGACACGACCTCGGCCCCACCTTCCTTCGCGAGCTCCGCGACCGCCAGAGCCTGGCTTCCTGTTTCCACCCAGTCATCGACCAGAACGAGTCGAGCCCCAGGCTGCAGGTGATCACGGCGCATCGACAGCGTGCGTTGCTGCCCTCGGTAGTCGACCTCGGTCCACCTGCTGATCAACGAGCCGGGGAACATGGCTCCATCCTTTCTGACGGCCACGAACCCGATGCCCAAGGCGACCGCCACTGCTGGCGCCAGAACGAAACCGCGTGACTCGATACCCGCGATGTAGTCCGGCCGGTCGCGCCCGGCAATATCAGCCAGTGCCTTGACGATCGCGCTGAGCGCCGCGTGATCCTGCAGCATGCTCCACACGTCCGCATCGCCATCGATCCACCGGAAATGCTCCAACGCGTGCCACCGCCCCTGCCCCACCACGTCGCGCGTCATGAAACAACGGTATCGAGGCCGAGACCGGACAGGCGAAGCACAAGCGCGCAGCGTTCTCTCGCTGCGCGCTTGTCAGGCGCAGCATAGGCTGCTCGCATGGTCAAGGCGAACGATCCCCAGTACCGGACGCCACGGCTGATTCTGGGATGGACGTGGGCGACCCTCGGTGTCGTGCAACTCGCGTTCAGGTTGCCCGCCGGCGCTGACAGTCAGGGCTATCTGTTCGGGGTCATCCTGGGTGCCGCGCAGATCGTCCTCGGCGCGGTTGTATTGATCCAGGCGTGGCGGCTCCCGAAACGCCCACACATCGACGCAGCCCGGACCGACGCCGGAGACGGGCGATGACCCGCTCCCGCAAGCTGTGGCTCGTGGCGGCCGTCCTCTTCTTGGCGCTCGTGGCCGTGCAGCTGTGGATCATCGTCTCGAACTGGTCCTGGACGAGTCGAGACTGGTTCCAGATCGTGCTCGCACTGGTGCAGGTCTCGCTCGCGCTGACCGTCATCACGTCGAGCCTGCGGTCGGGACGTCGGGACGGCCAGGTGCATACCCGACCCGACGACGAGCCGCCGACGAGTTAGCCGACAGCGAGGTCCAGCGCGAGGGCGTCGCGCTCCACGTCGGCGAACGCCGCGCGGTCGAGGAGGAGGCTATGCACGGTCGCGGCGTGCGCAATGTCATCTTCCGAGCCCGCGCCGGTGTCGGCTGCGTCCTGAGCCGTCTCCGCGGAGACCGACACGCAGCAACCGCCGCGGCGCCCGCACCAGCGGCTCCGAGCTTCACCCGAGCGCCCGGGGGCAGGTCACAGACCCTCCCAGGCGCTCCCCGATCCGTCGAATCGACTACTCAGGCTTTGTAGGCTTTCTCCTCAGCAGACTTCCGCACCCCTGCCGGGATCATCGCGTACAGAGCTGCCGCCTTCGCAGGCTGCGTTACGAGCTCCTCAACGAGGGCGTTCATAGCACCGAGCATAGGCTCGGCAACGTCAGCGTCGGACCCCTCGAGGAACAGAGCCACCAGCTCCTGACCGTCGTCGCCGTGCAGGGTCGTGTTCCCGACGTACCTGATGGTCGTGAGCAGCTGCCACAGTGACTCGCCAATCCTGTTCTTCAACGCCGCGATGAGATCATCGAGGCGATCCTTTGGCGAAGCGTCCGCCTCCTCGCGTAGCAGTCGTTCGAGCGCCGCGCGTGCCAGCGCCGCAGACGCGCGTCGGGAGAGCGGGAAGACGGCCCGGGCCTCCTCGTAGAGCTCGGCAGCCGAGGCAGGCATGTCCGGATGCGGCGCCTGGAGCGTCGATGTCATCGGATAGATCACCTGATCGTTCCGCCACACCGTGGACGCGTTACACGACAGACAGAGGCTCGCCTTCCATTCCGACTGCCTCCCCTCGAAACCGATGGAGAACCGTCCCCCGTCGAACACGAATGAACCTGCGTCGTCGCTGAATTCTTCAGACCTGGTCCCCCCTTGGGGCATCGCAAGCCGAACACGCAATTCTTCCCACACGTGATGGCTGTACGAGGCGCACCGGAGGCAGTTGAACCGGTCGAGGTCCACCCGCGGCGAGATAGTGGTCGGCATGGCGAGAGCCTAGCGAACCCGAACACAGCGTGAGCCCTCGGCCGCTTCGATGGCTCAGATGGGAGCGCCCGGCTGCTACCCGGGAGCGCGCAGATTCGACCTCTGCCGTGTCAGCAGTGGATCAAGAGCCACCTGCTGTGATGGCCGCGATGTGGTAACCCGCGGCGATGGCTGGCCCCGAACCCATGAACGACGTGAAGACGTTCTCGGCCATACGAGACGCGGTGGCTCGCCAGCTATCCTTGTTCGCTGTCGACTGCCCCGCCGCCGCCCAGAGCGAGACCCACAGTCGGTCGGCGGCAACACGATAGTCGAAGTTATCCAGAATCGTTTCCTCGTCAAGCGAGGTGCGCAGGTCATCTAGGAGCTTGAACATGTAGTTCTTCAGCCCGTCGGTGATTGACGTGTCGCTCTGCAGGAGCGCGAGAGCATCATCCACAACCGAGCGCAGGCCCGCGACGGCCTCATCGGGCAGAGGCGGTTCCTCATAGTCGAGCATGTCGGCGAAAGTTTCCAGATGATCGAGATGGGGCGCGACGAACACGGCATTCGCGTCAGATCCGCCAGTCCAGGCGGCAGGCACGTTCAAGGCCATCAGCACCCACTGGTGGTAGGACTTCCTGTACACCCGCAGCGGTCTGCGCTGCTCCATCTCGGTCAGAGATCGGTCGATGGACGAGAGCAGTTCGAAGACCTCCAGCTGCATCTCCATACCCGCCCCAGAAGAGAGCTTGCGTACGGCGCGCGCTTCGATGTTCGACCCGTACCGCGCCGCCCAATCCTTATAGATCTCAAGCAGTCGACGGGCGGCGTTCTCCATGCCGTGAGCCTACCGACAAGAGCCATCGAATACCCACACCCTGGATGAGGCCAGGAGCCGGACGAGGAAACCATGACGCAGGAAACGGATCCAGCTCAGAGCGCCGCCGGGGTCGCTGAGCAGGCGGCCACACGTGCGGCGAACTCGCTGACGCTCCGGAAGCTGCGCGTCTCCTACGACGACATCGCGAAGCAGATTGGTTACGCGAACCGGTCGGGTGCGTACGAGGTGGTTCGGAAGGCGCTTCAGGACATCACGCGGGAGCCCGCGAAGGAGCTGATCGAGCTGGAGCTCGACACCCTCGACATGATGCAGTCGTCACTCGCGAAGCGCATCATGGCCGGCGACAACATCTCCTTCAACACGGGGCTGAAGATCATGGGCCAGCGGGCGAAGCTCACCGGCCTGTACGAGGCATCCGAAGACACGAGCAGCCTCGCTGAGATCAGGGCCACACTCCTCGGGTTCAAGCAGGGTCTTGGGGAGGCGGACCTCGGCGATGGCAGCAACGACAGCGGTCCCCACGCTCCCCACGTCGATGAACCCGAAGCAGGCGCGGTCGGTCCGAGACTGCACCGGCACGGTCAACCTGCGGGAGGGGTCGATCCGGTCGGGGAAGACCTACTCGTCGATCCTCGCCTGGCTGATCTTCGTCGCTGACGCCCCGGCATCGAGGTCGCCGCGGAGTTCCCGTCCGAGTCGCAGGTCGACGACGAGAAGGAAGCCCGGGTCATCGGCCTCCTCAACGCCCCCGATCGATCAGCCTCGAGACGAAGGTGCGCCACGCGAACCCCGAGTGGCACGACGTCCGCATCGGGGAAGAGGTCACAGCTATCCGGATCGAGGAGAACCTCCGGAAGCCGCTGCGGCTCAGCCGAGACGACCTGGACGACGACGAACTTGAAGCCGACGACCGGAAGCGCGCCGAGGAAGAGCGCGCCGGGCGAGAGGCCGCAGCGTGACATACGACGGAGCGATGTGGCTGATGGCCGGCGCGATCGTCGCCTTCGTCCTCATGCTCGCGGGGGTGGTCGCGCTGAACCCGCGCCACCAGCCCTAACGGCTCCGCTCATCTGAGACGCGATCGAATAACTGCACCCGTTGGTATCGTCGTCGACCACGATCCGTCCAGCTCACGATCGCGGTGCAGCCCGACCAGTCCCTCTCATCCAGCAGCTTGTCCGTCCCTGCGTACTGAACAACGAGCGAACCGCCGCCCACCAGCGGCCCCTGCCCGAGGAACTCCGCACCAATCTTCTTCGCGCCGCCAGTGACGATCACGACAGGAAGCATGACCGTGGCATTGCCCCCGTTGTAGAGCGTCCACTCCACGACATGGCCTGAGTAGGTGTTCTGCATATGAGTCGTCGAGACCTTGCGCTTGGACCGGACGAGCGACATAACTACCGTCTTCGCGTCCGCGCGGTTCCGGTACGCGACCACTGAAGTCACCCCTGTGAATAGCAGCGCGAATACAGACACTATGAGCGCCGCGATCGGCACCCATTCAGGCACCCCGCCGACGGGGACGGCAACGGGCAGGGGTGACGGGGTCATCTCGCGAGCTTACAGATCCACGAAACCGTCTGCGCTAGGCCATGTTGAGCGACCGGACATCGTGACGCACGAAGCGATAGCCGAGATGGCCATCGCCGCCTACTCACGCTCGCTGGGCGGTGTGTTGTTCGCTGGCGGACTCGTCATCGGCGCGCGCAGTGCGATCGAGCGCATCTCGCAGGCGGTCCAGAGCCTCGTTCGCTTGCGTGAGGATGATCTCCACCTCAGAGTTCGGGCGGCCGGCGCACTCGCGCACATTGAGAGCGTGCGTGTACGCGGACCAGGACACACCAGGCAACGGAGACTCGAGGCGCTCCCTGTAAGCACTGTTCACGAGCTGACTGACGCGCTGATGCGAAACACCGAGCACGACACCGACATCTCGCATGGGAACGTCGGCGCCAACTAACTCGGCGGCGAGCCCTGCGGTCTCGACGAGCGCGCAGGATTCAAGCCAAGCCGCCGTCTTGCGTTCCCCCTGAATGCGAGCGACCCGATCAGCGATGTCCGAGACACCGTTCGCTTCGAGCACTCGGAGCTCTACGCTCACATTGTCAAGGGCTTCGTCTGTGCTGGCTGCCACGAACTCGCGCGCCATCAACTCAGCCTCGCCGAGATGTCGCGCCTGGGTGAGCCCGTCAATCCCGTCAACGCGGATCATCCACCATTTGCCGTCTCGTGTTGCCGTCGCTGAATAACTGGTCATTTGCTCTCCTCGATCGCCTTGTCGATCTGCCGAACTACCCCCGGGGAAATGGCCTTGTGGCCTTCCGGGATCGACACTGAGTCGACTCCGTTGGGCGCGTACCACTTCCGGTGGCTACCCACCATGTTGGGTGCTGGCGTGAAGCCTGCCTTGCGCAGCTTCTTCAGCATGATCCGGGTGGGTTGTTCGCTAACCATGAATATAGTCTAGTTTGCTAGACACTTTCCTGCTAGCGCACTAGACAAATCTGAACCCCCAGAGAGAGGGGCATGCTGCGCTGGCCCGACCGGCCCCGTGGCATTGCCTCAGCTCTCGTCCTTCCAGGCTTCGAAGACGGTGACCCGGGAGGTTCGCCACTTCCCGTTGGGACCACGCCAGGGTGCCTGCGCCGTTGCGCCGTTGAGATCGATCGAGGATCGCGGCGGACCTCCGGACTCGGCTCCCTGCCCCTCCATGGGGAGCGACGAGACAGGCGCCGCCTTCACCGTCTCGTTGCTTAACAGTCGATCGATGGTGCGAGACTCGTAGGTTCGACGATCGGCGAGAGTCAGAACGATCTCCGACGCCATGACGGTGCCCTCACCCCGGTTGGACAGCGTCTAGGTCTCGACGTATGTGGTGTAACGTGCCGAAGGTCGTCATATGAACCTCTTTCGACCGAGTGAGCGCGAGCCAGACCGACTGCTTGTCGGCGCGGTTCCGTTAGTTCACCCACGAGTTGACCGCAGACAAGCCGAGCGCGAGCACGGAGATCACGAACGCTGTAGTCGGTAGCCAATCCATCTGGCGAGCCTAGCGACCGGCCGCGGAAGCTTCGAGATCGGGGACGACGCGTTCAGCCGGATCGTGACCTGATGCGTGCCACCAGACTGACGCTCGCCGCCCTGTCGACCGCAGCCGTCGCCGTCGCCGTCTGCCCCGTGATGCAGGCGCTAACCCTCATCAGGACGAGCCTGCGGTCCCGACCCGACGACGAGTTAGCCGACAGCGAGGTCCAGCGCGAGGGCGTCGCGCTCGACGTCGGCGAGCGCAGCGCGGTCGACCAACAGGCTGTGGAGGGTGGCGGAGGCGGTGCGTCGCGCGAAGGCCCTGATGCTGTCCGTCCCGCTCGCACCCTCGGCGGCCTCGACCGGCGGGTACTGGGCGGCGATGTCGCCGGAACCGTACCGGTAGGCCTTCTGCATGCCCTCGTTGGCGTGGAGTGCGGCCGCTGCCGCCCACTCCGGCGTCTCGCTGCCGCCGAGGACGAGGGTCCCCTGCTCGACGCCGTCGCGGATGAGTCCGGCGATGAACGTGAACAGCGTGCGGTAGTCGTCCCAGAACGACGCGAGGTCGTCAGGATGCTCCGCCGCGAGCCGCTCGATCTCGTTGTAGTCGAAGGGCGCCTCGCAGATCGCGATGCCGTCCTCGTAGAGGACGCGGTAGAGCTTCGCGGGAACATCAGCCTCGATCGAACCGAGGGCCTCCGCGGCGCCGACCGACTGGCGGTTCGAGGCGGCGGTCGCCCGCAGCACCTCGCGCTTGTTCGCGAACCAGTAGTAAAGCGAGGACTGCTTCATCCCGCACGCCTCGGCCAGCATCGTCATGCTCGTGCGCTCGTACCCGCGCTCCGCGAACAGCCTGGTCGCGACCTGGATGATCTCCTCACGAGGATCCTCGGCGGCGATCCCGCTCGCGCGAGGACGACCGGGCGATGCTCCTGTGCGGCCGGCCATCGATCACCACTCCCTGCTCGCGGACACCTCCGCCAATCCTACGGGCGGGCGGCTCGACGGCCTTGAACACTCACGATCGTCCCATCGGATGGGACGTGGTGACACTAGGCGATGGTCAGGTTGTGGAGGCGCAACACTCTCAGAAGATCTGGGGACTGCAGGTGAAGGACATCGATGTCGATGTTGTCCAGCCTCGCGCTCGTGATGCCATCATCCGCCTGTTCGAAGATGGCCCAGAGCACGATGTCCGCTCCATGGCGGGATCCGAATTGGATGCCGTCGAACGGTCCGCCATCGCTGGCGTCTCGCCCGAGAATGAAACGGCCCACGCGCTGGGTGAGCGCACGAGGCTGGCTGTTCTGCAGCGCTGAGCTGTCGAAGTCGCTCAGGCCGAACTCCTGGATGGCCATTGCAGCGAACGAGTCGCGTAGAGCTGCGATCGTTCGAGAGTTCGCCACGTCGCAGTAGCGACCGGCGAGGTCTGCGCGACCCACCCTGCGGTTACTGAACCAGGAGGCGTCGACCGTTCCTGCATCGACGGTGGGATAGAGCTCGTCGTCGCTGTCACTCACCTCTATTGCGGCCATGGCCGCGACAACTGCTGGGTCCGGCCGAAACCTGGCCAGGATCTCGACGAGGCAGCCATACAGGGAGCCCCCCCCCCGCATAGAGCGTTCGATAGGAGCCGTCCTCTGAGTCCCATCTCCCCGTGAACCGACCTCCGTTGGCGAGGCTCCAATCGGTCCAAGCCCATGGGTCGGGTCCGTAACCGACTCTGAAAACCGTTCCTGGGCTGTCGCGAAAGACGAATCGAGGTCCTGACTCAGACTCAGCTGGCACTAGCCCACCGCGGTGAATGCTCGTGCGGCTGCAATCACCCGCGGGCCGACCTCTTCGATGTCGCCTTCGCGGATCAGGCGAGCCGGTGACTCGTCATCGAGCTGAGGATTCAGCCCTTGAAACCAAGACTGCGCGATACGCGGGTGGTCACGTTCAATGAGGATGCCGGCAACCTGGAGTGCGGTCCGGAGGCGCAACTCGGTGGCAGCAGACGGAACACGTGTTCCCTCCGCCCACTGCCGAACGGCTCGGGTCTCGCGCACATTGCCAAGGTAGGCGAGCAGCTGGGCTCCGAGGATTCCACGGAGGTCCTCGACCAGTTCAGGCACTTCCGCACGGATCGATCGCTGGAACGCGCCCAGACCAGGAGTCGAGTTCGTGATCGTCATGCTCCGAGTTTAGCGCTTTACCAGCTTGAATCACACCCACAATCACACATCTCGCACCTTATCCGTTCTCGGCGAGAGTGACCACGCAGATCCAGCGGCGGCTCACCTCTCGGCCAGCAGCTCCCGCATGGCCGCCTCGATCACGGCCGTCTCGGCGGCACGCATGCCAGGCCGCCCCGCGACATGACCGAGGTCGGACTCGATGATCCGCACCTCGCTCCGACGCATCATCGCCGACTCCAGGACGTTGTCCTCGACGGTGAAGTAGAGGTCGGTCGACGACGGCATGACGATGCTCCGCGCGCTCACGCCCCCGAGCGCCTCGGCCAAACCGCCCTCGACCCCTCGCCCGGGATCCGCCCGCTGCCAGGTGCGCAGCATCGCGAGCAGGTCGTTCGCGTCCCACCGCTCGTGGTCGGCCGCCCAGCCCTCGAGGAGGTCGGCGACGTCGGCGTACCCGAGCTCTCGGTAGGTCCCGTCGCGGAAGAACGCCTGCGAGTAGGCCCACCCCGCATACACCGTCCCGAATGCGCGGAGTCCGGCCTGCGGCGGTGTCGTGTAGCGGCCGCCATCGAAGGCCGGATCTGCCCGGAGCGCCGCCTCGACACCCGCCAGGAAGACGGCGTTGTGGGGGGAACACCGCGCGGCACCGGCGACGGGGAGGAACGCGTCGACGAACTCCGGGTACCGCACCGCCCACTCGTACGCCTGCAGCGCGCCCATCGACCAGCCGGCGATCAGCCGCCAGCGGTGGACACCGAGGTGCTCGGCGAGCTGCCGTTGCGCACGGACGTCGTCGCCGATCGAGACCTCGGGGAACGCGGCACCGCGCACCTCCTCAGCCGCGTTCGACGGCGACGTCGAGACGCCGTTGCCGAACAGGTTCACCGAGACGATGAACCAGCGGGCCGGGTCGAGCGCCCGGCCCGACCCGATCCACGGCTCGTAGCTCGCGTGCGTCCCGGTGTAGTAGCTCGGGAGCAGGACGGCGTTGTCGCCGTCGGCGTTCAGCGCGCCCTGCGTCGTGTACGCGAGCCGCGCCTCCGGGAGGTCCGCGCCGGACTCCAGTGCGAACCTCCCGAGGTCGAGGACCTGGTGCATCGGGATCAGAAGAACTTCAGGTAGCGAGCGGTCTCCCAGTCCGACACGTGCGCCTGGTACTCGTTCCACTCCTGGCGCTTGTAGTCGATGAACGCGTCGTACATCGCCTCGCCGAACACGGCACGCGACAGCGAGTCGGTGGCGAACTCGTCGACCGCCTCGCCGAGGCTGCGCGGCAGCATGCCGATGCCGAGCTGCGCGACCTGCGCCTCGGTGTAGTCGTACATGTTCTCGGTGTGCGGCGCTCCCGGGTCGAGGTCCTCACGGATGCCCTCGAGGCCTGCGGCGAGGATGAGCGCCGCCCCGAGGTACGGGTTGCAGCTGATGTCGGCCGCCCGGCACTCCACGCGCCCGCCCTGGAGCGGCACGCGGAGCATGTTCGTCCGGTTGTTGTTGCCGTAGCTCACGAAGACCGGCGCCCAGGTGGAACCCGACATGCTGCCCTGACGCACGAGCCGCTTGTAGCTGTTGACCGTCGGCGCGATGACCGCCGAGAGTGCCGGCGCGTGCTTGAGGACACCGGCGATGAACTTGTAGCCGAGCTCCGAGATGCCGCAACCACGCGGGTCGTCATCGGTCTCGAAGAGGTTCTCGCCGGTCTCGATGTCGGCGAGCGACATGTTGAAGTGCGCACCCGACCCGCTCCGGTCGGCGAACGGCTTCGGCATGAAGGTCGCGAAGTAGCCGTGCTTGCGGACGATCTCGTTGGCCATCAGCCGGAAGAACACGGCGCGGTCGGCCATGGTGAGCGCGTCGGAGTAGTTGAAGTCGATCTCGAACTGCCCCGGGGCGTCCTCGTGGTCGAACGAGTACACGCCCCAGCCCATCTCGGTCATCGCCTCGACCAGCTCGGTGAGCCAATCGAGGTTGTCGAGCGCGGCGGTCGCCGTGTAGCAGGGCTTCGCGAGGTCGTCGCGGTCGCTGACCTCGGTCACGCCCTCCGGGGTGTCCTTGAGGACGAAGAACTCGGTCTCGATCCCGAGGTTGAAGGTGAAGCCCATCTCGGCCGCGGCATCGAGCTGGCGCTTGAGGATGTTGCGCGACGCCGCCTCGAACGGCTCGCCCTTCGTGTAGAGGTCGCTCGCGAAGAAGGCGACGTCCTTCCGCCACGGCAACTGCACGGCGCTGTCGAGGTCGGGACGGGCGGAGAGCTCCTCGTCGCTGATCGCCTGCGGGAGGCCGTCGAGCGCGGCCCCCGTGAAGAGCTCCGATCCCCCGGCCATGCGCTCGAGGTGCGACAGCGGTACGAACTTGGTCTTGATGCTGCCGTGCATGTCCACGAAGCTCGCCATCGCGTACTTGACGCCGGCCTCCTGCAGGCGAGCGCGGACGGACTCCACGGTGGTAACGGTCTCGACGACGGTCATGGGATGCTCCTCCGGTTGCGTCGCTGCCCTCGCCGCGACTCATTTCGATACTGTATTGAAAGTATGCGCGGGTGGAGTTTCGATGCAGTGTCGAAAGTGTTTCCGGGGTGTGAACCCTGCGCCGAGGTGCACTGGAACGCAGAACCGGCGCCCGCCGCGAGTGCGACGGACGCCGGTTTCGGGAGTCGTGGTTACGGAACGATGACCGCGCGACCGCGGATCGTGCCCGCGTGCAGATCCTCGTAGGCCTTCGGGGCGTCGTCGAGCGAGTACGGCTGCACCTCGACGTCGACCTTGCCCGCCTTCGCGAGCTCGAAGACCTCGATGAGCTCGCTCCGCGAACCCCAGTACGGCACCCGGACGGCGGCGTCGTAGGCGATCGACCCGAAGCCGATGGTCGCCGATCCGCCGCCGATGCCCACGATCGTCACGTCCGCCTCCATGGCGGCGACCGCGGTGGCCGTGGCGATCGTCGGGTTGGCGCCGACGAAGTCGAACACCGCGTCGACCCCGACGCCACCGGTCAGCTCGCGGATCTTGCCCGCGGCCGACTCGTCGCTGATGAGCGTGACGTCGGCGCCGACGTGCTTCGCCAGCTCGAGCTTCTCGTCGCTCACGTCGAGGACGATGACCGTCGCGCCGGAGAGCGCCTTGAGCATCTGGATGCCGACGTGACCGAGGCCACCGGATCCGATGACGACGGCGAAGGTGCCGGCACCGAGCTTCGGCAGGCTGCGCTTGATCGCATGGTACGGCGTGAGACCGGCGTCGGTGAGCGACACGTTCTTCACGGGGTCGAGGTCGCCGATCGGCACCAGGTGACGCACGTCGTCGACGATCATGTACTCGGCCATCGAACCCTGGCTGCCGAGTCCGGGAGGACGGATCCCCTCGGCGACGGCGTTCGTGCAGTAGTTCTCCTTGCCCTGCGAGCAGTTCAGGCAGTGACCACAGCCCCACGGTCCGTAGACGGCGACCGCGTCGCCGATCTGCAGGCTCGTCTCGACACCCTCACCGAACGACTCGATGACGCCGGCGCCCTCGTGTCCGAGCGTGAGCGGCAGCGGGTACTGCTGCGCGAGGTAGTCCTCCTCGGGGAGGCTCATGACGTAGTCGTCGGAGTGGCAGACACCGGCGGCGGTGACCTTCAGGAGGATCTCACCCGGCCCCGGTGTCGGCTTCTCGATCTCGACGACCTCGGGGGCCGAGCCGATCTTCGTGTACCGCAGTGCCTTCATGGTGGGACATCCTCCTCGAGCGTCGGAACCGCACGCCGCAGTCGCTCACTAAGCGACGTGTGTCAGATAAGTCTGACCGTTCCAGTATGCGCCTCGATCCGGCGGCCGGCACCCCGTTGACAGCGCTCTGGCACCGACACCCGTCAGCGCGGCTCCCAGGCCAGCACGACCTCGAGGAGCTCAGCTCGCGACAGCCCGCTGTCGACCTGGAGGACCGGCTGCGGCAGGGTCACGAGCCAGGCCTCGTGCGACGCCCGACTCCGGCCGTCGAACGCAGGGTCGTCGTAGCCGCTCGCCCATTCACGGAACTCCCGCCACGCACGGTCGTCATGCGGTTCGCCGGCCCGCCGCTCGATCTCTCGGGCCTCCAGACGCCGCAGCCGCTCCGCCGGATCGAGGGTCACGAAGACGATCGCGTCGCATTCGGCGACGATCTCGTCACCCCAGCCGGGCATCGAGCCCGACAGGACCCAGGCCTCGCGCGGTACGAACAGCTCGCGCATGAGTTGCACCCGCTCCGCGTCAGAACGCTTGGTGACATAGGGCGGGTCGGTCGGCACCCAGAAGTAGTCGTCGGCGTCGGCGTGCGGGACGGACCAGTGGTCGGCGAGCGCCCGCCCGAGCGTGGTCACGCCACTGCCACTCGCACCCATCACGTGCACTCTCGATCGTCGCATCCGTCCATTCTGACCGGTCGGACGCGGACGAGCTCAGGCGTGGTCGTGGAGGGTCAGCTGGTAGCCGTCCGGGTCGGCGAAGGTGAAGGTGCGACCGAACGGGCCGTCGATCGGCGCCGAGACGATCGTGTGGCCGTCGGCGACGAGGGCGTCGTGGATCTCCTGGACGTCCGTGGCGTGCAGCCAGATCGCCGCGCCGATCCCAGGCTGGGGTGCGGAGGCGAGATCGGTTCCGGGGACGATGTCGCGCAGGGCGAAGGCGGTCGGCGACGTCTCGAAGACGACCGCGTGCGGCGGGCCGGCCTGCGAGCGGACGAGGCCGAGGTACTGCTCATAGAAGGCCTGCGAGGCGTCGAGGTCGGTGACCTGGAGGGAGATGAAGTCCGGTCCGGTGACGGGCATGATGTGCGTCCATTTGTGTCGTGTCAGTTATCTGACACACTCAGCCTATGTCAGAATACTGACATGAGTCAAGACGGGATCGAACTGGACACCTCGCTGGGGTACCTCCTGAAGGAGGCGTCGAGCGCGCTCCGCTCAGCGATGGAGGCGGTGTTGCGACCACTCGGCATGACGATCACGCACTACTCCTGCCTCGAACTCCTCGCCCAGCGACCTGGGCTGTCGAACTCCGACCTCGCCCGCGGCGCCTTCGTCACCCGCCAGTCGATGAACGTGCTCCTGCAGGCACTCGAGCGCGATGGCTTCGTCAGCCGCCCCGAGCAGGCTCCCGTCGGCAAGGCGCTGCCGACCCGGCTCACGCCGCTCGGTCGTGAGCACCTCGCGCAGGCGACCGCCGCCGTGCGATCGGTCGAGGTCAGGATGCTGAGCGGCCTGACCGCCGATCAGCAGCGGGAGGCACTCGTCGTCCTGCGCAGCATGATCCGATCACTTCGCGACGACGAGCGCTGAGGCAGCCATCACTCGGTGATGGGAAGCGTCTCCACGAACGCCTGGATCCGGTCCGCAACCGTGACCGGCACCTGCCAGGCCGTGAAGTGCGCCCCGCGATCCAGTTCCGTCCAGCTCCGGATGTCGCTGTACGCCCTCGCCGCGTAGGAGCGCGGGAGTCCGCGTTCGCCCGTCTGCACGGCGACGGCCACGGGCACCTCGATTAGCGGGAGTTCGGGCTGCTTCGGGTGGTCGCGATACGGCCGGAACGATGATCCGATGCTCTGCGTGAACCAGTACAGCGAGACCGTGGTGAGCAGCTCGTCGTCGGTCCACCAGATGCCGTCGCCCGCCCAGGCGAGGAGCTTCTCCGCAATCCATGCGGCGAGGCCTACCGGCGAGTCGTTCAGGGCCGTCGCGAGGATCTCGGGCCTGGTGCCCTGCACCCGCGCATAGGCGAGACCGCGAGCCCACTCCTGGTCGTGTCGATGGAGCCAGTCCTGCTCCTCGGCGGTGAGGTCGCGCGCTCGGGACGCAGACGGGAAGGCGGCGTGCGTCGCGAACTGGCCGATGACCGATTCGGGATACAGGGCCGCGAGCCAGTCGCTCGTCGTCGACCCGACGTCCTCGCCGTAGGTGAGGTAGCTCGCGTGCCCCAGCACCTCGGTCATGAGTGCGTGCATGAGTTCGGCGACCACCGGGCCGGTGAACGGCCGGTCCGCGAGGGGTGCTGAGAACCCGTACCCGGGCAGGGAGGGGACGACGACCTCGAAGCCGAGCGTCCGGCCGTCGCCGAGGTCGACCGTGCGTCCTGCGAGTTCCTTCGCCAGCGGCAGCATCTCGATGAAGGAGTACGGCCAGCCGTGGAACGCGATCACCGGGACCGTCACCGTGACGCCGTCCGGCGCCATCAGCCGCGCGACATGCAGCCGCTGCCCGTCGACCTCCGCCTCGAACTGCGGCACATCCTGAAGTTCGCGTTCGATGCGCCGCCAATCGAAGCCGTCCCGCCAGTGGTCGACGAGCGCCCGCAACCGGTCGAGCGAGAGGGCGCTCTCCTCGCCGGCGTCGCCGATTGCGGCGGGGAGGCGAACCGCGTCGAGACGCCGCCGCAGGTCCTCGAGGTCGGCATCGGGCACCTGGATCCGGAACGAACGCATGCGCTCAACGCTAGAGCAGACGTCCGACAGGGGTGGCGAGTCGGATCAGCTAGCGCACCAGCGTGCGCATCCAGCCCCGCAGATCGGAGAGGGCCGTGAGGGCGATGGTGGCGTGATCGGCGTCGAGGTAGACGTGTGAGGTGACCGTCGCGCCGGCCTGCTCCTGCGCGGCGACGTAAGCGGCGGTCACGGTAGGCCGGATGAGCGTGTCCTTCGCCCCCTGTGCGACGAAGAGCGGCACGGTGATCCGCTCGGTCGGCGTGTTCTCCTGCAGGAGCTCGCTCCACACGGGAGCCGTCGCCGGGTCCGCCGTCAGGAACGATCCGATCATCGGGTCGGCGATGTCGTGCAGCTCCTTGTTCTGCCCGAGGAGGCACAGTTTCGCCATCTGGGGCACCGCTACCACCCCGGCCGGGGAGAGGATGGTGCTCAGCGGGTCCGTCGGTAGCCGGTCGGCGTAGGCCTCCGCATACGCGTTGAAGGCGTAGGCCCCGATCGTGACACCGGAGACGTCGCGGATGTCGTCCTGAAGGAGTGCCGCCAGGTCGCTCGCCGGAGCCGCCACCGCGACGCCCCGCACGTCGAGCTCGGGCGCGTAGGTGGCGGCACGCTGCGCCGCGAACAAGGCCGCGTGTCCGCCCTGCGAGTGCCCCCACAGCACGACGCGGTCACTGGCGCCGATGCCCTCGACGTGCTGCGCGGCACGGGCGATGTCGAGGACGTTCGCCGCCTCGGTCGCGCCGATGAGGAATGACGCCGGGCCGGGGATCCCCATCCCCGCGTAGTCGGTGGCGACGACGACGTTGCCGTCCGCGAGCAGGTCGGTGAGTCCCTCGATGAGCGCGAACGGTGCGATACCACTCGATGGAGCACAATGCGGTGCGGTCCCGGTCGTCGGGTGCGCCCAGGACACGACCGTCCGGGTCCCGGCCGCCACCTGTCCACTCGGCGCGACGATGATACCGGAGACGAGGATGTCGGCGCCCTCGACATCGGTCGAGTGATAGACGACCCGCAGCGCCGTGGCACCGTCTGGCGCACCGACGACGGGCTCGCTCCGCACGATCGTGCCTGGAGGTGCTGCGGTCGAGGCCGGTGTGGGCGTGGCGGAGCCGTAGAAGCCCTCCACCGAGGACTCGACCGCCGCGCCCTCCCCCACACGCACGCCGAAGTCGAGCAGACGCGCGACGGCGGGTGCCGCCACGATGAACGCGACCAATGCCGCGACGCCGATGATCCGGCCGACGATCCGACGACGGCGCGTGGCCGCGTGCTCACTCGGTGCACCGTCTTCCGCGGTACCAGGCTCGGAGTCGCGTTGCGCCGCCATGACTCACACGGTAGACCGTGGATCAGGCGGGCGCGACGCCGAGATTCCACTGATGACACCGCCCGTCGCGACCGGTAGCATCGCCGGTACCGGGCTCCCTCGCCCGGTTGTGGCCCAGACCCCGCCGCCGCTTGAGCCGGCACCCGAATGTCTGGATCGCAGCGGCGGGGCTGGGTTCCGGTACCGAGGTTCGGATAGCCATCTTGCGAACGGACCGAGCATTCCGCCGAAACGACCGGATTCAGCGCGTAACATGATCTGTACCGGGCTCCCTCGCCCGGTTGTGGCCCAGACCCCGCCGCCGCTTGAGCCGGCATTCGGGTGTCTGGAACGTTGCGGCGGGTCTGGTTCTGAGTATCAGTGACCGACTGCAGGACACCTGCCCGGTGTCTGATTCAGGCGCGGTAGTGCGCCGCCAGGCGCTCGAGGCCCTCGTCGATCGAGACCGCCGGCGTCCAGTGCAAGGCCGCGCGGGTCTGGCGCTGGTCGAACCAGTGGGCGGTCGACAGCTGCTCCGCGAGGAAGCGCGTCATCGGCGGCTCATCGGCGCCGGGGCGGATGCTCCACAGGCGCTCGACGAGCCCACCGGCAGCTCGGGCGACACCGGCGGGGACGCTGAAGGCGGGCGGCTTCACGCCGGCAGCACGGCAGATGCCTGCCAGCAGCTCGCCGACCGGACGCGGCTCGCCGTTGGTCACCACGAACGCACGACCGTGTGCCGTCTCGGCGTGTTCGAGCGCCGCCGCGATTGCCGACGCTGCGTTCGCGACGTACGTGCTGTCGATGAGGGCGGTGCCGTCGTCGAGCAGCGGCAGGCGGCCGCGGCGGGCGCGGTCCACGATGCGCTCGACGAGCTGCGGGTCACCCGGACCCCAGACGAGGTGCGGCCGCACGACGACGACCGCGAAGCCGCGACGGTCCCGCGCGAGGGCGTGCAGTTCGCCCTGCGCCTTCGTCCGCGCGTACTCCCCGCGTGCTGCGTCCGGGTCGGCCGGTTCCGCACCGACACCCACGAGCGCCGAGCCACCGTGCGCGACGGACGGCGAGGAGATGTGGACGAACCGTGAGACACCCGCGGTCTCGGCCGCGTCGAGGACGACCTCGGCCCCGGTGACGTTGACCCGCTCGAACTCCGCCGGATCACCCGCCAACGAGACCTTCGCGGCCAAATGCACGACCGCGTCGACACCGTCCATCGCCGACTCGACGACGGCTGCGTCGGTGATGGATCCCCGCACCTCCTCGACGTCGGCGAGCGCGGATGGCCCACGCTGCAACACCCGGACGCGATGTCCACCGCGGAGCAGCTCGAGGGCGACCTCGCGGCCGAGCATGCCGCTCGCGCCGGTGACGAGGACCGTCACGGGGTGCTCAGCCGTTCACCGGCCAGGATGCCTTCCGCCCACACCGACAGGCGGGTGCGGTCGATCTTGGAGTTGTGGCGGATGTCCGTCGGCAGCTCGGGTACGACGAACACCGCGACGAGCGGCTGCGGTGAAGCGTCGCGCACCTGTGCTGCGAGCTGGGCCTCGGCGAGCTGGACCCGCTTCGTGCCCGTGGTCGTCTCGACGATCGCGACGCACTGGCGGAGACCCTCGGGACCGACGCCCACGACGGCGGCGCGGCGAACGAGCGGCACCGTCTCGATCGCCTGCTCCGGTCCGACCGGAGCGATCGGTCCGTCCTGGGTCGCGATCACGTGCGGCAGACGGCCCTCGATCCAGAGGCGGCCGTCGGTGTCGAGATGCCCGACATCGCCGGTGCGGTGCCAGCGTCCGTCATCGGCGACGTCGCGGACGGCGGCCCGGTCGGTCAGCCAGAGGCGGTCGTACTGCGACTTGAGGTGCTCGGCCGAGATGATGACCTCGCCGAGGCGGTCCGCGTCCTGCGTCGGCGCACCCGTGGCGCGTCCGGCCTCGTCGAGTGGGCTGATGCACACGTCGACGCCGCCGATGGGCGTCCCGACGCACACCCCCGTGTGCTCGGTGTCCTCGTCGGGCAGCGTGTCGAGGGTGATGTCCGAGACGAGCAGGCACTCGGTCATGCCGTACACCGCGTGTGCAGACGCGTTGGGCAGGACACCCACGAGTGCCGTGAGGAGCTGTCGGCTGACGGGCGCGCCCGTCGAGAGCACGGTCCTGACGCCCTGGAGCGCCTGACGGTCCGTACTGTCGAGCGCGTCGGCCGTCGCGACCACGTTCAGGATGGCCGCCGGCGAGAGGAACACGATGTCGGCATCCGTCTCCTCCACGGCCGCAGCGACCGCTCGAGCGGTGAGCGTCCGGGGCGCCGAGATGTCCATCTCCGGCGTCGAGGAACGGGCTCCGAGCGCCGGGCCGAGGAGCGCGAACGGCGCGAACCCGGTGACGAGCCCCGAATCGGCGGTGATCGCGAAGTGTTCCGAGAGGACGTCACGCAAGGACGACAGCTGCGCGTGGGTGTACTTCACGCCCTTCGCCGGGCCGGTCGATCCCGAGGTGTAGAGGATCGCCGCGAGGTCGGTCGGGCCGGGTTCGCTGGGCAGCTCGGGCGTCGTACGGGCGTCGAGCAGGTCCTTGAGGCTGTGCGAGACGCCGAGGGCCGTCGCAGTCGCGCCGGGGAGGCGGGCCGCGGAGATCTTCACACCCGGCCAGCCGAGTGCACGCGCGGCGGCGAGGCCCTTGGTCTCGCCGATGACGTAGGCGGGCCACGCGCCTCGGACCGCGCGGTGGAGGCCTTTGACGCCGAGGCCGGCATCGGCGACGACCACGACCGCGCCGATGCGCAGGCAGGCGTAGATGACGGCGGTGAGCGTGGCGCCAGGCGTGACGAGCAGCGAGACGCGGTCGCCGCGCCGGACACCGATGCGGTGCAGACCGGCGGCCAGGCGTGTCACGCGGTCGTCGAGTTGCCGCCAGCTGACGCGACGGGCCGCACCCGAACCGCGCTGTTCGACGATCGCATCGCTGTCGTCGGTGCGCCGCTCGTCCAGTCGCCGCCAGAGCGGTTCGAAGTCCGGCTGCTCGGTCGCAGCGGCGGCGGACTCCATCGGAGCCGCATCGACGGGCGCGCCCTGCGGCAGCCGGTCGTCGAGCCAGGTGAGCAGCGACTCCGCGACCGGGGCGTCCTCGATGACGAGGTGGCCCGCGCCGGCGAAGCGGTGGACCTCGGCGTGCGGGAGGCGGTCGGCGAGGTCGTCGAGGTAGCGGTCGCTGAAGATCGGGTCGCGCGGACCCCACAGCATGACCGCCGGGACGCGGAGCTGGGCGACGTCGTCGGCGAGGCGCTCGAGACGCGGGAAGCTGACATGCTCCGCGGTCGCCGGGATGTCGGCGACGAACGCGCCGATGCCGCGACGGCGCGCGGGCGCGGAGTACGGGCTGCGGTACGCGTCGCGGACGTCGCGGTCGAGCGGCGGGGAGGCGAGCGACAACGTCGTGTCGAGGAAGGCGGTCGTCTGGACCGAGCCGGCACCGAGCATGCCGCGAGCGCCGGCGAGCCGCAGTGGCGCGGGGATCGGGGTGCCCTCGGGGTGGTGCACGGCCGTGTTGAGCAGCATCGACCCGACGAGGAGCTCCGGGTGCTCGGTGGCCCAGCCGAGGGAGATGACGCCGCCCCAGTCGTGACCGAGGGTGACGACGGGACCGGTGAGGCCGAGCGCGTCGGAGAAGGCTGCGAGGTCGGCGATCCGCTGTTCGAGGGTGCGGGTGACCTCGGTCCGCTCCGACCAGCCCATCTCGAGCTGGTCGACGGCGACGACGCGCCAGGCGGTCCCGCCGGCCTGGGCCTGCTCGACGGACCGGGTGATGAGCGAGCGCCAGAGGTACGACCAGGTCGGGTTGCCGTGGACGGCGAGGATGGTGCCGACCGGTTCGACACCGGCGTCGCTGAGCGCGTCGGCGGTGTCGAGGTAGTGCCAGTTCCTCGTCACACCGTCGTCGGCCAGTCGACCGGGGACGTCGAGGCGGTGCGAGTACCGCGCGGGCAGGCCCGGCAGACCGGCGGCGCGCACGCCCATGGTCCGCAGGCCGACGTTCGCGGCGACCGTGCCCGCTACCACGCGAGTTCCATGAGGCCGGTGTTCAACCCCGAGCCGACGCCCATGAGGAGGACGCGGTCGCCCTTGTTCAGCGTCGACTGCTGGTCGGCGAGGGTGATCGGGATGGAGGCCGGCCCGACGTTGCCGAGGTAGGGATAGGTGACCGGCACACGGCTGCGGTCGAGCGAGGCGGCCTTCACCATGGAGTCCGTGTGGATGGACGACACCTGGTGGGTGATGTAGCGGTCCATCTTCGACCAGCGCCACGAGTCGCCGGCGGCTTCCTTCCAGGCGGAGACGACGAGGTCGAGCCCGCCCTTGAGAAGCGCTCGGGCGTCGGTGAACATGCCGTCGACGCTGCCGACGCAGAGGTGGTTGAACTCCGTCGCCGCGCGGGTGACGCCGCCGAGGATGCGGTGCCCCTCGGGGTGACGGTCGGCCGGCCCGATGACGGCGGCGGCGGCCCCGGAGCCGAGGGTGAGGGAGGCGAACTCGCTCATGAAGTCGTCGCGATCGATGGTGCTGCCGCTGAGGCGCTCGATCGTGTTGGCGTGCACCTCACTCGCGTCCTCGCCGTTGACGATGAGCGCGTACTCGATCTGGCCGGACTCGATCATCGCGGCCGCCATGGTCATGCCGGTCACGAAGCCGAGACAGGCGTTGGCGATGTCGAAGTTGATGGCCGAGCTCGGCAGGCCGAGGCCGTCGTGGATGCGGACGGCGACGGAGGGCTCGAGGTGCTGCCGCGTCACCGAGGTGTTGATCATGAGCCCGATCTGCGAGGGCGAGATGCCGGCCTCGGCGAGCGCACGGCGACCGGCCGACACCGTGGCGTCGTCCGAGTTCTCGCCGGGTCCCCAGTGTCGTCGCTCGACCACACCGGCGACGCGTCGCAGGATGCCCTTCGGGAGGCGGGCGCGTTTCATCGCGGCCGCGAGGCCCTCTTCGATCTCGACCGAGGTCACCACTGCGGACGGCAGCGTGCTCGCCACCGACAACATGGCCACATTGTCGAATCGGGTAGTTGCGTTTCCGGTCACGATTCCTCCGTGCCTCTGACCAGGCAGTCTTGACCGCCAGCGTCTGACGGTACTCCTCTACCCTGAACGTGGACGAATCGTGTCCCCGTTGTTGACAGCGGGTGCCCAGCGGGACAGCGCGCGGGGCGTCCGCCTAGGCTGGTGGACGCGGCCCATTCCGCCGGTGCCGCCTGATCGGAGGATGTCCCGATGGTGGTCCGCCCCTACTGGTTGAAGCGCGCGAGCATCGAGGAATTCGAGGCGGCCTACGACCCCGGGACGTGGCCCTCGTACACCGATTCGACCGGCCTGCCGCTGGTGGCCGAGGCGATGTCCAACCAGGATCCGGCGACGCGCGCGTTCATCGCCGGGCGGCTCCTTGACGACGGGGCGGATGCGACGGTCGTCCTCGACGAGGGGTACACGCTGCTGCACGTCCTGCTGGCGCAGCGCGCCCGGGACCCCGAGGTCGACCCTCCGCTCGTCCGTCGCCTCATCGCCGCCGGTGCCGACGTGAACCGGCCCGCCGGACGACACCAGCGCCGCCCGGTGGAGGAGGTCGACCACCCGAAGCTGTCCGAAGCGGAGCTCGAACCCTACTACCGTGCGTTCTTCGACCAGCCGGGCCTCGAGCTCCTCGCGCCCGACCCGCACGGGCACTCGGTGCTCGACCGCGCGCGCTCGAGTCGCTTCCGGCGGCCGCAGCTGTTCGACCTGGTGACGGTGTATCTGGATGCGGCCGGACTCGCCCCCGCCGCCGAGGCGGTGACCCGCACGGCGACCTGGCAGAACCTCGACGAGCTCCGAGCCGTCTACACCCCAGGCCTCGCGTCCGCGGTCGACGAGAACGGCGACAGCCTGCTCCACGCCGTTCTGCGCAATCCCGACCTCACCGTCCGCTCCACGTTCGTCCCGCAGCTGCTGGCCGACGGTGCCGACGTCGCCCTGCTCACCGCCGAGGGCGACAGCGTCCTCCACCTCGCGCTCGACCGCTCCGGCGCGCGGGAGGCCGAGCAGGACGCCCGGGTGCTCGGCGCACTCATCAGCGCGGGTGCCGATGTCAACGCGTCGTCACCGGCGAACGGTGTGCCGCTGACCGCGCTCGCCGGGCAGGGCAACTTCCCCGAAAGTCGGCTCGAACCGCTGTACGACGTACTCCTCGCCGCGCCTGGCCTTGACCCGGCCGTCGACCTCGCCGACGGCCGCACCGCGCTGGATGTCGTCCGCACGGCACGGCCTGCTCGTCCGGTGCTCCTCGCCCGCCTCGAGGCCATGGTCGCCTGACACCGGAGCCGACCGCGGGAGCCGCGATCCTGCAATCGGCACTGCCACGCGCGCAGGTCGCCGCAGTAGCCTGTGGGGATGACCACCCGCCGCACCCTCGACCAGTCCTCCAAGCTGAAAAGCGTCCTCTATGAGATCCGGGGGAAGGCCCTCGTCGAGGCCGTGCGTCTCGAGGCCGACGGGCACCGCATCCTCAAACTCAACACCGGCAACCCCGCCATCTTCGACTTCGAGGCACCGCACCAGATCGTGCGCGACATGATCGCCGCGCTCCCCCACTCCCACGGGTACAGCGACAGCCGCGGCATCCTCTCCGCGCGCCAGGCTGTTTCCTACCGCTACGAGGAGATGGAGGGGTTCCCGCGGGTCGACCCTGAGTGGGTGTTCCTCGGCAACGGCGTCTCCGAGCTCATCACGATGACGATGCAGGCCCTGCTCGACGACGGCGACGAGGTCCTCATCCCCGCGCCCGACTACCCGCTGTGGACGGCGATGACGAGCCTCGCGGGCGGCACCCCGGTGCACTATCGCTGCGATGAGGAAGCAGACTGGGCGCCGGACATCGAGGACATCCGCTCCAAGATCACGCCGAACACCAAGGCGATCGTCGTCATCAACCCGAACAACCCCACGGGTGCGGTGTACTCCCGCGAGGTGCTGGAGCAGATCGCCGGGGTCGCACGCGAGCACGGGCTGCTGCTGCTCGCCGACGAGATCTACGACCGCATCCTGTACGACGACGCCGTCCACATCCCGATGGCGACCGTCGCCCCCGACCTCCTCTGCCTCACGTTCAACGGCCTGTCGAAGACCTACCGCGTCGCCGGCTACCGGTCCGGCTGGCTCGTCATCACGGGGCCGCGTGACCACGCGCGCGGCTTCCTCGAGGGCATCACCCTCCTGGCGTCCACGCGCCTGTGCCCGAACGTGCCCGCGCAGCACGCGGTGCAGGCGGCGCTCTCCGGCGTGCAGTCGATCGACGCCCTGATCGCACCGAGCGGTCGCCTGCTCGAGCAGCGCGACGCCACCTGGGCCGGCCTCAACTCGATCCCCGGCGTTTCCTGCACGAAGCCGATGGGTGCGCTCTACGCCTTCCCGCGCCTCGACCCGGAGGTCCACGAGATCCACGACGACGAGCTGCTCGTCCACGATCTGCTCGTGGCGGAGCACATCCTGCTCGTCCAGGGCACGGGCTTCAACTGGCCGGACCCCGACCACCTGCGGGTCGTCACCCTGCCGGAGGAGCGCGTCCTCACCGACGCGATCGAGCGGCTCGGCAACTTCCTGTCCTCCTACAAGCAGTAGGCGCCGACAAGCAGGAGGCGCGGCAGCAGGACATCAGCGCGGTAGCAGGACGTTCGCGAGCAGCGCGTCCTGCTGCCGGGCGGATCTCCTGCCCTACACCCCGAGGTAGCGGCCCGGCCGGTGGTTGAGCGCGAGGATGAGGTTCAGGAGGACCGCACCGAGCGCCGAGACGAGCACGTTGAGCGGCGGCACGGCGACGAGCGACACGAGCACCACCACGGTGTCGACGGCCATGAGGACGTAGCCGGCACGGATGCCGAAGCGGTCCTGCAGGATGAGCGCGACGATGTTGAACCCGCCAAGGCTCGCCCGGTGTCGGAACAGGATCAGGATGCCGACGCCGCAGAGCACGTTACCGACGACGGCCGCGTAGAACGGGTCGATGTGTCCGACCGGCAGGAACAGCGGGTGCACCCCGGACAGGACGGACACGAGCACGATCGCGCCGCCGCTCCGCAGCGTGAACACCCAGCCCTTGCCGCGGATCGCGAGCAGGAAGAACGGCAGGTTGATCGCGATGAAGAGCACCGGGAACGGCACGGGCGCGAGGTAGCTGACGAGGAGCGACAGGCCGGCCGTCCCGCCGGTCACCGCCGATCCCGCCTTCAGGATGAAGAGGCCGAACGACACGACCGTGACGCCGACGAGCAGGCCGAGGATGTCCTCGACCACCCCGTGTCGGACCGGAGACGGCGCCGGGGCAGGGGTGGGGGGAGCCTGCTGCGCGCTCGACGTCGCGGCGCTCGGCTGCTGGGTGCTCATTCCGCCAACGATGCGTCAGCTCATCGTCTTGCGCAAGACGAGTAGAGTGCAGTGGTCATCGTGCTCGATTTCCAGCCCGAGAGTGAGCAACATGCCTCATCCCGCGACCATCGACCACCTCGACGCGCGCATCCTGACCGCGCTCGACGACGACCCGTCCATGACGGCCCTCGCCCTCGCACGCACCCTCGGCGTCGCGAGGAACACCGTCCACGCCCGCCTGCGTCGACTCGAGACGAGCGGCGCACTCGGCGCCCCGAGTCGCCGGGTGCGACTGTCGGCGCTGGGCTACCCCCTCACCGCGTTCATCGAGATCTCCATCCGGCAGGACCTCGCGACGGAGGCCTACGCGGCCCTTGAGTCGATCCCGGAGATCGTCGAGGTGCACGCGACCACCGGCGACGCCGACCTCTTCGCGAAGGTCGTGGCCCACGACACGGAGGACCTGCACCGCATCGCCGGTGTGCTGCTCGCGGCTCCGGGCGTGGTCCGGACGAACACGAAGGTCTCGCTCATCGAGGTCATCCCGTACCGCGCGTCGACCCTCCTCGATCGCCTCGCCGAGGGGCCGTCAGCGCGCTGATCGGGCACGCACCACGGCGGCGGTGCCCGCGGCGATCGCGACGACCGTGCCGTAGCCGAGGACCGTGGCGTGGAGCCCGATCGCCGAGGCGAGGAGACCCGCGATGACGGCCGGGACCCCGAAGGACAGGTAGGCGACGATGTACAGCGCGGCGAACAGCTCAGCGCGTTCGTCGGCCGGCGCGAGCGGGACGAGCGAGGCGATCGTGCCCATGAACGCCGTGCCGAACCCGGTGCCGGCGATCACGACGGCGACCACCGCGATCGGGAGCGACCCGAGGATCAGCGCGACGAGGAGGAGCACGGTCCCGGCGGACAACGCGGACGCCCCGTAGACCGCCGCGACGACGGGTCGGCGACGGTGCAGCACCGCGGCGGCGACGGCCCCAGCGGCCGGCAGCAGCCCGATGAGGAGCGCCCCTCCGAGCTGGCCGTCCACGCCGAGTTCCGTGTGCATGATGCTCGGCCCGAGGGAGAGGAACAGCCCGCCGGTCGCCCACCCGCCGAGGACGATCGGGATGCTCACGACGAACAACCGTCGGGCGTCGACGGGGACGGCTGCGCGGGGACGGATGGCGCGAGCCCATCCGGGAGCGCGGGCGGAGGTCTCCGGCACGATCCAGATGGACGCCGCGATGAGCAGGTAGGCGACCGCCAGCGGCAGGAACGTCCAGCTCGACGGGTCGGCGACCGTCTGCAGCAGGACGCCCGCGAGGATCGTGCCGGAGGCGAGACCGATCATCGGTGCGATGGCGTTCAGCAGGGTCGCCGCGCGTGGCCGCTCGGGCGGGGCCAGATCGATGATGGTCGCCGACAGGGTCGAGAGCAGTGCCCCACTGGCGAGACCTTGGAGCACGCGGGCGAGGTACAGCAGCGCTCCGGAGTCGACGTGCCAGAGGAGCAGCATGCTCGCGGCGAGCACGACGAACCCTGCGGTGATGACCGGGCGACGTCCGAGGTGGTCCGAGACCGAGCCGATCGTGAGGAGCGCGACGAGCAGGGCGAGCGCGTAGGCCGAGAAGGCGATGGTGACGCCGATCGGGCCGATGCCGAGCCGCTCCTGGAGCTCCGGGTAGAACGGTGACGGAGCGCTGGCGCCGGCGAGCATGAGCGTGCTGCCGAGCCCAGCGAGGACGAAGCCGAAGCGACGGCGCGGAATCGCGGGCACACCGGTGGCCGCGGTGGGCACGGGTCGGGTCGAGGGTGACGGGGTCGTCGTCTGCACGGGGCGGCATCCTTTGGTTCCAAAAATATCGAACGATTGGACGATACGCGCTTTCCGCTGATTGTTCAACTATTATCGAACCATGCCCGCACCCGCCGATCTCACGCACCCCGACCGCGAGGCGATCGAGCTGCCGGCCGTGCTCTTCGCGCTCAGCGATCCCGACCGACTCGAGATGGTGCGGCAGCTCCGCGACGGCCCGATGGACGCCGCGAACTGCACGGCCCTCGACCCCACGATCCCGAAGTCGACGAAGTCCCACCTCATGAAGGTGCTCCGCGAGGCCGGCGTCATCCGGAACGAGCCGAACGGTCGCCACCGCACGCTCACCCTGCGGCGTGACGACCTCGACACCCGGTTCCCGGGCCTCCTCGACGCCGTCCTCGACGCCGACTGACCGGTGCCCCCACCCCTCGGGTTCGCAGCTCGTGGACGGGAACTGCCAGAATTGTCGGCGCGGTGATCCACCGTGCACACGACGACAGGGGGCTGGGGAACATGGGAACGCTGCGGTACGGGAACGAAGCACTCGAACTCGAGGACCGGACCCTCGCCCATGTGCAGATGGTCGTCGTCTCGAAGCTCCGCAAGGGCGAGGCGTTCCTCCTCTCGTGGACCATCGACCCCGCGCACGGCTCGGGCCGCTACGCGATCTGGATCGAGACCGGCGTCCCGATCGTCTTCCGGTTCACCGGCTCCCGCCCGGTCGCGCTCAACCGTGCCTGGTTGCAGGCCATGCTCGACCGCACCTACACGCCGGCGGGGCTCGAGCTGATGCCGGAGGCCGACTACCCGGAGCTGTCCGCCGACAACTGAGGCACAGCCACCGGCACGATCCCGGGTAGCACAAGCGGTCCGACCGTTCAAGCATCGGTCGTCCGACACGTGCTCGATTACCATCGGATCATCGAAGGTCGGGGACTTCTGAGAGTCGGCTCGAGCGGTGCCTGGAGGGCCCGCAGCGCGCGGTCGAAATCGTCGAAGACGTTCGGAGGCGGGTCACACGGATCAGACCGTGCGGCCCGCCTCGTATCTGCGATCGCCGCTTGATGCAACGGCGCTCGACGACGCGTCGAGCAGGATGGTCGCGGACGCACGCGGGCCGAAACGCTCGGCGAAGTCGATCTCATTCGGGAGCCAGACATCGCGCCACAACGATTCGTGGTCGCGGCCGAGTCGTTGATCGCGAGCCATTCCGCGC
This sequence comes from Plantibacter sp. VKM Ac-2885, assembly GCF_015351205.1. NCBI lineage: Bacteria > Bacillati > Actinomycetota > Actinomycetes > Micrococcales > Microbacteriaceae > Plantibacter > Plantibacter sp. VKM Ac-2885. Next base: position 493,266 of record NZ_JADKSK010000001.1, on the reverse strand, counting down.
TCGGCGGCGGTGTTCAGGTCGACATCACACCACACGGTCACGTCGAGACTGGGAAGCGCCTCAGGGTGCAGGAGCCCGATGAGGTCGACCACGAGGATCTCCGCCTTCGGGAGCGACTCCGGCGCGCCGAGGGCCCGTGCCGACCAGTCATACCGACGGAACTCGCTCTCTTGACGCGCCCGGAACGGATCCAACACGGTGGTCACGAGGCGTCGACGATCTACCCCGTCCCAGTCGGATGACCGCCTGTGCGAGCGAGCCGGGTCGAGGAAGTCGTCGCCCCTGATGCGCGCCGCCCGTGGGAGTTCCGCGACCAGACTTCGCGCGAGTGTCGACTTCCCTGAGCCGCAGTAGCCCGAGATGCCGACAGTGATGGGATGCGCCGTTTGCTGCGAATGACTCTCGACATGGTCGATGAGGGCACGATATTCCATATGTTGACCATACAAGTGACCAGTCCACGCTGGGTAGGCCGAAGACTCTCGCTCTGCCGGTGGCGGCCTGCGCCTGTGCCGCTCGCGGCAAGTGCCGGGGCGGCTCAGTGCTGCGGCTGCCCCTCGGGCTCGGTGCGGTCGATCGAGTCGACGGCCTCGCGCATGCGGTCGAGGAAGTCGACGATGCCCGCAGCGATCTCCGGTTCGATCCCGGTGGTCGCCTCCATCATGCGGTGGTGCATGTGACTCAAGGTCTTTCGGACCTCCGAGTCGGCGAAGTCGGTGGTCGACACGGTGACGCGGCGACGGTCGGTCTCGCTCGGGCGACGGACGACGTGACCCGCTGCCTCCAAGCGGTCGAGCATGACCGTGACCGATGAGGTCTTGATGCCGAGGTAGGCGCCCAGATCCGTGGGGCTGACCAGGCGGTGCTCCTGCTTGGCGCGCAGCATGAACCGCAGCGCGAGGAGGTCGTTCTCCCCCATGTGCATCTCGTCGCGCGTCCGACGACGCATGGCTGCCTCGGCGGCGCGGTACAGACGCATGGCCTCGAGCATGCGGCGGCCACGCTCGTGCTCGTCCTGTTCGTACCAGTAGTGCTGGGCGTCAACGGCTTGGGCGGTCATGAAGTCCAACAGTAGTGGTTCTCGTAACGAGATTGTCTAGCGGAGTCAGGATCGCGATGTCAAGTGGGGTACATGCAGACGCATGAATAACTAGATTCTCTAACAACACGAACGTTGAGCAAGGAGCAGTCATGAGCACGGTGTTGGAGCGAGGCACAGGGACCACGGTCGCCTGGGCTGAGCCGGATGCGACCCTCTGGGTCGCCTCGGTCGACGGTGAGTACGCCGGCATGGTCGAGTTCCGGGACGGCCGCTTCGTCGCCGCCTCGAGCACCGGCAAGGACCTCGGGGTCTTCGTCTCGCTGCTCCGCGCCAAGGAGGCGGTGGAGAACGGCCCGACGAAGACGCTCCAGTTTCCGTACGTCGCCGCTGTCGCCGCGTCCGCGATCGTGTCCGCGACCGCCGTCGCCTTCACCGCGTTCGCCGTCCTCTAGCCACACCGTGAAGCGCTCGCTCGAGGTCCTCCCGGACGGCATCCTCGCCGAGCGTGCAGCCGACGGAGACGCCACCGCCTTCGAGGTCCTCGTCTTCCGGCACGGATCGCTCATGCGTGCCTACGCCGTCCGCGTGCTGGGCAACCAGTCGGAGGCGGAGGACGTCGTGCAGGACGTCCTCATCCAGGCGTGGGGCCAGCTGGACCGACTGAACGACCCGAACGCGGTGAAGTCCTGGCTGATGCGCATGGTCTCGAACCGGGCGATCGACCGCATCAGACGCCGCCGCGAACACAGCGAGATCGAGGATTGGAATGCCCCCGCCCCGTCCCATCAGTCCCCGGAACGGGTCGTCGAGGTGCGCATGCAGATGAGCGCGCTCGCTTCGATCCTCGACCGACTCCCCGCCATGCAGCGCGAGTGCTGGATGCTCAAGGAGACGGGAGGGCTGTCGTACGTCGAGATCGCCGAGTCGCTCGGGGTCCCGACGTCGACGGTGCGCGGCCAGCTCGCGCGGGCCAGACAGACCGTCCTGCGGGAGATGGAGGTGTGGCGATGAACGACGACGACCACGAGTCCATGCTCGACGGCCTGGCCGGCGCCGACCTCGACGGGCACACCATCGACGAGCTCTCCGACTACCTGGACAACGGCCGCGAGCCCCTCGACCCCGACATCGAAGCCTCCCCCGGCTGCCAACTCGCCCTCGACGCCCTCCTCCGGCTGCGCACCCAGACCTGGGCGCTGCTCAAGTCGGAGGCGGCGACGCACTCCGAGCAGGACCGCTCCTGGATGCACGCGGTGCTCCAGAACATCTCGCTCGAGGCGCACGCCGGTCGGGACATCCCGCTCAGGCACCCGGACCCCGAGGTGCACCTGCGCATCACGGAAGGCTCCGTCCGTACCCTGATCCGCGGGGTGGGCGACAGCGTCGGCGGGGTCATCGTCGGTCGGGTCCGCCTCGACGGCGATGTGACGACCCTGGACGCGCCGATCACGGTGGCGATCACCGCCTCCGCCGCGTTCGGTAACAACCTCGAACGGCTGTCGCAGCTCATCCGGGATCGCGTCGTCGCGGAACTGGCCACGCACACCGAGCTCAACGTGGTCGCCGTCGACGTCACGATCATCGACATCCACACGCAGCGCGTCGCCCGGCCGGAGGACTCCTGATGGACACCGATGCCGCGCTCTCGCAGCAGCTCACCGCCGTCGTCGCCGCGACACCAGGGGTCACGACGGTCTACGCGTCCGGGTCACCGATCCGTGCGGTCCTGCGGACCGTCGCCGATGCGGTCGGTCGCGACGACGAGGAGCCGACGAAGGTGATGGTCGGTCGCGGAGCCGACGGCGCGCTGACGATCGGCGCGACCATCGGCGTGACCGACGGGGCTCCGGTCCCGGCGACCCTCCGTCTCGTCGGCGATGCGATCCGCAGGGTGCTCGCGACGTCGATGAAGGGGACGCCGATCCGCGAGATCGACGTCCGCGTATGCCGGATCGAGGACGCAGCACCGCTGGGAACGCCGCTCACGAGCGCGGCGACCACGCTGTAGACCCCGTCAGACGGGCGCTGGCTCCTGCTGCACCGTGGGTGCCGTGCCGGTCGTCCGCGCGCGGTGGCGGCGTTCGATCGCCTGACCGACATAGCTCGCCACGATGATCAGCGCCGCACCGAGCGCACCCAGCGGGCCGATCACCTCCCCCGCGATGAGCACGCCGACGAGGAGCGCCCAGACGGGTTCCGTCCCCATGAGGATGCTCGCGCGCGACGCCGAGGTCCGCCGCACCGCCCACAGCTGGACGACGAAGGCGAACACGGAACACAGCAGACCGAGGAACAGCACGTCCAGCCAGCCGCGCAGATCGAGCAGCGTGACAGCCGCAGCGAGACCGTCACCGGCGATGAGGCTGAACGCCCCGGCGCACACGAGCATCTGGACGAACACCACGCCGAGCGTGCTGTCGGTTCGACCTCGCGTCAGGTGCGCACTCGACGTCACGTGCACCGCACGGACGACGGCGGCAGCGATCACGAGCGCGTCGCCCACGGTGGGTGCGCGGAGACCGCCGTCCGACACGAGCAGCGCGACACCGACCACGGCTGCGACCGCGGCGACGAAGTAGGACCTCGGGAGCCAGGACCGCGACGCGACACCGTCGAGCACCGGCGTCATGACGAGCGCGAGGCTGATGAGCAGCCCGGCGTTCGTCGCCGAGGTCAGGTGCACGCCCCACGTCTCGAGGCCGATGATCGCGGCCTGCGAGCAGCCGAGTGCCGCCGCAATCAGCAGGCCCCGTCCGCGAGGGAGCCGCTCCCGTCGCACGAGACAGATGAGCCCGATGGCGATCACCGCCACCAGGAACCGCAGGGCGACCGCGGCCGGCACACCGGTGACGGCGGCGAGGTCCTTCGCCGCGAGGAAGCTGGCGCCCCACACCGCCGCGACCCCGACGAGCAGCACGTCGACGATGAGTTCGGAGGGTGCGCGGCGGGCCATGCCGCTACTCTCCAGGAGACGGACACGACAGAACAACAGGCAGTGTCTGGATCGACGATGAAGGAATGACTTATGGATCCCGCGCGCCTCCGCCTCCTCCGCGAACTCGGCGACCGTGGCAGCGTCGCCGCGGTCGCCGCAGCCATGCACGTCAGCGCCTCGGCCGTGTCGCAGCAGCTCGCCGCGCTGCAGGCCACCATGCCGGTGCCGCTCACCGAGAAGCACGGGCGCCGCCTCGTCCTCACGGAGGCCGGCGAAGCCCTGGCCGTCGCCGCCGCGCGCGTCGAGGAGGCACTCGCCGAGGCCAGGGACGCCGTGGACTCCTTCCTCCAACACGAGCAGCGCCCCGTGAGCGTCTCCGCGTTCCACAGCGCGGGGCTGGCGTTCTTCGGACCGCTGCTCGCGGGCGGCCCCATCCCCGGAGCCGACGCGACCGGTCCGGTTCCGCGGCTCCTCCTCGCCGACGCCGACGTCGCGCAGGACCGGTTCGCCGGTCTCACAGCGGACTACGACCTCGTCATCGCCCACCGGCTCCCGCACGAGCCGGCCTGGCCGCTCGACCGCCTCGTCGTGACGCCGCTGCTCGTCGAACCCCTCGACATCGCGATGCACGAGGCGCATCCGCTGGCCGCACGGTCGGAGCTGCGACCGGAGGATCTGCGCGACGAACGCTGGATCTCCACGCACGAGGGGTTCCCGCTCGCCGGCGTCCTCCATCACCTGGGCGCGTTGAGCGGCCGGGCGCCGCGGATCGACCACCGCATCAACGAGTTCTCGGTCGCCGCCCAGGTCGTCCGCACGGGGGCGGCGATCGCCGTCATGCCGCGCACCACGGCGGCACCGTTGGCCGTCGACGGCATGGTCCTCCGACCGGTCGCCGGCGCGGTCCTCGTCCGACACGTCGACGTCCTGGCGAGACCGGAGGCGATGGCGCGATCCGCGGTCCGGTCGGTGCTCGCCAGCCTCCAGCGCGTGGCCGCCGACGCGGCACGCTGAGCTCGTATCAGCCCTCCGACGAGACGTCCACCCCCAGTCACCCGACGCCCGGGAGGCGCAGGGTGGATGGACAACGACGAAGGAGCATCCATGCGCGCACTCACGTACCAGGGTCGCCGGTCGGTGTCGGTCGAGACCGTCCCGGACCCCGCGATCACCGCCCCCACCGATGCGATCATCCGTGTCACCTCGGCAGCCATCTGCGGCTCCGACCTCCACCTCTACGAACTGTTCGGCCCGTTCCTCGACCGCGGTGACGTCCTCGGCCACGAGACGATGGGTGTCGTCGAAGCCGTCGGCTCCGAGGTCACCCGCGTCGCGGTCGGCGACCGGGTCGTCATCCCCTTCACCATCGCGTGCGGCGAGTGCTTCATGTGTCGCAACGGGCTGCAGTCGCAGTGCGAGACGACCCAGGTGAAGGAGCACGGCAGCGGCGCCTCCCTGTACGGCTACACGAAGCTCTACGGCCAGGTGCCGGGCGGACAGGCCGAGTTCCTGCAGGTCCGACTCGCCGACGCGAACTGCATCGTCGTCGGTCGCGACCTGCCCGACGAGTCCTACCTCTACCTAAGTGACATCCTCCCGACCGCCTGGCAGGGCGTCGAGTACGCCGGGGTGCCGGACGGCGGCTCGATCACCGTGCTCGGCCTGGGCCCGGTCGGCCAGCTCGCGGCTCGCATCGCCAAGCACCGCGGTCTCGAGGTCTTCGCCGTGGACCCGGTGCCGGAGCGCCGTGCCCTCGCCGAGCGCTACGGCATCCGTGCCCTCGACCTCTCGGACGACGTGGTCGCTGAGCTCCGCGACGCCACCGGTGGACGCGGCCCGGACGGGGTCGTCGACGCCGTCGGCATGGAGGCCCACGGCTCACCGATCGCGGCTGCGGCGCAGACGGCCGTCGGCGTGCTGCCCGACGCGATCGCGCGACCGGCCATGGAGCACGCCGGCATCGACCGGCTCGCCGCCCTGCACACCGCGCTCGAGCTCGTCCGCCGTGGCGGCGTCGTGTCCCTGAGCGGCGTCTACGCCGGTGAGGCGGACATCATGCCGATGAAGTCGATGTTCGACAAGCAGGTCTCACTCCGGATGGGTCAGTGCAACGTCGCCCGCTGGATTCCGACGCTGCTCCCACTCGTCGAGGACAGCGCCGATCCGCTCGGCGTGCTCGACCTCGCGACCCACCGGGTGCCGCTCGCCGATGCTCCGGCGATGTACGAGACGTTCCAGAAGAAGGAGGACGGCTGCATCAAGGTCGTCCTGAAGCCGTCGCCGTGACCGCCCGCTGTACGAAACGACCCGCGCCGATCATTCGGCGCGGGTCGTTTCGTGTCAGGCGGTCAGCACGGCGTCAGCGCCCGATCACCAGTCCGTCGGACCGGCGCTCCCCGCCTCGTACTCCTCGAGCGGCGTTTCGCCGGCGGCCCAGGCGGTGACGACCGGGGTGACGATGCGCCAGCACTGCTCGGCGATGTCGCCGCGCACCGACAGCAGCGTGTTCTCCTGCAGGAGGCCGGCGAGCACCTGCGCGTAGGCGCTCAGGGTCGCGGCTCCGGGATCGGCCTCGAGCTCGACCCGGCGCAGGCCGTCGACGTCGTCGGCTCCGGTCACGATGAGGTCGAGGTGCACCGCACCGCCCTTGAGTGACATCCGGAGGACGGTGTCGGAGTGTCCGTCGGGAGCGTCGAGCCCCGCCGGCGCGGCCGAGGGTCGGAAGTGGACGGCGACCTCACGGCGTGGATCGCCGATGCCCTTGCCGGAGCGCAGGACGAACGGCACGCCCTGCCAGCGCGGGGTGTCGACCTGGAGCAGGAGCTGTGCGAGCGTCTCCGTCTCGCGGGAGGCGTCGACGTCGGGCTCGTCCACATAGGAGGGGAAGAGCCGGTCGCCGACCCGGCCCTCGGTGTAGCGGGCGCGACGGGCGGTCGACGGGTCGTCCTTCCACAGCCGGACGGCGCCGAGGACCTCGGCGATGCGGTCGTGGACGTCGGTCGGCGTCACCGCGTCCGGCCGCTCCATCGCGGTGAGGGCGAGGACCATGAGCAGGTGGCTCTGCAGCATGTCGCGCAGAGCGCCGGTCTGGTCGTAGAACGCCGCACGACCCTCGAGCCCCAGCTCCTCGTCGTAGAGGATCTCCACCTTCTCGATCTGTTCCGCGTTCCAGCCCGCCTCGAGGAGTCGGTTGCCGAAGCGGAGGCCGAGCATCCCGAGCACGGTCGCGTTGCCGAGGAAGTGGTCGATGCGCCACAGACGCTCCTCCGGCACGACCTCGGCGAGCGCCGCGTTGAGCGCCTGGGCGTCAGCGAGGTCGTCACCGAAGGGCTTCTCGATGGCGATGAGGAGGTCGTCGGGCAGGTCGATCTGCGCGAGCGCCTCGGCGACCTTGCGCCCGGCGGACGGCGGGAGCGCGATGTAGAGGATCGGCGAGCCGGTGCAGGCGTCGAGCAGCGCACGCAGTTCGTCGGGGTCGGAGGCGTCGGTCGGGATGAACTCCGTCGTCGACACCAGCGCGTCGACGGTCCGGGCCCCGATGCCGGCATCCTCGAGACTGGCGCGGACGGTCGCACGCCACTCCTCGTTTGGCTGCGGCGTGCGGGCGGCACCGATGATCTGCAGCGAGATGTCGCGGGCGGCGTCGACGACCTCGCCGAGGCCGGGGATCAGGAGCCGCTTGGCCAGGTCGCCGTTGGCGCCGAGGATCGCGATGGTGCGCTTCGTCGGTTCCAGCGACTCCGCGTCCGGGATGCCGGGTACGGTGTCGGGATCGGGCTGGGTGGTGGTGTCGGACTGGTCGCTCATGGTTCCATCCTGACCGAGCAACCGCCGATCGTCCTGGGGTTGCGCACGCCCGCGCCCCGGTCACTGAGCCGCACTCGGTCACTGAGCCACACGCGGTCACTGAGCCACACGCGGTCACTGAGCCTGTCGAAGTGCGCCCTTCGACAAGCTCAGGGACCGGACGGGGACCTCAGGGACCGGACGGGGAGCTCAGGGACCGGAACGCCGCCCGCTCACGCCGAGTCGCGGACCACGAGTTCCGTCGGGAGCGTGATCGCCGCGGGACGCTCGCCCTCGATGACCTGCAGGAGGAGGCGCACCATCTCGGCGCTGATCCGCTCGAACGGCTGGCGCATCGTCGTGAGCGCGGGGTCGGTGCCGACCGCGATGCTCGAGTCGTCGAAGCCGCCGACGGCGACGTCCTCCGGCACCCGCCGACCGGCCGCCTGCAGAGCGTCGATGGCACCGGCCGCCATGCGGTCGTTGGCGACGAACACGGCGTCGATCGTCGGGTCGGCCTCGAGCAGCTCGCGCATCGCCGCTTCACCGCTCGCGCGGCCGTAGTCGCCGTGCCGGACGAGCCGGTCGTCGAACGCCTCGCCGAGTTCGAGCCGGTAGCCCTCGAGCCGGGTGACACCGCCCGGGGTGTCCTCGGGTCCGGCGATCGTCGCGATCCGCTCCCGACCGAGGCCACGCAGGTGCGCCACCATCTCGCGGGCGCCCTCGAGGTCGTCGGCGGCCACGTAACCGAGGCGCTTCTGGAACCCGAGCGGGATGCCACACGCGATGGCCGGGACCTTCGAGTCCACGATGTCGCTGATGAGCCGCTGTCCGCTGTGCGCCGAGACGAGCAGCACGCCGTCGACGTGACCCGCCTCGATGTAGGCGAGAGCCCGCTCCTGCTCGGCGGCACTGCCCGCCATGATGAGCACGAGCGACAGCTGCCGTTCGGCGAGCGCCTGCGCGGCCCCCGTCAGCAGCATCGAGAAGTTCGGGTCCTCGAAGAGCAGCTGGTGGTCCTCGGTGAGGAGGAACGCGACCGATCCGGTGCGGTTCGTCGCCAGGCTCCGCGCGTGCGGGTTGACGCGGTACCCGGTCTTCCGGATGGCCGCGTCGACGGCCGCCTTCGCGTCCTGGCTGACCCAACGCCCGCCGTTCAGCACCCGCGACACCGTGCCGCGGGAGACGCCGGCGGCCTCCGCGACGTCGTCGATCGTCGGGCGCCGACGGGACGGGACGGTGGTCATCCCGTCAGCCTAGTGCTGAGGCTTCGCGCGCGACGGCGGAGGTTCCTGCTGCCGCAGCGCGGGCCACAGCGGCTCATGCCTTCACGGCACCGGCCGCGAGGTCCACCCGCCAGAAGCGCTGCAGGATGAGGAAGATCAGGATGAGCGGCACGATGGCGAGCAGGGCACCCGTGATCACGAGGGTGTACAACGCGGGGGCGGAGGCACCCTGGTTGAGCAGCCCGTTGAGGCCGACGGTGATCGGGAACAGCGAGTCGTCGCCGAGCATGATGTACGGCAGCATGAAGTTGTTCCAGATGGCGACGAACTGGAACAGGAAGATCGTCACGAGTCCGGGCAGCATCATCGGCATCGCGATGCGTCCGAAGATGCGGAACTCGCCCGCGCCCTCCGTCCGAGCCGCCTCGATGACGTCGGTCGGCACTGCCGCGGCCGCGTAGATGCGGGCGAGGTAGATGCCGTAGGGGCTGATGATCTGCGGCAGGAGCACACCCCAGAAGGTGTTCGTCAGCCCGACGTTCGCGAGCAGGAAGTACTGCGGGATCGCGAGGATGACTCCCGGCACGAGCACGCCCATGAGCAGGATGCTGAAGACGGTGCGCTTGCCCGGGAAGTCGAACTTGGCGAGCACGTAGCCCGAGATCGCGGAGACCCAGGTGGAGGCGATCGCGCCGATGCCCGCGTAGAGCGCCGTGTTGACCATCCAGCGCCAGAAGAGTCCGTCGCGGTACTGGGTGAGCTCGACGATGTTGTCGAACAGATGGGTGCTCGGCACGAGGGTGAAGGTGGAGAACAGTTCGCCGCTGCTCTTCGTGGATGCCATGAGCACCCAGAAGACGGGGAAGAGGCAGTAGATCGCGCCGAGGATGAGGATGCCCGTCGAGATGCCGCTGGGCCGGTCGGAGCGCATGGTCGTGCTGCCGGCGCGTTCGCGGCGTCGCGCACCGGCGGGTCGGTCGAGTCGAAGCGTGGTCATGGTGTCAGTCCTCCTGACCGAAGGCTCGCTTCTGCACGACCCGGAGGAAGAGGAAGGAGACGATGAACGTTGCGACGGCGATGATGATCGAGGTCGCGGCGGCCGAGTAGATGTCGTCGCGGGTGAACGCGTCGCGGTAGACGAGCATGAGCGGCGACCAGCTCGTGGAGAGGCTGTTCGTGAGCGGCCGCAACGTCGTCGGCTCGGCGAACACCTGCAGGGTGGCGACCATGGAGAACAGGGCCGTCATGACGAGTGCGGGGGCGACGATCGGGATCTTGATCCGCAGCGCGATCTGGATCTCGCTCGCACCGTCGATGCGGGCGGCCTCGTAGATCTCACTCGGCACGGCCTTGAGCGAGGTGTAGATGACGATCATGTTGAACCCGACGCCGCCCCAGAGGGCGATGTTCGCGATGCCGAAGATGATGGTCCCCGAGGACAGGATCTCCGGGGCGTCCCAGCCGAGGCTGTCGAAGATCGCGTAGAAGGGGCTCACGGCCGGGAGGTAGAGGAAGCCCCAGAGCAGCGAGCTGATCACCGCGGGCACCGCGTAGGGCAGGAAGATCGAGATGCGGGAGAACGAGACCGCCCGGGTGCGACGGGAGTCGAGCAGCAGCGCGAAGAGCAGGGCGAGTCCGAGCATGCACGGGATGAGGATGAGGCCGTAGAGCAGCACTCGTCCGACACTGGCCGCGAACTCCGGGTCGTTGAACGCGCCGAGGTAGTTCTCGAAGCCGGCGAAGGCGGTCGTGCGCGCCCCGGAGCCGAGGCCGAGCCCGGAGACCTGCTTCTTCTGGAAGCTCAGGAACAGCGTGTAGACGATGGGCGCCGCCATGAACACCAGGAACAGGATGATGCCGGGGGCGAGCATCGCGTACGGGATGAGCAGCCGACTCTTCAGGTTCTTGCGCGATCGGGCCGGCGGGCGCGAGCCTGTCGGCGGATCCTGGGTGGGCCGGATCGTGTCCAGCGCGGATGGTGCAGCCATGCCGATTCCTTGGGTCGAGGGCGGGGAACGGGGAGCGGGGCCGGCTCGGTGAGCCGGCCCCGTGGGACTACTTGACCGAGAAGCCGCTCTTCTTCAGGTCGTCGATGGTGATGGACTGCATCGCGGCGACGGCGTCGGAGAACGCCTGCGCGGTCTTCGCCTCGGCCGCCTTCGCGAACTCGTCGTTGTAGGCGCTGAAGGCGACGTTGACGTTCGGGCCGTAGGTGAACGGCGCGACGGTCTCGGAGGCCTTCGACGCGATGTCGTAGAAGTCGCTCTGCTGGCTGAAGAACTCAGGCGACGTCTGGAGGGCGTCGGCGGCGACCTTCGTGGCGGCCGGGTAGACCCCGGACACGTCGGCGAGTGCGGCGACGGCCTTCGGGTCGGTGTTCAGCCAGGTGGCGAACTCGACTGCGGCTTCGGCGTGCTTCGACTGCGTGGTCACCGCGGTGGACGAGCCACCCCAGTTGCCGTTGGAGGGCTTCGACGCGTCCCACTGCGGCAGCTCGGCCGCGGTCCATTTGCCGGCCGTGTCGGGGGCGTTCCCGCCGAGGACGCCGGGCGCCCAGACGGAGGAGATCCAACCGACCTGCGAACCGTCGTTCAGGCCGGCGTTCCACTCGGGCGTGTACATCGGCTTGTTGTCGATCGCGCCTTCCTCGACGAGCTGACCCCAGTAGGACGCGACCTGCTCGGTCTGCCCGGCGTCGATGTCGACCCCCCAGCTGTCGCCGTCGATCGACCACCACGACGCACCCGCCTGCTGCGCGAGTCCGGCGAACCAGCCGGCGTCGTTCGCGGAGAAGGTACCGAGGTACTTCGTCGGGTCGGCCTGGTGCACGGCGCGGGCGACCTCGGCGTACTCGTCCCACGTCGTCGGCACGCTGAGGCCGAGGCTGTCGAGGATGTCGGTGCGGTAATAGGCCATCATCGGGCCGGAGTCCTGCGGGACGGCGTAGACCGCATCGCCACCGAGCGTGACCGAGTTCCACACGCCCTCGGAGAAGTCGTCCTTGAGATCGGCGGCTCCCTGCTTCGAGATGTCGGCGAGCGCATCGGACGCGACGAGCGTCGGGATCTTCTGGTACTCGGCCTGGATGAGGTCGGGAGCGCCGCTGCCGGCCTTGATCGCCGTGAGCAGCTTGGTGATGGCGGGGTCGCCACCGTCCTGCTTCTGCACGACCACCTGGATGTCGGGGTGGTCCTCGTTCCACAGCTCGACGACCTGCTCGAGGTTGGGCGCCCAGGCCCAGTAGGTGAGTTTGACGGGGCCGGACTCCGTGCCGCCCGAGGATGCCGAGCATCCGGAGAGCAGTAGGGCCGTCGTGGCGACCGTGGCGATGCCGATGTGGCGAAGCGTGCTGCGCATTCGTCCTCCTTGTCGAAAGCTGGGGCGCTCTGGTGCGGGGCAGCGACGCTTCGATGGAGAACGTCGTTGTACCTGTGAGCGGTTACAGTTATTCACAACCGTTTCGCGTTGTCAACATCGAGAATCCTCCGAAACGTGTCTCTTGGGTCTGTGATAGAACTGGGAGCGCACACAGCCAGGCGATCGAACGGATCCGCTCTCGGCCCACTGAGTCACAGGAGACGCAGCATGACCATCGAGCTCAACCCGCTCACCGCACGGGCCACCTGGATCCCCGGCACCACCGGCCTCCGTTACGGCGGCGACTACAACCCCGAGCAGTGGCCGCGGGAGACCTGGCTCGAGGACATCGCCCTCATGCAGTCGGCCGGCGTCGACCTCGTGAGCGTCGGGATCTTCTCCTGGGCGGTCCTCGAACCGCGCGAGGGCGAGTACGACTTCAGCTTCCTCGACGACATCATCGGGCTGCTGCACGAGGCCGGCATCTCGGTCGACCTCGCGACGCCGACGACGGTGCCACCGGCCTGGTTCTGGAAGCGACACCCCGAGGCCCACCCGGTCACCCGCGAGGGACTGCGACTCGGCCACGGCTCACGCGGCATCGCGAGCCCCAGCTCCCCCGCCTACCGTCGCGCGGCAGCCGCGATCACCGAGCAGCTCGCCGCCCGTTACGGATCGCACCCGGCCGTCGTCCTCTGGCACGTGCACAACGAGTACGGCGCGCCGATCAGCGAGGACTACTCCGAGGGCTCGGTGCTCGCCTTCCGGGCGTGGTTGCAGCGGCGCTACGGCTCGATCGAAGCACTCAACGCCGCATGGGGCACCCGCTTCTGGGGCCAGGACTACGGCGAGTGGGACGAGATCGACGCACCGCGCGTCTCGGCATCCGTCGTCAACCAGACGCAGCGACTCGACTTCGCGCGCTACACCTCGGACATCCTGCTCGAGTGCTACGTCGCCGAGCGCGACATCATCAAGCGGTACGCACCGGAGACCCCGGTGACGACGAACTTCATGGCCACGAACTGCCGTTCGATCGACTACTGGGCCTGGAGTCGCGAGGTCGACATCGTCGCGAACGACTACTACCTCGTCGCCGAGCGGGAGGACAACCACATCCTGCTCGCGCTCGACTCGGACCTCACCCGCTCGCTCGCCGGCGGCGACCCGTGGATCCTCATGGAGCACTCCACCTCGGCGGTGAACTGGCAGCCGCGCAACATCGCGAAGCGAGCGGGCGAGCTCGCCCGCAACAGCGCCAGCCACCTGGCGCGCGGGGCCGACGCGATCCTCTACTTCCAGTTCCGCGCCTCGCGGTACGGCGCGGAGAAGTTCCACTCGGCGATGCTCCCCCACGCCGGCACGGAGAGTCGCATCTGGCGCGAGGTCATGGCGCTCGGTCGCGACCTCGGCAAGCTGGACGAACTGGTGGGCTCGCGGGTGCGGAGTGAGGTCGCGATCCTCTGGGACGTGCAGTCGTTCTGGGCCCAGGACCTCGAATGGCGTCCGTCGGTCGAGCTCGACCATCGCGAGCGTGTCGAGGCCTATTACGCCGCCCTCTGGCGCGCTGGCGTCACCGTCGACTTCGTGCACCCGCACGACGACCTGAGCGGCTACCGCCTCGTCCTCGCCCCGTCGCTGTACCTGGCGGACCGCGAGACCTCCGAGAACCTCACCGCGTACGTCGAGGGCGGCGGTGCCTTCGTCGTGTCGTACTTCTCGGGCGTCGTCGACGAGCACGACGCCGTCTGGGAGGGTGGCGCACCGGGAGCGTTCCGTCGCGTGCTGGGCCTCTCGGTCCCCGAGTTCCTGCCGCTGCACGAGGGCGAGACCGTGCAACTGGACGACGGACGGACGGGCTCGAGCTGGAGCGACGACATCGTGCTCGAGGGCGCCGAGGCCGTGTCGAGCTACGTCACCGGCCCCGCCGCCGGTCAACCCGCGGTGACCCGCAACCGGTTCGGCGCCGGGACCGCCTGGTACGTCTCCACGAAGCTCGACGAGGCCGGGCTGTCGGAGCTGCTGTCCGGAGCCTTGGGGCAGGCAGGCGTCGACGCGCCGCCGGTACCGCCGCTCGGGCTGGAGGTCGTCACCCGCTGGGGTGAGGAGGCGTCGTTCGCGATCGCGATCAACCACGGCGACGAGGATGCGCAGCTCACGACGACCGGTGCGGTCGAGCTCTTGACGGGCGAGCCGGTGGTCGCGGGTGCGGTGGACATCCCGGCGGGTGCCTTCCGCGTGATCCGGACGCCGCTCGGCGGCTGAGCGGGGAGCGGGCTCGAGCGCCCTTCGACAGGCTCAGGGACCGGGTTCCCGTTCACCAGTCGCGCCCTTCGACAAGCTCAGGGACCGGGTTCCCGCTCGCCAGTCGCGCCCTTCGACAAGCTCAGGGACCGGGTTCCCGTTCACCGGTCGCGCCCTTCGACAAGCTCAGGGACCGGGTTCTCGTTCACTGAGCCACACACCCGGTCACTGAGCTTGTCGAAGTGCGACGCCGCTCCACATCCCGACCGCTCGCCGGGTTCGTCGAGGCGTAGTGACTGATCATCTCGAATGTCAGTGGTCCGTGATGGACTGGAGTCATGACCGAGACCTCGACCACGCTCCCGCTGCGCGCGGTGGACGTCTTCGAAGAGCGTCTCGCGGAACTGTCGGACGAGTTTGCCGGCATCGCGCGCGAGCGTGCCGCGCTCGACGCCCGGGAGGCTCGTCTCCTCGCCAGGTCCGCAACCCTGGCCGATGCCATGGCGGACAGCCTCGTGTCGCACGACGAGACGCCCGCGCAACGGAAGGCGCTCATCCGTCGTTCCACCTGCGCCACGCTCGCCATGGCGACACGCGCCTCCGAGCCGACCGTGCAACGAGCCACCGGCGATGCCGAACGGCTCGTCACCGATGCTCCGGCCGTCCTCCGTGCACTGGAGGACGGCCGCATCTCGAGCCGGCACGCGCGGACCATCACCGATCAGCTCCAAGACATCCCGGTGCACGGGCGAGCCGCGTTCCTCGAAACGGTCCTCTCCATCGCGGAGCAGTCCACTGTCGCACGACTGCAGCACCAGGCCCGCACCCTCCGCGAGCGACTGCACCCGGAGTCCATCACCGTGCGGGCGGCGCGGTCGGAGGCCGACCGACGCGTGGAGATCGAGCCCGCGGCAGACGGCATGGCGTGGGTGCACCTGTTCACCACGGCACCCATCGCCATCGCGATCGGAGAACGACTCGACGCACTCGTCGGTGCAGCCCACCTGACGGACGACGACCGCACCTGTCAGCAGCTGCGTGCCGACGCACTCGGCTCGCTCTGTATCAGCGGCGTCACCACGGCCGACCAGACAGACCACCAGGGCCGGCGGTCGCCGATCGCCCGGCCGGTGGAAGTGCTCGACGACATCCATCCCACGGTGAACCTCACCGTGCCCGTGCTCAGCCTCCTGGGAGTCAGCGAGGCCCCAGCGATCCTCGACGGCTACGGCCCGATCGACCCCGAGACCGCGGCGCGGCTCGCGGTCAACGCCCCCTCGATGACGAGGGTGCTCACCCACCCGGAGACGAGTGCGGTCGTCTCGGTCGGGCGGCAGCAGTACCGCGTGCCGGCGGATCTGCAACGGGCGGTCCGCCTCCGCGACGTCACGTGTCGCGCGCCTGGTTGCGGGCGTCGGGCTCGGGCGTGCGATCTCGACCATTCCGTCGCCTGGGCCGACGGTGGCACGACGAGTGTCGGCAATCTGGCGTGCGTCTGCCGACATCACCACCGACTGAAGCATCTGCCCGGGTGGTCACTCGACCATCGACCCGACGGCGTCCTCGACTGGACCACACCCGACGGCAGGCGACACCGCACGGAACCGGAAGCGGTCCCGCCGTTCTGAGTGCGTGCGCGCTCTCCGAGCCAACCTCGGTCACTGAGCTTGTCGAAGTGCCCCCGAGCACACGTCCACGGGCAGAACACGCCACACCGTGGGCCCTTCGACAGGCTCAGGGAACGGGCCTCCCGCTCACCGAGCCAACCTCGGTCACCGAGCCGACCTCCGTCACTGAGCCGACCTCGGTCACTGAGCCGACCTCGGTCACTGAGCTTGTCGAAGTGCCCCCGAGCACACCTCCACGGCCACAGAACGACTCCCGTGGGCCCTTCGACAGGCTCAGGGAACGGGCGTCTTGGCCACCGAGCCAACCCCGATCACCGAGCCGACCCCGGCCACCGAGCCAACCTCGGCCACCGAACCGACCTCGGTCACTGAGCTTGCCGAAGTGCCCCCGAGCACACGTCCACGGGCAGAACACGCCTCCCCCGTGGGCCCTTCGACACTTCGACAGGCTCAGTGCGGCGCAGCTCAGGGAACGGGCCTCCCGCTCACCGAACCGACCCCGGTCACTGAGCTTGTCGAAGTGCCCCCGAGCACACGTCCACGGCCACAGAACGACTCCCCGTGGGCCCTTCGACACCTCGACAGGCTCAGTGCGGCGCAGCTCGGGGAACGGGCGCCCCGCTCACCGAGCCTGTCGAGGTGCGCGCCTACTTGTCGTTCTCGGCGAGCCAGGCGTAGGACTCGGCGACGCCGCCGAAGATCTCCTTGCTGTAGCCGTCGAACTCCACGACACGGGTCGCGTGCGGTGCGGCAGCGAGGATCGCCGGGATGTCGACCTGGCCCTGACCCGCGGGCTGCTGGTTCGCGAACGCCTGGGCGAGCGCGTCGGGCACGACGAGCGCACTCTCGCTGCTCGGCAGTGCGGTGGCGATGTCACCGGAGATGATGCCGTCCTTGATGTGCAGGAACTGCACGCGGTCACCGAGCGAACGGAGGAACGCCGGGGTGTCGGCACCGCCGACCGTCGACCAGAAGGTGTCGATCTCGAGGACGACCTCGGGCGACAGCTGCTCGACGAACAGCTCGAAGATCGGGCGCCCGTCGACGTGGGTCGAGAACTCCCAGTTGTGGTTGTGGTAACCGAACTTCAGGCCGGACGCCGCTGCTTGGACGGCGAGCTCGTTGACGCGCTCGGCGAGACGTGCCGCGTCGTCGGCGGTCTGCCAGCGATCGGTGGGGATGAAGGGGTCGATGACCGTCCCGATCCCGAGCCGCGATGCCGCGTCGAACGCGACCGCCGGGTCGGCGGCGTCGATGACGGGCGCGTGGCCGGACGGGGCCGTGACACCAGCGGCGGCGAAAGCGGTCTCGAACTCGGCAGCGCGCTCGACGAACGCGTAGGGCTCGACCTTCGTGAAACCGATCTCGGCGATGCGGGCGACGGCGCCCTGCAGGTCCTCGGCGATGGCGTCGCGGACGGTGTACAGCTGCACGGACGGTGCGCTCATGGGTACTCCTTCGTAGCTTCGGGCGGGCACCGACGGGCGCTTCCGCGCGTGTCTCCCACAGCGCGGAACCGCTTCTGTCGACTCGTCGACAAAAGTACCCGAGGTGAGTCTAGCGACAGAGACTGGACGTGCGGGGCGCCGAGGCACTCATAGGCTGGAGAATCGACCGACCATCAGCGAGGGTGCACCATGTCAGAACCGAACCGGACGAAGCGGAGATCACCACTGCGCGCGATCGTCATCATCGGCGCCCTCACCCTGATCGCCGTGGTCGTCTACGCGCTGACCCTGAACCCGAACGTGTTCACCGTGCTCGTCATCTGCATCGTGATCGTGGTCTCGATCGAGGCGCTGACGAGCAGACCCGACCGGCCGTAGTCCGACCGGTGGCGGGACCGTTACTTCTCGGAGCGCTTGAGGGACTTCTTGACCGCGCGCTCGGCGAGGACGGTCACGTAATCCTGGACAGGACGCTCGGCGAGCGCGCTGACCTCTTCGCGCACGAGCTCGCCGATCCGAGCGGAATCGACCCCCGAGTACTTCTCGCTCAGCTTCGCAGTGAGCTGACGGATGATCTCTTCGTGGTCGATCTCAGTTGCCATGGACTCAGTATCAACCCACAGTTGTTGCCTGGGCTGTGAATCGCGACTTCCGTCCGCCGCTGTTCTCCCGCCGGACACCTGGCCGCCGCGATCCGTTCACCCTCCCCATCGGGCACCCGCCGAGGATATTCTGACCGCGATGTCGATTTCCGTGTTCGCCGTTCGACGTCAGAGTGAGGCGGGCGATCAGCGCCCCTGACGACAGGAGAAGACGATGTCGAAATACATGCTCATCATGCGCAACAGCGGGTCCGTCGAGAAGCTCGAGGACATGGACTTCGAAGCGGTCATCAACGCGATGGGCGCCTACAACGAGTCGATGATCAACGCCGGCGTGATGGTCGGCGGTGACGGCCTCACCGACGCCGCACAGGGTGCCGTCGTCGAGTTCACGACCGAGGCCCCGATCGTCACCGACGGCCCCTACGGCGAACTCCACGAACTCTTCAACGGGTTCTGGACCATCGAGGTCGCCACCCGCGAGGAGGCCATCGAGTGGGCCGGCCGTGCGCCGCTCGGCCCCGGCAACAAGATCGAGGTGCGCCGCGTGACCGACGAGACGGACTTCGCCGACCACGCCGACAACGAGTACCTCCAGAAGGAGAAGGAGTGGCGGGCGCAGGAAGGCGTGGCGAAGCCCGCGGCCGACCCGGCCTGAGCACGACCGACGCGAGACGGACATGACCGACGCCGACCTGACCGACACCGGCGCGGCGGACGGCGATGAGGCCGCCCGCCGCGTGGTCGACAGCGTCTGGCGGATCGAGAGCGCGCAGATCGTCGCCACCCTCACGAAGCTGACCGGCGACCTCGGTCTGGCGGAGGATCTCGCCCAGGAGGCGCTGCTGGAGGCCCTCGAGCAGTGGCCGCGCGACGGCGTGCCGCGCAACCCGGGTGCGTGGCTGACGATGGTGGCGAAACGTCGCGCGATCGACGGTTGGCGACGCCGGGCGGCATTGGACGAGCGGTACCGGTCGCTCGCCCGGGATCTTGAGCAGGCGAGCGACCTCGACTGGGAGCCGATCGGGGACGACGTCCTGCGTCTCGTCTTCACCGCCTGCCACCCGGTGCTGTCGCGGGAGTCGCAGGTGGCGCTGACGCTGCGGGTCGTCAGCGGGCTCACCACCCAGGAGATCGCCCGGATGCTCCTCGTCCCGGTGCCGACGGTGCAGGCGAGGATCACCCGCGCCAAGAAGACGCTCGCCGCGGCCAACGTCCACTTCGAGGCGCCGGACCCGGCCGAGTGGCCGCGGCGCCTGTCGGCCGTCCTCGGCGTCGTCTACCTGCTCTTCACCGAGGGGTACGCGGCGACGAGCGGACCGACCTGGATCCGCGCCGAGCTCGCGAACGAGGCGCTGCGGCTGGGCCGACGGTTGGTCGCGCTCGTCCCCCGCGAGCCGGAGGCGCACGCGCTCGTCGCGCTCATGGAGTTCCAGGCCTCACGCTTCGCCGCCCGCGTCGCACCCGACGGCTCCGCGACCCTGCTCGCCGACCAACACCGCGAGCGCTGGGACCGGGCGCAGATCGGCCGCGGAACGGCGGCGCTGGCCCGCGCCGACGCGCTCGGCCGCGGACGCGGCGCCTACGCACTGCAGGCGACCATCGCGCAGTGCCACTCGGTCGCCCCCAGCGTGGACGCGACGGACTGGGAGCAGATCGTGATCCTCTACGAGGCGCTCGAACGGATCGCCCCTAATCCGGTCGTCGAACTCAACCGCGCGATCGCGGTGTCGATGGCGACCGGCCCGGCGACGGCGCTCCGCATCGTCGACGGCCTCGCCGACGATGCGTCGCTGCGGGGGTCGCATCTCATCCCGAGCGTCCGCGGCGAACTGCTCGCACGGCTGGGGCACACCGAGGAGGCCCGCTCGGAACTCCTGACCGCCGCGCACCTCGCAGCGAACGACCGTGAGCGCGACGTCCTGCTGCGGAAGGCCGCCGGACTGCCGCAGTGAACCGCGTCTCCTGCGACCTCAGCGTCCGGACGACACCTGCGAGGGGCGATCGAAGCGCTGCCCCTCGGGCTTCGACGGCAGCAGCATGAGGACGAGGACGATGATGCTCCCGACAGACGGCACGAGGGTGAGGAAATAGTACGGGCCGGGGAACCCTGCATCGTGCAGGCGCCGCCAGGCGATCGCCAGGCTCGGCACGATGAGCGCCACCCAGGCGACGAGCAACAGTACGACGCCGACGATGAGCAGGACGCGCACGCCGAACCCCATGGGTCCAGGGTCCGCGAGGTCGTATTCGCTCCCGGACAGCCCCTGCTCCTGCGCGGCAGCCGTCGCCGCGGAGACTGCGGTCATGATCGCGCCGATGGTGATCAGCAGCGTCGGGATGAGCATCAGGAGCGTCGTGAGCAGCGCACTCCACCAGTACTCGCTGAGCGACGCCCGACCCGAGAAGTTCGCGTACTGCTTGAAGAACCGCCTGGTGGCCTGGCGGAACGTCGCCCCGTAGAGCGGCAGGGACAGTTCCTCCGGCGAAGCGGCACCGCGCGGCGCCGGTGCGATGTACTGCGGCTGCCCGTACGGCGGTTGGCCGTACTGCGGCTGCCCGTACGGCAGCTGGGACTGCGGACCTGGAGGGTTCGGAGGATACGTCATGACTGCTTCCGGATCGCTGGTCGAGGTGCCTCCAGTATGCCCGGCATGGCGACCGGGGCATCGGGGCGGATCACTCCGACGCGGCCTCCCAGCGCAAGAGGTCGCCCGGCTGGCAGTCGAGTGCGACGCACAGCGCTTCGAGCGTCGTGAATCGGACCGCCTTCGCACGGCCGTTCTTCAGTACCGCGAGGTTGGCCGGTGTCACCCCCACGAGCTCCGACAGGGTACCGACCGACATCTTGCGGCGAGCCAACATGACGTCGATGTCCACGATGATCGGCATCAGATCACGTCGTCCAACTCGGAACGGAGCCCCTGCGCCTCGATCTCGCGGTCGACGGCCTGACGCAGCAGGGACCGCATGACCACGACCACGAGGGCGACACCGGCGGTCACGAGCGCGGCGCCGCAGAGGAGACCGATGACCCCCGGCGCGATCCCGCCCGGAGCGAGGAGGACGGCGAGCCCGAACGTGAGCAGCGCGGACACGGCGATCGCACCGATGATGACGTCGACGAACCGGAACGAGCGAGCCGAGAAGACCCGCCCCCGACGGACCAGGTCGAGGAGCGCCCAGACACACACGGCGCAGAGCTGGAAGGTGATGATCTCGGCGATCACGATGATCGCGAACAGGGTCCGCGGCACCTCGTCCACGCCGTCGAGGTCCGCCCAGAGCAACGGGACCATCACCACCTGCACCACCAGCGAACCCACCAGAGCGACCGCGAGGATCACCCGCAGCACCAGGACCGTCACTCCGCGCATCGCGCACCTCCATCGAAGAACAATGGAAAGCTATCGTTATTCGATAGATTGCGCAAGCCGACGCCTTCCCGCTCCCTGAGCCATTCCGGTCCCTGAGCCCATCCGGTCCCAGAGCCCTTCCAGTCCCCGAGTCCGTCGGGTCCCAGGGCCATCCCGGTCCCAGAGCAATTCCGGTCCCTGAGCCTGTCGAAGGGCGCACTCAACCTCGGAACGCCTCCTGACGACGCCTCGCGACGAGCAGCACACCGGAGAGGAGGGCGAGTGCGGCGATGAGCAGCGCCGCGGCCGGCGCGGCGCCGGTCCTGGCGAGGTCGTCGCCACCACCGCCCCCGCCGGCTCCGGGCGCCGAGGCACCGGGGCTTCCGACAGACGTGCCCGGGAGGGCTCCACCGCCCGTCACCTGCAGCGAGGCCGTCGCCGCGCGATCGGTGGTGACACCTCGGAGCTCGACCGTGTGCACCCCGTTCGGCGTCGAGACCGGCACGGCGACGACACCCGAGACGGCACCCGAGCCGTCGGCGGTGAAGGTGGCGAGCCGCACCGGGTCGGAGAAGAGCGTGACCGTCACCTGCTCACCGGCGCCGAAACCCGAACCGGCGACCGCGAGGGAACCGCCCGCCGTCACCGATGAGGCACCGAGGACCACCCGGGCGCCGTCCCCCGGCTCCGGGTCGACGGGCGTCTCGACGACCGTGACGGTCACCGAACGCTCGGCGCCGACATTGCCGGCGACGTCGGTGGCGCGGTACCGCACGAGGTGCTCGCCCGGTTCGTCGAGCACGAGCCCGGCATCGGAGACCGGCGACCAGCCGGCATCGTCCTGGCCGGCACCACCCGAACCCGCGTCGCCCGACCTCACTGCGGCTTCGACCAGGGCGACCCCGGAACCCTTGTCCGTCGCGTCGAACCGCACGGTGACCGGTCCGGTCGCGGGGGCCTCCGGTGTGGTGACCGCCTCGACCTCCGGCGCGGTCGTGTCGATGTCCACGGACAGGGCCACCGGTTCGGAGACGTTCCCAGCAGCGTCGGTCGCGCGGGCCGCGACCACGTACACGCCATCGGCGCCGAGCATCAGCACCCGCGTCTCCGGGTCGAACGCGTCGACCTCCTCCGCCGGCGTCCACGCGCCGTCGCCGAGCCGGAGTTCGACCATCGGGGCGTCGTCGACGTCGTCGTCAGCGTCGACCGCGACCGACACGCCCTCGCGATACCAACCGGCCTCGCCCGTCGGCTCGGCCGGACTCGACGCGAGCGTCACGGTGGGCGCCGTCGTGTCCGGCTCCCCCGCCGGAGCGACCGCGTTCACCGTGATCTCCAGGATCCCGACGGATCCGCCCTGTTCCGCCGCACCCCAAGCCTGCATGCGCACCCGGAGGGCCGACGTCGCGACCGGTGTGAAGCCCACGGCGTTGGCGACGTCGCGGTCCCGGGTGTACGGGTCCGTGGTGTCGACCGGCACCCAGGAGCCGTCCGCGGCGAGCGTCTCGACCACCCAGCTGTGCGGCGGGATCACCCCCACGTTCGCCTCGTCTGCGGCGTCGGCGAAGAAGTGCACCGACGCGGCGTCGAGCGTGACCTCGCGGTCCCAGCTCAGCTGCACCCACTGCTCACCGACCATCGGCCAGGTGCCCCAGGACGCACCCGAGGCACTGCCGTCGTTGACGGCGTCGACCGTGGTCCACGGCGAGGAGTAGGAGGCGGTCGCCGTGGCGAACGACGCGATGTCGCCCTCGAGCGGGGCGTCCGCCGAGCGCTGCACGGTGATGGCGGTGACCGCCGACACGTTGCCGGCGGTGTCGCTCGCACGCAGGTAGACGTCGTGCGCCTCGAGGTCGAGCATGACCGGCGCGGTGTACGGCTCCCAGGCGTCCTGTCCGTCGACGGCGACCTCGAGGCCCGCGAGACCGGACGCGGTCTCCGGCGCGCCAGGATCGGCGGCCGACGCCGTGACCGCGCGGCTCTCCGCATCGAACGCCGCGTCGACGGTCGGTACACCGGAGTCGATCCGGAACGACGCGTTCCAGACCTCGGAGGTGTTCCCGGCGGCGTCCGTCGCCCGGATGGCCACGCTGTGCGGTCCGTCACCGGTGATCGTCTGCACGGCCGTCCGCTGCCCGGCGACGGCGGTCCAGTCGCCGCCGTCCCGCTGGAACTCGATGAGCGGCGTGGGGTCCGCCGCGTCGAGCGCCGTCGCCCGCAGCGTGACGTCACCGAGGAACCAGTCCCCCGCGCCGTCGACGCCGATCGTCTCGACGTCGAGCGTCGGCGCTTGGGTGTCCTCGGTGACCGTGCCGTCGATGACCGTCACGGTCGCCTCGACGCGGCCGGCCGCATAGCCTTCGGCGGTGCCGAGCACGGTGAAGGATCCGGGCGCGGCGAGCTGGTCCGCGGGGACGGGGTCCCAGTGCACGGTCGCGCGGACGGAGCCGCCCGTCGCGTCGTCGAGGAGCACGGTCTCCGGGAGGAGGGGCTGCGTCCCGGTGATCGTCGACACGACGACCGGCTGATACCCCGTCGTCTCGGCGGCCAGCACGCGCCACTCCTCGACGGCGAGCGCCGAATACGCCGGCGGGTTCGCCCCGTTGGACGAGGCGTTGAGCACCGCCCGGAGCCGGGTGGTGGTGACCGGTTCGAAGGTCACGGTGTGCTCCGCGGTCGTGGAGGTCGGGTAGCCGCTCGGGTTCACGACGTCGACCCAGGCTCCGGACTTCCAGGACTGCAGCCTCCAGCTCGACGGGTCGGACACCCCGTTGCCGGTGCCCGGTGCGACGTCGCGGAAGAACTTGATCGATGCGCTGTCGATGCGCACGGGGCGGTCCCAGTCGTACTGGATCCACTGCTGGGCGGGACGCTCCGCCGACCAGCTGCCCCACATGTCGGGCGGCAGCGGGTTCGGTCGGATCGTCTCGTCGTTGAGGGCGTCGATCCAGTACTGCGTCGGGACGGGCTCGTTCGAGGCCGAGGCGGTCGCCCAGGGTGCGACGTTGCGCCGTGGGCTGAGGTCGGGGCCGCGCTCCGGGGTCGTGACGACCTCGCGCATGGTCGGCGGCACGGTCGTGTCGTCCCACTCCACGCTGTCGATGGCGACCGAGCGACGGAAGTGGTTCCCGCCGACGGCGTCGGCCGTGTGGTACGCGATGTACCACTCGCCCTGGAACTCGGTGATGGCCGGGTGCGAGGTCGTGGACGACACGGGGGCGAGGACGCGGCCGCGCTGGGTCCACGGCCCGAAGGGCGAATCGGCCGAGGAGTACGCGATGCACGCGTGGTAGGTCGCCGGGGTGCAGGTGGAGTCGGGTCCGGCGTTGTTCGCCGCGTAGGCGAGGTAGTAGGTGGCGCCGCGCTTGAACAGCCACGCCGCTTCGAAGAAGCCGTCGACACCGGAGGAGATCGTGCGCACGTCACCCGTGAGCGTCACCATGTCGGCTTCGAGCTCGACCGCGCGGAGCTGACTGAAGCTGCCCCAGTAGAGGTAGACACGACCGTCGTCGTCGACGAAGACCGTGGGGTCGATGTTGTGGATCGTGTTGCCGAGGATGGCCTGGGAGATGATCGGGCCGCCGACCGCGTCCGTCCACGGGCCGAGCGGGTCGTCGGCGACCGCGACGCCGATGCCGAACTGGTCCTCCGACGTGCTCGCCGCCTCGTGGACCGGGACGTACCAGTAGAAGCGGCCGTCGGCACCCTCCACGACCTGCCCCGCGTAGGCGCGGCCGGAGGTCGCCCAGTCGAAGACGGTCTCAGGACGCATGAGCGACGGGTGGTGCTCCCAGGTGCCGGAGTCGGGATCGCCGGTGGAGAACGACTGCCACTCGTTCATGATGAAGTCGTTCGTGGTTGGGCCGGCCTCGTCCCGCCCCGCGTAGATGTAGAGCTCGTCGTCGACGACCAGGGTGGCGGGGTCCGCCGAGTACACGGAGCCGTCGCCGATGATGGGGTTCTGCGTGGCCGCCTCAGCCGGTGGTGAACCGACGACGACCGTGAGCAGTGAGGCGAGGACGGCGGTCGCGGCTCCGAGAGCGGCGAGGCGGAGGGGACGGGACACGAGGATCTCCAGTGATCGGTGTGGTGGTGCGGGTGGCCCTTCGACAAGCTCAGGGACCGGGGTAAGGGACCGGGGTAGGGGCTCACGGACCGGGGTGAACGGGCTCAGGGACCGGCGCAGGGGGCAGGGGCGGCAGCCGGGGCAGGCCCGGGGAGCGGGATGCGCTCCCCGTGCCTGCCGAGGCGATCAGACGAGCGGTCCGGTCGGTCCGCGCTCGAGCTGCGTGCGTCCGGCCCGCTGGCGGGCGATCAGCACGGCGGCGGCTCCGAGGAGCACCGCGAGGGAGGCGAGGCGACCGAACGTGGCGGCCTCCTCGGGCACACCGGTCGACGCGATGGCGTCCGGCGTACTGGCACCCGGCGTGATGACGGTCACTTGGGCCGTCACCTCCCCGCCCGGAAGGACCAGGGCGAGCGTGTGGACGCCGGCCGTGATCGTGTACGGGACGGTGAACACCGCGTTCGCCGTGCCGTCGGCACCCACCGTGAGCGTCCCGAGCGTCACCGGCGTCGACCGCAGCTCGACGCGGAACACCGCGCCCGGCTGGGCTCCCGTCAGCGACACCGGCAGCGCTCCGCCGGGGGCCACGCTCGTGACACCGAGTCGCAGCACCTCGTCACCCGTCAGCGAACCGCTCGGTTCGCTCGGGCCGGGCGTCGGCGTCGGGTCGACCGGAGTCGGCGTCGGCTCCGGCGTGACCGGCTTCGCGGGGACGTCGACGGAGACGGACTCCGAGACGTTGCCCGCGACGTCGGTGGCGCGGACGGCCACCGTGGTCGCCGCATCACCCGTGGCGACGGGTGCGGTGTACGTGGTCCACGCCCCGTCCCCGATCCGGACCTCCGTGAACGCGACACCGGAGTGTTGGTCCTCGGCGGTCACGGTGACGGTGCGCGCGGTCCCATCGAATGTACCCGCGGGCGTCGGGACGGTCGCATCGCGCCGCACCTCCACGACCGACGGCTCCGACACGTTGCCGGCGGCGTCCGTTCCACGGAAGGACACCGTGGTGACCCCGTCCGCGGTGACGACCACCGGGCCGGTGTACGCCACCCACTCGCCGGTCCCGACCCGCGCCTCAAGGGTCGCGACGAGGTCGCGGTCGTCGAGGGCGGTCGCCGAGACGCTCACGTCCTCGCGGAACCATCCGGAGGCGGGCAGCTCGGGGGTGACCGTAGTGGTCACGACGGGAGCGGTGACGTCCGGGACCGGCTGGTCGGCCGCCTCGAACACCTGCCACTCCTTGATCCCGAGGCTACCCTTGCC
Source organism: Plantibacter sp. VKM Ac-2885 (assembly GCF_015351205.1). Lineage (NCBI taxonomy): Bacteria > Bacillati > Actinomycetota > Actinomycetes > Micrococcales > Microbacteriaceae > Plantibacter > Plantibacter sp. VKM Ac-2885. Next base: position 466,310 of record NZ_JADKSK010000001.1, on the reverse strand, counting down.
GCTCTCGGCGCCCGAGGCTTCGAGGAGCAGACGCAGCTTCGTCGTCGTCACCGGGGTGAAGGCGACCGGGTTGAACGCGTCGACCTCGGTCCCATACGCGCCCAGCGCTTCGACATCGACCCAAGCGCCGGCGCCGTCTCCGGCTTCGGCATCCCAGTACTGCGCCTTCCAGGACGTCGGGACCTCGATGCCGAGGCCCGCGTCGTCGAGGTTCGAGACGAAGTACGCCCCGGTCTCGCCGACGGTGACCGCCTCGGCCCAGTCGTACTGGACCCACTGCTGACCGATCTCCGGCCACGCACCCCAGACGGTCGCGTTGTCGTTCGGCGTGACATCACCCGACGAGGTCGGAGCGACGTCGTCGTTGAGACCGTCGACCGTGTTCCAGGCGGCCGTGAACGAGGCCGTCGGGACGGCTCCGATCGCGACGTTCCGGCGGAGCTGACCGTCGCTCTTCGGCACGACGACCGTGGTGTCCGCGGACACGTTGCCCGCGGTGTCGGTGGCACGGAGGTGGACCTTGGTCTCCTCCAGGCCTACGAGGACCGCCTTGGCGTAGGGCGTCCACTCCGCTGCATCACCGATGCGGACCTCGATGGAGGCGAGACCCGAACCGGCGTCCGTCGCGGTCGCCTTGACCGTGCGGGCCGCGGCGTCGGCGACCGGGGTCACCGACGGCGCTGTCGCGTCGATCCGGACGGTGACGTCGGAGGAGGCCGAGCGGTTGCCGGTGGCGTCCGTCGCGCGGGCGGCGACGGTGTGGACACCGTCACCACTCACGGCGATCGGACCGGTGTACGGAGCCCAGGCGGCGTCGTCGACCGACACCTCGACGACAGGCGCCGAGTCGAGGTCGTCGGTCGCGGTGACCGAGACGGTCGCAGCTCCCGTGTGCCAGCCCGAGGCCGGAGCCGCCGGGTCGGCGGTGAGGGCGACCACCGGAACGGTGTCGTCCTCCTCGCCGCCACCGGCACCGACCGTCACCGTGGCGGTCGCCGACTTCGCTCCCGGCAGGGCCGATTCGACCGTCCCCGCGACCTCGAAGACACCTTCAGCCGCGTAGGACGAGGGATCGACGGTGGCCCACATCACCGGCAGGTCCTCGCGGGACCCGTCGTTGTAGAGGACACCGAGCGAGGTCGGCAGTGCGGGTGCGACCCCGGCTGCGGTGGTGACCGCGACCGGGTCGACGGCGTTGATCTGCCCGGGAGCGGTCGCCCGCACCCAGACGGTCGCCTTCGCCGGCACCGCGGAGCCGGTCACGAGACCGACGACGGAGAAGCTGCCCTCACCCGCGACCTGCTCGGGTGTGATCGACGCCCACGAGACCGGGAGGTCGGCGTGGCTGCCGTCCGCGAACGTCGCGTCGACCGTCGACGGCAGTGTCGGCACGACACCGGTGGTGGTGCGCACATCGATGGGTTCGATCGCCGTCGGGGCGACCGCGAACACCTCCCACTCGCTGACCGCGACACCGGCGTACGGGTCGGCTCCGGTGCCGGGACCGGCCGCGCTCAGCACGAGGCGGAGCTTGGTGGTGGTCACGGCGTCGAAGTCGACGGCGTTCGGTGCGTCGCGCTCGACGCCGTAGGCGGAAGCGCCCGTGACGTCGGCCCAGGCGTCGCCGGTCCAGTACTGCGCCTTCCAGGACTTCGGCACGTTCACACCGGCGCCGGAGGAGGGGTCCGTCTGGTCGCCCCAGAACGACACCGTCGCGGCGTCGACCCGGACCGGAGTCGCCCAGTCGTACTGCAGCCAGCGGGTGGCCGGACGGCTCCCCGACCAGGTGCCCCAGACGTCGGCCTGAGATCCGCCGCTGTGGAGGACCGTGCCGTCGTTCACCGCGTTGACGCTGTTCCATCCCGCCGTGAACTCGCCAGTCGGCGTCGCCTCGCGGGCGACGTTCTGACCGCCCGCCGACGCCGCACCCTGGACCACGAGGTCCTTCGTGCTCGTGAGCTCGCCGTCGCTCGCCGTGAGGCGCAGCGTGTACGAACCCTCGGCGGTGAAGCTCGCCGTCGTGGACGCCGCGGTGGCGTCACCGAAGATGACGAGGCCGTCGTCCGGGGCGTCGACCACGGACCACGCCGAGGTCACGTCGCCGAGCGGCAGCCCGTCGTCCTTGACCTCGCCGACGAGCGCGAGCGTGCCGCCGGCCGAGTTCGCCTGGTCGACCCAGGCGTTCACCGACGGAGCCTGGTTGGTGGAGGCGGGTGCCGCAACGCCGGTCGCGAAGAGTTGGAGCTCCTTGACCCCCGTCTTGAACCCGGCGGCGTGGTTGACCGTCAGCCGCACGGCGTCGCCGGTGACCTCGGGGAACTGCACATGGTTGTAGTTGGCTCGGGGGTAGACCGGGCCACGCGCCTGGGCCGGGATCGCCGTCCAGGTGTCGCCGTTCCGGACCTCGAGCGAGTACGTCGCCGGCTCCGAGTACCCCTGCACGGTGGCGGTGGACGAGGAGTTGTAGAAGTACACCCTGGCGTCGTCGAAGGTCTTGGTGCCTCCGAGTTCGACCACGAGCGAGTCCTTCGCGTTGGGTGACCCCGCGGTTCCCCAGAAGGGCTCGTTGGCGGTCGTGCCGTCCACCGCCGCGGTGGCGGGACGGCTCGGCGCGGAGAAGCTCGCGCTGACCTCGGCACCCTCGGCGGCGTTCGCGGATCCGGCACTGGCCGGATCCACGTCGGCGCCCGCCTTGGCGAAGAGGTCCACGACCCGGTCGCCGGCGGCGAAGGAGACGTCCTGCGGCGCCTGCAGCGAGGCGGTCGTCGAGGACAGGACGGTGACGTCGTCCGCCACCTCGACCGTGCCCGTCGCGGGGTCGTAGACGACCTTGCTCAGGGAGTCGATGGTGAAGGCGAGCTTGCCGTCGAGGAACACCGAGTAGCCCTCCGGGATGCTGTCGCCGTAGTGGCGCTCACCGCCCGGAGCATCCCAGGTGATGGTGAGGTCCTGGTCGCGGAAGGCGATGTTGTTCGCCGTGAAGTGGTCCCAGTCGATGTCGATCGGGTCCAACTCGATCTTCGCGTCGCTCCGCGGACGGAGCCCCATGGTGTCCTCGATCATCGTGAAGTTCGTCGCGCCGAGGATCGTGTGGTGGATCCAGGAGCGGTAGCCGATGTCCTGCGGGTCGGCGTCGCCGTCGGACCAGAACTCGTTCTGGTCGGGCAGGCGGTTGTCGCCGCCGTTCTGGTAGTGCGACCACGCGTTCCAATACAGGAGCTTCTTGTACCACTCGGCGTCGATCGCCTTCGTCGGGTAGTCGCGGAGCACCTTCGCCAGCATGCGGAACGTCACGGTGGAGTTGATCACCGAGAAGTTGTTGCTGCCCGGTCCGCCGTAGTCCGCCTGGTCGGCCTGGTTCGCCGTGTAGAAGGGGAAGATCGGGTACTGGGCGTCGTCCGCGAAGAGGTCGAGCGCCTTGACGTAGTCGTCGGCGTAGTCCGCATCGCCCGGCTTCGGCATGAGACCGACGGTGAAGGGGTAGAAGTTGTTGATCTCCTTCCACTTCGCCAGCTTGCCGTCGGACGTGAACCGGTGCTTCAGGACCTTCGCGTCGGCGTCCCAGAGGAGCTCGACGACCTTGTCCTTGATGCCCTGCGCGAACTCGTCCATCTCGACGGCCTTCGCCTCGTTGCCGGCGGTCCGGTAGGCGGCGGCCGAGGCGAGCGCGTTGGAGTACAGGTACGCGTTCTCGGTGCGGTCCATGTACGCGTTCGGGCGCTCGTGGAACGACACCGCGTCGGCGTCGTTGCCCGTCATGGCACCCCAGTTGTAGTCGATGAGGCCGCTGTCGTCGGTGTCGTACGCGTCGAGCAGGCCCTTCACGTCGTCCTCGGCGTACTCCGCCAGGTTCTCGGCGATCGCCGTCGGTCCGCCGTGCAGCTGGTAGGAGCGCCACGCCGCCTCGGAGATGTACTGCGTGTAGCTGTTCGACCAGTTCGCCGGGTCACCGGGGTTGTCGACGAACTTGTAGCTCTTCGAGGTCTCCCCCGCCGACACCCAGGGGCCGTAGGAGTAGATCGGGTTGCGGAAGTACTTGAGGTCGTCGATGAACATGCCCGTGGTGAGCACGATGGCGTTGTTGTAGCCGAGCACGCCCTCCATCGAGGTGGGGAACTGGTAGTCGTTGCCGGGGATGTCGGCGTCGAGGAAGTTGAAGCGCATGAGCCACCAGCGGTAGTACAGCGTCTTGTCGATGTTGTCCTCGGGCGTGTCCAGGTAGGGCACGTTGTCGGCCCACCACTGGTTGTACGCGGTGACCTGCGCCGTGTACGAGGCGTCGGGCGCGAGTCCGCGGACGGCGTCGTACTGGGTGCGCGACTCCGCGATCTCGTCGGTGACGAACCCGAGCTGCACCTTGGTGGACACGGTGCCGCCGGCCGGGACGGCGAGGCTGGCCGTGATGCCGCCGCCGTCCGGCGTGAAGCCGTCGCCGGAGAGCCGCGGGAAGATCGTCGTGAGCTTGTTGGCCGCGGACACGACGCCGGTGAGCTCATCGCCCTCGACGGTCGTCGTGTAGGCCGAGCTGGCCGTGAGCTGCACGGTGTGCGCGCCGTTGGTACTGCGGACCTGCAGCCCGGTGACCGCGACGTTCCCGTCGGTGATGTACTTCGTCTGGACGACCTCGATCCCCGAGGCCGCGTGGCGGTGCACGCTGCGCCAGTAGCTCGGCGTCTGCACCCGGCTCGCCGTGTCCTCCGTGAGCGTCACGTCGGAGCCGTCGATCTTCGCCGCGACCGTGTACGCGGCCTTGCCGTCGATGGCCTCCCAGTAGGCGACCTGGCCGCCGAACCCGAGCTTCGACGGGTCGTGCTCCTTCATGAACACCGCACGGCCGCGGCTGAAGAGCCACTGGTTGTCGTCGCCGAAGCTGCCGGTCGTGCCGGTGCGCTGGAGCATCCGGTCCATCCAGAAGTCGGGCCCGCCGAGGGCTCCGGCTCCAGCGGCCACGTCCGCGTCGAAGATCGCCTGCAGCTGGTTGCCGGCCGTGTAGCCGGTGCCGGTGGCGGGGACCGGGGTGTCGCTGCCCGAGAACGTCGGGTAGCCGATGTCGGCGTTCGCGGCCTGCGCCGGCGCCGTGAGGAAGGTCGTGCCGATGACGGCGAGAGCGGCTGTCGCCGCGATCCCGCCACGCCATCCACGCGACCCCCGCTTGGGGGTGGATTGCTGTGTTCTGACCACGCTGTCTGATTCCCTCTCGTCAGTGAGTAGGACACTCCCGGGGAGGTTATCGGGAGATTCGCAGGATTCGCAAGCCTTTTCGGAAGTTTCGGCACACCGGGCGGAAATCGGATGACAGCACGACGAAAGCGCCCGACACCATACCGAAAGTCCAGCTGTTCCGGTGTGGTGTCGGGCGTTCAACGGCGCTCCGCGGGCGTCGGTCAGCTCCGCGTCGTGGGGATCCAGACGCGCATCGTCGACGGACCGCGCTCCGCCCAGGAGTGGTACGGGGCGATGCTCGCGGTGAACGGATCGGCGTCACCCGGGGCGTCGAACCCGTCCGCGTACGGCCAGGCGGCGTCCACGACCGGGCGGGTCCGGAGCACGACCGTCAGGCGCCCGTCGGACGCCTCCTCGATGTCCGCGTGCTCGTCGATCTCGACGCGGGCGAGCGACTCGTCGCCACCCGGAAGGTCGACCGACTCGACGCAGTAGACCTCGGGGCCGCGCTCGATCGCGACGGTGCCACGGATCGCGTCCACGCGCGGGTCGGGGTGCGTCACCCGAGGCCGGATGCTGAAGGACAGCTCGACGACGTCGCCGGCGGAGAACGCGCGGGTGACGTCCGCGTACCCGGTCGGGACCTCATGCTCGTCGCGGGAGCCCGAGGCCGTCTGCACCACGAGCCGGGCGTCGTCCGCCCAGGACGGGACGCGCAGCGACACCGTGAGTGCCTGGGTGGGAGCCTCGACGATCCGAAGCGAGACCACCCCGGTGCGCGGGTACTCCGTCACCAGCTCGGCCCGGAACCGGCCGCCGTGCTCACCGCCGACGACGGTGTCGATCGTGGCGGAGGCGAACTGATGGATCTGCACGCCGTGGTCGTCGGTCGTCGCGATGAAGGCCGCGAGGCTCGCGAGCGTGCGGGCGACGTTCGGCGGGCAGCAGGAGACGTCGAACCAGGGCGCGCGCTCCGACGACGACGCCCGGGGCGACACCTCGTCGTCCGGGCTCGACTCCCCGGGCGTCCGCTGGTGCAGCGTGTTGGCGTAGAAGAACGCGGTGCCGGCGGCTGACGGCGACGTCGCCACGACGTTGTACAGCACTCGCTCGATGTGGTCCGCGTACCGGACGTCGCGGTCCTCGAGGAGGAGCCGCCAGCTGAACATGATGGAGGCGATGCCGGCGCAGGTCTCGGAGTACGCGCGATCGGACGGCAACTCGAAGTCCTCACCGAAGGCCTCGTCCTGGTGGTGCGACCCCTGGCCACCGGTCAGGTAGGTGCGCCGGGCGATCGTGCGGTCCCACTGGCCGCGGAGCGCGTCGAGCAGCCCGGTGTCCCCGTGTTCGACCGCGATGTCGGTCGCACCGGCGGCGAGGTAGTTCGCCCGGACAGCGTGTCCCCGCAGCGCCTCGGCGTCGCGGATCGGGAGGTCGTCCTGGAAATAGGCGCGCCCCCACTCGATGTCCTGGAGGACCCCGTGGCCACGACGTTCCACGAACAGCGACGCGAGGTCGAGGTACCGCGACTCCCCCGTCACGCGGGAGAGCTCGGCCAGACCGACCTCGACCTCGGCGTGCCCGCACACGGACTGGATGCCGTCTGCGCCGAACACCTCGCAGATGAGGTCGGCGGCACGCGTCGCGATGCCGAGCAGGCCGTCGTCGGCACCGGGACTCGTGCGCGCTCGCGCCACCGCCGCCTGGAACAGGTGACCGAGGCAGTAGAGCTCGTGGCCCCACTCGAGGTCCGACCAGCGCGCGCCCTGGCCGGGCCGGCCGAAGCGGGTGTTGAGGTACCCGTCGGACTCCTGTGCGGCGGCGACGCGGTCCACGACGCTGCGGAACCGGGATTCGAGCGCGTCGTCACCGCCCCGTCGCCCGATCTCCCAGGCCACGGCCTCGAGGTACTTGTAGACCTCGGAGTCGGCGAACTCGCGACCCCGGCGACCCTCCGGCAGGGTGCCGGCGGCGGCCAGGTCGAAGTTGCGGATCCAGCCCTCCCGCTCCAGCCAGTGCTCGACGTGCGCGAGGGTCGCGGTGCCGTTCACGCGCTGGCGGTCCGCCCAGAACCCCTCGGTGATGCCGACCTCGTCGAGCCCGAGCGGGGTGAGCGCACCGGTGGTGGGGACGACCGGGGCCATGCTGGTCCCCGTGCCCGTTGCTGTGGTCCTGATGGTGGTGCTCATGGTTACCCCTTGAATGCGCCGGACATGAAGCCGCGCACGTAGTGACGTTGGAGGATGAGGAAGAGGAGGATGCACGGCAACGCGAGGACGACGACGCCGGCCTCGGTCGCGCCGTAGTCCACGACGCCCTGGACCTGGCCGCGCAGGTTGGAGACGGCGAGCGGCAGGGTCATCTTCGCGGAGTCGTTGATGAGGATCAGCGGCGCCATGAAGTCGTTCCAGGCGGCGAGGAACGCGAACAGTCCCACGGTGATGAGGCCGGGCTTGACCGCCGGGACGAGCACCTTCCAGAGCACGGTCCAGGAGTTGCAGCCGTCGACCATCGCCGCCTCGTCGAGCTCCTTCGGGATCGACTCGAAGGCGATCCGCATCATGAAGGTCGAGAACGGCAGCTGGAACATGGTGAGCACGAGCGCCACCCCGACGAGCGAGTTGGAGAGACCGACCAGGTTGAGGAGCACGTAGAGCGGGATGAGCAGCGTGGCGTACGGGACCATGAGGATCGCGATGGTGGCGAGGAACAGGGCGTTCTTGCCGCGGAACTGGAACCTCGCGAAGGCGTACCCGCCGAAGAGCGAGATGACGAGCGTGAGGATCACGGTCAGCAGCGAGACGAACACCGAGTTGCCGATGTATTGCAGGATGCCGTCCTGGTACCCGGCGAGGGTGATGTAGTTGCCGAGCCCCCACCCCTCGGTCTGGTTCGTACCGGCAAGCGGAGACACCGAGCGGACGGCGGTCCAGACGAGCGGGTAGAGGAAGATCACGGCGAGCGCCGCGGTGAAGATCCAGAACGGCATCCGGATGGCGATACCGAAGAAGTTCGTCGGCTTCCCGTCCCGTCCGCGGCCGCGAGTGCGTCCGTGACCACGGACGTCGGGCATCGTCGAGGTGACGGTGGCCGGTTCCTTTCGGGTGATGGTCATGCTCAGTCCTCGACCTTCTTGCTGAACGCGCGGATCTGCACGATGTTGATGACGATGAGCGCGGCGAGCACGATGACCGACAGCGCGCCGGCGACGCCGAGGTTGTTCGGGCCCTGGAACGCCACGTTGTAGATGAGCTGGACGATGGTGATGGTGCTGTTGTCGGGACCGCCCTTGGTGAGGATGTAGAACTGCTCGAACGCGAGGAGCGAGCCGGTGACGCACATCACCGTGGTGAGGGCGAGGGTCGGCTTCAGCAGCGGGACGGTGATGTCGCGGAAGGTCTGCCAACGCGACGCGCCGTCGATGCGGGCGGCCTCGTAGACCTCCTCCGGGATGCCCTGCAGCCCGACGAGCATGAGCAGCATGTAGAAGCCGGCGAAACGCCAGACGATGAGGAAGACCGTCGACCAGAGCGCCGCGTCCGGGGTCCCGAGGAAGGTGAAGCCCATCGCCTTGGTGAGGTCCGCGAACGGGCCGGCGATCGGCGAGTACAGCACGTAGAACAGGAGCGACGCCGAGGCGAGGCCGAGCGCGCTCGGGATGAGGAAGGCGGTGCGGAGGAAGCCCTTCCATCGGCTGGACTCCTGGACGAGGAGCGCGAGGCCGAGCCCCAGGCCGATGAGGAGGACCGTCGCGATGACGGTGTACTTCAGCGTGAAGACGACCGAGTCGAGGAAGAAGCGGTTGTCGATCGCCTTCGGGAAGTTCTCGGGGAAGTTCACACCCTGGTTGCCGCCGAGGAGCGGCCAGTCGGACCCCGCCATCTGGAAGACGAGCCCGAGCGGGACGAGGAAGAGGAGGATGACGAAGACGGCGGTCGGGAGCGCGAACAGCCAGCCGGTACGGGCCTGCGCGGCGCGGCGCTTCCTGGCACCGACCGAGTCCGTCGGGCCTCGTCTGGCGAGGGTGGTACTCATGGGTGGGACCTTTCGAACGGGTGGGTGCCGATGCGCCGTCGCGATGGGGGGATCACGGCGGCGCACCGGCGGTCGGACTACTGCGAGAGCACGTCCGTGATGGCGTCGTTGTCGGCGTCGACGGAGTCGGTGCCCTCGAGTACCGCGTTGCGCACGAGCGTCAGCCAGGGGCTGGTCGGCGAGTTGAAGGCCTCCTGGAAGTTCAACGAGTACGGGGTGTCACCCTTCGATGCGACCTCGTTGATCGTGACCAGGCGCGGGTCCTTGCTCGAGTACTCGTTCTCCGCGAGGTCGGAGCGGGAGACCACGTCGTTGTCCTTTGCGAGAACACCGACCTGGGCGTCCTCGGACATCAGCCAGCTGAGGAAGTTCCACGACTGCGCGGCCTTCTTGCTGTCCTTGGAGACACCGATGCCGTCGCCACCGACGAAGGTCGAGTCGCCGCCCTTCGGCCCCGGGATGCCGGACACGCCGACGTCGAACGGGGTCGAGGAGAGGAGCGTCGCCGGGTAGGGCATGACGCCGACCTTGCCCTCGGTGAAGCCGGCGGTCCAGGTGGGTCCGGCCTCGTCCTTCGAGGAGGGGAGCACGGCGCCCGACTTCCACAGATCGGCCCACGTGCTGTAGACCTCCTTCGCGCCGTCCTCGGCGAGGAGCGACTCGGTGCCGTCCTCGTTCATGACCTGCTCACCGTCGGCCCACACACTGGGGAACCAGGTGAAGACGAGGCAGCCGCCGCAGTTGAGGCCCGTGGCGGTGCCGTAGGTGTCCGGCTTGTTGAGCGCCTGCACGGCTTTGGCGTCCTCGGCGAACTCGGCGAGGGTCGTCGGACCCTGCTCGGGGTCGAGGCCCGCCTCCTTGTAGAGTTCCTTGTTCCAGAAGAGCATCGAGAGGTCGAGGACGAAGGGGAGGACGTGTTCCTTACCGTCCGCGGTGCCGGCGGCGAGGTGGCCCTGGTTGATCTCGTCCTTGAAGTCGAGCCCGTCGATGTTCGCGGTGAGGTCCTGGAAGAGGCCCTGTTCGACCCAGTTCGGGACGTACACGATGTCGGCGGCGAACAGGTCGGGGAGGCTGTCGGAGCCGGCCGCCGCACCGACCTTCGCGACGTAGTCGTCGTTCGGGACGACGGTGAGCTTCACCTGGTTCTCGTGCGAGGCGTTGTAGGCCTCCACGAGGAGCTTCGCCTGCTTCTCGAGTGGGGCGCGGGTCCAGAGCGTGAGCTCCGAGCCGTCGTCGACGCCCTCGGGTCCGGCGCTGGCGAGCGGGGCGCTCCCACCGCCGCTGGACGAACAGGCGGCGAGGCCGAGGAGCAGGGCGCTGGCCGCCAACACCCCTCCGACCCGCTGCTTGCGTGTGATGTGCGTGCTGCGCATGTGTGACTCCTCTGACTCTTCGTTGAGCGGACCGGTCGGGTCCGGCGGTGCTTCGGGAGAGGTTTCGAAACTGTCGAAAACCCTTTCGGTAAAGCTAGCCTGGGATCAGAGTAGCGTCAAGAGGAATATCCGGTAACGTTTCCGAAAGATGAAGAGGGGGCGTTTCATGCCAGACAACGATGTTTCGGCGACGACCGGGATCGCTGCCGGTCGGGCGGCGACCCTCGGTGACGTCGCGCGCATCGCGGGCGTCTCGATCGCCACGGCGTCGAAGGCGATCAACGGGCGGAGCGAGGTCGCGCCGAAGACCCGACAGCGCGTGCTCGATGCCGCGAAGTCCGTCTCGTTCACCCCGAACGAACTCGCCCGGAGCCTCATCAACGGCCGGACGGGCACCGTCGGCCTCCTCACGAGCGACCTCGAAGGCCGGTTCGTGATCCCCATCCTCATGGGCGCCGAGGACGCGTTCGGCGCAGGCCAGGTGAACGTGTTCCTCTGCGACGCCCGCGGCGACGCGATCCGCGAGCAGCACCACCTCAACGCGCTGCTCACCCGGCGCGTCGACGGCATCATCGTCGTGGGTCGCAGCACCGACCCACGGCCCTCGCTCGGCCACAAGCTGCCCGTCCCCGTCGTCTACGCGTACGCACCGTCCGACGATCCGACGGACGTGTCCATCACCCCCGACAACCGCGACGGCGGGCGCCTCGCCGTCGAGCACCTGATCGCCTGCGGGCGCTCCCGCATCGCGATGATCACGGGTGAGCCGCAGTACGCGGCTGCCAGGGACCGCGTGACGGGCGTGCAGAACGCCCTCGCGGCGGCGGGACTGGAGCTCGTCGGCTCGCCGATGTTCTCGGAGTGGACCGAGCACTGGGGTCGCGATGCGGCGGCGATGCTGCTCGCACAGCACCCGGAGATCGACGGCATCGTCGCCGGTTCCGACCAGATCGCCCGCGGCGTGCTCGACACCGTCCGCGACCTCGGGCGCGACGTCCCGAGCGACGTCGCGGTCGTCAGCTTCGACAATTGGGAGATCCTGGCCACCAACTCGCGCCCGGAGCTGTCGTCGATCGACGCCAACCTGCAACAGCTCGGCCGGCTCGCCGCCACCCGCATCTTCGAGGCGATCGAGGGCACGGAGGTCGCGCAGGGGGTCGAATACCTGCCGGGCCGCCTCGTCCTCCGCGGTTCCACGATCCCGAGGCGCTGAAGTCCGGTCGGACGCCGATACTCGCCGCGCGGGTAATGCGACAGCCGTCGGACATCGCTACGGTCGAGCCATGGACAGCTCAACCGTCATCATGATCGTGGTCCTCGCCGCCGTCGCGGTCATCGTCTTCACGATCACCGTGCAGGCCAGACGACGTAGCGGCGGGTCGAAGCATCGCGGTGGTACGACCTCGGACTCCGGCATGCCGTTCATCGTCGATGGTGACGGTCACCATGGAGGCGGCCACCACGGCGGAAGCGACTCCGGCGGTTGGGACGGTGGCGGTGGCGGCGACTCCGGCGGCGGCGGAGACGGGGGCGGTGGGGGCGGCGGAGACTGACCGGTCGACTCCGTGATCACCTCGGCTGATCAGCGGCGTCGCTGCTGCTTCGAGCGGCGCTTCGGCTTCGTGCGCGGCTTGCGCTTCGATGGCGGCACAACCGCGTCCCCCTCGCCCGAGCGCTTCCGGCGCGAGACGTCGACGCCGCCTTCCGGTCCACCGATCCACATCGGCACCCCACTCACCCAGCCTGCGACGAAGAACAGCACCCCGCCGACGACCAGGCCGGCGACCCCGACGACCTGCCAGATCGCCTCGTCATAGATCACGGGCCCCACGGCCTGACCGTCGAAGAGCAGATGGAACCCGTTGTTCACGACGACGACGAGCAGCGTCAGCCACCCCACACCGAACACCGTGCCGGCCACCCACCCCCATGAGGCGATCGCCAACCCGCCCAAGACGGCGGCCGCAGCGACGGGTACGCCGAACGCCACGAACAGGACGATCGCGACCCAGGACTCGGCACTGTCGCCGCCGATGGCGGCCAAGACGATCGCGACGACGACGAGCAGCACCACGGAGGCGATGAGCGCGCCAGTCCACGTCGTGATGCGCCGTCGACTCATCCGGTACGGGTTGGTGGTGGGATCGCGGTGCTCCTGCGAGCCCGACTGCTGCTTCGACATGCCCTCATCCTCGACCATCGGACGCCGCTCCATCGATCGACCTCGTGGCACGGCGTCGCGATAGCCTCGCTGCATGGGGGAATCGCGAGGCACACGAGCGCGCCCGGGCGCGACCCAGGCCCGAGGCTGGCTGACCCTGTCCTGGTGCGCATCAGTCTTGGCCGCGGCGTTCCTGGGGGCAGGCGTCGTGAGCATCTCGACCTACGCGTCGTTCCTCGACTTCCCGCAGGACGATCCCGGCTGGATCAGCCACCACGACTGGCTCGCCTCCACCGGCACGGCTGCACTGATCATCGGCGCCGCGCTCGCGGTCTGCAGCGCGGTGGCGTTCATCCTGTGGCAGGTCGGGCTCCCCGAGCAGCAGACGCGGAGCCGGGATCGGCCCTAGCGACCCGCGAGGTCGCCGAGTCGGGCGCGCATCGCGCGGAGCACGTCGACGAGGAGCACGTCGTCCGGTCCGGCGAGCCACTGCTCGAGGGAGGCGTCGAAGAGTGCCGAACCGATGGACGCTGCGAGCGCCGCGTCGGCTGACGTGACACCACTCTCCATGAGGGCATCGCGCATCGCGTCGGTGAGGACCGCCGACTTCAACCGTTCCCGCTCGCGCAGCTGCGGTTCCGACCGGATGACAGCGCGGCGGGCGGCGATGTCGTCCCGCCAGCACTGCAGCTCACCGGCGGCCACGGTCTCGAGGCCGGACATCACCAGGGCGAGCGGGTCGAGCCCTGCTGGCGCCGCGGCGACCAGCCGTCCCACCACCGTCGGGAGCTCGCGCTCGCGGAGGAAGAGCACATCGCGCTTGTCGGCGAAGTGACGGAAGAATGTGCGGGTGGTGAGCCCGGCGGCTTCGGCGATCTCCGGGACGGTCGTCGCCGTGAAGCCCCGCTCGGCGAACAGCGCCATCGCAGCGCTCTCGAGTCGGAGAGCGGCGTCGGGTGCCCAGCGTGCCATGCGATCAGGATAGCCGATGACACGTCGTGTCGTCAGGTGTAGAGTGATGGCACACCGTGTCATCATCGCTACGCCAATCCGCAACACCCTTGGAGGCCTCATGCCGACGAACACCGCAGCCTGGCTGCCAGCACCCCGCGCGGACCTCGTCGTCGGTCCCGCTGCGATGCACGAACCCGGCCCGGGTGAACTCCTCATCCGGAACCGTGCGGTCGCGGTGAATCCGCTCGACGACGTCAAGCAGCAGACCGGGAACCTCATGTACCGGTGGCTCCCCTCGCCCGCCGTGCTCGGTGAGGACGTCGCGGGCGAGGTCGTGGCCGTCGGGCCGGACGTCCGTCGCTTCGCCGTGGGCGACCGCGTCGTGGCCTACGCGGTCGGCATGGAGCGCGGTCGGCGCCATGACGCCGAGGGCGGGTTCCAGCAGTTCACCGTCGTGCGGGCGGACCTCGCTGCCCCGATCCCGGACGGTCTGCGTGACGAGGACGCGGTCGTCCTGCCGCTCGGGATCTCCACGGCCGCGACCGCTCTCTTCCAACGCGACCACCTCGCGCTCCCCCACCCCTCGGAGCACCCCACCCCCACCGGGACGACCGTCGTCGTCTGGGGCGGCGCCACGAGCGTCGGGAGCAACGCCATCCAGCTCGCGGTCGCCTCCGGCCACCGGGTCGCGACCACCGCCTCGCCGCACAACCACGACCGGATGCGCGAGCTCGGTGCAGACCTCGTGTTCGACTACCGCAGCCCGACCGTCGTGGCGGATCTGGTCAGCGCCCTCCGCGGCTCCTCGGTCGTCGGCGTCCTCGCCGTCGGGACCGGCTCCGCAGAGCCCGCCGTCGCCGTCGCTTCCGCCACCGGGGCACGCCGCGTCGCACTCGCGAGCCCGTCGGTGTCGTTCGGGTCACTGCCTCGTCGGGCCGGCCCGAGTCTGACGTTCGTCCGCACCATGACCCGGCTCGTGGCGGCCAACGTCGCGCTCCAGATCCGAGCCCGTCGGGCGGGGATCTCGGCGCGGTACGTGTGGGGCAGCTCGCTCATGACCAACGAGGTCGGGCCGATGCTGTGGGAGGACTACCTGCCGGGCGCGCTCGCCGGCGGACGACACGTCTGCGCGCCAGCCCCCGAGTTGGTCGGCGAAGGCCTCGAAGCGATCCAGCCGGCCCTCGACCGACTCCACGGCGGCGTCTCAGCCCGCAAGCTCGTCGTGCGGTTGTGAGGCGCGGGACCGTGACGCTCCGCCCTCACACCTCCCAGACCGAGCGGTAGCTCCGCTCGGCGAGGAGCCCCGACAGCTCCGCGTGCACGGTCATCGTCTTGGCGAGACGTTCGGCGCGGTCTGCCCTCAGTACCTCGGGACGTTCCCAGTCCCGCTCCGACAGGTAGGCCGTGTACGGGTTGATGACGCACTTGAAGTCCAGCATGAGCGACTGCCCGAGCGTGGCGGTGGCCATGTAGCTGTGCGGCAGGCCGGCGGCGCAGACGAAGGTCACGACCTTGTCGAACCAGGCGGCGACCCTGCCGTCCTCACCGGTTGCGCCGGTCGCCTCGATGAGCGACTTCACCGTTGCGGCCGGTGCCCAGTTGTAGACCGGGAAGGCGAGGACGACGCCGTCCGCAGCAGTGATCAACGCATGCAGCCGACGGAACGCAGGGCTCTCGAAGACCCGGTCGTTGTCGAACGGCGGCAGTTCCATCTCGGCCAGATCGATGACGGAGGAGTCATGACCTTGCTCGCGCAGCAGCTCGCTGCTCGCCGAAGCGAGGGTCCGGCTCCGACTCGCCGGATCAAGGCTGCAGGAGATCACGGGCAGGTTCAAGGCGGCCATCCCTCTACGCTAACCCGCCTGCCCATGCTCCGACCGCGGCGGGTGTGCGAGGGTGGAGCAGGCTCTCGCCGCAGTCACTCAGTGAAGCCGACCGCCGTCTGGTCCGTCACGCCGCCAGGCGCGGCATGCATTGCACGCAGACCTCGCAGGGTCTAGACTCAACCCTTGTGGAGCGTGGACCTCGAACCGATCCAACATTGGTTGACGTCTCTCGACTCGGATTCCTACGAGCAGGTCATCGGCGCGATCGAGCTGCTCGAGGAGCGCGGCCCTCAACTGGGTCGTCCGATCGTAGACACGGTGAAGGCCTCCAGACACAAGAACATGAAAGAGCTGCGGCCAGGCTCGTCAGGGCGATCCGAACTGAGGATACTGTTCGCCTTCGATCCCAGTCGGCAGGCGATTCTGCTGGTGGCCGGCGACAAAGCCGGCAACTGGAAGTCCTGGTACACGAAGAACATTCCTGTCGCAGACGACTTGTTCGACGCCCACGTACAACGAATGAAGTCCCAAGGAGAGTGAGCATCATGGCTCTGACACGTGAGCAGCTTCTCGCGGAGCGCCCTGTCGACCGCGAACGCGTGGATGCCCACAAAACCCGGATGCTTGGTGAAATCCGAGCGCATCAGCTGCGGGAGCTGCGTGAAGCAATGGGTCTGACGCAGATTCAGCTTGCCGAGCGCATCGGTGTCGGACAGCGCCAGGTCTCCAAGATCGAGCATGGAGACCTCGACAACGCGAAGATCGGCACGATCCGGAAGTACCTCGAGGCCGTCGGCGGCGGCTTGGTCATCGAGTACGTCTCTGGCGACCAGCGCGTCCAGGTCGCCTAACGGAGGAGGCCCCAGCGCTTCGCCTCCCAATCGCCGTAACCGGCGACACCCCACGGTGGGCCCGGCGGGTCTGCAAGGGTGGAGCATGCTCTCGACGCAGTCCCTCAGTGAAGCCGACCGCCGTCTCGTCGCCTCGTGGGCCGCCAATTGCGCCGAACGGGTACTGCCGCTGTTCGAAGCCGAGGCCCCGGACGACGATCGTCCACGCGACGCGATCGCCCGTGCGCGGGCGTTCGCAGCCGGTGACCTCGACACCGCCGGGGAGATCCGCCGACGCTTCGTCGCCAACCGAGCGTCGCAGGTGGTGTCCTCACCCGCAGCCAAAGCCGCCGCGTGGTCGGCCGGGCAGGCAGCAGGTGTCGCGCACATGGGAGCCCACGCGCTCGGCGCCGCCGCCTACGCGGCGAAAGCCGCCGAGCTGCATCAGGCCGGAGCCGGCGCGGCCGAGATCACCTGGCAGCTCGACCACCTGAGCGACGCGGTCCGGTCGGCACTCCGCCTCCTGCCGGCACTCGGCACCGATCCGTCAGGGCCGCTCGGCAGCGGACTGCTGGCATCGGGAGCGCTCGGCGACAACATCCGCGCCATCCAGAGCGGCTTGCGCCGACGTCCCCGCCGCCCGGACGTCACGACGCTCGAGCTGGTCGGAGGCCCCGAGCCGGTCCGGATCGAGCTGCACGACGCCGACCCGGAGTGGCCCGAACGGTACCGGGAGCACCGGCAGCGGATCATCGACGCCCTCGGAACGAGCGCGGGCGGGTCCAGTGCCGCCGCGATCGAGCACATCGGCTCGACCTCGGTGCCCGGACTCGCGGCGAAGCCGATCGTCGACATCGTGGTCGCCGTGGAGGACATCACGGCGGAGGAGGACTACCTCGACCCCCTGCTCACCGCCGGCTACGTGCTGCGCGTCCGTGAGCCCCGCCATCGGATGGTGCGGACGCCGGAGCGCGACGTCCACGTGCACCTCTACGAGCAGGGCGCACCGGAGATCGACGAGTACCTCCTCCTCCGCGACCACCTGCGTTCCGACGCCGACGACCGCGCGCTGTACGAGCGCACCAAGCGGGAGCTGCTCGGGAGGTCCTGGGACGACATGAACGACTACGCCGACGCGAAGACCGAGGTCATCCTCGCGATCAAGGCGCGGGCGCGGGCAGCACTGAACCGCTGAGTCGCCTGAATCTGCACGAATTCGGCGCGGTTTCGGACCATTCCGGGCGACTCAGGGACGGGCGGTCGCACGCACCGGCGGGATGACGACCCCCGTCAGGACCGCCGCCGTCTTGACGCCGACGCAGAGGCTGATGAAGACCGTCAGCGCCGCCGTGACCGCTGAGCCTTCGAGCGTCGCGAGCGACACCAGTCCCACGGTGCCCGGCACGAGCATGAGCAGGGCCGGCTGGAACGTGACATTGGACGGCACCGCCGCCGAATACCGCTCGACGATGCGAGCGACCACGAACACGAGCCCGGCGGTGAGCCCCGTCGCGACCGCGTTCCCCACGAGCGGGGCGAACAGGACGATGCCCGCATAGGTCAGCGCCATCACGCAGATCGTCAGCAGCGTCAGGGAGCGGCCCGAGCCGAACGCGATCCCGATCCCGGCCGCGAGCATCACGACGCCGATCCAGGTGAACCACAGCGGCGGGACCGACTCCCACCCGACGAGATCCGAGCTCCCGCGGACCACCTGACCGACGAGCGCCGTCGAGTCGGGGTCGATCGACAGGCCGGTGAGCAGCGCCCCGGCCGAGATGCCGGCCGCCATGAAGGCGAGCACGATGAGTCCGTACATCAGGCGTGCCGAGCCCGTCACGATGTCCGTCGCGGTCAACTCCAGCAGGGCGTTGGTGATGAGCGCGCCGGGCACGAGGATCGCGATCGGCGCGCAGACGGCGAACAACGGCACGGGGCCGAGATCCATCGCCGATGCGAGCGTCCCGACGAGCGTCGTCGAGACGAACGCCGTCACGAACGGGGCGATCGCGACCGCTCCCCGCCACCGCGCCAGCAGGGTGATGACGAGGCCGACGAAGGCACCGACGAGCATGGATGCGACGATCGCCCACCATGGGCAGCGGAACAGCAGTGCGAGCCCTCCCGCGAGCAGCAGGTTCCCGACCACCCAGTGCATCGACGCATGCGGGCGCGGCGTCTCCCGGATCGACTGGATACGGGCCGGCAGATCACCGACCGGCCAGTGTCCGAGCTCGAGTTCGCGCATGAGCCGGTTCGCCCGCGCCGCGCCCCGGAACGACAGCTCGCCGTGCGTGTTGCCGGCCGCGAGCACCGCGCCGGTGCGCACGTCGTTCACGATGATGAGCTGCGGCAGCACCGAGAAGGCCAGGCCCTCGTCGCCCGATGCGACCGTGGCGCGCTCCAGGGAGTCGCGGACGTCGGTGACGGAGGTGCCGGCATCGAGGAGCAGGCAGCCGAGCGCACTGTAGGCGTGCGCAGCGGTTCTGCGGTGCTCATCGGTCGCGGCGTCATCACTCATCCCGCCAACGGTACGCGAGATTCGAGGGGTGCCCGCGGCTGCCGTGCGCCTCAGCGGCGGTTGCGGAGGGCGACGGCTCCTGCCACACCGAAGTACAGGCCGGCGAGGATCGGGACGATGACGATCCACCAGAAATGGAAGCCGAAGTCGCCGTGGGCGTTCGCGATGGCGACCGGGATGAGCGCCACCCCGAGTACGACTCCCACGATGCCGATGCCGAGCGCGAGTCGGGGTCTTCCCGGAGTGAACGAGGCCATGGGGACACGCTATGCCCGCGGAGCCCCTGGACCTCGGGGGATATCCCCTGCGCTCGCGCGGCGCAAGCGCTTGTCCGGCCGCCGACACGCTGGCATCGTCGCTGTCACGTCGCGCGCGCGGCGTTGAGCGCCGAGGAGGCAGCATGGCAGACGTACGAGTGGGTGACCGCGTGTCGTGGGGCACCTCGCAGGGGCGGACGCAGGGGAAGGTCGTCGAGCGGAAGACCGCGGACTTCCAGTTCGACGACCAGCACTTCACGGCGTCGAAGGACGAGCCCGCGTTCATCGTGGAGTCCGAGAAGACCGGCGCGAAGGCCGCACATAAGGGCTCCGCGCTACGCGTCCTGAAATCCTGAGGCCCGGACCGCGGTCGTCCGGATGTCCGGGCGTACGCGGCGCACTCCGGCTGGGCGTAGCGTTGGCGCATGACCGTCGTGATCGCCTTCCTGGCCAACGTCATCGTCGCCATCGCCAAGTCCATCGTCGCCGCGCTCACCGGGTCGGCGTCGATGCTGGCTGAGGCCGCGCACTCGTGGGCCGACGCGGGGAACGAGATCTTCCTCCTCATCGCCGACAAACGGGCCGACAAGCAACGCGACGCCGCACATCCGCTCGGCTACGGCCGTGACGCGTACATCTTCTCGCTGTTCGCCGCCTTCGGGATCTTCACCGTCGGTGCGGTCGTCTCGATCCAGCACGGTATCCAGAGCCTCACCGCACCGGAGGCGATGGAGAACTACGCCCTCAGCTACCTCGTGTTGGGCGTCGCCTTCCTCCTGGAGGGGTTCTCCTTCACCCAGTCGATCCTCGAGGGTCGGCGCACGGCGAAGAAGTACGGCCGCGGCTTCTTCGACTACATCGTTAACGGCTCCAACACGACGCTCCGCTCGGTGTTCTTCGAGGACTCCGCAGCACTGCTCGGCCTCATCATCGCCGGGGCCGGCATCGGCCTCCACCAGGTGACCGGCGACCCGGTGTGTGATGCGATCGGCTCGATCGCGATCGGCGTCCTGCTCGGCGGGGTCGCGCTGCTGCTCATCAACCGCAACCGGCGCTATCTCCTCGGGGCCTCGCCGAGCCCCGCCTACCGCGCGCAGACGATCACCGCGCTCCTGACGCACCCGGAGATCGAGCGGGTCACGGCGCTGTACCTCGAGTTCAGCGGGCCGGAACGCCTCTTCCTCGTCGCGTCGGTCGACCTCGTCGGCGACGACCGCGAGAACGACGTCGCGCGTCAGCTCCGCCGACTCGAAGGCGACCTCGAGCAGGACGACCTCATCGGCAAGGCCGTGCTCACGCTCTCGGTGAGCGACGAGCCGTCGATCACCGTCTGAGCCTTGACCTGCCCAAAACTGCTCGAAATTCTTGGATTTCCGTGCAGTGTCGGGCGACTCAGTGCCGGCTCACGCCATGCAGGGAGCCCACTCCTGGTTGGACAGTTCCCGCTGCTCGTTCTCGGTCTGGAGGAGCCAACCGGTCTTCGTCGCGCCTCGGTACTGTCCGCTCACGAGGTCGGCACACCAGGAGCGACCGTCGAAGGCCCACCGGACGAAACTCGCCTCGCTCCCCTTGCGCAGGAGCGGGCGTTCGCGTTCTACCTGACTCATGTGTTCCATCTCGACCGTGGCTGACATATCTTCCAACCGTATCGAGGAACGTCTCCGGTGAACAGACTGCTTGCGTTTCGCGGCCGGTTGACCGAAAATACCCGGTCGCGCCCGGAAGCGGCGTCCTTCGAGACGCTCGGAGATCGGGTGCAGCGGTGGTTCAGCCCACGAACACGCGGAGCGCCTCGTCGCTGAGCGCCCGGTCGGCGAACACGAGGCGCACGGCATCGGGATCCGGGTTGCCCGCGTCGGGGCCACGCCAGACGACCTCCAACCCCGCGCGTTCGGCAGCCCGTCGTGATCCCTCGTTGTGCTCCAGGAGGAACGCCACCACGGGCAGATCCGGTGCCGACGCCGATGCCGCGGCTCGCGCGGCCGCGATGAGCTCCTGCGCATATCCGCGCCCCCAGTCCGCGGGCGCCAGACGGTAGTAGAGGTTCCAGGCGAGCCCACCACGCAGGCTCGGGCCGCCGATGCCGACCAATGCACCCGTCGCGGTGTCGCGCGCCACCCACACGTCGAGACCGTTCGCCTCCCAGCCGGCCTGGTACCGCTCGATCAGGTCACGGGTCTCGGCGAGCGCCACGTGTCGGGCGGACGGCAGGTGCGTCCAGACCGCGGGGTCGGCATGGAGCTCGTGGAGCTCCGGCAGATCGCGCTCGGTGGGACGCGTGAGCGTCAGTCGTTCCGTCAGGGTCGGCGGCGCGTCGGTCATGCCTTCCATTCTGCTCTCTGGTCGGCGGCTGCCCCACTCGATACCCTGAGCCCATGGCTGCGAAGAACGAACCGATCTCGGCGCGCGCGTGCGCGATCCTCAGTATCGCCATCGCCGCGTTCTCCATCTACCTCGTCGCCGCGACGGCGAGAGACGGCGGGTCATGGACGTTCTCGGTGCTCGCCTGCTTCGTGCCGCTGCTGTTCGCCGCCCAGGGCATCAGGATGAGTCGCCAACCCGGCGCCCCCTGGCCCACCTTCAGCCTCATCGGATCGATCGTCGGCGCAGCACTCGGACTCGTGTCCTTCGCCGCGTTCGCCTGGTTGCTCGTGCGCTCCTGAGTACAGCGACGCAGCGCGGCGTCGCCGCGTAGAGTCGTCACCAGCGCCGACGGAGGAGGGCCATGCGACTGCACGTCGAGGAACGCGGGCACGGACCGGTCCGGATCGCCCTCATCCACGGGTTCCTGGCCGACGGAGCCGCCTGGACCGACGTCGTCGCAGCGTCCGACCCGGAGCGGTACACGTTCCTGCTCGTCGACCTGCGCGGTCACGGCTCCAGCCCACGCGCCGATCGGACCCGGGGCGAGCGCTACGACATCGCCTCACTCGCGGCCGACCTCGTCGACACGCTGCCGACCGGCCTCGACGCGATCGTGGGCCACTCCCTCGGCGGGCGGCTCCTCATCGACATCGTGGGGCCGCTCCACCCGGCGCACGCGATCTACCTCGATCCCGGGTTCGGGCTGAAACTCCCCGGTCGCGGTCTCGGAGCCCGCCTGTTCTGGGCGATCCCAGGACTGCCGCGGCTCTTGGCCTGGCTGTACGACCGCACGGACCCCGCGACGGGGCCCGCGAACGTCGCGCTCGCCGAGGCCGCGCATGCCGCGTGGGACCGGTCGATGATCGCGGAGGTGCTGCAGGACGTCGCAGCGAACCCGGTCACGCCGTCGGCACCGATCGTCCCCTCGACGCTGGTGCTGTCGGACGACGCGAAGCTCGTCCTTCCGAGAGCCGACGTCGAGCGCTACGAACGGTTCGGCTGGACCGTCACGCGGTTCCCGGGGATCCGCCACGACATGGCGGCGCTCGACGGGGCACGGACCTTCGAGGTGATCCAGGCCTCGCTCTGAGCCGGCCCAGGGACCGAAACCAACCAAGCCGCCTTCCTCGGACACTGAGCTTGTCGAAGTGCACACGGAGGACACCCCCTTCGACAGGCTCAGGGACCAGGTGGGTCACTCAGCGACCGAAACCAACCAAGCCGCCTTCCTCGGTCACTGAGCTTGTCGAAGTGCACACGGAGGACACCCCCTTCGACAGGCTCAGGGACCGGGTGGGTCGCTCAGGGACCGGGTGGGTCGCTCAGGGACCGGGTGGGTCGCCCAGGGACCAGGTGGGTCGCCCAGGGACCAGGTGGGTCACTCAGCGACCTGGTGAGACGGGGTGCCTGTGCAGAGTGCTGATATCGCGCGCGGATTCCTGCATCATGCACATTCTGCTGCGGGCGGGCCGTCGGTAACGTTGCCGCCACCCGCACCGCTCCCTCCCCCACTTCTGGAGACCAGCATGGCTCGCATGGCACACGCAGACGACTTCGCCCTGTCCCGCGTCCGTCCCGACGCACAGAAGCCCTGGTTCGGCATCGCCGTCCAACGCTTCGGACAGGTGTCGGCCCTGTCCCAGTTCCTCCTCGGCGCCACCCTCGGCTACAGCATGACCTTCGGCGAGGCGTTCCTCGCCCTGCTCCTCGGCTCGATCATCCTCGAGGTGATCATGTGCATCGTCGGCATCATCGGCCAGAAGGAGGGCCTCAACACCGCGCTCCTCGCCCGCTGGACCGGCTTCGGCGAGATCGGCGCGTCCCTGGTCGGACTCGCGATCGGCATCAGCCTCATCGGCTGGTTCGGCATCCAGAGCGCGATCTCCGCCGAGTCGCTCGACGCCCTCCTGCCCGGCTTCATGCCGGTGTGGGCCTGGAGCCTCATCTTCGGCCTCGCCGTCACCGCCATCGTCGCCTACGGGTTCAAGGGCATGCAGTGGCTCGCGAACATCACCGTCCCGCTGTTCCTCATCCTCGTCGGCTGGTCGATCATCAGCGAACTCACCCAGCACGACTTCATGGAACTCGTCACCGGCCCGGCACCCGGCCCCACCATGAGCGTCTGGGCCGGCACCGGCATCGTCGCGGGCGGCCTCATCGTCGGCGCCATCATCACCGCCGACATGACCCGCTTCAACCGGTCCCGCGCCGACGTCATCAAGCAGACCGTCGTCGGCGTCTCGCTCGGTGAGTTCGTCATCGGCCTCTCCGGGGTCCTGCTCGCCCACGCCGCAGCCTCGGGCAACGTCGTCGCGATCGTCACGTCGTCGGTCGGCCTCATCGGCCTCATCATCGTCATCACAGGGACGCTCAAGATCAACGACTGGAACCTGTACTCGTCGACGCTCGGGCTGGTCAACTTCATCTCGACCGCGTTCGGCAAGAACCTCAACCGCGTGACCACCACCATCGTGCTCGGTGTGGTCGGCTCCATCCTCGCGGCGGTCGGCATCCTCGGTCAGTTCTCCGGATTCCTCATCATCCTCGGCGTCGCTTTCCCGCCCATCGCCGGCATCATGGTCGCCGAGTACTTCATCGTGAAGCGCTGGCGCGGTGAGCTCGACGAGACGCGCGCCTCGGGCCGCCTGCCCACGACCGCCCCGCGCATCGTCCCGGCGACCATCATCATCTGGGCCGTGTCCGCGATCACCGGCTACTTCGTCACCTGGGGCATCCCCGCCGTCCTGTCGCTCATCCTCTCGATGGTGCTGTACATCGCCGCCGGCAAGCTCGGCCTGGTCCGCGGTGTCGGCGTCGCCCACACCTCGCAGATCGAGGCGGACGTGACGACGGACAGCCCCGCCACCGCCTCGAGCTGACCCGCGGGACGCCCGTTCCATCCCGTCAGACCGTTCCAACGCACACCGCTCCACCGCACCAACAGAAAGCGAACCCCTCATATGCACATCGGTATCGATGTCGGCGGCACCAACACCGACGCCGTGCTCATGGACGGCACCACCACCCTGGCGGCCGTCAAGCACGCGACCACCCCGGACGTGACCGACGGGATCGTCCAGGCGATCGGCGAACTGCGGAGCGGACACCACTTCGACGGTGAGCAGATCACCGCGGTGATGATCGGCACGACGCACTTCATCAACGCCCTCGTGCAGGCCAAGCGGCTCGCACCCACCGCGGCGCTGCGGCTCGGGCTCCCGGCGACCCGCGCACTGCCGCCGCTCGTCGACTGGCCGGCGGAGCTCGTCGAGGCGATCAGCGCACGCAGCTACCTCGCGCACGGCGGCTACGAGTTCGACGGACGCCCCATCTCGCCGATCGACCCCGACGAGCTGCGGGCACACGCCGAGGACATGCGCGCGAACGGCATCCGCTCGGTCGCGATCTCCTCCGTCTTCAGCCCCGTCAACCACGACCTCGAGGTCGAGGCGGCGCGGATCGTCGGCGAGGTCCTCGGCCCGGACGTCGCCATCTCGCTCTCGCACGAGATCGGGCGCATCGGCCTTCTGGAGCGCGAGAACGCGACGATCATCAACGCAGCCCTGCGCGAGCTCGCGTCGGAGATCGTCGACGGCCTGACCGCCGCCGTCCGGAAGCAGGGCATCGAGGCGCCCATCTTCCTCAGCCAGAACGACGGCACGCTCATGGACGAGGACTACGTGCGCCTCTACCCCGTCGCGACGTTCGCCTCCGGCCCCACCAACTCGATGCGCGGGGCGGCACTCACGAGCGGACTCGCGACGTGCGCGGTCGTCGACATCGGCGGCACCACGGCGGACATCGGCCTGCTCATCAACGGCTTCCCCCGCGAGACGGCGAACGAGGTCAAGGTCGCCGGCATCCGTACCAACTTCCGCATGCCCGACGTCCTGTCCATCGGCATCGGCGGCGGCAGCATCGTCGACGAGGAGACCGCCGAGGTCGGCCCGGCGTCCGTCGGGTACAAGCTCATGACCGAGGCCCTCGTCTTCGGCGGCAGCACCCTCACGGCGACGGACATCGCCGTGGCCGCCGGTCGCGCGTCGATCGGTGACGCCTCGAAGGTCGCCCACCTCGACCCGGTCTTCGTGGAGCGCGTCCTCGAGCGGATCGGCGAACGCATCGCCGAGGCCGTCGACCGCATGCGCACCTCCCCAGAGCCGATCCCCGTGGTCGCGGTCGGCGGCGGGTCGATCCTGCTCTCAGACGAACTCCCCATCTTCGGCGCCGTCCACCGGCCCGACAACTATGCCGTGGCGAATGCCATCGGTGCTTCCATCGCGCAGGTCGGGGGCGAGATCGACAAGGTCTACGCCATCGAACCCGGCCGGCGTGAGGAGGCGATCGCCGAGGTCCGTGCCGAGGCGATCGACAAGGCGATCGCGGCCGGCGCCTCCCCCGCGTCGGTCGCGATCGTCGATTTCGACGAGGTCCCGATCCCCTATCTCCCCGGGAACGCCACGCGCATCCGGGTGAAGGCCGTCGGCGACCTCGACATGGGAGGCCTCCGATGAGCTGGACCATCTCGGCCGAGCTCATCCCCGGCCTCGCCCGCGGTGCGGCCGTCCTCGGGACCGGCGGTGGCGGTGACCCGTACATCGGCGCACTGCTCGCCGCGCAGGCGCTCCGCGAGCACGGCGACGTCACCGTCGTCACCCTCGACGAGGTCCCCGACGACGCGCTCGTCCTCACCGTCGCGATGATGGGCGCCCCGACCGTCATGGTCGAGAAGCTGCCGAGCCTCACCGAGGTCGTCGCACCGGTCCACGCCCTCAGTGCCTCCCTCGGTCGCCCGGTCACGCACATCGCGTGCGCCGAGGTCGGCGGTGTGAACTCGACCATCCCGATCGCCGCAGCCGCAGCGCTCGGACTCCCCCTCATCGACGCCGACGGGATGGGGCGGGCCTTCCCCGAGCTGCAGATGGTGCTCCCGACCCTGTACGGCATCGACGCCTCCCCGCTCGCGTTCAGCGACGAGAAGGGCAACACCGGCGTCCTCACGACCGTCGACAACAGCTGGACGGAACGCATCGCCCGCGTCGCCTGTGTCGAGATGGGCTGCTCGGTCATGATCTCCGGCTTCCCGATGTCCGGCGCGCAGGCCCGCGAGGCGCTCGTCGCCGACTCGCTGTCGCTGTGCCGCGAGATCGGCGACGGCATCGAAGCGGCCCGAGCCGAGAAGGCCGATCCCGTGGAGCGGACCGTGCAGCTGCTCGGCGGTCGCGAGCTGTTCTCCGGCAAGGTCATCGACGTCGAGCGCGCGACCACCACCGGGTTCGCCCGAGGTCGCGCTCGGATCGACGGCGTCGACGCGAGCCTGGAGCTGTCGTTCCAGAACGAGCACCTCATGGCGGCGCTCGACGGTGTCACCCTCGTGACGACGCCCGACCTCATCATGGTGCTCGAGCACGACTCGGGCGAGCCCATCACCACCGAGGGGCTCCGCTACGGACAGCGCGTCCGCGTGATCTCGGCGCCGAGCGACGACCGCTGGCACAGTCCTGAGGCGCTGGCTATGGTCGGGCCGGGGTACTTCGGGTACGAGGTGCCGTCCCACCGCTTCGACGGCACGGCCGAGACGCCTGCGCCGGAGGTCGCCGCATGAGCTGGACGCTGACCGCGGACGACCTGCCCGACCTCGCCCGAGGCGCCACCCTCCTCGGGACCGGCGGCGGAGGCGACCCCTACATCGGCATGATGCTCGTGAAGCAGGTGCTCGGCGACCGCTCCATCACGATCCTCGACCCCGACGACCTCGCCGACGACCTCTTCGTCATCCCCACCGCGCAGATGGGCGCTCCGACGGTCATGGTCGAGAAGATCCCGGCCGGGTTCGAACCGACACTCGCCCTGCGGACGCTCGAGGAGCACCTCGGGCGCACCGCCGACGCGACCATGCCGATCGAGTGCGGTGGCATCAACTCGATGATCCCGCTCATCGTGGCCGCCGAGACCGGGCTGCCGGTCGTCGACGCCGACGGCATGGGCCGGGCCTTCCCGGAGCTCTCCATGGAGACCTTCGCGGTGTACGGCGTGCATGGGTCGCCGCTCGCCATCGCCGGGGAACGCGGCGAGCGCGTGATCATCGACACCGGCGACGACGACCGACAGATGGAGTGGTTGGCGCGCGGCATCGCGATCCGTCTCGGCGGCGTCGCCCACATCGCCGAGTACGCGATGAGCGGGGCGGACGTGCGTCGCACCGCGGTGCCGCGGACGATCTCGATGGCGCTGGACCTCGGCCGGGCGATCCGGGTCGCGCGCGAGGAGCACCGTTCACCGTTCGCCGCCATCGCCGACACGCTCTCCACGACGCTCTACTCCCACGTGCGGGAGCTGTTCGTCGGGAAGGTGGCCGACGTGGAGCGTCGCACCACCGAGGGCTTCGCCAAGGGCACGGCCGTCATCTGGTCGGCCGACCCGTCGAGCTCCGAACGCCTCGAGATCTCGTTCCAGAACGAGAACCTCATCGCCCGGTGGAACGGCGAGGTCGTCGCGATCGTGCCGGACCTCATCTGCATCGTCGACCACGAGACCGCCGAGCCGATCACGACCGAAGGCCTCCGCTACGGGCAGCGCGTCCGGGTGCTCGGCATCTCGACGCCTGCCCTCATGCGCACCCCGGACGCACTGCGCGCCTTCGGACCGACCGCGTTCGGGCTGACGGAGCCGTTCGTCCCGGTGGAGGGCGAGGCAGTGGCTGCGGAAGCCGCGGATGCGTTCGCGTTGGCTACGGAGGGCGTTGCCGGAAACCACGGTTGATCGACAGCTCTGCCAACCTGCCGCATCTAACATATAAGAATGGTCGACGAGCTGACTCCTGAGACGTATGCGGCCGCGTTCGAGGACGTGAAACGACACGTCCACTCCGCACGCCTGCGCCTGCAGAGACAGACGAACACCGAGCTGTTGCAGCTCTGGTGGCATATCGGTAACACGCTTCGAGCACGACAGGCTGAAGAGGCTTGGGGCTCGAACGTGCTGTCGAGGCTTGCCGCTGACCTGCGCGCCGAGTTCCCTTCGATGAAGGGTTTCTCTCCGGCGAATATGCGCTACATGCGTCGCTTTTCTGACGCATGGCCTGACCCATCGGCAATTCGCCAACGGCCCGTTGGCGAATTGCCCTGGGGCCATGTGATCGAGCTCCTCGACAAGCTCGACGACCAGACGCTCCGCGACTGGTACGCGGCTAAAGACGTGCACCACGGGTGGAGCCGATCCGTATTGGCACACCAGATCACGACGCGGCTGCATGAGCGGGAGTCAGCAGCCCCTACGAACTTCTCGAGAACCCTCCAGCGGCCCGATGCTGACCAGGCACAGGAGATCACGAAGGATCCGTACGCGCTGCAATTCCTCGCCGTCGACAGCGACATCTCCGAGCGGAACCTCGAGGAGCAGATGGTGAACCGCATCTTGGAGACGATGCGCGAGCTCGGCCCAGGGTTCGCATTCGTCGGCCGCCAGGTGCACTTCGAGATCGAAGGCGACGACTTCTACGTCGATCTGTTGTTCTTCCACGTCGAGCAGCTGCGCTATGTCGTCATCGAGCTCAAGACCACGAAGTTCGACCCACGCGACGCCGGCCAGATCGGGTTCTACGTCTCGGTCGTCGAAGATCGGCTGCGCATTCCAGGCAAACACCAACCGACCGTCGGAATTCTCCTGGTCGCCAGCAAGAACGACACCGTCGTCCGGTATGCGCTGGCATCCGCAACGAATCCCGTCGCGGTCAGCAGATATGAGCTCACTGAAGACGCTCAACGTGCTCTTCCAGACGAGAGCATCATCACCCGGGCGTTCACCGACGAGCTCGTTCGCGACACCAGGGACTCCCGAGCCTAGGCTGAGGGCATGCCGACCCTCCTCGAGCACGATCGCCTCTCCGCCCTGGCGACGGGGTTCGCGATCCTGGGCTCGGGAGGTGGCGGCGCGACGACGATGCTCGAGCTGGCGCTCCGCGACGAGCGCGCCTGGCCGTTCGACCTCCACAGCGTCGACGACCTCGACCCGGAGACCCCGTGTCTCGCCGTCGGCTTCGTCGGTTCCACGATGCTGCTCAGTGAGCGCCTGCCCGGCACGGATCCGTTCGGGCGGCTGATCGGGGCCGCGGAGCGCTGGCTCGGACACCGCATCCCGGCCATCTGCTCGCTGGAGGGTGGTGGGGTCAACGGACTCACCCCCTTCGCATTCGCCGCGGGGCGGACCATCGTCGACGCGGATCTGACCGGACGCGCCGTCCCCTCGCTCGACCAGATGTCGATCCTCGTGGACGAGGTGCCGGGCATCGTCGTCACGTGCGACACCGGTGCCGGCGGGGTCGCCCTCGTCGAGACCGAGCGGGCCCTCGACATCGAACGCGTCGTCCGCGCGGCGATCGTGCAGGCCGGCGGTAGCGGCGGCATGGTGTTCGCGGGCTTCACCGTCGGCGACCTCCGCGCGCACGCCATCGTCGGGAACGCCGCTCGGGCACTCGAGCTGGGCGGAGCGTTCCTCGCGCGGATCGACGGCCCGTTGACCGCCCTGGCCGAGTCGCTGGGTGGACGGCTCCTCGCGGAGGGACGGGTCAGCAGCATCGAGCCGGACTCCCGGGACCCGCACGTGCTCACCTTCGGGATCGACGGGAGCAGTGGCGCGCTGCACCGTCTCGTCGCCCGCTCCGAGACGCTCGCGTTCATGACCGACGGACGACTCGAAGCCGCCGCGCCGGACCTCATCGTCGTGGTCGACGCGGTCTCCCGGGACATCCTCGAGGTCACCGCGATCTCGATGGCGAGACACGTCGCCGTCATCCGGGTCGACGGTCCGGACTGGTGGTCCGGCTCCCCGGAGCGACTCCGCCACGTGCTCCCGTCCGCCTACGGCCTGGACGAGCTCGACGAGGTCCGAACCGACGAGGTCCCGGCATGAGCGATCGCCTGCAGTTGGGTGCGCTCCTCGTCCACCCCGACAACGGCGGCGTGCGGCTCATCGCCGGCCCGGCCGACGCCAACTGGGCCGGCGTCGTGGTCGAGACGAACGAGGCGGCCCTCCCCGAGGACGGCGCCGGACGACTGGCCGTGGTGACCGGAGCCCCACCCACGAGGCCGTGGCAGCAGGACGCACTCGTCCGTCGCACCCGGGATCGTGGCTTCCTCGCCCTGGCGATCCCGGAGGCCGACGGCTTCGGCGCGGGGACGCGCGCGCTCGCCGACCGACTCGGCTTCTCGCTCCTGCACGTCGACCGACCGATGCTGCTCGCGAAGGCGTGCTGGCAGCTCGTCGAGGCCCGCGACTCCCTGACCCTCGGGTACGTCCGCAAGGTCGCGCAGTCCATCGAGTACCACGCCGAGGGCCTGGCCGACCTCCTCCGCCACCTCTCGACGAGCATCGGCCACGGGATCGCCCTCATCGACAGTGAGGGCGTCCTGCTCGAGGCCGGCGGGCGGTTGCCGTCCGAGGTGCACGCGGCGATCGACTTCGGCCCCTGGGTCGACCTGACGAAGGCCGGGCGCGGCGCGGCGGCATCGGTCCGGGTGGACAGCCCGAGTCGGGAGGGCCTCCGGGTCGCGTTCTTCGGGGACGGACTCGACGACCGACAGCTGAGTGCGCTCGCGGTCGCCGCCGAAGTCGCCATGCCCGCCGTCGCGGCGCGGATCCTCATCGACGAGGTCGCCGAGGTCAGTGACGCGTCCGTGTCGTCCGGCGTCCTGCGGGACTTCGTGGACCTCCGAGGCCGCCCCGATCCGGACGTCGAACGCCGGATGCTCGAGCGGGGCTGGCGGACGACCGGCTACCACCTCGCGTTCCGCATCGTCGGCCGGAGCCGGGTCGACGCCCTACAACTCCTCCGCTTCGTCACCGGTGCGCTCGGTCGGATCGCCGTGGACTCCCACGCGACGACGAGCGGCCGCGGTGTGAGCGGTTGGCTGACCTTCGCCGAACCGCCGGAGCCACCGCAGGTCGAGCGGTACATCGCCGCTCTCCGCGACCTGCACGTCGAGGCGCGGCGCTCGTTCAACGTCGCGACGGCCGTCGGGTCGCTGGCGAGCGGATCGGCGGGCCTGACGTCGTCACTCGGGGAGGCGTCCGACGCGGTGCGCATCGCCGCGAACCGGTCCACGACGGGCTGGTTCGTGCGGGTCGACGGCCTCGGCCTGGAACAGCTCCTGCTCGCCTGGACCGGCAACGACACCTTCGTCCCGGCGGCGCGGTCGCTCCTCGCACCGTTGCAGACCGGCAACGGTGAACTGCTGACGACGCTGTCCGCCTACCTCGACCACGAGTCCGCGGTCGCGCCGACGGCCGCCGCACTCGGACTGCACCGCAACACCGTCGCGACGCGGATCACCCGCGCGCAGGAGCTCCTCGGCGTCGACATGGCGGACCCGGAGGTGCGCCTCGCGCTCCACCTCGCCTGCCGCGCCGTGCGGTGAGGAAGCGCTGAGGCACCCTGGTCACTGAGCTTGTCGAAGTGCGCCCTTCGACAAGCTGAGGGACCGAAAACCGTTCGAGACACCTTCCCCGGTCACTGAGCCGCCCCCGGTCACTGAGCCTGTCGAAGTGCACACGGACAACCCCGCCCTTCGACAAGCTCAGGGACCGGAAAGGGAGCTCAGGGACCGAAACCCGTTCGAGACACCTTCCCCGGTCACTGAGCCTGTCGAAGTGCACACGGACAACCCCGCCCTTCGACAAGCTCAGGGACCGGAAAGGAAACTCAGGGACCGAAAACCGTTCGAGACACCTTCCCCGGTCACTGAGCCTGTCGAAGTGCACACGGACAACCCCGCCCTTCGACAAGCTCAGGGACCGGAAAGGAAACTCAGGGACCGGAAAGGGAGCTCAGGGACCGGAAAGGAAACTCAGGGACCGGAAAGGGAGCTCAGGGACCGGAAGGGGACCTCAGCGGCTCAGACCGCCGTCGCGGTGAACTGCATCCGCGGGTTCGCGTAGAACTCCTGCGCCTCGACGAGCTGCAGCTCCCGCTGGCCCGAGCGGTACGTGAGCTCGACGAGGTCGAACACACTCGACGCCGTGCGCTCCAGGGCGAGCTTCGCGTCGCGGGTCTCGCCGTAGTGTGCGGCGAACAGGGCGGCCGTGACGTCGCCGGAACCGTTCGCCTTGAACGGCAGCAACGGCGTCTGGACGATCCACCGACCGGCGTCGTCCACGACGAGCATCTCGATCGTCTCGGGGTCGCGGTCGGGACGCTCGACGCTCGTCACCAGGACGACCGACGGGCCCATCGCGCGCGCCAGTTCGACCGACGCCAACGTGGACTCGAGCGAAGCGGGCTCGGTGCCCGTGAGGAAGCCCAGCTCGAACTGGTTCGGCGTGATGATGTCGGCGTTCGGCACGACGCGGTCGCGCAGCAGGTCGGGGATCTCCGGGGCGACGAAGCACCCGGACTTCGCGTTGCCCATGACCGGATCGCACGCGTACAGCGCGTCGGGGTTCGCCGCCTTGACCCGCTGCACCGCGTCCACGATGACGTCTCCGATGCCGACGCCGCCCTGGTAGCCCGAGAGCACGACGTCGATCTGCGGGAACGCACCGCGCTCCTCGACACCGGTGATGACCTCGCCGACCTGCTCGGGCGAGATGAGCGGCCCGCGCCACGCGCCGTACCCGGTGTGGTTCGAGAAGTTCACCGTGTTGACCGGGATCACCTCGACGCCGATGCGCTGGAGGGGGAACACGGCCGCGGAGTTGCCGACGTGCCCGTAGGCCACGGCTGACTGGATGGAGAGGATCTTCACGATGTCGCAATCACGATGGGGAGGCCGCCGCGGACACTGCGTTCGTGGCGGGCATGGACGGTGCCTGCAAGGACTCAACGATACTCTTCCGCCGCCTACAGAACCCACGTGCCGCGTCAACCCGTGAGCGGGATCCCCCTCGTCCGCGTCTCCGCTCCTATGCTGATCGGATGACGACTCCTGAGAGCACGACCACGCCGAGCGACACCACGGCGACCAAGACCGCCGCCGTCATCTACAACCCCGTGAAGGTCGACCTCGACGCACTCCGGGAGTCGGTCGACCGCTCCGCCGCCGACGCGGGCTGGGGCGAGTCGCTCTGGTTCGAGACGAGCATCGACGACGTCGGCCAGGGCGTCACCGCCGAGGCGATCGCCGCGAAGGTCGACCTCGTCATCGCGGCCGGCGGCGACGGCACGGTCCGCGCTGTCTCAGAGGCCTTGCGGGGCAGCGGGATCCCCCTCGCGCTCCTCCCCTCCGGCACCGGCAACCTGCTCGCCCGCAACCTGAGTCTCACCCTGAACGACCTCCCGGGCTCCGTCGTCACGGCGTTCACCGGCGACGACAAGCCCATCGACCTCGGCGTCATCGATATCGAGCGTGCCGACCACTCCCGCGACCGCCACGTGTTCGTCGTCATGGCCGGCATGGGGATCGACGCGAAGATGATCAAGAACACCGACGACGACCTCAAGGCGAAGGCCGGTTGGGCCGCCTACGTCGACGCGATCGTGAAGTCGCTGCGCGACCCCGACGAACTGCACCTGCGGTTCCGCATCGACGACGAGCCGCAGACCCGCGCGACCGTCCACACCGTCATCATCGGCAACTGCGGTTCGCTGCCGGCCAACATCCTGCTGCTGCCGGACGCGGTCGTCGACGACGGCCTGTTCGACCTCATGTTCATGCGCCCCGGCGGGATCCTCGGGTGGATCCGCATCTGGGCGAAGGTCGCCTGGGTGAACGGCGTCCTCCGTCGCACGAAGGCGGGCAAGGCCCTCGCCGGCAAGCAGAAGGACGACGGCGACCTCCGGTACGGCACCGCGAAGCGCTTCGTCGCCCGCATGTCGAAGCCGGAGGAGATCGAACTCGACGGCGACGGCTTCGGCAAGGCCGTCGCGATCAACGCCTGGATCGAGCCGGGTGCCCTCACCGTCCGCGTTCCGGCTGCGGCGGAGGCGCCGACCGGCCGGTGACGCCCGTCTCGGTGCCGATCGCGCGGCGCGCCTGATGCAGGGCGTTGTCGCGGAGCGGGTCGAGCGCTGATTCGAGCGCCCAGGCCGCGGCGTCGGCGATCGCGGAGACGTCGCGACCGTGCCACCGGGCGAGGGTCGCCCAGGCCGCCGGGCTGTCGAGGTGCGTCAGCCGGGCGATGACGACGGCACGCACACCCGACTCCAGCCCGACGGCTTCCGCGTCGACCAGGGACGCGATGCGCCGCGCCTGCGCCGGGAGACCGCCGTGCGAGGTGCGCGTCGAGGCCTCCGCGGCGAGGTGCGCGAGCTCGTGGCGTTCACCGAAACGGAGCATCGACTCGCGGATGACGATCGGCAGCTCGAACACGGACGACGAGTGGGACGGGGCGAAGACCTCATCGGCGAGATGACGGGCGAGGCTCGTCACCAGGTCGAACCTCGTCGGGAAGTACCGCGCGATCGTGCGCTCACCGAGCCCGGACCTCCTGGCGATGAGCTTGTACGAGACGTCGTCGGAGCCGAGCTCTTCGATGAGCTCGATGAAGGTCGTGAGGATCAGCTCCGTGGTGCGCGGATTCCGCTCGTCGTGGCGATCGCCGAGAGGGTCCATCGGCTCGGGGACGGCGTCGGTCATGGTGAGCTCGACCGTCGAGGCGGTTCCGGGCACGACCCCGCCGTCCGCATCCACGACGGTGGCACCGAGACGCAGCGAAGCGAGGGTGGTGTCGAGGACGGCGTCGAACACCGCGGCGCTGCTCGCGCCGTCGAAGTCGAACGCCGAGCGCATGCGCGCCCAGTGCGTCGGTCCCGCGGCCAGCAGGAGCGACGCCACCCCGCGGCGCCGGTCCACCGAGGACAGGCCAGGGGCGACCCGCAGGAACAGGCGGTCGAGTTCCGTGGCGAGCGCCGTCGTCCCGTTGCGCGCGTCCTGGGCACCCACCGGCGCCATCGTCTCGGCGCGGGCGAGCAGAGCGGCTTGCCCCGGTGCTTCGTCGTAGGCACGGAACGCCGACCGGACCGCGGCGCGCAGCCCGGCGATGCTGTGGAACCTCGGCGGCTCGAAGCCGTGTTGCGAGATCCACGCGGCGAGGCGCTCCAGCAGGTGCTCTCGCGTGGGGAACTGTCGGAAGACCGTGCGCTCGGACACGCCGGCCTGTGCACCGAGCTGGCCGTAGCCGATGTCGTCGAACGGGTGTTCGCGAAGGAGGTCTGCGGCGGCCTGCAGGATCGCTTCGGCGGAGCTCGATCCGATCGACGGCTCGACGGCCGTCACGCCCGGCTCCTGCGTCGCGGTGGGTCCGCCGGCAGGACGTACCGGCCTGAACGGTCGAGGGCGAGCGCGAGCGACGAGATGTACTGGACGCCACCATCGGGCGCGCGCTCCGCCGAACGCAGCATGTCTGGCCGCTCGAAGAGGTACCCGGTGACGTGGCAGCGGAGCCGCTCGACCGATGCGGTGCCGTCGCGGTCGTAGCGTGGGATGTCGATGCCGTCGTCACTCCGACGCAGGGCGAACCGGCCGCGCGTGAGGATCGCCATGAGCGGTGTGACGACGACCGCGACACCGATCGCGACGAGCACCGAGTACGGTGCCACGGCATGCCCGAGCGCACCGAAGTACACCGCCATCGACAGGGCGGTCGCGAGGAGGAACGACACCATTCCTACAGGATTCCACGAGTAGAGCATTCCGCGGCGGAATTCGGGCGTCGCCGGCGAGAGCCGGAGGAGACGTCGGTTGACGGTGAGGTCCACCGCGACGGTGACGAGCCACGCCAGTGAGAAGTGCGCCGAGAATCCGAGCACCGTCGTCAACAGCGTGAAGACGTCGAACTGCATGAGCAGGAGCGCGATGCCGACGTTCACGACGACGAACGCCGCCCGACCCGGGTACCGCCGGAACAGGCGCGTGGTCACGTTCGTGAGCGCGAGCGAGCCGGAGTACGCGTTCGTGACGTTGATCTTGATCTGGGCCAGGATCACGAGCAGCAGGGCGAGCACGACGGCTACCCAGCGCGGCATGATCGTCTCGTACACGCCGAGGAACTGCCTGATCGGTTCGGTCGCCAACGAGCCGAGGGTCGGATCCACCACGGAGACGAGGTAGACCGCGAGGAAGACGCCGATGAGCTGCTTCACGCCGCTGAAGATCACCCAGCCGGGGCCGGCGAGCACGAAGGAGGTGCGCCAGCCCCGCTTCGTCGCAGCGGTTCGGGGCGGCATCAGCCGGAGATAGTCGATCTGCTCCGCCAGCTGCGGGATGAGGGCGAAACAGACGCTCGCGCTCAGGACGACGGACGCCGGGTCGAGGAGCGACCCTCCGGACGGACCACCGTCGCTCCCGGGGAACTCGAGGAAGGTGGAGACCGCTCCGGGGTCGGCGAGGACGAGGATCCCGACCGGGAGCAGCGCGAGGCCCAACCACAGCGGGGTCGTCCACCGCTGCACGCGCTCGAGTGCGCGCATGCCGTAGATCACGATCGGGATGACGACGATCGTCGCGATGAGGTACCCGATCGGGAGCGGGATCCCGATCCCCACGGACAGCCCCTGCGCCATGATGGCGCCCTCGAGGGCGAAGAAGATGATCGTGAACGACGCGAACACCGCGTTCGTGATCACCGAGCCCGCGTACCCGAAACCGGCGCCCCTGGTGATGAGGTCGAGGTCGAGGTTGAACCGCGCGGCGTGACGGGCGATCGGGTACCCGATGATGAAGATGAGCACCGAGGCGAGCAGGATCCCGACGATCGCGTTGAGCGCGCCGTGCGCGAGGCCGATCCCGGCGCCGATGGAGAAGTCGGCGAGGAACGCGATGCTCCCGAGCGCGGTGGCCCCGACCGCGCCCGCTGACCATCGGCGGAAGCTGCGGGGCACGTAGCGGAGCGCGTAGTCCTCGAGTCCGTCCTCCGTCGCGAAGCGGGCCGGGCCGGTCTGGGCGCGTGGCGGTCTCGACGTCGTCATGTCGCCTCCACCCTCGTCGTCAGCGAGCCGTCCGGAACGGTCCTGCCACCGGACGCGCCGCTGCCAGGACCGAACGCGTCGATCCTGGCAGAGGCACGTTTCAGACTGATTTCGGCTGCGCCGGCAGGACGTACCGACCGGTCCGATCGGTGGCGAGCGCGAGCGACGAGATGTACTGCGGCTCGCCGCCGGGGCCGTCCTCGGCCGAGCGCACCATGTCGGGACGCTCGAACGAGAGGCCGGTCACGTGACACCGCAGCAGCTCTCCGGACGGGTTGCCGTCGGCGTCGAACATCGGCAGGTCGATGCCGTCGTCCGTGCGTCGCAGGTAGAACCGCCCCTTGGTGATGATCGCCATGAGCGGCGTCGCGATGCAGGCGATCATGACGGCGAAGATCGGCGAGTACGGCTGCACGGCCGGCCCGAAGGCACCGAAGAACACCGCGATCGACACCCCGGCGGACAGGGCGAGGGACACCACACCGACCGGGTTCCAGGCGTACAGCATGCCTCGGCGGAACTCCGGCCGCTTCGGCGAGAGCTTCAGCACGTACTTGTTGATCGCGATGTCGGTCGCGACCGTCACGATCCACGCCATCGCGCAGTTCGCGTAGAACCCGAGGATGGTGTTCAGGAAGTCGAACATGTTCAGCTCCATGAGCAGCAGCGCGATCGCGAGGTTCACGATCACGAACACCATCCGCCCCGGGTAGGTCTTCGTGACCCGGGTGAACGAGTTCGTCCAGGCGAGGGATCCGGAGTAGGCGTTCGTCACGTTGATCTTCACCTGCGAGATGACGACGAGGACGACCGCGAGCGTCAGGGCGAGCCAGCCGGGCATCATCTGCTCGTACACGCCGAGGAACTGGTGGACGGGCTCGTTCGCCGTCGCGGCCGCGGCCGGGTCGAGCGTGGCGATGAGGTACACGGTGATGAAGAGACCGATGGCCTGCTTGAGCGCGCCGAACACGACCCAGCCGGGGCCGGCGATGATGACGGCACGCCACCAGGACACGCGGTTCTCGCGGGTCTTCGGCGGCATGAAGCGCAGGTAGTCGATCTGCTCCGCGATCTGCGCGATGAGTGACAGGCAGACACCGGCGGCGAGCATGACCGACGCGAGGCTGAGTCCGCCGTCACCGTTCTCGCCCCGGTAGGCGAAGAAGTCGCCCACCGAGTCGGGGTGCGTTGCGATCAGGTAGCCGAAGGGGATGACCATGAGGACGAGCCAGAGCGGTGTCGTCCACACCTGCACCTTCGACAGCACCTTCATGCCGTAGATGACGAGGGGGATGACGATGAGCGTCGAGAGCGCGTACCCGATCTGTCTCGGGATGCCGAGGCCGAGTTCCAGGCCCTGCGCCATGATCGAGCCCTCGAGCGCGAAGAAGATGAAGGTGAAGGTCGCGAAGATCACGTTGGTGATGATGGAGCCGGAGTAGCCGAAGCCCGAGCCGCGGGTGATGAGGTCGAGGTCGATGTTGTACCGCGCGGCGTAGTACGCCAGCGGGAGGCCCGTGACGAAGATGACGAGGGCGGCGACGGCGATCCCGAGCAGCGCGTTGGTGGTGCCGTGCGCCATGCCGATGTTGGCGCCGATCGAGAAGTCGGCGAGGTAGGCGATGCCGCCGAGGGCGCTCGTCGCGACGACACCCGCTCCCCACTTGCGGTAGCTGCGCGGCGCGAACCGGAGGGTGTAGTCCTCCAGGCTCTCCTTCGTGGCCGAGATCGCGGCGCCCTGGGCGGCCACGTCTGGCTGGTTCGGATCGGTCGGTTCGGACGGTGGTGCGACATCGAGGCGGCTGGACATGGGTCTCCGATCGGCGGTGCGGCGGATGGGGAGTGGTGGTTGGAACGCTTGGAGCCATCGTGTGGGTGTGGCATTGCTCTGACATTTCGCAGATGTCACAGTCTCGTTAACTCCTCGCGCGGAAACCCCGGGAAATCAACGATGTGGAGTCGTTGCGACACGATCACCCTCGTCGAAGCCGCACCTCGGTGGCAGAATCCTGACATGCATCTGACCCCCGGTGACACCGAGAAACTCCTGCTGGCCGTCGCCGGCATGGTGGCGAGAGACCGCCTCGAACGAGGCGTGCGCCTCAACCATCCCGAGGCCGTCGCCCTGCTCAGCACCTGGGTGATCGAGCGGGCGCGTGAGGGTGTCGAGGTCGCCACACTGATGGACGACGGCCGCCGCGTCCTCACCCGTGATCAGGTGATGGACGGCGTCGCCGACATGATCGCCGACGTCCAGATCGAGGCGATGTTCCCCGACGGGCGCAAGCTCGTCACCCTCCACCATCCGATCGACTGACGGGAGCAGACATGGCAGGCACGACACGCAGCGGCCCGGGGGCGATCCGGGTCCGGCCCGGTGAGATCGAGTTGAACGCCGACCGGCGCGACGACGAACGCATCACCCTCGTCATCGTGAACACCGGCGACCGGCCGGTCCAGATCGGTTCGCATCTGCATCTGCCCGATGCGAACGCGGCGTTGGACTTCGATCGTGAGGCCGCCAGGGGCTTCCGACTCGACATCCCGTCCGGGACCTCGCAGCGCTTCGAACCCGGAGCGTCGAGAAGCCTCGACGCCGTCGCACTCCGCGGGCTGCGTCTCGTGCCCGGCATCCGCATCGCCCGCACCGACCGAGGGGAACTCGATGGTCCGCATCGACCGTGAACGTTACGCCGCCGTCTACGGCCCGACCACCGGCGACCAGGTACGCCTGGGCGACACCGACCTCTGGATCGAGATCGAACGGGACCTGACCGTCGGCGGCGAGGAGGCTGTCTTCGGCGGCGGCAAGTCCATCCGGGAGTCGATGGCGCAGTCGACGAGGACCCGCGCGGACGGAGCTCTCGACACCGTCATCACGAACGCGATCGTGCTCGACTGGTGGGGTGTCGTCCGCGCCGACGTCGGCATCCGTGACGGACGGATCGTCGCGCTCGGCCGCTCCGGGAACCCCGACATCGCCGACGGCGTCCACCCCGACCTC
Source organism: Plantibacter sp. VKM Ac-2885 (assembly GCF_015351205.1). Taxonomy (NCBI): domain Bacteria; kingdom Bacillati; phylum Actinomycetota; class Actinomycetes; order Micrococcales; family Microbacteriaceae; genus Plantibacter; species Plantibacter sp. VKM Ac-2885. The sequence goes on along the minus strand of NZ_JADKSK010000001.1, from coordinate 425,921 downwards.
GTCATCGGTCCGTCGACCGACGTCATCTCCGGCGAGGGCCGCATCCTCACCGCCGGCGCCATCGACTCCCACGTCCACCTCATCTCCCCGTCGCAGATCCACGAGGCCCTCGCCACCGGTGTGACCACCGTCGTCGGCGGTGGCACGGGCCCGTCCGAGGGGTCGAAGGCCACCACGGTCACCCCGGGTGCCTGGCATCTCACGACCATGCATCGTGCACTGGACCACCTGCCCGTCAACGTCCTCCTCCTCGGCAAGGGGAACACCGTCTCCGCCGGAGCCTTCGCCGAGCAGGCCCTCGCCGGGGCGGCCGGCTACAAGGTGCACGAGGACTGGGGTGCCACGCCGGCGGCCATCGACGCGAGCCTGCGCGCCGCCGACGAGTTCGGGCTGCAGGTCGCACTCCACTCCGACTCGCTGAACGAGGCGGGCTTCGTCGAGTCGACGGTCGGCGCGATCGACGGCCGCGGCATCCACGCCTTCCACGTCGAGGGAGCCGGAGGCGGACACGCGCCGGACATCCTGACGATCGCGTCACTCCCCCACATCATCCCCGGGTCCACCAACCCGACCCTCCCCCACACGGTGAACACCGTCGCCGAGCACCTCGACATGCTCATGGTGTGCCACCACCTGAATCCCTCGGTGCCCGAGGACCTCGCGTTCGCCGAATCCCGCATCCGGGCCTCCACGATCGCCGCCGAGGACATCCTGCACGACCTCGGGGCCCTGTCGGTCGTCGCCTCCGACGCGCAGGCGATGGGCCGGATCGGCGAGGTCGTGACCCGCACCTGGCAGGTCGCCCACGTCATGAAGGCCCGCCGGGGGCCGCTCGGCGAATCCCTCCCGGCCGACAACGAGCGCGCCAGACGCTACGTCGCGAAGTACACCGTGAACCCGGCGATCGCGCACGGCATCGACCACGAGGTCGGCTCCGTCGAGCCGGGCCGGATGGCCGACCTCGTGCTGTGGGACCCCCGGTTCTTCGGCGTCCGTCCCGCGGTCGTCATGAAAGGTGGCGGCCTCGTCTGGGGAGCGCTCGGCGACCCGAACGCGTCGATCCCGACACCGCAGCCCGTGCTCATGCGCCCGGCGTTCCTGGATGTGATCGGTGCCGACCTCTCGACGACCTTCGTCTCGCCCGCGGCCCTCGACGATGGGCTCGCCGAACGGCTGGGGCTCCGGAGACGCCTCGCCGCCGTCCGACCCACGAGGCACGTCCGGAAGCACGACCTCAAGAACAACGACGCGCTCCCGCGGATCGACATCGACGCGGACACGTTCGGTATCTCGATCGACGGCGAACCGGTCGTGCCGGCGCCCGCCTCCAGCCTCCCGCTCGCCCAGCTCTACACGATGTTCTGAGTGCACGGCATGATCCACGACCGCAGCGCGCACTCGTCGACGACCTCGACGCTCCTCGCGCCGGCCTCGACGACGGTCGCGATGCTGCTCGCGGACGCGCGCCTCCCCTCGGGCGGGCACGCGCACTCCGCCGGCCTGGAACCCGCCTTCGCCGGCGGGCTCCGCGCGGCGCAGCTCGCCGCCTTCCTCGACGGTCGCGCGCTCACGACGACCCTCGTCGACGCCGGGACCGCAGTCGTCGCTCGTCACGCACTGCTGACGGCAGGGCAGGACGAGCAGGCCGTGGTGCTCCGATCGATCGAACGGGCCTGGGCCGCCCGCACGCCGAGCCCCGCCATGCGTGAGGCGGCGCGGGTGCTCGGCCGTGGTCTGCTCCGCCTGGCCGCGATCGTGTGGCCGGAGTCGACCGTCATCGCGATGCACCGCTCCGCCGGACGAGCCGTCTCCCGCCCCGTCGTGCTCGGCATGATCGCGGCCGCCGGAGGACTGACCGCCGTCGACCTCGTCCGGGTCAGCGTCTACGACGACGCGCAGACCGCTGCTGCCGCCATGTTGAAGCTGCAGCCCGGCGACCCGGCCGACGCGACCGTCGCCGTCCTGCGCGCCTGCGCCGCCGTGGACCACCTCGTCGTCGACATCGCAGCCATCACCACCCCGGAGGCGATCCCCGCCTCCGGCTCACCACAATCGGAGGGCTGGGCCGAGGCCCACGCCCTCCTCGACCGGAGGTTGTTCCGTGCCTGAACCCACCACGCCCATCCTGTCCACCTCGACCGCCGGACGCGCACTGCGACTCGGGGTCGCCGGGCCCGTCGGCACCGGGAAGTCCTCGCTCATCGCGACCGTTTGCCGGGCGCTCGCCCAGGAACTCCGACTCGGCGTCATCACCAACGACATCTACACCGACGAGGACGCCCGGTTCCTCCGTTCCGCCGGCGTCCTCGAGCCCGAGCGCATCCGCGCGGTCGAGACCGGTGCCTGCCCGCACACGGCGATCCGCGACGACGTCACCGCCAACCTGCTCGCAGCCGAAGACCTCGAACGCGACTTCACGCCGCTCGACGTCGTCATCATCGAGTCCGGCGGCGACAACCTCACGGCCACCTTCTCTCCGGCCCTCGTCGACGCGCAGCTGTTCGTGCTCGACGTCGCAGGTGGCGGCGACGTCGCGCGGAAGGGTGGCCCCGGCATCACCGGCGCAGACCTGCTCATCGTGAACAAGACCGACCTCGCGCCCTACGTCGGCGTGGACGTCGAACTGATGGTCGCCGATGCGACGGCGGCCCGCGAGGGGCGCCCGGTCCTCGCACTGTCCCGCACCGACGAGGCCTCCGTCGCGACCCTGCGCGCCTGGGTGCTGTCGATGCTGTCGGCGCACCGCGCCGGCACGCACGTGCCGCAGGACCCCGGCCCGATGGCCCCGCACTTCCACGCCGACGAGGACGGCGGCGGACACACCCACAGCCACGCGCACGACGACGCCCACACCCACACCCACACCGCCCACGCCCACGCCCACGACGACGCCACGGTCGGCGCGCACCAGCACTGACCATCCGGGCACCGGGCACTGACACGCAGCGAGGATGGCGACGACGACCATGAGCAGCACACGGATCGAGGTCTCGAGCGGCGTCGAACGCGCACGCGTGGTCCTCGGAGCGGGAGCCGTCGTGCCGCGTCTCGTCGAACGCGGGCCGTCCTCCGCCCGCATCGCCCTCGTCGCGGGTGGTGCGCTCCTCCTCGGCGGCGACGAGGTGTCGATCGAGGTCGACGTCGGCGACGGCTGCACGCTCGACCTCGAGGAGATCGGCGGCACCGTGGCGTACCGGGCCGACGGACGACCCTCCACGTGGACGGTCACGGTGCGCGTCGGTCGCGACGCCTCCCTCGCGTGGGCCGGGCTGCCGTTCGTCGTGAGCGACGGTGCCGCCGTCGTACGGCGGATGGACGTCCGGCTCACCGGTGGCGGTGTCGCCCTGCTCCGGGAGACCCTCGTGCTCGGTCGTTCCGGCGAGCGCGGCGGATGGATCGACACGACCCTCGCCGCGGGCGACGACGACGGGCCGATCCTCCACGAACGACTCGTCGTCGAGGGCGGAGCTCCGATGGTCGGTGTCCTCGGGGAGCACCGCGTCCTCGACACCGTCAGCGCACTCGGGTTCCGGCCGCCGCCCATCGGCCCCGCCGGCACCGTGCTCGACCTCGACGAACCCGGCGCCGTGAGCCGCTTCCTCGGTGCCGACACCCACGCGAGCCCGCTCGACCAGACCTGGTCGGTCTGGCGAGACGCGCTCAGCCCTGTTCCCCGACCCACTCCCGTCGTCGTCCCCTGAGAGGTCCCATGTCTTCGTCGTCCGTCCAACCCACGTTCGCTCCAGCACCGGTACCCGGCGCGCGGCGCTCCCTCCTCGTCGTCATCGTCGCCGTCGGTGCGCTGCTCCTCCTCGGTTGGGGCGTGTTCGCGTTCGTCGTCCTGCCCGGTCGGTTCGTCCTCGGTTCGGAGGGGGTCTTCGGTGTCGGTCTCGCCGTGACCGCCTTCCTGCTCGGCGTCCGGCACGCGTTCGACCCCGACCACGTCGCCGCGATCGACAACACGACCCGCAAGCTCGTGGCCGACGGTCGCGACTCCGTGGCCGTCGGCTTCTGGTTCGCGCTCGGCCACTCGACGGTCGTGGTCGGCACGGTGATCCTGCTGACCGTCGGCATCGGCGCACTGGCGTCGCAGATCACGAGCGAGTCGTCGCCGCTGTACGCGGTGACCGCGGTGTGGGGACCCGCGGTGGCCGGCGTGTTCCTCGTCCTCATCGGCGCCCTCAACATCGCCCCGCTCCGAGCGCTCCTGCGCGTCCGCGCATCCCGGGGCACCGCGGCCGAACGGGTGACGGATGCGGATGCCGCACTCGCGCGTCGCGGATTCCTCGCCCGCGTCCTCGCGCCCATCAGTCGGCGGGTCGACCGGCCGTGGAAGATGTACCTCGTCGGGCTGCTGTTCGGACTCGGCTTCGACACGGCGAGCACGATCGCCCTCCTCGTCCTCGGTGCGAACGCGGCGACCACCGCGCCCTGGTACGCGGTGCTCGTGATCCCGTTGCTCTTCACCGCGGGCATGGTCACCTTCGACGCCGCGAACGGACTCGCGATGACGAGCGCCTATCGGTGGGCACACCGCCGGCCGGAGCGACGGATCGACTACAACATCGTCGTTACCGCCCTGTCCGTCGTCATCGCCTTCGCGATCGGACTCCTCAGCCTCTCGACGGCACTCTCCGAGCTCGTTCCGGGTGGTCTCCTGAGTACACTCGCCGCCATCGACCTCGGTGACCTCGGGTTCGCGATCGTGGCGCTCTTCATCCTCATCTGGGCCATCGCCTGGCTGGCGGGCCGCTCCCGTCCCTGATACCGGACGCGTGGCTACGACCGCTCAGCCACGTGGGGTGACCCGGCGGGCCCAGAGCAGCACGGGGATCAGCAGGAGGGCGAGCACGCCGCCCGCGATCGACAGCGCACCGTAACCGACCCCCGCCATCACGACGCCGGACATGACACCGGCTCCGGCACCGGCGAGCGCGATGAGGACGTCGAGCGTGCCCTGGGTGCGTGCCCGGTTGGCGGGCACGGTGTGGTCGACGACCAGCGCGGTGCCCGCGATGAGCCCGAAGTTCCAGCCGAGTCCGAGGAGGGCGAGCGCCAGGATGAGCAGGCCGAGCGAGTCCGCCGGCGCGAGTGCTCCCGTGACACCGGCGAGCAGGAGGGTCACGCCGGCGGCGATCGCCATCGGGGTGCGGCCGATCCGATCGACCAGGACGCCGGTCACGAGCGAGGGGAGGTACATCGCCGCGATGTGGATCCCGATCACGAGCCCGACCTCGCCGAGGCCGTGGTGGTGGGCGCGCATGTGCACCGGGGTCATGGTCATCACCGCCACCATGGCGACCTGCGTGACCACCATGACCGCGGCGCCGACGTAGGCGCCGACGCCGGGACGCGGGCGTGCGGCGGTCGTCGGCGATGCCTGCTTCGACCCCACCTGTTCCACGGCGGTCTGCTCCGCGGCGGTCCGCTCCACCTCCAGCTGCGCGAGCTCGGCGTCGAGACGGCGGGCGAGGAGAAACGGGTCGGGTCGGAGCAGCACGAGGAACGCCGTCCCTGCCGCGAGGTAGGCGACCGCGGCGAGGAGGAACGGCCCGGCGAGCGACGGCAGCCCGAGGCCGGTCGCGAACGATCCCAGCGGCTCGACGAGGTTGGGTCCGGCGACGGCGCCGAGCGTCGTCGACACCATCGCGACGCTGATCGCAGAACCACGTCGGGCCGGGGTCGCGAGATCGGTGCCGGCGTAGCGCGCCTGGAGGTTCGTGGCCGTGCCAGCGCCGTAGACGAAGAGCGACAGGAAGAGGAGCGGAACCAGGGCGGTGGCGGCGGCCACGACCACACCGATCGCGCCGATGCCGCCCGCCGCGAATCCGAGTCCGAGCCCGATGCGCCGGCCGAGCCGCTGGGTGACGCGCCCGACGAGGAACGCGGTGAGCGCGGAGCCGAGGGTCAGGAGCGCGGCTGCGACGCCCGCGAGACTCATGCTGCCGAGGACGTCCTGCACGAGGAGCGCCCCGACCGTCACCCCGGCGGCCAGACCGGCGCCGCCGAGGACCTGGCTGATGACGACGACTGTGAGCGTCCGCCGCTGCACGCGGGCGCGCTCCGCGGCGATGACAGCTCTGGCCTCGGTCTCCCGGGAATCGCTCTCGCCGCGCGCGCTCATGCTCCGACCGTCAGCGTCGCGTGGAGATGCGACCGTAGGCGTCGACCGTCACGATGAGCGACTCGACCTTGCGGTTCACGACGCGGATGATCACCACGATGAGCCAGAGCCCACCGGTGATGAGCGTCAGGATCAGGTTCCAGAACCAGCCGATGCGCTTCTGTCGCTGCAGCACGGCCTGCTGGCCCTGCACCGACGACACCGTCCAACCGCGCGCGGCGTAGCGGGCGACTTCGGCGTTCAGGACGGCGGTGAGCTGCTCCATCGGGAGCGGAGTGGAGGAGGACATGCCTCGAATCTACCCGTCACGGGCTCCGGGCCCCTGAGCCCCAGGGCTTCCCGCTTCCCGAGCCCAACACCGTCGGTCCCTGAGCCCAACCCGTCGGTCCCTGAGCTTGTCGAAGGGCGCTCTACGATCGATGTATGCGCATCCGTCTCGCCGAACCTGCCGACCTGCCTGGCGTCCTCGCCATCCACACCGACGCCGTCGCGAACGGTGTCGCGATCTGGACCGAGGTCACACCCGACCTCGCCGAGCGCGAGGCATGGCTCGCCCGCCACCAGGAGCCGGGCCGGGTCGCGCTCGTCGCCATCGCCGACGGCCCCGACGACGCGCTCCCGGAGGGTGAGGTCCTCGCCTACGGCAGCTACGGCCCGTACGCCGCGAAGGACGGGTACCGCCACACCGTCGAGAACTCCGTGTACGTGCACCCGGACGCACAGGGGCGCGGCCTCGGCAAGGCGCTCATGGTCGAGCTGCTGGAACGCGCCACGGCCGACGGCCACCACGTCATGCTCGCCCTCATCGAGGCCGAGAACACCGCATCGATCGCCCTGCACACGAAGCTCGGGTTCGAGCAGGTCGGCCTGCTGCCGGAAGTCGGGACGAAGTTCGGCCGCTGGCTCGACCTCGCCATCCTGCGCCGCACGCTCGCCTGAGCCCTCCCGCCGGTTCACAACTCCTGCTCGCGTCGGTCGCACGTTCGCAGATCGACTCAGCCCCGGCGTGCCGCTGCGCTCCCGCGACGAACTGCAGGAGTTGTGAACCCGCAGGAAGCTCGGCGAGGCGTCCTGCCGGCTGAGGAGCTCGGACCGGATGCTCTGCGCACAACTCCTGCTGGTCGGTCAGAACACCGCCCAGGAGCATCCCGGACCCGGGTACGCGCCCGGGATGCAGGAGTTACGAGCCGGAGACGGGACCCGAGACGACCACCCGGGCGACCGCACCCGCACCGAGGTCCACGGTGTGCGGCTCGGACGCGCCGGTCAGGATGACCCGGACCGGTGTCTCGCCGAGGTTGCCGAGGATCACGACGGTCTCGCCGGCGCCATCGACGGCGGCGATCGCGGTCACACCTGCCGGCGTGACGGGCGACCCGTCTCCGAGCGACACCCCGCCGATCCCGACCGCGACGCGCTGCTGTCCGCTGAGCTCGGCGATCCACCCGAGCGCCCGTCCCGCAGCCGTGAGCGTCCCGTCGGCCGCGACGAGCCCACGCGGTCCGGTCGCCTCGAAGTACGACAGCGATTCGACACCGGAGACGGCCAGGGCCGCGACACTGCCGACGACCCAGGCCCCGAGCGCCTCCGCCGCCTGCCGGTCGTCTGTCGCGCCGGGCACGTGCTCCGCGCCGAAGCCCGCGCGGAGTTCCGGGTCGCGGGAGTCACCGGCGCTCGCCCGCGTGGTGGCGACCGCGTTGTAGCGGGCGCCGAGCGTGACCGGCCCGACGTGCAGCGGGCGGCCGTCAGCGATCCTGACAGCGTCCGCCACGACGACGGCCTGCATGCCGAGCGACTCGACGAGCTGGTGCCCGCCACGGTCGTGCATGAACGGCGTGATGCTGAAGGCCACCGGGCCCGCCCAGCGCTCGAGACGCGCGTGGTTGCGGTTGAGCTCCGTGAAGTGCGCGCGCGTGCCGCCGACGAGCTCGGGGTGCGGCGTCGGGCCCTCGGCCCACAGGGTTCGCAGGACGTCGCCGAGCGCGGTCAGCAGCGTGACCTCGGAGAGGTGGGTACGGCGATGGAACGCCCCGATGCGCACGACGGGCACGGCCGCGTCGCGGAGCCGTCGTAGCACCGGCTCGGCCTCCTCGCCCGTCCCGAGCACCAGTCGGAGATCGAGGGGCCCGGCGCCGGCCTGGCGTACGGCGCGGTCGAGGATGGCCGGCCAGTCCGGGTTCGTCGGGTCGATCTCCACGAGGATCCCGGAGATCGGGTCCGAGATCTCGCCGCCCGCACGGCCTCCATCGAGGTCGCTCGACACCGACGTCGAGATCGTGGGGACGACGCTGCCGAGTAGCGCTCCGATCCGCGCTTCGACTGGCTCAGGGACCAGGCCCTGCCGTTCCGCCGCGAGCTCCGTCTCGGGCACGACGGTCACCGCGAGGGGCGTCGCCAACGGCGAGTCGGCATGCTCGGCAGCGTCGACCCGCGCACAGCTGACCTCGACGGACTGCTCCACGACGTCACCGACCGCCAGCGCGACGGGGAACGGTAACGAGAGCGGCGTCGAGTAGGTCTTGAACGAGGCGTCGGTCCAGTTGCGCTGGTCCTCCATCTCGAAGACGTCACCGCTGAAGCGGGCCGTGGTCGCGATGCGGTCGCCGGTCCAGGCGAGGGACTCGATGCGGATCGCCGGCTGATGCGGAGCGACGTGCTCCGGGAGGCGCGTGGTCGTCGTGGACCCCTCCGGGTGGCCGACGACGAGCTCGGTGCCTGCGAGGGCCGGTGACTGCAGCACGATGAGACCGATGCGCGCGCGCCGGAACGCGGCGGTCACCTCGGCCCGGACGGCGACCCGCAGTGTCGACGCACCGAGGTCGACCGACAGGGACCATGCGACGGTCTCGCCGTCGTCGCCGACCCGGCCGCGCAGGTGCAAGCCGCTCGTCGTGTGGTCGACCGCGTCGACGATGACGGGCAACGTCTTCCAGTCCTGGTCGCGGACGACGAAGCGGATGCTCCGCAGCACGAGCTCGCCGTCGAAGGCGATGTCATCCAGCTCCGAGCCGCGGAGCGAGGCCGACCAGGGCCCCCGGCCGACGGCGAGGGCGTCGCGCTCGCGGTCGAGCAGCAGGTCGGATGCGACGCGGAAGGTGGTTCCCGAACGCGAGGTCATGATCGTCGGCTCAGAGGCTCGTCATGCCGCCGTCGACCCGGAAGGTCGCGCCGGTGGCGAAGCTCGACTCGTCGCTGGCGAGGTACACCATGATGCCCTCGACGTCCGAGGCCTGGCCGGGACGACCGAGCGGGATGCGCCCGACGATCGCGGCGCGGGACTCGGGGTCACCGGAGATCGCGGTGACGAGCGGGGTCTCCGTGTAGCCGGGGACGACGGTGTTCACGCGGATCCCCTGATCGGCGTAGGCCGCGGCGACGGTCCGGCCGAGGCCGTGGATCCCGGCCTTCGTGGAGCTGTACGCCGTGAAGTCGGCGCCCTCGCCGTTGAGACCGGTCGGGCTGCCCGTGAGGATGATCGAGCCGCCCCGGCCGAGCATGGCGCGGACGGCGTGCTTCGTCGTGAGGAAGGTGCCGGTGAGGTTGATGTCGACCGTGCGCTGCCAGACCTCGAGGTCGAGGTCGGCGATCTTCGCGTCCTGGCCGAAGAGCTGTACGCCGGCGTTCGCGACGACGACGTCCGGGGTCTTGCCGGCTGCGTCCATGACCGCGAAGGCGGCCTCGACACTCGCTTCGTCGGCGATGTCGAGTCGGACGGCGATGGCGGTCGGGAAGGGAGCCGCCGCATCGCGGGCGGCCTGGATGTCGCGGTCGGAGAAGACGACGGCGGCGTCCTCTCGCGCGAACCGTTCGGCGACCGAACGTCCGATCCCCGATCCGGCACCCGTCACGAGCGCGGTCTTTCCTGCAAGTCGTCCAGTCATCGTCGCCTGTCTCTCGTGCGGTGTTGCGGGGGTGGTGTCGCGGGTGTCGCAGTGGCTGTCGCGGGTGGTGCATCGGATCGTCTGCAGCCTATCCGGCACAACCGGTTGACCGCATGTGACGTTCGCAATTCAGGACGGCCGCGGCGCGCCGACCCGGATCGGGGGTGGAACGGGCCGACGCGCCGGGCACGTCCTGAATTGCGAACAGTCGGGGAAGTGGGTTACCGCTCGATCTTGTCGAGGTGGAGCATGGCGGCGAGGTTCTTGTCGAGCTCGTCGTCCTGGAAGACCTTCTTCCAATCGTCCTTGATGATCGCGCTGCGGCCGTAGTCCATGGCGATGAGGCACGCGTCGGAGAACGGGTTGTCGCCCTTGAGCGAGTTCGCGAGGGCGACCTGCGTGTGGCCGAGGAGGATCGCACGAGCGGCCGGCTCCGGCACGCCCATGGTGTTGACGGCCTCGTCGAGCGACTCCTTGAGGAGCGCACCGATCATGCAGGCGATCGTCTCCACGAGGGTCGGCTCGAGCTGCGCGAGCTGCTTGACCGTGACCCAGTGGACCTCGCCGACGGGCGCGAAGATCGCCCGGACGACGGCCTCGACCTGCGCCTGCTTCTCAGCGTCGTCGGACTCGATCGCCGCGATGGCGTCCTGGAGGGCGGCGATGCCACCGAAGGTGTCCGCGTACTCCTCGGGCGTGTGGCGCTCGACGAAGACGGAGGGGTGGCAGGGGTGCGTGACGGCCTGGATGACGTCGTCGCGACGCGTCAGCAGACCCGCGTACGCTGCGGCCGGGTCGAGCGTGAGGAGCACGGCGCCCGACTTCATGAGCGGGACGACGCCGGCGGACACGGCCTTCAGGGCGAGGTCCGGGACGGCGAGGATGACGACGTCGGCGTCGGTGACGGCCGCGTCGGTCTCGGTGAGCTCGCGACCGGCCTCGGTCACGCGCTCCTGGCCGGCGGGCGAGACCTCGCTGTAGAAGACGTTGTGGCTGGTCTTCACGAGGTTGTTGGAGACGCGCATGCCCATCTTGCCGCCCGCGCCGATGACGGCGATGGTGAGCTGGTCCGCGACGGTGGTGGTGTCGGTCATGATCTTCCTTCTCTCAGGTACTGCAGGTTGTGTGCGGTCCACGTGCGCTCGAGCTCGATCGTCTCCGTGATGGAGTCGCCGAGCGGGAGCCAGTGTTCGATGATCTGGTTGACGCCGCGCTCGTCCGGTCGGACGACGGCGGTGAGGGCTGGGTAGTCGAGCAAGCCGGTGCCGAGCGGGGCACCCTCGAGGGTGAAGCCGACCCAGCCACCCCGCCGGGTGAACGCGAAGTCCTTGACGTGGATGTTGCGGACGTACGGAGCGGTGCGCTCGATGACGTCACTCGGGTGCTCGAGCCGGGCAACGGTGTTGGCGGGGTCGAGGCAGATGCCGAGGTTCGGGTGGTCGACGGCGGTCACGAGGTCGACGAGCTCCTGCGACGACAGCTGCTCGTAGGTCTCGAGTGCGATCGTCACGCCGGCCGCCTCGAACGCCGGGAGCACCGCGCGGAGTCGATCGACGGCCTCGGCGTGGGACGGCCGGTCGTCGCCGGAGGTGGCCATGCTGCGCAGGAGCTTCGCGCCCAGCAGGGTGGCGATGCGGAGGAAGCGTTCGAGGTGCACGACCGCGATCCCCTTCGTCCCGAGTTCGAGGGTGACCCCGAGCTCACGCGCGACCTCGGCGATCCGACGCAGCTCATCGTCGGACATCGACTCGATGCGGGCGTCATCGCAGATCTGGAAGAGCTCGACGCCGGCGTCGGCCGTGCGCTCGATCATGCCGATGACGCTCAAGCGCTCGGGTGCGAGCTCGGAGCCCTCCCAGAAGAAGGTGTAGGTGCCGAAGCCGATCATGCTGTCCTCGGTCCCTGAGCCTGTCGAAGGGTGCCATCCTGAGCCTGTCGAAGGGCCTCGTCGAGGACGGCCTCGAGCGCCGCGACGTCGTGGGCGAAGCGTCCGAGGAACACGCCGTCGACGTCGTCACCGAGGGCGGTCAGCAGACCGGGACCCGCACTGCCGCCGTAGATCACGGAGCTGCCGACCCGGTCGGGACGCTCGGCGATCGATTGCTTCAGGATCGCGCCGACGGCTCGCACGTACTCGGCAGACGCGGGTTCAGCCGCACCGATCGCCCACACGGGCTCGTACGCGACGATCACCGGTCCCGCCACGGCATCGGCGAGGGCGGAGTCCAGCTGGCGCACGCACTCCGTCGCAGCCGCCTCGGGCGTCGTGCGCTCGACCTCGCCGATGCAGAGCACGGGCGAGATGCCATTGCGGAGGGCGGCTGCGGTCTTCTCGGCGACGACCTCGTCGGTCTCGCCGAAGAGCGAACGGCGCTCCGCGTGGCCGACCTCGACCACGGCGACGCCGACCTCGGCGAGCTCGGGACCGCCGACCTCACCGGTGAACGCGCCACGGTCAGCGCTCGCGAGGTCCTGTGCTCCGACCAGCACGCCCGTCCCGGCGAGGGCCGCCACCGACGGCGCGACCGCGAGGTAGCCGGGGATGACGAACAGTCGCACGCGACCATCGACCACGGCCTCGTGCCGACGGGCCACGGCGCCCACCTGCTCGATCCACTCGAGGGTCTGCGCGTGGCCGAAGTACATCTTCAGGCTCACACCGACCACGCGGGGCGCGGTCGACGTGGGCACGGCCGACGGGGACGGGGTGGTCATCAGCAGGAGCCCGTCGCCTCGTACTCACCGATGACGGCGACCTTCTCGGCGCTCGCGCTGGTCTCGTCGAAGCGGTAGGTGAGCCACTCGCGGACGAGGCGGCGGGCGAGCTCGATGCCGATGACGCGCTGGCCCATCGTCAGGACCTGCGCGTTGTTGCTGAGGACACCGCGCTCGACGGAGAAGCTGTCGTGTGCCGTGACGGCGCGGATACCGGCGACCTTGTTGGCGGCGATCGCGACGCCCAGACCGGTGCCGCAGAAGAGGAGCGCGCGGTCGGCCTGGCCGGACGCGACGAGCTCCGCGGCGGCGATCGCGACCCGCGGGTAGGCGGTGTGGCCATCGGCGTCCACGCCCACGTCGACGAGCGAGGCGACGCCGTCGTGCTGCTCGAGGTCGCGCTTGACGATCTCCTTGTAGTCGAACCCGGCGTCATCCGAGCCGATGACGATGCGCAGCTGATCGGTCATGCGTGTACTCCTTCGTTGGTGGTGGTGGTGCTGTCTGGCGCGGTGGTGCTGGCGGCGCGCTCGAGGACGGGGACGATCGCCGTGACGATCAGGCCGAACGAGTAGGCACCGGCGTCGACGGTACCGAGACTCTTCTCGGCGTGCGGACGGGCGCGGCCCATCTTCGGCAGGAGGTCCGCGGTCTCGGCGGCAGCGGTGGAGGCAGCCGCAGCGGCGATCGTCCAGGCGGCGACGAGGTCGGAACCGTCGGCGACGGCTGCACTCAGGGTGGTGGTGAACGGCACGAGCGCGTCGACCATCGTCTTCTGTCCGACCTCGGCCTTGCCGAACGACATGATGCCGTCGACCGCGGCCTGCACGCCGGTCGCGACGTCGGTGCGGCCTGGTGCGACCTCGTCGCCGAGGGCGGTTCCGACCGAGCGGAGCGCGAGGCCCCACAGGGCGCCGGAGGTGCCGCCAGCGCGGTCCGCCCAGGCGTCGCCGGCCAGGTGCAGGACGGTGTGGGCACCGGCCCCGGCATCGGCGGCGGCGTGCGCGGCGGTGACGGCGGCACGAGCACCGCGCTGCATGCCGATGCCGTGGTCGCCGTCACCCGCGACGGCGTCGATCCGTCCGAGCTCCTCGACGTTCGTGTCGATGACCTGGACGAGCGCGTCGAGGGCCTCGACCACGACCGCGGCGGCGGCCCGGGACGCGTCGGTGGACTCGGGGATCTCGGCAGCCGTCTCGGCGACGAGCTCCGAGGGGTCGAGCTGCTCGGCCGCTGCGACGACGCCCTTGCGGTAGGCGGGGGTGTCGGCACCGGCAGCCCAGAAGCCCTCGAGCTCCTCGTCCAACCAGAAGAGCGTGAGCGAGACGCCGGCCATGTCGAAGCTCGTGACGAGCTCGCCGACCTCGGGATCGACGATCTCCACCCCTGCGGCCTCGAGCTGCGCCGCGACCGCACGGTAGACGACGAACAGTTCCTCGTACTTCACGGAGCCGAGCCCGTTGAGGATGACGCCGACGCGAGCGCCCGTGGCTTCGGAGACACCCTCGGGCAGTTCCGCGAGCAGCGAGGAGACGAGCAGGGTGGCGAGTTCATCGGCCGTCGGCACGTCGGTCTCGTCGATGCCGGGCTCGCCGTGGATGCCCATGCCGACCGCCATGCGACCCTCGGGCACGGTGAACAGCGGCTCGGTCGCGCCCGGCAGGGTGCAGCCACTGAACGCGACGCCGAAGGATCGGGTGCGCTCGTTCGCGTGGGTGGCGACGCGGACGACCTCGTCGAGGTCGTAGCCCGCCTCGGCCGCGGCGGCAGCGGACTTGAAGACGGTGAGGTCGCCCGCGATACCGCGACGCTTGTGCTTCTCGGCGAGGGGCGCGCTCGAGATGTCGTCGGTGACGGCGACGCTGCGGGTGGGGATGCCCGCCGCGTTCAGCGCGTCCTGCGCCTGGGTGAAGTGGAGCACGTCGCCCGCGTAGTTGCCGTAGCTCAGGAGGACGCCGCCGCCACGCTGCGCCGCCTTCGCGACCGACTCGACCTGGTGGGCGGACGGCGACGCGAACAGGTTGCCCATCGCCGCGCCATGAGCGAGGCCCTGGCCGACGATGCCGCCGAACGCCGGGTAGTGGCCGGAGCCTCCGCCGATGACGAGCGCGACCGTGCCCTCGGGCGTCCGGGTGCTCCGGACGACGCCACCGGTCACGCGCCGGACCTGGTTGCGGTTCGCGGCGACGAAGCCGTCGATCATCTCGTCGGCGAAGTCCGCCGGATCGTTGACGAGGCGTGTCATCGGGTCTTACCCGTGAGGTCGTCGTGCGAGACGCGCAGCTCGCGAGAGCTCCGCTGCTTCGAGAGGATCACCATGAGCGTCGCGGAGATCATCATGAAGCCACCGACGATGAACATCGGGACGACGTACTGCGGGGTGTCGCCGACCTTGGTGAGGTCCGCGACGGCACCAGTGATGTACGGCGCCGAGAACCCGGCGAGGTTGCCGACCGTGTTGATGAGCGCGATGCCTGCAGCCGCTGCCGCACCGGTGAGGAACTGCGTGGGCAGCGTCCAGAAGTTCGGCAGCGCGGCGAAGATCGCCATGGCGGTGACCGCGATGATCGCGATGGTGAGGGCGGGCGAGTTGGCGAAGAGCGCGAGCGGGATGCTCACGGCGCCGACGATCGCGGGGATCACGATGTGCCAGGTCTTGAGACCACGACGCGTCGCGTCACGAGACCAGAAGTACAGGGCGATGGCGGCCGGCACGTACGGGATCGCCGTGATGAGGCCCTTCTGCATGACGTTGAACTCGACGCCGAAGCTGGCCTGGAAGCCCTCGATGATCGTGGGGAGGAAGAAGCCGAGCGCGTAGAGGCCGTAGATGAAGCCGAAGTAGATGAACGCGAGCATCCAGACACGACCGCTCGTGAACGCGTGCTTGAGGCTGACGTGGCCCTGCTTCTGCTCCGTGGTGGCCTTCTCGTGGGCCAGGGCCGCCGTGAGCCAGACCTGCTCCTCGGTGGTCAGCCACTTGGCGTCCGCGGGGCGGTCCTTCAGGTAGAACCAGGCGATGACACCGATGAGGATGGCCGGGAGACCGACGCCGAGGAACATGAACCGCCAGCCCTCGAGGCCGAAGAACACGCCGTGCTGGCCGATGAGCCATCCGGCGAGGGGTGCGCCGATGACGGTGGTGAGCGGCTGCGCCAGGTAGAAGAGGGCGAGGATCTTGCTGCGGTGCTTGGCCGGGACCCAGAGGCTCAGGAAGAGGATCGCGCCGGGGAAGAAGCCGGCTTCGGCCACACCGAGCACGAATCGGAGGATCGCGAGCTGCTCGAAGTTGGCGACCCAGGTGAACAGGACCGCGACGATGCCCCAGGTGACCATGATGCGGGCGAGCCAGCGGCGGGCACCGAACTTGTTGAGCGCGAGGTTGCTTGGCACCTCGAGCAGGATGTAGCCGATGAAGAACACGCCGGACGCGAAGCCGAACTGGGCGGCGGAGAGCGCGAGGTCCTCGTTCATGCCGTTGGGGGCGGCGAAGCCGATCGCGGTGCGGTCCAGGTAGTTGATGAAGAACATCAGCGCCACGAACGGCACGAGACGGATCGAGACCTTCCGGATGGCTGATCGCTCGACAGCCGGATTGGCCGCGGGGGCGGTGGTGTCCACTATGACTCCTCGGGTGGGCGGCATCGATGCCGCGGGCAGGGCGTGGTCCGGGCCGGACCGGAATGAACGATACATCAACCGGTTGACCAATTCAAGCATCGCTGGTCCCCCGAGCACCCCTCCCGGTCCCTGAAGCACCCCACCCGGTCCCTGAAGCACCCCTCCCGGTCCCTGAGCTTGTCGAAGGGCCGCGATACAGTGAACCCATGCCTGCGTTCCCGGATCGGCCGACCGACGACATCTCGTCCAGCCTCGGACCGGTCGCCGTGGGATCCGCCGTCTCCGCCGTCGCGAAGCGCCTGCTCGACCACTTCACCAGCGGCGAGATCGCCCCGGGGACCCGCCTCCCACCGGAACGTCAGCTCGCCGCGTCCCTCGGCATCGGGCGCTCAGCCGTCCGCGAGGCACTCGCGGCGCTCGAGATCCTCGGCGTCGTCGACGTCCGCCCGGGCAGCGGCACCTACCTCCGCGGCAGTGTCTCCGAGCTCCTCCCCGAGACGCTCAGCTGGGGCCTCATGCTCGGCGAACCACGGACCCGCGAACTCATCGAGGTGCGCGGGCAGCTCGAGGTCTTCGCCGCCGGCCTCGCCGCGACGCGCATGGACGACATGGCGCGCAACCGGCTCCGCAACCACCTCACCGCGATGAGCGAGGCGGGTGCCAACCGCACCAAGTTCATCGAAGCCGACCTCAAGTTCCACCTGGAGCTGGCCTCGGCCACCGGCAACCGCGTGCTGT
The DNA here is from genome assembly GCF_015351205.1 of Plantibacter sp. VKM Ac-2885. NCBI lineage: Bacteria > Bacillati > Actinomycetota > Actinomycetes > Micrococcales > Microbacteriaceae > Plantibacter > Plantibacter sp. VKM Ac-2885. Next base: position 408,842 of record NZ_JADKSK010000001.1, on the reverse strand, counting down.
CCGACCTCCTGCAGAGCATTCGCTCGCTGCTCCGCATCTGGGTGGAGCGCGGCATCCACGAGGACGTCGACGCACAGCGCGCCTTCGAGGAGCACGAGGCCGTCTACGAGGCGATCATGTCGGGCGACCCCGCCGCGGCCACGGCCGCGATGCAGCACCACATGGACACCGCGACCGAGCGCCTCAACCGCACCCTCACGGCGTAGCACTTCGACAGGCTCAGTGACCGGGGTTCGGCTCAGTGACCGGGGTTCGGCTCAGTGACCGGGGTTCGGCTCAGTGACCGGGGTTCGGTTCAGTGACCGGGGTTCGGTTCAGTGACCGGGGTTCGGCTCAGAGACTGGATCCCGTCCGGGGCCGCACTTCGACAAGCTCAGTGACCGGAGGGGGCTACTCAGTGACCGGGGTTCGGCTCAGTGACCGGGTCCGGTCCCTGAGCTTGTCGAAGGGCGCTCAGGCGCGGATCGCTCCGACGACCGCGTCCACCGCGGCCTCCACCGCCCGCGTCCGCGCATCGGCGTCCTCGCCCTCCGAGTCGTGGACGAAGGTCGTCACGCCGCGGCGAGCGCCGCAGAAGTCGACGATGCCGTGTTCGAGCTGCGTCCGCATCGCCTGCTCGTAGCCGTGGCGGTCGTACACCCCGGCGTCGTCACCAGCGATCGGCACGAGGTGCACGCGCAGGCGGTCGAGCTTCCGGACGATCCCGCCGTCCGCGTCGAGGCCGAACGCCCAGCCGTTGACGAACACGCGGTCGAACCAACCCTTGAGGAGTGCGGGCGCCGACCACCAGTACACCGGGAAGACGAGCACGAGGTCGGTGGCCCGGTCGAGCCGCTCCTGCTCGGCGGCCACGTCCGGGGTGAAGTCACCGCCGACGCGGTAGGTGTGACGGTCGGCGAGCGTGTACCGCGGGTCGAAGCCCTCCGCAGCCAGGTCCGCGACCTCGACGCTGGTCGAGTCCGAGGTCGATCGCAGCTCCTGGGCAAGCCGCTGGGCGAGGTGATGGGTGAGGGAGTCGGGGTCGGGATGGGTGGTCACGATGAGCGTCGGCACACTCCATCATCGCGGGTATCCACGTTCTACACTCGTCCCATGGGGAGGATCCGAGAGCGCTGGCGACCATCCGGGATCATCACCATCGCCGTGATCTCACTGCTCGGCCTCGGGGTGATCGCCGTCGCCGTCATCGCCATGATCACGGAACTCTGGGGGCAGCCGCTGTTCGACACGACCGGTGTCGCTCGCCCCAAACCGGTGTGGATGGCATGGATCGGCGCCGTCGTCGCCATCCTCGGAGGGGCCTCACTCTTCCTCACCGGCACCGGCTACCTCATCCGGGTCGCACGAGGGCTCGTACCGCGAGTACCTCCGACCCGCGAGGACAGGGACGTCCGGAGGCTCCGTCGCAAACGGGAGTATGACGCGCGCAAGCATGCTCGACGCACGGCACGTGACCGGGTCGCGCAGGCCCCTCCGCAGGATGACCGGGGTCCGTCCGCCGACTGATGCCGACGGCGCGGCGAGCGCCCTACAGTTGTCGGAATGAGCGGATGGACATGGCAGGCGTGGGTCGGACTCGTCGGCGGCACGCTGATCTTCTTCGCCGTCCTCGGCCCGATCCTGCTCGTGCAGCTCCGTCGCTACGGCCAGATGTCGCTCCCCCGGGTGATCGGCGCTGCGGCGGTCAGTGTCTACGCGGTGGCCCTCGTGGCGTACACGCTGCTGCCGCTGCCGGACGAGCGCGCGAACTGCAGCACGGCCCACGGAGCACTCGAGCTGATCCCGGGGCACTCGATCGGGGACATCGCACGGGAGACCGCCGGGCTCTCCGTCCTGAGCACCCTGACGAGCCACGCGTTCCTCCAGGTCGTCCTGAACGTGATCCTGTTCATCCCGTTCGGCGCCATCGCGCGGCGGTACTGGAACCGCGGGCTCGGTGTCTCCATCCTGCTCGGGGCGCTCGTCTCCCTCCTGATCGAGTCGACGCAGTACACGGGCATCTGGGGCTTGTACGAATGCGCCTACCGGGTGGCCGACGTTGACGACGTGATCACGAACACGGCCGGTGCCGCGATCGGAGCACTCATCGCTCCGATCGTCCTCGGGTGGATGCCGAGCGCGCGAGCCCTTCGTGCCACTCGCGACCGGGCGCGACCCATCACCGTCTGGCGACGCTGGTTCGGCATGGTGCTCGACGCGTTCGCCGTGAACCTCTCGATCACGGTGCTGTCGCTCGTGTTCGTCGTCCCACGCGTCCTGCTCACGGGAGCGACCGGGACCGCCAACGACCCGACGCTGCCCGAGGTGCTCAGCATCGGCGCGGGCACGGTCGTCCTCGTCATCGTCCTGCCGGCGCTCATCGGGAGCGGGGCGTCGCTCGGGCAGCGCCTCGTCTGGCTCGCTCCGCAGTGGTCGGACGGCCGTGGATCGGCGGCCCGCCGCCTCTACCGCGGGTCCGTCGTGGCCCTGCCGTACATCGCCACGACGACCGCCGCGCAGATACCCGACGCCACCAGCGGCCTCACCCAGACGATCGTCGGGATCATCGGGATCCTCAGCTTCATCATCGTCACCACGGCCGTCGTCTCCGTACCGTTCACCCGGCACCGCCGCGGCGTCTCGTACGTCTCCGTCGGCGCGGACCTGCGCGACGCCCGCACGACCACGCCGTAGCGCGACAGCAGGAGATCAACGCCGGAGCAGGACCCACTCGCTCGAAGGCGCCTGTCCCCAGGCGGATCTCCTGCTGCCGCGCCGGCCGCTCGGCGCCTAGAGCTCGGAGCCGAGGAGCCCCGACAGGAAGGCGTGGAGCTCGTCCGCCATGTCGACCGACTCCGGTGCGAGCAGCCACTGCACCTGCAGGCCGTCCATGAGCGCGAGGGTCATGAAGGCCGCGCTGGTGGTGGGGAAGTCGGCCCGCACCCGTCCTGCGGAGACGAGCAGCCCGAAGGTGCGCTCAAGCCGCCCGCGCGTGCCCTCGTAGCGCTCGACGAAGTAGTCGTGCGCCGGGTGGTCGGGCGACGTCGCCTCCGCCGAGAGCGTGCAGTAGAGCGCGACCACGCCGGGCACGGAAGCGTTGTAGCGGGCGAGTGCGACCAACCCCCGGAGCGTCTCGATCGGGTCATCGCCGTCCATCGGCACGAGCGTCGCCGAGAGGTCGTCGCGGTGGGAGAGCACGGCGGCGAGCAGCGCGCTCTTGTTCGGGAAGTGGTGCAGGAGTCCGGCCTCGCTCATCCCCACCTGCGCGGCCACCTCCCGAAGCGAACCCGCGCGGTATCCCCCGTTGGCGAAGACGGCGAGCGCGGCGTCGAGGATCGCGACGCGCTTCATACCGGTTTTCGCATATGCACCGCGGGGCTTCCCCTGCGGCTTGTTCCCGGTCTTGACCGATGTCATCGGACGACCTCCCCCTTCGGACGGCTTCACGATAGCGCGTTCCCCGTCGAACGCCGCGGCCTGGTCGTGATCCAACTGTGACATGGCCGAAAACAAAAAGCTAGTGACCACTCGGGTTTCATGCTAGCGTCCTCAATCACCAGCGATCCGATGAGGGATTGCTCACAGCGAATGGACAAAGATGTTCCGATGGAAGACGACCGCAGCCGTCGCGGTCACCGCTGCTGCACTCGTGCTCACCGGATGCTCCGGTAGCACCTCCGGCTCTGACAGCGGCTCCGGTGGCACCCTGATCCTGGGTGCGATCACTCCCCCCACCACGTTCGACCCGGCCGGCTCCGAGTGGGGCAACCGCTCGCCCTTCTACCAGGCCGTCTTCGACACCCTGCTCGTCGCCACCGCCGACGGCGAGATCGTCCCGTCGCTCGCGACCTCCTACGAGTACAACGACGACAACACCGTCCTGACGCTCAAGATCCGCGACGACGTCACCTTCACCGACAAGTCGAAGCTCACCGCCGACGTCGTCAAACAGAACCTCGAGCGCTTCAAGACCGGCACCTCCCCCGACGCCGGGTACTTCGCGGGCGTCGCCTCCGTCGAGGCACCCGACGACACCACCGTGGTCATCACCCTGAGCGCGCCGGACCCGGCCATGCTCAACTACCTCACCCGCGACCCCGGCCTGATCGCCAGTGCCGAGTCGTTCGACAGCCCCGACCTCGCCACCAACCCGGTCGGCTCCGGACCGTACGTGCTCGACACGGCCGCGACCGTCACCGGCACGAGCTACAGCTACACCGCGAACCCCGACTACTGGAACAAGGACTGGCAGCACTACGACAAGCTGACCATCAACGTCCTCCAGGATGCGACCGCCGGCCTCAACGCCGTCAAGTCGGGCGAGGTCAACGGCATCAAGCTCGCCAACAACGACAACCTCGCCGAGGTCGAGGGCGCCGGCTGGACCGTCAACGCCAACGAGCTCGACTTCCAGGGCATGCTCCTCCTCGACCGCGCCGGCACGATGAAACCGGCGATCGCCGACGTCCGCGTCCGCCAGGCCATCAACTACGCGTTCGACCGCCCTGCCTTGCTCAAGGCGCTGCAGAACGACAACGGCACGGTCACGGGTCAGGTCTTCCCGGAGAACTCCCCCGCCTACGACAAGTCGCTCGACGACCGCTACGGCTACGACCCCGAGAAGGCCAAGGAGCTGCTCGCCGAGGCGGGTTACGCCGACGGCCTGACGCTCTCGATGCCCTCTTCCACCGTGCTCGGCGCCACCACCTACACGCTGATCTCGCAGCAGCTGGCCGACGTCGGCATCACCGCCGAGTACACGGACCCGGGCAACAACTTCATCGCCGACCTCCTGGCCCCGAAGTTCCCCGTCTCCTTCATGGCGCTGGAGCAGAACCCGGACTGGCAGCTCATCCAGTTCATGATCGCCCCGAACGCCGTCTTCAACCCCTTCAAGTACGACGACCCGAAGGTCGACGAGTACATCAAGCAGATCCAGTACGGCGATGAGGCGACGCAGGGCAAGGTCGCCAAGGAACTCAACGCCTACATCGTCGAGCAGGCCTGGTTCGCCCCCTTCTACCGGGTGCAGGGCAGCTTCGCGACGGACGCCAACACGACCGTCAAGATGATCCCGACGAACGCGTACCCGTCCATCTACGACATCCAGCCGAAGTAGTCCGCTGATCCTGAGCCGGTCGAGGGGTTCGCCCGTCGACCGGCTCAGGGACCGGGACCGGCCGGCCGCACGTCGGTTCGACCCCGGCCCGCCCGAGTGCCCAGCGCTCGGGCGGGCCGGCCCCAACACCTCTCACTCACCCACTTCCTGGAGTGACCCATGCTCGGATTCATCCTCAGACGCCTGGTGTCCGGCGTCGTCCTCATCTTCGTGATCTCCGTGATCGCGTACTCCCTCCTCTACCTCGGCGGCGGCGACATCGCCCGCCGGATCCTCGGCCAGAGCGCCACCACCGAGACCGTCGCGAAGAAGGCCGCCGAACTCGGCCTCGACCGCCCGCTTCCGGTGCAGTACCTCGATTGGATCACCTCCGCCTTCCAGGGCGACCTCGGCCGCTCGTGGTTCACCGGCCAGCTCGTCTCCTCCGGCGTCACCGGCCGCCTCGCCGTCACCCTCTCGATCGTGCTCGGCGCGACCATCATCGCCGCGATCGTGTCCGTCATCCTCGGTGTCCTCGCCGCCCGTCGCGGTGGATGGATCGACAATGTCGTCCAGTTCATCTCCGTCATCGGCTTCGCGATCCCCAGCTTCCTCATCGCGCTCGTGCTCGTCATCACCTTCGCGATCAACCTGCGCTTGTTCAAAGCAACTGGATACATCCCGATCACCACGTCCTTCTCCGGCTGGGTCGCCTCGGTGACGCTGCCGATCATCGCCCTCGCGATCGGCGCCATCGCGACGGTCTCGCAGCAGGTGCGCGGTTCCGTCGTCGACGCGATGTCGAAGGACTACGTCCGGACGCTCCGCAGTCGCGGGCTCGGCACGGGCCGCGTCATCTACAAGCACGTGCTGCGGAACGCCGGCGGCCCGGCTCTCGCCGTCCTCGCCGTGCAGTTCATCGGCCTCCTCGGCGGCGCCGTCATCATCGAGCAGATCTTCGCCCTCCCGGGCATCGGTCAGCTCGCCGTGCAGGCCACGACCCAGGGCGACATCCCCATCGTCATGGGGGTCGTCATCGCGACGGCCATCATCGTCGTCGTCGTCAACCTGCTCATCGACCTCGCGCAGGCTGCGCTCAACCCGAAGGTGCGACTGTCATGACCGCCATCGAAACCCCGCTCACCGTCCCGACCCCGCAGGTCCGCGTCAACCTCCTGCGTCGGCTCCTCAAGCGCCCGATCGGCGCCGCGTCCCTCGTGTTCCTCGTGCTCATCGGGGTCGTCGCGATCCTCGGACCGCTCATCGCCCCGCAGGACCCGAACCTCGCGTCCCTGCAGCAGGTCTTGGCGCCTCCGAGCGCCGACCACCTCCTCGGAGCGGACAGCGCCGGGCGCGACGTGTTCTCCCGCCTGCTCGCCGCCACCCAGATCAGCGTCGCCGCAGCGCTCCTCGCCCTCGTCGTCGCCATCGTCATCGGGGTCGTCGCCGGGCTGATCGCCGGGTACTACCAGGGCTGGTTCGACTCCGTGTCGTCCTGGTTCACGGGCCTCATCATGGCGCTGCCCGGAATCGTCGTCCTGCTCGCCGCCCGCGCCGTCCTCGGCCCGTCGGTCTGGATCTCGATGGCGATCTTCGGCATCCTGCTCTCGCCCTCCTACTTCCGCCTCGTCTACGCGGCGGTCACGGCCGTCCGCTCGGAGCTCTACGTGGACGCCGCCCGGGTCTCGGGCCTCAGCGACCCGCGCATCATCGGCAAGCACATCCTCTCCGTCGTCCGCGCACCGATCATCATCCAGTCGGCGATCATCGCGGGCATCGCCATCGCGATCCAGTCCGGCCTCGAGTTCCTCGGTCTCGGCGACCTGTCGGTGCCGACCTGGGGTTCGATGCTCAACGACGGCTTCACGAACATCTACAAGGCACCGATTCTCATGGTCTGGCCGTCGCTCGCGATCGCGCTCACCTGCATCGCGCTCACCCTGCTCGCCAACGCGATGCGCGACGAGCTCGAGCGCACCGTGTCCGTCCGTCGGCGCCGTCGCAAGATCGTGACGACGTCGAAGACGGGCTCCAACACGATCGTCACGCAGTCGATCAGCACCTCCGGGATCAGCGAGGACGAGATCGTCGGCGTCCCGCCCATCCGCCACGACGACGACGCCCGCGCCTCCGCTCGCGCCGAGGAGCTCGTCCTCAGCGTCCGCGACCTCCGCGTCGGCTACGACCAGGAGGGCGGCCGGGTCACCGAGGTCGTCCACGGCGTCGACCTCGACATCCGCAAGGGCGAGGTCCACGGCCTCATCGGTGAATCCGGCTCGGGCAAGACCCAGACGGCGTGGGGCGTCCTCGGACTCCTGCCCCGCGGCGGCCGGGTCACCGACGGCACGATCCGCTACGAGGGCACCCGACTCGACACCCTCGGGGAGCGCGAGTACACGGCCATCCGCGGCAAGCGCATCGGCTACATCCCGCAGGAGCCGATGTCGAACCTCGACCCGGCGTTCACGATCGGCAGCCAGCTCGTCGAACCCCTGCGCGTCACCCTCGGCCTGAGCAAGAAGGAGGCGACGGACAAGGCACTCGCCCTGCTCGAGCGGGTCGGCATCCCGAACCCCAAGCGCACCTTCGCCGCGTTCCCGCACGAGGTCTCGGGCGGTATGGCGCAGCGTGTGCTCATCGCCGGCGCCGTCTCGACGGACCCGGACATCATCATCGCCGACGAGCCCACCACGGCCCTCGACGTGACCGTGCAGGCGGAGGTCCTCGACCTGTTGCGGGACCTCCAGGCGGAGCGCCACATGGCGATGCTCCTCGTGACGCACAACTTCGGGGTGGTCGCCGACCTCTGCGACCGCGTCTCGGTCATGCAGAACGGTCTCATCGTGGAGACCGGGCCGGTGCGCTCGATCTTCAACCACGCACAGCACCCGTATACGCAGTCGCTGCTCGGCGCGATCCTCGACGAGGGTCCCGCCCGACCGGCACTCGCGACGAACCTGACAGGAGAGACCCGATGACGTCGTCACTGCTCGAGGTGAAGGACCTCGAAGTCGAGTACCCGGGCAAGGGGTTCCGCGCCCAGTCGTTCAAGGCACTCAAGGGCGTGTCGATCGACATCAAGCCCGGTGAGACCGTCGGCCTCGTCGGCGAGTCCGGCTCCGGCAAGACCACACTCGGTCGCGCCGTGCTGGGCCTCGCCCCGGTCACCGGCGGCAGCATCCGCTACCGCGACCAGGAGATCGGGCACCTGAAGCGCAAGGAGCGCCGGGCGCTGAGCTCGGAGATCCAGGTCGTGTTCCAGGACCCGTACTCCTCGCTCAACCCCTCGCTCACGATCGAGCAGATCCTCACCGAGCCGCTCACCGTCCGCGGCGTTTCCGGCGCCGACGCCCGCAAGCGCGTCGGATCCCTGCTCGACCAGGTGCAGCTGCCGACCGGCGCGGCCTCACGGCTCCCCCGGGAGTTCTCGGGCGGCCAGCGGCAGCGCATCGCGATCGCCCGGGCGCTCGCCCTCGATCCGAAGCTCATCGTGTGCGACGAGCCCGTGTCGGCCCTCGACCTGTCGACGCAGGCGCGGGTCCTCGACCTCTTCATCGACATCCAGGAACAGACGGGCGTCGCCTACCTGTTCATCTCGCACGACCTCGCGGTCGTCCGGCACATCAGCCACCGCGTGGCGGTCATGTACCACGGCGAGATCGTCGAGTCCGGTGACGGCGACCAGGTGACGGCGCACCCGGCCCACCCCTACACGCAGCGCCTGTTCATGGCGGCACCGATCCCCGATCCGGACCGCCAGGAGGACCGCCGGGTGGAGCGACGCCGCCTCATCGACGAGCAGCGTGCGGCGGAGTCCGCCGCCTGACCGTCGCTTCGACCGCCCGGTCGGCCGGGGCCAGGAACCTGGCCGGCCGGGCGCACCACCCACACCATCCGGTCCCTGAGCTTGTCGAAGGGCCCACATCCGGTCCCCGAGACCCACATCGGTCCCTGAGACCCACAACCGGTCCCTGAGACCCACAACCGGTCCCTGAGACCCACATCCGGTCCCTGAGACCCACCATCCGGTCCCTGAGCTTGTCGAAGGGCCACCCCAGAACGGACTCACATCGCATGACCATCACCACCCCCCGGCACGCCGCCGCCACGAAGCCCGTCGACACCGCGGCGATCGGCGCCCTCGTCGCCCGGCTCGACCTCGAGGAGAAGGTCGCGCTCGTCTCCGGCGCCGACTTCTGGACCACGGTCCCGCTCGAGAAGATCGGCCTCCGCGCCATGGTCCTGTCCGACGGCCCGGCCGGCGTCCGCGGTCCGCTGTGGGACGAGCGCTCGCCGTCCATCAACCTCCCGTCAGCGACCGCGCTGGCCTCCTCGTGGGATCCGTCGCTCGCCTACCGATACGGCGCCGTCGCCGCGGCCGAGGCCCGCCGGAAGGGCGTCGACGTCGTCCTCGGCCCGACCATCAACCTCCACCGTTCCCCGCTCGGCGGGCGGCACTTCGAGGCGTTCAGCGAGGATCCGGAACTGACCGGATCGCTCGCGGCCGCCTACGTCAGCGGCCTGCAGGACAACGGCGTCGCCGCGACCCCGAAGCACTACGTCGCCAACGATTCCGAGACCGACCGCTTCACGGTCGACGTGCACGCGAGCGAGCGCGCCCTCCGCGAGCTCTACCTCGCGCCGTTCGAGCGCACGGTGACCGAGGCCGGCACCTGGGCGATCATGAGCGCCTACAACTCCGTCGACGGCGTCACGATGAGCGAGAACGACCTCCTGGAGACGCCGCTCAACTCGGAGTGGGGCTTCGACGGCGTCGTCGTCAGCGACTGGACCGGCGTCCGCAGCCTCGGCTCGGCACCGGCGTCGCAGGACCTCGCCATGCCCGGCCCCGCTCCCGCATGGAGCGCGGCCCTCGTCGAGGCCGTCCGCGACGGCCGCGTCGCCGAAGCCGACGTCGACCGCAAGGTCGCCCGACTCCTCGCCCTCGCGGTCCGTGTCGGTGCCCTCGGCGAGGAAGCGCTGGCGCCGGCCCCGGTCGACGGGGTCGCCTTCTCCCGCGAGGCCGAGACCGAGGGCGTCGTGCTGCTCGACAACGACGGCACGCTCCCCCTCGACGCCGCCGCGCTCACCCGCGTCGCCGTCATCGGGCACAACGCCCGCGACTCGCGCACCCAGGGCGGTGGCAGCGCGACGGTCCTCCCCGAGCACACCGTCAGCCCGCTGGAGGGACTCCGACTCGCGCTCCCCGAGGCGACGATCGACTACGCCGTCGGCGCGATCGTGCAGGAGGGCGTCGCCGAACTCCCGCTTGAGCGCCTCACCAATCCGCGCACGGGTGACCCCGGTCTCGTCGCCACGTTCCTCGACGCCGACGGTGTGGAACTCTTCACCGAGGACCGCCGGTCCACCGCGCTCGTCTGGTTCGGTGGCGACGCCCCGGTCACCACGGCGTCGCAGCTCGTGCTCACCACCACGTACACGCCGGAGGCCACCGAGCAGCTGCGACTCGGCTTCGCCACGGGGCTCCACGGCCGGCTCTTCGTCGACGGCGTCCTCCTCGTCGACGAGCAGCCCGTGGTCGTCGGGAACGACCTCGGCGCGGCGCTGCTCGCCCCGCCGTCGGCGACGGGGGCGTTCGCCGCCCAGGCCGACGTCGCCGTCGAACTCCGCGCGGAGTTCGACCTCTCCCCGAGCGAGAACGGTCTCGGCGCGATCAGCGTCACCGTCGGTCGCGCTCCCGACGACTCCGACCCCGACGCCCTCATCGCCCAGGCGGTCGAGGCGGCCCGCGCGGCCGATGTCGCCGTCGTGGTCGTCGGCACGAACTCGAAGGTCGAATCGGAGGGCTGGGACCGCAGCGATCTCACCCTCCCCGGCCGTCAGGACGAGCTCGTCCGGGCCGTCGCCGCTGTGAACCCGCGCACCGTCGTGATCGTCAACTCCGGTGCCCCGGTCCTGCTCCCCTGGAGCGACGAGGTCGCCGCCGTGCTCCTCGGTTGGTTCGGCGGGCAGGAGATGGGCAACGCCCTGACCGACGTGCTCCTCGGTGTCGCCGAACCCGGTGGTCGCCTCAGCACCACCTGGGCTGCAGCGCTCGACGACGTCCCGGTGCTCGACGTCACCCCGGTGGACGGCGTGCTCCGCTACGAGGAGGGCATCCACATCGGCTACCGCGCGTGGCTCCGCTCAGCTGCCACGCCCGCCTACTGGTTCGGCCACGGGCTCGGGTACACGAGCTGGTCCATCGACGATGGCGAGATCTCGGGTGGCGTCGCCTCCGACAGCGCCCGCGTCTCCGGGACCGCGACGAACACCGGCGACCGCGCCGGCAAGCACGTCGTACAGGTGTACGCGGAGCGACCGGACTCCTCGGTCGACCGCCCCGTGCGCTGGCTCGTCGGATCGGCCGTCGTCCGCGCGGGCGCCGGCGAATCGGTCGCCTGGGAGGTCGCGCTGCCGGCCCGGGTCTTCGCCCACTGGGCGGACGGCTGGCAGGTCGAGCCAGGCGACGTCACCCTCCGGATCGGATCGTCCGTCGTCGACCTCGTGCAGGAGCACGTCGTCACCATCGCGGCAGGGACCTCCCGATGACCACGCACGTCGCGCGGATCGGGCGGCTGCGGGCGGAGACCCGCGACGACAGCCCCGCGGTTGCAACACCGACGCCTCGGTTGAGCTGGACCGTCGAGACCTCGGCTTCAGACTGGGTGCAGGCCTGGGCCGAGCTCCGGGACGGCAGTGGTGCGACGGCGCGCGTCGAGGGCCGCGACTCCGTCCTCGTCTCCTGGCCGTTCACCCCGCTCGCCCCGGACGAGGTGCGCACCGTCGAGGTCCGTGCCGCGTCGACCGCGGGTGAGGAGACACCCTGGAGCGAGCCGACCGTCGTCGAGGCCGCGTTCCTCGCCGACGGAGCCTGGACCGCCCACTTCATCGGTCTCGCGGCGCCCGAGCGTCCGGCGCAGCCGATCCGTGTGCGCCGCACCTTCACGGTCGGCGGGCCCGTCCGTCGCGCCCGGCTGTTCTGGACCGCGCTCGGTGCCGCGGAACCGCAGCTCAACGGGGTTTCTGCCTCGGACGACGTCCTCTCCCCCGGCTGGACCGCCTACGGCGACCGCCTCGTGCACGAGACCGTCGACGTCACCGCGCTCGTCGAGCCAGGCGAGAACGTCCTCGCCGCGACCGTCGCCGGCGCCTGGTACACCGAGCGCTACGGGTTCTTCCAGTTCGCCGAGCGGATCTACGGCGACCAGCCACGCTTCGCCGCCCAGCTGCAGCTCGACTACCTCGACGGGACGACGGAGACGCTCGTCACCGATGCGAGCTGGTCGGCGGCCGACGGTGCCGAGCTCGTCGACAGCGGCATCTACGCCGGCGAGGCGATCGACACCACCCTGGCCGAACCCGGCTGGTCGACGACGGCGTTCGACGCGTCCACCTGGGCCCCGGCCCTCGTCGACGACGCTGCGCACCCGGTGCCGGAGGCCCGCATCGCCGCGCCCGTCCGTCGCATCGAGGAGCGCGCGGTGGCGGACGTGCTCACCTCGCCGTCCGGCGCGACCATCCTCGACTTCGGCCAGAACCTCGTCGGCCGCCTCCGGCTCACCGTCGCCGGCCCGCGGGGCACGACGCTCACGCTCCGGCACGCCGAGGTCCTCGACGAGGGCGAACTCGCCCTGCGTCCCCTCCGCAACGCCGCGGCCACCGACCACGTCACGCTCTCGGGAGACGGCGAGCAGACGATCGAGCCCCGCTTCACCTTCCACGGCTTCCGCTACGCGCAGATCGACGGCTGGCCGGGCGCGTTCGACCCGGCGTCGGTCACCGCCGTCGTCCTCCACAGCGACCTCACGCGCACGGGTTGGTTCTCCTCCTCGCACGAGCTGCTCGACCGCCTCCACGAGAACGTCGTCTGGGGCATGCGCGGCAACTTCCTGAGCATCCCGACCGACTGCCCGCAGCGCGACGAACGGCTCGGCTGGACGGGTGACCTGCAGGTCTTCGCCCCGACCGCGAGCTTCCTCTACGACAGCTCCGCCTTCCTCGACTCCTGGCTGCGCGACCTCGCGCTCGAGCAGGGACACCAGGACGGTGTCGTCCCCATGGTGGTCCCGGCCGCGTTGTCCGGATTCGCCGGCGGCGGGCCGACCGCGGCCTGGGGCGACGCCGCGACCGTCGTGCCGTGGGTGCTCCACGAGCGCTACGGCGACCTCGGGATCCTGCGCGAGCAGTACCCGTCGATGCGTTCCTGGGTGGAGGCCGTCCTCCGGGTGAGCACCGACGGTCTCTGGTCGAACACCTTCCAGCTCGGCGACTGGCTCGACCCGAGCGCGCCGCCGGACCAGCCGGCGAAGGCCAGGGTCGACTCGGACATCGTCGCGAGCGCCTATCACGCGCGATCCCTCCGGATCCTCGCCGACACCGCCGAGCTCCTCGGGGAGACGGCGGACGCCGAGCGGTACGGCGACTTGGCCGAGCGGAGTCGGGCGGCCTTCACCGCCGAGTACGTGACGCCCGCCGGCCGGATGATGTCCGACGCGCCGACCGCCTACGCCCTCGCCCTGCGGTTCGACCTCGTCGACGACCCCGCCCTGCGGCAACGCCTCGCGGACCGCCTCGCCGACCTCGTGCGCGCCGACGGCTACCGCATCGGCACCGGTTTCGTGGGGACGCCGCTCATCACCGACGCACTCGCCGACGGCGGACACCTCCGCGCGGCCGGCCGCCTCATGCTCCAGACCGAGAACCCGTCCTGGCTCTCGCCCGTCACCAAGGGCGCGACCACGATCTGGGAGCGTTGGGACAGCCTGCTCGAGGACGGCTCGGTCAACCCGGGCGAGATGACCTCGTTCAACCACTACGCGCTCGGCGCCGTCGCCGACTGGCTGCACCGCACCGTGGCCGGACTCGCCCCCGCGGCTCCCGGCTACCGCGAACTCCGGATCGCACCGCGGCCGATCGACGGACTCGACCACGCCGAGGCCCGACATGTCACGCCCTACGGCGAGGCATCGGTGGCGTGGCGGCGCGACGGGTCGTCCCTCCGGGTGTCGGCGGTCGTGCCGCCGAACACGACGGCGACGGTCGCACTGCCGGGTGCCGCGGAGAAGACGGTCGGGTCCGGTCGCCACGACTGGACGATCGAGGCCACGGACGCCGGCTCGAGTGCCGATGACGACATCACGCTCGGCCTCGACTCGCCGCTCTCCGAGATCATCGACCGACCTGCCGCGTACGACGCCCTCCTCAGCTCGGTGGGTGCCCACGATCAGGCCAAGGCCGACGACATCCGCCGCGGCACCCAGTGGAGTCGGGGTCGGACCGTCCGTCAGCTCCTCATGTTCACGCCGCCGTCGATGCTCGACGAGGTGGACGCGGCGCTGTCCGCAGCCACTCCGGCACCAGGAGTTGCGCGATAACCCCCACTCGACTGTTCCACGTGCAACACTCGCACCGCCCGCACCAGTAGCACCCGCCGCCGACCCGCTCGGCTGATCACAGGAGATCCATGTTCGACCGCAGTTCCGCCTTCGGAGACGTCATCGAGAGCCCCGCGGGTCGCACCGTCCTCGAGCAGTTCCTGCCCGGCATCGCCGCGTCGCCGATGGCCAAACAGTTCCGCAGCATCCGGCTCGGGCAGCTGTCGGCGATCGTGCCGGAGCTGCAGGACGACGCGGCGAAGGATCGTCTCTGGGCGGCGCTCGCACAGGTCGACGACGGTCCCGACGCCCGCGCCCCCTACGGCGCCGCGATCGAGCCCGCTCCCGACTACGAGGGCCAGGACGTCCCGCGCGGCTCGGCGACCCTGACGGTCCCCGGCGACGTCCCGCAGTACGGCGTCGTGGAGATCCGGCTGGACGGGCCGTCGCACGGCAACCCGTTCGTCGACGTGGAACTCGGCGCGACGTTCACGAACGGCGCACGCGAGCTCACCGTCGGCGGGTTCTACGACGGCGACGGTCGGTACCTGGTGCGCCTCCTCGCCGAGGAGCAGGGCGAGTGGTCGTTCACCACGACCTCGACCGCACGATCGCTCGACGGCGTCTCGGGTACGTTCACCGTGTCGTCCGCGGCGACGGGCAGCCACGGCCCGGTGCGCGTCGACGGCTTCCACTTCGCCCACGCCGACGGCACCCGCCATCGCCCGCTCGGCACGACCGCCTACGCCTGGACGCACCAGCCCGAGGAGCTGCAAGAAGAGACCCTCCGCGCCCTCGAAGCCTCGCCGTTCACGAAGATCCGCATGTGCGTGTTCCCGAAGTCGTACCTCTACAACGCGAACGAGCCGGAGACGTTCCCCTTCGTCGGCTCGCTCGCCGACGGGTTCGACCACGAGCGCTTCGACCCGGCCTACTGGGCGAACCTCGAGCGGCGCATCACCCAGCTCGGCGCGCTCGGCATCGAAGCGGACCTCATCCTCTTCCACGCCTACGACCGCTGGGGCTTCGCGGACCTCGGTCCGGCCGTCGACGAACGGTACCTCCGCTACGCCGTCCGCCGGCTCGCCGCGTTCGCGAACGTGTGGTGGTCGATGGCGAACGAGTACGACCTGCTCTGGGCGAAGACGAACGACGACTGGGAGCGTCTCGCGGCGGTCGTCGGCGCGGAGGACCCGCACGGCCACCTCAACTCCATCCACAACTGCCAGGGGTTCTACGACTACACGAAGCCCTGGATCACGCACTGCAGCGTGCAGCGCGTCGACGTCTACCGGACCGCGGAGAACACCGACGCCTGGCGCGAGCAGTGGGGCAAGCCGATCGTCATCGACGAGTGCGCCTACGAGGGCGACATCGACCAGGGCTGGGGCAACATCACCGGCGAGGAGATGGTGCGACGGTTCTGGGAGGGTGCGATCCGCGGCGGCTACGTCGGCCACGGCGAGACCTACCTCAACGACCGGGAGGAGCTGTTCTGGTCGAAGGGCGGGCCGCTCATCGGTTCGAGTCCCGACCGCATCGCGTTCCTGGAGCGCATCTCGGCGGAGTCCCCGACGGGTGTCCTCGACCCGCTGCCCGGCGACTGGGACGTGCCGTGGGGCGGAGTCTCCGGCCGCTACGTCATCGGCTACTTCGGCTTCAACCGGCCGCGGTTCCGCAACGTCTTCCTCCCCGAGGGCGAGTTCCACGTCGACGTGCTCGACACCTGGAACATGACGGTCGAGACCCTCCCCGGCACGTACACCGGTACGGTCCGGGTCGACCTGCCCGGTCGCCAGTTCATGGCGGTCCGCCTCCGCCTCGTGGAGTAGCCGCCCCCGGCCGCCGGGCCCGGCTTGTCCGGTCACCGGGCCCACCCTTCCCGGGCACTGAGCCTGTCGAAGTGCCGAGCAACCTTCCCCGCTCGCTGGCCCACCGGCCACCGGTCACTGGGCCCACCCTCCCCCGGTCACTGAGCCTGTCGAAGCGCCGAGCAACCCTCCCCGCTGACTGGGCCCATCCGCCACCGGTCACTGGGCCCACCGCCACCGGTCACTGGGCCACCCTCCCCGGTCACTGAGCCACCATCCCCGGTCACTGAGCCTGTCGAAGTGCCGAGCAACCCTCTCCGCGACCCCGCCCCCACACCGTTGACACGTTTGTTCGGACCCTTTACAGTTGTCGGGCATTGACGCAACCCCCGTTGCAACATGCGCAATCGCCCGATGACTGGAGAGCGGCCCATGGATCACGGCACCGGCACCATCCTCCCGGGCGGCGTCCTCCGCGGCACCGCCCTCACCGCCCTGCTGCCCACCTGGGTGACCGGCGGTGGCGGTGACGCCGTGATCGACCGCCTCCGTGACGACGCCGTCGTCGATGAACTCGAACGGGCCTTCGCCGAGCCGCCGTTCGACGAGCGCGTCGACTGGTCCGCTGTGCGCATCGCACAGGTATCGCACCCCGACCTCCGCGAGCTCGTCGGCCGCAGCATCGCCGAGCTCGCCGCCGAGGCCGGACAGTCGCCGCTCACCGTCGTCTCGGATACGCTGATCGCCGACCGGCTCACCACCCTCGTCGACCACCCGTCCTGACCTCCACCATCCGGGACCTTTCTCAGGAGTCCTCCGGCGTGTCACCGGGTTCCCGGCCAGCCGCGCCGCAGATGTCCTGAGAACGGCCCATCAGCACTCGAGGAGAGAACCACCGATGCTTCCACTGCCCGTGTCCATCCAGCAGCACGACGGCGCCTTCACGCTGAGCGAGACGACCGGGCTCGGCGGTGACCGCCGCTTCACGGCCGCGACCCGCTGGTTGCGCGGGGCGCTGCAGACGTCGACCGGGTTCGACCTCGACGCACGGATCGACCTGCGGACCGACAGCATCGCGTTCATCCACGACGACACCGTCGCGGCCGGCGGCTACCGGCTCGTGGTGGACGCGGACGGTGTGCGCATCGTCGCCGCCGACGCCTCCGGCGCGTTCTCCGGTGCGGTGACCCTGACCCAGCTCCTCCCCCCGGCGGTCAACCGCCGTGCGCTCGTCCCCGGCGTCGACTGGACCGTCCCGGCGACGACCATCGACGACGCGCCGCGCTTCGGGTGGCGCGGCGTCATGCTCGACGTGGCACGCCACTTCCTCCCCACGTCCGACGTGCTGCGGTTCATCGACCTCGCCGCGCGCCACAAGCTCAACGTCCTCCACTTCCACCTCACCGACGACCAGGGCTGGCGCATCCAGATCGACGCGTTCCCGAAGCTGACCGAGGTCGGCGGGTGGCGGACCGAGAGCCAGCACGGCGCAGCGCGGCACGCTCCCGGCGACGGCCGCCCGCACGGCGGCTTCTACACGAAGGACGACCTACGCGAGATCGTCGCCTACGCCGCTGAGCGGTCCATCACGGTCGTCCCCGAGATCGACCTGCCCGGCCATGCCCGAGCGATCATCGCCGCGTACCCCGAGCTGGGTGTGCCGGACGTGGCGCAGGACGCGGACGAGCCGTCGGTGTGGACACGGTGGGGCATCAACGAGGCGATCCTCGACATGGGCGAGGAGACGGTCGCGTTCTTCCGCACCGTGTTCGACGAGGTCATGGAGCTCTTCCCGTCGACCTTCATCGGCGTCGGTGGCGACGAGGCGAAGAAGACCCGCTGGGCGGCGAGCGCTCGAACGCAAGCCCTCATGGCCGAGCGCGGGCTCGACTCCGTCGAAGCGCTGCAGGCGTGGTTCATCCGCCAGCTCGAGGCGCACCTGTCCGCCGCTGGCCGACGCCTGTACGGCTGGGACGAGATCCTCGAGGGCGGCGGATTGCCGAAGGACGCGACCGTCGCCTCATGGCGCGGCGAGTTCGGTGCGGTCGCCGCCGCACGCCAGGGCTACGACGTCATCGCCTGCCCGGACGACCGCGTCTACCTCGACTACCGCGAGTCGGAGCTGCCGGGTGAGCCGATCCCGGTCGGCCCGCCGCTGACGGTCGCGGAGGTGTACACCTTCGAGCCGGTGCCGGCGGAGTTGACCGAGGCGCAGGCCGAGCACATCATCGGGGTGCAGGCGAACATCTGGACCGAGCACATGGACTCCGCCCGCGTCATCGACTACCAGGCGTACCCGCGGCTGTGCGCCCTCGCCGAGGTCGCCTGGGTCGGCCGCGAGCGTGACCTCGCGGGCTTCGAGGCACGGCTGCAGCAGCACCTCGCCCGCCTCGACGCCTTCGGGGTCGAGTACCGCCGCGCCACGGGACCGTTCCCGTGGCAGGAGCGTCCCGACGCCGAAGGTCGGCCGTCCACCCGCGAGCAGCGGGCCGCCCTCGTCGCCGAACTCACGAAGGACATCCGCGCCTGACGCCGGCCGCGGGCCTGCCGCCCGGTCTCTAAGCCTCCCGTCGGTCCCTAAGCCTCCCGCCTGGTCCGTAAGCCTCCCGCCCGGTCTCTAAGCCTCCCGTCGGTCCCTAAGCCTCCCGCCAAGTCCCCGAGCCCCCAACCCGGTCCCTGAGCCTGTCGAAGGGCCCCGCAAGCCCCTCGTGCGCACTTCGACAGGCTCAGTGACCGGAGGAGGTCCACCGTCGTGCGCTTCGGCCCCTGAGCCTGTCGAAGGGCGGCCCCACAAGACCCCGTGCGCACTTCGACAAGCTCAGTGACCGGAAGAGGTCCACCGTCGCGCGCTTCGGCCCCTGAGCCTGTCGAAGGGCAGCCCCGCAAGATCCTCGTGGGCACTTCGACAAGCTCAGTGACCGGAGGAGGTCCGGCCTCGCGCGCACCGGTCCCTGAGCCTGTCGAAGGGCAGCCCCGCAAGATCCTCGTGGGCACTTCGACAAGCTCAGTGACCGGAGGAGGTCCAACCTCGCGCATAGCGCTCCCTGAGCCTGTCGAAGGGCGGCCGCCTCAGGTGACGAGCGCGTACTCGGTCCCCGAGCGCGTGCGCTCCACGAGCTGCGCATCGACGAGGTACCGTCGAAGCACAGCCACGTCGTCGTGGAAGGCAGTCAGTCGCTCGTTGATCTCGGTTTCGTCGACGACCTCACCCGGCTGGAGCGCTGATGCCGCGACGCGCTGCAACAGCGCCTGCCGCTCGTCCGGATTCGACGGGTACTGCACGATCCGACCGTCGACCAGGAAGCGGTCGATTCCTTCGCGCTTCGGCGGTGCGGCGGCCGCGAGGAGGTCCCGGAACACCCCGCCCGAGACGCGCCCGCCGTCGTCCAGCAGGCCCGCCCGAGACAACGTCTGGACGCTCTGCTCGGCCCGCCGCACAGCACGCTGTGTGGCGCCGAGGTCGGGCTCCTGCCCGAGGACGAGTTGCGCGTACACCGTCCGGGCGTCGTCGTTCGCGAGGGCGGCGGCCAGTGCACGCCAGTCCGTCGTCGTCCGTTCCTCGTCCGGCATGGCCCCTCCTCCTGCAGTCTTCGACATCGTCCTCAACGGTACCCGCGTCGGCCGGATCAACCGATCACCCGTCCTGTCGCCGCGAGGCCGGGACGATGACGACGCTGCAGAGGTGGGTGCCCACCACCGACCATCGTCCGGCGAAGGTGCGCGGCGCTGTCGGGCAGGCCGGCGCGACGACCCGCGCATCGAACGAGCCCCGATCCGGGTGGATCACCACCTCACACGCCGTGTAGTCGACCCATCGGCCGGTGAGCGGGTACCACGCCTTGAAGACGCTCTCCTTGACGCTCCACAACACTGCGCTCCACGCGACGGTCGGATGGCTCGAGGCGAGCCGTGTGAGCATGGACGCCTCATTCCCGCAGACGATCGTCGCCGCGACGGCTGGACGGATGGGCCGGTGCACCTCGACGTCGATTCCGATGGCGCTCACGACACCGACGTGACCGACGGCTGCGACCGTGAAACCCGGGCAGTGCGAGAGACTCCCGACGAAGCCGGTCGGCCAGACCGGTTGCCCGCCCTCCCCCGTGGGGATGTCCGTGGAGCGCTGGCCGAGCATTGCGAGTGCCGCCCCGGCGCAGTCGCGCGCCGAGCGGGATTCGGCGCTGCGACCAGCCGAGGTCGGACGGGCCCGGAACGGCCCGGGTGCGGTGCCGACGGACGCCGAGACGACGACCCCCGGCGGAACCTGCATCCGGAGCGCATCGACCACAGCGGCTGCGGATTCAGCCACCCGACCGACGCGGGGACGCCACGCGCGCCGCGGGGTCGGAGGCGGGGATGCCGACCCGGAACCAGGCGACGAGCTGCTCGTCCGGAGCGACCTGCCAGCGTTCGTCGAGCATGGCCCGGGTCTCCGGACAGTCGAGCGGCGCGCTCTGGGGATGCACGTACAGGCCGTGACGTTGAAAGCCGAGCCAGAGCCGGGTGAGCAGTCGCCCAGCGGCGAGTTCCTGCCGGGCCCCGGTGGGTCCGACGACACCGAGGACAGTGCCGGAGCCCTGGGTCGCGGAGGCCGACATCCTCGCCAACAACCCGGGCAGCCCGACGCCGCGAAGCGCGCGGAACACCCGCGGGCTGATCAGCGTCCGCAGGCCGGCTCGTTCGACCTTCGACAGCACGAGCATCGCGTCGTTGAGGCCGTCCTCGTCGTACCGCGGATGTCTTGGTGAAAGCCTGGTCCACTGATCGAGCTCGGCGACGATCGCCTGCTCGCCGAAGAACCACCGGTTGGCTCGCACGAGGATCGGGCGCGCGGCCCGTGTCGGCATGGAGACGAGCCGGAAGCCCATGCGCTCCGTCTCCACCGCGGCTTCCTGGAGGAGGTCGGGTCCGGGAGCGCCGTCCCGCCATCGCCCTCGCCAGACACGTCGCCCACGGACGTCCGCCGAGGAGAACCGCGTCTGGTAGCCCTCCGGGTGGCGCGAGAACCGGCCGACCTCCTCGGTCTCCGCGTCAGCGCCGGTCGAGGCCTCGAAGCCCAGTCCGACACCGGCCGACGCCGCGCAGATGAGGAGCGACTCGACGAACGCCCCGAACGACAGCATCGTGTCGCGTCCTCGCGGATCGCTCGCGCCGAGGGTGCGAGTGCGATCCCGGCGGAGGACGAGTTCGTCGCCCTGACGGTCCACGCCCCACGGCTGCGTGTTGTGGGCGTTCGCCGCGCGAGCCGCCTCGGACACGAGCGCCGAGAGGTCGTGATCGGCCGAGAGGTCGTGATCGGCCGACAGGCCGCTGAACCGCGCGTCCATTCAGCCCTCCGTGATCCCGATGCGGCGGTGGATCGCCGCGAGCCACCGCGGCGCCCACCAGTTGTATCGTCCGGCGACGCGCATGAAGACCGGGACGAGCACGCCGCGGATCAGGATGGCGTCGATGAGGATCGCGATACCGGTACCGATGCCGAGCATCTTGATGATCGACACCCCGGAGGTCGCCATGGCGAAGAACGACACCGCGAGGATCGCCGCAGCGGCCGTGATGATCGGGCCGCTCGCACCGAGCCCGCTCCGCACCGCCTCCGCGAGATCGCCCGTGGCACGGAACCGTTCCTGGATCCGCGCGAGGAGGAACACCTCGTAGTCCATCGAGAGCCCGAAGGCGATGCAGAACAGCAGGATCGGGATCGAGATGGCGATGGGCGACGGGGTGAAGCCGAGCACGTCCGACAGATTGCCGTCCTGGAAGAGGAACACGATGACGCCCAGGATGCCGACCAGACCGACCACGTTCAGCACCAGCGCCTTGATCGGGAGCAGCACGCTCCCCGTGAACAGGAAGAGGATGATCAGGGTCATGAGCGCGATGGCCGCGGCGGCGAACGGCAGACGCGCCGAGATGGAGTCACCGATGTCGATCATCTGCGCCGCGAGGCCACCGACCAGGACGGTCGAGCCGGCTCCAGGGTTCACCGCACGGACGTCGCGGACGAGCTCCGAGCCCTCGGGCGAGTACGGGACGACGTCGGTCGCGACCTGGAGCCAGAGCGCCGAACCGTCGCGGAAGTGCTGCTCCGTCCGCGCGTCGGCCGGGACGACGAGGCGTCCGTCGACGAAGCTGCCGAGGGACGTCGTGACGGCCTCGACGCCCGTGATCGAGGAGAGTTCGGCGGCGTACTCGTCCAGCTCGCGGTCCGTCCCCGCCCAGTCCTCGGTGACGACGGAGACGGCGTCCGCCTCGGCGACGTCGAAGTCGGACCGCATGATGTCCGCCACGACACGACTCTCGGCGTCGGCGGGGAGTACTCGTTCGTCGGGTACCCCGAACTCCGCGTGCGCGAACGGCGCGGCCATGGCGATGAGCAGCGCGATCACGGGCACCGCCAACCACGGACGGCGATACGCGTGGTCGCCCACCCGATACCAGAACCGGCCCTCGGCCCCGGCCGGACGGCGCGAGTGGAGTCGGCCCCAGTCGATCCGGCGACCCAGGAGGGTGAGGGCGGCGGGCAGCAGGACGACCGCGCCCACCACGGAGCAGGCCACGATGACGAGTCCCGCGATGGCGAACGAGCGCAGGAAGTACTGGTCGAACAGCATCAGCGTGGCGAGCGCCGCGGCGACGACGACGCCGCTGAACACGATGGTCCGGCCGGTCGTCCGCCGAGCGATCCGCAACGCCTCCTCGTCGGTGGCTCCGCCCGAGCGTTCGTCCCGATAGCGGGTGAGGAACAGCAGGCAGTAGTCGATGGCGAGTCCGAGGCCCAACGCGGTGACGAGGTTGACTGCGAACAGGGAGACCGAGGTGAGCTGCGCGACCACGTTCAGCAGGCCGAGGGAACCGAGGATCGTGACGCCCGCGACGCCGACGGGCAGCAGCGCGGCCACCACACCGCGGAACGCGAAGAACAGCAGCACGAGGGTGATCGGGATGGCGATCGTCTCTGCGACGATGATGTCCGTCTTGACCTGCGCGTTCAGGTCGTCGTTGATCCCCGCGATGCCGCCGAACCGGACCGTGGCCGACGTCACCTCCTCGGTGATCGTCCCGCGGAGCGCGGTGGTCGCGCGTTGCACGGTGTCCTCGTCTCCGGCGAGCGCCACGAGCACGACGCCGCGGTCGGTGTCGCTCCGCAGCTGCTCCGATTCGGCGTAGGAGCCGGTGACGCTGGCGCCGTCCACATCGTCAACAGCGCCGACGATGTCGTCGAGCGCCTCCCTGCCGGCGGCGCTGTCGAGTCCGTCGGAGACGTCCACGACGAGGACGAGTTTCGGGTCGCTGCCGGGGAACCGGTCGGCGAGCACGTCCGCTGCAGCCACGGAGTCGGACTGCGGGTCGTCGAACCCGCCCGTCTTGAGGTTGTCGAGGACGTCGGCCCCCGCGATGCCCGCCACGATCGCGAACACCAGGCCGATCAGGAGCGTGATCACCGCCCGTCGTCTGGGAGTCGTTCTGGAGTGGTTCGTCATGCTGATACCTCGATGTCGTGGGTGATGCGGTTGAGTTCGGATGCCGTGATGTCCACGACCCGCTGGATCTGCTCGGCGGTGTGCTCCGCGGTGATGAAGAATCGGAGCCGCGCCTGGTCGTCCGGCACGGCCGGGTACAGGATCGGGTTGACGCTGAAGCCGTGGTCGAAGAGCGCCGTCGCCAGGGCGAGTGCCCGTTCCGAGCTGCCGACGATGCACGGCACGACGGGCGAGTCGGCACTGTCGCCGATGTCGATGCCGGCGGCCCGGGCCGTCTCGCGGAAGCGGTCGGCGTTCTGCCGCAGGCGGCTGAGGCGCTCGGGCTCGTCGCGCATGAGCCGGAGGGCGGCGAGCGACGCGGCCGCGTTCGCCGGGGTGATGCCGACGCTGTACACGAACCCGGGCACGGAGTACTTGAGGTAGTCGATCGCGGCGGCGGTGCCACCGACGTAGCCGCCGCATCCGGCGAGCGACTTCGACATCGTGCCGCACCAGAGGTCGATGTCCGAGCGGTCGACGCCGAAGTGTTCGCCGACCCCGCCGCCGTTGGCGCCGACCGTTCCGATGCTGTGCGCTTCGTCGACGAGCACCAGTGCGCCGTGCCGCCGCTTCAGCTCGATGAGCTGCGGAAGCGGTACGAGGTCGCCGTCCATGCTGTAGACGCCCTCCACGACGATGAGGACTCGGCGGAACCCGCTGCGGATCGCGCCGAGGAGGTCGTCGAGCGCGTTCAGGTCGTTGTGGGGGAAGGACCGCCGGGTGGCTCCGGAGAGCTTCGCCCCCTGGATGATGCTGTCGTGCGCGAGGCTGTCGTGGACGATGAGGTCCCCCGGTTCCACCAGGTGCCCGATGACGCTCACGTTCGTCGCGTGGCCGCTCACCAGGGTGAGCGCCGACTCCACCTGGAGGAGGTCGGCGAGCTGCTGCTCGAGCTCGGCATGGATCGGGCGCTCACCGGACAGGAACCGGCTGGCGGACACCGAGCTGCCGTATCGGGCCACGGCGTCGGCGATCGTCTCGGCGACCACGGGGTGGCCGGTGACACCGAGGTAGTTGTAGCTCGAGAAGCTCACGAGCTGGGCATCGCCGATCGTCGTCGTCGCGTCGATGATCCCCTCATGGAGCAGGAAGTAGGGGTTGCGGTCCGTCTGCTGCCGGCGTTCCCGCATGGCGACCGCCTCCGGGAAGCACTCGATGCGGGCGTCGGCCTCGGTCCATCGGGTCGGGCGGTCGACCGGCGCAGGGCACGCGGCTGCCACTGGTTTCGTCTCGACCCGCGGGAGCCGGTGCTGCGGCTCCTCGGCGAACGGGTGCAGCAAGGAGCCGACACCGTCCAGCACCTGCTCCACCGTGGGCCGCCCGGCGAAGCGCTCGCCGAGCTGGGCGGGGGTCGGCAGCGATGGCCACTCCGTGTGCAGCTGGGTGATCAGCTCACGCATCATCAGCGAATCGAATCCGAGCTGCTCGACGAGGTGCATGTCCGGCCGGATCAGGTCCAGCGGGAACCCGCTGATGCGCGACACCATGCCGAGGATGACCGCGTCGGACTCCGCACGATGCGACCGGGAGGCTGCGAGGCCCAACCGTGCGACCACCTCCGCCTGCGGCGAGCCGGGTTCCGTTGACCAACGGAACGGATCCGTCGACGCGGGCGCATGTCCGGCCCGCCCGGAACCCTCGATGAGGCTCAGCTGGCGGTTCATGAGGGCGAGCAGTCCGGGCAGGTGGTCGGCCTGGGCGTCGGCGGCTCGCGGCTGGATCGGCGGTCCTGCCGACGGTCGTCCGGCGATGGGGGAGGACGGCAGGTCGTGAGGGTTGTGGTGCATGGAGTGGGGATCCTGTTCGAGGGGGGAGGGTGGTCGGTGCGGCTCGGATGTGGGTTCTCGGGGTGTGGTCGTCGGGGCGGTAGCGTCCGGTCGGACGACCCAGTACGGCTCGGTCGGCAGCGGTGCGATCGGCAGCGCCACACCCGCGGTGTCTGGTGGGACGAGCGATGCCAGGTCGAGGTCGGCGCCCAGCACCGTCAGCCGACCGATGAGTCGGAGGAAGGTCGCCGCGTCGTCCGGCGACGACGCGCTGCTCGGGATGACATGCACGTCCGGCGCATCACCCAGGGAGCGTCGGATGGACCCGAGCAGCGCCGACCCCCCACCGATCTGGACGTAGACGCCGATCTCGGATGCGGACGCCGACTCGATCGCCTCGCGGAACCGCACCGTGGAGAAGACGTTCTCCTCGAGCTGACGGCCCAGCTCCTCGCCCGTCTCCACCGTGCGGCCCGTCACGGTGGAGACGAGCTGGACCTGCGGCGCGCGAGGTCGGAATCGCGACAGGTCCGCCACGAGGGCCGGCCGGATCGGCTCGAGCAGGGGCGAGTGGAACCCGGTGGCGACGCGCAGCGATTGGGTCGACACCCCGTGCTCGACGCACCGTTCCGCGACGGCGCGCAGGGCCTCGCCGGTTCCACTCACCACCGTCTGCCGGGGGTCGTTGGCGGCTGCGATCCACGCGTCGTCGATACCACTGAGGAGCGCTGCGGCCCGCTCGGCGTCGCAGCCGAGGGCCGTCATGCCGTCGCCGGGTCGCGTCGCAGCCGACCGCATGTGGTGTCCGCGGACCGCGGCGAGCCGTACGGCGTCGGGCGCATCGAGCGCGCCCGCCGTCGCCATGGCGGGCAGCTCGCCGACACTGTGCCCGATGACGAGGTCGGGCTCCACGCCGATCTCGCGCAACAGCGCCACGGTGGCGATCGCCGTCACCGCGAGCGCGGGTTGGCAGACCTCGGTGGACGTGAGACGGTCGATTCCGGAGGGGGTGTCGGCATCGGCCGCGACGAGCGCCGCGAGCACATCGACCCCGGTCTCGTCGAGCACCTGCTCGTTCAAGGTCTCGGCCGCTGTGCGGAAGGCGGGGAACTGATCGAGGAGGTCCGACTGCATCCGCGGTGTCTGGCTGCCCTGCCCGGGGAAGACGAAGGCGATCCGCCGGGCGGCCTCGTCGACACGGACCCCGGTGCAGACGTCCGCGGAGATCGCCCCGGTGGCTCCGCTAGCGAGCTGCTCCACGGCGGCCGACAGCCCGGAGATCAGCTCGGCGGCGGTGCGGCACACCACCGCCAGACGGGTGCTCGCGAGCGACCGGGAGCTCAGGGTCCGTGCGAGGCCGGCGATGGACGGTGCGTCGGCGGCCTCGAGGACGGCGAGGACCGCACGGAGGTGCTCGCCGAGCAGCGTGGGGTCGGCGGCCGAGAACACGAGCAGGTGCGGGAGCGTTTCGTCGGCCGGTCCCCCGGCGGCACGCCGACGGACTCGACCTGCTCGCGCCGGCGGTGATTCGAGCACGACGTGAGCGTTGGTGCCGCCGAACCCGAACGAGCTGACGCCGATCAGGCCCAGAGCGTCGTCGCCCGGATCGATGGTGCGGGAGGCGAGCGCCAGGCGGCCGTCTCGGAGGGCCTCGGTGTGCGCCTCCGAACGCAGGCGGGGCTGCCCGGGGACGACCCGATGCCTCGCCATGAGTGCCGCTTTGACGATGCTGGCGATCCCGGCCGCCGCCATCGTGTGCCCCACGAGCGCCTTCACCGCCGTGACCGTGGCGGTCCGGCGCGGCGATGCCCCGAGACGACGCAGCGCCGCCAGCGATTCCAGCTCGGTGCGGTCACCCACCGGGGTGGCCGTGCCGTGCGCCTCGACGACGCCCAGGTCGGCGGGGTCGGCAGCGGCGTCCTCGTAGGCCCGGCGGAGTGCTGCCAGCTGTCCGTCCGTCGTCGGCGTCATCGGTCCTTCGGCCCGGCCGTCGTTGGACACCCCGGAGCCGCGGATGACCGCGTAGACGTCGTCGTGGTCGTCGATGGCGGCCTCAAGCGGTTTGATGACGATCATGCCGACACCCTCGCCCAGGAGGAATCCATCGGCATCGCCGTCGAACGGCCGGCACACCCCGCTCCGTGACAGCGCGCCGATCCGCGAGAAGGCGACCATCGCGTCCGGGACGAGGCTGAGGTTGACACCGCCGACGAGCGCCGCCGAGCACTGCCCGGACCGGATGGCGGCGATCGCCTGGTGGAGCGCGACGAGGCTGCTGGAGCACGCGGCGTCGACCGCGAAGCTCGGGCCGCCGAGGTCGAGCGTGCTGCTCACCAGCGCCGGCCCCATGTTGGGCAGGCATCCCGGCATCGAGAACGCGTGGAACGGGCGCACACCGGCGACGCGCGCGCCCATCGCCGCCGTGAGGTCGGGGCCGGCGCGTTCCGCGTGGACCGAGTCGTCGCCGAGGAGCTGCGTCCGGATGCGGAGCGAGGAGAGTTCGCGGTAGTCGTTCGCCGCCATCCCGACGAAGACGCCGATGGACGACCGGTCGATGCGACGACGTTCGAACCCGGCGTCGATCCAGGCGGCTCGCGCTGCCTCGAGGAGCAGGCGATGTTGCGGGTCCATCGCGTGCGCGCGACTGGGTGGGATGCGGAAGTGCCTTCCCGCGAACTGCTCGACGTCGTCGATGAAGGACCCCTGGTCGGAGTAGGCGTGATGCACCGCTCGGGGGTCGTGCGGCGCGAAGAAGGAGGCGTGATCCCATCTCGAGCGGGGGACGGCGGAGCCGCTGCGCCGGGCTGTCAGGATGTTGCGCCAGTACTGGTGAGCGTCTGCCGCGCCACCGAAGCGGGCGGACAGGCCGACGATGGCGAGTGGTCGAACGGGCACGACGAGAGAACCTCCGAGGGTGTTGATCGCGGATGGAACGAGGGGGCAGGTCGGCATGTCGACGACTCCGAGCGGAGTGGGTCGAGGTCCAGGGGCCGCCTCGCCGTGAGGAGAGCCGGCCCGTGGGCACGCCACAGCTCGACTGTAGTCATCTGAAACATCAGTTCGGATGCTCGTTCGGAATCTGTGGATAACTCGCGAGGCAGCGCAACCCCCAGCCGGTGCGGAGGGTCGGCTGGAACACTGGCGATATGACGACCATCACGCTGACCAAGGGCCTCACCGCCTACCGCGCCGACCCGCCGAAGGGCGTCGAGCTCCGCGGCGGGCTCGTGCTCATCCACGAGATCTGGGGCCTCGTCCCACACATCACCGACGTCGCCGACCGGTTCGCCGCGGAGGGGTACCTCGTCATCGCGCCCGACATCCTGAGTGGCGCCGGCGTCACGCCCGAGATCGGTGCGGAGCTGGAGAGCCTCGTCTTCAACAGCGACGAGGCGACGAGGACCGCGGCACAGCCGAAGCTGCGGGAGAAGCTCTCGGCCTCGAAGTCGCCCGAGTACGCCGAGGAGGCGCTCGGGTACCTGGGGAAGGCCGTCGACGCCCTGTTCGACGAGGAGGGGATCGACGGCCGCGTCGCCGTCGTCGGCTTCTGCTTCGGTGGTGGCTACAGCTTCGCGCTCGCCGCGGCCGACCGCCGCATCCGCGCCGCTGTCCCGTTCTACGGCTACCCGCCGGAGCCCGAGGCCGTGACGAGCATCGCCTGCCCCGTCCTCGCGTTCTACGGCGACCAGGACGAGGGCCTCATGCAGAGCCTGCCCGAGCTGACCACGACGATGGAGGACGCACGGGTCGAGTTCACCGCGACCGTCTACCCCGACGCCGGTCACGCCTTCTTCAACGACACCAACACGATCACCTACCGTGAGGACGCTGCCGCCGACGCCTGGGTGAAGACGCTCGCCTTCCTCGACACCTCACTCGGCAACGCCTAGCCCGAGCGATCCGCATCCGCTCGCCCATTCTTGGGCGAAGAAACGCCCGCTCGCCCAAACATGGGCGAGCGGGCGTTCGTGTGAAACGGCGGAGGCCTACGCGCCCTTGAGGCGGGTGGCGAGGTAGGCGTACAGCTCGTCGATGGCGACACGCTCCTGCTGCATGCTGTCGCGGTCGCGGACCGTCACGGCGTTGTCCTCGAGCGAGTCGAAGTCGACGGTCACGCAGTACGGGGTGCCGATCTCGTCCTGACGACGGTAGCGGCGGCCGATCGCACCCGAGTCGTCGAAGTCGATGTTCCACGAGCCGCGCAGCTCGTCGCCGATCTGGCGGGCGAGCGGCGACAGCGCCTCGTTGCGGGACAGCGGCAGCACGGCGACCTTGACGGGCGCGAGACGCGGGTCGAGGTGCAGCACGGTGCGCTTCTCGATCTTGCCCTTGGCGTTCGGCGGCAGCTCCTGCTCCTCGTACGCGTCGACGAGGAAGGCCATGAGCGCACGGGTCAGACCGAACGACGGCTCGATGACGTACGGCATGTACCGCTCGTTCTTGGCCTGATCGAAGTAGCTGAGGTCCTTGCCGGACTGCTCGGCGTGCACCTTGAGGTCGTAGTCGGTGCGGTTCGCGACGCCCATGAGCTCGCCCCACTCGCTGCCGGCGAAGCCGAACTTGTACTCGATGTCGACGGTGCGCTTCGAGTAGTGCGCCAGCTTCTCCTGCGGGTGCTCGAACCAACGGATGTTGTCGGGCGTCATGCCGAGGTCGATGAACCAGGCCCAGCAGAGGTCCATCCAGGTCTGCTGCCACTCGTCGTCCGTGCCGGGCTCGACGAAGAACTCGATCTCCATCTGCTCGAACTCGCGGGTGCGGAAGATGAAGTTACCGGGCGTGATCTCGTTGCGGAACGCCTTGCCGATCTGGCCGATGCCGAACGGCGGCTTCTTGCGGGCCGTCTGCAGCACGTTCGCGAAGTTCGTGAAGATGCCCTGCGCGGTCTCGGGACGCAGGTAGTGGAGACCAGACTCGTCGTCGACGACGCCGAGGAAGGTCTTCAGGAGGCCGGACATCTGGCGGATCTCGGTCCACTGGCCGATCTTCGAGGGGTGCTCGGGGTCGGGGATGTCGGCGAGGCCGTTCTCCGGCGGGTGGCCGTGCTCGGCCTCGTACGCCTCGAACAGGTGGTCGGCACGGTACCGCTTGTGGGTGATGAGCGATTCGGTGAGCGGGTCGCTGAAGACCTTGACGTGACCGGACGCCTCCCAGACCGGGGTGGGCAGGATGACGGCGGAGTCGAGACCGACCATGTCGCCGCGGCCACGGACGAATGCGTTCCACCACTGGCGCTTGATGTTCTCCTTGAGCTCGACACCCAGGGGCCCGTAATCCCACGCAGACCGCGTACCGCCGTAGATGTCTCCCGACGGGAAGACGAAGCCGCGGTGCTGGGCCAGGGTGATGACGGACTCGAGATGGGACTGCTCTGCCATGGGTGTGGATCCTCCGTGCCGCTTGCCACGCGGCGGTACCTTCCGGTGCTGACGCCTGGCTGGCGCCCGCTCCCGGAACCCCTCAATCCTATGGGCGAGCCCGTGAGGACGCCCAACGGCCCTTGTCCCGCTCAGGGCGGCCGCTTAGCCTGACAACCATCGCGGTACGCAGGATGGAGCATCGATGGACTGGCTGTGGAACCTCGACGTCATCGACGGTCCACTCGTCTGGGTGCTCGACGGGCTCAGCATCGCCGGCCTGCTGTACCTCGTCATCCGTCGGTCCGGGTTGCTGTGGTACCTGAGCGCCGCCATCGCCCTCCTGGCCGGCGCGCTCCTCGCCCTGGGGACGGTGTGGCTGGTCTTCGACGTGCTCAACCTCTTCGGCGGGCCGTTGATCCGCTCCGCGGAGCCCTGGTTGATCGGCGTCTTCGCCGGCATCGCGCTCGCCGTCCTCACGATCTGCTGGCGCGTCTCGTGGCAGCGGCGCGTCATCGCCGTCGCGTGCATCCTCGTCTTCGGCGCGACCGCGGCGCTGGGCGTCAACGGCGCGTACGGCGTCCAGACCACCCTCGGGTCGATGTTCCACGTCCAGAACCGCAAGCCGATCACCCTCGTGACGCCGACGAGCACGCCCACCGGCGATCCGGCCCGTCCGCTGTACGAGACGTGGAAGCCGCCGGCCGATCTGCCGAAGACAGGCAGGTTCGGCCCGCTTCCCACGGGCGACCGGATCCCGAACACGAACTCCGGGTTCAACGCCCGCCCGGCGCAGGTCTACTACCCACCCGCCGCGCTCGTGAAGGATCCCCCGGCGCTCCCGTTCGTCCTCATGATGATGGGACAACCGGGTGACCCCGACGCGAAGTGGATCGGCGAGGCGCTCGACGCGATCGCCGCCGACCACCAGGGGCTCGCCCCCATCGCGCTCGTCGTGGACCAGCTCGGCGACCCTTCCGTGGATCCGCTGTGCATCGACGGGCGGTACGGGAAGGTGGAGACGTACGTCACGCAGGACGTCCTCCCCTGGGCGAAGGCGAACCTGCACATCCTTCAGTCGCCGAAGGATTGGACGGTGGCCGGGTACTCGGCCGGCGGCAGCTGTGCGATCTACTACGGAGCCAAGTACCCGCAGACCTTCGGCAACGTCGTCAGTGTCTCGGGTGAGGAGTATCCCGGAGCCGGCCTCCCGGCGGACAACCTGCGCGTGATGTTCAACGGCGACCAGAACGCGTACGACGCGATCAAACCGGCGACCATCATGGCGAAGACGACGTACGCCGACACGGAGGCGTTCTTCTCCGCGGGGACGGCGGACGCGGTCTACACCGACATGATGCGGCGCGCCGCAGCCACCGCGACGGCCGCCGGCTGGAAGGTCCAGACCTTCGCGATACCGGGCGGCGACCACGGCGCCAGCTCGCTCACGGGCGGGCTGAACCAGACGCTCCGCGCGCTCTACCCGCGGATCGGCCTCCAACGACCGTGACGGGGACTGGGACGGGGACTGGGACGGGGACCCGGCTTCCACTCCATCGTGGGCTGTGGAGAACTTCGGCGGCGATCTGAACCGATTGGTTATGGTCGATGCCCATGACCACCCAGCTCCCGCCGATGCCACAGCCCCTCCTCGTCCAGATCGGCAACATCAGGGTCACTGAGGACGTGATCATGACCCCCGCCGGCACGTGGCCACTCGCGGACGTCAACGTGACGTCGAGCGATCAGACCTCGACGACCACCCACACCCCGGCGTGGGCCATCGTGCTGGTCATCGTGTTGATCTGGTTCTTCTTCCTCAGCCTGCTGTTCCTGTTCGCGAAGGAGAGGCGCGTCTCGGGGTTCGTCTCCGTGAACGTCCAGGCCGGCCCGTACACCTACACCGAGCAGGTCCCGATCTCGACCGACTTCGCCCGGCACGACACCATGAACCGCGTCGCTTACACCCAATCGCTGATCGGGCAGGCCCGGCACCGGGCGATCGCGAACCGAGCGGCGGAGTCCTCCCGGCGCCCTGAGGTGCGGTGACCGGTCGCTCGAGGGCCGCTCACGCGACGAGATGACTCAATCGGGCGGCGGCGCGAGGGACGCGCCCTCGAGGAAGGCGCCCATGACGAGTTCGTGACGCAGTTCACCGAGGGTGCCGTCGAGACGGCCGATGAGGGTCTCGACGCCCATCCTGCCGAGTTGGGCGGCGGGCAGCAACGTGACAGCGAGTGCCGGGTCGGCCGCTTCCGACACCTCTCGTGTGGAGGCGACGAGGACGACGGACAGGTCGTCGGGGACCGAGACGCCGCGCCTGCCGAGCTCGCTCACGAAACCGAGGGCCGCCCGATCGTTGAGCACGAGGACGGCGGTGACCTCGGGCGCCTCCTCCTGGAGGGCCGCCGCGATCTCGCGACCACCGGCCGGATCGGGAGTGCACTGGAGCGTCCGAGCGCGGAGTCCACGGGCCGCGCACACGGCGTGGAAGGTCTCCTGCACGCGGACCACCGGGCCGTAACCGTCGAGATCGGCCCGCTCGACCTCCTCGAGCAGGGCGAACTCCCGATGACCGAGGGCCTGCAACCGGTCGATGGACAACTCGACCATCCCCTCGAAGTCGACGTCGACGTAGTCGAGACCGGAGGGGTCGCGCGTCCGACCGATGAGCGTCAGTGGCGTCCCGGCCGCGAGCAGACGGTCGACCCGATGGTCGTCGAGCCGCACCTCCATGAGGATGACGCCGTCGATGAGGCCATCGGAGGTGAACTCGCGAAGCGCCTCGGGGTCGCTCGGCTCCGGCCAGAGGACGACGGTGTACCCGAGCTCGGCCGCAGCCTCCGCAGCACCGGTGAAGAAGCGGGCCGCGTTGTCGGACAGTCGATGCTGGAGCACCGGGAACAGCAGTGCGATGATCCGGGTCCGACGGCTCGCGAGCGCGCGGGCGACCGCGTTCCGGCGGAAGTCCAGTTCGACCATCGCCGACTCCACCCGCAGTCGGGTGGCCGGGGACACCGGCTTCGAATCGTTGACGACGAACGACACCGTGGCGACCGAGACCCCTGCGAGTCGCGCGACGTCACGCATCGTTGCCATGGATCCCCGTTCAGGTGCGGTGCTGTCCGGTCAGTCTCTCACGGATCACGATTCGGTAAACCGGTTAAATTGCTTCTTGACGACTCCGGCGACGCGGTGCATGCTGGTTCCCGAAGCGCGCAGTAAACCGGTTAACTTTGCGGCCTGCGCGATCCGACCTCGACCGGCGAAGGAGCCGTGCTGATGCCTGTACCGACCACGGACGACAACCGGTCCGAGCAGCCACTGCGCGTCGCGATCGTCGGGTACAGCTTCATGGGCACCATCCACGCGCAGGCCTGGACCACCGCTCCCCGCTTCTTCGACCTCGGCCGCCGGGTCGACCTCGTCGCAGTCAGCGGTCGCGATGCCGACGCCGCCCGCGCGTTCGCCGACCGGTTCGGGATCGCCGACGTCGAGACCGACTGGCGAGCGCTCCTCACCCGTGGCGACATCGACGTGATCGACATCTGCACCCCGGGCCACCTCCACGCCGAGATCGCGATCGCCGCGCTCGACGCCGGTATCCACGTCCTGTGCGAGAAGCCGCTCGCGAACACGCTCGAGGAGGCCGAGCGGATGAACGCCGCGGCCGAGCGGGCGGCGGCGCGCGGCGTGCACGCGATGGTCGGCTTCAGCTACCGACGCACCCCCGCGCTCGCCTATGCACGACGGCTCGTCACCGACGGCCGCCTCGGGACGATCCGACACATCCGGGCCCAGTACCTGCAGGACTGGATCGCGGATCCCACCTTCCCGCTCGTCTGGCGACTCGACGCCGACCAGGCCGGCTCCGGTGCGCTCGGCGACCTCGGCGCCCACATCATCGATCTCGCACGGTTCGTCACCGGGCAGGAGCTGACGGGCGTGAGTGCCCTGACCTCGACCTTCGTCACCGAGCGGCCGCTCCCCACCTCGTCGAGCGGCCTCAGTGCCACCGCGGGCGACGATCCTGAGGATGGCGACGCGGCGGAATCCCTCACCGGCCGGGTGACCGTCGACGACGCGGTCGTGTTCATCGCCCGCACCGACGGCGGCGCCCTGGCGACCTTCGAGGCCACCCGCTTCGCCACCGGCCGCAAGAACGCGATGCGGCTCGAGGTCGACGGATCCGACGGATCGCTGGTCTTCGACTTCGAGCGCATGAACGAGCTGCAGTTCCACGACCACACGCTCCCGGCCGAGGAGGCGGGCTTCCGGCGCATCCTCGTCACCGAACCCGGTCACCCGTACGCGGACGCCTGGTGGCCGGCCGGGCACGGCCTCGGCTACGAGCACACCTTCGTCCACGAGGTCGCCGACCTCGCCCGTGACCTCGCCGCCGGCCGGGCGCCCGAACCGGGCTTCGCCGACGGCCTGATGGTGCAGCGCGTGCTCACCGCGGTCTCGGCGAGCGCCGACGCAGGCGCCGCTTGGATCCCACTCGACCACTGACCGAACCACCCACCGCACCACGATCACCACCGCATCACGAACACCACTCACCAGGCAAAGGAGCCATGACATGAGATCCACGACCACCCGCGACACCCGGCCTCGCATCATCCGTCGGCCGCACGTGCTCGGATCGCTCGCGATCCTCGCGATCACCCCGTTCGCCCTCACCGCGTGCAGCGGTGGCGGTGGCGCGGCGGCCGGAGGCGACGCCGGCACCCTCACGATCCTCGACTACTACAACAACGAACCCGACAAGACCCTCGTGGGCGACGCCCTCGACCGGTGCGCGGACGACGTCGGCGTGAAGATCAAGCGCGAGACCGTCCCCGGCAAGGACCTCATCCAGAAGGTGCTCCAGCAGTCGTCGTCCAAGACGCTGCCCGACGTCCTCATGCTCGACAACCCGGACGTCCAGGAGATCGCCGCGACCGGCGGACTCTCGCCACTCAGCGACTACGGCGTCGACACCTCGGGCTTCGCGAAGGGCATCCTCGACGCGGCGAGCTACGAGGGCGAGGTCTACGGCCTGGCGCCGACGGTCAACACCCTCGGCCTCTTCTACAACGAGGATCTCCTCGCCGCGAAGGGCATCACCCCGCCGACCACGTGGGACGAACTCAAGACGGCCGCCGCTGCACTGACCGAGGGCGACACCTACGGGCTGGCCTTCAGCTCCATCGCCACCTACGAGGGCAGCTGGCAGTTCCTGCCGTTCATGTGGACCAACGGCGGCGACGAGGCCGACCTCACGACGCCCGCCGTCGCCGAGGCGCTCCAGCTGCAGGTCGACCTCGTGAACTCGGGGTCGGCGTCGAAGAGCGTCATCAATTGGTCGCAGGCCGACGTGAACGACCAGTTCATGGCCGGCAAGGCCGCGATGATGATCAACGGCCCGTGGCAGATCCCGGCCCTCAGCGCCGACACGAACCTCAAGTACGGCAGCGTCCAGGTTCCGGTCAACAAGGCCGGCCAGACGCCCGTCGCCCCGCTCGGCGGCGAGGTCTGGACCGTCCCCGTGACCGGCGACAAGGACAAGCAGGCGAAGGCGGCGAAGTTCGTCGAGTGCATCTCGAGCGACGAGAACCAGCTCGCCCTCGCCGAGGCCCGCTTCACCGTCCCGACGAAGACGGCCCTGGCCGAGCAGTACGTCGCGAAGGTCCCCGAGATGGCCGCGTTCACGGAGCAGGTCGCCAACGCCCGCTCGCGCACCGGCGAGCTCGGCGAGGAGTGGCCCGAGGCCGCGACCGAGATCTACACCGCCATCCAGCTCGCCCTGACCGGGCAGGCGACGCCTGAAGAGGCGTTCAAGCAGGCGGCCGCGGGCTGATCCCGATGAGCAGCGGCATCGCCGGAGCATCGCTCCAGGACCGGAAGACCGACCAGCGGTCCAGCGGCACCGGCGGGGGCGCGCCGACCAAGCGCACCCCCGCCGGGGCCGGCCGCCGGTCCCGACGCTTCCGCCGGGAAGACCTGATCAAGCTCGGCTTCGTCCTCCCCGCAGCGCTCTACATCGTCCTCTTCTTCGGCTACCCGGTCGTCAAGAACGTCACGATGAGCTTCCAGGAGTACACGACGAAGACGTTCTTCACGGGCGAGGCTCCGTGGGTCGGGTTCGCGAACTACGTGACCGTGTTCAGTTCCCAGCTGTTCACGCCGGCACTGCTCAACACGGCGCTGTTCACGGTGGGGTCGATCGCCGGGCAGTTCGTGATCGGGCTCGCGCTCGCCGTCTTCTTCAAGCGACGCTTCCCCCTGAGCTCGTTCCTCCGCGCGATGCTGCTGCTCCCCTGGCTCCTCCCCCTGATCGTGTCGAGCGCCACCTGGCGGTCGATCCTCGACCAGGACAGCGGCGTCCTGAACGCCGCCCTCGGATCCATCGGCCTGTCGGGCGTCCCCTGGCTGACGAGCCCGTCGGTGGCCCTGTTCGCGGTCGTCCTCGTCAACATCTGGATCGGCATCCCGTTCAACGTCACGATCCTCTATGGCGGCCTCCAGGACATCCCCGACGAGCTCTACGAGGCGGGAGCGCTCGACGGCGCGACCGGCTGGAAGGCGTTCCGCCACATCACCTGGCCGAACCTCAGGCCCGTGGTCAGCGTCGTGCTCGTGCTCGGCGTCGTCTACACGATCAAGGTGCTCGACATCATCCTCGGCCTCACGAACGGCGGGCCGGCGAACGCCACCCAGACCCTCGCGGTGCGGTCGTATCAGGAGTCGTTCGTGGGCTTCGAGTTCGGTGTCGGTGCGGCCTTCAGCAACATCCTCATCGTCATCTCGCTCCTCTTCGCCATCGTCTACCTGCGCGTGAACCGACGCGCGGTCGACGAGTAAGGACACGGACCCTCATGACCACGACCAGCATCGTGACCGGCGGCCGGCAGACGCGCCGCTTCGCACCGGTCGGCCCGCGTCGACACCGCGGCGACCGACGCCACCTCGGCTCCACCGTCCTCGGCATCCTCATCCTCGCGATCATGCTCTTCCCCGTCTACTGGATGGTGAACGCGTCCCTGCAACCCTCCGGAAACACGCTCACGGGGGACTTCTTCCCGGTGAACCCGAGCTTCGCCGGGTACGAGAAGGCGATCGCCGACCAGGGCGGGCACCTCGTCACGAGCCTCGTCATCTCGCTCGGCACCGTCGTCCTGACCCTCGCGATCGCGGCCCCAGCGGCCTACGCCCTCGCGCAGTTCAGGTTCCGGTGGATCAGCATCGCCCTCCTCGTGATCCTGATCGCCCAGATGATCCCGGGCATCGTGATCGCGAACGCCCTCTATTCGGCCTACAACGACCTCGGCCTGCTCAACTCGATCCCCGGGCTGATCCTCGCCGACGCCTCGCACGCCATCCCGTTCGCGATCCTCATCCTGCGGGCGTCGATGCAGACCATCCCGCCGTCGATCGTGGAGGCGGCACGGGTCGACGGCGCGGGGCACGTGCGGGCCTTCGTCTCGATCGTCCTCCCGGTGAGCCGCAACGTGCTCATCACCGCCGGCCTGTTCGCCTTCCTCTTCTCCTGGAGCGACTTCCTGTTCGCCCTGACGCTGACGACGACGGAGGACGTCCGGCCAGTGACGCTCGGCATCTACCAGTACCTCGGCTCGCAGGTCTCGAACTGGAGCGCGGTGATGGCGACCGCCGTCCTCTCGTCCCTGCCCGCGATCCTGCTGCTCGTCATCGCCCAGCGGTTCATCGCCGCGGGCGCGACAGGCGGCGCCGTGAAGTGACCGACGACCTCTCCGACACCCTCTCCGACCACGCAACGCATCCTCGAAGGAGCACCACCATGTCCGACAGCAGCACCCCCATCCGCGTCCTCGTCTGGGGCGAGAACCGCCACGAGCAGATCGAGGAGAAGGTCCGCGCCATCTACCCGGATGGCATGCACACGACCATCAAGGAGGGCATCGAGGAGCACCTCGGCGCCGACGCCGTGGTCACCACGACCACGCTCGACGAACCGGAGCACGGGCTCACCGAGGAGGTGCTCGCCGCGACCGACGTGCTCGTCTGGTGGGGCCACGCGGCTCACGGCGAGGTCGCCGACGAGGTCGTCGAGCGCGTGCACCAGCACGTGCTCGCCGGTATGGGCCTGCTCGTGCTGCACTCCGGCCACTGGTCGAAGATCTTCGGCAAGCTCATGGGCACCTCGTGCACGCTCCGGTGGCGGTCGGAGGAGGACCGCGAGATCGTCTGGACCGTCGACCCCACCCACCCGATCGCCCAGGGGGTCCCGCACCCGTTCATCATCCCGGCGCAGGAGATGTACGGCGAGTTCTTCGACGTCCCCGCGCCCGACGAGCTCGTCTTCCTGTCGACCTTCACCGGTGGCGAGGTCTTCCGTTCCGGCATGACCTACAAGCGCGGCTTCGGCAAGATCTTCTTCTTCTCCCCCGGCGACCAGGACTACCCGGTCTACCACCACGAGCACGTCCGTCGCGTCCTCGCGAACGGCGTCCGGTGGGCGCAGACGCTGCGTCCGGAACGCGCGGTGCCGGTCCTGCTGCGGTACGAGACCGAGGACTTCTACAACGGCCGCGGGTACGAAGGGGCGCTCGCGCGATGAGTGCTCCTGTCGACGGTGGCTTCGCGACGCTCGCGCACGCCACCAGGCCGGTCCGGCTCGTGCTCGTCGGTGCGGGTGGGATGGGACGGGCGTGGTTGCGGACGATCCTCGCGAACCCGGACACGGAACTCGTCGGCGTCGTCGACCTCGACACGGCCCTCGCCGAGTCGGCGGTGACCGACGCCGAGCTCCGGGTGGGCCCCGAGGGTGTCGTCGTCGGCACCAGCGTGTCGGTCGTCTCCGAGGCGACGGCGGCGGACGCGGTCGTCAACGTCACCGTGCCCGCCGCGCACCACCCGGTCAACACCGAGGCGCTCTTCGCCGGGTTGCCGGTGCTTTGCGAGAAGCCGATCGCGCCGACCGTGGCGCAGGCGCTCTCATTGGCGGCGACGGCCGAGGCCAGCGGGCAACTGCTCATGACGAGCCAGTCGCGTCGCTACTACGCGTCGATCGCCGCCTTCCGGGAGCAGGTCGCGTCACTCGGTCGGCTCGGGTCCGCGACCACGGAGTTCTTCAAGGCGCCGCACTTCGGCGGCTTCCGCGAGGAGATGCCGCACGTGCTGCTCGTCGACATGGCGATCCATGCCTTCGACGCCGCCCGCTACGTCCTCGGCAGCGACCCGATCGCCGTGTACTGCGAGGAGTACAACCCCGGGTGGAGCTGGTTCTCCGCCGACGCCGCCGCGACCGCGATCTTCGAGTTCGCCGGAGGAGTCCGCTACACCTACAGCGGCAGCTGGTGTGCGGACGGCGTGGAGACCTCGTGGAACGGCAGCTGGCGGGTGAACGGCGAGCGCGGCACGGCCGTCTGGGACGGCGACTCCGCTCCGCAGCGGCAGCTCGCGCCGCAGGGCGGATCACCGTCGGCGGTCGAGACCGCCGAGCTCGAGCCGGACGTGCCGGAGGAGATCGCCGGGTCGCTCGTCGAGTTCGTGGATGCCCTGCGCACGGGGCGTGTCCCGTCGGGCGAGGTGCACGCCAACGTGCTGAGCCTCGCGATGGTGGAGGCCGCCGTGCGGTCCGCCGAGTCCGGCGAGCGCGTGGTCATCGCGGACGTACTCGCCCAGGCGCACACGCAGGCGATCGGGGCCGAGCCGCGCGACGACGTCCGGGCTGCACTCGTCGCCTCCCGCTGAGGTGAGGCGGATCGTCGCCCGCGCATCCCGCGAGCGACGATCCGCCTCACCTCACATGCCGGTCGAGGCTGCCGTACGGTCAGCTCAGACGCGACCAAGCGTCTCGGACGGTCGTGAGCGCAGTTTCCGGGTCCACGTCGATACGGCCCTGGTGAGCCAGCGCGCGCTGCCACTCGACGCCGTCCGGTGCCGTGTCAAAGGTCCATGCGTTGGGTCGCCCACCCGGCCCGATGGTTGCGAACAGGCGTGCCGCCTCGACGTCGAACGCGCCGTGCGCTTGGAGCGCCCACAGGTCGTACAGATCACGCGGCGCCCTGCGATCGGCCCAGGCGGAGACCTTCGCCGCCACGAACGCCGAACGGGTCGGCACCGTGAGCCACGCGGGCGGCGCGTCACTGTACCGCTGCACCAGTTCGAGGCGTTCCGTCGGCCACTTCGGGTAGCCGACCTGGTCGAGGAGCTGCACCTGGATGCTGCTGGCATCGACGCTGAGGACGACCGGTTCGGAACCGCGAGTCGCGTCGAATCCTGGAAGGAACTGCACCTCACCGAAGGTCCGCTGCAGTGAGCCTCGGACCGCTTGTTCGATTCGGCGGCCGACCTGCGCCCGCGACCCGACGGCGATGAGGTCGATGTCTTCACTCAGCCGGAGGAACGGGAGATGGGTCCGCGCGAGAGCCGTGCCCCCGAAGAAGATCACTTCGTCGGCGACGGTCTCCGAAAGCGCTGCCAGCACATGGGAGATCAGATGGTCTCGGACCACCTGCGCGGTCTCGACGCCGAACTGGTCCTCGATTCGCCTGCGCTCGGCTGCACTGAGGACGCCGGGGGTCGGAGTCCGTTCAGCTGCCATCCTCGGCCTCCTCCCGCCTCGAGATGAGCGCTCGCACGGCATCGTTCATCCGCCCGTGGCGTGAGGCGATCCGTTGGAGTTCACCCGCATCGACTCGAGGGGCGAGGTTGGTCACCGCCTCTGCAGCTCCTGCGGACATGCCTCCAAGCCCAGGCCGCATGAGGAGGTCGAACGCGGTCTGCTCCACCGTCGTGACGAGCCCGCTCCCGAGATCCAACCGTTCGAGGCGGGCCTCCAATCGGTCCACGTCACGCGCGACGAACACGACCTCGCCACCAGCGGACAACCGGATGGAATTCCGCTTCGACGGCACCGCGATCGTGGTCACCGCGACCGCACGAGGGATGGCTCGATGAAAGCGAGCAGCGCCGAGGCCCATGAGGACCGGCACCCGATCGCCCTGCATGGCCGTGGCGATCGCCAGACCGGCACTCTCGAGCGTGGGCCTCCAGTCCGTGCCGATGCGGTCATCGGGCACCGCGATGTAGAACCCATACGCAAGCCGAACCACCTTGCCGGACTGCTC
This sequence comes from Plantibacter sp. VKM Ac-2885, assembly GCF_015351205.1. NCBI lineage: Bacteria > Bacillati > Actinomycetota > Actinomycetes > Micrococcales > Microbacteriaceae > Plantibacter > Plantibacter sp. VKM Ac-2885. The sequence continues at coordinate 366,835 of NZ_JADKSK010000001.1, read as the reverse complement.
GAGCCGCGACAGCTCCTTCGAGGGATTGCGATAGACGTCAGCGAGATCCGCCGGACGCGCCACCCTCAGAGGACGTCGCGCGAGAGCTGCTGCGCCAGCCACTTCATCTCGATGCGTCTTCACTGCACTGAGTATACCCAAAATGGGTATAGATGGTGCACCGAAAGGAATCGTCGCGCATGGCACAAACGGTGTGCTTCCCACACACGCGGTGGCGAGGTGCACGCGATCCGCCTCACCTCACCAGGTGCCGTCGAGGAGGTCGCGGGTCACGACCAGGTTGAGCACCCGCCAGAGGCCGGAGTGGCCCGGGGTCTGGCCCGGCCTGTTCGGCCAACCCTCGAGGCGTGCGACACGGACGAAGCCGACCTCGTGCCACACCGGGTCCGTCTTGCGGAAGCGGTGCGGCTGCCAGACGACCGGGCGCTCCGGCAGGTTGCCCGAGGCCGGCTCGCGCTTCGCTCGCAGTGTCGCCAGGATCTCCGGCCCGGGGATCTGCTCGCCCACCCAGTCGAGCACGTCGAGCTCGGGCGAGTCGCCGTATCGGGACCGATGGATGCCGGCGACCCGGAACAGGGCGGTCAGTCCGTTGGGAGCCGTGAACGCGAGGACGTCGCCCGGCGACAGGTCGTCCTCCACGTGGCGCCACGATCGACGGAGGCTCTTCGGTGCAGGCTGCGGGCCGAGGAGCTTCTCGCGGAGACGGTCGAGGGCCGCGGTCCGCCTGGCGACCTCCCCCGGGCCTGCTTCGGCCCACAGCTCGAGGTCGGCACCGCGATCGATCGCCGCGAGCGCCCGCGTCCGCACGTCGGGATCGAGTCGGCCGACCTCGCTCTGCGCGGCCGCGAGCGGGATCCACAGCTCGCCGTCCTCGCGCTCCACCAGGTGGGCGAAGGACGCGATGGTCCGTCGCGTCGCCTCGTCGTCCGGCACCCGGTCCTGCACGTACTCGCGGTACTCGGTGCAGATGTCCGACGCCGTGTCGTTCGAGAAGATCGCCGTTCCCCATGCACCCATCCCGGCATCCTGCCAGACCCCTCGCGTCAGCGGCCAGGTGAGGCCCATACGATGGATCCAGCCCGACTCCGAGACGAAGGACGCTGCATGCCATCCCGCCCCACCAAGCTGATCCCGCCGACCTTCTCCCGCACCCCCTCACTCGACGCCGAGGCGGTCGAGCTGAGCATCGCGATCGAACTCCCCGAGGGCGTCGAAGCGATCGGCCTGGCCGTCGCCCCCGCAGCCGACGGCGCCGCCGACGACATCCCCGCCGCGCTCGGACTCGACCGCGCGGCACTGACCCGCGCCGGCTTCACCGGCGAGATCGGCCAGACGCTCATCATCCCCAGCCAGGACGCCCCGACGTACATCGCGGTCGGCGTCGGTGCGCCTGAGAAGCGCACCCCGGCAGCCTTCCGCGACATCGCTGCGGCCTTCGCCCGGGCGGCATCCTCCTTCGCGAGCATCGGCCTCGACGTGGCGCGATCGTTCGACCTCGACCCGGCCTCGGCCGGCCAGCTCGTCGTCGAGGGCGCGCTCCTCGCCCGGTACCGCTACACCGAGTTGAAGCGGGAGACGAAGCGCACCCCGCTCGTCGCGCTCCACCTCGTCGCCGGTGCCGAAGACCTCCCGGAGACCGCGACCGGCGCACACCGTGGCGAGGTCCTCGCCCGTTCGGCGAACCTCGCGCGCGACCTCGCGAACACACCTCCCGGACACCTCACGGCGACCGACCTCGCCGAGGTGGCCGAGACGCTCGGTGCCGCCAACGGGCTCGACGTCGAGGTCTTCGACAAGGACGCGCTCATCGAGCTCGGTCTCGGCGGCCTGCTCGGGGTCAACGCCGGCAGCGTCGAGGCACCGCGCATGATCAAGCTCCGGTACACGCCGAAGGACGACGACGGCTCGCCGATCGAGGCCGCAGGACACCTCGCGCTCGTCGGCAAGGGAATCATGTACGACTCGGGCGGCATCTCGCTCAAGCCGTCCGACCCGTCCCACGCGGCGATGAAGATGGACATGGCGGGCGCCGGAGCGATCCTGTCCGCCATGACAGCGCTGGAGGAGTTGCACTGCACGAGCAGCGTCACGGCGTTCCTCATGTGCACGGACAACATGCCCTCGGGCTCGGCCACGATGCTCGGCGACGTGCTGACGTTCCGCAACGGCACCACCGTGGAGATCAAGAACACCGACGCCGAGGGTCGCCTCGTCCTCGCCGACGGCCTGAGCCTCGCCGTCGAGGAGGAGCCCGACGCGATCGTCGACATCGCGACCCTGACCGGTGCCGCGATCATGGCGCTCGGTACGAAGACGGCGGCGGTGCACGGGACCGACCAGGGCATCGTCGACCAGACGCTCGCGTCGTCGAAGGCCACCGACGAGCAGCTGTGGCAGTTGCCGCTCGAACGCAGCTACCGCAAGCAGCTCGACTCGGACGTCGCGGACCTCGCCAACATCGGCGGGCGGTTCGCCGGTTCGACGCTCGCCGCCCTGTTCCTCGCGGAGTTCGTCGGCGATATCCCGTGGGCGCACCTCGACATCGCGGGCACCATGCTCGTGGAGTCGGACGAGTCGTGGCGGTCGAAGGGTGCGACCGGGTACGGCACGCGCCTCCTCATCGACCTGGCGCTCAACTTCCGCGCCTGACCTGCGGTCGGCCGGCCCCTGAGCCTGTCGAAGGGTGAGGACCGAACCACCGGACCCGCCAGCACTTCGACAGGCTCAGTGACCGAATCTCCCCACCCGTAACCCCGCCCCGGGCTTGTGGCAGGCGCCGGGCCCTGAGCCTGTCGAAGGGCGGTCCGTGAGCGTATCGACGGCCGCGCGGTGACGGGCTCCCGTTGCCGTTTCGGCAAGAACCGTCCGCTCGTCGTCGAGATCGCGGCAGGCTGATGCCATGACCTCCGAGCACGAGCCCGCCATCACCGATCCCGCCGCCTTCTGGGAGCACCGCTACAGCAGCCGCGGCCAGGTGTGGAGCGGCAATCCGAACGCCGCCCTCGAGCGTGAGGTGCGCGGGTTGCCACCGGGCACCGCGCTCGAGCTCGGCAGCGGGGAGGGCGCCGACGCCGTGTGGCTCGCCCGGCAGGGCTGGTCCGTGACCGCCGTCGACATCTCCCCGAGCGCACTCGCCCTCGGAGCCTCCACAGCGAGCGAGGCAGGGGTCGCCGATCGCATCACCTGGGTGCAGGCCGACCTCGTCGAGTGGGAGCCGTCGGCGTCGTTCGATCTCGTGACCGCGACCTTCCTGCACTCCCCCGTCGAGTTCCCGCGCGAGGCGGTGCTGCGCCGTGCCGCATCGGCCGTCGCTCCCGGCGGCACGCTCCTCATCGTCGGCCACGCAGGCCCGCCACCCTGGGCGACCGAGCACATCGCGCACGCACACTTCCCGACGCCCGACGAGGTCCACGCCTCGCTGGAGCTGGAGGAGACCGAGTGGGAGGTCGTCACCGCAGGCCTCGTCGCGCGCGCCGCGATCGGGCCCGACGGCGAGCCCGCCGAGCTCGACGACAGCGTCCTCGTCCTCCGTCGCCGTCCCTAACTCAGGAGCGTCTCAGCGTGTCGCGCCGCCCGGCCGGCGTGTCACACCCGACACGCCGCAGCAGTCCTGAGTGAGGGACAACGCAACACCCGGGCGGTACGCGGAGTCACCCGTCCCCGCGTAGGCCCGGCCGGTTCACAACTCAGGACGGCCCGGCGGGTCACATCGGCCGCCCGGCGTGTCCGGCGGGACGCGCCGCACCGGTCCTGAGTTGCGAACCCCTGCCGTCCCCAACTCAGGAGTCGTCCGGTGTGTCGCAAGCACTCCAGCCCGACGCACCGCAGGACTCCTGAGAACGGTCAGGACACACCGCGGTTGTCCTGCGCTGTGGACACCGCACCGCCTTCCTGCCCGAACTCAGGAGTCGTCCGGTGTGTCGCAAGCACTCCAGCCCGGCGCACCGCAGGACTCCTGAGAACGGAACGGGAGGGACCACGACAGAACGCCCGCCGCACTCCTGGAGTGCGGCGGGCGTTCGGCGTTACGTGGTGCGACTAGTCGGTGCCGGAGTCGAACGCGGCGCCCTCGGAAGCGAGGTCGGTCGCGCGCTCGAGGGCGTCGGCGGTCGGGTCGAGGAGTTCGCCACCGAGGATCTCCTGCGCCTCACCCTGCTCGAGCTTGCCGACGAGGTCGGCGGTCGCGCCGCCGACGATGCCGGCCGCTGCGTACTGCTCGAGCCGCGAGCGCGAGTCCGCGATGTCGAGGTTGCGCATGGTGAGCTGGCCGATGCGGTCGTCGGGACCGAACGCTGCGTCACCGACGCGCTCCATCGAGAGCTTGTCGGGGTGGTAGCTGAGGCCCGGGCCCGAGGTGTCGAGGATCGTGTAGTCGTCGCCGCGGCGCAGACGGATGGAGACCTCGCCGGAGACGGCGGAGCCGACCCAGCGCTGGATGGACTCGCGCAGCATGAGCGACTGCGGGTCGAGCCAGCGGCCCTCGTACATGAGGCGGCCGAGTCGGCGACCCTCGTTGTGGTAGTTGGCGACCGTGTCCTCGTTGTGGATCGCGTTGAGCAGACGCTCGTACGCGATGTGGAGGAGCGCCATGCCGGGGGCCTCGTAGATGCCGCGGCTCTTCGCCTCGATGATGCGGTTCTCGATCTGGTCGCTCATGCCGAGACCGTGACGACCGCCGATGGCGTTGGCCTCGAGGACCAGCGCGACCGCGTCGGCGTACTCGACGCCGTTGAGCGCGACCGGGCGACCGGCCTCGAAGGTGACGGTGACGACCTCGGAGGCGATCGCGACGTCTTCACGCCAGAACGGCACGCCCATGATCGGCTCGACGAGTTCCATGCCGGAGCTGAGCTCCTCGAGGCGCTTGGCCTCGTGGGTGGCGCCCCAGATGTTGGCGTCGGTGCTGTACGCCTTCTCGGTGGAGTCGCGGTACGGGAAGTCGCGGGCGACGAGCCACTCGCTCATCTCCTTACGGCCACCGAGCTCGTTGACGAAGTCGACGTCGAGCCACGGCTTGTAGATGCGCAGGCGCGGGTTGGCGAGCAGACCGTAGCGGTAGAACCGCTCGATGTCGTTGCCCTTGTAGGTGGAACCGTCGCCCCAGATGTCGACGCCGTCCTCCTTCATCGCGCGGACGAGCATTGTGCCCGTCACGGCGCGGCCGAGCGGCGTCGTGTTGAAGTAGGTCTTACCGGCGTTGCGGATGTGGAACGCACCGCACTGGAGGGCGACGAGGCCCTCCTCGACGAGCGCCGACTTCGCGTCGACGAGGCGCGCGATCTCGGCGCCGTACTCCTTGGCGCGGTCGGGGACGGCGCCGATGTTCGGTTCGTCTGCCTGGCCGATGTCGGCGGTGTAGGTGCACGGGATGGCACCCTTCTCGCGCATCCAGGCGACGGCGACGGAGGTGTCGAGACCTCCGGAGAAGGCGATGCCGACGCGCTCGCCGACGGGGAGGCTGCTCAAGACTTTAGACACGCCTGCGATTCTACGGGTTCGCGCGCCACGGTGTTCATTCGCCCATTCTTGGGCGACGGAAGGCCCATTCGCCCAAGAATGGGCGAATGAACCGGAGCGGAGCACGTCGCCGCCGGTACCGCCTCGCCCGGGCCGGGGGACGGCGGGGCTGTGGCGATATCGACGGCGACGCTGCTGTGAACCGGACGGATCGGACCAGGTCCACTCAGGCGCTGTTCGGGTCTCGCGCCATGAGCTTCTCGAGTGCATCGGGATGACGATTCGTCGACTCCAGAGTGATTCTCGCAGCGTCCACCGACCTTCCGCATGTCCCACTACTGGGGTCATCGGCAGGGGGCGACAGGCGGAGCCGACCCTTCGACAAGCGGTTCCTGCCCTTCGACAAGCCCTGCCCTTCGACAAGCTCAGGGACCGGGTGGTGAGGGGACAGGGACCGGCAGGTCGGCTACCAGATGGTGACGCGCTCCTCGGGGGCGAGCCATGCTGCGTCGGACTCGGTGACGCCGAACGCCTCGTAGAAGGCGTCGATGTTCCGGACGATCTGGTTGCATCGGAACTCGTTCGGCGAGTGCGGGTCGATCGACAGCAGACGGATGACCTCCGCGTCGCGTCCCTTCTGCTGCCAGGCCTGCGCCCAGGAGAGGAAGAACCGCTCCGCACCGGTGAGGCCGTCGATGACCGGCGGCTCCGCGCCCTCGAGCGACAGCAGGTACGCCTTCCAGGCGATGCCGAGCCCGCCGAGGTCGCCGATGTTCTCGCCGATCGTCAGGGCGCCGTTCACGTGGTGGTCGGGCACCTGGGCGGGAGCCAGCGCGTTGTACTGCTCGATGAGCGACGCGGTGCGCTCCTCGAACGCCGCGCGGTCGGCCTCGGTCCACCAGTCGGTGAGTCGGCCGTCGCCGTCGAACTTCGATCCCTGGTCGTCGAAGCCGTGCCCGATCTCGTGACCGATGACCGCGCCGATCGCCCCGTAGTTCGCGGCGGCGTCGCGACCGGCGTCGAAGAACGGGTACTGGAGGATGGCGGCGGGGAACACGATCTCGTTGAAGCCGGGGTTGTAGTAGGCGTTGATCGTCTGCGGCGTCATGAACCACTCGTCGCGATCGAGCGGCTTGCCGATCTTGCCCAGTTCTCGGTCCATCTCGAACCGGCTGGCACGACGGACGTTGCCGAGCAGGTCGTCGGCCTCGAGCTCCAGCGCCGAGTAGTCGCGCCACTTCACGGGGAAACCGATCTTCGGCGTGAACTTGTCGAGCTTCTCCAGCGCGCGCGTGCGGGTCTCGGGGCTCATCCACTCGAGGTTCTCGATGCTGTCGCGGTACGCCTCGACGAGGAAGCCGACGAGGACGTCCATCTCGTCCTTCGACGTGGCGCCGAAGTGCCGGTCGACGTAGATGCGGCCGACGGCCTCGCCGAGCATGCCCTCGACGAGCGAGACGCCGCGCTTCCAGCGCTCGCGCTGCTGCGGCGTGCCGGTGAGGGTCTTGCCGTAGAAGTCGAAGTTGGCGCGACCGAACTCCTCGGAGAGGTACGGAGCGGCACCGTGGACGACTTTCCAGGCCAGCCAGTCCTTCCAGGACTCGAGCTGCTCGGCGACGAGGAGCTCACCGAGGCCCTCGAGGAAGCTCGGCTCGCGGACGACGATCTCGGCGAACACGTCGTCGGCGGCGCCGATCGCGTCGCGCCAGACGGCGAGGTTCGGGCCGTCGAGGTCGGCGCCTGCGGCGAGCGCCGCCGCTTCGTCCCACGAGTACAGGTTGTACGTCTTCTCGCTGTCGCGGGTGGCGACGTTGTCCCAGTGCTTGGACGCGATCGCCGTCTCGAGGGCGAATACGCGGTCGGCGCGTGCGGCAGCGTCGTCGATGCCGGCGAGCTCGAACATCGTCTGGAGGTGTGCGCGGTAGGCGTCGCGGATCTCGGCGAAGGTGTCTTCACGGAAGTAGGACTCGTCGGGCAGCGTGATACCGCCCTGTTCGGCGAAGACGAGGTAGCGCTCGGGGTTGCCCGGGTCGTTGTCGACGAAGAGCTGCAGGAAGCCGCCGACCCCCTCGGCCTCGAACTCGCCGGACAGGCGGAGGAAGGACTCGATGGAGTCGACCGCTGCGACGCGGGCGAGCTGGTCGGCGAGCGGGGTCGCTCCGAGGGCGTTGGCCCGGTCGACGTCCATGAAGCTGGCGTACAGGGCGCCGATCTTCACGCCCTCCTCGCCGTCGGGGTTCGTCTGCGACTCCTCGATGATGTCGCGGACGGCGTTCTCGGCGTCTTCCGCCAGCTGGTGGAACGATCCCCAGCGGGCCTTGTCGTCGGGGATCTCGGTGCGGTCCATCCACTTGCCGTTCACGTGGCGGAAGAGGTCGTCCTGCGGCCGCACGGCCGGGTCGAGTTCGGAGCGGTCGATGCCGGAGGCGAGCTGCGCGTCAGTCATGCGGATCAGCCTAGCGACGGCACCTGACCACGGCTCGGGTGTTCTCTCAGAGCGGGCGTGCCGCTCTGGACCGAGTCCTGTGGAGGAGCGTCGCGAGCGCTTCGGGGAACGAGGGACTACCGTTGACCCACCCGGCCGGAAGGAGCCCGCGTGGACTGGTTGGCCGACTTCCCGCCCGGCGTCCTGCTCCTCGTCGTCTTCCTGGTCGTCGCGGTCGAAAGCCTCGGCGTGCCGTTGCCGGGAGAGACCGTGCTCATCGGGGCGACCCTCCTCGCCGCGTCGAGCGGCCTGAGCCCGGTGTTCGTCGCCGCCGCGGCCGCCGGTGGTGCGATCCTCGGCGACTCGATCGGGTACTGGATCGGCAAGCGATACGGCCGGCGGCTCCTGTCGGTGCTGAACCGCAGGTTCCCGAAGCACGTGGGGCCGAAGCGGCTGGGCGCCGCGGTGCACCTCATGCGGCGGTGGGGGCCGTGGGCGGTGTTCGTCGGACGGTTCATCGCCGTCCTCCGCATCTTCTCCGGACCGCTCGCGGGCATGTTCCGCATGACGTACCCGCACTTCCTCGTCGCCAACGCGGCGGGTGGCATCGCCTGGGCCTCGCTCGTGGTGACGGTCGTCACCGTGCTGGGGAGTGCCGCGACGGAGTTCCTGCACCGCTTCTCCTGGGCGGCGCTCGCGTTGGCCGGTGCCGCGGCCGTCGTGATCGCGGTGGTCGTCGTGTTCCGGATCCGTCGTCGGGCTGCCCAGCCGGCCGCTGACCGCGCGCCGGTGTCGATGACCGAGGCTGAGCTCGACGAACTGTTGTCGCCATCCGGGTCGGTCCCGGCCACGACCGACGCCGACGCCCGAATGGACACGCCGACCACCCGGACCGCCAGCTCGGCCCCCGTCCGCACCGATCTGCGCGCCGCGATCTCCGTCGTCCTGACGCCGCTGCGCTGGGCCCTGCGGACGACCCCCGCGACCACCGCCTTGGTCACCGTCTTCGTCGCACTCGGCGTCGTGACCGGCGGCCTGTGGCGCCCGATCGACCAGGCCGCCTGGTACCCGGCGTTCGCCTACGGGGTGCCGAGCCTCGAAGCCGGGCGCTGGTGGACGGTCCTGACGGGCATGTTCATCACCGCCGACCCGCTCGCCTACCTCGTCGCGATCGTCGGCGCGGCCGTGTTCGGCGGGTGGGTCGAGGTCCGATTCGGCACGCTGCGGGCGTCGGCGATCTTCGTGACCGGCCATCTCGTCGGTATCCTCGGGGCCCTCGGTGCGGCCTTGGCGCTGGCTCGGCTCGACTGGCCGTGGGCGCAGTCCCTCGTGACGACGCTCGCCGTCGGTCCGAGCTGCGGCATCCTCGCCTGCGTCGCGACCGCGACCGCGTTCATGCGTTCCCCCTACCGGCTGCGCTGGCGGCTGCTGCTCCTGTCGTGGGTGTCGATCGCGCTCCTCTACGTCGGGAAGATCGACGACCTCGAGCACTTCATCACGACCGTCGTCTTCGTGATCGCGGCCCGCATCCTCCTCGGCGAGCACCGGTCGACCCCACGACCGACCATGCGCGACTGGCGACTCTTCGCCGTTTCCGGGCTGCTCGTGATCGGTGCGGTGCAGCTGCTCGTCACCCTCGTGCCGCTCGACGGGCCGCTCGGTTCGACCACTCTGACGCAGGGCTCCATCCTGGATGTCGGGGTCGACACCGTCGCGATCCTGGTGATCGCGAACTGGCTCCGTCGTGGTCATCGCTGGGCCTGGTGGGCGGCGATGGTGCTCACCGTCGGCAACCTGCTGGTCACGCTCGCCCTGATCGCCCTCGCCTGGCTGGCCCAGGTGCCGCTCGTGGCGTCGACCATCTGGATCTCCGCGAGCGTCCTGTGGGTGGGACAGGCGGTGGTCCTCGTACTGTCGCGCCACGCGTTCCGGGTCGCGGCGAACCAGACCAGGCGACGCCTGCCCGGGGCGATCGGTCCCGGTGCGCGGCGAGCACGCGCCAGGGCGGCGCAGCTGCTGCGCGAACACGGCGGCGGACCGCTGGCGGCCTCGGCGCTCCGCCCCGAAAACCGGGTGTTCGTCACGGCCGACGGTGGACACGCGGTCGCCTACCAGCAACATGCCGGCGTCGCACTGGCCCTCGGCGAGCCGATCGGCGACCCCGGCGGTGCAGTCGCCGCGGTGTCGGCGTTCGCGACGGCGGCCGAGCAGGAGGGGCTCACACCGGCGGTCTTCGCCACCCGCGACGCGCGCATCATGCCCGAGGGGTGGCGGGTGTCGCCGCTCGGTCGAGACCTCGTGCTCGACCTCAGCGAGGCGGATGTGTCAGAACCCGCTGGTCCCGAGGGTGCAGCGGGAGCCGCCGGCGCGGATCCGACGACCTCGATCCTGCTGCCCGCTCACGACCTGCCGTGGGAGCTCCGCAGCCAGATCCGCGCGCTGTCGTCGGTGTGGGTGTCCGACCGGCACGTGCCCGAGCTCGGTCTCACGGTGGGTTCGAGCATCGACGCCCCCGATGGCGACGACCGGGAGCCGACCGCCGCGGTCCGGGTCTCCGTCGTGACCGACGCCGCAGGCGCCGTGCTCGCGGCGGTCTCCTGGTTGCCGATCCCCGGGGCCGGCGGCATCGTGCACGGGTGGGCGCTCGACGCAGTCCGGCGCGCGCTGTCGAAGGACGACGCCGGAACGACGGCGGGTGCGGGTACAGCGTCGGGGGAACAGACCAGCCGAGCCGTCGAGCTGGCCCTGACCGACGCCTGCCGACGATTCTCGTCCGAAGGTGCGTCCTTGGTCTCGTTCGCTGCTTCCGGGCTGGCACAGGACGGCACCGAGCCCGACGGCGTCGCCGTGCGCACGATGGCCGGCATCGCCCACCGGGTCGACCCGCTCATCGGCTTCGCGGAGATCGCCGACGTCGCCGAGCGCCTGGGCGCCACCGCCGTGCCGCTGTTCCTCGCCTGCCGCGAGGACGCCGACCAACCACGGGTCGCCTACGCCGCCGCGGCCGGCTTCCTCACGGGCATCCGTCTCCGCGACCTCCCCGGCTTGAGCGGGTCGCTGCTCGCGCGGTAGGCCGTCGACTCGTCCCGTCTCGGACGGCGACGCGGCGTGTCACCACCCGCGGCTAGGCTCGGCGGGTGACCACGGGACAGGACAGGCGACGGCTGCGGCCTGTCGACCGCGACATCCTCCGGCTCGCGGTCCCGGCGCTCGGGGCGCTGATGGCGGAGCCGCTGTTCCTGCTCGCCGACTCCGCGATGATCGGCCACCTCGGCGTCGTGCCGCTCGCCGGCCTCGGGGTCGCGAGCGCGGTCCTGCAGACGGTCATCGGTCTCATGGTGTTCCTCGCCTACGCGACGACGCCCGCGGTCGCCCGGCGCCTCGGACACGGCGACGAACGCGGCGCGGTGTCGCTCGGGGTGGACGGGCTCTGGTTGTCGCTCGGGCTCGGTGTCGTGATCGGTGCGGCCGGATGGTTCCTCTCCCCCACGCTCGTCGGGCTGTTCGGCGCGACGGACGCCGTCGCCCAGCAGGCCGACACCTACCTCGGCATCTCGATGCTCGGCATCCCCGCCATGCTGCTCGTCTTCGGTGCGACCGGGCTCCTCCGCGGCCTGCAGGACACCACCACGCCCCTCGTGGTCGCCGGCGCCGGGTTCGCCGCGAACATCGGCCTCAACTTCCTCTTCATCTACGGCCTCGGACTCGGCATCGCGGGATCCGCCATCGGCACCGTCATCGCGCAGTGGGGCATGGTCGTCGCCTATCTCGTCGTCGTCCTGCGCCACGTGCGTCGGACGGGAGCGAGTCTCCGCCCGCACCGCGCCGGCCTCGGTGGCGCGGCCCGTTCCGGCGGATGGTTGTTCCTCCGCACCGTCAGCCTCCGCGCCGCGATGCTCATCGCCGTGTTCGTCGCGACCGACCTCGGCACCGACGAACTCGCCGGGTTCCAGCTCGTCATGACCCTCTTCGCCACCCTCGCCTTCGCGCTCGACGCCCTCGCGATCGCCGCGCAGGCGCTCGTCGGCAAGGGGCTCGGGGCCGGCGACGTCGCAGGGGTGCGTGCCGTCCTCGTCCGCTGCCTCCAGTGGGGCGTCGGCTCGGGGATCGTGCTCGGCCTGGTCATCGCCCTCGCGAGCCCGGTCATCGGCCTGCTCTTCACGAGCGACCCCGACCTCGCGGCGCTCATCGTGCCCGCGATCATCGTGCTCGCCGTCACCACCCCGCTCGGCGGTGTCGTCTTCGTCCTCGACGGCGTCCTCATCGGCGCCGGCGACGCGAAGTACCTCGCGATCACCGGGCTGCTCAACACGCTCGTCTTCCTGCCGTTCGCGCTCGCGGTCCTCGCCTGGGCATCCGGCGGGCAGACCGGGCTCACCTGGTTGGCGCTCACCTTCTTCGTCGGCTACCTCGGTGCGCGCGCGACCACCCTCGGGCTCCGCGCCCGCACGACGACGTGGATGCGCACCGGGGCCTGACCGACAACTGGGGAGTTGTCCCCATTGAGGCTGCCGCCTCGGTCCACCATCCTGGACCTGAGCATCCGTCAACGCTCACGATTCCAGGGGGAACCACCATGTCACTTCGCTCCGCTCACCACCGTCTCCGCGTTTCCGCGGTGACCGCCGTCGCCGTCATCGGGCTCTTCGGGCTCGCCGCCTGCAGTAGCGGCGACGCACCGGCCGACTCCGAACCCTCGACGAGCGCCACGACCGCGCCCGAGGCCACGGAGGACGCTGCCCAGGAAGAGCCGGCATCGGGCGCGACGAAGTGCACCGAAGAGCAGGTCAACACGCTCAGCGCAGCCAGCGGCGTCGCGGTCCCGGCAGCCGCTGTCGCCGCGGCGAAGGCCACCTTCGCTCCGGCCGCGGTCCTCGGCGACCTGCCGACGGTGTGCATCCTCAGCTACGAAGCGGGTGCCGCCTCGGGCAGCTACGCCGTCCTCTCCGGCGGCGCTGCCTCCCTCACCGCAGCGGCCGCGAACGCGACGGCCGGTGGCGCGAGCGTGACCGAAGCCGCCGGTACGTTCACCGGATCGCTCGACGGGCTGACGATCATCGGCATCCCGTTCACCCAGCTCACCCAGGAGACCGCCGGGTTCGAGAACGTCGAGGACCTCGTCGTCGTCGTCTCCACCGCGGCACTCGGCTAGGCCGCCGCAGCGTCACGCCAGCGCCCATCCGCCCTCGTCGGGCGGGTGGGCGTTCGTGCGCGTCGACCGACCGAGCAGACGCGCCCGTGCGCCAGGCGGCTCGCGCATCAACCGATCGGTGGATACGAGGATCAGCCCCTCCACCGCTACCGGTGCGCGCCGCAGCGGACGAGCATGGACACCATGAGCACACGACCGATCATCGAGGTCCGCGAGCTGCGCAAGAAGTACGGCGATTTCACCGCCGTCGACGGGGTCTCCTTCGACATCCACCCGGGTGAGACCTTCGCCCTGCTCGGCCCGAACGGTGCCGGGAAGAGCACCACGATCGAGATCCTTGAGGGCTACCGGTACCGGACGGGCGGCGAGGCGAGCGTCCTCGGTGTCGACCCGGCGAAGGGCGGTCTCGACTGGAAGGCCCGCCTCGGCATCGTCCTCCAGTCGAGTGCCGAGGCCGCCAACGTCACGGTCCGGGAGCAGCTCACACAGTTCGCCCGGTACTACGCGGACCCGCGGGATGTGGACGAGGTCATCGAGGCGGTCGGGCTCACGAGCAAGGCGGGCACGCGCATCGGCAAGCTCTCGGGCGGCCAGCGTCGTCGGGTGGACGTCGCGCTCGGGGTGGTCGGCCGCCCGGCCCTCCTCTTCCTCGACGAGCCGACGACCGGGTTCGACCCTGAGGCACGTCGGCAGTTCTGGGAGCTCATCCGCTCGCTGAAACGCGACGGCACGACCATCCTCCTCACCACCCACTACCTCGACGAAGCCGCCCAGCTCGCCGACCGCGTCGCCGTCATCGCGGCGGGTCGACTCGTGGAGATCGGCGCGGTCGACGAGATCGGCGGCGCCGAGGCCCGGATCCCCGTGGTGCGCTGGCGCGACGAGCACGGCCTCCACGAGGAACGGACCGAGGCGCCGGCCGCACGGGTCGCCGATCTCACGGCGACACTGGGCGGAGAGCCGCGCGACCTGGAGATCATCCGTCCGAGCCTCGAGGACATCTACCTCGGGCTGGTCCACGCGGCCGACGGCGCTGCGTCGTCAACCACCCCATCAGTAGCACCGTCACCGGCCACGCAGGTCACCACGACAGGAGTCGGCGCATGACCACCATCGACCGCACCACCAACACGCTCGTCCCGGCACTCCCCCGCGGACGCACCCTCCGACTCGGAGCGAGCCGGATCGGCTACGAGACCCGCATCTACTTCCGCTCCGGCGACCAGGTGTTCTTCACCTTCCTCTTCCCCGTCGTGATGCTCGCGATCTTCTCGACCGCGTTCAGCGCGATGGGGAACGTGGGCGAGGCACCCGACGGCACCGGCGGGGTCAGCCAGGCCGCCTTCTACCTCCCCGGCATGATCGCCGCGGGCATCCTCCTCTCGGGCGTCCAGAACCTCGCGACCGACATCGCGACGGAGAAGAGCGACGGCACGCTCAAGCGCCTCGGCGGCAGCCCGCTCCCGGTGATCTCCTACTTCTTCGGGAAGATGGGGCAGGTCCTCGTCACCTCGGTGCTCCAGATCGCACTGCTGCTCCTCGTCGCGCGGTTCCTGTTCGACGTCACCCTGCCGACCGAGCCCGAGCGGTGGCTCACCTTCGCCTGGATCTACCTGCTCGGCATCGCCACGTCGGCGGTGCTCGGCATCGCCCTGTCGGCGCTCCCCCGCACGGGCAAGAGCGCGACGGCCGTCATCATCCCGATCGTGCTCGTGCTGCAGTTCATCTCCGGCGTCTACCTCTCGTTCACGATGCTCCCCGAATGGCTGCAGAGCGTCGCGAGCGTCTTCCCGCTCAAGTGGATCGCGCAGGGCATGCGTTCCGTCTTCCTGCCGGAGGGGTTCGCCTCGCAGGAGCCGTCCGGGGGCTGGGACCTCCCGATGGTCGCGCTCGTCCTCGTCGTCTGGGCGGTCGTCGGCCTCGTCCTCACCCGCCTCACCTTCCGCTGGGTCCGCCGCTCCTAGCCCGCGAACTGTCAGTTCCGGTGGGTGTACGCCGCCGGAACTGGCAGGAAGTGACAGTTCGCGGGCAGGGATGGGAGGGTTGGGACATGGACGGACGACGGTGGTGGGATGTCGCGTTCGGCGCGGGGTGCGTGATCGTGGGCGCGCTCGTGAGCGTCAGCGCGGCCGGGGCACCGGAGCGGGTCGTCGGCGTCTGGATCGTGCTGGCGGCGCTCTGCCTCGTCTACTACACGGCCGGGCGACGCACGCTCGAGCGTCCGCAGGGCGGCCTCTGGTTCGCGATCACCCTCATCGCACTCACCGCCGTGGGTACCGCGTTCTCACCGAACGTCCTGACCCTCCAGTGCCTCGTGTTCCCGCTGCTGTGGGTGTTGACGCCGAAGACGCGGAACGCGATCGTCCTCAACATCGCGAGCGCCGCGACCCTCGCCGTCGGCTTCATCGTCGGACAAGGCGCCACCCCCGACGTGATCCTGCAGGGGCTCGCGATCCAGAGCGTCTCGCTCGTCTTCGCGCTGTCCCTCGGTCTCTGGATCACCCGGATCGCCGAGCTCGGCGACGAGAAGGCACGACTCCTCGTGAGTCTGCAGACCGCTCAGGCCGAATCGGAGCGGGCGAGCCGGGAGGCCGGGGCTGCCGCCGAACGCGAACGCATGGCGCGAGACATCCACGACACCATCGCGCAGAGCCTCACGAGTGTGGTGCTGCTCGCGCAACGCGCCCGTTCCGAGGTCGGCGAGACCGTCGCGGGCACGCCGGACGCCTCCCCGCTGGACGGTCGACCGATCGCCGCCCTCGACAGCATCGACCTCATCGAGAGCACGGCACGCGACGCCCTCCGCGAGGCGAGATCCCTTGTGGCCACGACGGCGGCGATGCCGGCCGCCGACACGACGCTCGGTGACAGCCTCCGCCGCTTGGGCGAGCGGTTCGCCCGCGAGACAGGTGTGGCCGTCGACATCGACGCTCCGTCCGAACGGTTCCAACGGGCGCCCGAGGTCGTGCTGCTCCGGAGTGCGCAGGAGGGTCTCGCGAACATCCGGAAACACGCCGCCGCCGACCGCGTCGAGCTGGCGCTCACCGTCGACGACGGCTGGGCCGAACTGCGGATCTCCGACGACGGGGTCGGGATCGCGGACCCGGACGGCGCACTGCTCGGGACCAGTCCGGGCGCAGGCTTCGGGCTGCACGGCATGCACGACCGGGTGACGCTGCTCGGTGGGACGGTGGAACTCGCGAGTGCCGCCGGAGCGGGGACGACCGTGCGGGTGCGAGTGCCGGTGACGATCGAGGCGGGCCCTTCGACAGGCTCAGGGAGCGCGGACGGTGTCTCGGCCGGCGGCCCTTCGACAAGCTCCGGGACCACGGAGGAGGGACGATGACACGGATCAGGATCGTCGTCGCGGACGACCACCCCATCGTGCGATCGGGCATCGTCGCGCTGCTCGGGCGCGCGGACGACCTCGAGGTCGTCGCCGAGGTGGCGGATGGTGCTGCGGCGGTCGCGGCTGCCGAGGAGCACCGGCCGGACCTCGTGCTCATGGACCTGCGCATGCCGGTCCTCGGCGGTGCGGAGGCGACGGCGCGCATCGTGCAGCGCGTGCCAGGCGTCCGGGTGCTCGTGCTCACGACCTACGAGACCGACGACGACATCCTCGGCGCGATCGAGGCCGGAGCCGGCGGCTACCTGTTGAAGGCGGCGCCCGAGCAGGAGATCCTGGCCGGCATCCGTTCGGTGGTCGCCGGTCAGACGGTGCTCGCGCCGACGATCGCGGCGACACTCGTGGGCCGCATGCAGGGCGGGACACCAACCCGCCCCCAGCTCAGCGCTCGCGAGCTCGAGGTCCTCGCGCTCGTCGCCGCCGGCAACAGCAACCGGGCGATCGCGGCGGCACTCTTCATCTCGGAGTCGACGGTGAAGACGCACCTGCTGCACGTGTTCGAGAAGCTCGAGGTGGCCGACCGGACCCGGGCCGTCACCCGTGCACAGGAGCTGCGGCTGCTCTGAGCCGGCGCACGAGGCGGCGGGTCCGTTCAGTCCCCTCGGGGCACGGGACGCCGCACGTGCGTGCGCAGACCCACCACGTCGAGGACGAACTCGCAGAACATCGCGTTCGCCCAGGAGAACCAGGGGCGGGTGAAGGTGTCGGGGTCGTCCTTGTGGAACGACTCGTGCATGACCCCGGTGCCGGCGTCGGTCCGCAGCAGCGTGTCGAGCAGACGGGCGCGGTCCTGCTCGTCCTGCGAGGTGAGGCCCTCGATGGACAGGGCGATCGGCCAGATGTGGTCGTGGGGTGTGTGCGGGCTCCCGATCCCACGAGCGGCGGACCCGACGAAGTAGCTCGGGTCGTCCTCGCTGAGCAGGAACCGTCTGGTGGCGAGGTACCGGGCGTCGTCGGGCGCGCACCAGCCGAGGAACGGCAGCGAGAGCAGGCTCGGCACGTTGGCGTCGTCCATCAGGAGCGCGTTGCCGAACCCGTCGACCTCGTAGGCGTAGACGTCGCCGTACTGGTCGGTCGTCACGACACCGTGGGCGTCGATCGCGGTCTCGAGCTCGATTCGAAGCGTCCGCGCCTCCGCTGCGAGTACCTCGTCGTCGAGCACCTCGCGAGCGATCGATTCGACCCCGGCGAGCGTCACCGCGGCGAAGAGGTTGCCGGGAACGTTGTAGCCGTACCGCCCTGCGTCGTCGCTCGGCCGGAACCCCGACCATGAGAGCCCGGTCCACGCCGTCTCCGGCCCGAGTCCGTCGCGGACGAGGGTGTCGGAGAGCGGGGCATCGAACCGCTGGAACCGGTACGGCGAGTGCTCCTCGTGGTGCTGCTCGACCCGCCAGACCTCCATCGCCGCGACGACGGCGGAGCGGTACCGCGCATCCAGGTGGTCGCGGCGCCCCGTCGCCAGCCAGATGTCGTGTGCGAGCTGGAGTGGGTAGCAGAGCGAGTCGATCTCGTACTTGCGCTCCCACACCCAGGGCGATGCATCGGTGCGGTCGTCGTGGTGCCCGTGGCCGTTCGGCTCGGCATTGAACGCGTTCGCATAGGGGTCGAGTGCGATCGCGTCCAGCTGCCGACGGTTGACGGCGACGAGCAGCTCGGCCAGCTCGGGGTGGTCGGTCGCGAAATGGAGATAGGGCGCGAGCTGGGCGCTCGAGTCGCGCAACCACATCGCGGGGATGTCGCCGGTGAGCATGAACACGGTGCCGTCCGGCATGGGCGTCATCGTGCTGTGCAGGGTGTCGGCGAAGCAGCGCTCGAACATCTCGGCCACCCGTTCGTCACTGCGCTCCCGCACAGCCGTGGTCACCTCGGTGATGAGTTCGTCGATCCAAGCGGTCACGGGTCTCCTCCGTCTGCGTCGGCGCGGTGATCGGGCGGGTCAGGTCGAGTCAGGTCTGCGCAGGTCGGAACGAGGAGGCGCGCCCCGTGTTCCGCCCCACCGTCAGACGTCGCCGCGTGGTTTCGGAGCGTCCGGCTGTTTCGCCGCGTAGGCGGACTGGCCGGTCGCTCCGGGCTCGCCTGCGGGGATCGGGACGAGGTACGCCGCGGTGCCGTAGGCGGTCAGCTGCGTCCACGCACCGCCGATGTCGGTGGTCTCGAGACGCATCGCGAGGACCGCGTTCGCGCCGCGCTGTTCCGCGTCGGCCACCAGTCGTCGCATGACCTCCTGGCGGGACTCGAACAGCAGCTGGGTCATCCCCGGGACCTCGCCGCCGCCGAGCGCCGAGAAGCCGATCGACATCGAGGAGCCCCAGTCGCGAGCTCGCACGGTGAGCCCGACGACCTCGCCGAGGACGGCGTCGATGCGGTGTCCGGCGACGGTGTCCGTCGTCACGACGATCATGCGGTGGCCGCCGTTGCGGCCAGACGCGACAGCGCGGCGAGCGACAGCGCGGCGATGCCGGTGTCGAGGGTGGGGTGGATGAGCGGCGCGAACTTCGAGGAGTGGTTGCCGGGGAGGTCCTGCTCCATGCGCCCCGAGGCGTAGGCCGCGGCGAAGGCCTGTGGGTCGGCACCCCCGAGGATCCAGTAGACGATGGGAGCGTCGGCGGCCGTCGCAAGCATGCCGACGTCTTCACTCCCCGTGACGAGACCGGGGTCGACGACCCGGTTGGCACCGAAGGCGTCGGCGAACACCGAGGTCACGTCGGCGGTCGCCGCAGGATCGTTCACGAGGACCGGGAAGGCCTCGGTGTGTTCGATCACCGGTTCCCGCTCGGCGCCCGACGCTGCGGCCTCGGCCCGGATGATGCGCTCCATGGAGCCGACGACGCGGTCGCGCACGTGCGGTTCGTAGCTGCGGATGTTGACGCCGATCTGCGCGGTGTCGGGGATGATGTTGTTCTTGGTGCCGGCGTGCATCGTGCCGACGGTGAGCACCGCGGTGTCGGTTCCGGCGACCTCGCGGGACACGATGCTCTGGAGGCGGACGACCGCCGACGCCGCCATCACGATCGGGTCGATCGTCGACTGCGGGCGGGAGCCGTGCCCGCCGCGGCCGTGGAAGGTGACTCGGTAGGCGTCGGTCGCGGCGAAGGACGGACCGGCGTGCGTGCCGACGACACCGGCCGGCAGCGGACCGACGTGCTGGCCGAACACGATGTCGGGCTTCGGGACACGTGCGTAGAGGTCGTCGTCGACCATCGCCTGCGCACCGCCGCCGGCCTCCTCGGCCGGCTGGAACAGGACGACGAGCGTCCCGGACCAGGTGTCGCGCCGTGCAGCGAGCAGTTCGGCGGCACCCAGCAGACAGGTGACGTGGACGTCGTGGCCGCAGGCGTGCATGACCGGGACGTCGTTGCCCTCCGGGTCGACCCCGCGCGCGACGCTCGCGTAGTCGAGGCCCGTCTCCTCCAGGACGGGCAGGCCGTCCATATCGGCCCGCAGCAGGACCGTCGGTCCCTCACCGTTCTCCAGGACACCGACGACACCGGTGCCGCCGATCCCCGTCGCGACCCCGTACCCGAGGCCGGTGATGCGATCCGCGACCAGGGCGGCCGTCCGGTGCTCCGCGAAGGAGAGCTCCGGATTGGCGTGCAGATCCTGGTACACCGGTGCGAGCGACACGGCGAGCGCGGCCGCCTCCTGCTGGACGAGTGCTGCGGTGGCGATGGGCTGGTCGGTCATGGGTCTCCTTCGAGCGTCTCCTCCACCCTACGACCTGGGGCTCGCGATGCACCGGGAGCGCGTCGAACCGGCCGCTCAGCTCCGTTCGCCGGCGCGACGCTTCCGGAGGCCGACCACGACGAACACGACCGCGACCGCCAGGGCGATCGCCGCGACACCGAACGGTCCGATCGCCGCGAGCAGCGCACCGAACCCGGCGCGGCGTCCGGTGCTCCGCCCGGCGACCTCGTCCCAGATCGGGGTGAAGCACAGGATCGCAGCGAGGAGACCGATCCCCGCGCCGACGAACCAGCCGAACGGTGAACTCCCCCACTCCTCCACGGACCACTGGGATGGCGTCTCCTCCTGGCCGGATCGATCCGGTTCGCGCACAGGTTCCCGCCCGGGCTCGTGCACGCCGGTCATCGCTTCCACACCGTCCCGCCCGAGCCACCGTCGGAGGTGCCGACGTAGACGCCGGTCACCTCCAGACCGTCGGTCGACGACAGTGGCACGCAGACGGTGACCGTCTCACCGGCGACCAGGTCGTCGGCGGCGGCGACCGGATCCTCCGGTGTGCCGCTGCACTCGGTGAGCCCGATGAACGAGGCCTCGAGGAGGCTCCCGTCCGACAGCCGTGCGAAGACGTTGTTCCACGGCACGGCGAGCACCTCGGCGGCAGCATCGCCCGTGTAGGCGAACTCGATGGACGCGAAGTAGACGTCGTCGTCACCCTCGATCTGATCGGCCACCTCGGCCGGAGCCTCGTCGACCGAGGCGACCGTGACGGCGAAGTCCTGATCACCGTTCCCCGCGGTCTTCGCCGGCAGGGTGACCGTCGCCGTGTCTCCGACCGAGACGTCACCTCCGGAGCACCCTGCGAGGGTGGCGGCGAGCACGAACAGCCCGCCTCCAGCGGCAAGTCGTCTGAGCCGGTTCGTCGATGGTCGGTGTCGCGTCATGGGGTGTTCGTCCTTCTGCTGGCATGGGCCGACGAGCTGCGTCGTCCGGCCGGATGTCGGTCTGTCTCGGGCTCGCCGCACGGCTCGCTCCGGCATGATCGTGGCGGATCGAGGCGACCGCGGACCAGTCACCCGAACGAGCCCGAACGTCCGGGCGCCGAGGACCGCCGATTGCCGCGTGTCCACTGGTTTCCGCCGTCAGGGTCGGAGGGAAGCCGCGCGCATCGTCTGGACGGCCGTGGCTCGCCAGTGGCCGACCGCGCTGAGGAGGTCGGCTGCGGCGGTGGACGCGGCGTCGGCCGCCGCCCGGTCGCCGCGGATCGCCGCCGCCCTCCCGATCGTCTCGAACGCCCGCGCCTGCTCGACCCGGTCACCGAGCAGTTCGGCGAGCTCGAGCGAGCATCGCGCCCAGCGCTCGGCGGTCCCGGCGTCGTCGGCATCGGCGGCGATCTCGCCGAGGGTGCTGCAAGCGTCGGAGCGGAGGAGTGGGTAGCCGACACGCTCGGCCGAGGCCAGGGCGGTGTCCGCCAGACGCGCGGCCTCGACGAGGTCTCCGCGTCGACGAGCGACCTGGGCGAGCTGGATGGCGATCTCGGCGTCCTCGTCGAACGTCGTCGGACCGCCGTCGTCCGCCCCTGCCGCGAGCAGGGCCGCCTCCGCCTCGGCCACACGGTCGAGGTCCAGCAGGATCATGGCGCGCTGGGTGAGGAGGTATCCGCGGTTGACGCCGGCACCGCCGTGCTCGAGCAGGGTCGCGCAGCGCCGGAGCGCCTCGTCGAACCTGCCCTGCGCCTGGAGCAGGAGCACACGGTTCGACTCGACGATCGTCCGATTGACGTCGTCCCCGGCTCGAGTGCTCACCGCCTCGGCCAGATCGAACAACCGCTCCGACCGGCGATACCGGCTCGTGATGCGCGCCAGATTGCCGAGATTGCCGAGCGCGCGCCCTCGCGTGATCGGATTGCCGGCCGCGGCCGCGATCCGAGCGGCGCGGAGATACGACTGCTCGGCTTCCGCCATCCGTCCCAGTTGGCGTTCCACATTGGCGATCACGTTCATCGTGCGACCCGGCTGCTCCTCGGTGAGGAGACGACTCGCCCGATGCAGGTGGTCGAGGGCGTCGTCGTACCGACCGAGCTTCTCGAAGGCGCGGGCGAGGAGCTCCGCGGTCGTGCCTCGTCGGTCCCGCGGCACGAACGGCGCGGCGAGCTGGAGGAGTTCGGCCGCATGGCTCCAGTAGCCGGCATCACCCACCGGCTCCACCACGTCGAAGACGAGCGCGGCGAGTGCGTCGCCCGCCCGCTGGTCGACCGCGAGCGCTGCGGCGGCCACCAGCCCGTCGGCGAGGGACGCGTCGACGCGGACGGAGCCGACCAACTCGCGGAACCGGTCCAACACACGCTCGGCCAGCACCACGAGGACCGACGGGCGCTCCTGCTCGACCGCGAGCCGGTGGGCCGCGGTGTGGACGAGCGGGTGCAGTTCGACGGTCCGCTCCGAGACGGTGGCCAGGTGCATGTCCGCCAGGCGACGGAGCAGGCTCACCGAGGTCGGCGCATCCGCGCCGGCGTCGTCCAGCAGTGTCCCGACGACGTCCAGCCGTACTGGGCCGCGGAGCAGGCCGAGCCGCCGGAACAGGGCTGCGGCGGCCGGTCCGACGGCGGCGACCGAGGGTTCCAGGAGCGGCACCGCGTGGTCGCGCCGCGGGCGGTCGCCGAAGCGCTCGGCCACATCGGCGAGCGACCAGTCCGGGTGGTCTTCGATGAAGCGCAGCACGAGGTCGAGGTCGAGGCGGATCCCGCTGATCGCCTTCGCGAGCCGGCGGACCGCCGCGTCGTCGGCCGAGGAGGACGTCGGACGCCGCGAGGCGGTCGCGGCCGAGAGCCGCCGGACCGTCTCCTCGGTCTCGAGCGGCAGGACGGTCCGACGGTCCACCGCGAGTCCCTCCGCAGCCGCCAGTGCCTCGAGGCCGTCGAGCCGGGCTCGCGAGGTCACGATCAGCTGGAGACCGCACCCGGCGGGACCCCGGGCGTGGTCGGCGATCAGGAGTGGAGCGAGCTGCGCTGCGGAGAACGCGTCCTCGAGCAGGACGACGATCCGGCGGTCGCGCGCCGCCGTTCGGAGGGTCTCGCGCAGCGCTGCGGTGTCGAGGCGACGATCGGACCGACCTCCGACGGCGCGCACCAGTTCACGCAGCACCTCGTCCGCTTCCGCCGGACGCTGCCCGTCTTCGAATCCGTGCAACCGGACGAGGAGCACCACCGCACCGGGGGTACGGCGGCGTTCGACCTCGGCGAGCCGCCTCGCGACCTCGGCCTTGCCGACCCCGGGGAGCCCGGTGAGGACGACGACGGGTGCGGCAGCGGGCTCCACACCGGTGGACGTCGATCCCTCGGCTGCCGGCAGGACGGAGGCGGACACCGGGCCCCCGAGCGTCGCACCGTTCAGGCGCGCAGCAGTGGTGCGCCACTCGGCGGCCGCTGACGCTGAGACTCCGAGGGCGAGGACGAGGTCGTGGATGAGCTCGGCGTCGACCCGATGCCGGTCGGTGCGGAAGCAGTCGTAGACCGTCACCTTGCCGGGGGCGTCGCGGGAACCTCGTCTGAGCCGGAGGGCACCGACCCGCCGGGCCAGCTCGGCGAACGACGGCGCACCGGCCGCCGCGCGCAACCCCGTGAGCGCCTCGGCCAGCTCCCCCAGGTCGGCGATGGACGAGAGGGTGGTCGGTCGCATCACCGGGCCCGGCGCGCCGGTGCCGTGGTCGCGCCAGGGTGGAACCGGACCGCGAACTGCTCGCACTCCGGATCGCGGCCGTCGAGCATGGCGACGATCGCCCGGCCGGCGGCCGACCCCTTCTCCCGGGAGGGCTGCCAGACCGTCGTGAGGTCGTAGTCGAGCCCTTCGACGCGGATGCCGTCGAACCCGACGACGCTGAGCTCCGCGGGAACGGAGATGCCGAGCTCCTCGGCTGCGCGGATGACGCCGGCGGCCAGGAGGTCGCTCTGTGCGGCGATCGCCGTCGGGCGCTCATCCGCCGGAACGTCGAGGATGGCGTGTCCGGCGACCCGCCCCTCCTCGAGCGATGACCCCGTGGTGACGAACCCCTGCGCGTCGGGGAAGACGTCGCGGAGGCCCTGCAAGCGTTCGATCGCCGGGACCGTCGTGGCGGATCGCTCCCACTCGGGCGTGAGCGGGCCGCGGCGTTCGGTCGAGTCGAGGTTGAGGGTGACGACGGCGACCCGCTCGTGGCCGCGGTCGGCGAGGTGTCGCGCCTCCTCACGCACGCCACCGCGGTTGTCGACGGCGATGTCGGGGACGCCGAGGGCTGCGAGTCCTTCGATCGACACGATCGGCATCCCCCGTCGGCTGAGGATCGCGACCGAGCTGTCGAGGTTCGGGCTGCAGCCGATGAGGACGACGCCGTCCATCGGTGCGTTGCTCAACTGCAGCGTGCCCTCCTGCGCATCGTTCAGGAGCAGCAGTCCCGCGCCGACCGCGCCGAGTTCGTCGGCGAGTCCGTCGAGGGTCTGGACCATCACCGGGTCGCGGAAGGAGTGCCCTATGCGGCCGGCGACGACGGCTCCGACGATGCCGCTGCGTCCCTGGCGGAGGGAGCGGGCCCGCGGGTCGGGGCCGGCGTAGTCGAGGTCGGCCGCAGCCTGCAGCACCCGCTGCTTGGTCGCTTCGGACACGGGTCCGGCGCCGCTGAACGCCAGCGAGGCGGTCGACGGCGACACACCCGCACGCTCGGCGACATCGGCGAGCGTCGGTCGCGAGGGGCGTGATTCCTGGTCCACGATCTGCTAGCTTAGTCGACGGAATCGAATCGATTCGATTTCCGCCAGATCCACCGAGACGCATGGGCCTCAGCACCCCGCTTCACCGAGCGTCCAGGCGCACCAGCACCGATCCCGAGGACCCTGTGTCAGAGCCGACCAACCCGCAGACCGCACCCGTCGCACTACGCCCACGCCGCGAACTCCTCGCCTGGCGCAACGCGATCTTCGTGATCTTCGCCCTGAGCGGCCTCAGCATCGCGACGTGGGTGGCGCGCATCCCCGCCATCCGCGACAACCTCGAGCTGACCACCGGCGCCGTCGGGCTGCTCATCCTCGGCATGTCGATCGGATCGATCCTCGGCCTCGTCGCCTCCCAGCACCTCCTCGCGCGTCTCGGCCCGCGACACGGCATGCAGCTCACGCTCGGGCTCGTCGCGACCGGCTTGCTCCTCATCGGGGTCGGCGCGAGCCTCGTGCCACTCGAGGGCATCGTCCTCGTCGGGCTCATCATCTTCGGCTTCGGGAACGGAGCGCTCGACGTCATGATGAACGTCGAGGGCGCCGCGGCCGAGCAGGAGCTCGGCAAGACGGTGATGCCGCTGATGCACGCGTGCTTCAGCTTCGGCACGGTCGCCGGAGCAGGGCTCGGCGCACTCGCGTCCGCAGCCGGCCTCGAGGTCTTCTGGCACGCGCTCGTCATGGCGGTCGTCATCGCGATCGTCGCCGTCGTCGCCGTGCGCTTCGTCCCCGCCGAGCAGGTCGTCGCCGACGAACTCGACGACGCACCGAAGGCGCCGTGGCAGGACCGTCTCCGCGAGAGCCTCTCGGTCTGGGCGGACGGCCGCCTCATCCTCATCGGCGTCATCATGCTCGGCATGGCGTTCGCCGAGGGCAGCGCCAACGACTGGCTCGCACTCGCCGTGGTCGACGGCCATGAGCAGAGCAACACGACCGGCGCGCTCGTCTACGGCGTGTTCGTCACCGCGATGACCGTCGGTCGCATCGTCGGCGGGCCGCTCATCGACCGCTTCGGCCGGGTGCCGGTGCTGCAGGTGTCGGCCGCCGCGGCGATCGCCGGACTCGTCCTGTTCATCCTCACGCCGGTCACCGGCCTCATGGTCATCGGAACCGTGCTGTGGGGACTCGGCGCCTCGCTCGGGTTCCCGGTGGGCATGTCCGCCGCGGCCGACGACTCCAAGCGCGCTGCGGCACGGGTGAGCGCCGTCGCGATGATCGGCTACTGCGCGTTCCTCGTCGGTCCGCCGCTCATCGGCATCCTCGGCGACGCCATCGGCCTGCTGAACGCCCTGTTCGTCGTGCTCGTACTCATCGTGTTCGCCGGCCTCGCGTCGCCGGCCGCCCGCGAGAGCAGCCGCCGCAAGCGCTGAGCCCTTTTCGTCCGCCCATGTTCGGGCGATTCACGGTTCCGTCGCCCGAACATGGGCGAATGGACGCGCTGCGGTGTCGCGGTAGGCTCGTCGTCGTGCGTTTGGTGATTGCGGAGTGCTCGGTCGACTATGCCGGACGGTTGTCGGCTCACTTGCCGCTCGCCAAGCGGCTGCTCATGGTGAAGAACGACGGCAGCCTGCTCGTCCACTCCGACGGCGGCTCCTACAAGCCGCTCAACTGGATGAGCCCGCCCTGCGTGCTCACGACGGTCGAGCCCGACGAGACGCAGGCCGCGGCCGGGATCACCGAGCTGTGGAAGGTCACGCACAAGAAGACCGGCGACGCCCTCATCGTGTCGATCCACGAGGTCCACCACGACAGCGCGCACGAACTCGGCGTCGACCCGGGCCTCCAGAAGGACGGCGTCGAGGCGCACCTGCAGAAGCTCCTCGCCGAGCAGATCGAACTCCTCGGCGACGGCTACCGACTCATCCGCCGCGAGTACATGACCGCGATCGGCCCGGTCGACATCCTCGCCACCGACGCCACCGGGGCGTCCGTGGCGGTCGAGCTGAAGCGCCGCGGCGACATCGACGGCGTCGAGCAGCTCACCCGCTACCTCGAGCTGATGAACCGCGACCCGCTCCTCGCCCCCGTGCAGGGCGTGTTCGCCGCTCAGGAGATCAAGCCGCAGGCGCGCACCCTCGCCCAGGACCGCGGGATCCGCTGCGTCGTCCTCGACTACGACGCGATGCGCGGCCTCGACGACAGCGACTCCCGCCTCTTCTGACGTCGACCGAGTCCCTTTCTCAGGAGTCCTCCGGCGCGCCGACTTCACCCGGCACCGACACGCCCGGACACTCCTGAGAAAGGCGCCACCTACCGCTCAGTGACCTTTCTCAGGAGCCCTTCGGCGCGTCGGCTTCGCCAGGCACCGACACGCCCGGAAACTCCTGAGAAAGGCACTGGTCCGACGGTCATGACTCGGGCTAGACGAACAGCCAGATGAGGGCGACCATCCCGAAGCCGACGACCGAGAGGATCGTCTCGAGCACGGTCCAGGTCGCGAGCGTCTGCTTCACCGACATGTTGAAGTACTTCGCGATGATCCAGAACCCACCGTCGTTGACGTGCGAGAGCGTGATCGAACCCGCCGCGATCGCGATGCCGATGAGCGCCAGCTGCGGCTGCGAGTAGTCGCCCGCGAGCACGACCGGCTGCAGGATCCCGGCCGTGATGACGATGGCCGCTGTCGCCGAGCCCTGCGCGATGCGGAGGCCGGAGCTGATGAGGTACGCGGACACGATGATCGGCAGGCCGAGCGAACCGAGCACCTCGGCCAGTGCCGCGCCAACACCCGTCGCTGAGATGACCGCGCCGAAGAACGCACCCGCACCGACGACGAGCAGGATCATGCCGATCGGCCGGAGCGACTGACCGGAGAGCTCGCCCAGCTCGGCGAGCGTCATGCCGCGCCGCACCCCCAGCACGTAGTACGCGAGGCAGACGGCGATCGTGAGCGCGACCGCCGGGTTGCCGATGAGTGTCAACGCTTCGAGGACCGGGCCGTTCGGCAGGGCGAGGGCCCCGAAGGTGGCGGCGAGGATGAGCAGGATCGGCGTGATGATGATGAGACCGACGCTCCAGAGCGAGACGTCCTTGCGCTCGGGGGCGTCGTCCTCGGGCTCCAGCACGTACTCCTCGGGAACCGAGACCATGACACGCTTCCCGATCCAGAGCGGCCAGGCGATGCCCGACGCGATGAAGGCGGGGATACCGCAGAGGAAGCCCATGAGGATGAGCCAGCCGAGCCCGACCTCGAACGTGCCGGCGAGCGCCGTCGGTCCCGGGTGCGGCGGCAGGAACGCGTGCGTCATCGAGAGGCCGGCGAGCATCGGGAGCGCGTAGAGCACGAGCGACTTCCCGCCGCGACGCGCGGTGATGTAGACGAGGGGCGCGAGGACGAAGATGCCGACGTCGAAGAACACGGGGATACCGAAGATGAGACCGGTGAGCCCCATCGCGATCGGAGCGCCGCGTTCCCCGAAGCGACCGAGCAGCTTCCGGATGAGGACGTCAGCACCGCCGGAGCGCTCGAGGATCGCGCCGAGCACGGTGCCGAGACCGATGATGATCGTGATGTGCCCGAGGATGCCACCGAAGCCGGTCTCGAGGAGCGACGCCCCCGGCTTGATCTGCTCGTCGTCGAAGGGGTCCGGCACGGCCACGCCGACGATCTGGTAGATGCTCGTCCCGGTCGCGAGGGCCAGACCGATGCCGACGATGAAGAGCGAGATGAACGGTTCGAGCTTCACCCGGATGATGAGGAACAGCAGCACCGCGATGGCGACCGCACACAGGATGAGCAGTCCGGGGGTGGTCTGCTGCAGCCATCCGATGGGATCGCTCGGAGCTGGTGCGGCGGCGGCTAGGACGCTGCGCGCGAGGGCGGTGATGGGCATGGGAGGACCTTCTGTGTCTGTGGGCGCGGGGCGGGGAGGAACGAGGGAGCGGTCAGGCCGGGCTTCGGCGGATCGAGCGGCCGGGGACGGCGTCGGTGCGTCGACCGTCGGCGATGACGGCGGCACCGTTCACGAACACCCACGGGATGCCGGCGGCCTGTTGCCGGGGCTCGGCGAACGTCGCGCGGTCGGCGATGGTCGCGGGGTCGAAGAGCACGAGGTCGGCCACGGCTCCGACGCGGAGCACGCCGCGGTCGCTGAGGCCGAGTCGCGCGGCCGGTCGCGAGGTGAGGTGGGCGACGGCGTCTTCCAGCCCGAGCACCCCCTCTTCGCGGACGTAGTGGCCGAGGTAGCGCGGGAAGGTGCCCCAGGCGCGCGGGTGGGGTTTCGCGCCGATGAGGATCCCGTCGCTCCCGCCCGTGTGGGCCGGGTGCACCATCATCGTGCGCACGTTGGCCTCGTCGCCGACGTGCTGGAGGATGCCGGTCGCGAGCCGGTCGGCTTCGAGCAGCGCGAAGAACAGGGCCGACGGGTCGCCCGACCATGCGTGTCCCGCGTCCTCGGCGGCGATGTCGGCGACGGTCCGTCCGACGAAGCCGGCGAGCTCGGGGTTCGCGACGCCGGAGATCTCGATCGTGGCCCAGTCGGTGACGACACCGTGACAACCGTCCGTGCCGAGCACCTCGAGCTCGTATCGGATCCGCGCCCGGACGTCGTCGTCGCCCAGACGCTCGATCGTCGCGTCCGGCCCGCCGACCGCCGCCCAGCTCGGCAGCAACGCCGACAGGGTCGTCGAACCCGGCAGGTAGGGATAGGTGTCGAGCGTGATGTCGACGCCGTTCGCGATGGCGGCGTCGATGAGGGCCACGAGTTCGGCGGCCCGGCCGGCGTTGACGCCGAAGTTCATCGTCGCGTGCGTGAGGTGCAGCGCGCACCCGGAACGACGACTGATGTCGATCATCTCCGCGTACGCATCGAGTGCGCCCTTGCCGTACGAGCGCTGGTGCGGTGCGTAGAAGCCGCTGTGCTCCGCGACGGTGCGGCACAGCGCGACGAGCTCCTCGGTGTCGGCGAACATGCCGGGCACGTAGGTGAGCCCGGAGGACATGCCGACGGCACCCTCGCGCAGACCCGCCGCGACGAGCTCCTGCATGCGAGCGATCTCGTCAGCGGTCGCAGCCCGGTTCTCGGTGCCGACCACGAGCATCCGGACGGAGCCCTGCGGCACCAGGTAGGCGACGTTCAGCGCGGCCCCGCGGTCGACCCGGTCGAGGTACTCGCCGACGGTCCGCCACGCGAAGTCGACGTCGTCGGGTTGCCCGTTCCAGCCGGCGATCTGCTGCCGGACGATCGCCATGGTGCGGTCGTCCGTCGGAGCGTAGGAGAGCCCGTCCTGTCCGAGGACCTCCGTGGTGACGCCCTGCGAGACCTTGGCGAGGTGCTCGTGGTCGCGGAGGACGGCGAGGTCGGAGTGGGCGTGCATGTCGATGAAGCCGGGCGACGCGACCAGACCGTCGGCGTCGATGATCAGGGCGTCGGCGGGCGCGTCGGCCTCGGCGGACGCCCCGATCGCGATGATGTGGCCCCGGTCGATGAGCAGCGACCCGTGCACGCTCGGTCCGCCGGTGCCGTCGACGATGCGAGCGCCGCGGATGACCACCGCGCGCGCATCGTCCGTCGGTCGCGACGTCACGGCAGGAGGGCCGCCGTGGTGAAGGCGGTCGCACGCTCGGTGACCCCGGCCCAATCGGCCGCGGCGACGTCGGCCGCACCGACCACGCTCGACCCCGCGGTCACGGCAGCCGCGCCGGCCTGGATGTACTCCCGTGCGTTGCCGGCGTGCAGTCCGCCCGACGGCACGAGCCTGAGACCCGGGAACGGACCCTTGAGGTCCTTGAGGAAGCCGGACCCCATGGCGGCGGCGGGGAAGATCTTCACCGCATGGGAACCGAGCGACGCGGCGCGCATGACCTCGCTCGGCGTCATCGCACCGAGCAGGAACGGGATGCCGGCGGCGGTGGCGACCTCGGCCACCTCTTCGCTCAGACCGGGCGTGACCAGGAACTGCGCACCGCTGTCGACGGCGCGCTGCGCGGTGTCGCGGTCCACGACCGTCCCCGCGCCGATCACGGCCCCGTGGTCGCCGATCGCATCGGCCGCAGCGCGGATCAGGGCTTCGACGCCCGGCGTGGTGAAGGTGAACTCGACACTTCGGATCCCGCCCGCGGCGAGCGCCCGGCAGAGTTCGACCGGGTCGGGGATGACGGGTACGCGGACGACGGCGATGGCGCGGTCGGCGTACAGGGCGTCGAGGGCGTGCGGTGTGGAGGGAGGGGTCTCGAGCGTCATGCGGGGCTCCTGTTCGGTTCGGCTCAGCCGAAGGTGGTGGTGACGGCGTCGACGGCGCTCGGTTCGGCGAGACGGACGTCGTCGATGACCACGAGGGCACGCCACTTGTCGAAGGTGGTGCACGGGTGGGAGAGGCCCAGGCGGATGACATCGCCGACCTCGACGTCGCTGCCGGGCGGCAGGGAGACGAAGGTGTGCTGGTCGTTCATAGCCGTGGTCGTCGCGCCCGGGAGCGGTTCGACGGTGGTGGACCCGGCGCGGCGGACGCCCTGCACCTCGGGAAGCCCCTCGTCGAACGGGAAGTCGCGCTTCCCGCCGTCGACGAGCGCGAGGCCGGGCTCGGGGCGGGAGACGATCGTCGCCCAGCCGTGGATCGCGGAGCGGAAGTCGCCGGTGCCCTCGTGGCGGCCGAGCGGCGTGATCCCGCGGTAGAAGCCGTCGTCGTGGGTGACGTACGCGCCGGAGCGCAGCAGCACGTCGACGGCGCGTCCGTGAGCACCGTCGAGGTCGCGCAGTCCGGCGAGGACCTCGGCGACCACGTCGAAGTAGGCGCTGCCCCCGGCGGTCACGATGAGCGTCCGGACACGTTCGTCGTACCGGCCGCCTGCGAGGAGCGCGTCGTGGAGCGCGGCGAGCGACTCCAGGTAGTCGCGGACGATCTGCAGCGAGCCGTCATCGCCGTGGTGTGCGAGGGCCCCCTCGTAGCCGCTGACGCCGGCGAGCGCGAGCTCGGGAGAGGCGACGACGGCCTCGGCGATCTCGAGCGCGGTGGCCTGATCCCGGGCTCCGGTGCGGCCGCCCGGCGCACCGAGTTCCACGAGCACGTGGAGGGGGCGACGGGGTGGCTGCTCGGCGAGCACGCGCGACATGATCTGCACGGCTCGGACGGAATCGGCCCAAACGACGATCTCGGCGTCGCCGCTGTCGAGGGCCCGCCCGACGGCGCGCAGGTGTTCGGGCTGCACGAGGGCGTTGGCGAGCATCACGCGGGGGATCGACCAGTTCAGCGCGATGGAGAGCTGCCACGGGGTCGCGACGGTGATGCCCCAGGCACCCGCGTCGAGCTGACGCTGCCACAGGGCTCGGTTCATCGTCGTCTTGCCGTGCGGCGCGAGGCCCACCCCTGCGCGGTCGCACCACTGCCGCATGGTCTCGACGTTGTCGGTGACCGCCGAGCGGTCGAGCGTCACGAGCGGCGTCGTGAAGTCGGCGAGCGCCGGTCGACCGGCGAGGAACGCGGCGGCGTCGGTCCCGACGGACGCCGGCGGGAAGCCCTTGAGGCTGCCGTCGAGCACGCCCAGCGCGCCGGCATCGAACTCGTCCGTCATCGTCTCCTCGTTTCGCGATCGAGCGCTGCACCCGCCGACCTCGTGAGCATCAGGCGTTGCGCATCTTGCAACGTACATTGCATCCGGCGCTACGTCTGTTCTAGCATTGCGTCCACAGGCCGTCAACCGGACCCGGCCGAGACGCGAGGGGAACCGTGATGACGACGTCACCGTCCACCGTGAGCACGATCGGCGAAGCGATGGTCGTCCTCCTGCCCGAGAACCAGCTCCCGGTCGCCGAGGCCCGCGAATACCGGACGGGCGTCGGCGGTGCCGAGTTCAACGTCGCCTCCAGCCTCGCGCGCATGGGCGTCCCCACCCACTGGATCTCGCGCCTCGGCGACGACGGGTTCGGCGACTACATCCTCGAGACGGCCCGGCACGACGGCGTCCTCACCGACGCCGTCGAACGCGACGACCACCGGCCCACCGGCCTCTACGTCAAGGAGACGGTCGTGAGCGCCGACGGCGACCGTCGGCCGCGGATGCACTACTACCGCAGCGAGTCCGCCGCATCGCAGCTCGGCGCCGACACCCTGCGACACGAAGCGACCCGGGCGGCCATCACCGCCTCGGCCATCGTGCACACCTCCGGCATCACCCCGGCCCTCTCCGACTCGACCGCGCTGCTCGTGGGCGAGCTGGGCGACGCACTCCCCCGAGACACCGTCCTGAGCGTCGACCTCAACTTCCGCCCGCGACTCTGGGAGCGTCGCTCGACCGCCCCGCTGCACCGCCTCCTCGACCAGGCGTCCGTCCTGTTCCTGGGCGTCGACGAAGCGGAGTTGTTCTTCGGCCACACGGACGCCGCCCGCCTCTTCGCCGAGCTGCCGACCCTGCAGCGCATCGTGCTCAAGGACGAGGAGAACGCCGCGACCACCCTCCACCGCGGCTCCGAGGCGGGCATCGAAGTGCGGTCGTTGTCGGTCGACGTCGTCGAGACGGTCGGCGCCGGAGACGCGTTCGCCGCCGGCTACCTCGCCGGGCTGGCCTCGGGTCGCTCCGACACCGCCTGCACGCGGCTCGGCCACGCGGTCGCGGCGTCGACGCTCATCTGCCACGGCGACCGCCCCGAGCTCGTGCCCGACGCGCAGTGCGTCAGCATCATCGTCGAGGCGACCGATGAGGAGTGGGCGTCGTGGCGCATCACCGCGGACCACCCGCTGCCGTGGACGACCGTCGGAGCGCACGGGATGATCGACGCATGAGTCAATCGCTGTCCCGCGCGCTCGACCTCCTCCGCGAGATCGTCTCGGGCACCAACTCCCTCGACGCGCTCGCGGCGACGGCCGGCGTGCACAAGACCACGGTGCTGCGCCTGCTCAACACGCTCGAGGAGCACGGCTTCGTCACGCGCGACGCGTCGTTCCGGTACCACCTCGGGCGGGCGATGTTCGAGCTGACCCAGACCGCGCTCGACGAGCAGGACGTCCGCGGCGTCGCCGCGCCGCACATCCGGGCGCTCGGGGCGGCCACGGGCCAGACGGTGCACCTCGCCGCCTACGAGGGCGGCTCCGTCTTCTACATCGACAAGGTCGAGTCCCGTCAGCCCCTCCGCATGTACTCGCGTGTCGGCCTGCCCGCCTCCCTGTACGCGACCGGCGTCGCGAAGGTCCTCCTCGGCGGACTCGACGAGGCGGAGCGTCGACGCGTCGTCACGGGCATCGTGTTCGAGCGGTACACCGACAAGACCATCACCGACGCCGACGCCCTGCTCGCCGAGATCGAGCGTTCGACCGAACGCGGATGGGCCGAGGACCACGAGGAGCACGAGAGCTTCATGAACTGCGTGTCCGCACCGGTCTTCGGGCCCGACGGCCGGGTCACCGCGGCGGTGTCGATCTCGGTCCCGACGATGGTCCTCCCACACAGCGGCGTCCGCGCCCTCCTGCCGCAGCTCCTCGCCACCACGTCCGCGATCTCCACAGAACTCGGCTACGCACCGCCGGCGCCCACTGCGGCCCCCGCCACCGCCTGACCTCCCGCCCGTCCCGTCCCTGAGCCCCCACCAACCCCGGTCCCTGACCACCCATCCGGCCCCTGAGCCCCACCATCCGGTCCCTGAGCCCCACCATCCGGTCCCTGAGCCCCACCATCCGGTCCCTGAGCTTGTCGAAGGGCCACCAACCGAAGGACACACCCCCATGACCGAACGCACCGCCATCTCCACCACCGACGCCCCGGCTCCCGCGCACACCTTCTCCCAGGGCGTCCGCAAGGGCAACTTCGTCCAGGTCTCCGGCCAGGGCCCCGTCGACCCCGCGACGAACGAGTACCTGTTCCCGGGCGACGTCGCCGCGCAGACCACCCGCACGCTCCAGAACGTCGAGGCGATCCTCGCGGCCGGCGGCGCGACCTTCGATGACGTCATGATGCTGCGCGTCTACCTCACCAAGCGCGAGGACTTCGCGATCATGAACGACGCCTACGGCGAGTTCGTCGGCTCGCGCGTCAAGGGTGGCGTCCTGCCCTCGCGCACCACGGTCTTCACGGGCCTCCCCCGCGAGGAGATGCTCGTCGAGATCGACGCCATCGCCATCGTCGACTGACGCACGTCCATTCGCCCAAGTTCGGGCGACCGAGCGTTCGTTCGCCCAGAACTGGGCGAACGAACACGCCTCGCCGGAGGCTGGTAGCGTGGTGCGCGATAGCGCCTAGGGTTCCGGAGCGACAGCTCGACTGGTCCGAGCGGCGCCACGGTCGGCGGCCAGCCGACGACCGTCATCTGACAGGACAAAAGCCCGGAGGACCCTGATCGTCGCGCCCGCGAGGATCGGAAGGGTCTCACGTGTCTCTGCTCGCCGTCACCATCGTCCTCGCCGCCGCAGTCTGCCATGCGGCGTGGAACATCATCGCCCACGGCGTCAGCCGGATCGGCATGCCCTTCCTCTGGTGGGGCGCCGTGGCGAGCACCGTCCTGTGGGCGATCGTCGTCCCCTTCACCGGCGGTCTCGGTACGGACGACCTCGCCGGCTTCGCCATCGGCGTCGTCGTCTCCGCCGTGCTGCACTACGTCTACATGCTCGTGCTGCAACGCGGCTACGCCAGCGGACGCCTCTCCACCGTCTACGCCACGGCGCGCGGCACCGGCCCGACGATCAGCGTGATCATCGCGGTCCTCGTCCTCGGCGAGCGCCCGTCGCTGCTCGCGCTCCTCGGCGTCGCGGCGATCGTCGTCGGCGTCGTCGCGATCGGGTTCGTCGATCGCGGCAGCGACCCGTCACCGGTCGCCGTCGAGGTGCGTGCAACGCGACGACGCCTCGACCCTGCAGTCGCCTTCGGGCTCCTCACCGGGGTCGCGATCGCGGCCTACACGATCTGGGACGCGCACGCCGTCCGCACGTGGGGCGCCTCGCCCGTCGCGTACATGGTCGGCTGCACCGCGGTCGAGGTCGTCCTGTTCTCCGGATCGCTCGGGCGCCGGGCACGCGAACTGCCGGCGGTCCTGCGCGCCCACTGGCCGCGCATCCTCGCCTTCGGAGTGCTCTCGCCGATGTCGTACATCCTCGTGCTCGTCGCCATCACCATGGCGCCGGTCGCGCTCGTCGCACCGATGCGCGAGGTGAGCGTCATCCTCGTCAGCCTGTTCGGCGCACTCGTGCTCCGCGAGGGCCGACCCGTACGCCGGATCGCCGCGGCGACCGTCGTCGTGATCGGCGTCGCCCTCCTCGCGGGCTGACCAGCGGACACCCGGACGCCGGCACGGACCACCGCGACGACCGCCTCAGGTGACCTTCACCGAGCGCCACGTGCCCTGGTCGTTCACCCAGAGCAGCCCGTTGCCGACGAGCAGGTCACCCGACCCGCCACCGGCCGGGCGCGCCGTACCCATGTGCCTGGTCGTGACGTAGCTCGTCGCCGGCTGCGCATTGATGTGGGCGCTGCCGGAGACCGAGAGCCGGTTGGCCGCGACCATGGAGCGGCCGGTGGAGCCGTACGTGTCGATCCCGGTCGCGCACGTCAGAACCGTGTTGCCGACGATGGTCACCCCGCCCGTCGAATTGGTGACGGCGAGCCCGATCCGGAACCCCTCCACCCGGTTGCCGGTGACCTGCACGGCTCCGGCACCCTGATGCTGCACGCCGTACCCGCTGGCCTCACCTGCACCGAGGAGCGAGTTGTCGGCGACGACGATGTCGCTGCTGAGATACGAGACGACGCCTCCCGTGGTCCCGCTCGGCGTGGTCACGCTGAGCCGGTTGCCGACGACGAGCGGCCGGATCGCGCGTTGCAGCACCACGCCACTCGGACACGTGCCGCCGGCGAGCCGGATGACATTGTCGGTGATCACCGTGTCGGTCGAACCGACGGGCGTCTTGGTGTCGCCCGAGGGCATGGTCGCGTCCTGCAGGCGGATGGCAGCGGAGGCGACGCCGCGGATCTCCAGCACGTTGGCGTCCACCACCGTGGCCTCCGCGCTGCGGTAGACCATGATCGGCCCGCGCGACGGACCCCAGACCGACCCCTGGTCGTCCTCGGCCGCCCGCGTCCAGCGCACCGTGTTGTTGGAGATCCCGGTCGAGCGCGTGTCGATCGCGGCGATGCCCCACCAGGTGCTCCCGGTGACGGTGTTCCCCGACACGGTGGCGTGCGACACCGCCTCCAACGCGATGCCGCGGCGGAACGGACCGCTGACGACGTTGTCGTTGATCGAGAACATCGCGTCGGGGTAGAGCCCCGGATCGACCTCGTAGTCCGACAGGCCTTCCGCGTGGATGCCGATCCGCGCATCCGTGCCGGCGAGCGCGTTCACGACGTTGCCGGAGACGAGCGCCCGCGCACCCCAGATGGTGATGCCGTCGCCGCGATCCTCGCCGGCCCTCGAGGTCGAACCGCGGCCACCGCCCACGCCGACGATGTCGACGATGTGGCAGTTCGTGACGATGACGCCCTCGAACTCGCCGGTGGGCTCGTTCACCACGCCGTTCTGGAAGCCGACGATCCGCACCCCGTCGACGATGACGTCGCTCGTCCGGATGTCGATGCCGATGTTGCGCGCACCCGTGGCGGAACCGAGGTGGTTCGGGTTCGTGAGGCGCACCTCTCGTACGGTCGACCCCGGAGCGGTGATGCGGACAGCCGGCGCGTTCGTGATGCCGGCCGTCCACCGCAGCTCGCCGCTCCCCCGCAGTGCCAGCCGACGGTCGAGCAGGAGGGTCGCGTCGAGCGTGATGACGGCGCCGCCCGGCACGATGATCGTGCTGCCGTCCGGCGCCGCCGACAACAGCGCCTGGACCGCGGTCGTCGAGACGGTCGCGCCGGTCGGATCGATGCCGTCACCGGCCAGGACGATCGTGCCGTCGTCCGTTGCCTGCGTCGAGGGGGCTGGCGGATCGGCCTCGGTGGGCGTCTCGGGGGCGTCGGGTGCCGGGCCGGGTGGGGTCGGGGCGGGAGGCTCGGGTGACGGGTCTGGTGTCGGCGATGGGGCAGGGTCGGGCTGGACGTCCGGTGGCTGGGTGTCGTCGCTCGTCATCTGTTCCCCCGAACCGTCCTGTGCGTCCTCGTACCGCACCACGGTAACCCGCTGGAACCTGAAATACCAGAGGCGCTTGTGCCGAGGGCGTGACGTGAGCGCGCCCCTGTGACGTGAGCGCGGGCCTCCGGAGGGGCGCACTCACGCCACAGGGGCGCGGTCGGGTCAGCGCACCGCGCTGGCCGCAGGGATCACCAGTCGTGGACGGTGCCGTCGGCGAGGCGGTTGTAGGGCAGGTAGGCGCGCTGGTACGGGTACTTCCCCGCCTCGTCGACATTCAGCTCGACACCGAGACCCGGTGCTTCTCCCGGGTGCAGCATGCCGTTCTCCCAGGTGTACGACTGCTGGAACACGGCGTCCGTCTTCTCGCCGTGCTTCATGTACTCCTGGATGCCGAAGTTGTGGATCGACAAGCCCAGGTGCATCGCGGCCGCCATCCCGACCGGGGAGATGTCCGTCGGGCCGTGCATGCCCGACTTGATCTGGTACTGCGCCGCGTAGTCCAACGTCTTCTTCAGATGCGAGATCCCACCCATGTGCGTGACCGCACCACGCACGTAGTCGATGAGCTGCTCGCGGATGATCTGCTGGTAGTCCCACACCGTGTTGAATATCTCCCCGATCGCGAGCGGCGTCGTGGTGTGCTGCCGCACGAGGCGCAACGCCTCCGGGTTCTCCGCCGGCGTACAGTCCTCGAGCCAGAACAGGTCGTAGGGTTCGAGGCTCTTGCCGAGCTTCGCGGCCTGGATCGGCGTCATCCGGTGGTGCCCGTCGTGCAGCAACGGCAGCTCCGGACCGAACTCGTTCCGGACCGCCTCGAACACCGTCGGCAGGTGACGCAGGTACGACCGGGTGTCCCAGTCCTCCTCGTTCGGGAGCCCACCGCGCTGCGCCGGCTCGTGGTCGTAGC
This sequence comes from Plantibacter sp. VKM Ac-2885, assembly GCF_015351205.1. Lineage (NCBI taxonomy): Bacteria > Bacillati > Actinomycetota > Actinomycetes > Micrococcales > Microbacteriaceae > Plantibacter > Plantibacter sp. VKM Ac-2885. Next base: position 328,080 of record NZ_JADKSK010000001.1, on the reverse strand, counting down.
GGACACCGGTGTTGCCCTCGAACGTCGCGTTCGACGCGATCCCGTAGATCGACTTCAGACCCGGCACCGCCGTCTGGATGCGGATGGCCTTGTAGCCCTGCGCCTGGTGCTCGCGCACGCTGTCGAACAGCTCGTCGTTCGTCTTCCCCGACGCGTGCCCGTAGGCGAGCAGCCCCGTCCGGGACGCCCCGCCCAGCAGCTGGTACACGGGCATGCCCGCGGCCTTGCCCTTGATGTCCCACAGCGCCATGTCGACCGCCGCGATCGCGGCCATCGTCACGGGACCCCGCCGCCAGTACGCCGAGCGGTACAGGAACTGCCACGTGTCCTCGATCCGCGACGCATCACGGCCCAGCAACAACGGCACCACATGCTCGGACAGATACGCCACCACCGCGAGCTCACGCCCGTTCAACGTCGCGTCGCCCAGGCCCGTGAGGCCGTCGTCGGTCGTGAGCTTCAACGTCACGAAGTTCCGGTCGGGACTCGTGACGATGACCTCGGCCTTGTCGATGTTCATGGGTACTACTCCTTCGTGCGTTGCGGCCGATGTGGCCGGGGTGGTTCCGACGAACTGCGGGTCGGCTGCAGTGGCGGGTGTCAGGGGTTCCGTGGGCGTCCGGTCAGCTCGTCGACCAGGTGCTCCAGCTCGGTGACGAGCGTGGATCCGTCATCCGGCTCCGAGTCGAGGAGGCGGGGATCGATCAGGCGTACGAGCGCCGCGGTCCGCTCCCGACCCTGGAACCGGAGCGCCTCGGCGACGGCGGCACCGCTCGCGTCACCCGGCCGGTCGTCGCCCTGGACGGCCGCCACCCACGCGGCGATCACGCGCAGGGACCCGGTTCCCGGCCGACCGGCGGCCCGTTCCGCCAGGAGGGTCGACACGATCCGCACCCGCAGCTTGGTGACGCCCTCAAGGGCGATCTGCTGCAGTCGATGTTCGATGCGCGCGTTGTCGAAGCGCCCCAGGAGTGCGGTGCGATACGCCGTCAGCCCGAGGTCGTCAGGCAGGTGGCGCTCCGTCTCGTCCCAGTACTCCTCGACCCAGGCCCGGCACTGCTCGTCGCCGACCGCCTCGGCGACCGTCGCATGACCGCGCAGCGGGCCCGCGTAGGCGAGGAGGCTGTGGGCGCCGTTCAGCAGCCGCAGTTTGCGTTGCTCGTAGGGCTCGAGGTCGTCGACGAACCGGGCACCCGCGGACTCCCACGCCGGCCGCCCGGCAGGGAAGTCGCCACTGAGCACCCAGTCGGTGAAGGGCTCGGTGACGACGGGAGCGGCATCGGTGAATCCGGTGAGTTCCGCGGCCGTCGCCTCGTCGGCAGGCGTGGGACGCGGCGTGATGCGGTCGACCGAGGACGAGACGAACGAGACTTCGTCGGCGATCCACCGAGCGGTCTCCGGGCGGACCCGGTCGGCGAGGGCGAGCATCGCGCGACGGACGAGCGCACCGCCGTCGGCGATGTTGTCGCACGGCACGATCGCGATCGAACCGGCCCCGGCACGACGACGGGCTTCGAGGCCGAGGAGCAGCCGACCGAGCGTCGTGGTCGGTCGGGCGTCCCGGAGGTCCGCCCCGCCGTCCAAGGCGTCCGACAGCAGGGCGACGTCATGCTCGACCGCCGGATCCGACGCGTCCGGCTTGCCCTCGGCATCGAGCCGGTACCCGGACTCGGTGATGGTGAGGGTGACGATGGCGGTGGTCTCAGCGGCGAGGAGGTCATGGAGCCGTGCGACGTCGGCACCGTCCCGTGCCTCGACGATCGAACCGACGATCGTGGCCGAGTCGCCGTCCGCCGAGCGCTCGACGACCGTGTAGAGGCAGTCCTGAGCGTCCAGGTCGACTGCGGCCTGCGGACTCCGGCCGGTGAAGGCGGCGATGCCCCACTCGTGATCGGGGTCGGCGAGCTGGGTGTACCAGGCCTGATGGGCGCGGTGGAAGGCGCCGAGTCCGAGGTGGACGATCCGGACCGGCGCCGATGGGAACTCGGGCAGCCGCGCTCGGGACAGACGCGGGACCGCCTCCTCCCCCGGCCCTGCGGCGACACCGGCCACGTCCGTCACGGTGCTCACAGCTTGAACACCCGTCGCGGCTGGTCGACGACGAGGTCGAGGATGATGCGTTCGGCCGTCGCCTCGTCGATGCGCCCCTCCCGCACGAGTCGCGCGAGGAAGGACGCGTCGAGGCGCCGGGACATGTCGTGTCGGGCGGGGATCGAGAGGAACGCCCGCGTGTCGTCGATGAAGCCCGATCCGCGTGAGAACCCGGCCGTCTCCGTCACGGCGGACCGGAAGCGCAGGACGGCGTCGGGCGCGTCGAGGAACCACCACGGTGCGCCGACGAAGACACTCGGGTAGAACCCGGCGAGCGGTGCGATCTCCCGCGAGTAGCTCGTCTCGTCGACACTGAACAGGACGAGGTGGAACCCCGGAGCCGTGCCGAACCGCTCCAGCAGCGGACGCAGGGGGCGGACGTAGTCGGTGCGGACCGGGAGGTCATGCCCGGTGTCCGGTCCGAAGCGGGCGAGCGTCGGCGCGTGGTGGTTGCGGTGGACGCCGGGGTGCACCGTCATGACGAGGCCGTCCTCGACGCTCATCCGCGCGCTCTCGAACAGCATGTGCGCGGCGAACCGCTCGAGGTCGGCGGTGTCGGCGGTGCCCGACAGTGCCCGGTCGAACAGTGCTGCGGCATCCGCTTCCTCGAGTTCGAGCGTGAGGGGCTGCGGGACACCGTGGTCGGCCGACACCGCCCCGTGTTCGATGAAGTGGCGACGGCGCCCGGCGAGCGCTTCGAGGTAGCCACGGTAGCTGCCCTCCGGCGTCCCGTTCCAGGCGGCGAGCGAGGCGACCCGCTCCGCCCACCCGGCCTTGGCCGGGTCGAGGTACGCGTCGGGCCGGAAGGTCGGCAGGACGCGCCCACTGAAGGTGGGGTCCGCCGCGAGGGCGGCATGCGCGGCGAGGTCGTCCATCGGGTCGTCGGTGGTCGCGAGCACCTCGATGCGGAAGCGGTCGAACAGCGCACGCGGACGGAACGCCGGCGCTTGGAGCGCCTCGTGGACCGTGTCGAAGAGCCGGTCGGCGTTCGCTCCGTCCGGCTGCTCCGTGACACCGAACTGCTCACCGAGGATCGAGCTCAGCCAGTACCCGGAGGCGGTGCCGGCGTACAGGTGCCAGTGTTCGCAGAACCGTCGCCAGGCGTCCCGCGGCGCGGCGACGGCACCACCCTCCGCGAGGTCGGGCACGCCGACGTCCGCGAGAGAGAACCCGGCGGCGTGCAGCAGGCGGGTGACGTAGTGGTCGTGCCGGAGGAACAGCTCGGTGGCGTTCGCGAACGGGGTGTCCTCGACGAGGATCGCCGGATCCACGTGCCCGTGCGGCGAGATGATCGGCAGGGCCTCGACCGAGCGGTAGAGCGCCCTGGCGACGTCGCGCGTCCCCGGGTCGGCGGGGAGGAGGCGGTCTGGATCGTTCTGCAGCGTCATTGGCACGCCTCCATTGAAACCGGGGGACCGCGGTCTGTCAACCGATTGCCACACCCTTCTGGCAATCGCTTGCCAGATCGATGACCGTCTGCGAGACTGATCCCGCTTCCGCCCGGAACCGTCGTGGTCCAACACCACTGAAACGCTTCAGCGACGCGAGGAGCAGACCCCGCTATCAAAGGAGATTGCAGTGGCAAACAGCGTTCGTATCGGAATCGCGACCGCGGGAATCCTCGCCCTCGCACTGACCGCGTGCTCGGGACCGGGTGGCGACGACTCGGCCGACGGCCCGGTGACGCTCGAGTTCTGGGCCTGGGGCTCGAACATCGACAAGCGCGTCGAGGTGTGGAACGAGGCCAACCCCGACATCCAGGTCAACATCTCGCAACCCGCGAGCGGAGCGGACATGCCCGTCCGCGTCCTGAGCGCCGTGCGTGCCGGTGACGGCCCCGACATCGCGCAGGCCGAGTACACGCAGTTGCCGACCTACGTGTCGGCCGGCGTCCTCGCCCCACTCGACAGCGCGAAGCAGGACCTCGAGGAGGCCTACTCCCCCACGGTGCTCGAGAGCGTGTCCTTCGACGACACCGTCTACGGCGTCCCGCAGGACCTCGGACCGGCGCTCTTCGTCTACCGGAACGACCTCTTCGCGCAGTACGGTCTCACCCCGGCCGCGAGCTGGGACGACTTCCGAGCCCTCGCGGAGCAGGTCCGCACCCTCGACGGTGACCGCTACCTCTTCAATTTCAGCTCGATCGACGCCGACCAGTTCATGGGACTCGCCCTGCAGAACGGCGCCCAGTGGTGGGACTACTCCGACGAGCAATGGGGTGTCGACATCGACAGCGCCGAGACGCAGGAGGTCCTGGACTTCTGGCAGGGCATGGTCGAGGACGATCTCGTGAGCACCTACCAGACCGGCAGCCCCGAGCAGATCGAGGCGACCGCGAGTGGCCGGGTGCTCGGCACGATCGCCGGCGCCTGGGCTCCCGGTCCGCTGCTCAACCAGTACCCCGACACGGTCGGGCTCTGGTCGGCCGCGCAGATCCCGCAGTGGGACGCCGCCGATCCGCGGGTCTTCGCCCGCGGCGGCTCGGCCAACGTCATCCTCAAGGAGAGCCCGCACTACGATCAGGCGCTCGAGTTCATCACCTGGCTGAACGCGTCCGATGAGGGCGCCGAGGGGCTCGTCGAGGTCAACAAGTTCACCGGTGCCCTGCACGGCCAGGAGATCGACCGCACGCCGCCGGAGCTCATGCCCGAGGACACCACCTACTGGCCGAGCGCCACGGAAGCGGCGTCGAAGCTCGTCACCGTGCAGTGGGGCCCGAACACGCAGGTGGCCTTCACCGCCATCACCGACGAGCTCGGCAACGCCATCGAGGGGACGAGCCCGTGGGCGGACGTGCTCCCGAAGGTGCAGGACATCGTCGAGAAGGATCTGGCCGGCTGATGACCGCGCCGACCATCGAGCGGGGCCGCGGTCGGACGGAGGACGATCCGACCGCGGTCCCCACCAGACGGCGCGTCTCGCTGACCCGCCCGCACCACCTGTTCGCCTGGGTGCTCATCGCTCCCGCTGTGGTCCTGTTCGTCTTCGTGTTCGTCATCCCGATCGTGTACTCCGGCGGGCTCAGCCTCATGGGCACCGCGGCCGGCGCGAGCGCGTACGGCGTGCGCGAAGAGGTGTTCGTCGGCCTCGGCAACTACACCAAGGTGCTCCAGGACCCGACGTTCTGGATGAGCCTCGGCAACCTCGCCGTGTACGCACTCTTCCTCGTGCCGATCATGATGCTCACGGCGATGCTGTTCGCGCTGCTGCTCGACCTCCCGAGAGCCCACCTCCGCGCCTTCAGCCGGATGGCGATCTTCCTGCCGTACGGCGTGCCGAGCGTCATCGCGGCGCTCATGTGGGGGTTCCTGTACGTGCCCGAGATCAGCCCGATCTACCAGCTCGCCGAGACCTTCGGCCTGGAGTTCCCGACATTGCTGCGCGGCGACCTCGTCATGACGGCGATCATCAACGTCGTGCTGTGGGGCGGGATCGGCTTCAACACGATCATCCTCTACACCTCGCTGCAGTCGTTGCCGAAGGAACAGATCGACGCCGCCAGGATCGACGGCTGCAACGAACCGCGCATCGCCTGGTACATCAAGCTGCCCCACATCGTGCCTGCCACGATCCTCACCGGACTCTTCTCGATCATCGGCGCCCTCCAGGTGTACAGCGAGCCACAGATGCTCTCGAGCCTCACCCCGGCCATCAGCTCGACCTACTTCCCGTTGATGCGGGTGTACCGGGACGCCTTCGCCCACGACGACCTCAACTCGGCGTCGGCGGCATCCATCATCCTCGCCCTCGCCACGGTACTGCTGTCGCTTTTGGTGCTCGGCGGGCAACGCCTCGCAGCTCGGAGGAACGCATGACCACCACCGCACGCACCGCGGAACGCGCAGAGGAGGACCGTCGCGCTCGCGAGATCGTCGTCCGCGCCGATCGCGGCCGCATCCGCAAGCCGAAGGAATCCGTCAGCCTCGTCCACAAGCTCGGCGGGATCCTCCCGACGATCGTCCTCCTGATCGCCGTCCTCTACTTCCTGCTCCCGATGGTGTGGGTCGTGTTCGCCGCCACCAAGAGCACCGGCGAGCTGTTCTCCACGAGCGCGTTCACCTTCGGGTCGAGCCTCGTCGACAACATGACCGACCTGTTCGCCTACGAGAACGGCTCCTTCGCGCGCTGGTTGGGCAACAGCTTCATCTACTCGATCGGCGGCGCTCTCCTGTCGACCGCCGTCTCGGCCGCCGCCGGCTACGCGCTCGCGCTCTACCGGTTCCCGGGCAAGAAGGCCGTCATGGTCGGACTGCTCGCGGGCGTCCTGCTCCCGACGATCACGCTCGCGATCCCGCAGTACATGCTCTTCGCGCAGCTGAACCTCACGAACACCTACTGGGCGGTGCTCATCCCGATCTCGATCACCCCGTTCGGGATCTACCTCTCCTACGTGTTCGCGCGGGGCTCGGTGCCGCAGGAGCTCCTCGAGGCGGCCCGGGTGGACGGGTCGAACGAGGGGCGCACCTTCGTCTCGATCGGCCTGCCGCTGTTGTTCCCCGGTCTCGTGACCGCGTTCCTGTTGCAGTTCATCGGCGCCTGGAACAACTTCCTGCTGCCGTACATCATGCAGTCGAAGTCGGAGCTGTCGCCCATCACGGTCGCCATGTTCCTCATGCTCAACCGTGGCGGTAGCGAACCGGTGCTCTACTCGGTCGCCATCGCCGGGGCGCTCGTCGCCGTCATCCCCGTGGTGATCTTCGTGCTCGTCCTCCAGCGGTTCTGGCGCCTCGACCTCATCTCGGGGAGTCTGAAGTAGCGATGACCATCCCACCGACGACGGAACGGAACCACATGTCCGACACGAACCCGACCGCCCAGCGGCGCCCGCTCACCGGGTACGGCGTGATCGTCCCCTCCGAACGCATCCCCGGTGCGTTCGCGTCCGGAGCCGACTACGCCGAACCGACCATCGTCGGCAACCTCGTCGTCGCCGACGGAGCCGGGTGGACGCGCCATCCCGACTACGACACGAGCGTCCGACGCGGGTCGTTCGCCATCCTGTTCCCCGGCGACCTGTCGCTCGCCGACCCCGGCTTCCCGGCGGAACGCGTCACGGCGTACCTCGACGCCGTCATGCCGATCATCGGTTCGGTCTCGGAGCCCGGCGCGAAGATCGTGTTCGGGAGCGGGACGGCGCGCACCATCCCCGCCGGGGTGGACGTCACGGCCGCCCGCGCGCGGTTCGCCCAGGTCGTCGTCGAGACGCGCGACGCGGCGGAGCGGAACGGAATGCAGATCGTCCTCGAGCCATTGAACCGGGACGAGACGAACCTGCTCAACTCGCTCGAGGAGACGGTCGCCTTCCTCGACGAGTTCGGGATCGACCGCGTGCCCGTCGTCGCCGACCTCTTCCACATCATGCTGGAGGAGGAGCCACTCGCCGTCGTCCAGGCCCTGGGCGACCGCATCGGACACGCCCACATCGCCGACGCCGGACGACGGCCGCCCGGCCAGGGCGACTGGCCGCTCACCGAGTTCATCACGGCCCTGCGTGACGGCGGCTACGACGGCCCCATCACCGTCGAGTGCCTCTTCGAGGACTTCGAACCGGAGCTCGAGGCAGCCCTCGCACACCTCCGCCAGCTCGCCTGAGCCGGTACGGACACCGACCCACCCCACGCACAGAACTGGAGCGAACCCCCGCATGTCCCGACCGCACCGCATCGCCATCGCCGGCGCCGGCATCATCTCGAAGCAGCACGGCATCGTCATCGACCAGCTGCGCGACGAGTTGGAACTCGTCGCCGTCGCCGACCCGGAGCTCGCGAAGGCGGAGGCCCTCGTCGCCGAGCGCGGCGGACGGGCGTTCACGACCCTCGCGGAGGCGCTGGCGCAGACCGACCCCGACATCGTCGTCGTCTGCACCCCCACCGGTCTGCACGCCGACCTCGCCATCGAAGCACTGGAAGCCGGCAAGCACGTCATCATCGAGAAGCCGGCCGACGTCACCGTCTCGCGGACGGACGACATCATCGCCGCCCAGGAGCGCGCCGGCACCGTCGTGACCGTCATCTCCCAGCACCGCTTCGACCCCTCGACGGAGATCGTCCTCGCCGCAGCCGAGCGCGGAGACCTCGGGCGCATCACCTCGGGCATCGCCTCGGTCGACTGGTGGCGCGGGCAGAGCTACTACGACTCCGGCGACTGGCGCGGCACCTGGGCGCTCGACGGCGGCGGCGCGCTCATGAACCAGGGCGTGCACACGGTCGACCTGCTGGTCGCGCTCCTCGGAGGCCCCGTCGAGGTCTTCGGCTACACCGCGCTCCTCGCCCACGAGCGCATCGAAACCGAGGACGTCGCGGTCGGTGTCGTCCGCTTCGCATCCGGTGCGCTCGGCGTCATCCACGGCTCGACGGCCGTCTACCCGGGCCTCGTCGCGCGGCTGCAGGTCCACGGTGACCGCGGCTCCGCGGTCATCGAGAACGACCAGCTGACGTACTTCCACTCCACCCCCGCGGGGATGGAGCGCGCAGAGGCCTTCTTCGGCTCGCAGGGCAAGGACACGAACCAGGCGGCGCAGTTCGCCGACGAGACGCAGGCGGGCTCGAGCGTCGCCGGACAGATGTCGGACGCGCACCTGCACCAGTACCGGAACGTGCTCGCCGCGATCCGCGGGGAGGAGCCGCTCCGCGTGACGCTGGCCGAGAACCGCCAGGCGATCTCGATCATCACCGGTCTCTACGAGTCCGCACGCACGGGCCAGCCGGTCCGCCTCGACGCCGTTGCGGCGGTGGCCCGATGAGCGCGCAGCGGACGAACCGGGTGGCGGCGAACCCCATCCCGTACTGGAGTGCGCGAGGCAAGACCCGCGAGGTGTTCGAGGAGGCCTTCGCCGACTTCCAGCGCATCGGGTTCACCGCGGTGAAGGCCGACATCCCCGAGGGCATGACCGCGGACGAGTACCGCACGTGGATCGGCGGCTACGGCCTCGCACCATCGCTCAGCCTGTTCAGCAGCGCGTTCGACGAGACGGTCGTCCTTGCCGAGGTCCTCGAGGCGGCGAAGACGTTCGGGGCGGCGCAGGCCTCCCTCGGACTCGACCGGACGATGATCTCCTCGATGGCGATCCCGGCGCGCATGGCGGCGCCGGCGATCGGCGCCGACTTCTCCCAGGAGCGTCTCGACCTGGCCATCGAGAACGCCGGCCGGACCTGCGAGGTCCTGCTCGCCGAGGGGATCCGCCCCCTGCACCATTCGCACGTCGGTGGTGTCTTCGAGACCGAGCACGAGATCCGCAGTCTGCTCGACACACTCGGACCGGACCTCATCGGGTTCGGGCCCGACACCGGACACCTCCGCTGGGCGGGAGCTGACCCGGTCGCCATGATCACCGACTACCGCGACCGCGTCGGCGGCATCCACATCAAGGACGTCTACGCCGATCACCTCGACGGCGCGGCGGACGGCGCGCTGAGCTACCACGAGACGTCGCAGACGAAGCGGCTGTGGGCGGAACCCGGGCTCGGCGTGCTCGACTTCGACGCGATCGTCGCGGCGATGCCCGCGGACTACGACGGCGACTACATGATCGAGGTCGACTTCCCGAGCGTCGAGAGCGTCTACGAGTCGCACCGCCTGTCGTACGAGTGGGCCAACCACGCGCTCGATGTCGCGACCCGCTGACCCGGCCGGCCTGAGCCCTCCCGCGGAGGCCGCGGCAGTACGATGGCTCAGGTCGCCGAGGGCGGCGATCGAGAGGAGCGAGCCCCATGAGCACCTCTGACGCATCCGCCGAGATGGTCGCTCCCGAGCCCGGGACGCCCGAACCCACGGCCGGGGTCGTGAAGACGAAACGCGCCGCGACGATCTACGACATCGCGCAGCTCGCCGGCGTCAACCCGTCGACCGTGTCGCGGGCGCTGAGCCGCCCCGGCCGCATCAACGAGAAGACGGCGCAGAAGATCCACGACGCCGCCAAGCAGCTCAACTACGTGGCGAACCCCGCCGCCCGCGCGCTCCCCACCGGGCGCACCGGCACGCTCGGCCTCATCGTCGCCGACATCACGAACCCGATGTTCTTCGATGTCGTCCGCGGTGCGGAGCGCGAGGCCGCCGAGCGCAACTACACGCTCGTGCTCGCGGAGTTCAAGGAGTCGGCGGAGATGGAGCTGCTGACCGCCAGGCGGCTCATGCCGTCGGTCGACGGTCTCATCCTCGCGACCTCGAGGCTCCTGCCCGACGACGTGCGCGCGCTGGGCCAGGAGAAGCCCGTCGTCGTGATCAACCGTCAGGTCGACGACGTCGACAGCATCGTCGCCGACGTCGACCCGGGCCTCACCGAGGCGATCGACCACCTCGCGGAGCTCGGTCACCGGAGGCTCGCGTTCGTCTCCGGGCCGTCGCGCTCGTGGATGTCGCGTCATCGCTGGGACCGCACGCGCGCGTTGTGCGCGGAACGCGGCATCGAGACGGTGCGGGTGCCGTCGACGCAGCCCGACATGGCCGCGGGCAGGGCGGCGGCCACGGCCGTGCTCGATACGGGTGCCACCGCGGTCCTCGCGTACAACGACCTCCTGGCCATCGGCATCATGCTGGAGCTGCGCTCACGTGGTGTCGAGATGCCCACCCGGCTGAGCCTCATCGGCTTCGACGACATCTTCGGTTCGGACTTCACGACACCGGCACTCACGTCGATCCGCAGCCCGCACATCGCCTCCGGCTCCTACGCCGTGCAGACCCTCTTCGCGCACCTCGGGGGCACCGACGTCCCGACCATCACCGACCTCGCGACCACGCTCATCATGCGCGAGTCGACCGCCCCACCGCCCACGGACTGATCCCCCCGTCACCCAGCCCTTCGACAGGCTCAGGGACCGGGTGGCCCCTCGCCCGGGAACGGACCGCGGGGTACGCTCGATCCGATGATCGAGCTGAGCCCGCACCGGACGGAGTGGGCGACGGCGTTCCGACACGAGGCGGCGCGGCTCTCGGACGTCCTCCACGAACGCGTCGACGCGATCGAGCACATCGGGAGCACCGCCGTCCCCGGTCTCGTCGCCAAGCCGATCATCGACCTCGCCGCGAGAGCGACGGCAACCGTCGACCCGTTCGCCCTCGGACCACTCCTGGCCGGGCTCGGGTACGAGCCGAACGCCGCCGGACCGAAGACGCATGCCGTGTACGTCCGCTCGGACGGAGTCCGTCGCACGCACATCCTCCACGTGTTCGGCTCAGACGTGTGGGAGCACTGCAACCAGCGGCTGTTCCGGGACAAGCTGCTGCACGACGCATCCGCTCGGCGCCGCTACCAGGAGCTCAAGCTGGAGCTCGCCAGGACCGACGACGGCCGCGCCTACACGGCGGCGAAGTCCCCGCTCATCGAGGAGCTGCTGAACGAGGAGCGCACAGCGCGCTGCCTGCCGCCGACCGAGGCCTGGGACAAGTAGGGCCGCCCCTCGCGTGGTCTCAGGCGACCAGTTCGATCTCGACGCGCGCGCCGAGCGGCAGCCCGACGACCGCGACCGTGGTGCGCGCAGGGTAGGGCGCCGAGAAGACCGTCTCGTAGACGCTGTTCATCGACGCGAAGTCGGCCATGTCGACGAGGTAGACGTTCACCTTGACCACGTCGGCGAACCCACGACCGGCCGCCGTCAGCACCGACTCGAGGTTGGCGAACACCCGGCGGGTCTGCTCAGCGACATCACCGTTGACGAGGGCTCCGGTCACCGGATCGATGGGCGTCTGCCCGGACAGGTACAGCGCTCCGGTCGGGGCGACCGCGGCATGCGAATACGGCCCGACGGGCTTCGGAGCGTGCGGGTCGTTCACCGTGGATCGCGTCATGGCCTCAGCCTAGGGAACGCGGGTGGGTTGCGCCGCGGCTCGACGCGAGGGTCACACTCGGATACTCGCCGAAGCGGGTCGTGTACGACGCGGCGAACCGCCCGAGGTGGGTGAACCCCCACCGCCTGGCGACCTCGGCGACCGTCGCGAGGCCCGGTTCCGCATCCCGCAACTCCTGTCGGACACGATCGAGGCGGATCGACCGCAGGTAGTCGGTGGCGGTGACCTCGTACTCGCGGCGGAACGCCGCCTGCAGACTGCGCAGGCTGATCCCCGCGGCAGCGGCGACCTCGTCGGTACCCAAAGGTCGGTGGGCGTTCGCGACCATGAACTCGACGGCGGCGCGGGCCTTGCTGCTCGGAGGAACCGCCAGATCGGTCCGTGGCTGCAGAGCGAGATGCGGGAAGACCTCGAGCAACGTGACGGCGGCCGCTCGGTTCGCCTCGGCGCGCAGCACCGCGGAACTCCCGTCGTCGTAGATCACGCGCGCGACGGTCGCCACCGTCTCGGTCCAACGCCGCAGGGCGTCGCCCGACGGGCGGAACGTCGTGTCGAACCGGATCGGACCCACCGACCCCTCGGTGTCCGCCGCGACGCCTTCCAAGTACGCACCGCCGAAGTGCATCATGTTGAGCCGATAGTCGATGAGATCGAACTGCGCGGGCCGGTCATTCGCGAACATCGAGGGCACGCCAGGGTGGAACTTCATCGGCGAGCCGAGCAGGTCCATCACGCCCTCGCCACGCGTGAGCCAGGTCACCACGTACTCGTCCTGGGTGAAGGAAGCGCCCGTGATCCGGCCCTCGACCTGCGATGCGCGCAGCGCGAGGTCGGCGTCGCCGATGGACGTGAAGCGGTATCCGAAGTCGGTGGCCGTCGGCTCGACGGTGATCCCGCCGATCTGGTACGCCTCGCGGTAGAGCTCGCGCGCGTCGTCGACGTCGCCCCCCGCGGCCTCGAACCGCTCCGCGGGCCCAGCATTCACGCTCATCCTGCTCAGAATCCCACGACTGTGCCAAAGCTCCACTTCCGGGCGGTCGGCGTTCGTTTATCGGATAACGCCGGTTCGCCGCCGAGCGCCAGGCGTCACCCGATGTACGAGGTGTCGGAGCGGGCCTCTCCCGCCACGACGGCCGTCAGGTCGACCTCCCGGCCGTCGAGCCGGAAGGTGAACCGCCCCGTCTGCTCGACCGTCGGCGTCTCCGTGAGGTACTGGCGGAGTTCGGCGCGTTCGCTCTCGTGCAGCCAGACCACCGGGTCGGAGGTCGACTTGAACTCGAGGATGGCGGCGACGTCCTGGAGCATGCGACGTTCGACGGGGTCGAGGAGGTTCCGGGCGCTGCGGAAGTAGACGGCGTCGGGGTCGACCTCGTAGACGTCCTTGAGCCAGACGCGGTTGACGGAGTCGACGATGGAGTTCCACGCCCCGACGCCCGACGGGTCGCCGACCCGTTCGGCGTTGTCCCAGAACGGACCGACATCCGGCCCCACGCGCGCGCCGTCGAACACCCCGATGGACGGGATCATTGGGACGCCGCAGCCGAGCAGGTACACGTCGTCGCCGACCGTCTCCCTGATGAACGAGATCGCATCCCGGTAGGCGGTCTCGCGGTGGACGTCCTGGTGCCGCCGACCGGTGACGGCCCCCGCGTACATGAAGTCGAGCTTGAGGTAGCTGAAGCCCCACCCGGTGACGCGCTCGAAGACCTCGCGGAGGTGGTCCTGCACCTCCCGCTGCGTGGTGTCGAGCGAGTAGTAGTGGGAGTTCCAGTTGTAGCCGGTCGCCAGCGGGCGCCCGGCGTCATCCTGCACGAGGAGGTCGGGGCGCTCCCGCGCGATCGTGGACTCGGGAAGCGCGATCATGGGGGCGAGCCAGAGCCCCGGGCGGAACCCGGCTTCGGCGATGCGACCGGCGGTCGCCTGCATGCCGGACGGGAAGTCCGGACCGGCCGTCCAGTCGCCCACGATCGGCTCCCAGCCGTCGTCGAGCTGGAACACGTCGAAGGGGTACCCGGTGAGGTCGGCGACGGTGCGGGTGACCAGCTCCTCGTCGATGCCCTCGTAGTAGGAGTACCAACTGCTCCAGACGCGACCGGCGCGCTGTGAGCGCCGCCCGAGCCGTTCGGACAGGATGGCAGCGTAATCGGCGAAAGCCTGCTGCTCCGGTCCGAACGTGACGAACCACTCGGCTTCGTCGGTCTCGCTCCGCGCCCACATCGTGTTGCGGTCGGCACCGACCCGGGGGTTGCCGAGCCCGAGGGTCCCGATGAGCAGCACGGTGCCGTCCTGTCCCGTGATGGCACCGACACCACTGCCGGAGTGGAGGTGCGGGGTCTCGTTGACCGCGTCGTCGGCGGTGAGCAGCCGGTCGGGGTTGTCCTTGATGCCGATGGTCTCGCCGTCGGTGGTGGTCCACCCGCTCGGGCTCCACGAGTTCCAGCCGTGCCGGTAGAAGCCGGTGTCGCCGAAGGGGTGGAGGAGCGCGACCGGACCGGCGGGCACGACGAACCCCGTGCTCGTGGCCGTCGGTTCGCCGGCGAGGTTCGCGGGGATGCGGAGGTCACCGAAGGTGAAGGTGTGCAGCATGGCCGGCTTTCTCTCTGGGTGGGTGCGCGCTCGGAATCGACGCGGGTTTCCCGACTGCCACCACGGGGCTGCCGCGGGTAGAGTCGAGGAGGCGGAGTTAATACTGCAACGTGCCGTGAAAAGTCGCAAGAGGGGAATGGGAATGCCTCGAGAGGCGATGGTGGAGCCGTCCGGCGGATCGATGGGCAGTCGTTCGTTGCTCCGGAGGATGAACTCGCTCGGTGTGCTGCGCGCCCTGCTCCCGCAGCCGCTCACCCTGCGGGAGCTGGCGAACGCGTCCGGGCTGTCTCGGACGGCCATCGACGCGATCGTCACGGACCTCGTCGCGATGGGCTGGCTCGAATCCGCCGAACGCGCCTCGGCGTCCCGGATCGGCAGACCCGCCACCGCCTTCAGCGTGCGGGCCGGACTCGGCCATCTCCTGTCGCTCGACATCGGCGCGAACCACATCCACGCCGTCGTGACCGACCTCGCCGGTGACGTCCTGGGCCAGCGCACGGCTCGCCTCCCAGAGGACACCGGCGCGACCGAGCGCATCACCCTGGCGCTGGCGACCGGCGATGCGGTGCTCAGCACCCTCGACCTCACCCGCGGGTCGGTGTGGATCGTCGCCGTGGGATCCCCGGGCGCGATCGGCCGGGACGGCGAGGTGCTGCACTTCGGCGGGACGGGGCTGCCGGACTGGGTCGGGCTGAACCTGCGCGAGCGGTTCGAGCGGGAGTTCGACGGAGCCGTCCTGGTGGAGGGCGACGTCGCGCTCGGCGCCCGCGCGGAACTGACCGTCGGCGCGGCACAGGGCCACCGCGACGTCGTCTACCTCCTCTGCGGCGTGCGCACCAGCGCGGCCTCCATCGTCGACGGGAAGGTGCATCGCGGCGTACACGGTGCGGCAGGGATCGTCGGCGAGATGCCCGAACTCCGGTGGTCACGTCTGAACGAGCGGTACGGCGAGTCGGTCCTCGGCTCACCACGGCCGTCCCGCGAGGAGATCTTCGATGCGGCTCGCGCCGGTGATCGGATCGCCCTGGCGGTGATGGACGAGTTCGCGGACGACCTGGCCACCGGCGCGGCGGCCATGGTCCTCGCACTCGATCCGGAACTCCTCGTGGTCGGCGGCGGAAGCGCTCCGGGCGCGGACGTCTTCCTACCGCGGTTCATCAGCACCCTCGGCGAGATCTGCCCGCTGCCACCGGACGTGGTCGTCTCCTCGCTCGGTTCCGAGGCGGTGGCGATGGGTGGCGTCAGCCTCGCGTCCCAGCACCTCGACACCGTCCTGGAGGCGGCGGTCCGCGACCTGGAGCGGTTCCCCGACCCGGACGGAGCGCTGCGGCTCGTCAAGCGGGACGCAGCATCCTGAGCCGTCGCCTCCCGCGACCGGTCGTGGCTCAGCGACCGCCGAGCTGCGTTGCGAGGACCGATGACCGTCGCTCAGGGATCGCCGCGCCGTAGACGTCCTGGATCACGTCGAACGCCTTCCGCGCTTCTGCGGGGTGGAGCCAGAAGGCGCCCGGCTCGTCGAGGCCCGCGTAGAAGTCCTGGATCAGCCGCTCGTGGGACACGCCCCAGTAGGCACGCGCTCCGCTGGCCGTCGCGCGCTCGACGGTGGTCTCGACGCGCCCATCGGCGAAGCGAGCGGTGAGTTCGGCCCCCAAGCTCAGCGTGCCCAGCTCGCAGACGACGTCGATCGTCACGGGCAGGTTCGCTACCCCGGCGACCGTCGCGTAGACCGTGCTCGTCGCGCCACCCGCGTGCACGATACGCAGCTCGGCCGTGTCCTCGACCTCGATCACCTCGGCGAGCGCGCGGGTGGCGATCGACCCCGTCGCCTCGAGCGGGTCGCCGACCAACCACTGGACGAGGTCGATCGTGTGGATCGCCTGGTTCATGAGGAGTCCGCCGCCGCCGGTGTCCCAGCGACCACGCCACGGGCGATCCTCGTAGTAGGCCGCCGTCCGATGCCACGGCACGACCGCCGAGGCGCCGAGCACGGCGCCGAGCTCACCCGAGTCGAGGAGTTCCTTCGCGCGCTCCGCGGGCTGGTTGTAGCGGTTCTGGAAGCACACCGCGATCTTCGCGCGGCTGTGCTCCGCCGCGGCCAGGAGCCGTTCGGCCTCCTCGCGCGTGTGGGCGAGGGGCTTCTCGAGGATGACGTCGATCCCGCGCTCGAGCGCCCGGATCGCCTGGTCGGCGTGCAGATGGTGCGGGGTGCAGATGTGGACGACGTCGGGTCGTGCCTCGTCGAACAGTCGATCGAGGTCGGTGAAGCCCGGGGCACCCGTCGCAGCCATCGCCGCATCGAGCCGGCCGGCGTCGACGTCGCACACCGCCACGAGCTGCGCACCGGGGACCGTCCCGATCGCGGCGAGATGGAGTGCGGAGATGTCGCCGCACCCGATCACGGCAACGCGGCGGAGGACGGGTGCGGGCACGCGGCTCATCGCAGCTCGATCCCCAGCTCGTCGGTGAGCCTCCGGAAGGCCCGGGCGGCCACGCCGAACGAGGCGGGACCCGAGAAGCCGCCGAGCGCGTGGGTGTCGGCGAGGTGCGGCTCGAGCGAGGCGAACCCGGCGTAGCCGTCGTCGCGCAACGCCGTGAGCGTTTCACGCAGTTGCCCGTCGCCCTCGCCGGACGGCACGACCTGGCCGCTCGCGGCGACCGCGTCCTTGACCTGCAGGTAGTCGAGGTACGGACGCAGCATCGCGTAGCCGTCGTCGAACGGCGCGACGCCCACCTGGACGAAGTTCGCGTTGTCCCAGGCGAGCCGCAGCGCGGGTGATCCGACGGACTCGACGAGGTCGAGGATGCGCTCCGGGACGTCGCCGTAGATGTCCTTCTCGTTCTCGTGCAGGAGCACGACCCCCTCACGCTCGGCCAGATCGGCGAGCAGGCGCATGCGGACCAGGACGTCGTCGCGGGTGGCCTCCACCGGCACGCCCGCGCCCCGGAAGAAGGAGAAGATGCGGATGTTCGGGGTCCCGAGGGCGTGTGCAGCGGCGATCGCGCGCGCGAGTCGGGCGACCTCCAGCTCGGCGTCGAGGGCCACGTCGACCTTGCCGATCGGCGATCCGATGGCGGACACACCCATGCCCGACCGCTGCAGCTGCGCACCGAGTCGGGCGAGCTGGTCGGCGTCGAGGTCGATGATGTTGACGCCCCACGCGCTCCGGACCTCGATATGGGATGCACCGAGCGCCCCCAGCACGGCGATCTGCGTCGTCGGGTCGGCGTCGATCTCGTCACCGAAGCCCGACAGGGTCCAGCTCACCGGGTGTTGTGCATTCACGTGCGCTTCCGCCTTCGCGTTCGTTCTCGTCATCGGGAACCAGACAGTCGGGCTGCCGGCCCTGTCAGCCTACGGCTCTGGCAACCGGTTGACAACCCTTCCCGACCGGAGGGGTCGCCCTAGGATGGAGCGTGTGACCGATCTCTACCTCGCGAGTACGACCGTGTCCTTCCACCGCAGCTGGTCCTGCGTGTTGTTCGACCTCGACGGCACGATCGTGGACTCGGCTCCCGGCATCATCTCCCGTATGAAGACGACCCTGGCGAACGTCGGTGCCGTCGTCCCGTCCGACGAGTCCCTGCTGCGTTGGGTCGGACCGCCGCTGCTCGACTCCTTCCGCGACTTCGCGGACATGGACCCGCTGCAGTCGCAGCTCGCCCTCACCGAGTACCGCCGCCAGGTCGCCATCGAGGGCGCCGAGGTCGGCACCGCGGTGTTCCCAGGCGTCGCCGGGCTGCTCGCGCGCATATCCGAGGCCGGGATCCCGATCGGGCTCGCGACCTCGAAGCCCGAGTCGCAGGCGAACACGATCCTCGACCACTTCGGCCTGAGCCAGTACTTCACCGTCGTCACGGGCGCCTCCGAGGACGAGGTCCGCAGCAGCAAGGCCGACGTCGTCGGCGAGGCCCTCCGGCGCCTCACGGCCGCCGGCGTCGACACGTCCCGCACCGTACTGGTCGGCGACCGCCTCCACGATATCGAGGGCGCGGCTGCGCACGGGATCCCGACGATCCTCGTCGAGTGGGGCTACGGCTCGCCGGCTGAGGCCACCGGGGCGCTCGCCGTCGTCCACTCGATCGACGCGCTGTCGAACCTCATCACCGGCTGAGCGAGGCCGGAACCACTTGGTGACCCCAGGAGGGCCTGGCTTCACCGACACCTGCTCACTAGGGTGATGACCATCCTGAGGAGGTCGACATGGCGGTGTTCACACGCGGTTTCGGAGGACGGGCACGGGAGCAGGACGACCGACTCCCGCCCGGCCAGTTCCTCACCGAAGACTTCCCCGTCCTGTCCGCCGGACCCACGCCGCGGATCGACACCGATGAGTGGGAGTTCCAGATCCGCACGGAGACCGGCGAGACCCACCGCTGGGACTGGGCGGCCATGCAGGCCCTCCAGCAGGACGACATCACCCGCGACATCCACTGCGTGACCCGCTGGACGAAGCTCGGCACGAGCTGGCAGGGCGTCTCCCTCGACACGCTCTTCGCCGAGGTCGAGAGCGGCTACGACTTCGTGATGGCCCACTCCTACGGCGGTTACACGACCAACGTCCCACTCGACGACCTCCTGGACGGCAAGGCCTGGATCGCCACCGGCTTCGACGGCGAGCCGCTCGCCGCGGAGCACGGCGGCCCGGCACGACTCCTCATCCCGCACCTCTACTTCTGGAAGAGCGCGAAGTGGATCCGCGGCCTCGTCATGCAGCAGGACGACGAACCGGGGTTCTGGGAGCAGAACGGCTATCACGCCTACGGTGACCCCTGGCTCGAACAGCGGTACTCGTGAGGCGCACGGGCCATGTCGACGTCTGGAAGGCGGCCACCGTGGTCACGGCGACGCAGCTGACCCCATCGGGGCGGAGCCTCATCCTGGACGCCCCCGGCTGGGGCGGGAACCTGGCCGGGCAGCACGCCGACGTCCGCCTCACGGCGCCCGACGGCTACCAGGCGGTCCGCTCCTACTCGATCGCCTCGGCGGACGCCGGTGACCGCATCGAGATCGCCGTCGACCGGGTCCCCGACGGCGAGGTCTCCCCGTTCCTCGTCGACGCGATCGAGGTCGGCGACCAGGTCGAGGTGCGTGGCCCACTGGGCGGCTGGTTCGTCTGGCGCCCCGAGGACACGGAGCCGGTCCTCCTGATCGGCGGAGGTTCGGGCATCGTGCCGCTCATGGCGATGGTGCGAGCGCACGAGGCGGCCGGGAGCACGACGCCGTTCCGACTCGTGTACTCGGTCCGCTCACCGCAGGACGCCTTCTTCGCCGACGAGCTCGCTGCGGCGACCGGGGTCGAGGTCACCTGGATCTACACCCGGCGAGCGCCCGACGGCTGGCCTCGTCCCGCCGGCCGCCTGGTGGCGGCCGACCTGCAGGCGCTCGAGGTCACCGGCGGCGAGGCCCCGTCGGTGTTCGTCTGCGGACCGACCGGCTTCGTCGAGGCGGTCGCCGACACCCTGGTCGCAATCGGCCATGATCCCGCCCGCATCAAGACCGAGCGGTTCGGAGGCGCGTGATGACCTCGCATCTGGACGGGAACGTCCTCGCCGGAACCCTGTCGGAACTGACCGGCACCGACCCGAGCGGGACGATGTCGCAGTGCCTCGGGTGCCACGACGTCTCGCCCCTCGCCGCGGAGCTGGTGTTCGGCACCCCGGACGCATGGGTGGTGCGCTGTCGGCACTGCGACGACGTCCTGCTCGTCGTCCTCCATCACGAGGAGACCACGCGCGTCACCCTCGACGGCGTGCGCTGGTGGACGGACCTCGGCTGACCACCCCTCCCCCGCACTCGTTCGCCCATTCTCGGGCGAACGGAGCTTCTGTCGCCCAAAGATGGGCGAATGAACCTCGTCCATAAAAGCTATTGACATTAGCCAAACGGCGATGCAGACTAGCTTCATGAACACGAACCCGGCATCGACAGGGCCTGCCACCCGCTACCTCGACCGTCCCGAGGGCAAGATCGCCTACGAGATCCAGGGCGACGGCCCGCTCGTCGTCCTCGTCCCGGGAATGGGCGAGCTCCGCTCCTCCTACCGCTTCCTCGCTCCCGCGCTCGTCCAGGCCGGGTACCGCGTCGCCTCCACCGACCTCCGTGGTCACGGCGACAGCGACACGACGTTCTCCTCGTACGGCGACGTCGCGACCGCCTCGGACGTCCACGCCCTCATCCGCGACCTCGGCGGCCCGGCCGTCATCATCGGGAACTCCCTCGCTGCCGGCGCGGGCGTGATCGTCGCCGCCGAGCACCCGGAGGACGTGTCCGGTCTCGTCCTCGTCGGGCCCTTCGTCCGCAACCCGAAGGCGGGCGCCGTCATGCAGGCGGTCTTCCGCGCCATGATGGCTCCGCTGTGGATCGCACGGGTCTGGAAGGCCTACCTCCCCACGCTGAACGCGGGCCGGAAGCCGGTCGACTTCGACGACTACCTCGCCGACGTCTTCGCGAGCCTGCGTCGCCCCGCCTACGGCAAGGCCTTCTCGCAGACGACGAGACAGACCGACCACGCCCCGGCCGAGGCTGCGCTCCCCGGCGTGAGCGCTCCGACGCTCGTGATCATGGGCACCAAGGACCCCGACTTCCCGGACCCCGCGGCAGAGGCCCACTGGATCGGCGACACCCTGCACGCGGAGGTCGTCCTCGTCGAGGACGCCGGCCACTACCCGCAGGCCCAGCAGCCCGAGGTCACCTCGCAGGCCGTCCTCGGCTTCCTCCAGTCGGCGCTGCACCGTGCCTAGGGCGGGACTCAGCCGCGCGCGCGTGGTGGACGAAGCGGCTGAACTCGCCGACGAGGTCGGGCTCGAGGGGCTGACCCTCGCCGCCCTCGCCGAACGGCTCGGCGTCCGGCAGCCCTCGCTCTACAAGCACCTCGACTCACTCGCCGGACTCCGCCGGAGCATCTCCCTCCAGGCCAAGGGCGAGCTCGGCGACGTCCTGCTGCGCGCGGCCGTCGGCCGTTCGGGCGCGGACGCGATCACGGTGATGGCCGGGGCCTACCGGGAGTGGGCCCTGAAGCACCCGGCACGCTATACGGCCGCACAGTGGATCGCCGGGCCGGAGGACGTGGAGGACACGGCGGCATCGCTCGGTGCCATCCAGGTCATCACCGACGTCCTCACGGCCTACGAGCTCCGCGGCGACGACGCCATCGACGCGATCCGCGCGTTCCGGTCCACCCTGCACGGCTTCGTCTCGCTCGAGGCGGCAGGCTCCTTCGGCCTCGAGCGAGATCTCGACCGCAGCTTCGACCGCCTCGTCCGTGGGTTCGTGATCACGCTGACCCGTTGGGCCGAGACCGCTGGGGACGAGTCCTAGCCGATCCGCAACGGGTTCCGCTGCACGACGCGTGCGGGGTAGCGTGCCGTCATGTCATGCCGCATCAGTGAACTCGTCCTGGACTGCCGCGATCCGGAAGCGCTCGCCCGCTTCTGGTGCGAGGTCCTCGACTTCGTCGTGCTCGACCGAGACGAGGACGGGGTGGAGATCGGAGCGCGGGACGGCTTCGGTGGATCGCAGCCGACCATCATCCTCAGCCGCAGCGACGACCCGCCGCAGCCGAAGTCGAAGCTCCATATCGACGTCAGCCCGACCGACGGCGACCAAGACGCCGAGCTCGAGCGCCTGTTGGCCCTCGGAGCGCGCCCGACGGACATCGGGCAGACGGGCGACGAGTCGTGGCACGTCCTCGCCGATCCCGAGGGCAACGCCTTCTGCCTCCTGCGCACGCCCGTCAAGCCGGTCTGATCGGCCTCAGTCCCGGGCGATGAGGGCGAACCGTTCGAGGACGACGAGCGTCGTGTCGTCGAGGTGGAAGTCGGCGCCGAGTTCGGCCTGCATCTCCGGTGAGGTCCAGAACCGCTCGTGACCGGCACGCCAGTCGGCGACCGACGCGTAGCCTTCGCCCTCCGCCAGAGCGTGAGCCAGTGGTACCTCGTCCAGCGGTACCACCTCGACACCCGCCGTCTCGATGACGAAGCGGTGAGCGCCATCGGAATCGACGACGATTCCGCGCTGCCCGACCGCCGGCAACTCCTCGCCTGCCACCTCGTACTCGTGCGCCAGGGAACTCGTCGCGACCTTCTCGCCGGACTCGATCGCCGCCACCAGCCTGTCCCGCAGCGGGCCGGGGAACGCGAACTCGACGATGGGGAGGTGGTCATCCATGCGTCCATCCCAGCATCGATCGACGCGTCGTGCCACTTCACCACTCCTGTCGGTTTCCCGTGGCGGCGCCTGCTGCCTCCTGCGGACGCGAGCGGATGCGGTCTGAGGGCCGGCGGGCACGGTGCCGGTGGGATAATCGGCGCATGTCCTCGACCGCGCGGTACGCCAGGCAGCTCGCCCTCCCCGGGTTCGGACCAGCGGCGCAACAGCGTCTCGCCGATGCGCGGGTGCTGATCGTCGGCGCCGGCGGCCTCGGCAGCATCGTCATCCCGGCGCTTGCCGCTGCCGGTGTCGGTTCCGGTGACGGCGCGATCCACCTGGTGGACGACGACACGGTCGAGCTCAGCAACCTGCATCGGCAGACCGTCCACAGCACCGCGGACGTCGGCCGTCCGAAGGTCGACTCCGCAGCGGACCGCGCCCTCGCCGTCAACACCGATGCGACGATCCTCAGGCACCGCCTCCGCCTCGGACCCGGCGAGATCATGGGCCTCCTGGCCGACGCGGAGATCGACCTCGTCATCGACGGCAGCGACAACTTCGAGACCCGTTACCTGGTCGACGACGCCGCGACGCTCGCCGACGTCCCACTCGTCTGGGGTGCCGTCTCGCAGTACGGCGGGCAGGCCGGGCTCAGCTGGTCGTCTCGCGGCCCGCGCTACCGCGACCTCTTCCCCCACCCGCCGACGGACGGTTCGGTGCTCTCGTGCGAGGCCGGCGGGGTCCTGCCCACCACGGTCGGGGTCATCGGGTCCATCATGGCGACCGAGGCGATCAAGGTGCTCACCGGGGTCGGGACCCTCTCGCTCGGGCGGGTGACGATGTTCGACGGGCTGAGCGGCGGGTTCCGCGAACTCCGGTACGAGCGCGACCCCGCGGGTGCCCGGCAGGTGTCGCTGGACGAGCA
This sequence comes from Plantibacter sp. VKM Ac-2885, assembly GCF_015351205.1. Taxonomy (NCBI): domain Bacteria; kingdom Bacillati; phylum Actinomycetota; class Actinomycetes; order Micrococcales; family Microbacteriaceae; genus Plantibacter; species Plantibacter sp. VKM Ac-2885. The sequence continues at coordinate 304,546 of NZ_JADKSK010000001.1, read as the reverse complement.
CTTGCACCGGACACCGGGAGGGGACGCGGCGAGCGCCGCAGCGGCAGCACCCCACGAGCCGCGACACGGCGGACGCACGATCACCGCACCGCAGCTCGCGGCGAGCGACGATGAGGCCGTCCTGCTCGACGTCCGGGAGCCATGGGAGGCGGAGATCGCCCGGTTGCCCGGTTCGACGCTGATGCCGCTCGGCTCGCTCCCCGAGACGCTCCACGGGCTCGACCCCGAGACGCCCGTGGTCGTCTACTGTCACCACGGCATCCGGTCCGAGTCAGCGCTCCGCCTGCTCCTCGAGCGCGGCTACTCGGCCGTCCATCTCGAGGGCGGCATCGACGCGTGGTCGCGCCTCGTGGACCCGTCCGTCCCCCGCTACTGACCGCGGCTCCGAACACCCCGTGCAGCCCCACCGACCGACCTCGACGACGGGAACCACCATGACGACGCCAGCGCCCACGAGTCGGAAGACCGTCGAGCAGCACGCCTCCGACATCGCCACCCTCCTCGACGACGTGACCGACACCGGCGCCGAGCACGTACCGATCGACGAGGCCGCAGCTCGGGTGACAGCCGTGGCGGTGCCGTCACCGGTCGACCTGCCGCTGTTCCGCAACTCGCAGATGGACGGCTTCGCGGTTCGGGCAACAGACCTCACGGGCGATGAGACGCGACTGCGGGTGGTGGGCGAGATCGCCGCGCGCCCGATCGACCCCGCGCCGCTCGAGCCGGGGACCTCGGTACGCATCATGACCGGCGCGGTCGTGCCGCCGGGAGCGGACGTCGTCGTGCCCGTCGAGGAGAGCGAGGTCGAGACGGATCCGGACGGAGTCGAGACCGTCGTCCTCGGTCGTCCGCGCAACGGCGGCGAGCGCCCGGTGGGACTGTTCGTCCGGGAGCGCGGGAGCGACGTCCGCGCCGGTCAGGAGCTGCTGCCGGCCGGCGTACGCCTCGCTTCACGACACCTCGCCGTGTTGGCGGCGGCCGGGATCACGACCGTCGAGGTGCGTCGGCGGGTGCGGGTCGCGATCGTCACGACCGGCGCCGAACTCGTCGAACCCGGCGAGACGCCGACGCTCGGCCAGACCTTCGACTCCAACGGGACCGCGCTGGCGGCCGCCGTCGTCGCGGCCGGGGCCGAGGTCGCCGCCCGTGCGCGCGTCGTCGACGATGCCGACGTCCTGCTCGCCCTGCTCGACGACCTCCACGGCGATGTCGATCTCATCCTCACCTCCGGCGGGATCTCCATGGGCGAGCACGAGGTCGTCCGTGACGTCCTCGGGCCATTGGGCGGCTGGATCGGCTCGGTCGCGATGCAGCCCGGCGGACCACAGGCGCTCGGGGCCTACCGGGGCGTCCCGATCATCGCGTTCCCCGGCAACCCGGTGAGCACCCAGCTCTCGTTCGAGGTCTTCGTCGCTCCGGTCCTCCGCCGGGTCGCAGGGCTGCCGCAGGCGACACGCGCACCGGCCGAACTCGCGGTCGCCGTGCGTTCGGTGCCCGGCAAGCGCCAGTTCCTCCGCGGACGCCGACGAGACGACGGCCGGGTCGAACCGGTTGCAGGCCCCGGCTCGCACCTCGTCGCCGGGCTCGCGGCCTCCGACGTGCTGATCGTGATCCCGGAGGACACACTCGAGCTCGACGCCGGTGACGCTGTGGAAGCATGGGCACTATGACCGGGCTCACACACCTCGACGACGACGGCCGCGCACGCATGGTCGATGTCGGCGACAAGGCCACGACGAAGCGGGTCGCGACGGCGACGGCGACCTTCACCACCCGACCAGACGTGATCGCGCTCGTTCAAGCGGACGGCCTGCCGAAGGCGGACGTCATCGCTACCGCTCGCATCGCGGGGATCGCGGGGGCCAAGCGGACGAGCGAGCTCATCCCGCTGTGTCACCAGCTCGCGCTGTCGTCCGTGAGCCTCGACTTCGCGTTCACCGAGGACTCCATCGTCATCACCGCGACGGCGAAGACCACCGGCCAGACGGGCGTCGAGATGGAGGCCCTGACGGCCGCGTCGATCGCCGGCCTTACCCTGCACGACATGGTCAAGGCCGTCGACCCGGCCTCGGTCCTCGGCGACATCCGGCTGCTGGAGAAGTCCGGCGGCAAGCGCGGGAACTGGACGCCGGAAGCGTCGGAGCCGATCGAAGCACCTGTGGCGCGGACGGTCCGTCCGCGAACCGCGGCCGTCATCGTCGCGTCGACCGCCGGTGCGGCGGGCACGCGCGAAGACCTCACGGGGCCGCGCATCTCCACCTGGTTGTCCGAGCACGACTACGCGGTGGATGCGGTGACGGTCGTGTCCGACGCGGACGTGCACCTCGCGATCACGGCAGCCTTGGACGCCACGCCCGCGGTGCTCATCACGACGGGCGGCACCGGCCTCTCGCCGAGCGACCGCACCCCGGAGGCGACGCAGCCCCACCTCGACCGCGAACTGCCCGGCATAGCAGAGGCGATCCGCACCCTCGGGTCGACCAAGACCCCGACCGCGGCGCTCAGTCGCGGGCTCGCAGGGGTCTCCGGCGGCACCGTCGTGGTGAACCTGCCCGGGTCGACCGGCGGCGTGAAGGACGGACTCGCGGTCCTCGACGGCCTGCTCGACCACCTCGTCGCCCAGATCGCCGGAGGTGGCGCGCATGAGTGAGTCGACGGTTCCCGAGGTCCTCGCCCTCATCTCGGAGTCGCCCCTCGACGCGCACGCGATCGAGGACTTCGTCGCGGCACCCGCCAACGGCGCACTCGTCGCCTTCCGGGGGATCGTGCGCGACCATGACCACGGCGAGGCGGTCGACGCCCTCGACTACCGGGCCCATCCCGATGCCCAGCGGTTCCTGGAGGACTGCTGCCGGACGGTCGCCTCGGAGACCGGTCTTCGAGTGGCAGCAGCGCACCGCGTCGGGTCGCTCGTCGTCGGCGACCTCGCGCTCGTCGCCGCCGTCGCCGCTGCGCACCGGGCCGAGGCGTTCGCCGCGTGCGAGCGGCTGGTCGAGGAGATCAAGCGCACCGTCCCCATCTGGAAGCGCCAGCACCTGGCCGACGGCGATACGGAGTGGGTCGGTCTGTGACCGATCGGCTCGATGAGGGCCAGGCGCAGCCTCCGATCCGCGGGCTCTCGACACTGGGCTGGGCGTGGACGAGCTACGAACAGACGGACACCGTCATGCGACTGTTCCGAAAGGACCTCAGCACGACGCGACAGGTAGCCGTCGTCGAATGGCTGATCGACGGTGAGCCGTTCACCGAGCGCATGCGATTCCCGAACGGCACCCCGTGCAACGACATGACGCTCATGCATGATGCGCCACACTTCCCTCCGGCAGCGGTCGCGAGCCTTCGCGCGCTGCTCTCGATGGCAGGCCCGGAGCAGGAGCCCGTCGACTTCTCCGACGGCCGGGTCGGCCTCCTGTTCTGCCACCAGTGCGGCGACCTCTATTGCGGCGCGGTTTCGGCAAGCGTCGTGGTCTCTGACAGCACCGTGGAGTGGCGGGACATCGCCTACCAGGACGGCAACACCGAAGAGATCGGCGATGCAGAGGTCGCAGCGTTCACCCTGACGTTCGAGCGAGCACCCTACGAGTCGACGATCACCGCACTCCTCGAGGACTGGACGGCCCGAGCGGAGGATCAGCGCGCCAGCACGTCCACCCCGTAGGAATCGCGTTGTATTGGGCTGTATTGCGAAAACGCAATAATTGCGACGGCGCCTAAGCGTCCTTCGCCAGCACGTCGTAGGTGATGCGCACAAGGCCGTCCTCGGGCGTCGCGTGGGTGCCTCGGAGCCGCAGGAGGACGTCGGCGTCGAGGTCGCCGAAGAGGCGTGCGCCGGAACCGATGAGGACCGGGGCGACCGACACCGTCAGCTCGTCGACGAGGCCGGCGCCCAGGAACGCCTGGATCGTCCTACCTCCGTCGATGTAGACGCGGCCGGCCCCGGCCTCGTCGAGCAGGGCGGCCGCCTCGTCGACCGACCCGGCGACCGTGATGCGGTCGTCCCCGGCCTCGAGCGTGGTGCTCAGCACGACGACCCGCTTGCCTTCGAACGGCCACTCACCGAAGCCGAGGACGGTGTCGTAGGTGGTGCGTCCCATCACGAGGGTGTCGATCGTCGGGAAGAACGAGTCCCAGTCGAGCGCCGGGTGCTGCCCTGGCGCATCCGCGGCATGCTCCCGCGGCTCGAGCTCCGTGAGCCAGCCGAGGTCGCCGTCGGGCTTGGCGATGTAACCGTCGAGGCTCACGCCGATGAAGACACAGCCGTGCCAGGAACGTTCACGAGTCATGAGGACGATCCTGCCGTCCACCCCCGACATCGTTCACGACCGGTTCTCGCCAGACATCCTCACTCCACGTCGTACGGCTTGAAGCGCGTCCAAGGCTCGCGGCGCATCCAGCGCCGTGTCGGGGCCAGGAAGCCGTCGAGTCGGACGTTCTCCTCGACGGTGCCGTCCCGGAAGGTGACCCGCACGGCGAACCGGATCGTTCCGACGAGCTCCTCTGCGCGTCCGGCGATCGCGGCGTCGATCACCCGTTCGGCGAACGCGGTGTCGAGCGCTCCGTCGTCGAGTTCCCACCGGCAACCGTGTCGGCCGAGGTGCAGGATCATCTCGTGCGGGGTCAGGAGCAGGTCGATCGAGGCCGCTCTCGGGTTCACGGGCTCGACGCTCAGGTTGGTCCACGGCAAAGCCGTGTCGACCTCCTCGACCGAAGTGACGGCCGATGCACCTGCCAGGCGCTGCACGAGCGAACGCCAGTACTCGACGCTCGCCGCCACGATGGTTCGCGGGTCATCGGCTTCATGAGACACGGTGGACTCCAACTCTGCGCCCGCTTCGGGCAACCGACGATCGTCTCAGCTCGGCGATCCTCCTGGCAAGAGCCTCGCCCGCACACCTGCAGGGGCGCGTCAACCACTCCGCATCGCGGTAGCGAGCGACGTAGGGTGATCTGATGCCCGAACACGCCCCCGAAGCATCCGACCCGTTCGTCCGCGTCCGGGGAGCCAACGAGAACAACCTCCGCAACGTGGACGTCGACGTGCCGCGCGATGCGATCGTCGCCTTCACGGGCGTCTCCGGTTCCGGAAAGTCGTCGCTCGCGTTCGGCACCATCTTCACCGAGGCGCAACGGCGCTACCTGGAGTCCGTCGCCCCGTACGCCCGGCGACTCATCCAGCAGGGTCACGACCCGCACGTCGACTCGATCTCCGGCCTGCCACCGGCGGTCGCCCTGCAGCAGCGACGCGGCGCTCCCAGCTCGCGCTCCAGCGTCGGCACGGTGACGACCCTCTCGAACTCGCTCCGCATGCTGTTCTCGCGCGCCGGCACCTTCCCCGAGGGATTCACGACCCGACTCGACTCGGACGCCTTCTCGCCCAACACCGCCGTCGGCGCCTGCCCGGAGTGCCATGGCATCGGCGTCGCACACACGGTCACCGAGGACTCCCTCGTGCCCGACCCCTCGCTGAGCATCCGCGAGGGCGCGATCGCCGCGTGGCCGGGCGCCTGGCAGGCGAAGAATCTCCGCGACATCACCATCGCCCTCGGATACGACGTCGACCGCCCCTGGCGGGAACTCGACCAGGAGGACCGCGACTGGATCCTCTTCACCGAGGAGCAACCGGTCGTGCAGATCACGCCGCAACGAGACCGCGTCGCGAAGCCGTACAACGGGATGTTCTGGAGCGCCAAGCAGTACGTCTTCCACACCCTCTCCGACTCCAAGAGCCAGATGATGCGGAACAAGGTGCTGCAGTTCGTGCGCTCGGGTCCGTGCCCGCTCTGCCACGGCACGGGACTCCGCCGCGAGGCGCTCGCGGTCACCTTCGCCGGCCGCACGATCGCCGAACTCAACGCCCTGCCGATGACGGAGCTCGCCGAGGTCATCCGGCCCACCACGGAGCTGACCGACGCGGCGCCCGCGCTCCCGACCACGCTCTCCGGCGAGCGCACCGACGTCGCCGTCGCCATCACGACCGACCTCCTCGCGCGTATCCGCGTGCTCACCGATCTCGGACTCGGCTACCTCGGGCTCGGGCGCGTGACGACGACGCTCTCCCCCGGCGAGATGCAACGGCTCCGGCTCGCGACCCAGCTGCGCTCCGGGCTCTTCGGCGTGGTCTATGTCCTCGACGAACCGTCAGCGGGTCTGCACCCGGCCGATGCGGAGCCCCTCCTCGAGGTGCTGGAGCAGCTGAAGCGCTCGGGCAACTCGGTCTACGTCGTCGAGCACAACATGGACGTCGTCCGGAACGCGGACTGGATCGTCGACGTCGGCCCCGGTGCAGGCGAGGGTGGCGGCGACGTGCTCTACAGCGGGGCCGTCGAGGGTCTCGCCGAGGTCGAGGCCTCGGCGACCCGCCCGTTCCTCTTCCCCGAACAGCACGGTCCGGCTCCCGAGCGACGAGCACTCCGTGAGGCGCGCGACTGGCTCGAGGTGGAGGGCATCACGCTCCACAACCTCGCCGGCGTCGACGCCTCGATCCCCCTCGGGACCTTCGTCGCCGTCACCGGTGTCTCCGGTTCCGGCAAATCGACCCTCGTGAGCCGGGTCCTCCGCGACGTCGTGCGCGACCACCTGCGGGCAGCCGGCCGGACGACGGACGACGTCGCAGACGATGACGACGAGGTGCCCGCCGATCCGGATGCGGCCGAGGGTTCCGGCCTGGCGGAGGCGACGGTGCCGGACGGACACGCCGACACGCTCACCGTCCGTCGGGTGCGAGGGCTCGAGCACGTCGACCGCATGGTCCGGGTCGACCAGAAGCCCATCGGTCGAACGCCGCGGTCGAACCTCGCGACCTACACCGGACTGTTCGACGCCGTCCGCGCGGCCTTCGCCGCCACGGACCTCGCCCGCGAACGCGGCTACACGGCCGGCCGGTTCTCGTTCAACGTCGCGGGAGGTCGCTGCGAGACCTGCCTCGGTGAGGGCTTCGTGTCGGTCGAACTACTGTTCCTCCCCGGCAGCTACGGGAAGTGCCCGACCTGTAACGGCGCTCGGTACAACGCCGAGACCCTCGAGGTCACCTACGACGGGAAGTCGATCGCAGACGTCCTCGCACTCACCGTCGAGCAGGCGGCCGAGTTCCTCGCGGCCGTCCCGGCGGCGGCGCGCAGCCTCCGCACCCTGCTCGAGGTCGGCCTGGGGTACCTGCGGCTCGGACAGCCGGCCACGGAGCTGTCGGGCGGAGAGGCGCAGCGCATCAAACTCGCGACGGAACTCCAGCGGGTGCGACGCGGTCACACCCTCTACCTCCTCGACGAGCCGACGACCGGCCTCCACCCGGCCGACGTCCGTCGTCTGCTGGCGCAGCTGAACGCACTCGTCGACTCCGGCGACACCGTCGTCGTGGTCGAGCACGAGATGGACGTCGTCGCGGCGGCCGACTGGGTGATCGACCTCGGACCGTCCGGCGGCGACGCGGGTGGGCGCATCGTGGCCGCAGGCACCCCGGACGCCGTCGCCGCAGACCCCGACAGCCGCACCGCGCCCTACCTGGCGAAGCGACTGGCGTTGCTCGGTGCTGCACCGTCACCGGAGGACGCGTCGGCGGGATGACGTCCCACCGACCCCGAGCGCTTAGCGTGGAGTCCATGCAGACGACCGATGCACACCGTGACCTCCGCGCCCAGCGCATCGCCGTCGTCGTCTGGGCGATCGCCGCGACGGTGATGCTGGTGCTCGCTCCCATCGAGGAACTCATCTGGGCGCCGCTCGCGATGACGGACGACTCCTACGGCATCGAGGCGATCTACGGGGTGTTCACGTCCACCACCCTGGCCGTCGGCCTCGTCGGAGTCGCGATTGCGTTCCTGCTCGGTCTCACGGCGATCCTGGTGTTCACCTCCTTCGGATGGCGCGGGCGGCTCGGCACGCACTGGGTCCACGTCGCGACCCTCGGATCCATGCTCGTCTGGCTCGGTCTCCTCGCCATGTTCATCGCCGGTTTCGGCGTCGGGAACACCGTGTCCGACGAGATCCCGCCGTACGTCGGCCGGTCGTCGCCGGTCGGCGAACTGCTCCAGATGCTCGCACTCGTGGCGTTCCTGGCGACCGTCGTCGGTGCGATCTCCTCGCTGATGCTGATGTTCCGGTCGGCCGGGGTGGCCCGTCGCGCTTGGCAGGCCTCGCGATGAGCACCTATCCGACACCTGACGTGTAAGGTCACGGAGTATGACGCAGCCCGAATCCGCGTTCCTCTCCGTGACCTACGTGAGCACGTCCGCTGCACCGCTGACCCAGACCGCACTCGAAGCGATCCTCCGGCAGTCCCGCGACAACAACGGACGCTCGGGCCTCACCGGCATGCTCGCCGTGCGAGGCGACGACTTCTTCCAGGTGATCGAAGGGCCCCCTGCGGTCGTCCGCCATGTGCTGCAGCGGTTGCACGAGGACACCCGACACAGCGAGCTACGGGTCCTGGTCGAGGAGGAGATCGAGTACCGGCGGTTCCCCGACTGGACCATGCGCTGCGAGAACCTCGACGACTACCCGGTCGATTCGATCCCCGGCTACAGGGCGTCGCACGAGGACGAATCGGACGCACGGCGCCATCGCATCCTGGACCTCGTGCGATGGTTCCAACACCGCGCCACCCGCGCCCTGGCCGAGCGCGGTCGCTCGGCGACGTCGGCGTCCTAGCCGCCGGCGAAGGGCGGGAGGACGTCGACCCGGGCGCCGAGCGGACGGGCGTCGTCGCGACTGACGACGCCGTCGACGAGGAACGAGCCTGAAGCGAGCACCTTGGCCATCGCGTCGCCGTACCGTTCGAGCAGCACGGACTTCAGCTCGCCGACCGTCGCGACCGCCGGCAAGGACTCCTCGGGCACGCCGGCGGCCTCCTCGGCAGCGGCGAAGTAGCGCACGAGCACCTGCAGGGTCGTCGTCTCAGCCACCGATCGCTCCCATGCTCCGCTCGGGACGGACGAAGTCGGGCGACGCGATACGGTGCCCGGCCTGCTTGTGCCACATCGCCGCCCGCCAGCGGTCCGCGATCTCGACGTCCTCGACGCCCGAACGCAACATGCCCCGGAGGTCGGTCTCGTCGTCGCCGAAGAGGCAGGAGCGGATCGTCCCCTCGGCCGTGAGCCGGGTTCGGTCGCAGTCGTCGCAGAACGAGCGCGTGACCGAGGCGATGATGCCGACCGTCGCCGGGCCGCCGTCGACGAGCCACTCCTCGGCGGGAGCGGACGGATCTTCGCGATGTGGGGCAGTGAGCGTGAAACGGGAGCCGAGGACGTCGAGCAATTCGGCCGCGTCGACCATGTTCTCGCGCACCCACGCCTCGTCGGCGTCGAGCGGCATCTGCTCGATGAACCGGAGGCGGCAACCGTTCTCGATCGCCCAGGAGAGCAGGGCGACCGCGCCGTCGAGCGTGTCGCGCATGAGGACGGCGTTGATCTTGAGCGGCGTCAGCCCGGCGCGCTTGGCGGCCTCGATGCCGGCCAGGACGGCGGGGAGGCGGTCGCGACGCGTGAGCCGCGCGAAGTGGTCGCGGTCGACGGTGTCGAGGGAGATGTTGACGCGGGTGAGCCCGGCGGCCACGAGCTCGTCGACGCGCTTGTCGAGTCCGATGCCGTTCGTCGTCATGGAGATCGAGGCGTCCCCGGCGACAGCCGAGCTGCGGGCGATGATCTCCGCGAGGTCGGGGCGCATGAGCGGCTCTCCGCCCGTGAAGCGGATGTCGTGCACGCCGAGGTCGCGGACGGCGATCTCGACGAGGCGACCGATCTCGGTGGGCGTCAGCAGGTCGTCGCGGGCGATCGCGGGGAGACCCTGCTCGGGCATGCAGTACGTGCAGCGCAGCGAGCACTTCTCCGTGATCGACACCCGGAGGTCGCGGGCGACCCTGCCGAAGCGGTCGATGAGGCCGTCGACGTCGGGGCGCCCGGCAGCGTCCGGGATGTGCCTGAGCGGCGACCCGATGCGTGGGATTCCTAGCCCGACTGTGGTCATCCCCCCAGGGTACGGGGATGGACGGCCGACTTGCCCCTCTAGAGCCGCTTCGGGGAGGAACGCCCAGCGGGCGCGCGTAGCATGACGGACATGGAGCCCCGCCGCCGCACCCTGCTCGCCGGCGCGTCCGGCGTCGTCGCAGCCGTCGCCACCCTCGGGTCGGCCGAGGCCGTCGCAGCCTTCGTCGCCCCCGCGAGCTCGCCGCTGCTCGCCGTGGGTTCCCTCGTGATCGACCTCGTGCCCGGTTGGGTGAAGGACCTCGTCATCGCCCTGTTCGGCACCAACGACAAGCTCGTGCTGCTCATCGTGCTCGGCGTCCTGGTCGCGGCCCTCGCCGTCGGGATCGGGATCCTCGAGGAGCGTCGACCGGTGGTCGGCAGCATCGCGCTCGCGCTCGTCGGTGTCGTCGCGGTCGTCGCAGCGATCACCCGCGCGGACGCGGGCCTCGACTGGGCGTTCCCGAGCGTCGTCGGTACCGCGGTCGGCATCCTCGTCCTGCGACTGCTCGTGACCCGGCTCCGCACCTGGGACGACGCGACGGTCGCGGATGAAGCCCGGCCGGTCGTCGGCGCCTCGCGGGCCGAACTCCCCCGGCGCTCCTTCCTCGTCCTGCTCGGCGGCACCGCGGTCGGCGCACTCGTCGTCGGCGTCGGCGCGCGCGTCGCCTCGGCCGGAGCGGTCGCCGTGGAGACCATCCGGAAGGCGCTCAAGCTCCCGACGGCCGCCGTCGCCGCACCGCCGGTCCCCGCCGGAGCCGAACTCGGTATCGACGGACTCACCCCGGTCGTGTCGGCGAACGACTCCTTCTACCGGATCGACACCGCCCTCCAGGTGCCGAACATCGACCCCTCGACCTGGAGCCTCAAGATCACCGGCATGGTCGAGCAGGAGGTCGAGATCGGGTTCGAGGAACTCCTCGCCCTCCCGCTCCAGGAGTCGATCATCACGCTGACCTGCGTATCGAACCCCGTCGGCGGCGACCTCATCGGCAACGCGCTCTGGCTCGGGTACCCGATCCGCGAGTTGCTCGCCCGCGCAAAGCCCAAGGCCGGAGCCGACATGGTCCTGTCGCGGAGCATCGACGGGTTCACCGCCGGCACTCCGCTCGAGGTCCTGCAGGACGAGGACCGCGACAGCCTCCTCGCCGTCGGGATGAACGGGCAGCCGCTCCCGCTGCAGCACGGCTTCCCGGTGCGCATGGTCGTGCCGGGGCTCTACGGCTACGTCTCCGCCACGAAGTGGGTCGTCGAGCTGGAAGTGACCCGTTATGCGGACGCCCGGGCGTATTGGACCGATCGCGGCTGGTCGGAGCGCGGGCCCATCAAGACGGAGTCGCGCATCGACGTACCGCGCAACGGTGGACGTGTCGCTGCGGGGAACGTCGCGATCGCCGGCGTCGCCTGGGCGCAGCACACGGGCGTCAACCGGGTCCAGGTCCGGATCGACGACGGCGACTGGCTCGACACGACCCTCGCGACCGCGATCTCCGACGACACCTGGGTGCAGTGGGTCCTCCAGTGGGACGCCCCGGCCGGTGACCACACCATCGCCGTCCGTGCGACCGATGCCGCCGGGAAGACGCAGAGCGAGACCCCCGTCGACGTCGTCCCCGACGGCGCGGAGGGCTGGCACACCATCTCCGTCGGCGTCGACTGACCCGAGATCATCACGATTCCGAACCGGGACACCACCGTGTCACCGGCGCGGAGTATCGTCACTCGGGCACGCCCCTCACGCTCCCGTCCGGCTGCGCCGCCGACCGGAGCACTGGTCTCGCGCCAGGCCCGCTCCACCTCGTCACCCGTCCGCGCGATGCCCCGCGCCGGACACGAACCGTCTAAGGACCTCACGTGGCCCTCCTCGCCCTCGCCCTCCGACACGCCAAGCCGTACGCGGCCTGGGTCGTCGCGGTGTTCGTGCTGCAGCTCGTCTCGACGATCGCGGCCCTCTACCTCCCCAGCCTGAACGCCCAGATCATCGACCAGGGCGTCTCCCGGGGCGACACGGACTTCATCTGGTCCACCGGCATGACCATGCTGCTCGTCTGCCTCGTCCAGGTGGCCGCAGCCATCGGCGGGGTCTACTTCGGCGCCCGCACCGCCATGGCCATCGGCCGCGACCTGCGCCGGGAGTTCTACCGGAAGGTCGACTCGCTCGGCGCACTCGAGATCGGCGGCTTCGGCAGCGCGACGCTCATCACGCGCGGCACGAACGACGTCCAGCAGGTCCAGATGCTCGTCCTCATGACCCTCAACTTCATGGTGTCCGCGCCCATCATGTGTGTCGGCGGCATCATCATGGCGCTTCGCGAGGACGCGGGGCTGTCGTGGCTCGTGTGGGTCTCCGTGCCGGTGCTGTTCATCATCGTCGGGTTCCTGGTCTACCTCCTCATGCCGCTGTTCCGCCAGATGCAGGACCGCATCGACGGCATCAACAGCGTGCTGCGCGAGCAGATCATCGGCATCCGCGTCGTCCGGGCGTTCGTCCGCGAGCCGTTCGAGTCGGAGCGGTACGACCGCGCGAACGAGGCGCTCACCCGGGTGTCGATCAAGGTCGGCAACATCTTCGTCCTCATGTTCCCGGTCATCATGATGGTCCTGCACCTGGCGACGGCTGCCGTGCTCTGGTTCGGGGGCCAGCGGGTGGACGCCGGACAGATGCAGATCGGTTCACTCACCGCGTTCCTCCAGTACCTGCTCCAGATCCTCACCTCGGTGATGATGGGCGTCTTCATGGTCATGATGATCCCTCGCGCGGTCGTGTGCGCCGAGCGCATCCAGAGCGTCCTCGACACCGAGCCGAGCCTCACCGTGCCGACGAGCACCGACATCCGCGTGCCGTCGGTCGGACGGGTCGAGTTCACCGGCGTCACCTTCGGCTACCCCGGCGCGGAGCGGCCGGTCCTGTCGGACGTCACGTTCTCGGCGGAGCCCGGCAAGACCACCGCGATCGTCGGCTCGACCGGCTCCGGCAAGACGACGCTGCTCTCGCTCATCCCGCGCCTCTACGACCCGCAGCAGGGCCACGTCACCATCGACGGCGTCCCCGTCTCGCAGCTCACCCGGCAGCAGATCGCCGGGGTCGTCGGGATCGTGCCGCAGAAGCCGTACCTGTTCTCGGGCACGATCGCCTCGAACCTCCGGTTCGGACGTCCCGACGCCACCGACGACGAGCTGTGGGGCGCCCTCGACGTCGCGCAGGCTGAGGACTTCGTCCGCGCGAAGCCGAAGATGCTGAACGACGGCGTCGCCCAGGGTGGCACGAACGTGTCCGGCGGCCAGCGTCAGCGCCTGTGCATCGCCAGGGCCCTCGTCGCGAAGCCCCGGGTCTACCTCTTCGACGACTCGTTCTCGGCCCTCGACGTCGCCACCGACGCCCGACTCCGGGCAGCCCTCGGCGACAGCACCGCCGACGCGACCGTCATCATCGTCGCGCAGCGCATCGCGACGATCCGCGAGGCCGACCACATCATCGTCATGAACGACGGCGGCATCGTCGGCCGCGGGACCCACGACGAACTCCTCGAATCCAACGAGACGTATCGCGAGATCGTCCAATCGCAGCTCGCTGTGGAAGGGGTGGCGTGATCATGGCCCGTTCACCACGTGACAAGCGCTCCTCCGGCGCCTCGAAGGACACCACCCAGGCTCCCGAGTTGAACGCGGTCGAGGAGGAGGCGCTCGCACCGGAGTTCACCCCGGGTGAGTCCGACGGCGACATGTTCGGCGGCACCCCGTCGAAGAAGGCCGAGCAGTTCTGGCCGTCCGCGAAGCGACTCGTCGGTCTCCTCGCCCCCGAGAAGGTCAAGATGAGCATCGTCGTCGGGCTCGTCGTGCTCTCGGTCGTGCTCACGGTCATCGCCCCGAAGATCCTCGGTCTCGCGATGGACGCGATCTTCAACGGCGTGATGGGCTCACAGCTGCCGGCTGGCGCGACGCTCGACCAGGTCGTCGACCAGGCACGCGCATCCGGCAACGACCAGTACGCCGACATGCTCGAGAAGTCGGACATCACCCCGGGTCAGGGCATCGACTTCACCCTGCTGGGCCGCCTGATCATCATCGTGCTCGGCATGTACATCGTCGCGTCGATCCTCAACTGGGCGCAGGGGTACATCCTCAACGGGCTCGTCATGCGCGTGGTCTACACGCTCCGCCGCGACATCGAGCGCAAGCTCAACCGCCTTCCGCTGAGCTACTTCGACACCCGTCAGCGCGGCGACCTCATGTCGCGCGTCACGAACGACGTCGACAACATCCAGACCGCCCTGCAACAGGCGTTCTCGCAACTCGTGCAGTCTGCGCTCACGGTGCTCGGCATCACGGCGATGATGTTCATCGTGTCGTGGCAGCTCGCACTCATCGCGCTGATCGCGTTGCCATTGTCCGCACTGATCGCCGGGGTCATCGGCTCACGGTCGCAGAAACTCTTCACCGCGCAGTGGAAGAACACCGGCTCGCTCAACGGGCACATCGAGGAGTCGTTCTCGGGCCTCGAGCTCGTGCGGGTCTTCGGTCGCGACAAGGAGATGCTCGCCGAATTCGACGAGCGCAACGAGAAGCTCTACACGGCGGCGTTCGGCGCGCAGTTCGTGTCCGGCATGATCATGCCGGCGATGACCTTCGTCTCCTATCTGTCCTACGTGCTCATCGCCGTCGTGGGCGGCCTCCGGGTCGCCTCCGGCCAGATGACCCTCGGCGACGCGACCGCGTTCATCCAGTACTCGCGTGAGTTCTCGCAGCCGCTCAGCCAGATCGCCGGCATGGCGAACCAGCTGCAGTCGGGCGTCGCGTCCGCCGAGCGCACCTTCGAGCTGCTCGACGCCGAGGAACAGGACGCGGAGACCGCGGACGCACACTTGCCCGAGCACACCGACGGCCACGTCGAGTTCGACGGCGTCTCCTTCAGCTACGACCCCGAGAAGCCGCTCATCGAGGACCTCTCCTTCTCCGCGCAGCCGGGTCAGACCGTCGCGATCGTCGGCCCGACCGGGGCCGGGAAGACGACCCTCGTGAACCTCGTCATGCGGTTCTACGAGCTCACCGGAGGTCGCATCCTGCTCGACGGCGTCGACATCACCGCCCTGACCCGCGCCGAGCTGCGGTCGCAGGTCGGGATGGTGCTGCAGGACGCCTGGCTGTTCGAGGGGACGATCCGCGAGAACATCCGGTACGGCCGACTCGGCGCGAGCGACGCGGAGGTCGTCGAGGCCGCCGAGGCGACGATGGTCGACCGCTTCGTGCGGCAGCTGCCCGACGGGTACGACACCGTCCTCGACGCGGACGGCGGCAGTGTCTCGGCCGGCGAACGCCAGCTCATCACGATCGCCCGTGCGTTCATCGCGAAGCCGAAGCTGCTCATCCTCGACGAGGCGACGTCCTCCGTCGACACGCGGACCGAGCTGCTGGTGCAGCACGCGATGGCGGCGCTGCGGTCCGACCGCACCTCGTTCGTCATCGCCCACCGCTTGTCGACCATCCGCGATGCGGACACGATCCTCGTGATGGAGAACGGACGGATCGTCGAACAGGGCTCGCACGCGCAGCTCCTCGAGGTCGACGGCGCGTACGCCGAGCTCTACCGCACGCAGTTCCGCGGTGGCGAGGAGCAGTCGGCGATCGACGAGGCAGCCGTCGCCAGCGGGTCCGACACGGCGCACGCACCACGCAGCTGATCCGACACCGACGCCACGACGGGCGGGCACTCGATTCCCGAGCGCCCGCCCGTCGGTTCAACTGAGAGTGGTCGACCGCCAGGTGCCCTGATCGTTCACCCACAGTCGCCCGTTCCCCACGAGGATGTCGCCGGAGCGACCGCCGTACGGCCGCGCGAGCCCCATGTGGCGCGTGGAGAGGTAGCTCGTGTTCGGCTGCGCGTTCGCGTGCGCCGTGTTGCTCGTCTCCCAACGGTTGCCCTGCACCACCGAATGCCCGGTCGTGCCGAAGGTGTCGAGGCCGTACTCGCATTCGCGTCCCGTGTTGCCGATGATCGTCGCGCCACCGGTGCAGTTGCTCACGGCGACCGCCACCCGGATGCGGTCGATGCGGTTCCCCATGACCACGATCGAACCGGCACCCTGATGGAGCACCCCGAACCCGTTGGAGGTCGCGGCCCCGGTGATGGAGTTGTCGGAGACCACCGCATCCTCGGCGAGGTACGACACGACACCGCCCACCGAGCCCGATGCGAGCGTGACGGCGACGCGGTTGCCTGAGACGACGGGTTGTCTCGTCCGATCGAGCGCGATCCCGATCGGGCAGGTGCCGCCGGCGATGCGGACCACGTTGTCGGTGATGAGCGCGTCGACGGCACCGATGACGGTGGTCGAACCGCGGGGCGGTGTCGCCGCCTGGGCCATGATGCCCGCTGCCGCGACGCCGCGGATCTCGATGACGTTCCCGGAGACCACGGTTCCCTGCGCGTCGCGGTAGATCATCACCGGGCAGCGCTTCGGCCCCCAGGCGGACCCCTGGTCGTCGTCGGTCGTGCGTGTCCAGCGCACCGTGTTCGCGACCAGGGCGACGGATCGGGTGTCGATGACGGCGAGTCCCCACCAGGTCGCGTCGGACACGGTGTTGCCGGTCACGACGGTGTGGGCCATGCCCTCGACGGCGATGGACCGGCGGAACGGCCCGGTGACGACATTGCCCTCGATCGTGACCATCGAGTCGGCCCAGGACCCGGGGTCGACCGCGTAGTCGGGCAGGTTCTCGGCATGGATGCCGACCCGTGCGTCGGTGCCGGGGGCGGCCGAGACGATGTTGCCCACGATCGCCGATCGCGCACCCCAGACGGTGATGCCGTCGCCGCGATCCTCGCCCGCAGACGAGGCGGATCCCCGCCCTCCGCCCGAGCCGACGATGTTCAGGACATGGCACGCGGAGATGACGACGCCCTCGAACTCGCCCGCCGGTTGCACGGCGATGCCGTTCTGGAACCCGTCGACGGTGACGCCGTCGATCAGGACGTCGCTCGCCCAGATGCTGATCCCGGTGTTGCGCTCACCCGTGCTCGACGCCGGCGGGCCCGCGTAGCTGACCCGGACACCGGTCACCGAGCTGCCCGACACGATGAGCTTCAGCGCCGGGGCCGCCTCGACACCTCCGACGAACCGCAGCTCGCCGCGCCCGCGGAGATGGACGCGACGGTCGATCCGGATCGTCGCGTCCACGGCGATGACGTCGCCGCCGCGGACGATCACGGTGCTGCCGGCCGGGACAGCCGCGAACCAGGCGAGGACCGCGGTGGTGCTGACGGAGGCGCCGGTCGGGTCGATCCCGGGACCTTCGAGCACGAGTTCGACGGGCGGGGCGGCCTGGGCGTCCGCACTCCCGGTCGGCGCCGACGGCGCGGGGTCGGGGTCGGGTGGTGACGACGGGACTTCGGGGTCGGGATCGGGCTCGACGGCCGTCGGTTCGGGATCCGGGGTGGGGTCGGCTCCCGCTCCGGTCCTCCGCCACCGAGCCGTTCCGTCGCGTCGTGATGTCTTGTCCACAATCCATACAGTACAGAAGCATGAGGTACAAAAGCATCTTAGGATGAGAGTCCGGGGCGTTCACCGCCGCCCGACCACTCAGGAGCACCATGCCGTCACCCGCGAAACGCGCGACCGGACCGGGCCGCCGACCGGCACCTCGCGTCGACCACACCGCCTTCGCCGGTGCCCGCGCCATCGCCGCCTGGTGGGTGGTGTGCTCGCACTCCGCGGACTGGCTGTTCTCCGTGCTGCCCGAGCTCTCGTGGCTCGCGCCGATGGCCCACACCGGACTCGCCGTGGACGTCTTCTTCGTCCTGAGCGGGTACACGATCGCCCGGGCCTACCTGGATCGACGCTGGACCTGGCCCGCCTACGGTCGCTTCCTCCGGAACCGCGTGGCGCGCCTCTACCCGGCACACGTGGCCGTGCTCCTCGCCTTCGCACTGCTCTGCGTCGGCGGGGCGATGGTCGGTGTCCCAACGGACGACGGGGCGTTCCCGCCCATCGGCCTCCTCGCCGAACTCACGCTCACCCGCGCGTGGTTCGGCGACGCACTGTGGTGGAACCCACCCGCCTGGTCGCTGTCGGCCCAGTTCCTCGCGTTCATCCTGTTCCCGGCGATCGCCCTCGCCTTCCGCGGCCGGATGCGCGGCCCGGCCCCGGTGGCCGCCCTCGCGGTCGGTCTCGTCTGCGCGACGACGATCGCCGCCGCTGTCGCCCCGTCGGCCATGAACGGCATGGCGCCCCCGGCGCTCCGGGTGCTGTGCTGTTTCGCGCTCGGCATCTGTGTGGCGGAGTGGACGGCGGCCCTCCCGGCCACCCGACGAGCGGCGTGGGTCGCTGCGGGAGGCGCCGCCGGCCTGGTGGTCGCGGCGATCGCACTCGAACCCGGAGCACCACGAGCCTGGGCCGCGATCACCTTCGCGGCGATCATCGTCGGAGGCCTGGCGGTCGCGAGCCCACGCTCCACCGCGGGGCTGCGCAGCCGCCCCGCGCGCTTCCTGGGGCAGCTCTCGTTCTCCACGTACCTCGTGCACGTCTTCGTGCTCATCCTGCTGGCGAAGGCGATCACGCCGAGCGCCGTCGACGGCATGCCGCTCCTCCTCCGTGCTCCGATCATCCTGGCCTGGTTCGGCTCGATCCTCGCCGCGTCGTGGCTGCTCCACACGCTCGTGGAGGTGCCGTGGCATCGGAGACTCGCAGCACCGCGCACCAGCCGGGCCGTCCCTGCCGACGGATCGGCCACCGGCGCTTAGGCGTTCGTGCCCGACAGCGGACCCCGCGCCGACCGAACGCCCTGCGCGATGCGCTCGGGGAGCCGCAACGCGGCGCTGACGAAGGCGAGTACGGCCACGGCGAGCGACACCCAGAGCACGGACCAGGCTGCATCGGTCGGCGGGCCCAGCAGCAGCGACGCCGCCGCGTCCCCGACGCCGCCGGGGATCGCGACCGACACCGCGAGCACGAGGGCGAGCCGAGCCGCTCCGAGCAGGATGAGTGTCAGGCCCGCCGCGAGCAGGACGCCGATCGCGGCTCCGGCGACGGTCCGGCTCGGGTTGCGGCGCCCCAGCCAGAGCAGGATCACCCCGAGTGCGAGGAGCCCGATCGCGAGCCAGGGCGACCAACCCGCCGCCGTCTCGATCACCTGGATTCCACTGAGTACCGGCGCGACCTGCGCCGCCGGGACGACGTCGACCACGCGGTCGACGTCCGGGATGGCGGCCGCGAAGCCGAACCCCGCGTCGACCAGCCACGTGCGGGTCGCGGAGACGATCGGACCCAACTGCACGCCCAGGCCCTGCTCGGCCGAGACGTCGATGACCGCTCCCTGGGAACCGGAGACGCCCGCGACGAGCTGCTCATGCGTGACGCGGAGGGCTTCGGCCCAGGCGGTGGCGAACGCGGGCGAGGCCGCGAACTCGGCGACGTTCCGACGCAGGACCTCTCGCAGCGCATCCGCGGTGTCGCCACCGATCGCGCCGAGCACCTCCGAGATCGCCGGCGGGAGCGAGAGGGTCGCCGCGAGGTCGGCCGGTACTGCAGCCGCCGCATCGAGGTCGACCTGACTCTCCAGCGCGGCGAGCGCCTGGTCCCCCACGAAGGCCTGGACGGCGGGGTCCGTGGCCAGCGGGGCGAGGGTGTCGACGAACGCGTCGGTGTCGCGGAGCATCGTGTCCGCCCAGGTGCTGACGAGCGCGACCGGGATCAACAGGGCGCCGATCACGATCGCGACCGTGCCGAAGAAGCCCCATGCGCCCGCTCCACGTCGGACCGGCTGCTCGACGGCCTCCGCCCGGAGCGCGTCGAAGGTGACGAAGTCGTTGCGGGCGTCGGACGACGGGTGATCGGTCACGCGCCCGAGTCTACGAGTCGGCGCCGTCCGGGCGTCTGGATCCGCGAGACCGCGCGATCGCCTCGACCGCCGCCGCCGTGGACACGGTCACCCGTTCCGGCAGCGCGTCGAGCGGGAACCACCGGAGACCGCCGTGCTTCTCCGGCTCTCGGAGTTCAGGCTCGCCGACGGTGTCCTCCGCGAGGTACACCGGCGAGATCCAGTGCTGGTGCAGCGCCTGCTCGAAATGGTCGACGACGCACAACAGCTCGATCGATCCGAGCTCGAGCCCGGTCTCCTCCAGTGCCTCGCGACGGACGGCTTCCTCGAGGCGTTCCATCCAGTCGACCTTCCCGCCGGGGATGCCCCAGGATCCGGCCTCGGGCTCGCGGAGGCGCTCGAGTAGGAGGATCCGACCCTCGCGGACGATCGCGACGCCGCACCCGGACCGCGGGTGGGACACAGGCTCTTCAGCGGGTGGAAGCGTGGTGGACGACACGTGCTCACGCTACTCGACGCCGCATCGGCTCGGCCGTGAACGATCACGGTACGCTTGCCTCCGGCACCACGACGATTCGATGATGAAAGCGCAGACCATGCCCTACGAAGCAGCCGAAACCCGTTACGACGACATGACCTACCGCCGCGTCGGCCGCAGCGGACTGCGCCTCCCCGCGCTGTCCCTCGGTCTCTGGCACAACTTCGGCGAAGGCCGCAGCATCGAGGTCCAGCGGGCCATCGTGCGCCGCGCCTTCGATCTCGGGATCACCCACTTCGACCTCGCCAACAACTACGGCCCGCCCGCGGGTTCCGCCGAGACCGCCTTCGGCCGCATCTTCGCCGAGGACCTCGCCGCCCACCGTGACGAGATCATCATCACCTCGAAGGCCGGCTATTACATGTGGCAGGGGCCCTACGGCGAGTGGGGCTCACGCAAGACCATGCTGTCCTCGCTCGACCAGAGCCTCGCGCGCATCGGCGTCGAGTACGTCGACGTCTTCTACTCGCACCGCCCCGACCCGGAGACCCCGATCGAGGAGACGATGGGTGCGCTCGCGACGGCGGTCAAGCAGGGCAAGGCGCTGTACGCGGGCATCTCGAACTACTCCCCAGAGCAGACCATCGCCGCGGCGGCCGCGCTTCGTGAGCACGGCGTCCCGCTGCTCGTCCACCAGCCGCGCTACTCGATGTTCTCCCGCGAGGTCGAGGACGGCCTGCTCGACACCCTCGACGACCTCGGTCTCGGTGCCGTCGTGTTCAGCCCCCTCGCGCAGGGAATGCTGACCGACCGCTACCTCGGCGGAACGGTCCCGTCGGACTCGCGTGCGGCGACGAGCCACTTCCTCAACGAGGACTCGATCACGGGCACCTACCTCGAGCGAGCCCGCGGCCTCCAGTCCATTGCGGAGGAACGCGGCCAGACACTCGCGCAGCTGGCGCTCTCGTGGGTGCTGCGTCGCGACACGGTCACGTCGGCGATCATCGGTGCCAGCTCGGTCGAGCAGCTCGAGGGCAACTACGCAGCGATCCACCGCCTGGACTTCGACGACGCCGAACTCGCGCGCATCGACGAATTCGCCGTCCACGGCACCCTCCGCTAGCCCACCCTCGTCTCCGCACGCATACCTAACTCAGGACAGCTCGGGCGCGTCGCCCCCGCACCCACCCGACCCGCCGGAGTTCTCCTGAGACAGGTTCACAACTCAGGAGGATGTCGGCGCGGCATGCAGAACGCCCCGGCGTGTCGGGATGACATGCCGGGGCGTTCCTGCGTTGCGAACCGAGCGGGGTCGGGTCAGATGAGGTCGTCCGAGAGGTGGTTCGGCGTGCCGAAGCGGTGCGCCGTGATCGAGACCGCCTGCTCCTGGAGGAACGGCAGCAGCTCGATGCGGCCGGCCTCGGTGACGTCGCCCGCGTAGATCGCGACGTCGGGGCTGCCGGAGGTCGCGTGGGCGACACCCTCGGTCGTCCCACCGATGATCCGGACGCGCGCGCCGGCCTTCGTCCCGACGAGTGAGGCGGCGGTCACGTACCAGCGGTCCTCGCTCTCGACGGTGATCCCACCGGCGATGGCCTCGACGGCCGGGACGAGCTTCGGCGGCAACGCGACGGCGGACGACACGTGCACGGTCGCGCCTGCGGTCGCACCGGCGGCGACGACACGGAGGAGTTCAGCGACCGAACCGCCGTCCACGAGACGCACGTGGACCTCACGCGGCACGTACCGGAACACGTTGCGCTCGGCGGTCAGCTTCGAGACGTCCTTCGCGACCCCGAACTCGTCCGCCCACACAGCTGCGTCGCTCGCGACCGACCGGCGCAGGAACGCGAACTCGTCGGCGGTGAGCACCGCGTCAGCGGCACGCAGCAACGAGGCGACAGCGGGCTTCGGGCCACGGCGCTCCGCCGACCGGCCGACGGTGCGCTCAGCCGTACTCTCGGCGCTCGACCACGAGCCGAGGCCGATGAGGTAGTTCGGGCCACCGGCCTTCGTGCCCGCGCCGACGGCGGACTTCTTCCAACCGCCGAACGGCTGACGCTGCACGATCGCGCCGGTGATGCCGCGGTTCACGTACAGGTTGCCGGCCTGGATGCCGTCGAGCCAGAGACGCAGCTCGGCCGGGTTCAGGGAGTGCAACCCGGCGGTGAGTCCGTAGTCGATCTCGTTCTGGATGGCGATGGCCTCCTCCAGGGTCTCGGCCGTCATGATCCCGAGGATGGGACCGAAGTACTCGGTGAGGTGGTACTCGGAGCCGCGGGCGACGCCGGCACGCACGCCGGGGCTCCACAGCTTGCCGCTGTCGTCGAGCTGCTTCGGCTCGACCAGCCACGACTCACCGGAGCCGAGCGTCGTCAGGCCGCCGAGCAGCTTGCCCTTCGCCGGTTCGATGATCGGACCCATCTGCGTGGTCGGGTCGACCGGGTAGCCGACCTTGAGCGACGTGACGGCGTCGACGAGCTGGTGACGGAAGCGGCGCGAGGAGGCGACCGACCCGACGAGGATCACGAGCGACGCGGCCGAGCACTTCTGGCCGGCGTGACCGAAGGCCGACGCGACGACGTCCTTCACCGCGAGGTCGAGGTCGGCGCTCGGGGTGACGATGATCGCGTTCTTGCCGGACGTCTCGGCGAGGAGCGGCAGCTCGGGACGGAAGGAGCGGAACAGCTCCGCCGTCTCGTAGCCACCGGTGAGGATGACGCGCTCCACCGCCGGGTGGGCGATCAGGCGCTCTCCGAGCGAGTTGTCGGCCAGCTGCGCGAAGCGGAGCACCTCGCGCGGCACACCGGCCTCCCACAGCGCCTCGATCATGACCGCGCCGCTGCGGCGAGCCTGACGGGCGGGCTTAATGATGACGGGCGACCCGGCGGCGAGCGCCGCGAGGGTCGAGCCGGCGGGGATGGCGACGGGGAAGTTCCACGGCGGGGTGACGACGGTGAGCTTCGCGGGGGTGAACGTCGCGCCGTCCACGTGGTCGAGCTCGCGGGCGCGCTCGGCGTAGTAGTGGGCGAAGTCGATCGCCTCGGACACCTCGGGGTCGGACTGGTCGAGGGTCTTCCCGGTCTCTGACGCCATGACCTCCATGAGGTCGGCACGACGCTGCTCGAGGACGTCGCCGCCGCGGTGCAGGATGACCGCACGCTCGGCGCCGGAGAGCGAGCCCCACGAGGCGCCCGCTGCGGTCGCTCCGTCGATGACGGCGTCGAGGGCTTCGACGCTGTCGAGGATGGACGCGGCGACGGTGTCGTTCCCGAGCGTGGAGTCAGCCACGCGCGTCAGGATGTCGCGACCCCACACGCGGTTCGCGGGGAGCGACGGGTCGGTGTCGGGGGTGTTCTCGAACGTGTCGACCGGGGAGGCCTCGGCGGGCTTCGTGCGGTCCTGCTGCCGGTTCGGCGCGGGGACGGTGGTGTCCAGCTCCGCGAGCGACGCGAGGAACCGCTGCTCCTCACGGGCGAAGAGGGTCTCGTTCTCGCTCAGCTCGAACACGGCCGACATGAAGTTGTCCTGGCTCGCGCCCTCCTCCAGGCGGCGGATGAGGTACGCGATGGCGACGTCGAACTCCTGCGGGTGTACGACCGGCGTGTAGAGCAGGAGCTCGCCGACGTCGCGCTTCACAGCCTCGGCCTGGCCCTGCGCCATACCGAGCAGCATCTCGAACTCGACGCCGCGCTCGACCCCCCGCTGCTTGGCGAGCAGCCAGGCGAAGGCGATGTCGAAGAGGTTGTGGCCGGCGACACCGATGCGCACGTTGTCGATGCGGTCGGGGTGCAGGGCGTATTCGACGACGCGCTTGTAGTTGGTGTCGGAGTCCTGCTTGGTCGACCAGGTGGCGAGCGGCCAGTCGTGGAGCGACGACTCGACCTGTTCCATGGGGAGGTTGGCGCCCTTGACGATGCGCACCTTGATGCCGGCACCGCCCGCGGCACGACGCCCGGCCGACCACTCCTGGAGACGGATCATCGCGGAGAGGGCGTCGGGCAGGTAGGCCTGCAGGACGATGCCGGCCTCGAGATCGCGGAACTGCGGGAGGTCGAGGAGCTTGGTGAAGACCGCGATGGTGAGGTCGAGGTCCTTGTACTCCTCCATGTCGAGGTTGATGAACTTCGCAGGCGTGGCTTTGGCGGCACGCTCGAACAGCGGGGTGAGGCTCGTGACGACGTGCTCGACGGCTTCGTCGAACGCCCAGACCGAGTGGGGGCTGACGGTCGACGACACCTTGATCGACACGTAGTCGACGTCGGGGCGCGCGAGCAGCTTGTGGGTGCCCTCGAGACGACGTGCCGCCTCACCTGTACCGAGGACGGCCTCGCCGAGCAGGTTGACGTTGAGCCGGGTGCCGGGCGTCTTGATCTTCGCGATCGCGGGGCCGAGCTTCTTGTCGGTGGCGTCGACGACGAGGTGGCCGACCATGTTGCGGAGCACCTTGCGGGAGATCGGGATGACGACGCCGGGCAGGATCGGAGCGAACGCACCGCCGCAGCGGACGGCGGCCTTCAGGTACCAGGGGAGGAACGCGGGCACCTTCGGGGCGATCGTCTGCAGGGTGCGGGCCGCGACGCGGAGGTCCTCCGGACGCACGACGCCGTCGACGAAGCCGACCGTGAACTCGAGGCCGGTCGGGTCCTTCAACACACCGGCGAGCTGCTGCGCGGAGGCGTCGGCGGGGATCGTCGAGGCCGTCTGGAGCCAGCGGCGGACGAGGGCGATGGCCTCGGTGGCGAGGGCGTCGCGGTCGAGCTGCTGCGTCGATGCAAGAGTGTCGGTCATGGTGCCAGTATCGGCGTCGGGACCAATAAGATACAGCGAAGGTTTTCGAACGATATTCATCGGTTGAGCCGATGGATTTGGAGGGCACCGTGCTGGACGTCCGACGGCTCCGCCTGCTGCGCGAACTCAAGATCCGCGGGACGATCGCCGAGGTCGCCGCAGCCCTCAACTTCAGCCCCTCCTCCGTGTCGCAGCAGCTCTCCGTCCTCGAGCAGGAGACCGGCGTCGAGCTCCTGCGGAAGGTCGGTCGACGGGTGCAGCTCACCCCGCAGGCCGAGATCCTCGTGGGGCACACGGACGCCCTCCTCGACACGCTCGAGCGCGCCGAGGCCGACCTCGGCGCGTCCCTCACGACCGTGTCGGGCACCATCCGCGTCGCGGTCTTCCAGTCGGCGGCGCTCGCGCTCATGCCGGCGGCCCTCAGCGCCATGCGCCGCGACCACCCGGACGTCCGCGTCGAGATGGTGCAGCACGAACCGGAGACCGCCCTGGCCGAGACCTGGGCGCGCGACTTCGACGTCGTCGTCGCGGAGCAGTACCCCGCCCACGCCGCCCCCCGGCACCCCGGGCTCGACCGCCGTCAGCTCGCGACCGACCCGATCCGACTCGCGTGCCCGCCGGTCGTGAACGAGATCCACCCGGTCCTGCGCATCGAGGACGCGGCCGACCTCCCCTGGGTGATGGAGCCGCACGGAGCGGCGTCACGGCATTTCGCCGAGCAGTTGTGCCGCCGTGCGGGGTTCGAGCCCGACGTCCGCTACCAGACCGCCGACCTCCAGGCGCAGATCCGGTTGATCGAGTCCGGCAACGCGGTCGCTCTCATCCCCGACCTCCAGTGGGCGGGCGAGCCGGCCAGCTGTCGCCTCGTCGACCTGCCCGACCTCCCGCGACGCACCATCTTCACCTCCGCGCGCGAGGCCGGCGTCACCCGCCCCGCGATCGTCGCCTTCCGCGCCGCCCTCGAGGCCGCGGCGGCCTAGCCAGGACGGGCGGGAACGCTGCCAGCGAACGCGGCGCGCAAGGGGGTGCGCCTCCCAGTCGCCGGTGCTTGGCTGGAACTCCCGCATTCCTCCGAAGGAGCACCCGCATGACCGACACCACCGCACGCCCCGCAACCGCCGCCGGCACCTTCTCGCTCGGCGGCGACCTCACCGTCAACCGACTCGGCTACGGCACCATGCAGCTGACCGGCGAGGGCGTCTGGGGCGAGCCCGACGACCGCGACGGCGCCATCCGCCTGATCAAGCGCGCAGCCGAACTCGGCGTCAACTTCTTCGACAGCGCCGACGCCTACGGTCCGGACGTCACCGACACCCTTCTCCGCGAGGCGCTGCACCCCTACGACGACATCGTGATCGCGACGAAGGTCGGCCAGACGCGACAGGGTCCCGGCGAGTGGACGCCCACCGGCGTGCCCGCCTACCTCCGCCAGCAGGTCGAGCTCGGCCTCCGCCGTCTCGCCGTCGACCGCATCGACCTCCTGCAGTTGCACCGGATCGACCCGACCGTGCCGTTCGAGGACCAGATCGGCGAGCTGCGCAAGCTGCAGGACGAGGGCAAGATCCGGCACATCGGCCTCAGCCAGGTCAGCGTCGCCGAGGTCGAGGCGGCCCAGAAGATCGCTCCGATCGCGTCGGTGCAGAACCTCTACAACCTCACCGACCGCTCCTCGGAGGACCTCCTCGACTGGTCGACCGAGCACGGCGTCGCCTTCATCCCGTGGTTCCCGCTGGCGACCGGCGCCCTCAGCAAGGAGGACGGCCCACTCACGCAGCTCGCCGAGCGACACGACGCGACCCCGTCGCAGCTCGCGCTGGCCTGGCTGCTCAAGCGCTCGCCCGTCATGCTCCCGATCCCGGGGACGTCGAGCATCGAGCACCTCGAGGACAACCTGCAGGGTGCGACGATCGAGCTCACCGACGACGAGTTCGAGGAGCTGTCCGCCGTCTCGGAGTAGCCGGACGCCCGGTCACTGACGCTTCCTTCCGGTCACTGAGCTTGTCGAAGTGCGCCCTTCGACAGGCTCAGGGACCGCACCGCCGGTCACCGCCCTTCGACAGGCTCAGGAACCGCACCGCCGGTCACTGAGCTTGTCGAAGTGCAGCGCAGCGCAGGGACCGACCACCCGGCTCAGCGGAGCCGCTTCGACAGCTCGTGCGCCTGCTCCAGCAGCAGGCCGCCGAGGAACGCCTGGCGCTCAGGCCGGAACCGGGATTCGATCCCGGTGAGACTGAGCGCCCAGGCGGGCTTCCCCGCCGCGTCGAACACGGCCGCACCCATGCCCCAGCTGCCCTCGAGGATGAGCGCCGGGTTCACCGCGTACCCGCGCTCACGCGTCTCGCGAATCCGCTCGCGCACGCGGTCGGCGGCGTGGGCCTCACCCCACCGCTCGACGAGGTCGGCGCGACCCAGGTAGTCGTCGATCTCCTCGTCGCTCGAGAACGCGAGGATCGCCAGCCCCGCCGACGCGACCCCCAGCGGGAAGCGGACACCCTCGGTCAGGACGAACGACCGCACCGGGAAACTCCCCTCCTCGCGCAGCAGACACACGGTCTCGAACCCGCGACGCACCGAGAGAAAGGCGCTCTCGCCGCTCTCGTGCGCGAGGATCCGCACGCTCTCCCGCGCGAGCTCGGCGACGTCGTACCGCTCCGCCGCGAGCGATCCGAGGAGGAACAGCTCGGGGCCGAGGTGCCACCGGGCGGCGCGGACGTCGTGGTCGAGGAAGCCCTCGGCGGCGAGCGAGGCGAGCAGGCGGTGCGCCGTCGGGCGGGTGAGCCCGGCGGCCGCGGCCACCGCCGAAGACGACGCACCACCGGGGTGCTCCGACACGATCTTGAGGATCCGGCTCACGCGCGAGACGACCTGGGCGCCGCGCATCCCCTCAGCCACGTCTTACCCCCGGTTTGTCCACATGGTGAGCCTACGCCGCAGCCGGGACCACGTCATGAGCGAATCCGGGATCGGGCCCCATGCCACCTTTGACACCGCAGGACGGCTGTGACTGACTACAAGAGAGACGAACGGCCAGTGCCACCATGTGGTCAGGTCGGCCCGCCATCCACAAGGGAGTGACATGACGAAACACTGGTCGAGCGCCGCCGAGGCGTTGCACGAGGTCGTCCGGGACGGAGCCACCATCGCGGTCGGCGGGTTCGGCCTGAGCGGCAACCCGACCGACCTCATCGAAGCCCTCCGGGACACGGGTGCCACCGACCTCACGATCGTCTCCAACAACATGGGGGTCGACGGCAAGGGCCTCGGCATCCTCCTCGAGAACCGACAGGTGCGGAAGGTCGTCGCGTCGTACGTGGGCGAGAACAAACTCTTCGCCAAGCAGTTCCTCGACGGCGAGCTCGAGGTCGAGTTCACGCCGCAGGGCACGCTGGCCGAGCGGCTGCGCGCGGGCGGCGCCGGTATCGCCGGGTTCTACACGAAGACCGGTGTCGGCACCCCGGTCGCGGAGGGCAAGCCGACGGAGGTGTTCGACGGGGAGACCTACGTCCTCGAGCGCGGCATCGTCGCCGACGTGGCCCTCGTGCACGCGTTCCGCGCAGACCGCGAGGGCAACCTCGTCTTCCGGCACACGGCACGGAACTTCAACCCGATCGTCGCGACCGCCGGCCGACTGACGATCGCCGAGGCCGAGGAGGTCGTCGAGGACGGCTACCTCGATCCGAACACTGTCGTCACTCCCGGCATCTTCGTCCAGCGCCTCGTCACGGCGACGCCGCGGGTGAAGGACATCGAACAGCGCACCGTCCGTCCGGCGGCCGCCACCACGACACCGGTAGGAGCCTGATCATCATGTGGACGAGAGACGACATGGCTGCGATCGCGGCGACCGAACTCCGCGACGGCGAGTACGTGAACCTCGGCATCGGCATCCCCACGCTCGTCGCGAACCACGTCCCGCCGGGGGTCCGCGTCACGCTGCAGAGCGAGAACGGCCTGCTCGGCATGGGTCCGTTCCCGATCGAGGGCGAGGAGGACGCCGACCTCATCAACGCCGGGAAGCAGACGGTCACGCTCCTCGAGGGCGGGAGCTACTTCGACTCGGCGACCTCGTTCGGCATGATCCGCGGCGGTCACGTGCAGCTGGCCATCCTCGGCGCGCTCCAGGTCTCGGGTACGGGCGACCTCGCGAACTGGACGATCCCGGGCAAGCTCGTCAAAGGCATGGGCGGTGCGATGGACCTCGTCGCCGGGACCCCGCGGGTGGTGGTCGTCACCGAGCACGTCGCGAAGGACGGCAGCCCGAAGATCGTCGAGCGGTGCGATCTCCCACTCACCGGCGTCGGTGTCGTCGACCGCATCATCAGCGACCGCGCCGTCTTCGATATCGTCGAGGGGGCGCTCGTCCTGCGGGCCTTCGCGCCCGACACGAGCGTCGCCGAGCTGCGCACCCTGACGGGCGCGGAGTTCTCCGTCGAACTCGACCCCACCACCACCGGCGAGGTGCCGACCGCACCCGCCACGCCTCAGGAGGCACACGCATGAGCACCGTCATCGTCGGGTACGCCCGCACCCCGTTCGTGAAGTTCAACGGGGCGTTCGCGTCCGTGCCGGCCACCGAGCTCGGCGCCCACGCGATCCGCGCGGCCCTGTCCCGGGCGGGGGTCGACGCCGCCGACGTGCAGCAGGTCATCGCCGGCCAGGTGTTGCAGGGCGCCGCCGGCCAGAACCCCGCCCGGCAGTCCGCCGTCGGGGCCGACATCCCCTTCACCGTCCCCGCCATCACCATCAACGCCGTGTGCCTCTCCGGCATGGAGGCGATCGTCACCGGCACGCGTCTCATCGAGGCCGGCGAGGTCGACGTCGTCGTCGCGCTCGGCCAGGAGTCGATGAGTCTCGCCCCACACGCCTGGTCGGGCTCGCGCGCCGGCAAGCGCTACGGCGCCATCGAGCTCGTCGACACCCTCGACCACGACGGCCTGACCGATGCGTTCGAGCACCGGTCGATGGGTTCGTCCACCGAAGAGCGCAACGGCTCACTCGGCATCGCGCGCCCGGAACAGGACGCCTGGGCGGCCGGCTCGCACCAGCGGCTCGCAGCAGCTGCGGACGTCCAGGCCGAGGAGATCGAACCCTTCTCCGTGCCGGGGCGCAAGGGTCCGACGGTCGTGAGCGCCGACGACGGACTCCGCGCCGACACCACCGCCGACTCGCTGGCCGGGCTGCGTCCCGCGTTCGGCGGCGAGGGCACGATCACCGCGGGCAACTCCTCCCAGATCACCGACGGGGCGGCCGCGGTCGTGCTGATGAGCGAGGAAGTCGCTGCAGCCCGGGGACTCACCCCGATCGCCCGCGTCGTCGCGCACGCGCTCGTCGCTGGACCCGACGTCAGCCTGCACGCCCAGCCGTCGAACGCGATCGTCGCCGCACTCGCGAAGACCTCCCACACGACCGGTGACCTCGCAGCGGTCGAGATCAACGAGGCGTTCGCCGCCGTGTCGGTCCACTCGACCGACGAGCTCGGCGTGGATCCCGCGATCGTCAACGCGAACGGCGGCGCGATCGCCCTCGGTCACCCGATCGGCGCCTCCGGCACCCGGATCGTCGGGCACCTCGCCCGGCGCCTCGCCGCCGCCGGCTCGGGTTCGATCGGTGCCGCCGGCATCTGCGGCGGTGGCGGCCAGGGCTCAGCGATCATCCTCGAGGCCGTCTGATCCGTCCGTAACTCCTGCTGGACGCTCGGCGCCGATCCCCGCCCGTGCGCAACTCCTGCTGATCGCGCCGCGTCGCCGCACGCCCCGGCGTGTCGAGTGAGCCGCGCGACTCCAAGCAGGAGTTGTGCGCATGAGCGGGGATCACCGCATCGGAGAAGCAGGAGTTGTGCGCGGGGCGAGCTGGCCGCGCTGCCGACTCAGACGGGCTCGCCGGTGACGGTGTAGCGGAGGTGGACGACGCCGGCCTCGAAGCGACGCTCGTCGACGAGTTCCAGACGTCGCCGGAGGTTGGCCGGCAGCGCACGCAAGCCGCCACCGACGATCACCGGTGAGAGGAACAACTGCACCTCGTCGACGAGCCCCGCTGCCATCGCCTCGGCTGCCAGGTGCGGGCCGCCGACGCTGAGGTCGCGGTCCGATTCCGCCTTCCACCGGCGCACGGCCTCCGGGTCGAACGATCGCTCGAGCGTCGTCCGGGCCGTCGAGACCGCATCGAGCGACGTCGAATACACGACCTTGTCGGCCGCGAGCCACAGAGCCGCAAAGTCGGCGATCTCGCGAGGCTCGTCCGGCAGCTCGTCCGCCGTCTCCCAGAACGTCATGATCTCGTACATGCGTCGGCCGAACAGGTAGGTGCCGATCGGCCGGGAGAGCTCGTTCACGAAGGCGTGCACCTCGGCGTCCGGCGCGCTCCAGTCGAAGTGGCCCTCCTCATCGGCGAGGTAGCCGTCGAGCGAGCTGATCGCCGAGTAGATGAGCCTGCCCATGTGTCCTCCGTCGCCATTGCCGGTACGCGAGAGGCTAGGCCGCAGACGCGACCGCCCACAAGGGGTCCCTCCGGCACCGACGGTCAGGCGGGTGGGATGACGAGCGTCACGAAGGAGTCGGCCGGCAGGGTCGGCGTGATGACGTCGTCGCCCACCACGATCTGGACGGGGAGCGGTTCGCCGAGGTCGTTCTGCATCACGAGCACGACGCCACCGTCCGGGTTGCGGAAGGCGAGCAGGTTCTCGTGCCCGGTCCAGCTCATCGTCGCGAGCCGCTGTGCCCCCGGCTGCAGGAAGTGCCCCAGGTGCCGCATGAGGAAGTACTCGTGCGTGTAGCGGAAGGTCCGGGTCTCGGGGTCCACGACGACGAGCGAGTTCTGCGCCCAGCCCCAGCGGCTGACCCCACCCTCGGTGAGCGCGAGGTTCCAGTACGTGTAGGCCTGCGCACCGTGTGTGAAGAAGTGGCGCATGAGTCCCCAGGTGTGCCGCACGAAGCGCCAGTCGTTCCGGCCGTCGCCGCACTCCTGCTCGGTCTGGTAGAGCGCGAGGTCCGGGTGGGCGTGGTGCACTGCGGCGATCGCGCCCTTGCCGGCCCACTGGAATCCGACTCCGGCGACCCACGGGCCGGCCGACGGATCCTGGAGCACGGTCTCGATCTGCGCGTCGTGCGGCCGCTCCTGCGTGCCGAGGAAGACCCGCACTCCGAGACGGTCCATCTCCGGGCCGAGGACGGCGATGAACCGCGCGAGCCCCTCGGCCGTCCACACGCAGCTCGGGAACACCTGCGCCGAGTTGAACTCGTTCTGCGGCATGACCATTTCGACGCGGATGCCCTCCTCGCCGTAGGCCTCGACGAAGCGGGCGAAGTACCGGGCGTAGGTCTCGAGGTAGCGGTCTTCGAGGATGAAGAGATCGGTCCCCTCGGAGCCCAGCTGGTCGTCGCGGATGCCGTTGTCGACGCCGGAACCCGGCCATAGGCGTGCGGCCGCGTAGTGCCCGTTCGTCTTCATCCAGGTGGGCGGGCTCCACGGCGACGCCCAGAGGCGCAGGTCGCCCCGATACCGCTGCGCCGCCTGGATGAAGGGGACGAGCGTCGCGCGGTCGTGGTCGATGCTGAAGTGCTCGAGGCCGAAGTCGCCGTCGACCTCGTCGTAGGAGTACCAGTCGGTGGAGAAGTCGTTGGCACCGACGGGCATGCGGCAGAGCGAGAGGTTGAGCCCGGCACCCGGCGTGAAGAGGTCGGACAGGATGCCCTCGCGATCCGCTTCGGGCAGAAGGCCCAGCGCCGTCCAGCCGAGTTCGTTGAAGCATCCGCCGATGCCGTCGACGGTCTGCTGCGGGTTCGTCACGTCGACCACGACGTTCGGCATCCCCGCCATCCGCCCGAACCCGAGGGGCTCCTGCTCCTGCCAGGGTGCGTCCTGGGTGGTCACGACCCAGGCGACCGACCGCTCCGATGCCGTGGTGCCTCCGCTGGCGACGGGGCTGCTGGCGGGATTGCTGCTCGTCATCGAGTGCCTTTCGACGGGGGTCCTCCGTGGACCGCGACCGGTGCTCCCACCAGTATGTTGCAGAACCCGCGAAAACCGAAGAGCAGTCGCCATTCGCGATCGGGCGCGGCGCACAGCAGGGCTCACCCGAGCGGCGCACCCGGGACACCCCGCTGGCATGCCGTTCGCAGGCGGTCGTACACTCGATGGATGGCCGATTCCACGACGGTCCGGGAGCCGCAACCCGGAGCAGACCTCCCCGACGCCCGCGGGCGCACCGGCCTGCACCAGACGGGCCTCGACCTCACCGGCAATCCGCGCGTCCAGGTGACCGACGTGGAACTGGTCGCCGCCGCCTGGCACGTCCTCCGCCGGACGACCCTGCGGGTCCAGGACCGCTCAGGCGCGTGGTCGACGCAGCAGCGCGAGACCTACGACCGCGGCAACGGCGCGACCATCCTGCTCTACCACGGTGACTCCCGGAAGGTCCTGCTCACCAGGCAGTTCCGCTACCCGGCCTACGTCAACGGACACCCGACCGGCGAGCTCATCGAGACCGCCGCCGGCTTGCTCGACGACGACGATCCCGAGACGGCGGTCGCCCGTGAGGCCCGCGAGGAGACGGGGTTCGCGGTCGAGGCCGTCCAGCATGTGTTCGACGCCTTCATGAGCCCCGGCTCCGTGACCGAGCGCCTGCACTTCTACGCGGCCGAGTACGACCCCGCTGCGCGTCGCGGCGACTGGGGCGGGCTCGCCGAGGAGGGCGAGGAGATCGAACTCCTCGAACTCGACATCGACGACGCGATCGCGCGCATCGGCGACGACATCATCGACGCGAAGACCATCATGCTGCTGCAGTGGGCGAGGCTCTCCGGCCCGTTCGCGACGGCACCGACGCCTGTTCCGCCTGCACCACCCGCACGCTAGTACCGCCGAGACTCCCGGACCCCGAGCTCGCCAGAACACCGTGCCACCCGTCTCCGGGTGGCCGATCGGCGAACCCGAACACCGGTCGGCCCCCGGTCCCTGAGCGAAGCGCCGGTCCCTGAGCGAAGCGCCGGTCCCTGAGCGAAGCGCCGGTCCCTGAGCGAAGCGCCGGTCCCTGAGCTTGTCGAAGGGTGCCCCGACCGAGCCCACCACCGCCCTTCGACAGGCTCAGGGACCGGCGTAAGTCACCTCAGGGACCGGCGTACGTCAGGCCGAGCGGATGATGTCCGTCAGCACCGCGCAGCCGAAGTCGAGCGCGTCGAGTGGCACGCGTTCGTCGACACCGTGGAACATGCCGGGGAAGTCGAAGTCCGCCGGCAACCGGAGCGGGATGAACCCGTACCCCGTGATGCCGAGTCGGCTGAGCGCCTTCGCGTCGGTGCCGCCGGGGATGAGGTGCGGGAGCACGGTCGCACC
The DNA here is from genome assembly GCF_015351205.1 of Plantibacter sp. VKM Ac-2885. Taxonomy (NCBI): domain Bacteria; kingdom Bacillati; phylum Actinomycetota; class Actinomycetes; order Micrococcales; family Microbacteriaceae; genus Plantibacter; species Plantibacter sp. VKM Ac-2885. The sequence goes on along the minus strand of NZ_JADKSK010000001.1, from coordinate 270,181 downwards.
GGGATCGTGCCGCTCGATGACCGCTTCGATCACCGAGACGAGCTCGCCGTCGTTCGGCGATTCCATCGCGATGAGCTCCAGCTGGACCTCGACGTCGACCCCCTCACCCGCCGCCTCGCGGATGCGCGCGATGACCTCGTCCCGCTGGCCGGGCAGAAACCGGGCGTCGACCGTCGCGGTCGCGGACTCGGGGATCACGTTCTCCTTGTACCCACCGGAGATCATGGTGACGTTCGCCACGTTCTGCAGGCCGGCGCGCAGCCGCGACGCACTCGGGCCGACGAGCGCGGCGAGTTCGAAGGGCGACAGCTCGGAGGAGGCTCCGGTCAGTTCGCGCAGCCGCTGGAACAGGTGCGTCGTGGTCTCGGTGAACGACACCGGCCAGTCGAGCGCGCCGATCCGGCCGACCGCGGCGGCGAGCTTGACGATCGCCGAATCCTGGCTCGCGAGCGAGGCGTGACCGGCGGCACCGTGGGCGGTCAGCCGCAACCAGAGCACGCCTTTCTCGCCGGTGTTGAGCAGGTACGCGCGGGTGTCGGCTCGTTCACCGAGGGTGACGCTGTACCCGCCGCCCTCGCTGATCGCATCGCGGACGCCGGCGAACTGCTCCGGGTGGTGCTCCACCATCCACTGCGAGCCGAGGACGCACCCGGCCTCCTCGTCGGCGAAGAACGCCAGGACGACGTCGCGCTCGGGCTGCTCCCCCGCCGTCACCATGCGCCGGACCGACGCGACGATCATCGCCACCATGTTCTTCATGTCGACGGCGCCGCGGCCCCACAGCATGCCGTCGGCGATCTCGCCGCCGAACGGATCGACCGTCCATGCGGCCGCGTCGACCGGGACGACGTCGAGGTGCCCGTGCAGCAGGAGGCCGGGCAAGGTGCGGTCGCGACCTGGCCACCGCGCGACGAGGTTCGTCCTGCCGGGCTCGGCCTCGAAGCGCTCGCACACGATCCCGACCTCACCGAGCAGGCGTTCGACGAGGTCCGCCGCGCGGGACTCGCCGACGGCACGCCCACCGCCGTAGTTCGAGGTGTCGATCCGGATGAGGTCGCGCGTGATGGAGACGACCTCCGAGAGACCGACCGGGTCGCTCACGCGTTCGCCCACGCTCATTCGGCGGTCCGCGGGATCACGGTGAACCGGCGGTTGGCGAGCGAGGGAACCCGCGCCCGCACGGCGTCGAGTCGGGCCGGATCGAGCTCGGCGAACACCACGCCCGGTGCCTCGCCGGCGGCCGCGATGACGACGCCGGCAGGGTCGACGATGATCGAGTTGCCGGTGGCGAGCGGGCCGGTCTGGTTGGCGCTCACGACGTAGGCGGTGTTCTCGATGGCCCGGGCGCGCACGAGGGTGGTCCAGGCGTCCTCCTTGCCGGGGCCGACGATCCACATCGCGGGCAGCAGGATGACGTTGGCGCCGGCGTCGATGAGACGCCTCGCGCTCTCCGGGAAACGGAGGTCGTAGCAGGTGAAGGCCCCGATGCGGAGGTCGCCGACCTCGAGGACGAACGGTTCGGTGAGCTCGCCGGCCGAGATGCCGTCGCTCTCCGCGTACCCGAAGGCGTCGTAGAGGTGCACCTTCCGGTACGTCGCGGTGATGTCACCCTCGGCGTCGATCGCCACGAGCGTGTTGTAGGGCAACCCACCGGGGTTCTCCTCGATGGTGCCGACGACCGTCGGGAGGGAGCGCGCGGCGGCGGCGGCGGCGACGCCCGTGATGAAGGGGCCGTCGAGTGGCTGGGCGATCGCGGCGAGCGCGCTCGGCGGTTCCGAGGTGGCGTAGCTGCTCATCTCCGGCAGCACGAGCAGTTCGGCGCCGCCCGCCGCGGCCTCACCGAGCAGGGCGACCACGCTGGCGAGGTTCTCGTCGATGTCCGTTCCGGCGGAGAACTGCCCGGATGCGATGCGCATGTGAAACCTCGTTCCGTGGGAAGGGCCGCGACCGTCGGCGCGCGGCCGTCCAGCCACCCTATGCCGAGAGTGGGGGCGTGCGCCGCCGGAGCCGGAGCCGGCCCTGGCTCACGAGGATGCCGAGCACGACGATCACGCCGCCCACCGGCTCGTTCCAGTGCAGGATCTCACCGAGCACGAGGATGCCGAGGACGACACCGACGAGGGGCGTGAGGTACGTGACGGTGGACGCCGCCGTCGGGCCCCAGGAGTCGACGATCGTCGTCATCCAGATGTAGGCGACGCCGGTACCGAGTGCTCCCAGCGCGAGCATGCTGAGGACGACCGGGGCATTGAGCGACACGGGCTGCATCGCGATGAACGGCGAGAGCACGAGCATGATGACGGCGGCGAGCGAGATCTCCACGGCGGAGATGACGACCGCGTCGTAGCTGTGGGTGCCGAGGACGAACTTCCGGAGGTAGACGAAGGCGATGCCGTAGCAGAGGGTCGCGCCGAGGCAGGCGAGCTGCGCGGGGATGGACTCGAGGATCGCCGGGTCGCCGAGCACACGCCAGGGGCCGACGACGATCGCGACGCCGAGGGCGCCGACGAAGATGCCGAACACCTGGAGGCCGTTCAGTCGCTCCTTCGGCAGGAACACGGCGCCGACGGCGAGCGTCATGATCGGCGTGGTCGCGTTGAGGATGCTCGACAGGCCGGACGGCAGGAACTGTCCCGCCCAGGAGAAGAGGAGGAACGGGGCGACGCAGAGGAAGACGGAGACGACGGCGAGGTGCGCCCAGAGTCGGCGCTCCCGCGGCCAGCGGCGTCGGGTGACGAGCATGATGATGCAGAGCGTCAGGGCACCGAGCACCACGCGGGACAGGGCGACCTGCGCCGGAGCGAGTCCGGTGAGGCCGGTCTTCATGAAGAGGAAGCTGGCACCCCAGATGAGCGCGGCGCCGAGATAGGCGCCCAGCACTCTGCGGGACCCTGGTGCGACGAGCGCGGTGACACGGGTGTTCGGTGCTGCGGTGCTCATCGTGCTCCCTCGAGTCGGACGACTCAGCATGGCATCACCCACCGACGCCGTGTTCGCAATTCAGGACGCACCCGCGTGTCTCGCCGGCTCCGCCGCGCCGCAGCACGGACACGCCGGAGGCTTCCTGAATTGCGAACGGGTCAAGCGGTGGTGGCGACGGGCTCCAGCCGGTGGATCGCCTCCACGAGCGGTGCGAGTTCCGGGAGCGACTCCGCGGTGGTGAGCGACTCCTCGAGGGCGCGATCGTGCACCGGTCGGGCCTCCTCGAGCAGCGCCTTCCCGGCCGCCGTGAGCTCGGTGTAGACCCCTCGGCGATCGTCGGCGCACAGGACGCGGGTGAGGAGCGCGCGGTCCTCGAGGCGGTTGACGAGCCGGGTGGTGGCGCTCGGCGACAGGGCCGTCGCACGGGCGAGCTGCTGCATGCGCATGTGCCAGCCGTCCTGGCGCCCCAGGGCGTCGAGCACGGTGTACTCGACCACGGAGAGCCGGGCCTCGGCCTGCAGCGCACGTTCCAGATCGGACTCGATCGATCCGTACAGAGCGGCGAGCGTCCGCCACCCCTGCGCGCGGATCTCAACAGCGTCGTCGGCGATGCCCATCGGGACTCCTCGGTTCGAACATCGAATGATTGATTGCAGACGCACATAGTTGCTTGCGCTATTACCTAGCGCGTGCAACGATATCTATCGCGCGTCTGCAACTATCAGCGTACGCGTCCCGCCTACCGGCCACCAGCACTCTCCCCACGACCCCCAGGAATCGCAGGAATCGTCATGCCACTCGGTCTCATCGCCCTCGCCCTCGGCGGCTTCGGCATCGGCCTCACGGAGTTCGTCATCATGGGGCTGCTGCCCGAGGTGGCGGCCGACTTCGGCGTCTCGGAGGCCGCAGCCGGCTGGCTCATCTCCGGCTACGCCCTGGCCGTCGTCGTCGGGGCGCTCGCCCTCACCGCGGCGGTCACCCGACTGCCGAAGAAGCCCGTCCTGCTGGCCCTGATGGTGCTCTTCATCGTCGGCAACCTCGTCTCCGCACTCGCCGGCGACTACCAGATCATGCTCGCCGGCCGCATCCTCGCCGCCCTCAGCCACGGAGCGTTCTTCGGTATCGGCTCGGTCCTGGCGGCGGCGATGGTCCCCGCCCACAAACAGGCCGGCGCGATCGCGATCATGTTCACCGGCCTCACCGCGGCGAACGTGCTCGGCGTCCCCTTCGGCACGCTGCTCGGCCAGCACTTCGGCTGGCGCTCGACCTTCTGGGCCATCACGGTGATCGGGGTCATCGCCTTCATCGGCATCCTGGCACTCGTGCCGAAGCCGAAGCGTGACGAAGCCCCGGCGTCGCTCCTCGCCGAGCTGCGCGCGTTCCGCTCAGGCCAGGTCTGGCTCTCGATCGCTGTCACGGTCCTCGGCTACGGCGGCATGTTCGGCGCGTTCACCTACATCGCGTACACACTCACGGAGGTCAGCGGCTTCGCCTCGACCACGGTGCCGTGGCTGCTCATCCTCTTCGGCGTCGGACTCCTGGTCGGCAACATCGTGGGCGGCAAGGCGGCCGACCGGAACATCGACCGGACGCTCATCGTCGTGATCGCGGTGCTGACCGTGATCCTGGTCGCCTTCGCCGCGACCGCACAGTCGCCCGTCGCCACCGTGATCGCCCTCGTCCTCATGGGCGGCTTCGGGTTCGCGACCGTCCCCGCGCTGCAGATGCGGGTCATGCGGTACGCGTCGGCCGCTCCCACGCTCGCCTCGGGAGCGAACATCGCCGCGTTCAACCTCGGCAACGCGCTCGGCGCCTGGCTCGGCGGCGTCACGATCACCGCCGGCCTCGGCTACACCTCGCCGATCTGGGCCGGTGCGGCCATCACCCTGCTCGGCCTGATCGTCATCATCGGTGCGGCCACCGCCGCGAAGCGCTCCCGTCGTCGTCCACAACTCCTGCAGGATGAGCCCGTCGACGCCGCCCGCCAGGAGATCCCGCACCCCGCGTGAGCCGCCCGCGACTCCAGCAGGAGTTGTGAACACTCTGGGCTGCGCACCTCGACAAGCTCGGTGACCGGGGTAGGGGTGCTCGGTAACCGGATGGGGCGCTCGGCAACGGGGCAGGGTGCTCGGTGACCGGGGTGGGGCACTCGGTGGCAGGGGAACGGGCACCCGGCGAGCGGGCCAGCGGCGAACGGAGGGCGAAGGGCGCGCTACCGTGGGCGGATGAGCCGAACCCCTCGCCCCAGTGACACCATGATCGCGGTCGCCGAGCACTGGGCGGCCGAGCGACCGGCGATGCAGCCCGGCGGCCCGACCATCACGATGCTCGGAGCTGGCACGGCGAACGAGGTCGCAGCGGTCGAACTCGACGGCGGCGAGCGCGTCATCGTGAAGCTCTCACCCGCGGACGCGGCCGGCCTCACCTACGAGCGGTCCCTCATGGCGACCGAGGCGCTCGCCCTCCGCATCCTCGGCCGTGCGGAGGTGCCGCAGCCGGAGATCGTCTTCGAGGCGACGCTCGACGGACGCGACGCGCTCGTGATGACCGAGCTCACCGGCCGGCCGGCGAACAGCACCGAGACCGTCCCCCTCGCCCGCGACGTCCTCGGCCGCACGCTGGCCCGCCTGCACGAGGCGGGACGCACGCCGTTCCACGTGGAACCAGACGACGTCGACATCCCGGCGGAGGCCGCGTCCACCGATCCGGCGACCGGCCTCGCCGAGGGGAACCGATTCGGCTACCCCTTCCGCCCGGAGCTCCAGGCGGCGAGCGCCGCCGACGCCTACCGACTCGTCGTGGAGGCCGTCCTCGCCGACGCCCTGCGGTTCGAGGTCGACCTCCCGGTCGCGGCTGACGAGATCCGACACCTGATCGACAATGCGCTGCCGGCCTTCGACAGCGTGACGGAGCCGACACTCGTCCACTTCGACCTCTGGGAGGGCAACCTCCTCGTCATGCCCGAGCACGGGGCGGAGGCCGCCCAACTGACCGGCGTCATCGACCATGAGCGCGCGCACTGGGCCGACGCGACCGCCGACCTCGTCTCCCTGGCGCTCTTCACCGACGTGCCGGAGACGGTCGCCGCCGACTCGGAACTCCTCCGCGCCTACCGCGAGACCTCCGGCCGCGAGCTCCTCCCCGACGAGGACGCCCGGACCCGCGCGCGGCTGTGGTCGCTGTACCTCGCGCTCGTCATGGTGGTCGAAGGCGTCCCGCGTGGCTATGAGGGCGACTGGTTCGACGAGCACGACGCGTCGGTGCGCACGTGGATCGGTGACATCGCGGCCTCGCTCGCCTGACCCGCGCAACTCCCCCGGTCCCTGAGCCGACCTCCTCCGGTCCCTGAGCCGGCCTCCTCCGGTCCCTGAGCCGGCCTCCTCCGGTCCCTGAGCCGGCCTCCTCCGGTCCCTGAGCTTGTCGAAGGGCGGTCGTGGCACTTCGACAAGCTCAGTGACCGGGGTGGGGCTCAGTGACCGGGGTGGGGGCTCAGCGACCGGGTGGGGCTCAGTGACCGGCGTGGGGGCTCAGTGACCGGCGTGGGGGCTCAGTGACCGGAGTCGGGCTCAGTGAAAGGGCAAGCTCAGTGACCGGGAGTTGTGCGCAGCGGCGGTTGCGCGCGGCCGTACCCGCGCGGCTAGACTGGTCGGCTCGCCAGGCGGTGGGCGGCCCGGCGCGAACCTGCGCGGGCCCGTTCGGGAGCGATCGGCTCCCTGGGGAGTGCGCACCATGGGCTACATCGACGTCAGCGACCTCAGCTACACGCTGAGCGACGGACGGACCCTGCTGGACGAGGTCTCGTTCCGCGTCGGCGAGGGGGCGATCGCCGCGCTCATCGGAGCGAACGGCGCCGGCAAGACGACGCTCCTGCGGATCATCCGCGGCGAACTCCAGCCCGACTCCGGGGTCGTCTCCATCGACGGCGGTCTCGGCGTGATGGACCAGTTCGTCGGTCGCGGCGACGACGACCGGACGGTCCGTGACCTCCTCGTCCAAGTCGCGCCTTCGCGGGTCCGTGCGGCGGCCGAGGCGGTCGACCGCGCCGAGCTGGCCCTCATGGAGGACGACGTCGAGGCGACGCAGATGGCCTACGCGACGACACTCGCCGAGTACGCCGACGCCGGCGGGTACGACCAGGAGGTTCTCTGGGACAGCTGCTGCGAGGCGGCACTCGGGGTGCCTTATGACCGCGCGCAGTGGCGGACGCTCGGAACGCTGTCCGGCGGCGAGCAGAAGCGGCTCGTCCTGGAAGCCCTGTTCCGCGGCCCCGAGCAGGTCCTCCTCCTCGACGAGCCCGACAACTCCCTCGACGTCCCGACGAAGCGCTGGCTCGAGGGCATGCTCGCCGAGACCCGCAAGACCGTCCTCCTCGTCTCGCACGACCGCGAGCTCCTGGCACAAGCGGCGACCCGCATCATCACCCTCGAGGTCGGCGCGGCCGGCAGCACGACGTGGACCCATGGCGCGAGCTTCCGCAGCTACCACGAGGCCCGCGACGCCCGCCTCGACCGACTCGACGAACTCCGCCGGCGCTGGGACGAGGACCGCGTGAAGCTCCGCGCACTCGTCCTGCGTCTGCGCGAGCAGGCCAAGTTCAACGACTCCATGGCCTCCCGCTACCGCGCCGCGCAGACCCGACTCGCCAAGTTCGAGGAGGCCGGTCCGCCTGAGGAGCGGCCGAAGGACCAGCAGGTCACGATGCGCCTCCGCGGCGCACGCACGGGCCGACGCGCGATCGTCTGCACCGGGCTGGAACTGACCGGCCTCATGCAGCCGTTCGACGCGGAGATCCGGTTCGGCGAGCGCATCGGCGTCCTCGGTTCGAACGGGTCGGGCAAGTCGCACTTCCTCCGGCTGCTCGCCGGCGGTGGGACGGATCCCGATCCTGGCGCGGGGCACCTCGCCGCAGCGGGCGACGCGCTCGTCCCCGTCGAGCACGACGGCGATGCCAAGCTCGGCGCGCGCGTGCAGCCGGGGTGGTTCGCGCAGTCGCACCGGCACCCTGAACTCGTCGGCCGGACCCTGCTCGACATCCTGCACCGCGGCGACGAACACCGGTCGGGTCTCCCCCGCGAGGCCGCCAGCCGCGTGCTGGACCGCTACGGGCTGGCGGGTGCGGCCGAGCAGTCGTTCGAATCCCTCTCGGGCGGACAGCAGGCGCGCCTGCAGATCCTCCTGCTCGAACTCTCCGGTGCCACACTGCTGCTGCTCGATGAGCCGACCGACAACCTCGACCTCGTCTCGGCGGAGGCGCTCGAGCAGGGCCTGGCGGGTTTCGAGGGCACCGTGATCGCGGTCACCCACGACCGCTGGTTCGCGCGCGGCTTCGACCGCTTCCTCGTCTTCGGCTCCGACGGCCGGGTGCAGGCCTCCGACGAGCCCGTCTGGGAGGAGACCCGCGTCGACCGCGCGCGATAGCGGGTACCAGTTCAGGTACCAACGAGCTATCATCGATCCATGCCGGCACTCAACGTGACCTTCACCGACGCGGAACTCGAGCAGCTCCGCGCATCCGCCTCAAGTACGGAGACCTCCCTGAAGGTGTTCGTGCACGATGCTGCATTGGCTGCGGCGAACGACCGGAAGCGGATGATCGCCCAGCTCGCGCAGGAGGTCGCGGCGACCTCGGCCGAGCTCAACGCGCGCCTCGCGTGACCGCGTACTTCCTCGACCGCGAGGATGTCCTCACGGCCAGCGCCGCCGCGCTCGGCCACCAGCCTGCCGTGCGGGATTTCGGACTTCTCGACGCTGCAGTCGCCCGGCCGCAGAGCACTGTTTTCGGACTCGACGCCTACCCGGACAACTTCCTCAAAGCGGCAGCCCTACTGCACTCCATAGCTCGCAATCATGCTTTCGTCGACGGAAACAAGCGCACTGCTTGGGCGTCTGCGTGGGTGTTCCTCGGCGTAAACGGCATCCGGCTCAGCCACGGTTTCGACGTGGATGCAGCGGAGGCGTTCATGAACAGCGTCGCCACAGGTGACGGGGAGCTCGCATTCGTCGCATCCGTGCTGCGCAGTTTCGCCGCCCAGGAGGAAGACTGAGGCGACACCCCCCTGCATGAGTCGCCGCCTTGGTCAACCCACCGCCATCCTCAGGACCGTTCCCTACGCTGGCATCAACAACCCGAGCTCGGAGGTGATGGTCATGCAGTACAGCATCGCCATCGGCCGTGCCACCTACGACATCGAACCGGGTGTCGATCTGCCTGCGCTCATGTCCGAGATCGAATCCGCCGTCCAAGCCGGTGGCCGATTCGTCCGGGTGCCGCTCTCCTCCGACCGGACCATCGACGTGCTCGCCAGCCCTGGCCTGCACATCACGGTGGAGTCGTTCGCGAACCGTGCCCTGGAGATCGTCCCCACGATCGAGACGGGAAACCTGTCCGGTCTCGACGAATACGACGAGTTCGGCGAGTTCTGACCCGACCGTCCTCGACGGCTACGAACCGAGCGTCGTGCTCGGATACTCGCCGAAGCGGTTGGTGTACGAGGCGGAGAAGCGTCCGAGGTGGGCGAACCCCCATCGGTTGGCGATCTCGGCGACCGTGGCACACCCTGGGTCGGCTTTGCGAAGCTCCTCCTGCACCCGGTCGAGTCGAACGCGCCTGAGGTAGTCGATCGCCGTGATGTCGTGCTCCTTGCGGAAGGCACTCTGCAGACTGCGCTGACTCATGCCGGTCGCCTCCGCCACGTCCTCGGTGCGGATGGGGAGGTGCGCGTTGGCGATCATGAACTCGACGGCGGCGCGGGTCTTCCCGCCGTTCGGTACCCCGATCTCGACCGGTGCGTGGAGCGCGGTGTGCGGGAAGGTCTCCAGGAGCGCGACCGCCGCCGCACGGTTCGCCTCGGCCCGCAGGAGCGCTGGACTCGTGTCGTCATAGATGACCCGGGCGACGGACGTCACCGAAGCGGCCCACCGGCGGAGCTGCTCACCGGTCGGTCGGGCTGTCGTGTCGAAGAGGATCGGGCCGCTCGTACCCTCCACCTCGCCGGCCACCCGCTCGAGGAAGCTCCCGTCGAAGTGCATGAGGTTCTGCCGGTAGTCCGTGAAGTCGAATTCGGCGAGCCGGTTGTTCGCGAACATGGCCGGCTGCCCGTGCACGAGCCGCACCGGATCACCGGCGAGGTCGGTGGCGCCGCTGCCTCCGGTCAACCAGGAGACGATGTACTCGCCCTGCGTCAGGACCGTGCCCGTGACATGGCCGTCGAACTGGGTGCCGCGCAGGGTCAGCTCGTCGTCGCCGATGGCGGTGTACCGGAAGGTGAACTCCGACTCGGTGGGTTCGATGACCATCTCGCCGGCGTTGTAGGCGCCGGTGAACAGGTCGCGGGCCTCATCGACGTCGCGACCTGCGACCTCGGACCGCTCGGCGGGTCCCGTGTGTTCGCTCATCGCTCATAGAATCTCACGACGGTGCCGAACTGTCACCCTCGACGGGGGCGTCCGGACGTGGAGCAGTCCACTCGATGTCAGGCGGTCCCTTGCAGGAAGCCGTGCTCCGCGCCCAGGACGTCGGTCATCGCGGACGACGTGATGCTGGCGAAGCGCGGCAGGATCGTCGTCTCGTGGACGGCGGTCGGCCGCTCGGACCAGACGGTCACGACGATCAGTCCACCCTCGGCGCGGAGCGACCACGCGACGATGTGCCGGGTGAGGACGCGGACGGTGTCGCCGTCGACGTCCAGCGCGATGGCTACACGGCTGAGTGACAGGCCGCCACCCGACTCGGCGCTGACGTGCGAGGTCTCGAAGACGATGTCGGTGCGGTCGAGCAGTCGGCCCGTCGTGCGCGCATCATCCAGGTCGAGGAAGTCGGGCGCGCTCGGAGACCAGGTCGTCACGGTCCCACCCCCAACTGGTGTTTCACAGATGCCCGACGGCCGGAGCTCGTCGTTGCGTTGATCGATCCGCCGAAGCGGACGCTCGGACCTAGGCCGCGGACTCGACGCGCTTCGCGGCGCCGGCTGCCGGCTCAGGGACGACACGCATGCCCTTGGCGCTGTTGGCCTGCTCGAGGAGCGCGGCCAACCACTCACGGTTGAGCTCAGGGGCGCGGCTGCCGTAGAAGGAGAACTGGAGGGGGATCATCGGGTTCAGCCAGAGCGACTGACGTCCGGTCCCACGGCCGGGGACGGCTTCGAGGTGGAACGCGAAGCTCTCGTTGCGTCGGAACTTGGTGAAGATGACCGTCTGCAGGTGAGCGAGCAGTCGGTCTTCGATCTCGTGCGGGGTCGGAGGGGTTCCGTAGAGGAGGTTTCCCATGAGGCGCGCCATCCGTTCTGTTTCGGTTCCGGGCTGGTTCCCGGCGCCGTTGATAACGCTAGATGTTCTAGCGATCCCCCGCTCTGACCTATCCGAAATGCGTCGGGTATCGCCCAGAACCGGGTCGGCGTTCAGGCTGCGCTCAGCTGCCGAAGGCCCAGGCCTCGCGGTCCCCGCGCAGTCTGGCGGCGAGCGCCGTCGCCTGTTCGTCGGTCAGCGACGCGACGTAGTCGAGGATGCCGCGCGCCCGACCGAGGCGGCCCAGGGCGCGAGGGTCGCTCTGCGGGCGGCCGCTGTCGGACTCGGGGTCGGCCGGAAGCCAGTCGGGGTTGTCCGCCCGCAGGCGGAAGTAGCCGTCGGTGGCGAGTTCGACGAAGTCGAGCAGCTTCTGCGGCGCGCGCGGGCCGTCGCGCGGGTCGTCGAGCCAGCTGTCCAGTTCGGTGACGAGCACGTCGAGCACCCGCGACTGGCCTCGCTGGTAGGTGGCGAAGTCCGGCCGGTCGATGACGAACCGGGTGTGGACGAACTTCAGCACGGTGACGTCGTGCCAGGCCTCGGGCAGGAGTGACACGTGGCCGGAGCGCACGTTCGGCTCCTCGACGACGAGGACGGAGCGCTGGAGGCGACCGATCCAGGACGACACGAACGATTCGATGGCTCGTTCGGTGCGGCTCGAACCGTCGAAGGGGACGGCGAGGAGCCCTTCGACGAGTTCGGTCGCGACGCGCTGGACCGATGCCCGGAAGTGCTCGTCGCTGGCGATCCACGGGTCGCGTGAGACGATCCGCCGGCGCAACAGTTCGAGCGAGTGGCCGGGTGCGCGGTTCCAGAGTTCGTCGGCGTCGAGCGCGGCGAGGGTGTGCTGATCGCGGAGGAAGGTGCGGAACTCGACCGCCACCGCCGCCTGCTGCAGGACGCCGGCCCGGTAGAAGTCGTCGAGGTCGTGCAGGGAGTAGGCGATGTCGTCGGCGACGTCCATCACGGAGCACTCGACGGTCTGCTGCCAGGGCGCGATCGCGGTGAACGCGCTGCGGGCGTCGAGCATGTCGTCGAGGTCGAGCGTGTAGGCGGAGAACTTCGGCGGCGCGGTCTCCCAGCGGCTGGCGGTGGACCCGCGCGGCATCCTCGTCGGATCGGCCGGGTCGAGGTCGGGGCGGTGGATGGTGCGGCCCCAGGGGTACTTGAGCACCGCGGCGCGGGAGGCGGCCGTGAGGTTGAGGCCCTCCTTCACCGTCTCGCACACGTCGAGCGCGGAGAGGATGCGGAACGACTGCGCGTTGCCCTCGAAGCCTTCCGCGAGACCGAGCCGCTCGCGCGCCAGACGGTCGAGGACCTGCTCGCCGAGGTGGCCGAACGGCGGGTGGCCGAGGTCGTGGGCGGAGGCGGCGGCCTGCACCACGACCGGGTCGCAGCCGCCGAGTCGCTCGACGATGGCGTTCTGCTCGGGATCGGTCGTGGTGAGCTGCATCGCGATGGCACGGGCGACCGCGGTCACCTTGATCGAGTGCGTGAGCCGGTTGTGGACGACCTGGCCGACGCCGGAGGGCGAGACGACCTGCGTCACCGCGGACAACCGCGCGAAGTACGGGGAGAACCGGATGCGCTCGAGGTCGACGCGGTACTCGGGGTACTCCTCGCCGGTCGCGAACCGGTCCACCGGCTCGGGGATGAGTCGCCGTCGCCGCTGGTCGTCGTCCATCCCCTCACTGTATTGCGCGGCGGGTGGGAGACTGCAGGGATGCATCCGATCGATCGACTCCGAGCCGAGGTCGCCGCGCAAGAGTCGAACGCCTGGGCCACCGAGCTCGGGTGGGAACCGCTCGTCGTCGCCTCCCCCGAGGCGCGCGTCCTCATCATCAGTCAGGCGCCTGGTCGCCTGGCGCAGGAGTCGGGCATCCCGTGGAACGACCCGAGCGGCGTCCTCCTCCGCTCCTGGATGGGTGTGACGCCCGAGGAGTTCTACGACCCGGCGAACGTCGCGATCATCCCGATGGACTTCTACTTCCCGGGCAAGGGGACCAGCGGCGACCTGCCGCCCCGCCGGGACTTCGCGCCGCGCTGGCATCCGCGCCTGCTCGAGCAGCTGACCGAGGTGCGCCTGACGATCCTCATCGGCGCCTACGCCCAGCGCGCCTACCTCGGACCGCGAGCCGGACGCACCCTGACGGAGAACGTCCGGGCCGCGGAGACCCACCTCCCGCTCTTCCCGATCGTGCACCCGTCACCGCTCGCACGCGGCTGGCGCAGCAAGAACCCCTGGTTCCAGGAGGAGACGGTCCCGCTCCTGGCCGCGCGGGTGCGGGCGGCGCTCACGATGTGACGAATAGGCTGATGAGGATGCCGGCACGCCGGCGTCTGATCGAAGGGACGGGGGGCACGTCGTGAGCGATGAACCGAGCACTGGCGACGGACTGCGGCCGCCGGCCGAACCGCTGTCAGGGCCGAGCTCAGCCAGGGAGCCTGCCGCGTCGGCCGCTGGATCCGTGTCAGCCGCCGACCCTGGAGCAGCCGACCAGGACGGACCGGTCACCGGACGAGCGTCCGGCGTCGGCATCACGCTGCTCCTGTTCGCGCTGTTGGTCGTGAGCTGGCTCGTCCAACTCTCCTTCGCATTGCAGGGTGAGTTCGGTCCGTCCGAGGACAGGCTCAGTGGCGGCGGAACGCTCGGCGGGTTCGTGCTCGGCGCCGCGATCGCGATCGGTTCGCCCATCGTCGTGCTCATCCTGCAGGCGCGGGTCCACAAGCGGACACCTCGACACTCGATCGTCGCCGTCATCGGCGCAGTCGTCGTGCTCATCATCGCCGTACCGATCAACGCCGTGGTGGTGGGCCTCCAGGCCGTGAGCGTCGTCAGCGGCAGCTAGGCGCTCGTGGCCGAGGATATGGGCGCGCGTTCGCGGGCGACGAGGTAGCCGAGGCGGCTATTCGAGGACTTCCCAGAGTTCGATCGGGAGGCCCTCGGGGTCGTGAATGCGGACGAATCGGCCGTATTCCGTCTCCCACTCGGTTCGACGCTCGACGGTGATACCGGCTCCCTCGAGATGCGCCGTCAGGGCATCCAAGTCGCTGACGCGAAGGTTGAGCATGAACGGCTGGTCGTGAGCGAACGACTCGCTCGTCCCCGCAACAGGCGCGAAGACGGTCATGCCGGCCTCCTGCATCCAGACGGCGTCTTCGCCCTCCGCGCCGACTTCGATGCCGAGATGCTCGCGGTACCACGCCGCGCGCGCCGACGGGTCATGACTGCGGAAGAACAACCCGCCGATGCCGAGAACGCCCATGGGGTGAGCTTATCGACGCGCTGAACTCCGCGGTCCCGACGCAGGCTCGAGAGCGGTGCTGCGGGACATGAGGACATACGGTGCACGTCCGCTGTCGTCCGTGATGGTCGATTGCGGTTCGAACCCAACGGCTCGCCAGAATCGCACTCCGCGCTCGTTCTGGACGTCCGGGTCGACGGTGAGTCGAGCGATGTTCCGTTCCCTCGCGCGGGACACCATGGCATCGACCACCCGTCGACCGGTCCCCTGACCTCGCGCGGAGGGCGACAAGATGAGGTCGATTCCACCGAAGTCAGTCCCGTCCACGTGCAGCTGAACGAGTCCGACCGCCTGCTCGTCGACGAGGACGAGGGAGCACTCGACGTCGGGCAGTCGTGCCCCCAGATACTTGGCGCGGATGAGCTCGTCGGACAGCCGTCCCGGCCCGCCCCATCCGTGTAAGGAAGGATCATCGAACAGGCGACGAAGCGTGGTGAAGTCATCCGTGGACGCGAGTTGCAGCCTCATCGAAGCCATCATGCCCGGGTGGCCAGTGAGCGTCCATAGCGGCTATGCGCCATAGGGTTTGACTCCTATGAGCCACTTCTCCGTTGTTCCCGCGTCGTATGTCTTCCTACGCCGCGATCAATCGGTCCTGTTGCAACGACGGCAGAACACCGGCTACATGGACGATTGTTGGTCAGCGGGTGCCGCCGGTCATGTCGAGCTCGGTGAAACTGCGACGTCTGCCGCAATCCGCGAGGCGAGGGAAGAACTTGGCGTCCAGGTGGCACCCGAGGCACTATCGGCCGTGGCTGTCATGCAGCGCACCGATGGCACAGCGAACCCGATGGAACAGCGCGTCGACTGGTTCTTCGTCTGCGACGTCTGGGGTGGCGAACCACTGATCCGAGAACCAACGAAGTGCGCAGAACTATCGTGGTTTCGCCTCGACGACCTACCGGTCAGCCTGCCCGCTCACGAGCGGCTTGCATTGGACGCCCTGCGCGAGGGGCGCAGATCAGCGGTCCTCACGTTCGGGTTCTGACCACCCGTCAGCGAGACTGTCCGGCCTTCCACCTGTCCCACAACTCGTTGACCTGATCCTTTGTGAACACAGGAACCTCCAGATCAATCCTGGGTGGCACGTTGACCAGTTGAGACCGCCGAAGAAGCTGAGCGTGCCTGGCAGTGGGAGAACCTGGCACCCGAGCTGCGCCCGATCGGCTTCCCCAGGGGGCTGTGACCGAACCCGTCTCCGGGAAGGCATCCGAAGGCCGCGACAGCGAAGAGGCCGTTGTCGCACCGAGCCCGAGCGGCTCGCCGCGAGTCGCTCTTACAGACCGGCGATTTCAGCCGATCGCACGACGAAGTACACGAGGATGGCGACGAATGCCACGACGAGGACGGCGGCGGTCCAGAACATCACGATGCGAAGCCGTCGTATCTGTGGAGATTCGCCGGGTCGATTCCAGGGTGCGCGAGCCATGGAGCAACCATAGCGGGGGGGGCGGCCCACGCTGAGCAAGCCGCCGCTCAGGTGCCGAGCTCTCGAGTCGCATCAGGAACGGCCGAGGCCGACGCGACGGCCCGAACCACCGCTGCGAGGGTCGCGCAGGCCTGAGCTGTCGAGAGGGCCCCGGACAGGATGCTTCGGGCGAGGGCGTCCCCGGCGCCGGGGATGGCACTCAACAATGCCGGGTCGATTGCGCCGGTCCATGGTTCCAGCGCCTCGCGGCAGATCTCGAGATACGCCAGCTCCGCTTCGGATCGGAGGGCATTCAACGTCGTCGATCCGCGAAGTGCGGACACGACGGCTGCAAGCTCCATCCCTTCCGCGATGCAGCAGCCGATGTAGGCCTCGGCGACCAGGTCAGCGACGGCGGTGAGATCCTGCGGTGCACCCGCGAGCACCGCGACCAGGGCGTCTCGCTGATGGGATTCGAAGGCCCGGTAGACCTCGGACAGCAATCCCGACAGATCGCCGAAGTGGTCATAGGCCACGGGCTTCGTCACGCCGGCGTGCGCAGCCACCCGCGCCAGCGTGACGTCCGCGAGGTCATGCGTGCGGAGGAGGTCGTGGAACGCATCGAGCAACTGCGCGTGGCGCGCGTCCCACGAGAGGCGACGTCTCGGTGCCGACCTCAGGCTGTCGTCCGTAGTGGGTTCCATCCCCCGATACTATCTACTCTTGGTAAGTTACTATCAGTAGGTAATGGATCGAGAGGATCACCCATGACGTCACGAGACACCATCGCCGCCACCGAAGGTTCAACAGAGGAGGCTTCAATCGCACCCACCACGCGCGTGTTCATTTTCGGGATCACGGGCAGGGTCGGCCGACTCCTCGCGACCAGGCTCCGCACCAAAGGGGCCATCGTCTCAGGCCTCACGAGGTCGTCGCTGCCGGATCCCGCCCTCGAAGCCGAGGGAGCGACGACCGTCACCGGCGAGCTCGGGGTCGCCACCACGGAGGAGATCACGGCGATGATCTCGGACTGGGACGTCATCGTCTTCGCGGCGGGGTCGAACGCCGGAGCCCAGAGCGTGACGGACGACATCGACGACGCGGCTCTGCAGCGTGTGTCGGAAGCGATCGCTGCGTCACCGGGGAAGCGTCTCATCCTGCTGTCCGTCCTGCCGGAGGCCTGGCGCGAACGGCAGCTGAGTGACGACGAAGAACACTACTTCGCCGTCAAGAAGCGAGCAGAGGTCGTACTCACCCGCCAGCCGATCGACTGGGTCATCCTCCGCCCGTCCCTACTGACCGACGATCCGGGCCAGGGAACGGTCGCCCTGGGGCCCGCCGAGCTCCACGACGAGATCACCCGCGAGGATGTGGCCGCCGTCCTCGAGGCACTCATCCTCGAGCCGACCATCAGCCGGCGAATCCTCGAACTGAACACCGGGCCGACCGCCATCACCGAGGCGGTCGGCCGCATCGCACGTGCCTACCAGGCGTAGGCCTCGGGGGCCTGGCCACCGGGGCCGGGGAAGAGCTCGTCGAGGGCGGTGAGGTCGTCGGCGCTCAGCTCGATGTCGACTGCTGCGACCGCGGACTCCAGCTGCTCGATCGTGCGCGGTCCGATGATCGGGCCGGTGACGCCGGGCTGGTGCAGGAGCCACGCGAGACCGAGCGACGCCGAGGTCCAGCCACGCTCGGCCGCGAAGCGGTCGTAGGCCTCGAGCTGGTCCTGCTGTTTGGCTCGGGCCTCGGTGATGCGAGACTCGCCCGACCGAGCGCCCTTGTCGGAGGAGCCACCGCTCAGCAGACCACCGGACAGCGGCGACCACGGCAGGATGCCGAGCCCGTAGTGCTGCGCGGCAGGGATGACCTCGAGCTCGATCGAGCGCTGCGCGAGGTTGTAGAGCGACTGCTCGCTGACGAGACCGAGGAAGTGTCGCTGTGAGGCGACCTCGTTGGCCTGCGCGATATTCCACGCGGCGAAGTTCGAGCTGCCGGTGTAGACGACCTCGCCGCGCGCGACGAGTACCTCCATCGCCTGCCACAGCTCCTGCCAGGAGATGTGACGGTCGATGTGGTGGAACTGGTACAGGTCGATCCGGTCCGTCTGCAGGCGCTCGAGCGACGCGATCGCCTCACGACGGACCTGCCAGGCCGACGCGCCACGCGCGTTCACGACGTCCGAGCCGTCGTCGTTCGGGGCGACCATGGGCGAGTGGACCTTCGTCGCCAGGACGATGTCGTCACGGACGCCGGGGCGGGCTGCGAACCACCTGCCGATGATCTCCTCCGTCGCTCCGCGACCGGCACTCCCGCCGTAGGCGTTCGCCGTGTCGAAGAAGTTGACGCCGAGGTCGAACGCCCGGTCCATGATCGCGAACGAGTCCTCTTCGCTGGTCCGATCGCCGAAGTTCATCGTGCCGAGCACGATCCGGGAGACCGTCGTCCCCGTGCGGCCGAGGTGCGTGTACTTCATCGTGGAGCCCTTCTCGTCGTCGAACCGGGCCGCGATCCCGCGGCGCGTCGAGTGTGTCACGGAAGCCGCCCGCTACACCCCCGGCTCGACAGGGCGGCCTCGACCGGCTACAGCCCGAGGCGATACCGTGGCACGATGCTCAGCCTCACCGACGTCTGGCCGCTCTTCGGCCTGGAGATCCGCACGCCGAGACTCGTCCTGCGCCTCGTGCGCGACGAGGACCTCCCCGGATTGATCGAGGCCGCCCTCGCCGGCGTCCACGACCCCGCCGTCATGCCGTTCTCCACGCCGTGGACCGACCAACCGCGCGAACAGCTCATCCGAGAGACCGCCCGACACCTCTGGACCCAGCGAGCGGGCGCGACGCCGTCGTCCTGGACGCTCAACCTCGCGATCCTCCTGGACGGGACGCCGATCGGTCTGCAGGACATCGGCGCCCGAGACTTCGCCGTCACGCGGACGGTCGGGAGCGGTTCCTGGTTGACGCAGGCACAGCAGGGCAAGGGGCTCGGCATCGAGATGCGGGCGGGCATGCTCCAGTTCGCCTTCGACCACCTCGACGCGCAGGTCGCGGTGTCGGACGCGGCCGTCTGGAACGGCGCATCGCTCGGCGTCTCGCGACGACTCGGCTATCGGGACAACGGCCTGCAACGCTTCATCGGGCGGCCAGGCGAGCTCGTCGAGTCACAGGGCCTCCGACTGCACCGCGACGAGTTCGTGCGACCCGACTGGACCGCCGAGGTCACGGGCCTCGATGCGGCACGGTCGGCGCTCCTCGGCGAGCCGTCAGCAGACTGACGGCGCGAGCGTCCGCGTCATCGTGACGGGATGACCGACGGATCCAGCGGCAGGACGAGGGTCGCGACGGTCGCACCGGGGGCGCTGGCCGTAGCGGGCGTGCTCCGCAGGGTCACGGAACCGCCGTGCGCGTCGGCGATCGCCCGCGCCGCCGGCAGGCCGAGCCCCACTCCCTGCACCGCCTGGTCCCGGGCGTACTCCGCCCGGTAGAACTTGTCGAAGGCCTGACGGAGTTCGTCGGCGCTCATCCCGACGCCCGTGTCGCTGACGGTCACCGCGGCGTGCCCGGCGCCCGGCTCGACGACCACGTCGACCGTCCCATCGGCCGGCGTGAACTTCACGGCGTTGGCGACGAGCTCGGTGATCGCACGGTGGACCTGCTCGGGATCCGCAGACACGACCGCCGCCGCATCGGCGTGCAGCCGGACGACCGGCCCCGAGACTCCCGCCGTCGCCGTCTCGATCGCGAGCGCGGCGACGTCCGTGAGGTCGATACGGCTCGGCTCGATCTGGACCGTCGAGTCAGATGCGGTCAACAGTTCCTGCACCCGCCGCTCCAGCTCGACCGCGTTGCGCTGGACGACCCGAAGCGCCGGGAGCAGACCGGGGGCGTCTACCTCGGCGTCGTCCATGATCAGTTCGAGGTAGCCGTGGATGGAAGTGAGCGGCGTGCGCAGCTCGTGGGACACCGTCGTGAGGAACGCCTCACGGACGTTGATCGCGTTCGCGAGTTCGGTGACGTCGTGGGCGACGATGACCGTTCCCAGGTGCGTGTCGCCATTGCGCATGACCCGCGTGGAGCTGGCGAGGATCGCACGCTGTTGCCCGGCCTCCCCCACCCATTCGAGATGGTTCGAGAGCAGCTCGCCCCGCAGCGCCCTGGGGATGATCTGCTCGTCGAACGGGATGGGTGTCCGACGATCGGCTTGGAGGACGTGTTCCCCGGCGTACGGCGGGGTGTCCAGCCGGAACCCGACGGCGGCGACCATGTCGGCAGCGTGCGCGTTCGCCACGCCCAGGGTGCCGTCCGCCGTGTAGAAGGCCACGCCCGCGTCTACCGTCTCGAGGATCGACTCGGCGAGCGCCTCCGCGTCGAGCGCCCTGGCGAGCGAGCGTTCGAGCTGCGCGGCCTGCTCCTGGATGGCGTGCCGGCTCCGTCGCAGTTGGCGGGCTCCGATGTTCACGGCGACCGCGATACCGATGGTGAGCATGGGCAGCAGTGCGACGTTGAGCCAGTCCACGGCGGTCTCCGGCGTGCGAGCCCGGAGGACGTAGGGAGCACTGCTGATGAACAGGGTTCCCGCCACAGCCAGGATGATCATCCGCGGGGTGAACCCGAACGCCAACCACAACACGGGGAAGATGCAGAGCAGGCTCGCGCCCGGAGTCACGCTGATGAGCTCGAGCCGGATGCTCGCGACGGCGAGGAGGTCGAGGACGGCGATGGCGGCCATCGCGTGCGTCGGCCAGCGTTCCCACGGCAGGACAGCTGCGAGGAGGGTGCTGATCGCCGCGAGAGCGGTGCCCGAGAGGACGGCGACCGTGAAGAACCGCTCGGGCAGGACGATCGCGACGAGGATCGCGACGATGCCGAAGGCGATCGCGAACGGGAGCTGTGCACGGGCGAACACCCGGAGTCGGCCGCGTCGAGAGGCTTCATGTTCCAACAGCGGCATGATCGCCCACTCTCTCCAGCTCGGTCAGAGAGGACGTCGGCCGGATTCCACGTCGATCAGCTGATCGACGTCAATCTAACCCATGCGCACGCGGACAGCCATCGTCGCAGGCCTGGAGCGCCGAGGCACCGCGTCCCGCGGACAGATTTGCGTTAATCGGATCACCGATCGGCGGAATCAGGAGCGGGCGAGCTGAGGGGTCCGTGCCGGATCGGAAGCCGTCGCCGCAGGCCGACGGTCCAGGTGGATCCCCGCGATCATGCAGCGGACGGAACCCCCGGCGAGCTCGATGGTCGGGACGTCCAACGGCAGGATCCGACAGCTGCGCTCGATGACCGCCAACTGTTCCGCCCGCAGGCTCTGGACGGCGCGACTCGAGATCGCGAGGAGGCGTTCCCCCGTCGCCGACCGCAGCTCGATCGCGTTGCCGGCGAAGTCGCAGACCTGCCCGTAGTCGAGGTCGACGATCGTCCGCCCGTGGGCCGTGAGCCGCTCGATCACCTGGTCGCGGCGCGCCGACGAGGCGATCAGGTCGAGACCGACGAGCGCGAATTCGGTCGCCACGCCCATCATGACGTTGGTGTGGTAGATCGGGACCCCGTGCGGGTCGACGGCGTCGAAGACGAGCGGCTCGTAGCCGAAGTTGGTGCAGAACCGCTCGAGGGCGATCGGGTCGGCACGGTGGGATCGCGCGACGAACGCCACCCGGGCCGCGTGGTCGAGCACCATCGCACCGGTGCCCTCGAGGAACACGTCGTCGAGCTCCAGCCCCGAGTAGTCGATGACGTCCTGCACGCGGTACTCGCGCTTCAGCATCTCGACGATGTCCCACCGGCGCTCGCGTCGGCGGTTCACCGCGTACATCGGATAGACCGCCAGGTGCCCGCCCGCATGGGTGGACAGCCAGTTGTTGGGGAAGACGCTGTCGGGGCGGTCCGGGTCCTCATCGTCGAACAGGTGGACGCGGACGCCCGCCGCATCGAGCGCCTGCGCCACGGCGGTGACCTCGTCGAAGGCCGCGTGAGCCACCCCGGCCACGGACGCCGACGGGACGCCGTCCGCGACCTGGAAGACGTTGTCGGCCGCGGTCAGCGGGTTCGGCGTGAACCGGTGCGGCCGGATGAGCACCACGGCCGACGGCGCCTGCACGGACATGTCGGACTCAGCCGACGGGAGAGAGCGCGCCGACGAGTCCGAAGAGGTCCTTCGGGTCGTCAGGGGCGGCGACGAGGTCGATCTCCTCGAAGTACTCGCTGCCGTCGACGGAGTCGCGGAGGAAGCGCAGCGCGGTGAAGTCCTCGATCGCGAAACCGACGGAGTCGAAGAGCGTGATCTGCTCCCGCGAGCTGCGGCCGGGGACGGCACCCGTGAGGACCTGCCAGAACTCGATCACCGGGAAGTCGGGAGCCATCTGCTGGATCTCGCCCTCGATGCGGGTCTGCGGCGGGAACTCGACGAAGACGTCGGCGCGATCGAGGATCGACGCCTCGAGCTCCGTCTTGCCGGGGCAGTCGCCACCGATGGCGTTGAGGTGCATGCCGGGCTCGACCAGGTCGTTCGTGAGCACGGTCGCGAGCGCCTTGTCGGCCGTGCAGGTCGTGACGACGTCTGCGCCCGCCACGGCGTCGGCGGCACTCGTCCCGATGACGACCTCGAATCCGAGCGGCTCCAGGTTGCGCGCGAACTTGTCCATCGCGAGCGGGTCGACGTCCCAGATCCGGACCGTGTTGATCCCGAGGGCGGCACGCATGCCAAGGGCCTGGAACTCGGCCTGGCTGCCGGCACCGATGAGGGCGTGGACGTTCGAGTCGGGACGGGCGAGGTGCTTCGCGACCATGCCCGACGTCGCGGCGGTCCGGAGGGCCGTGAGGAGCGTCATCTCGGCGAGGAACGTGGGGTAACCGTTGTGCACGTCGGCCAGGACGCCGAACGCCGTCACGGTCTGGTAGCCCCGGGCGGGGTTCGAGGGGTGACCGTTCACGTACTTGAAGGCGTAGGTCTCGTGGTCTCTCGTCGGCATGAGCTCGATGACGCCGAAGGGTGTGTGACTGGCGACACGCGGGCTCTTGTCGAACGACGGCCAGCGACGGAAGTCGGCCTCGAGGTAGCCGATCATGCCGGCGATGATGCGCTCAGGACCTCGGTCGGCCGTCCAGCGGACCATGTTGCGGACATCGACGAAACGCGTCATGACGTTCCCTTCCAGACGGGTCGGGGTGTGAGAGCCACCGTGCGCAGATCGCACCCGGTGCTTCGAGCCTAGATTTCGACGATCTGCACTTTCCATTCCAGAGATGCGCGATTTGTGCACAGGTTATGCACAATGTGAGTAAGTCGGTTGTACATTGTGAGCATGGCAGCGCTCGACGATCTCGACCGAAGGCTGCTGGCTGCGCTCCGAGCCGACGGTCGGGCATCGGTCGCGAGCCTCGCGCGGTCGCTCGACGTCACCCGGGCCACGGTCACCAGCCGCCTGGAGCGCCTCGTCTCCTCGGGCACCGTCGTCGGGTTCTCGGTCCGGGTGCGCGACGAACTGGACCCGGGGACCATTCGCGCGATCGCCTTCATCGAGGTCGAGGGCCGCTCCACGGACCACGTCATCCGCCAACTGCGCGGCTTCCCCGAGATCAGCGCACTCCACACCACCAACGGCGGGTGGGACCTGGTCGCGGAACTCCGCACCGAGACCCTCACCGACTTCGACCGCGTGCTCGGCGGGATCCGGCGCATCGAGGGCGTCGTCAACAGCGAGACGAGCCTCCTGCTGAGTTCCGTCCTCCGCTGACGCCGCGGTCGCGGTCGCGGAGCTTCAGCCCCGGTCCCTGAGCTGAACCCGGTCCCTGAGCTGAACCCGGTCCCTGAGCTGAAACCCGGTCCCTGAGCTTGTCGAAGGGCACACGGCCTGACCCCGCCCTTCGACAGGCTCAGGGACCGGACGGGGAGCTCAGGGACCGGACGGGGAGCTCAGGGACCGGACGGGGAGCTCAGGGACCGGACGGGGAGCGCAGGGAACGGACGGGTGCGACGAGCCGACGCTAGAGGCGCGGGTCGATCGGCTCGGACTCCATGGCGAGCACGCCGAAGACGGCTTGGTGCACCCGCCAGGTCGGTTCACCGGCGACGAACCGTTCGACCGCCTCGGCGCCGAGCGCGTACTCACGCAGCGCCATCGACCGCTTGTGGCCGATGTCCCGATCGCGCAGGCGCTCGAGGTTGTGCGGCTCCGTGTAGTCGGGACCGTAGATGATGCGCAGGTACTCACGGCCCCGCACCTTGATGCCGGGCTGCGCGAGCGACTTCTCACCGCGGACGAGACCGGCCACAGGCTTCACGACCATGCCCTCACCACCCGCACCGGTCAGCTCCTCCCACCACGCGGTCGCGGCATTCTCGGAGGCCGACGAGGTGAGGTCGACCTCGATCGAGCGGGTCCGACGGATGAGCTCCGGGTCGGCTTCCGCCAGGCGATCCGCGACCGCGAGATGCCAGGCGTGGTCGCGGCCCAGGTGACTCGCCCCGGTCGAGGCGAGGAGCTGGAACGGAGCGATCTGCACGCCCTCCAGACCGTTCGAGGGCGCGGTGTACGGGCGGTAGGCCGCAACGTAGGCGTCGGCGGCCTCGGCCCGTCGACGCGTCCGCTCAAGCAGGTCCGAGACGTCGACACCCGTCGCCGCCGCCTGCTCCAGCACGTGCACGGCCGCCGGGAGTGCAGCGGTCGCGGCAGCTCCGACCGAGGCGTACTGGTCGCGGATCAAGCTCTCCGCCTTCACCGACCATGGCAGCAGCTCGCTGTCGAAGAGCAACCAGGAGGCGTCGAATTCCTCCCAGAGACCGGCTCGCTCCACGGCGGCGTCGAGCCGGGTCAGGAGCGTCTGCGTCGTCTCCTCGTCGAAGAACGGGCGTCCGGTTCGGGTGTGGACGGTCCCGCGCCACCCGGCAGACGCACCGAAGGGTGCCGGATCACGCGTGAGCAGCACGACGGCTCGCGAGCCCATGTGCTTCTCCTCGCAGACCACCCGGTCGAGCCCCTCCCGGCGATACGCCTCGAACGCCTCAGCGGGGTGCTCCAGGAGGTCCTTCCGCTGCGAGGTGCTCGGCGGGCTCATCGTCGGCGGCAGGTAGAGCAGGCGCCGCGGGTCGATCGCGAACCGGCTCATGACCTCGAGTGCGCCGGCCGCCGCATCTTCGCGGATGCCGACCCGGCCCGAGACGCGGGTCTCGACGACCTGTTTGCCGAGGACGTCGTCGATGCGCAGCAGCCCGGGATCCCGCTGCTCACCGGCAGGACCGGTGGGGCGGCCGAGCGGCACGACGGGTTCGTACCAGACCTGCTCGGCCGGGACGTCGACGACCTCGCGCTCCGGCCACCGCAGGGCACTCAGCTTGCCGCCGAAGACGCAGCCGGTGTCGAGGCACATCGTGTTGTTGACCCACTCGGCGTCGAGGGTCGGCACGTGGCCGTAGAGGACGGTCGCCTTGCCGCGGTAGTCCTCCGCCCAGGGCAGCCGCACGGGCAGGCCGTACTCGTCGGTCTCCCCCGTGGTGTCGCCGTACAGCGCGAACGACCGCACCCGCCCGGAGGCGCGTCCGTGATACTGCTCGATCAGGCCGGCGTGTGCGACGACGAGCTTCCCGTCGTCGAGGACGAGGTGTGCGACGAGTTCGCGACAGAACCGTTCGACCTCGGCACGGAACTCCTCCGGCTCCTCGGCCAGTTGGGCGAGCGACTCGGCGAGCCCGTGACTGGTCTGCACCCGCTTGCCCTGCAACGCCCGGACGAGCTTCGACTCGTGGTTCCCGGGCACCGCCAAGGCATGTCCCGCGCCCACCATCCCCATCGCCAGTCGCAGCACGCCAGGAGTGTCCGGCCCGCGGTCGACGAGGTCGCCGAGGAAGATCGCGCGGCGGCCCTCGGGGTGGGCGGCGTCGATCGGCCGACCCTCCACATCGCGCTCGATGACGTACCCGAGCTTCGTCAGCAGGGTCTCGAGCTCGCTTCGGCACCCGTGCACGTCGCCGATCGCGTCGAAGGGACCGCGCTCCTGACGGCGGTCGTTGAGCAGCGGCTCACGGACGAACGACGCCTGCGCGATCGCCTCCACCCCGGAGAGCACGTGGACCTTCCGGAAGCCCTCCTTGCTGAGGTGCCGCATCGACCGGCGCAGTTGGTCCTGCTGCCGGGTGATGACGGCCGCGCCGAACGAACGGTCCTCGCGAGCCTCGTTGCGCTCGATGCAGACGCGCTCCGGGACGTCGAGCACCACGGCGACAGGGAGGACGTCGTGGTTGCGTGCCAGGTCGATCAGCGACTTGCGCGAGGCCGGTTGGACGTTGGTCGCGTCGATGACCGTGAGGAGCCCGGCGTCCAGGCGGCGAGCAGCCACATCGCGGAGCGCGGCGAAGGCCTCGGCGCTGGCGGCCTGGTTGTTCTCGTCGTTGGAGACGAGCCCGCGGAAGAAGTCGCTCGACAGGGTCTCGAACCGGCCGAAGTGCGTGGCGGCGAAGGTCGACTTGCCGGACCCGCTCACCCCGATGAGGACCACGAGCGACAGTTCGGGGATCGGCAGTGCGGCGGGGGTCTGCTCGAGGTCGCTCATGAGATGGCCTTCCGGAAGATGGCGAGCTGCGTCGGCGAGCCGAGCTGCGGGTCGACATCGCCGACCGTGCGGTGCTCGACGCCGTAGCCGTACCGCTCGGCCGCGGTGGTGCACCAGGTCGCGAACTCTTGACGGTCCCACTCGAACCGGTGGTCGGGGTGTCTGAACCCGCCCGCCGGCAGCGAGGGGTACAACGCGTTGTATTCGCGGTTCGGCGTCGTGACGATCACGGCTTCGGGAGCCGCAGCACCGAAGATCGAGGCCTCGAGTGCATCGAGGCGCTCGGCGTCGATGTGCTCGACGACCTCCATGAGCACGATCGCATCGAGTCCGCGCAGCCGGCCGTCGGCGTAGGTGGCCGAGGACTGCAGCAGCTGGACACGCTCGCGGATGCGATCGCTCGCGTCGCGGAGCCCGAGCCGCTGCGACGCGGCTGCGAGCGCGCGTGCGGAGACGTCGGTACCGATCACCGAGGTGACGAGAGGATCCGCCAGCAATCGCGTGAGGAGGGCGCCCTCGCCGCACCCGACGTCGGCGACCGACCGCGCCCGCACGTCGGCGAGCGCCCGCAGGACCGCCTCGGCGCGCAGGCCGGCGAGCGCCGGGGCGCGCTTCGTCCGTGAGGCGGTGGCCGCGTCGTCCCCGTCGGCACCGTCGGTCCGCGCCTCCGGGTCCAGCTGCGACTGCGCATCGGTGACCATCCGCGACTGGTGCGCGAGATACCGCTTGGTGATCAGGTCCCGGTCGGGGTGGTCGGCCAGCCACCCCTCGCCGGCGCGCAGGAGTTTGCCGACCTCGTCGTCGGAGACCCAGTAGTGCTTGGCGTCGTCGAGGACGGGCAGCAGGACGTAGAGCTGGCGGAGCGCGTCCGCGAGGCGGAGATCACCGGTCAGCTCAAGGTCGACGTATCGCGAGTCGCCCCACGCGGGGACCGTCGGGTCGAGCGGGATCGCCCGTTCGACGACGGTCCAGCCGAGCGGACCGAAGAGTCGGGTCGCCAGCTGCTCCAGGCCTCGCGACGGCACCGCCGCGACCGTGATCGTCAGCGGGAGCGCTGCCGCGGCGAGCTCCGGGTGGGAGTCGCTGCGGCCGGTCATGGCGCTGCGGAACACCTGCCCGATCGCGACGGCGACCATCGACGACGACGCGTACGGTCGGTCGTTCACGTACTGCGAGAGCGACGCGCTGTCACCGCCACCGAAGCGCTTCTGACGGACGAGCGCGATCGCGTCGACCTCGAGCAGCAGGGCGATGGTGCACCGCTCGTCGGTCGCCTCCGGGTAGAACACGTGCGCGCGCCCGACGCTGAGGTCGAAGCTCTGCGCCCGCGCGGGATGCTTGCGGAC
The DNA here is from genome assembly GCF_015351205.1 of Plantibacter sp. VKM Ac-2885. NCBI lineage: Bacteria > Bacillati > Actinomycetota > Actinomycetes > Micrococcales > Microbacteriaceae > Plantibacter > Plantibacter sp. VKM Ac-2885. Next base: position 242,376 of record NZ_JADKSK010000001.1, on the reverse strand, counting down.
GAGGTGCCCCAGGTCGGCGGCCGACGGCGCGGTCGAGGTGATGGTGACGAGCACAGGTCCATCCGTCCGGTCAGCGGCGAGGTTCCTGAAAGCCTAGCGGCGGTCGTGGTGCGTGCGTGAGTCGCCCGAATCTGCACGGAATTCAGCGATTTCCGTGCAGTTCCGGGCGACTCAGCGCTGCAGACCGGCCCGCCGCCAGACGAGGAGCGCGAGGTACGCCGGGAGCGAGGCGCCGAAGAACGGCAGGAGCGTCGGGAACAGGTAACAGACCAGGGCGAACGTCACCGCACCGACGAGGAGCAAGAGGGCCGTGAAGGGACGACGGGCGACGAGTGCCCCGGCCCCGACCAGCCACGCCCGAGCCGACGCGTCCGGTTGCAGCGCCGCCGACACCGGGAGCGCGAGCAGGAGGAGTCCGAGGGCGAGTGCCACCGGCGCGGTCGCGGCGAGCAGCGCGATCGCGACCGCCGACCCCTGTTCGAGCTGGGCGGTCAAGAACGAGACGTCGACGACGAGCATCGCCATGACGACGACGACCCCGACGCCAAGGGGCAGCGAGCGTCGCCAGGTCGCCGCGAACTCCCGGAAGACGCCGGTGAAGACCGCGTGCTCCTCGCCGTCGAGCCAGCGTCGCATCGAGCGGCTCGCCGCGATGACCGCGGGGACGGCGGTCACCACACCGAGCGATAGCACCGCGGCGGCCAGACCTGCGGCCGCGACGTTCATCGGGTGGACAAGCGCACCGAGCAGACGACCTTCCCAGCCGGTGCGCTTGACTGCCATGCCGCTCATCCTCGCAGCCTCCGTCCTGCGAAGCCGTTACCGGCCGCGTCCATCCCCTCATGACGTGGTCGCGCTCCGTCGAGCCGCACGACCACCTGTTCCACGTCCGTCAGCCCGGGGATCGTCATCATCAGTCCCCCGTCGTCCTCGGTCATCGTCGCGGCCGGCGGAACGGACTCACCGAACCGCACGGGTTGGAGCACGGACACGAACCGCGCCGAGTGCGACGGGGACGAGGTCCGGCGCAGCGTGTGCTGCACCCGCTCGATCTCGAGCCCCGGTGTCGACGAGGTCGGGTTGGCCTGGACCACCGTCGGATGCACGACGTCGATCGAATCGACGTCGTCGAGCGAGGTCACGAGGAGTCCAGCAGCGCCGGCGGGCGCGAACCGACGTCCGTCGTCCAACGGCGCCGCCGGGTGCGTCGTCTGCAGCAACCAGGTCCAGGAGCGGGCGGTGTCCGCCTCGAGGTCGTCGACGAGGACGAGCGCGCCGCTCGGCGTCCGCACGAGGTGGCGCCGGAGCCTGCGGACGCCGAGTTCCGGCGCGTACAGGGCGCCGATCTCGCTGACCGTGTGCACCCAGTCCTCGGCGAGCGTGACCTCGAGCATCTCGCCGACACGGTCCTCGGCGAGTCCGGCGTGGACGTCGTAGTGTCCTTCACGCCCGTACCCGGCACCGTCGACGAGCACACCGTTGTGGTGCTCCGTCCGCTTGCGGGAGGAGTAGCCCTCGTCGATCGCGAGGTACTCGCCGCCGCCGAGCAGGACGAACGCGCCCGCGTCGGGGTGATGATGGCCGGTGTTGAGGGTCGTCCAGCCCCGTTCGCGCCGGTGACGGTGCGACTCACGCCACGCCCGCCAACCGCCGCCTGGCGACGCCTTGACCGAGACCAGCGTCGCATCCGCGTCCCACGACGTCCGACCGGCCACGAGGCCGAGATCGGGGAAGTACCTGGCCGTCGGGAGCTCCTCAGGACCGATCGCCTCGACCGTGGGGTCGAACCAGAGCAGCTCCTGATACGCCTCGGGCAACACCCCCGGGCGCACACCGCTCTGCGACGCCTCCCGCCAGAGGAGGTCGGTCGACACACGGTCGGCCAGCCACTGGGCCTGCGGGATCCGGTACTCGGCGGCCAGCTTCCGGTACAGCGCGATCGAGTGTCCGCTGCGACGGTCGTGGCAGTCACCGTGATCGACGATGCGCTCGAGGTCCGGAGCGGCCTGGTGGAGCCGGAACCAGAAGGTCTCCCGGAGGTGCTCGCTCCGCGGGAACCAGTCGACGCCCTCGGCGGCACGCAGCACGTCGAGATAGCTCACCAACCACGGCTCGCCGTAGCGCCAGTACACGACGCCCTCGTGGTTCGAGCCATCGGTCGGCAGGAGGTCGAGGACCTCGTCGAAGTTCGCCTTCGCGCACTCGGTCCAGGCCAGGGCGCCGGGATGCTCGTCGGCCAGGACGTACCCGGCGGTGGCGAGACCGGTGAAGCAGATCCAGTTGTGGTTCTGCCAGTACGACGACGACCACCAGTCGCCCTCGGTCTCGACGGCGAAGTCGAACAGGCGGGTGCCCTGCAGGATCAGGCGATCCCGGAGCCGGGTCCGCTCCCCCTCGTCGAGCGCATCACCCGCCCAGGCGAGGGCCAGCGACAGTCCGTGGAGCAGCCAGCCGGCATCGAGGTCGTGGTCCGGCAGATGCGCGCGACCCCAGTGCTCGAAGGCCAGTGGTGGCGCGAGCCAGCGTCGCAGCTCGTCGAGGTAGTGCGGCTGCCCGGTCAGCCGGTGGGCGAGCGCGAGGTTCGCCGCGGCGGGGCCGAAGTACGTGATCGAGGCCAGCGGGTGCTCCGTCGGGAGCTCGATCCCACGGAGGCGTTCGCACTCGTCGAGCAGGCGACGGAACTCGCGATGCCGCACGCCGGTCAGCTCGGCGCAGAGGCGGTCCTCTCGCCCGTCGAGGAGCAGTGCGGGGATCACGGCAGCAGCTCCCGTTCGAGGGTTCGCCCGTCGGACAGGCCGACGACCAGGCGTCCCGCATCGAGACGGATCGACGTGATCGGCGACACCTCCGCCTCGGCGAAGACCGACACGAACGTGACCCGCGCGGCCGTCGCCGTCCAGTCGCCGACGGCCAGGGGGACGGTCGGGTCGTCCGACGGCCCTCTGCCCGGGGCGTCCACGAGGACGGACGCGACATCCGCGACATGGTGGCCGTGCAGCCGACGCCCGGACGGGCCGGACCAGCCGGTGCGCCACCCGTCACCGTGCTGGACGACCTCGAACGGCACAGCGGGTCGGAGGGCGGAAGTGAAGGTCCGGAGCGAGCCGTCGGCGGTCGCTGCACGGAGCACGTCGATGAGGATCCCACCGGTGGACTCGACCCGCCGGTCGAGTCGGACGCCGGCGATCGCCTCACTGGAGGAGGCGTGGACGAGCGTCGTGTCGGAAGCATGGTCGACCTCCCAGCGCTCCACGCGGGCCGAACTCTCGAGCTGATCGGCGTCGTCCGCCCGGACGGTCGGGTGCGCCGTCGTCCTGGCGTAGTGGTCGCGTCGCAAGGCGCTGCCGTACGGCGGGACGCCGGGAGCGGGCTGCCAGGCGACCCCGTCTCCGTAGAGGTACAGGGCGAGCGTGTCGAGATGCCCATGCGAGCCGCCGTGCGGTCCGGCGTCGAGCACCGCCTGCAGGGAGCTCGCCTCGGAGCGCACGACCGCGTAGCCGACGTCGGCGAAGAGCACCGAGCCACGGCCGGGTGCGTCACCTGACATCACGAGCGGTGCCCCGGAGAACCAGCCGTCGAGGAGGTCCTCGAGTCCGTCGTGACCAGCACCGATACGTCGCCGAGCCCAGGTTTCGACCGCGTCGAGACCGGTCCGATCCCAGAGCTGTCCGGCGAGCACGCAGATCTCCAACACTTCGAGGTGGACGCCGAGTCGGTCGTAGGGGCCGTCGTGCAGCATCGGCAGACGTCCGTCCGGTCCGGCGAAGCCGACGAGCACGTCGACCATCCGGCGCAGCCGATCGACGAGGGCCGGATCGAGCGCCGCCGGGTCGGCCCCGGCGAGGGTGAGGAGATAGGCGCGGAGCACGAACAGGTGGTAGTAGGTGGACCCCTCCCACTCCCAGCCGTCCTGGCGGATGGCGACGGCCGAGTGCACGACCGCCTGCTCGATCCAGCGCGCCTGATCCCCGTGCGGCGCGACTCCGCCCACTGCGGCGAGCGCCCGGGTGGCCAGGCCACCGGCGGCGTCGAGCCAGGCGACGTAGTTGCTCGTGAGGTCGTCGCGCTCGATGACGAGCACCCGACGGGACTCGACGATCGTCTCCATGAGGGCCTCGAGCATCGTCGCGACGGGTGTGCCCATCGCCTCCCGGGCCGCCTCGTCCTCGGCGAGCACGACGACCGCGTCGGCGATCTGGGTGGCCCAGATCGCTTCGGTCAACGCCTGCTTGAAGAGCTTGCCCTGCAGCATCCAGCTCTCGCTGTCGCGGTTCCACTCGGCCGTGATCTCGGCGGAGTAGTCGGCGAACTCGCGCACGATGGCGAGGGCCTGTGCCTGGTCGGCCGGGTCGCCGTGTCGACGGAACCGTCGCGACGCCGTCCGCGCGAGTCGGGCCGCAGCCTGATGCTCGAGCACCAGCCACGCCGAGGCGTACGGCTCCCCGTGCAGTTCGCAGCCGTAGGTGCAGACGAAGGCGTCGCCGCGTGCCTCGAGCAGCTCGGTGCCGTGGGTGGGGCAGACGAAGTCGTGCCACCAGCCGCCGCGCGCCCGGGTGACGGTGGTCATCGGAAGTTTGCCCCTCCGTTGATGTCGACGACCTGGCCGGTCACGAACGACGACAGTTCGGAGGCGAGGAACAGGGCGACCCCGGCCACGTCGTCCACCGTGCCCGCGCGCCCGAGCGGGATGCCCGCGACGATTCCCTCCTGCGCCTTCGTCGGCGTGAAGGTGTTGTGGAACGCCGTGTCGCCGATGAAGCCCGGGGCGACCGCGTTCACCGTCACGCCGGCGGGCGCGATCTCCTTCGCGAGCGCCCGGGTGAACCCGATGACGCCGGCCTTCGCCGCCGCATACGGCACCGATCCCGCCCCGCCGCCGTTCTCGCTGGCGAGGGACGACATGAGGATCACGCGTCCGGCACCGGAGGCGGTGAGGGCGGGGAGCGCGGCCCGCGTGACGGCGAAGCTGCTCGTGAGGTTCACGTCGAGGACCTGGTGCCAGTGCTCGTCGGTCATCTCGGCGACCGTCGCCCGCCCGACGAGGTGGCCGGCGTTGTTGACGAGGATGTCGAGGCCACCGAGCGCCTCGGTCGCCTGCTGCACCACGGCGTCCGCCTGGGCGGAGTCGGTCAGGTCGCCCTGGACCGCGATGGCCGTCCGACCGGCGGCGGTGAGCTCGTCGACGACCGCGGCTGCGCCGTCCGCGCTCGACGCGTAGTGCACGGCGACGTCCGCTCCGCTCGCGCCGAGTGCTCGGGCGATCGCGGCTCCGATGCCGGCGCCTCCGCCGGTGACGAGGGCGCGGCGGCCGGTGAGGTCGATCTGCATGGTGATTCCTTTGCTGGTGTTCGGTCCGCTCGTGATGAGCGGTGGGCGGGGTCGCCGGCTACTTGATGCCGGCGTTCGTGAACCCCTGGATGAAGTACTTCTGGCAGAACAGGAAGAGGAGGACCATCGGGATGGTCGCCATCGTGGTGCCGGCCATCAGGTATTGCCACTGCGTCCCGTCGAGCTGTTGGAACACCGCGAGCCCGACCTGGATCACCCTGAGGTCGTCCCTCGTGGTGACGAGGAGCGGCCAGAGGAAGTTGTTCCAGCTCTCCTGGAAGGTCAGGAGCGCGACCGTCGCGATCGCCGGCTTGATGAGTGGCGTGTAGATCCGGGAGAAGATGCGGAACTCGCTGAGTCCGTCGATCCTTGCTGCCTCGGCGAGCTCCGTCGGGAGCGAGAGGTAGAACTGACGGAACAGGAAGATCGCGGTCGCGCTCAGGCCACCGGGGATGATGAGCGCCCACCAGGTGTTGAGCCACCCGGATCCGCCCTGCCCGAGGATGTCGTTCCCACCGAACAGGGGCATGAACTTCACGAGCAGGAACTGCTGCACGATCTTCGTGTAGGTCGGGATCATGAGCATCGCGACGAAGCCGAGGAACACGAGCTCCCGACCGCGGAAGCGGATCCTGGCCAGCGAGTAGCCGGCCATCGCCGCGAAGATCAGTGTGATGATCGTGTGCGACGCGGAGATGATGAAGCTGTTCCGGAAGTACGTCGCGAAGGGCGCCGCCTGGAGCGCCTCCGGGTAGTTGCTCCACTCCCACACCTTGGGCAGGAACGTCGGCGGGAACTCGGCGAGCTCCGCCGGAGACTTCAGCGACGTCGCGATCATCCAGATGAACGGCACGACCATCGTGAGCGCACCGAGCGTGAGGGCAAGGTTGAGGACGACGCGTCCGATCCACCGGCGGTTCCGACGACGCCCGGCGGGCTTCGTCGGGAAGTCCTCGTGAGCTCCGGTGACGAGCGACCTCGTCGTGAGCGGTTCGGCGGTCATCCCTCGTCACCCTTCGTCGCGCGGCGGCCGATGACGGTCATGACGAGGAGCATCAGGAACAGCAGCACCGACTGCGCCGACGCCATCCCCATCTCGAAGTTCTGGAACGCGGAGCGGTAGACCTCGTAGGTCATCATCGTCGTGGAGTTGGCGGGTCCGCCGTCGGTCAGGACGTAGATCTGGTCGAACACTTGGAACGCTCCGATGATCGAGATGATGAGCACGAAGAAGGTGGCGGGCTTCAGCATCGGCACGGTGATCGCGAAGAACTTGCGGATCGGGCCGGCACCGTCGACCGCGGCGGCCTCGTAGAGCGAGGGGTCGACGTTCTGCAGCGCCGCGATGTAGATGAGCATCTTGATGCCGATGCCCTGCCACGCTCCGACGAGGATGACCGAAGGGAGCGCCCACTCGGGGTCGGCCAGCCAGGCCTGACCCGGGATCCCGACCACCGAGAGGATCCCGTTCAGGAGACCTTGCTGCGGGTTGAAGATCCACAGCCAGACCATCGCGATGGCGACCGTGGCCGTCACCTGCGGGAGGAAGAACGCGGTCCGGAACCAGGTGCGCAATCGCAAGTTCTGGTTGAGCGCGACGGCGATGACCATGGCGATCGCCATCGAGGCGGGCACGGTCCAGAAGGTGTAGACGATCGTGTTCCACGTGGCCTGGCCGAACACCGGGTCCTGGAAGATCTCCACGTAGTTGTCGAGACCGATCCACGCGGGTGCGTCGAAGATGTCGTAGTCGGTGAAGCTCAGGGCGATCGTCGCGAGGACGGGGATCGCGGTCCAGAGGCCGATGTGGAACACGGCCGGAGCGACCATGAGCCAGCCGAACAGTCCGCTCTTCCGTGCCGCACGCTTGCTGGCGGCCCGCCGCGGGATGGGTGGAGGTTGCCGAGGGTCGAGCGTCCTCGGGACGTCGGGGGTGCGCGTCGCGGTCATGATCACCGGTCCAACTTCTTCTGGAAGGTCGCGGCGAGGTCGGTGAGCGCCGCCTTCGCCGTCTTCTTGCGGAGGATCGCGTTCTCGATCGCCGGGGCGACGTCGCCGCGGAGACCGAGCCACTTGGGGGGCCCGCCCTCACGCTTGGCGACCGACAGGTTCTCCATGGCGAACTGCACCAGGCGGTCGTCCTGCACGTACTCGCTCTCGAGGAGCTCGGTGAGCGCCGGCACGTTGCCGCGTTGCTGATTGGCCGCCAGCGCCGGGCCGGGGCTCGCCAGGAACTCGACGAGTTTCTGCGCCGCCCGTTCGTGGGCCGAGGTGGCGGAGACCGCCGCCATCGTGCCGCCGACGAACATGCTGGGCGAGTCACCGGGGATGAGGAACGGCTCGAGGTCGTCCAACACCTCCGGGTCGGCCGCCTCGGCCTGGGTCCACACGTTGTTGTGTGCGATCGCCATCGCCGCGCGTCCGTTGATGAGCGGGTTGACGGTCGCATTGGGCGCCGAGAAGCCGGTGTCCTCCACCTTCTCGTCGTGGAAGAGGTCGACGATCCGTTGCAGTGCCTCCACACCTTGCTCGGAGTCGAACGCCGGCGAGCTGTTGTCGTCGGAGAAGAGCGATCCGCCGTTCGAGAACAGGGCCGTCTCGAACATCTGGCGCGGTTCGATGGTCAACATGTCGAAGCCGGTGCGCGTCAGCTTGCCCGAGGCGTCGCGCTCGGTCAGCGCATCGGCCATCTCGACGAGTTCGTCCCAGGTCCGAGGGGTGTGGTCGTAGCCGGCCTCGCGGAGGAGGTCCATCCGCGCCACCCCGAAGCGGGCGTCGAGCATGATCGGGACGCCGTAGACGTCACCGTTCCAGAGCCCGGCCTCGACGATCTGTGGCGTCATGGTCTGCTCCAGCGACTCGGCGGTGAGGCCGCCGTCGGTGAGGTTGGCGAGCACCCCGCGATCGGCGAAGGCCTCGATCCATCCGACGCCCATCATCATGACGTCCGGCACGAGACCTGAGACGACACCGGTGGTCAGCTTCTCGTTGAGCCGGGCGTAGTTCGTGTAGTCGACGGACACGGTCACGTCGGGGTACATCTCCGTGAACTGCGGCAGCAGCTCCTCCTCCAGCAGCTTCTGGCCCGCTGTGCCCTCGAAGATCGGGGTCAGCATCGTCAGGTCGCCGCTGATGGCGTTCGGGTCGGTGTCCTCCTCGGCTGCCGGGGTCGAGCACGCGCCGAGAGCCAGCGCGAGCGCACTCGCGGTGAGCAGTCCGGTGGCGATGCGGGCCCTGCGGATGCCGGTCGTCCGTCGGTGGCGGGGCCTCATGGTCCGGGTGGTCATGCGTTGGTTCCCTTCACGGGTATCGATTCGGGGCGACGATGCCGCGAGTCCGTGACGTCGTCGTCATCGGTATCCAGGATCGGCGATGATCTTGTGTATCGATTTACCGACCATAACCGCCACATCCGGTGACGTCAACCGGCTCCGCGTCGGCGCTCTTAGCCGATACCAGTCATAGAGCGGCAGAATTGGCGCGATGTTGGTGGCGCGAACACTTTATCGATACACTGCAAAGCGGTACCGACGCCGTGTTCCCGGCTGACGCGGAGCCACGAAGGGGGCGGTCATGACCGACAAGGTGACGATCCAACAGGTCGCCGCGGCAGCGGGCGTCTCGACGAGCACCGTCTCGAACGTCCTCAACAGTCGCTCCGACCGGATGCAGCCCGAGACCCGCGACCGCGTCTTCGCAGCCATCAGCGCCCTCGACTACCGGCCCAACCGGGCAGCACGGCAACTGCGCACCGGGCAGACGAAGACGATCGGCCTCATCGTGCCGTCGGTCAGCAACCCGTTCTGGGGAGCGTTCGCCCGCGAGCTCGAGCAGGCCGCACTCGGCCACGGCTACAACGTCCTCCTCGGCAACAGCGAGCGCGACCCCGGACGAGAGCTCGGGTACGTCGAGGAGCTGTGGGACAACGGCGTCCGCGACATCGTGCTCTGCACCTCACTGCCGTCCCTCGACCACCTGGCGTCGTTCGTCGAGCGCGGCCTCAACCTCATCCTGTTCGACCGCCCCGTCCAGCCCGGCGACCCGCCCCTCGTCGCGAGCATCGGGATCGACAACCACGTCGGCGGCAGCGTCGCGACGTCCCACCTGACGGGGCTCGGGCACCGGAGGATCGCGTTCGTCTCCGGGTCGCAACGTTCGGTGAACCGGACCGTCCGGCACGCCGGCTTCCTCGCGGCGGTCCAGGCGGCGGGCCTCGACGCGGCGGAGTTGCCGGTGTGGGCCGGGCTTCCGGCCGGTGCCGACGAGCTCGAGGCACCGGAGGTCGGCCGACGGGCCGTGCACGACCTGTTCAGCGCCGGTCCACCGCCGACGGCCATCATCGCGATCAACGACATGACGGCCCTCGGGGTGTGCAAAGGCATCCGCGATCTCGGACTCGGCATCGGCACGGACGTCTCCGTCGTCGGCTTCGACGACATCCCCCTGGCCGATCTCGTGTCACCGTCGCTGACGACCGTCCGTCAGCCGATCGCCCGGATGGCGGCGTTGGCGGTCGAGCAGGTGGTCACGCGCGAACGGACCGACGACCGGGAGTCGACCCACGCGATCCTGCTCCGCCCGGAACTGGTCGTGCGTGACTCGACGGGTGCGGCGCCCGCCGAGCCGGCACGCGGCTGATCAGCCCCCGAACAGCTTGCCGAAGAACCCTTTTCGCGGCTTCCAGCCGGCGGCGGTCAGGGCGTCGATGACGGGTTGCTTCACCTCGTCCGTCGTGAACTGGTAGCCCATGAGGTGGCCGGTCGTGGTGCCGTTCCGGTCGGTCGACTGTGCGATCGGCGCGGCGCGCCCACCGAAGGTGAAGGTCTTCTGGGGCCCCGACTGCCACGTGCGTTTCGTCGAGAGCCCGTCGAAGCCGACGGTGGTCTTCGAGGAGGAGGAGTGCTCGTGGAACTCCCATTCGCCGTCCTCCGGGTGCAACTCGACCCGGAGCTCGTAGTCGGCGCTGAACAAGCCGGCGCCGAGGAATCCGAGCCACCGCTGGTCGGCGTACCGCCAGTGTGCGACGACGCCGTCGGGAGTCGGGTCGTAGATGAACGGGAGGTCCTCGCTGTTCAGAGCGAGGATCCGGGCCTGGGCGTCGGCGAGGTCGAAGGTCATGTCGCCGAGTCTATGCACCCGGCCGCGCTCGGCGACATGGGGACAGCTCCCCGTCACCCGGCTCCCCTACGCTGGCCGGGTGAGCGAATCCATCCTGACCCAGAACGTCCTGACCGTCATGAGCTACAACATCCGCACCGCCGTCGCCCAGCCCGGTCACGAGTGGGTGGACCGTGCACCGCTGGTCTCACAGGTCATCGCCCGCAACGCACCCGACCTCCTCGGGCTGCAGGAGGTCCGCGAACACCAGCTGCACGACCTGCTCCCGGGTCTCGCCGAGTACGACTGGTTCGGGCAGGGTCGCGACGGCGGTTCGGCCGGCGAGTACGGGCCGGTGTGCTTCCGCCGCTCGCGGTTCGAACAGCTCGACGCCGGCGAGTTCTGGCTGTCGGACACCCCCGACGAGCCGGGCTCGAACACCTGGCCGTCGCTGCACGCGCGGTTCGTCACCTGGGTCCGACTCCGCGAGCGACGCACCGGCGACGAGCTCGTCTTCGCCAACACCCACCTCGACCACGAGAGCTCACCGCACGGCGACGACGTCCGCACGCGCAGCGCGAAGCTGATCGCCGACCGATTCTCCGGCGTCGACGTCCCCGTCCTCCTCACCGGCGACTTCAACACCGAACGCGGATCGGTGGCGCACGACGCCCTGGCGGACGCCGGGTTCGTCGACCTCTCGCCGGTCGAGAGCGACGGCATCGGCACGTTCCACGGCTACGGACCGCAGCGTCCCGGGAACGCGCGTATCGACTGGGTGCTCGGCCGCTCAGGCAGCGTCGCCCCGCATACCCGACTGGAACCGATCGAAGCCCTCGTCGACGAGCAGGAACCCACGTCGGAGGCGAGCGACCACTTCCCCATCCTCATCCGGGCGCAGCTCACCCACTGACGGCGGCGCGTCTCGGACACACGCTCGAAGTTCGGTGGATCAGGCGTCGGACGCCGTCGGCGCAAGCCGGAGGAGCACCAGCCCGACGATCGACGGGAGGAGGGGCAGCGCCGCACCGAACACCGGGTCCATGCCGGTGAGGAGCGAGCCGCAGAGGGCGCCCGCCACGAGCAGCACGATCGCGCCGATGCGGATGAGGTGGTGGTCGTGGACACCGTCGGCGAGGCTCTGCATGAGACTCGTGAGGGTGCCGGTCACGAAGGTGGTCGTCACGCCTGAGCGTTCGATGCGACGGGCGACGGCCGTCTGCCCCGCCATCGCGAGCGTGGAGAGCGCGATGAGGACGCAGATCACGGGCGTCGTGCGCAGGTCGGAGGACACGATCCATCCGATGAGGACACACGCTTGCGCGACCACCGCACCGCCGAGCACGAGGACGAGCCGGTGCTGCGGCGCCTCCGGGGTCGGTCGGTCAGCGGTGGCGACGAGCCTCGTGAAGCGGAAGGCGAGGAACGTCCCGACGGAGAACAGCAGCACGGCGACCGTCGCCCCGAGCAGCACCTCGCCGAAGTCCGGCCGGCTCGTGAGTCCGGCCAGCACGAAGTTGCCGGTCATGTTCGCGGTGAAGACGCCGCCGAGTTGGAGGAACGCGAAGGCGTCGGTCGCCCCTGCCGCGAACGACAGCACGAGCGCCATCGCCGCGATCATGCCGGCACGCGTCCGACGCCGGGTGGTCGTCAGGGTCGGGTCGGTGCCGCCGGTCTCAGTCACGTGCACATCGTCCCACGCCCGTTCGCCCATCTTCGGGCGAACGGGAGCTCGCTCGCCCCGACATGGGCGAACGGAGCGTCAGGCGAGGAGGTCCGCGAGGAAGGTCAGCTGCGCCTGCTGCTGCACCGGCCCGCCACCCTCGTGCCCGTTGTACGGATAGACGGCGATGTCCTTCTGCGTGCCCGCGTAGTGGTTGAACGCCGCGTACACCGTCGAGGGCGGACACACCGCGTCGCAGAGCGCGACGGAGAACAGCGCGGGGGCGGTCGCGCGGGCGGCGAAGTTCGTCGCGTCGAAGTACGAGAGCGTCCGGAACACCTCCTCCTCGTGGCCGCGTCGGCTGATGAGGTACGTCTTCAGCTCCGCGAAGGGGCTCGCGTCGGTGATCTGCAGGGCACGACGGAAGTGCGACAGGAACGGGACGTCGACGAGCGCCGCCGCGAGTCCCTCGCAGAGCCCAGCCGCGGCGAGCGCGATGCCGCCGCCCTGGCTGCCACCGGCGACGACGACCCGGGCGGGGTCGACCTCCGGGAAGCTGCGCACCACGTCGACGGCGAGCGCCGCGTCCGTGAAGACCCGGCGGTAGTAGTAGGTCTCGGGGCTGTCGAGCCCGGCACTCATCTTGCCGGCGACCTGCGGACCGCTCCCGAACGGGTCGGCGGTCGCGCCAGGCAGGTTCGCGCTCCCCTGACCGCGGGTGTCCATGACGAACACCGCGTAGCCCGCGGACGGGTGCATCGTCCACTGGTGGGCGAGCCCTCGACCGCCGCTGTACCCGATGTAGTGCACGATGCACGGGAGCGGCTCGGTCACGCCGGCCGGTCGGATGAACCAACCCTTGATCGGGTCGCCACCGAACCCGGAGAACGTGACGTCTTCGACGACGAGACCCGTCAGCTCAGGGTTGGATCGTTCACGCACCGTCGGCTGCGCGAGGGCGTGGGCTTCGGCGAGGGTGTCCGTCCAGAACGCGTCGAAGTCCGGCGCCTCCTCGCGGTCGGGCAGGTACTGCTGGAGCTGGGCGAGGGGGAGGTCGAATTGCGCCACTGGTCACCTTCGGTTCGTGAGATCGGATGCGGGAGGACGGGTCAGGAGGACGGGATCGCGGAGATGAGTCCGAGACCGACGCTGATGCGGTCGGCCACCTCGATGAGGTCCTCGGTGAGGACGTCGAGGTCGCGCTCACGCATCAGGCTCAGTCGACCCGAGATGGAGATCGCCGCCACGACTCTGGCGTTCGCGTCGCGGATCGGCGCCGCGATCCCGAGACGACCCAACGCGAGCTCCTGGTCCTCCATGCAGACGCCGCGTTCCCGCGCCGTCGCGAGCTCGGCGGCGAGCGCCGCGTGCTCCGTGACGGTGTTGGCCGTGTAGCGCGGGAGCGGTTCATCACCGAGCAGCGCACGGAGGCCGTCCGCGTCGAGGTCGAGGAGCAGACACTTCCCGAGCGCGGACGCGTGCAACGGCTGGCGCAGCCCGATCATCGAGTGCGACTTCGGGGCGAGGGCTCCCTCGAAGTGGCAGAGGTAGATGAGGCTCGAGCCGTCGAGGACGCCGACGTTGACGCTGAGGCCAATCCGCTGCGCGAGCTCCTGGGCGGGAGCACGCGACTCCCGGTGCACCGGGTTCTGGTTGAGCCCCTCGCTCGCGAGCGCCAGGATGGTCGCGCCGATGGCGTAGGACGGACTGTCGGCCGCCTTCGTCACATAGCCGAGCTCCTCGAGCGTGCCGAGGAGGCGTGCGGTCGTCGAGGTGCCGAGACCGGTCGCACGGGCGATGTCGGAGGCCCGCAACGGTCCGGTGGTCGATGCGCCGAGAACGGCGAGCACGGATGCTGCACGGCCGATGCCCTGCTGGATCTCACCTGCCACGGGTCCTCCACAGTGTCGGTGTCGGTTCGGATGTCCGGCCTCGGAGGCCGTGTTCAGCGTAGCGGTCGGGCTCGGCGTGGCCGGGTGGTGCGCCCGCTCGGCTGCTCGAAGACCTTCACACTCGCGACACTCACGTAAGGCGACCCGTTCGTGGCCGTGACGACGACACGGAGGGCGTCGACCCGCACGGGTTCGACATCGTGGATCCGGTGGCGGTGGCGGTTCCCCTCGACCTCGGCCAACACCGTCCACGTCCCTTCAGCCGCACCCGCCGGTCTCCCCTCGAGCTGGTAGTCGGCGACGAGCTCCGGAACCGCATCGAAGTCGGTGCGGTGGTGGTGCAGGTTGATGAGGTCCACGTCGACGTCGTCGTTGAACACGATCCGGACGGACGCGACCTCGACCGGCTCATCCCAGTGCAGGGTGAGGACCTCGGGCTCGGCGACCAGATCGCGGTTGTCATCGAGTCGCTCCGAGGACCACAGGTGCGGTCCGCCGTAGGGACGTTGGTAGCCGTCGACGATCCGCTCCGGGCGGTACGCCGTGGTGTCCCCACCGACGGTCAGCGCGACGCTCCGGCCGCGCAGCTTCCGCGCGTTCCAGTCGAGGATCGCCTGGTCCTGCTCCTCGGGGATGTGGTCGTCGAACACCTCGTCGGAAGCGTGCTTGGCGATCAGCACGAGGAGCCCGTAGGGGTGGCCTTCAGTGAGGAGCAGGCTGATGTCCGGGTTGGCGCGGACGACGAGCACCGCGTTCTGCTCGATCTCCGGCGTCCATCCGAAGCGGACGGTGGCCGACACGCCGACCCCGGCAGCGATCTCCGCGGCGCCATCAAGGAGGTACTCGACCGGGACGGCGTTCTGACGCTTGCCCGTGCTCCACAGCTCGACGCGGAGGGTGGTGTCGCGTGCGGCGTCGACCAGCAGGGTGATCTGGTCGAGTGACGGAGCGACGGGCACCAGGATCGCGACGTCGCGGTCGAGCGTGAACCGCTCGCCGGAGCCGAGGTGCTCCAGTGTGGAGATCGCGTCGAGCGCGCTCGAGGCGGAGACCGTCGCCCGCCTGGCCAGGTCGTCGGGGTCGTCCGTGGTGATGCCGATGACCGGCGCGTCCTCGCGGAGCAGCGTGCGCTGCAGGAGCGGGAGCGCCTGCCCGGCGAGCTCCCGCGGCGTCAGTCCATCGCGGGCGATGAGCGCCGCAGCCGTCCCCACCGCCTGACCCTGCGTGGCGCAGGTCGCCATGACGCGGGTGGACCCGAACGCGACGTGGGAGGCGGAGATGTTGCGTCCGGCGAACAGCAGGTTGCCGACGTCCCGCGAGTACAGGCTGCGGAAGGGGATCCCGTAGGTGCCGTTGCTGAAGCGCTGTTGCGCACCGGCGGTCTCGGCGTAGACGCCCTCGACAGGGTGCAGGTCGATCGACCACCCTCCGAAGGCCACGGTGTCCTCGAAGTCGACCTGGTCGAGCAGGTCGTTCTGCGTGAGGGTGTGGTCGCCGAGGAGCCGGCGGTACTCACGCTTGCCCGGGATCGATCCGACCCACTCGAGCGTGAGGTTGTCGGCGTCGAACTCGCCGGAGTTCTTGATGTAGTCCCAGATCCCGAAGACGACGCTCCACAGTTCGTCGCGGATCTGCTCGTTCTCAGCGACGGTGTCGAGCTCGCCGCCCCACTCGATCCACCAGTAGTTGCAGCCGTTGTCGCCGGTCCGGATGATCCGGTTGGTGAGGATCGGGGTGTCGCGGATGTCGCGCGCGATGTCAGGGGCGACGAACCGTTCTGGGCGTCCGGCGTCCTTCGTGTAGAAGAAGATCGAGCTGCCGAGGAGTTCGTCGTCCGCCACCTCGGGCGCCCACGGCTCGCCGAGCTCGGCACGGCCCTCTCGCCCGATGCGGGAGGTCGCACCCGCCAGATGACCCACCAGCCCGTCTCCGGTGCAGTCGATGAAGACGGGGGCGATGAACTCGGTCTCGATCTCGCTGCCCATCGTCCATCCGGTGACGGACGTGATCCGTGGCGACGGCGACTCCTCACCGTCCGACGACTCCTCCATCGTGACGATGCGGACGTCGGTGTTGAGGTGCAGCTGCAGGTTCGGCTCGGCGCGCACGAGGTCGAGGACGGTCTGGTCCCAGTAGAACGGGTTGCCCTCCGGATTGCGGTACTGGTTCTCGAGGAAGAGCTCCCCCATGATCCCGGTCTCCCGCGCGAACCGCTGATGGCCGTGCGCGGTCGCTCCGACCACCCACACCCGAACCTCGCTTGACGAGTTGCCACCGAGCACCGGCCGGTTGGTGACGAGCGAGACCCGCGAACCGAGGCGGGCAGCGGCGACGGCTGCTGACACACCCGCGAGGCCACCGCCGATGACGACGACGTCTGCGGTCTGGGTGCGGTGCTGCATGGATGACACTCCTTCGTGATGCGTGATCCTGGAAGCCGTCGAACAGATGGCGACCTCCGGGCGAGTGCCACGCTACCATTCAGCGGTACGACTTTCCCATTCAGTGGGTAAGATTCTTCGGCAGGTGAACCTCGAAGCACCCCGACAACGATGTGAGGACCGATGGACGAAAGCAGGACCCAGGCTGCAGCCCTGGCTGAAGCCGCCGCGCACAGCGCACAGACCCCCTACGACGACGCGGAGCGATCACGCCGCATGCGGAAGGTCATCTGGGCCGCCGGAGCAGGTCACTTCGTCGAATGGTTCGACTTCGGCCTCTACGGCACGCTCGCGACCGTCATCAGCCTCAACTTCTTCCAGCAGGGCAACACGCAGGCGGCCCTCCTGTCCGCATTCGCGGTGTTCGGCGCCGGCTTCGTGATGCGCCCCCTCGGTGGCCTCTTCTGGGGCTCGCTCGGTGATCGCATCGGCCGGAAGACCGTCCTCGCCACGGTGATCCTCGTGACGTCCGGAGCGACGGTCGTGATGGGCCTCCTGCCGACGTTCGACCTCGTCGGCCTCTGGGCGCCGATCCTGCTCGTGATCGTGCGGCTCGTGCAGGGCTTCGCCGCCGGGGGCGAGAGCTCGGGTGCCACGACGCTGCTCGCCGAGTACGCCCCGTCCAACCGACGCGGCTTCGTGACGAGCTTCATCGACGTGTTCGGGTTCGCCGCCTTCGTGGTCGGTGCCGGCCTCGTCCTGCTGTTCACGTCGACACTCGGCGCAGACGCGCTCAACGAGTGGGGCTGGCGTGCGCTGTTCTTCCTCGCCCTGCCGCTCGGCCTCGCGGGCCTCTACCTGCGGAACAAGCTCGAGGACACCCCGGAGTTCCAGGCGATCCAGGCCAAGGGGGCCGTGTCGAAGTCACCGTTGCGGACCTCGTTGCGCACGTCCTGGAAGGCGCTGCTCTTCTGCGTCGGCTTCGTCGTGATCAAGGCCGTCGGCCACTGGATCCTCCAGACCTTCATGCCGTCGTACCTGCAGACCGACCTCGGCTACTCGCAGCCACTCAGCTACGGGGTCACCGTGCTCGGGCTGCTCGCGATCGCGATCCTCGTCCCGTTCATGGGCCTGCTGAGCGACCGCATCGGCCGGAAGCCGGTGATGATCGCCGGTTGCGTCGGGTTCCTGGTCCTCACCTACCCGACGCTGATGCTCATGAGCGCCGGCAACTTCGCGGCCGCGGCCATCGCCATGGTGATCCTCGGCGTGTTCATGGCCGCATACGACGGCGCGTCGAGTGCCGCGATGGCCGAGCTGTTCCCGACCAGCATCCGTTACGGCTCGATGGCGATCGCGTACAACCTGTCGGTCGCCGTGTTTGGTGGGATCACGCCCTACTTCGCGACGTTCCTGATCGCCTCGACGGGTAACCGGTTCGCGCCCGCGTTCTACGTGATGGCGGCCGCGCTCATCACCTTGATCGTCGTGCTGCGGGCCCGCGAGACGGCCAAGCTGCCGCTCCCGCGCTGAGCGACCCGGACGAACGCCGGCGTCGACCAGAGGGGTCGACCAGAGGGGTCGACGCCGGCGTTTGTCGTGCGGGTCCGACTCAGCGGGCGAAGTCGCGGAGGTCGAGGTCGGGATCCTCGAGCACGTCCGAGGTCTCGATGGAATCGCGTGGCTCGTAGGCCGTCGTGGACGGACGGATGTCGTCGAGGTAGCCCTGCAGGCGCGATTCGGCCTCACTGAAGTCCGGTACGTCCTGATCCCAGGCGTGCGGCACGGACAGCACGTCGTTGCCGAGACCGATCACGAGCTGGGCTGATGCGTCTTCGACGTCGGAGTCCACGACGATCGGAATGGTGACCGCTTCAGCGCGTCCGCGCTTCGCGAGCTCCGCCGTCAGTTCGACCAGCAGGGCCGCGACCTCGTCGGTCGTCACAACGTTCTCACCCGCGTATGTAATGCATCGCATGCATCAACCCTGCCGGATCAGGCCTGGAACCTCAGGCCCCTTGACACCCGGTGGGGCCGGATGACTAGGCAGCTCCGAGGCCGGACTCGGTCGAGGACGACCGGCGGCGGCTGGTCCGCCACGCTCGCCACGCTCCCGTCGACCAGAGCGCCCAGACGACGAGAAGCGGTTGGAACACCAGTCGGACACCGCGTGCGAGATCACTGTCGAGCCCGAAGGCGTCGGTGCCGCGGACGAACTGCTCGATGTTGCCGGGGAACACCGCGACGAAGAACGCGGCGACGATCCAACCGACGGCGACGCGGTACCGGGCGAGAAGGATCAGCGAGAGGCCGAGCAGGATCTCGACGACTCCCGACGCCACGACGACCACGTCGACCGGCAGGGGCAACCACTGCGGCACCTGGGCGACGAACGACTGCCGCGCGAAGGTGAGGTGGCCGACGCCGGCGAAGACGAGGGCCGCTCCGAGGAGCCAGCGGGCGAGTGTGCGGACGAACTCCATCTCAGCTCGCAGCCGTCACGGCGTACTTGAAGCCGCGGTGCGAGCCGACGAAGCCGAGTCGTTCGTAGAAGCGGTGGGCGTCGACTCGGGCCTCGTCGGAGGTCAACTGCACGATCGACGAACCGGTCGCCGGAGCGGCGACGTCCGTCACCCAGCGCATCATGGCCGATCCGACACCACCGGAGCGCAGGCTCGATGACACACGCACCGCTTCGACCAGCAGCCGTGTCGATCCGCGACGGGCCATCCCGGGGATGCGGGTCAGCTGCATCGTCGCGATGACGGCCTCCGCCGCGTCGACGACCAGCAGGATCTCGTTCGCCGGATCGTCGATGAGGTCCGCGAGCGCACGCTCGTAGGCGGGGAGATCGCTCTCCTGGGCCTGGTCACCACGGGACGCGCTGATCGGGTCGTCGGCGAGGAGCGCCATCAGCGCGTCGAGGTCGGCGAGGGTGGCCCGGCGAAGCAGCAGTTCCTGTCCCGGCGTGGTGAGGGTGGTGGGGAGCGTGAGCGCGGCGATCATCGTTCCACCCTCTCACCTCTCGCTGGCAGCTCCTGCCACCGCGAGCGCGACCGACCGGAGTGCGTGCGCCCTCGTCGCCGCGTACGACTCCTCCAGCACGGCTTCGAGCCCCGGGTACTCGGTGTGCCCGGCGGGGAGGACACTCAGCTCGAGGTCCTCGAGAGCGTTGGCGACGGCGAACTGCCCGGGTGGTGGCACGTGTCCGTCCCAGAGCGCGGCCTCCACCCGCACCGGCACGTGGATGAACCCCGCGGCCGTCGAGGCGTCGAAGAACCGCAGGACCTCGCGCACCTCCGGGTGCTCGGCGACGTGGTGTCGCACACGCTCCCCGCTCCCCTCGCACGGCAGGCGCAGACGCAGGTCGTACTGACCGAAGCTCGGCACCACGAGCGTCGCTCCGACGAAGCGGTCGTCCCACGGCAGGGCGAGCGCACCGATCCCACCGCCGAAGCTCTCACCGACGAAGTAGAGCGGGAGCGGTCCGACGACGTCGAGCAGCGCCGACGCCGCGTGCCAGAGGTCGACGGCACAGCGGCCGAGCGCGTACCGCTCGACGCTGTCGATGCCGAACAGGACATGCCCGTCCTCCGGTGTCGGCGCTCCGAGTCCCGCGTTGAAGACGCCCTGGCCGCGTGCGATCGGGAAGATGACGGCGGCCTCGTCCGGGACGCGGGACCAGTCCGGCGCGTCCCGCCCGCCGTAGCCGTGCCCGTGCACCATCCCGAAGCGCGCCTGCCCGTCCGCCGGCGTGGCGAGCCATCCGCGGAGGCGAAGGCCATCGGCGACCGTGTGCTCGACGACGAAGACCTCGTGGGCACCCTGTCGGCCGATCGGGGTCAAGACCGGATCCGGAGACACCTCACGTGCCGCCGCGTACCACCCGCGCCACAGCTCCTCGAATCCGGCCGGCGGCACGACCGGTTCGATCGCCAGGAGCGCCTCGAGGTCGTAGCCGTAGGTGCCGTCGCGAACCTCGTCGCCGAACCAGTCCCGATGTCGTACCTCACACATGCGTTGTCCGCCTCCGTCTCGTCGTCGTGGATCGCCGGTACCGAGGTTCGCCGTGCGCGCGTGCCAGACTGGCAACCGGGTCGAAGGAGGACGCTGTGCTCGGTGCGGAACGCAGATCGCAGATCATGTCGGAGGTGCGCCGCAACGGTGCGGCGAGCGTCGTCGACCTCGCGACCGCACTCGGCGTCAGCGAGATGACCGTGCGACGCGACATCGAGCAACTCGCGACGGAAGGCCTCGTCGACCGCGTCCGTGGTGGCGCCACCACGCCCCGCCTGCCCGACCGTGCCGAGCTGGGCTTTCCCAACCAGGCACGCCGACTGCTGGCCGAGAAGCGCGCCATCGCCCGTCGCGCGGCCATCCTCGTCGAGCCCGGCATGTCGGTCGGCCTGTCCGGCGGGACCACCACCTGGACCCTCGCCCAGGAGCTGCGAGCCATCCCGGAGCTCACCATCGTCACGAACTCCCTCCCGGTGGCCGACGTGTTCGCACGGCCCGACCGCGCCGACGAGCCGTACACCCAGACGGTCGTGCTGACCGGCGGCGTCCGCACCCCCTCGGACGCCCTGGTCGGTCCGGTCGCCGTGCGCGCGATCGAGTCCCTGCACTGCGACGTCGTCTTCCTCGGCGTCCGCGGGATCGACCTGCAAGCGGGACTGACGACCTCGAACCTCCTCGAGGCCGAGACCAACCGGGCGTTCGTCGGGGCCGGGCGCCGCTCCGTCGTCCTCGCCGACCACTCGAAGTGGGGCGCCGTGGGGCTGACGACGATCGTCGACCTCCGCGAGGTGGACCACCTCGTCATGGACGACGACGTGTCCGAGGACGTCGAGACCACGCTGCGCGCGCAGTTCGGCGAGGTCTGGCTCGCCCCGGTCGCCTCCGCTTCGGTGGACGACGACCGTATGGACGCCTGACCGCGACACGTCCAGCACCCCGGCACAGCGGAGCGCCGGCCTGCCCTGCCGCTCATGGACCTCAGCGTGCCGTGCTGTCGCGCACGACGATCCGCGCGTCGACGACCACGTGCCGGACCGGGGTGTCGGCACCGGGCGGGGCGGCGATCTGGCGTTCGAGCTCGGTGAAGGCCGCGCGCACGATCGCGTCGTAGTCGGGAGCGACCGTCGTGAGTGACGGGGTCGAGAACTGGGCGGCGTGGACGTCGTCGATGCCGATCACCGCGACCTCCTCGGGCACCCGTCGGCCGGCTTCGTGGAGGCCCGCGAGCACGCCGAAGGCGATCGAGTCGTTGGAGCAGACGACGCCGTCGAGCTCGACGCCCTCGGCGGTCATCCGACGCATCACGCGGCGTCCCTCTTCGGGGGTGAACGCGTCGACGTGCCCGATGAGCGAGGGCTCTTGCGCGAGCCCGAGCCGCGCGACCACGTCCCGATACCCGGCGTACCGCTGATCCGCCGCGTCGGACGGACGTTCGTCCCTGGGCCCGATGAACGCGATACGAGAGCAGCCGGCCTCGGCGAGGTGCGTCGTCGCGGCGTCGGCGGCCGCCCGGTTGTCGATGGAGATGTGCGTGAACGGGCTCACCTGGATGTGCTCGCCGAGGAGCACCAGGGGCCCCGGGGAGGTCCGCCGCGTGAGGTCGCCGACCGTCAGCGAGCGGGGGATGTGGATGAGTCCGTCCGTGAGCGGCAGGCCCACCCCGTTGGCGATGTCGACCTCGCGGTCGTGGTCGCCCTCGGTGTGCTGGATGAGGATCGACAGTCCGCGCTCGTCGGCGCCGCGGACGAGGAGCGTCGTGAGCTCCGCGAAGTACGGTTCGTCGAGGTTCGGGACGGCGAGCGCCACCATGCCCGTGCGCGAACGGCGCGGTACCGGTGCCGACCGCTGGGAGCCGAAGGCGGCGTCCGACATGGTGCTGCTCCTCACTGCTGACCGGGTGGATCCCGGCCGCTCGGGACCGTTGCGGTCCCGACTGAGCACAACGCTATCCCGGGACATCGTCGTTCCTCGCGGATTCGGTGGCCGGTGCCGCGATCGCCTCGATCTCGAAGACCCGCGCGACGTCGGTCGCCGAGGCGGACGGGTCGGTGATGAGGAGGCGCACCGCGTCGACCACGAGTCCGTCCACGGACGCGGTGACGGTGCCTGCGGCGTTGTCGTCGAACCGTCCGACCTCGACCCAGGCACCGCCCGTCCGGATCTCGATCGTGAAGTCACGGAGCACCGAATCGGTCGAGGCTCCCCCGGCGTAGCCGCTCTTGACCCTGACCTCGGCGAGCGCCGTCGGGGTCTGCCAGGCGGCCGTGATCGTGGGTGCAGTGTCGCCGACCGCGGAGATCCAGCGACTCGCGTCCGTGCACACGCCGTCGACGGCGAGTGCCCCGCCGGTGTCGGCTCGCAGCGCGGAGGAGGCCGTCACGGTGGCTCCGAGCGCGACGTTCGTCCCGCCGAGCTCGCCTCGGAGTCCGGACACGATGTCGGCGAGCGTGGTGCCGCCGGTCTCCGCGGCCGTACCGCGGGGGATCGAGGCCCAACGCAAGGTCCCGCGGGTGGTCTCGCTGACCGGCGCCGTCAGATAGAGGACGTCCGTCCCGCTCGCGGTCTCCGCTCGCAGCCGCTGCGGGCCGGACGCCGGATCACCCACCGCACGAGCCGCCCAGCCCGAGTCGGCTCCCCCGCGCTCGAGTCGGACCACCTGGCTGCGGTTCTCGCCGCACACCTGCACGGCGAGGACCGCGTACACGCGGTCGACACCACCGGCGCTCGTCGTGTCGATGCCAGCGACCGTCGAGACGCCCGAACCGAGCGCGGAGACGTCGATGAGCGACTCGTCGCTCCAGGCTCCGCCGTCCCATGAGGCGTAGCGGACGTCGTATGCGGTCTCGTCGGCTTCGACGAACCGGTAGACGATCCCCGCGAGCGCCGTGCCATCGAGGGCGAGTTTCGCGGTCTGCAGCGCCGGCGTGTAGCTGCCGATGGCCTCACCGGCACCGAAGGGGCGCCAGACGACGGATCCCGGGGTGGTCGGGGTGATCGGTCCGGTGAGCGCTGTCCCCGCGACGTCGGCGAAGGAACCGTCGGACGGGTCGTACGTCGCGTACGACCCGAGGTGCCGCGCCGGGTCCGCCGGGAATGGGCCCCATTCCCACAGCACGTGGACGCGGCCGTCGGCGTCCACCTCGAGGTCGTCGGGATAGAAGGAGTAGCCGGTCGCTGCGGCGACCACCGCTTCGCGTTCCCAGACACCGGTGTCGAGGTCGTACCGATAGAGCCGCCCCTCACGTCGTCCTTGTGCGTCCGTCCCGACGCGCACGAGTACCCAGGCGTCGCCGTCCGGCCCGCGCGCCGTCACCGGATAGGTGATCGCCGCGTCGAGGTCGGGCATGGACGACGTCGTCTCCACGAGCGAGGTGACGTCGCCGGGTGCACTGGACCGGAACACGTTCCACTGCTCGTTGTGCATCGACACGAAGGCGTGGATGATGCCGTCGCCGTCGACCACGATCGACGGCTGGTTGTGACCGTTGTCGTCGGTGAAGGTCACGCAGGCACCGCCGGCCGTCGAGCGCAGGCACCCTTCGGTCCATGTCCCGTCCGCGCCCCGCGAGGCCAGGTGCACCTCGTGCTTGGACGCGGTGGACGCCGGCGCGTTGAAGGCGAAGTAGGAGACACCGTCGACGACGTCGAGCGGTCGCCACCAGCCGGCCTGGTTCGACGTGTCGACGGTGACGGGCACGGTCTCGACCGAGTCGGTCACCGTACTCGCACCCTCGTCGCTCCGCACTGGTCCTCCTGGAGCGGCGACCGCCGGCGCCGTCACCCCCAGCGCGAGGACCGTGAGTGCGGCCGCGGCGAGCGCGCGGACGGTGTTCGATGAGCTGCGTCGCATGGTTCCCCCGGTGCCGGTCACGATCGTCCGATCCGCGGCTCAGCCGACGAGCTTCTGCGCGGCTGCCCCGGCGGCCTTCATGGCTTCAGCGGGCTTCTCCTGGCCGACGAGGACCGCCTGCACCTTCTCCGCGATCTTCGTCTCGATCTGCGAGTACTGGACGAACTTCCAGAACGGGTTCGTCGAGCTCGTCTTGGTGATCCGGTCGCTGAAGTTCGTGGCGAACGAGTCGTTCTTCACGGCGTCGGAGTTGAGCGCGTCCTCGGTCGCCGGCGGCAGACCACGGGCAGCGAAGTCCTCGAGCACGGTCTCCGGGTCGGACGTGACCCACTGGGCGAAGTCCGCTGCGGTGCCGGCGGCCGGACCGTCGACCACGGCGAGCGCCCCGCCCCACACGAGCGCACGGGGCGTGTCCCCCTGCTTGAGGACCGGCCGGGAGACCGGCTGCAGCTTGCTCGCGAAGTCGGGGTCGGGTGATTCGCCGGTCACGGCGCTCCGTCCGACGATCGCGTCGTCGTAGATCGCGGTGCGTCCCTGCGCGAACAATGAGCGTGCGTCGAAGCGGTCGACGTCTGCTGCGATGAGGCCCTGGTCGTACAGGCTCTTGTACCAGGTGACCGCCTCGATGCTCGCGTCGTCGCCGATCGTGACGGTGTCCCCGTCGACCAGCGGACTGCCGAAGGTCTGCATCCAGATGAGGATGTCCTTCAGCTGCGCGGCCTTCGTCGACGCCGCGTAGGGGATCATGCCGTTGCCGAGGCCCTTGAGCTGCTTGAGTGAGCCCTCGAACTCGTCGATCGTCGTGGGGAACTCGCCGATGCCGGCCTGGTCGAGGATCGCCTGGTTGGTGACGAGGCCGATCGCGCCGATCGTCCACGGGAGGCCGTACTGCACGCCGTCGAACGACGCGGCCGTGAGTCCCGCCTTCGTGTAGCCACGTCCTTCGGTCAACCCGGACACGTCCTGCAGCTTGCCGAGGCTCGCGAGCGAACCGAGCCAGGCGACGTCGACGTGGGCGACGCCGGAGAACTGCCCGCCGCGCACCTGCAGCATGAGCTGGTTGATGTACTCGTTGTAGGGGAAGGAGACCTCGCCGACGTCGATCTTGGCCTTGCCCTCGTATTTCTGCAGGAGGCTCTGGATGGCGGGTGCCGAAGCCTTCTCGGTGAGCGACCAGCTCGCGAAGTCGAAGTCGGTCGCGGTTCCGCCGGCGGTCGCCTTCGGGATGGAGCCGGCTCCTGGGGCGGCTCCGGTCGGGGCGCACCCTGCGAGGGTGGCCGCGGCGACGCCGATGCCGAGGAACTGCAGGGCGCGGCGGCGGGTGATGACGGTCTGCTGTGCGGCGGTGGCGAAGGACGGGGTGGTGTGGGACATGGCTCCTCCTCGAGCGTGATCCTGGTGGGACGTGTCTGGGTTGGTGGAACGGATTGTGGGGAGGCCCGGCCGCGGGCCGGTTCGGGGTGCTGCGCTCAGCCCTTCACGGCACCGGCGGTCAGTCCGCCGACGAGGTGACGCTGCAGGGCCATGAACGCGATCGCCACGGGTAGGGAGACGACGAGCGATGCGGCCATGAGCTCGGGCCAGGCCGTGGCGGCCTCGCCGACGAAGGTGTTCACGAGGCCGGGCGGGAGCGTCTGCTTGTCGGGACCCGCCAGGGTGAGCGCGAAGATGAAGTCGTTCCACCCGCGGACGAAGGCGAACAGGCCCGCGGCGACCAGGCCGGGTGCGGACAGCGGCAGCACGATGGAGTGGATGATCCGCAGTCGAGACGCCCCGTCGACGCGAGCCGCCTCGATGAGTTCGTCCGGGATCGTGTCGAAGAACCCCTTCAGCATCCAGACGCACAGCGGCAGGGTGAACGTCGTGAACGAGAGCACCAGCGCCGCATAGGTGTTCAGGAGTCCGTAGGCGCTGAACACCGAGTACAGGGTGATCAGCAGCAACGCCTGCGGGAACATCTGCGAGGCGAGCACGAAGTACATGAGGGATCGACGCCCGCGGTAGCGGAACTTCGAGAACGAGTAGCCCATGTAGGCCGAGACGATCACGGACAGCAGGGCGGTGATGACGGACACGATGATGCTGTTCCGCAGGTAGCCGAACAGGTCCGGGTTCGATGCGAGGGCGGTGTAGGCCTCGAAGCTGATCTCCGTGGGGAAGAGCTTCGGTGGGTAGGAGAAGACCTGGGCTCGCGGGGTCAGCGAGGTGGCCAGCAACCAGTACACCGGCAGCAGCCCGAAGCCGCCGCAGACGATCACCGCGACCCAAGCGCTGATCCGGACCGCCCGGCTCTCCGAGCGGAAGAGCGACGGTCGGCGTCGCAGCGTGCCGAGCTCGGTCGCGACGAACGGCGGTTGCGGGTCCGGTGTGGTGTCCTGCGGTGCAAGCGGGGCGGTGGAGACGCTCATTTCTGCTCGCCTTTCTCCGAGAATCGGACGTAGACGACGACGAGCGCCATCAGGAGGATGAGCCAGAGCAGTCCGAGGGCGCCCGCGTGGCCGAGGTCGAAGCCGCGGAAGGCGGTCTCGTAGACGGCGGTGGCGAAGGTCTGGGTGCTCCCGGCCGGACCGCCGCCCGTCAGGACGTAGATGATGTCGAAGTGCTGGAAGTTCCAGATGAACTCGAGCAGCAGGACGAGGCCGATGATGCCCTTCAGCTGCGGGACCGTGATCGAGAAGAAGCGTCGGATGGTCCCGGCGCCGTCCATCTCGGCCGCCTCATGGAGTTCCTGTGGCACGGTCTGCAGGCCGGCGAGCAGCATGACCATGATCCAGGGGAAGGACTGCCAGGTCTTGGCGACGATCACGGCGAACATCGCCGTCTGCGGTTGGGCGAGCCAGGCCTGCGCGTCGACCCCGAACAGGCCGAGGACGGCGTTCGCCACCCCGTAGTTCGCGTTGAAGATCCACATCCAGAGGAACGACACGACGACACCCGGAACGAGCCAGGGGATCA
The DNA here is from genome assembly GCF_015351205.1 of Plantibacter sp. VKM Ac-2885. NCBI lineage: Bacteria > Bacillati > Actinomycetota > Actinomycetes > Micrococcales > Microbacteriaceae > Plantibacter > Plantibacter sp. VKM Ac-2885. Next base: position 215,193 of record NZ_JADKSK010000001.1, on the reverse strand, counting down.
GCATGAGTCCGCGCAGCATCTTGGCACCGCGGATGCGCGTGTTGAGCGCGAGGGCGAGCGCGAAGCCGATGATGAAGGGGGCGATGGTCGTCCCGAGGGTGAAGACCATGGTCTGCCCGAGCAGCTTGAGGAAGTCACCCTGGAGCACGTCGATGATGTTCTGGAATCCGACGAACTCGCGTCCGGGGACGACCAGGCTCTGCTTGAAGAACGCCGTGACGAGCGCGGTCAGCAGCGGATAGGCGACGACCGCCACCAGGAGCGCGAGCCCCGGGAGGACGAGGACGAACGCGAACATCCCGTCCGGCATCCGTCTTGGTTTGTTCGAAACTGTATCTAACTGTGAAGTCGTCATACTCACATCCTTGTGAGGAGCATTCCGCTGCATGCGGGGCCTCCTGGGGCGGCGGCGCTCTTATCAGCGGCCAAGTGTTGTTCAGCATGCCCGGTGTCCGCGTGACAGGTCAACGCGCGGTGGTCACGGTTCAATAACGGACTGTTCGTACTTGATTGAAACTGTCTCTTAAGAGCGTCCGTCCGCTGCCGGAGTGGACATGGGAGAGTTGATGGGTGAACTACGACCTCAGCGCTCCTGCTCGCCGCGACATCAAAGGCCTCACGGCCGCCATCGAGTCGGCCGAGGACGCTGCTTCACTGCAAGCGCGTCTGAGCGTGCCCCGCTACGGCGTGTTCGACCTCGTCGGCCGGGCCCGCCGCTCGCCGATCATCGGCGGACTCCTCCTGGCCGGCACGGCACTCGATCAGAACGGCAAGCCGACGAAGCCGTTGCAGGTGCTCGAGTCGATCCCCGAGCTCGACCCCGTCGACCCCGACGCCGGTGCTGTCGCCGCTCAGCTCGCCGAGCTCTCACACGGCGACCTCGTCACGGTGCGGTTCTCCGATGGCGCTTACGGCGACTTCGGAGTGACCGGCATCGCCGTCTGGTCGGTCCCCGGCACCACCTTCCTCGTGGGCGGCTGGCTCATCGGTTCCGCGGGTGCGCCGGCGCCCCGGGTCACCGAGCTCGTCCGTCTCGCACCCGTCGGCGACCACCCGTGGCCCGTCCCGGCCCAGATCACCGTCGTCGGCGAGGACATCGGCATCGACTGACCGCGCTTCGTTCGCCCGAAGAAGGGCGAACGAACAGACACCGGAGGCGCTGGGGGGGGCGAACCGATGAGCAGGATGGTCCGCGAAGTCGTCTCGGCCGGGATGATGTGCCTCCCGTTGACAGCTGGGATCGTCGCTGCCTGGACCGTTCTCCCGACCGCACCCCCGACGCTCGACGTCCACGTCGACCGGAACGGAGTGGTCGACGGTACCGCGCCGACCTGGCTCATGGTCGCAGTCCCGCTCGTGCTGTCCGTAGTCGCCGCGATACTCGGCCTCGCCGGGCTCCGCGAGTCGTGGCAGGCGAACCGTCGGGTGCAGCGAGCTCTGGCCGGAGGAGCAGCCGTGCTGGATCTCGTCGTCTGGATGTGGTCGGTGGAGTTCACCCGATTGGCCGGCACGGGAGCCGACCTGGTCGCGCTGCCGGTCGTCCTCTCGGTGTTCGGCGCGATGTTCTGGGGCGTCCTCTGCTTGGTCGTCACCCCGCCCGATCTCCTCGCGGACTGAACCCGGGCATGGGCACCACTGCCCATTCACCGCTCGAGACGCTCGACCTACGCTCGTGGGGTCCGAGCAGTCGACCGAGAGGAACATCATGACCACACGAACGATGCGCAACAGGATCACCATCGCGGGGGCCGTCCTCGGTCTCGCCATCGCCGGCTCCGTCGGCGGGGTCGCCACCGCCGCCCCAGCCGAAGCCGCAGGTCAGTGCGTCGACTACCAGTACTCCATCGGCGGCGACGGCGGGTGCGTCGCCAACATCCAGACGCTCCTCAACGCCTTCAAGACCGGAGGTCCCCAGCTGGAGGTCGACGGCCAGTTCGGCGAGCAGACGCGAACGGCCGTCATGGCGCTCCAGAGCACCTTCGGCGTGGAGCCCGACGGGGTCGTCGGCCCCGACACCTGGGCCCAGATGTGCACCCCGCACATGGGCCCCGGGCCGATCACGTGGTACCCCTACGATGCTGCTCGTGCCTCCGGCTGCAACATCTGATGGGCACCACTCCCCATTCACCGCTCGAGACGCTCGACCTACGCTCGTGATGTCCGAGCAGTCGACCGAGAGGAACATGACATGACCACACGAACGATGCGCAACAGGATCACCATCGCGGGGGCCGCCCTCGGTCTCGCCATCGCCGGCTCCGTCGGCGGGGTCGCCACGGCTGCACCGGCCCAAGCGGCGGGCCAGTGCGTCGACTACCAGTACTCCGCCGGCGGCGACGGTAGTTGCGTCGCCAACATCCAGACCCTGCTCAACGCCTTCGGACCGAGGATCCCCGGTGGTGTGACCAACCTGGAGGTCGACGGCCAGTTCGGCGACCAGACCCGAGCAGCCGTCGTCGCCTTCCAGACGTACTGGGGCATGCAGGTCGACGGCGTCGTGGGCGCCGAGACCTGGAACATCCTCTGCGGGCCGCAGATGGGCCCCGGGCCGATCTCGTGGTACCCGTACGACGCGGCGCGCGCCTCAGGCTGCAACATCTGACCGGACCCGCACGACGACACTCCCTCGCCCGTGTTCGGGCGAGGGAGTTCTCGTTCGCCCGGGAACGGGCGAACGAACGCGGCGGCTACTCCGCGTCGAGGGTGAAGAGCTGCGCCTGCTCGGGAGCGAGGAGCGGCATCGCGATCCCGACCTCGGCCAGCGCGCGGCCGGTGAGCACGACCGAGCCCTCGGTCAGCCACACCGGCGGCACGTCCTGGATCGACCGGGCGGGCGCGCCGAGGTCGAGTGGGCGGACCCGATAGCGACGCTCGGGATCGAGGCCGGGCACCCGGAGCGGCGCGGGGATCGCCGTCAGCGGCGCGGCGAGCGCCACCTGCGCGACGATCGCGGACGAGCGGTCCTGGGCGATCACACCGTGCGCGTGCAGTGCCGGGTCGGCGCTGTCCATGCGGACGACCTCGCCCGTGTGCAGCAGCGGGCGGAGGCGCTTGTAGTGCGCGATCCACGCCGCGATCAACTCGAGTTCCGACTCGCTCGCCTCGTTGAGGTTCCACTCGATGCCAGCGCTCCCGAAGAGCGCCGTGGCGAGGCGGAACGCGAGGTCCGAGGTGCGCCAGGTGGTGTGCGAGCGGGCCGCACCGAGGTGACCGCCGAGATACTCCGGTGGAACGACGAGCGCCGTGTAGCGCTGGATCGACTGCCGCTCAAGCGGGTCGTTCGTGTCGCTCGTCCACACCCGCTCGACCCGCTCGAGGATGCCGAGGTCGATCCGCGCGCCACCTGACGCGCACGACTCGATGTCGACACCGGGGTGCAGCGCACGCACCTCGTCGAGCAGTCGGTAGAGCGCCGTCGTCTGCCGGTGCGCCGAGCCGCCGAGGAGGTCACGGTTGTGGTCCCACTTGAGGAACGCGATGTCGTACTCCGTCAGCAACGCGTCGAGTCGTCCGAGGAGGTACGCGAAGACGTCCGGGTTGTCCAGGTCGAGCACCCGTTGGAAGCGCCAGGTCGGAGCGTCCGGATGCCCGAGGACCCAATCGGGATGCGTGCGCGCGAGCTCGGAGTCGGGGTTCACCATCTCCGGCTCGACCCACAGGCCGAAGTCCATGCCGGCGCCGTTGACCGCGTCGATGAGTGGCGACAGCCCGCCCGCCCAGCGTTCCGGGTCGACGAACCAGTCGCCCAGCGCACGGCGGTCGTCCGTGCGACCGGTGAACCAACCGTCGTCCAGGACGAACCGCTCGACACCGACGCGCTTCGCCTGCTCGACGAGGGTGAGCAGTGTCGGCAGGTCGTGGTCGAAGTACACGGCCTCCCAGGTGTTCAACACCACCGGGCGGGGCTTCGTGATCGTGCTCCACGAGCGGATCCAGGGGTGCAGTCGCGCGGAGACGCCGTCGAGACCCGCGTCGGAGTAGACGGCGACCGTCCACGGCGACTCGTAGGTCTCCCCCGGTGCCAGCGTGACTTCACCGGGCGCGAGGAGTTCACCGGAGCCGGTGACCACGGGACCGAGTGGCGAGCGCTCACTCCAGATCACCTTGTCGCCGCTCCACGCGAGGTGGGTCGCCCACACTTCGCCGCTGCGGAAGTCGAAGCCGGGTGCGCCCGCGACGGACAGGAACGCGTCGTCGTGACCGGGTCGTCCGTGACGGTGCTCGCGCGTCCAGGCACCCTGCCCGAGGCGGTGGCGCTGCGGCGTGCGCTCGTGCGTCCAGAGACCGGTGAAGTCGAGGAGTTCGGTGGCGCGGCCGGGAACCGGGAGCACGACGGCGAGGGCGTCGACGGCGAGCGGTCGGTCGACCTCGGCGTCGTTCCGCACCGTGTGCCGGACGCGAAGCACACCCTGGGGGGTCAACTCGATCGTCGAGACGATCGTCACCGCGGCGCGCTCGTCGGACGTCGTCAGGATCAGCGAGGTGTCGGTGGCCTGCTGGTCGATCAGCCGCAGCGCGAGCAGGTTCGACGCATCGGTTCCGCCCGGCCGGTGCACGCCGACACCCGGGCGGCCGCTCCAACCGTCGAACACGGTGGGCAGGAGGCTGAGGCGCGGCGGGGCGTCGATGGAGGAGGGCGGGATCGCCGGCGTCAGCCCGTGGGCGAGGGCGATGAGGGAGTCGGCGGCGAGTTCGCCGACATCGGCTCCCCAGTGGAGGATGGTGGGCACCTTCGTGCCGCGGGCGTCGACGATCAGGCTGACGCCCGCGGCACGAAGGTGGTGGATCACTGTTCTGTTACTCCTTGACGGGGATGGACTGCGCCTTCAGGGCGTCGATCGTCGCGGACTGGCCTTTGGTGAGAGCGTCGAGCAGGGTTCCGTCACCGGAGACCGCAGCCTTGAAGCCGTCGGACACGTCGTTGTACGTCTGCGTCATCGTCGGACCCCAGGCGAAGTCCTCAGACACCTCGGAGGAAGCCTCCGCGAAGACATCGTAGATCGGCTGTCCGCCGTAGAAGTCGACGCCCTCCTTGAGGACGGGCAGGTTCAGGCCCTCCTTCGTCGCCGGGTAGATGTTGGCGCTCTTGTTGAGCATGGTGAGCGCCTCATCGGAGGTGTTCAGCCACAGCGCGAACTTCGACGCCTCATAGGGGTGCTTGGAACCGGTGAAGACGGCGGTCGAGGAACCGCCCCAGTTGCCAGCCGCGGAGTCGCCGGCCTCCCACTGTGGAGCCTTCGCGACGGCCCACTTGCCGGCGGTGTCGGGAGCACCCGACGCGATGGAGTTCGCGCCCCAGACGGCGGAGTTCCAGGTCCAGGCGGCGCTGGAGTTGTAGGCGTTGTCCCACTCGGTCGTCCAGGTGGGGACGGTCGAGACGAGGTCCTCGTCGATCAGGTCCTGCCAGTAGTCGGCGACCTTCTTGGAGGCGGGGTCGGTCAGATCGACGGTCCAGTCGGAGCCGTCGTTGTCGAACCAGCTGCCGCCGGCCTGCCAGACGAAGCCGGCGAACTGGTTGATGTCACCCTGCGAGAAGTTGGTGATGTAGGCACCGGTGGCGCGGACCTGCTTGGCGGCCTCCTTGTACTCGGCCCACGTCGTCGGGATGGCGATCCCGTTCTGCTCGAACAGGTCGGCGCGGTAGAACATGGCCATCGGGCCGGAGTCCTGCGGGACGGCGTAGACCGAGTCGGACTCACCGAGCGAGACCTGACCCCAGGTCCAGTCGACGAAGTCGTCCTTGGCGGCCATGACGTCGTCGCACGCACCGAGGTCCATGAGGCCGTTCTGCACGCGGAAGTTCGGCAGGGCGTCGTACTCGATCTGGCCGAGGTCGGGGGCGTTGCCGGCCTTCAGCTGGTTGAAGAAGTTCTGGTACGTACCGCTGTTGCCGTTCGGGCCGGTCTGGACCTTGACCTGGATGTCGGGGTTCTCCTTGTTCCAGACGTCGACGACCTCTTCGATGCCGGGGATCCAGGAGGTGAAGCTGAGGTCGACCTTGCCCTCGGCCGGGGCGCAGGAGGCAGCAGCACTGCCGCCCTCCGACCCGGTGGAGGAGCAGCCGCTCAGGACGACGGCCGACAGCACCGCTGCGGCGACCGCTGTTCTCTTGAGGTTCATAGCGAATCCGTTCTTCTGTGAATGGTGCGGGATGGGTGTTGGTGCGGGATGGAGAGGAGTGTCAGCTCGTCGGTCCGACTACTTCACGGCGCCGGCACCGAGGCCGGAGCGCCAGAACCGCTGGAGCAGGAGGAAGGTGATGACGAGCGGGATGATCGACAGGAATGCGCCGACGAGGACGTAGAGGCGCAGCTCGGGGATCTGGTTGACCTGCGAGTTCCAGGAGTAGAGCCCGAGGGTGACCGGGAACAGGGCTTCGTCGCGCAGCATGATGAGCGGCAGGAAGAAGTTGTTCCAGATGGCGACGAACTGGAAGAGGAACACGGTGACGAGCGCCGGGAACATGAGTCGCACGGAGATGGTGAAGAAGGTCCGGATCTCACCGGCACCGTCGAGACGCGAGGCCTCGAGGAGTTCCTCGGGCACGCTCGACGCCGCGAAGATCCGCGTCAGGTAGACACCGAAGGGGCTCACCAGCGAGGGCAGGAAGACCGCCCAGAACGTGTTCGTGAGGCCCACCTGGCTGAAGATGAGGAACAGCGGGAGCGCGAGCGCGGTCGCGGGGACGAGCACACCGCCGAGGACGACGTTGAAGATCAGGTCGCGTCCCGGGAACCGGTACTTCGCGAGGGCGTAGCCGCACATGGCCGCGAAGAGCGTGCCGAGCAGTGCGCCGAGGCCGGCGTACAGCACCGAGTTCAGCATCCACTTGAGGTAGACGCCGTCGCGGTAGGCGACGAGCTGGCCGATGTTCTCGAACAGGTTGAAGTCAGCGAACCAGAGCGGAGCCGAGTTGCCGAACTGCGCTGACGACTTCGTCGAGGCGATGAACAGCCACCAGATGGGGATGAGGAAGTAGAGCGTGAAGACGAGCATCACGATGAGCGCGCCGGCGCGCGACAGGCGGCTCTCCTGCGGGCCGCGGCCGGTGGACAGGATGGCGGTCATTTGCCTTCCTTTCGCTGCGTGAACTTCAGGAACCCGAAGGAGAGGACGAAGGTCGCCAACGCGAGCACGACCGAGAAGGCGGCTGCGAGGTTCACGTTCGGGATGGACGAGGTGGTGTAGACGGTGAGGTTCGGGGTGAAGGTGCTGCTGACGGCCGAGCTGAAGGTGCGGAACACCTGCGGCTCGGCGAGCAGCTGCAGCGTGCCGATGATCGAGAAGATCGCCGTGAGCACGATCGCCGGCATCACGAGCGGGATCTTGATCGACCAGGCGATGCGCGCCTGACCGGCGCCGTCGAGCCGGGCGGCCTCGTAGATCTCCGTCGGGATGGAGAGCAGCGAGGAGTAGATGATGAGCATGTTGTAGCCGACGAACACCCAGGTGACGACGTTCGCGATGGCCCAGAGCACGAGGTCGGCCGAGAGGAAGTCCACGCTCTGCGTGACTGCGGTGAACGGCGACAGGTTCGGCGAGTAGAGGAAGCCCCACATGATGGCGGCGATCACGCCGGGCACCGCGTACGGGACGAAGAACGCGAGACGGAAGAACCGCTTGCCTCGTAGGAGCGGTGAGTCGAGCAGCAGCGCGAAGAGGAGCGCGAGCCCGAGCATCACCGGCACCTGGACGACGCCGAACAGGAGCACCCGTCCGACGGACTGCCAGAACGGGCCGTTCTGGAAGACCTGCACGTACTGCGCCAGTCCGCCGAACACCTCCCGTGCTTGACCGAAGGTGCCGTCACGCTCGATCACGAGCAGCGACTGGTAGACCGCGTACCCGATCGGCACGAGGTAGAACAGCGTGAACAGCACGGCGAACGGGACGATGAAGATCGCGATCGCCCGCTTGTGCTGCACCACCGCCTTCGGCAACTTGGCCGCCCTCGGCGGGCGGACGGGCCGTGGCGACGTCGCCTCGGCCGTCTCGATGTTGACGCTCATCGCGTGCGGTCCTCTCTGATGACGCGCACGGCGCCGGCTGGCACGCGTGCGATGGAGTCGACGGGTTCGCCGGTGACGAGCTCGCGCCCGCTGGCCGGCAGCTCGACGTCGTTCGTCGAGTGGTTGATGAGGAAGAGGTAGCTCCGTCCCTCATCGGCGCGGCGGACGACCTCGAGGCCCGGCTGGTCCGGATCACCCTGCGGCAGCGCCCCGGCCCCCGCGGCTGCGTCGCGGAGCACCTCGTCGAGCGCGACGGCATCCAGGTTCGTCGCGAGGTACCAGGCGTCGCCGCCACCCGCGATGCGGTTGCGCGTGACGGCCGGGCGACCGGCCGACGGGCCGTCGGCGAAGGAGTCGACGACCTCGGCACCGCGGGCGCGGGTCCGCTCGGACCAGGCCGTCGCGGTCCGGCCCGACGCGAGCGTCAGCACCTGGCCGGGGAGGACGGGGGCGAACTCCTCGACGTTGACGCCGAGCAGCTCACGGAACGCGCCGGGGTAGCCGCCGGGGCGGACCCGGTCCTCCTCGTCGGCGATGCCGCTGAAGAACGTGACGACGGCGTGCCCACCGGCTGCGACGAAGTCCGAGACGACCGCGGCCTCGCTGTCGCGCACCAGGTACAGGTTCGGGACGACGACGAGCCGGTAGGCGGAGAGGTCGGCGCCCGGACGCACGACGTCGACGGTGTGACCCAGACGACGCAGCGACGCGTGGACCGCGTGGACCTGCGAGAGGTGGTCGATCGCGTGGGTCGGGCGACTCTCGCCGTCGGCGGCCCACCAGTTCTCCCAGGAGAAGAGGAGGGCGACATCGGCCTGGACGCGCGTGCCGGTGATCTCGTCGAGTCGGTCGAGGGTGCCGCCCAGCTCGACGACCTCGCGCCACACGTCCGAGTCGGTACCCGCGTGCGGCAGGAGGGCCGAGTGGAACTTCTCCGAGCCCTGCAGCGACGCCCTCCACTGGAAGAAGCAGATCGCCTCGGCGCCCTTCGCGACGTGCGTCAGGGAGTTGCGGGTCATCTCGCCCGGTGCCTTCGCGAGGTTCTGCGGCTGCCAGTTGACCGCGCCGGTGGACTGCTCCATGAGCAACCACGCACCGCCACCCGCGAGACCGCGCGTGAGGTCGCTCGCGAACGCGAGTTCGGCCGTGGGGTCCGCGAGGCGGTTGTCGAGGTAGTGGTCGTTGGCGACGACGTCCATCTCGGGCGCCCACTGCCAGTAGTCGAGGTTCCGGATGTGCGCGGTGACCATGAAGTTGGTCGTGACTGGCACCGAGCTGTGGCGGCGCAGGACCTCGAGCTCGGCCCGGTAGTAGCCGAGGAGCTCGTCGGAGGAGAAGCGGTGGAAGTCGATGACCTGGCTCGGGTTCCGGCTCGACAGGGTCAAGCGCGGCGGCAGGATCTCGGCGAAGTCGCTGTACTGCTGGCTCCAGAACGACGTGCCCCACGCGGTGTTCAGGCGTTCGATCGTCTCGTAGCGGGCGCGGAGCCAGCCCCGGAAGGCCTCGGCGCTCTCGTCGTCGTAGCAGAGCGCGTTGTGGCAGCCGAGTTCGTTCGACACGTGCCAGAGCTCGACGGCGGGGTGCTCGCCGTAGCGTTCAGCGACGCGCTCGACGAGTTCGAGGGCGTAGCGACGGAAGACCGCGGACGACGGGCACCAGGCCTGGCGACCGCCGGGGAAGCGCGTCGTCCCGTCCTCGGTCTCGGGGAGGATCTCCGGGTGCCGGAACGTCAGCCACGGTGGCGCCGATGCGGTGCCGGTCCCGAGGTTGACCCGGATGCCGGCCTCGTGGAGCAGGTCGAGGATCTCGTCGAGCCCGGCGAAGTCGAACTCCCCCGGCCGTGGCTCGAGGTGCGACCAGCCGAAGATGTTGAGGGCGACGAGGTCGACGCCCGCCTCCTGCATGAGCGCGACATCTTCGCGCCAGACGGACCGATCCCACTGCTCGGGGTTGTAGTCGCAGCCGTAGGCGATGCCGTCGTGGCTGAACGTGGGGGTCGTGCTCATGGTGCCTTCCGCGATCTGTGAACGTGCACAGATCGAAGAGCGACAACTCCACGTTGAGAGTCTGTGAACGTACACAGAGTAGGCGTGCGTTTCTGAATCTGTCAACACGGAGCCCTCCGAAGGCCGCCCCGACCGGCGCTAGGGTGGAGCCGTGACCCCTCCGCCGACCCGACGCAAACGAGCGACGGTGCACGATGTCGCCGTCGAGGCCGGCGTCTCCCGGGGCACGGTCAGCCGGGTCGTCAACGGCGAGCGCTACGTGTCCGCTGAAGCGCGCGAGGCTATCGAGGCCGCCATCGAGAAGGTCGGCTACGTGCCGAACACGGCCGCCCGGAACCTCGTCATGCAGCGCACCCAGGCCGTCGGTTTCGTCGTCCACGAGCCGCACAGCCTGTTCGTCGACGACCCCAACATCGGCAACATCCTGCTCGGGGCGAACGAGGCCCTGTCACAGGCAGACCACCAGCTCGTCTGTCTGGTCGTCGACTCCGAGCGCGACACCGACCGCATCACCCGGTACCTCTCGGGCGGCTTCGTCGACGGGGTGATCATGGTGTCCGCCCGCCAGAACGACCCGATCACGCGCGTCATCGAGCGCCTCGGCCTCCCCGCGACCTTCGTCGGCCATCCGCCCGACCTCCGTGAGCTCCCCTTCGTCGGGATCGACAACCGGTCGGCATCGGTCGACATCACCGGTGAGCTGATCGGCGCCGGCCGACGGCACATCGGCATGATCGCCGCAGCCCTCGACCGGGATTCCGGCTCAGACCGACTCGCCGGATTCCGCGATGCGCTCGGCGACCGCTTCGACGAACGACTCGTCGTGGAGGTCCCGCTCTACTCGCACCAGGACGGCTTCGCCGGCATGTCGGAGCTGCTCCGCCGCGAGCCGGCCGTCGACGGCGTGTTCGCGGCTTCGGACGCCGTCGCGGCCGGAGCGCTCGAAGCCCTTCGGGCGGCAGGGCGGAGCGTGCCGGAGGACGTGTCGGTCGTCGGCTTCGACGACTCGGCGTGGGCGCTCCGTTGCCACCCGCCCCTCACCACGGTCCACCAGCCGGCGGCGGCCGTCGGTCAGCGCGCGGCGGAAGTGCTCCTCGCGCAGCTCCGGGGCGAGACGATCTCGCCCATCGGCTCGTTCGTCCCCACGTCGATCGTGCGTCGCGGGAGCGTCTGACCCTCTTCGTTCGCCCATTCTTGGGCGAACCAGCACTCCGTCGCCCAAGAATGGGCGAATGAATGCCGGTGGAGCGACTCAGAGCTGCGGCGACGGCCGTCGGATCGCGGCGCGCTTGGCCTCGTCGAAGGTGTCCACATGCAGCCATTCAGGCGGGCTGGGCGCCACGATGAGGACGTCGTAACCGGCGCCCTGTGCCTCGACGTATGCGAGACAACATTCGGGTGAGGAGGGATCGGCGTCGTTCGAGATCCGCCATTGCCGGGCACCGATCGGGACGACGTGGTGCCGTTCGGACGAGTCTCGCGCTGGAGGAAACGGCGACTCGAGCGACAGTGCTGGAGCATGCTTCGTAACCATGCCATCAGGTTAGGCGCGCTCGCGGAACGCGTCCCGAGGCTTGACTTCACAGGTTCGCGGCGACGCGCCGTGCTGGGGGACGGCGGTCAGCGCGGGCGTCGCACGGTCTCGAGCCCCAAGAGCACGAGGGCCGCCACGATCGGGCCGTAGACGAACCCGTCGGCGAACGTCAGGGATTCGCCGAGGAGCAGGACCGCCACGAGGACCAGCAGCACCGGTTCCAGGTAGCTGAGCAGTCCGAAGACGCCGAACGACAGCAGGCGACTCGCGACGAGGTACAGCACGAGGGCGACGCCACCGATCACCCCGAGGAGCACGATCCCCCAGCCCAGCTGCGGGTGCGCGGCCAGGACGGCGAGTGAGGCCGGTTGCAGCGCCAGCACGATTGCGACGGGGACGAGGACCGCCAGCTCGAAGCAGAACGCACCGATGGAGTCGAGCCCGGCTCGGCGCCGGATCGCGAAGTACACCGGGTAGCCGACGGCGACCGCGATGGTCGCCCAGGACAACCCACCGGCCACGACGATCGCGGCGGTGACGCCGATGGCGGCTGCAGCGACCGCAGCGATCCGGAGCGGTGCGAGTCGCTCCCGATGCAGGACGACGCCGACCACGACCATCGCCAGTGGCATCAGCAGGTAGCCGAGCGCGAGTTCCAGCCCGTGCCCCGTCTGCGGTGCCCAACCGAAGAGCCACAGCTGCAGGGACAACAGGAGCCCGTCGAGGACGACCACGAGGACGAGGAGCGGACGACGTGCGAGACGGACCGCGATGTCGCGGACGTCCCGCCACCACCCGAACACCGCGATGAGCGTCGCCAGCACCGGCACCGTCGCGATCACGCGCCAGGCGAAGATCTCGTTCGCCCCGAACGGTTCCAGCAGCGGTGGCAGGAAGAACAGCGCCGCGAACAGGAACGAGGCGACGACGGAGACGAGGACCCCGCGGGGCGTCGTCTCGCGATGCTCAGGGGGAAGGGCGGCCGTCACGGGTCCTCACCCTATCGTCGGCGCGACCGCCGGCCGATGCTATGCCGCCGCCACTCACCAGTCGTGGACGGTGCCGTCCGTCAGCCGGTTCACCGGCAGGTACGCCTTCGTGTACTCGAACGCCGCAGCCGCGTCCTCGTCGAGTTCGACGCCGAGGCCGGGCTGCTCGCCGGGGTGCAGGAAGCCGTCGTCGAAGGTGAAGGAGGTCTGGAACACCTCGAGGGTCTGCTCGTTGTGCGGCATGTACTCCTGGATCCCGAAGTTGTGGATCGCGAGGTCGAGGTGCAGCGCTGCGGCCATCCCGATGGGCGAGATGTCGGTGGGGCCGTGGATGCCGGAACGGATCCCGTAGATCGCCGCGAAGTCGAGCAGTTTCTTCATCGCCGTGATGCCACCGGTGTGCGTCACCGCCGAGCGGACGTAGTCGATGAGGCGCTCGGTGATGAGGGTCTGGTAGTCGTACACCGAGTTGAAGACCTCGCCGATCGCCAGCGGCGTGGTCGAGTGCTGGCGGACGAGTCGCAGGGCGGTCTGGTCCTCCCCCGGTGTGCAGTCCTCGAGCCAGAAGAGCTTGTACGGCTCGATGTCCTTCGCGAACCGGGCGGCCTCGATCGGCGACATGCGGTGGTGTCCGTCATGCAGGATCCGGAGGCCCGTCCCGAAGTCCTCGCGGATCCGTTCGAAGACGCCCGGCATGTGCGCGAGATAGCCGGCGGTGTCCCAGGACTCCTCGGTCGGTGCCGTGGCCGCCGAGCCGTCCGCCGCGCGCTTCGCCGGCTCGTAGTCGTAGCGGACGCCGGGCCCTGAGGCGGACACCCCGTACACCTGCCCGAGCCCCGGCACACCGGTCTGCACGCGCACCGCGGTGAACCCGAGCTCCTGGTACCCGGTGATCGCGTTGGCGAGCGCCTGGTAGTCCGTCCCCGAGGCGTGGGCGTACGCCCGGATCCCCGACCGACTCGCGCCGCCGAGCAGCTGGTACAACGGCACCCCGGCCTTCTTGGCCTTGATGTCCCAGAGCGCCATGTCCACCGCGGCGATGGCCGCCATCGTGACGGGGCCGCGCCGCCAGTAGGGTCCGCGGTACAGGTACTGCCAGGTGTCCTCGATGCGGTCCTCATCGCGGCCGATCAGCATCGACGCGACGTGGTCGCCGAGGTACGACGCGACAGCGAGCTCGCGCCCGTTGAGGGTCGCGTCGCCCCAGCCCACGACACCGTCGCTGGTGGTGATCTTCAGGGTGACGAAGTTCCGGCCGGGACTCGTGACGATGACGTCCGCGCGTTCGATGCTCATGAGGTTCCTTTCGAGGAGGTCGGATGCCGGTCAGATGGCGTCGCGCGGGTCGGTGAGGTCCCGACCGGCGACCTCCGGCATCCAGATGGACGCGACCAGGGCGCAGAGGGTGAAGACGCCGAGCATGATGATGATCGGGATGAACGAACCGGTGGCGGCGGACACCCAGGCGGCGGCGATGACGGGGCCCGCGCCGGTCGCGACGATCGCCGCGATCTCCCGGGCCATCGCCGTGTAGGTGTAGCGGTTCCGCGCGCCGAAGAGTTCCGGCAGGGTCAGGTTCTCGAGCGACGCGAAGCTCATCACGGCCAGGTTGTGCAGGACGACGTAGCCGACGAACACCTGGACGGTGTCCTTGCTGTGGATCATGAGCATGGTCGGGACGATGATGATGAGCGCGATGATCGCCCACACCATGTACATGCGCTTCCGTCCGTACCGGTCACCGAGCCAGCCGGAGAGCGGCACGGTGATGAAGGCGACGAGCGAGGAGACGATGACGGCGTTGACCCCGATCGACCGGTCCAGCAGCAGGACGACGGTGATGTAGCTGATGAGGTACGTCTGGACGAGTCCCGAGTTGCCGGCCTGACCGAACCGCAGGAGGAGCGCGATGCTGAACGCCTTGATCGGCTTGCGGTTCATGGCCTCGAGGGTGCGGAGGTTGCCGGTCTCGGTCGCGAGGGCGATGGTCTCCTGCTTGGTGAGCGCCTTGCCGTCGACGACGTCGTCGCGCTCCTCGAAGACCGGGCTCTCCTTGAGGTTGAAGCGGACCCAGACCGCGAAGAGCATGATCACGACGCTGCCGATGAAGGGGATGCGCCAGGCCCAGGCGATGACCTCGTCCTCACTGAACGCCAGGAGCAGACCGGCCCACAGCGCGGAGGCGAGCAGGGTGCCGCAGTTGGTCCCGAGCGCCACGAGCGATGCGATGATGCCGCCTCGCTTGGCCGGGGCGTACTCGGCGAGCATGACGCCGGCGCCCGAGATCTCGGCACCGGCTCCGAAGCCCTGCGCGATCCGCAGGAGGACCAGCAGGATCGGCGCGAGGATGCCGACCTGCGAGTAGGTCGGCAGGAAGCCGATGAGCGTCGTCGACAGGCCCATGAGCAGGATCGTGTAGAAGAGGACCTTGGTCCGGCCGGTCTTGTCGCCGAGCCGGGCGAAGAAGAACGCGCCGACCGGACGGGCGACGTAGCCGACCCCGTACGTCGCCATCGCGGCGACGACGGCCATGGCCGGGTCCTCGTTCGAGAAGAAGAGGTCGGCGAACACGAGCGCGGCGGCCAGCGAGTAGAGCTGGTAGTCCATGAACTCGAGCGCGGTGCCGAGCCACCCGGAGATGGCGGCGCGGACGAGGTCGCGGACGGATCGGTTCGCGGTGGGGTCGCCGGTGGCGACGGACGATTTGGGTTCTGACATGAGGTACTCCTTCGGACCTACGGGATGCAGCGGAAGTTGGGGTGGGAGTGTGCGGTGGGTGGCTCAGAAGGCGAGGAGCACCTTCGCCGAGCGGGACGAGTCCCGAGCGACGGCGAAGGCGTCGACCGCCTCCTCGGCTGGGATGACCTGGGTCACGACGGGGTCGAGGAGATCGCCCTCGGCGAGGAACGCGATCGCGTCGTCGATCTCGGTGGAGAAGCGGAACGCGCCGCGGATGGTGAGCTCCTTGGCGAGCATGGGGGCGAGGTTGATCGGGCTGTCGGCGTCGGGGAGCATGCCGACCTGCACGATCGACCCGCCTCGTCTCGCGGCCCGGACCGCCTGGGTCAGGGCGACCGGCGCGCCCGAGCATTCGAAGACGACGTCGTAGGACTCGTCGGCGACGGCGTCGCGACCCACGAGCAGGAGCTCACCGGCTCCGACGGTCGCGGCGCGTTCCAGTGCCTGTTCGCGCATGTCGCTCGCCGCGATCGACGCTGCACCGGTCCGGCCGGCCGCGGCGACCACGAGCAGACCGATGGGCCCGGCACCGATGACGAGGACCCGCGCGCCGCGCACGTCGTCGGCCAGCCCGACCGCGTGCATGGCGACCGCGAGGGGTTCGGCGAGCGCCGCCCGCTCGAGCGGGAGTCCGTCGGGCAGGACGCGCACCATCGAGTGTTCGACGATCAGGTACTCCGAGGCCCCACCCTGTCGGTGCGGGTTCGCCGCGGCGCTCCCGAGGTAGTCGCCGCCGGGCCTCAGGTGTGGGCGGTCCTCGAGCCCCGGCAGGGTCGGGCCGTATCGCGCCGGGTGCACGGTGACCCGGGTGCCGGGGGCGAGCCGACCGGAGGGGTCCACGTCGACGACGGCCGAGAGCTCGTGGCCGGGGGTGAGCGGTTCCCGGATGACGTACTCGCCGTTCGCTCCGTTGAAGTAGTAGTGCAGGTCGGAGCCGCAGATACCGACGTACCGCACTCGGAGGCGGACCTCGCCGTCGCGTGGTTCCGGCGTGGGGGTGTCCTCCCAGCGGATGTCCTCCGCGCCGTGGATCGCGAGCGTCTTCATCGGTGGGCTCCTGTCGTGGTCATGGGTGCCTGCGAGGCGGCGATGCTGTCGCGGATGGCCGCGTCAACGCCGTGTCGACGGATGGTGTCGATCAGTTCGCCGACCCGCGAGATGAAGGTCGGCTGCTCGGCGAGATCCTGCCCGAAGAGGTGCAGCTCGGCGATAACCCGCTGCGCGAGATGCCGACCGTCCGTCGACGTGTCCGCCAGCCGGGTGAGCTCCTCGCGGGCCGGATCGACCATGGCGCGCGCGTGCGGACCGGGGTCGAACCCCGGCATCGGGGCGATGCAGGACAGGTAGGCCGCAACCGTGAGGGCGATGAGGTGCGGAACGGATCCGGCCTCGAGCAGACGGAGTGCGGGTTCCGGGATGCGCTGGCGGAGCTTCACCGATCCGTCGGTGCCCACCTGCGCCGTGCGGTGCCCGAGGGCGTGGTTGGCCCAGCGTTCGAAGAGCTGCCGCTCATACGTGCGGACGTCGACGCCGGACGGGAACCGCACGGACGGTTCGTACTCGTCGCGGAGGATCGCCAGTGCGGCGGATTCGACGGCGGTGTCGGCGATCGACTCCGAGATCGTGGCCACCCCGCGGAGCGCACCGAGGTAGGCGATGAGCGAGTGCGTCCCGTTGAGGAGCCGCACCTTCATCTGCTCGTACGCCCCCACCTCGTCGGTGAACACGGCGCCTCCGGCCTCCCAGGCGGGACGCGCAGCGGCGAAGCGGTCTTCGATCGCCCACATCGTGAACGGTTCGGCGGAGACCGGTGCGTCGTCCCGGACGCCGAGGCGGGCTGCCACGAGCTCGCGCAGTTGCGCGGTCGTCGCCGGGACGATGCGGTCGACCATGCTGGACGGGAAGGCGACCGCGCTGTCGAGGTAGGCGAGTGCTTCCGCGCCCTCGGTGCCGCGCAGTTCGGAGAGGAAGGCTCGGACGAGCGCCTCCGTGCGAGCGCCGTTCTCGCTCAGGTTGTCGCAGCTCAGGATCGTGATCGGGGCGCCGCTGCCGGAAGCCCGCCGCTGCAGACCGCGAGCGAGCTGGCCGATGGTCGTCTGCGGGGCACCTCCCCGGAGGTCGGCTGCGATCAGCGGGTCGTTCAGGTCGAGGAGGCCGGTCGACGGTGAGGCGCTGTAGCCGTGCTCAGTCACGGTCAGCGTGACGACCCGGATGCGGTCGTCCGCGAGGGTACCGACCACGCGCTCCGGATCCTCCGTCGCGACGAACACGTCGGTGTGCACCGCAGGCACGGAGAACGAGGCCCCGGTGGGTGAGATCTCGGCGACCGTGTAGCGGAGATCCTGCGCTTGCATGGCGTCGACGACCGCTCGGGACCGGGATGCGACACCGACGATGCCCCATTCATCGCTGCCCGCGCTGAGCGCAGCCGCCGTGTAGACGGCCTGGTGCGCTCGGTGGAAGTTGCCGAGGCCGAGGTGCAGGATGCCGGCGGCGGACGGTTCCGGGTGCTCCGGACGCGGGCCCGAACCGGCGCCCAGTCGCGGCGGCAGGGCCGTCATCGCCGAGCCTCGGGGCACTGCGTCGTCGGCTGGAGGAGATCCGCGTCGATCATCATGAAAGTGATTCTGAATGGTTTGTACAAAGTTTGTCAAGTAGTTTCATGGCAGCGCGATGCCGCATCATGAGTACACCCGACCCCGCGAAGGATCAACCGTGACCGCCACCCTCACCGATGTCGCCCGTCACGCGGGCGTCTCCATCGCCACCGCGTCGCGGGCGTTCGGCGAGCCGGATCGCCTTGCGAACGCGACGCTCGAGCGGGTCCTCACGGCGGCGGCGGACCTCGGGTACTCGAACCCGAACGGCTCGACGGCGGAGAAGACCTTCGGCGTCATCGTCCCCGACATCGCCAGCCCGGTCTACGCGACACTCCTGAAGGGCGTCCACGCCCAGGCCTGGCAGGGACGCCACCGCCCGGTGTTGTTCGACACCGATGAGGACCTGCATCGGGAGCACGAGCAGCTGGAACTGGCGCGGAAGCTCAACGGGATGCTCCTCTGCTCGCCACGCCTCCCGGACGACGAGATCCGCGCGCTCGTCGGCGACACCCCGGTCGTGGTGGTCAACCGCATCATCGACGGCCTGCCCTACGTCGTGATGGACACCGAGAGCGGGCCACGGCAGGCGGTCGAGCACCTCGCCGCCCTGGGTCACCGACACATCGCCTACGCGGCCGGTCCGAAGCACTCCTGGGCGGACCTCCGCCGTGGCGACGCGGTCGCGGCGGCATGTGCACAGCTCGACATCGAGTTCACCCGCCTGGGCCACCAGGCGGCCTCGATCCAGGGCGGCCTCGCCGCAGCGGCCACGATCGTGGCGAGCGGCGCGACGGCGGTCATCGCCTACAACGACCTCGTCGCCCTCGGCATCGACGCCGGGATCACGTCGATGGGCAAGCGCTGCCCCGAGGACCTCAGCATCATCGGCACCGACGACATCGAGATGGCGTCCATCCGCCAGCCCGGTCTCACCACCGTGCGGCTCGCGATCAACCGGTGCGGGTCGTTGGCGGTCGAGGTGCTGCTCCACGCCATGGCCGGAGGGTCGCCCCGTTCGGTCGCGAGTCTCGACTCGCAGCTCATCGTGCGCGACTCGACGGCACCCCCGCGCCGGGCCTGAAGCGACGGACGGCAGCTTCGCCGATCAGCCGGCGTCCCATCGGTGGAGCCGGGCGGCCGCGAGACCCGACACGAGCGCGCACGCCGCCATCAGGCTCCAGACCACCGCGAGCGGTACGGGCTGAGGGCCTTGGGAGATGGTCGCCTCGAGCGCGCCGACGATCCAGGTCGTGGGCAGGAGCCGGAAGAGACCGGCGACCCACTCCGGAAGGAACGCGAGCGGGAAGAGGGCCCCGGACGTGGCCAGAGCGAGCATCGGCAGCAGGTACGCGAGTTGCATGGCGATGTCCGGGTTCGACAGCCGGGCGGCGAGGAGATAGCCGAAGCCGAGCAGCATCGCGCCGCCGAGCAGCATCGTGACGGCGACCGCGACGAGATCGGAGAGCGGACGGGTCGGCACCGTCCAAGCGGCCAGGGCGAGGATCACCGCGGCCTCGCCGACGACCATCCCCACACGGATCGGCAGGTGTCCGAGCAGGTACGCGTCGCGTCGGGCCGGCGAGGTCGACAGCGCCCGCAGCAGGCCGGTGCTGCGATGCCGGACCAGCGGGACCGTGGTGAGCATGAACGCAATCGCCATCAAGCCCGTGCTCGAAACGAGCGGGAGGCCTCGCTCCAGCACGCCGGCCGGGGTGCCGGACGCCGTCGCCACGAGGGCGTCCACACCCCAGAGCAGTCCGATCAAGGCCAGGAAACTCGCCACGAGCGCGATGATCGAGCGCGGGTCCCGGACGAGGTCACGCGCGTGAGCCGCGGCGAAGCTCCGGACCTGCGCTGGGAACGCATGCGTCGCACTCATGGGCTGTGGGCCCGGTCGCCCTCGGCTGCAGACGTCGGCCGATTCGCGAGATCGACGAAGAGATCCTCGAGTGACCCGTGGGCCACTCGGAACCCGCGCGGTCTGAGACCGGTGGAGAAGGTGAGTCGGCGCAGCACGGCGTCAGGGTCGTCGGTCACGATCCCGACCAGGCTGACGGCGCCCTTCGCCGTCACGGTGATCTCGCCGGGGATGTCGTGCGAACGCAACTCGTCCGCGGTGGTCCGGCCGGGGACTTCGAAGGTCACCGTGGCCGTCGCGGCGTGTTCCCGGACCAGGGTCTCCGGCTCCCCCGAGGCGGCGATCGAGCCGTCCACGAGGACGGCGATCCGGTCGCAGACCTGGGTGGCCTCGTCCATGTGGTGCGTCGAGAGCAGGATCGTGGTCCCGCGTTCCTGCTGGCGCCGAATGATGCTCCAGAGGTTCCGTCGGGCCTGCGGGTCGAGTCCGGCCGACGGCTCGTCGAGGACGACGATCTCGGGATTGCCGATCAACGCGATGGCGATCAGCAGGCGACGCTCCTGGCCGCCTGAGAGGTGCTTGACGCGCACGCGCCGTGCCTCCCCCAGGTCGAGCTCGTCCAAGACCTCCTCGGGGCGCCGCACGTCGCGGTAGAACGACGCGAAGAGGTCGAGCGTCTCCGCGACCGTCAGCGTCGGGAACAGGGTGGCGGCCTGCGGCTGCACCGCCATCCGCTCGGTCACGTATCGGCGGTCGATCGACGGGTCTCGTCCGAGCACCCGGACGGTTCCGTCGGTGGGACGGAGGAGTCCGACGATGGTCTCGAGCGTGGTGGTCTTCCCGGCGCCGTTCGGTCCCAGCAGTCCGAACACCTCGCCCGCGTGGACCCGGAGGGAGACGTCGCGCAGGACGCTCCGGTCGCCGTAGCGCTTGCTGAGCCGGTCGACGGTGACGACCACTCGGTCCGATCCGTTCATCGTCGTCCTCCAGACGGCGGGGCATCGTGTTCACCCGGGAAGAAGATCTCCTCGATCGGGCGGGAGAGCAGTGCGGAGACCCGGAACGCCAACGGCAGGGAGGGGTCGTAGCGCCCGGTCTCGAGTGCGTTCACCGTCTGCCTGGAGACGCCGAGTGCCTCAGCGAACTGGACCTGGGTCCACCCGCGTTCGGTGCGCAGGGCGCGGACGTCGTTCTTCATCGGGTGGCCCGGAAGGAGACGACACCGATGGTCACGCCCCAGACCGCCATCCCGCCGATGAACACCCACCATTCCGGCTGGGGGACGACGACACCGGCGGTCGACAGGAACACGACCGCGAGGCTGATCAGCATCGCCGCGCCGAACCCGATGGCGAGACTCAGCACGATCACTCCGCGCTGCAGTTCGTCGACACGGCGCACGTGCCGGATGAGGGCGATCACGATCCACACCACCGGCACGAGCGGGACGAGTGCGACCGCGACGGCTGCGGGCGATCCCGGCTCGGTGGGGAACAGCTCCGGCAGGAAGAGGAACGTCACGAGGAACCCGACGGCACCGGCCGCGATCTCCCACATGTATCTGCGGGACGCACGACGCTCCTGCGGCGTCGATCCCCGTGTCGTGTGTTCGTTCATGCTGCCACCTCTCGTTGCGTGTCGGACATCGTGGTCGTCCACCCATCGCGCTCGGACTGATCCCACTCGAACCACCGCACGGCGAGCACGCCTGCTGCGACGGTGACGAGCGACATGAGCCCCCAGAGCGCGGGGACGGGGAGGAACGGTTCGGCCCCGGTCAGTGAGGCACTCGCGGCGGCGACGAACCAGGTGGTCGGCAGGCAGTTCATGGCGACCTGCACGGCGGCGGGGAGGATGGACTGCGGCAGGAGCCCGCCCGACGCGAACACGAGCCCGATCGTCACCATCACCATCGTCTGTTGTGTCGCCTCGGCGTTCCGCGATCGGGCGGCGAACACCAGCGCCAGAGCGAACAGCATCGCCGCTCCGAGGAGGAACGAGACCCCCAGGGCCAGGAGGTCCACGCCGTCGACGTACCTGCGCCAGACTGCGATCCCGGTCGTCAGCACCAGGATCCCCACCGCCACCAGCGCGCGCAAGGGGAGCTGGGCGAGGAGGAAGGTCGACCGGCGGAGCGGCGTCACGCCGAGCAGCCGGAGCAGCCCGCGCTCCCGCATCGCCACGAGTGGGACGGTCGTCCCGATGAACGCCAGGCTCGCGACCCCGACCAGGACCACGATGCCGAGGTTCTCCTGGAGCGGGTCGATCTTCACATCGCCCTCGTCGTCCGTCACCGTCACCCCGTGGGCCGGGACGCCTGCGTCGCGCAGCCCTCGCCAGATCGGGTCCCACGCAGCCTGGTCCGCGGCGTCGAGCACGACCAGGGCGCGCCCCTCGTGCACGGTCACCCGCGTGTTCCGATCGGGAGCGCCGTCGGCGACCACCCGCACACCGGCCCGTTCCAGCGCCGACGAGACTCCCGGGTCGTCCGTGTCCAGCGCGACGACCGGAGCAGGGCCCAGGACGACGAACGCGAGCCACATGGAGACGTAGATCACGAGGATGATGCCGGTCATGAACCACATCGAGATCCCGGTGAGCGGGCTCCGGAGCACGTCGCGAGCGCTCATCGACGCCAGCCGCCGGAACGCGGCGCCACCGCGTCGGGCCGACGTGTCGTCCGCCGTCATCGTCGGCGCACCTGGACGATCGGGGTCGAAATGACAAGGAAACCTGACATACGTCAAGCATGCTTGTCATCCGGTGATGTGTCAAGCTTCCTTGGCAACGACAGGCACGGCAGGATGGGATCGTGCTGAACCGACTGGGTCTCCTCCGTATGACCGGCCGCGACCCCGGTGAGGGGCACCGGGTGGCGAGCCCGTTGGAGCTGCTCTTCGATCTCGTCTTCGTCGTCGCCGTGTCCCAGGCCTCGCAGAACCTCCACCACGGGATCGTCGAGGGCCACGCGGCGGAGACGACCGTCTCCTACGCGATGATCTTCTTCGCCATCTGGTGGGCGTGGATGAACTTCACCTGGTTCGCCTCCGCCTTCGACACCGACGACTGGCTGTACCGCCTCACGACGATCGTCCAGATGGCAGGTGTCCTCGTCCTCGCCGCCGGGGTGCACGATGCGATGGTCGACGGCCAGTGGGCGATCATCACCGTGGGATACGTGATCATGCGATTGGCGATGGTGGCGCAGTGGGTGCGCCTCGCGATCTCGGATCCCGAGCAACGGGCGGTCGCGCTCCGATTCGCCATCGGCATCAGCCTCGTCCAGGTGCTCTGGGTCGCCCGTCTCGCCCTGCCCGTCGAGGGGCAGTTCTGGACCTTCTGGCCAGCCATGCTGCTGGAGGTCCTCGTACCGGTGTGGGCCGAACGCATCCACCGCACCCCCTGGCATCCGCATCACGTCGCGGAGCGATACGGGCTGTTCACCCTCATCCTGCTGGGCGAGAGCCTGCTGGGGTCGGCGAACGCCATCATCGACGCGGCCAACAGCGACGAGCGGATCGATGGGCTCGTCGGCCTGGCCGTCGCCGGCATCGTCCTCGCAGCCGGCATGTGGTGGATCTACTTCAGCCGGGAGCAGGGCGATCGGCTGACCTCGTCACGCGAGGGGTTCGCCTTCGGGTACGCCCACTACGTCGTCTTCGCCGCCGCCGGTGCCGTCTCGGCGGGCATCGAGGTGGAGCTCGACCTCCTGACCCACGCGGGCGAGCACCTCACCGCGTCCGACGCGTCGTTCGCGCTGACCGTCCCCGTGTCGGTGTTCATGGTCGCGGTGTGGGTCGTCCTCCTGCGCGACAGGATCTCGACGACGGCCTCGGTCCTCTTCCTCCTGGCCGCCGCAGCCGTGCTCGCATCTGCGGCAGCGCCGATCGTGACCGTCCTCGGGACAGCAGCCGCCGTCGGGCTCGCCGTCCTCGTCCTGGAGGTGCAGCGCATCCGCGGGCGTCGGTGACGCCGCCATGCATCAGCAGCAGTCGGATCCTGACCTTCGGGACGTCTTCACTGCACGTTCGAAGCGGCTGCACGGAGCACTTCACGTCGCCGAACCGGGCACGTGACGGACTGACCGGTCACCGCCGTGGGCGGGCGTGACCACCTTTGGCCAGATCCATGTACCAGTTGTAGAGCGAGGACCGCTCCGCCACGAGCTCGAGGTACACCTGCCGCGCGCGTTCATCGTCCGCCACGAGGAGGTAGCGCTCATCGTCGAGGATTCCTCCGACACCGGCGGTCGTCGTCTCATAGGCGTACTGCTCCTCGATCGACGTCATCGCCCGCAGTTCGTCGAGGTACCCGACGAGGACCGGAAGATAGGCGCCCTGCGCGATCCGCCAGGCGGCCTTCTCCTGCGCGCGCCGGAAGCAGATCGCCAGATCACGCGGGAGCGCGCGCGCGAGTGGTTCAGGATCCCCCGCCGTGCCGGGCGCCGCGCCGAACGCCCTGACGAAGTCGACCCGCAGCGAGTTGCCAAAGGTGCTGAACGCCGCAAGATCTCGGGTCGACTCGGCCGAGATGACGAGGGTGTAGCCGTCGTGGTAGCTCGACGGACGGTGTGAACTGCGGCGATCCGGCACCGCGAGCGGAGCGTTCACCCACTCGCGGACGATCGCCGACGTGCGGTCGCGATCGTCGATGTGCGTCTCGGCGCTGCTGAACGCCGACGAGTAGTCCGCCAGCAACTCCAGCAGCACTCGACCGTCGTGCAACATCGTGATCGCGATGCTCACCGGCTTGCGGAGGGTCTCCATGTCGACACGGTAGCGGTCGCGGCCCGCCACCGGGAACGACGAAGGCCCCCGATTCCTCGGGGGCCTTCGTGTCACATCCACTGGTGCGCGAGGCGGGACTTGAACCCGCACGCCCTTTCGAGCACTGGCACCTGAAGCCAGCGCGTCTGCCAATTCCGCCACTCGCGCGAGACACCAGACGTCACCGCTCTCGCGGCAACTTATCGAGGATAGCACGCGGAGCCCGGGTGGCAGAACACCGGAGATCCGCGCCAGAGCAGGACGAAACGGCCCCGACGGTCCGGTGTCGATGCTGATCTCCTGCTGCCGAGCGGGTGAACACCTGGCGTCGGCGCCCGCGTCGATTGGCCTCGTGTGCAGGCAAACCGTCTAACATTGCCTGGACACCGACACGAATCGAGAGACCGTGGGCATTCTGGACAACTTCGAGAAGGGACTCGAGCGCGCCGTCAACGGCGCCTTCGCGAAGACCTTCAAGTCCGGACTCCAGCCGGTCGAGATCACGAGCGCGCTCCGACGCGAGCTCGACACCAAGGCCGCCGTCGTCTCCCGCGACCGCATCCTCGTGCCGAACAAGTTCACCGTCCGCATGTCGCTCACCGACTTCGAGCGCATGGACGCCATCGGCCCCTCCCTCATCGACGAACTCGGTTCGCTCGTCCAGAAGCACGCCAAGAGCCAGGGGTACTCCTTTCCGGGTGCCGTGACCATCAAACTCTCCGGCGACCGCTCCCTCCCCGACGGCCTCGTCCAGATCGACAGTGTCAACCTCAAGGGCTCTGTCACCTGGGCACCCGTGCTCGACATCGGCGGCAAGCGCTACCCGATCACGCAGGCCCGCACGGTCATCGGCCGCGGTACCGAGGCCGACATCACGATCCCCGACACCGGCACCTCGCGGAAGCACGTCGAGATCCTCTGGGACGGCAACGCCGGTCAGGCGCGCGACCTCGGCTCGACGAATGGCTCGAAGCTCAACGGCCAGCCCTTCCGCCAGGCGGCCCTCTCCCCCGACTCCGTCATCGAGATCGGCCGCACCAGGATCGTGTTCCGGGTGGTCGCCAAGGCCGGCGGATCCGATCGCCAGATGAGCGACGCGACCCGACGTCACGATGTGTCGTCGTTCGGCGACTCGTGGGGGGACGGCGCGTGAGCGAACTGACCCTGCTGGTCCTCCGCATCGGCTTCCTGCTCCTGCTCTGGACGTTCGTCTTCGGCATCGTCTACGCCCTCCGCACCGACCTCTTCGGACCGCGCGTCCGGAAGCCGCAGCAGCAGTCGTCGAACGGAGCTCCGGCCACCCCACCGCAGCCGATGCGCGCCGCGACCGCCCCGGCCCCCAGTCGGCCCGCTGCCGGTGGATCGAGCGGCACGCCTCCGCGCGCCACGGTTGACAACACCTCGCGCCTCGTCATCGTGTCCGGCCCCAAGCAGGGCACCGAGCTCCCGCTCGGCCGCGAGCCGATCACCATCGGTCGTTCAGCGGACTCCGGCCTCATCATCCGCGACGACTACACGTCCACGCATCACGCACGCCTCATGCTCTGGAACGACGAGTGGATGGTCCAGGACCTGGATTCCACCAACGGCACCTTCCTCGCAGGCAAGCGCGTGAGCGTCCCGACGCAGATCCCACTCGACACCCCCGTCAAGGTCGGCCAGACCAGTTTCGAGTTGCGGCGGTAACCCGGTGACGACCAGCGGCGCCGGCGCAGCGCTCTCCCACGTGGGTAAAGTGCGCTCAAACAACCAGGATTCCGGATACTCCGGGCATCACCTGTTCGTCGTCGCCGACGGCATGGGTGGCCACGCCGGCGGTGACGTCGCCTCGGCGATGGCACTCAACCGCATCATCGAGGCCGACGAACCGTATCCGTCCTCCGAAGCCGCTGAGGCGACGCTCCAGTCCGCGATCCTCGCGGCGAACTCCATCCTGGGCGACACGGTCTCGAAGCACCGCGAGCTGACGGGCATGGGCACCACGGTCTCCGCGCTCGCGGTCATCGGCAACGAGGTCGCCATCGCCCACATCGGCGACTCCCGCATCTACCTCTTCCGTGAGGGCGAGCTCAGTCAGATCACGGTCGACCACACCTTCGTCCAGCGCCTCGTGGACTCCGGCCGGATCACGGCCGAGGAAGCGATGGTCCATCCCCGCCGATCGGTGCTGATGCGCGTCCTCGGCGACGTCGACGCCTCCCCCGAGATCGACACGATGACGCTCGGGACGCAGCCGGGTGACCGCTGGATCCTCTGCTCGGACGGTCTGTCGGGCGTGGTCGACGAGACGCACATCACCGCGACCCTCACCGAGCAGCTGTCGGCGCAGCGCACTGCCGAGAAGCTCGTCCGGCAGAGCCTCGACCGCGGTGCACCGGACAACGTCACCGTCGTGGTCGTCGACATCGTCGACGAGCCGGTGAGTGACGGTGAGCCCGTCGTCGTCGGTTCGGCCTCGAAGCCGGTGGCCTTCGCGCTCACCCCGTCGGTGAAGAAGCCGTCACTCATCCCCAACAGCTGGCTGCACCCGGGGCGGGTCACCTCGCTCGGCAACTCGCACTTCGAGCCCGCCTCCGAGGACTACCTCGACGAGCTCATCGAGGAGGACGAGCGTCGCGCGAGACGTCGGCGCATCACCTGGCTCGTCGGCCTCATCGTGGTCATCGTCGCGATCGTCGGCGGTGTCGTGCTCGGGTACGCGTGGACCCAGACCCGCTACTTCGTGGGAGGCGACACGGACACCGTGGTCATCTACCAGGGCATCCAGCAGGACGTCGGCCCCATCAAGCTCTCGAACGTCAAGGAGGACACCGGCATCCCGCTCGGCTCGCTCTCCGACTTCGACCGCCAGGCCGTCGACCAGACCATCAGCGCGTCCTCGTTCACCGAGGCCCTCGACATCGTGAAGCGATTGCGGGTGACCGATGACCAGTGACGTCGCAGCCCCCATCCAAGCCGACACCGGCGTCATCAAGACGATGCGCCGACTCCGGCTGCCGAAGAAGCTCCGCAACCTCGAGCTCGCGCTGCTCATCTTCGCGTTCGCCATCAACGCCGTCGCGGTCATGCTCGTGCAGCTCGGCGCCCTCGGACACCTCGATTTCGCCCTGATCACCTTCGGCTCGGGCCTGTCACTCCTGGTCCTCGCCTTCCACATCGTGCTGCGCTACACCGCGGCGGAGGCCGACCCCTTCCTGTTGCCGATCGCCACCGTGCTCGGCGGCGTCGGCATCGCTGAGATCTACCGGATCGACATCGCCCTCGGCGACTCCGGTTGGGCGAGCGCCGCGGTCCGACAGATGGTGTGGAGTGCGATCGCGATCGCCGGGGCCATCGCCGTGGTCCTGATCATCCGCAACCACCGCGTGCTCTTCAAGTACACGTACATCGCCGGCCTCTTCGCCTTCGTCCTCCTCCTGCTGCCCCTGCTGCCGGGCATCGGTCGCGAGGTCAACGGAGCCCGCGTCTGGATCGGCATCGGCGACGCGGTCACCTTCCAGCCCGGCGAGATCGCGAAGATCGCTCTCGCGGTGTTCTTCGCCGGCTATCTCGTGCGCACGCGAGACAGCCTCTCGATGGTCGGCAAGAAGTTCCTCGGGATCCAGTTCCCCCGTCTGCGCGACCTCGGCCCGATCCTCGTGGTGTGGGCGATGGCGATGGGCGTGATCGTCTTCCAGCGCGACCTCGGAACCGGTCTGCTCTACTTCGGCATGTTCCTCGTCATGCTGTACGTCGCGACGAGCCGTGCCAGCTGGATCATCATCGGGCTGACGATGTTCTTCGCCGGTGCGTTCATCGCCGGCCAGACCCTCTCCTACGTCGCCGGTCGGTTCCACAACTGGTGGGACGCCTTCAACCCCGAGGTCTTCGACCGCGACGGCGGCAGCTACCAGCTCGTGCAGGGCATCTTCGGCCTCGCGCACGGCGGACTGCTCGGCACCGGGCTGGGCCAGGGCATGCCCGAGATCACCCCCGTCCCCCAGAGCGACTACATCATCGCCAGCCTCGGTGAGGAGCTCGGTCTCGCCGGTCTCTTCGCGATCTTCGCGCTCTACCTGCTGCTCGTCTCGCGGGGCTTCCGAGTCGGCTACGCCGGCACCGACGACTTCGGCAAGCTCCTCTCGATCGGCCTGGCGTTCACCGTCGCGTTGCAGGTCTTCGTTGTCGTCGGCGGCGTGACCCGCATCATCCCGCTCACGGGGCTCACCACACCCTTCCTGGCGGCCGGCGGGTCGTCGCTCGTCGCGAACTGGATCATCATCGCCGTCCTGCTCCGCATCTCCGACACGGTCCGAACCCAACCCAAGGCGGTGGTCTCATGAATCGCGAACTCAAGCGGGTGAGCATCGTCGTCCTGGCGATGTTCCTGGCGCTCTTCGGGTCGACCACCATCATCCAGATGTTCCAGGCCGACACCCTCAACGCCGACGGTCGCAACACCCGGACGCTCTACGACAGCTACCGGACGGAGCGGGGGCCCATCCTGCTCACGGACGGCACCGCCATCGCTTCGTCGGTCGCGAGCGACGACGAGTACAAGTACCAGCGCGTCTATGCCAACGGCCCGCTGTACGCGCCCGTCACCGGCTACTTCTCGCCCACCCAGGGCTCGTCCGGTCTCGAACTCGCGACGAACGACCTCCTCAGCGGCACGTCGAACTCCCAGTTCCTCGACTCCATCAACCGGCTCATCTCCGGTCAGGCCCCGAAGGGTGCCGCGGTCGAGGTCACCTTGGACCCCGTCGTTCAGCAGGCCGCCTTCGACGCACTCGGCGACCAGGAGGGCGCGATCGTCGCCATCGAGCCGAAGACGGGCAAGATCCTCGCCTCGGTGTCGAGCCCCGGCTACGACCCGAACGTCCTGGCCAGCCACGACAACGCGGCCGTGCTCGACGCCTATCGGACCCTCGACGACGACGACCGCCAGCCGCTCCTCAACAAGGGCGTCGACGGCGACCTCGATCCGCCCGGTTCCACGTTCAAGCTCGTCACCGCGGCCGCCGCGTTCGCCTCGGGCGACTACACGCCGGAGTCGGAGTTCCCGAACCCCTCCACCTACACGCTGCCCGGGACGAGCACCGTCATCCGCAACTCCGAGGGCGGAAGCTGCGGCGGCGGGGCGACGGTGTCCATCGCGACGGCCGTCGAGCTCAGCTGCAACATCCCGCTCGCGGAGCTCGGCGTCGAACTCGGCTACGAGAAGATCCGCGACATGGCGCAGAGCTTCGGCTTCAACATGGACGTCAACATCACCGGAACGGGACTCAACCCCATGCCGATGCAGCCGAGCACCTTCCCGAACGCGCTGAGCGACGACCAGACCGCCATGGCCGCCTTCGGGCAGTACACCGTGCGGGCCTCGGCACTCCAGATGGCCATGGTCTCGGCCGGCATCGCGAACGGCGGCATCGTCTGCAACCCGCAGCTGGTGAACCGCGTCGTGAACCCTGATCTGAGCGTCCTCAAGGAGTTCGAACCGGCGCAGCTGTCGCAGCCGATCTCGAGCTCGGTGGCCAAGGAGATCACGGACATCATGGTCCAGGGCGTCCAGAGCGGTGCTGCGACTAATGCAAGAATAGATGGGGTCGATGTGGCTGGAAAGACAGGCACGGCACAGAACGGATCCGACGATCCGTACACGCTGTGGTTCACCGGTTTCGCGCCTGCGGACGACCCGAAGGTCGCCGTGGCGGTCGTTGTTGAAGATGGCGGTGGACTCGGACAGGACGGTTACGGCAACCTCGTGGCCGCTCCGATCGCGAAGAAAGTACTAGAGGCGGTGCTGAACAAATGAGACCGACAGCCGGGCTGACCTTCGGAGGTCGCTACGAACTGCAATCTCGCATTGCGATCGGTGGCATGGGCGAGGTGTGGCAGGCCACTGACCTGGTCATCGGCCGGACCATCGCCATCAAGATCCTCAAGGACGAGTACATGGGGGACCCCGGGTTCCTCGAGCGGTTCCGTGCCGAGGCACGGCACGCCGCACTCGTGAACCACGAGGGCATCGCCAACGTCTTCGACTACGGCGAGGAGGACGGCAGCGCGTTCCTCGTCATGGAACTCGTGCCCGGTGAGGCCCTGTCCACCGTGCTCGAGCGCGAGCGTGTCCTGCCCACCGACAAGGTGCTCGACATCGTCGCGCAGACCTCGTCCGCGCTCCAGGCCGCGCACGCTGCAGGCCTCGTCCACCGCGACATCAAGCCGGGCAACCTGCTCATCACGCCGGACGGCCGCGTCAAGATCACCGACTTCGGCATCGCCCGAATCGCCGACCAGGTGCCGCTCACGGCCACCGGTCAGGTCATGGGCACCGTGCAGTACCTCTCGCCCGAGCAGGCGAGCGGACACCCCGCCTCGCCGTCGACGGACATCTACTCGCTCGGCATCGTCGCGTACGAATGTCTCGCCGGACGCCGTCCGTTCACGGGAGAGTCGCAGGTCGCCATCGCGATGGCGCAGATCAACGAGCAGCCGCCGGAGCTCCCCGTCACGATCGCCGAGCCGGTCCGCCGGTTCGTCATGTCGATGATCGCGAAGAACCCGGTCGACCGTCCGGCATCCTCCGCCCACGTCGCGCGCGCCGCTCAGGCGCTCCGTCGAGGCGACCTCAACGCCGCGGCCGCAGCCGTCCCGATGATCCTCGGTGGTGCTGGCGACGCCGCGACCACCGTCATGGACCAGACCCGCCGGATGCCCGCAGCCGACGACGCGACCACGCAGTTGCTGTCCGCCGCCGAGGCGGACCAGCTCGAGGACGACGTCGAGGGCGAGGGCGAGAAGAAGAAGCGCAGCAAGTGGACCTGGCCGCTCATCGGTCTGGTCGCGTTGCTCGTCATCGTGCTGGTCGGTTCGCTGATCGCCGTGTTCGCCAACCAGGGCAACGATGCCGGGGGCACCACGCCCCCGCCGACGACGTCCGCGGCGCCGAAGCCGACGAAGACCCCGACGCCCACACCGACGCCCACACCCACGGTGTTCCCGATCAACCTGAGCGACCTCCAGGGCAGGTCCTTCGACGAACTCAACACGATCTTCAGCGCGCCGCCGTACAACTTCAGCGTGTCGAAGAACGTCGGCAATGCCGCGACCTCGCCGGAGCAGGTCAACACGGTGTACGACGTCAACCCGACGGGTAACGTGAAGACCGGGTCGGCTATCACCCTCACCGTGTACGGGGAGATCGCGGTCATCGACCCGCCCACGGAGGCGCCGAAGTTCGACCAGTCCGTCCTCAACGACGCCGGTCAGCTCGAGATCCCGAAGGATGCCGCGTCGACGACGATCCGTGTCGACTGGCTCGCGGTGCAGAACGCCTGCCCGAGCGGAACCGACTTCCTGGGCTACACCGTGACGGTCACCGGCGGAACGTTCCAGAACAACACCTCGGGTGAGTTCGACGCCAACACCACGTTCGGTACGGTCACCGTGGACACCCCCGGATCCCTGTCGGCGACGTACGCGGTACGGTGCAGTACAGGCACATCGTCGGGTTCCCCCGCACCGTCGCCCATCACCGTCGTCAAGGCGACTTCCTAGTACCGCTTCGAGTGCTCTCAGGGGCATCCCTGAGAGCACTCGAAGCGTGCCCGGGTAAGCTGTTAGTGTTTGTCCTCCAAGCGAATTCAGGGGTGGTACGTGGCTGACGATCAACGCCTGCTCGCAGGCCGATACGTCGTCGGCGACCTCATCGGTCGCGGGGGCATGTCCAACGTCTTCCGCGGCGTCGACACCAAGCTCGGTCGCACCGTCGCCATCAAGGTCCTGAAGTCCACGCTCGCCACCGACCCCGCATTCCGCTCCCGTTTCCGTCAGGAGGCGCAGGCCGCCTCACGGATGGCGCACCCCACGATCGTCCGCGTCTACGACGCCGGCGAGGAGCGGGTGAAGGACGGCTCCGGTCACGACCTCATCGAGCCCTTCATCGTCATGGAGTACGTCGAAGGGCGCATGCTGAAGGACCTCATCGCCGAGGGCCCCGTCGAGTCCGAGGAGGCGGTGCGCATCGCGCACAGCATCCTCACCGCGCTGGAATACTCCCACCGAGCCGGCGTCGTGCACCGCGACATCAAGCCGGGCAACGTCATGATCACCACGGCCGGCGACGTCAAGGTAACCGACTTCGGCATCGCGCGCGCCGTCTCCGATTCGTCCACGACGGTCGCCCAGACGACCGCCATCCTCGGCACGGCCGCGTACTTCTCGCCCGAGCAGGCCAAGGGCGAGACGGTCGACGCCCGGACCGACCTCTACTCCACCGGCGTGGTCCTCTTCGAGATGCTGACGGGCAAGGCGCCCTTCCGCGGCGACACCGCCGTCGCGGTCGCGTACCAGCACGTGAGCGAGCGCCCGGTGAAACCGAGCTCGATCAACCCGAAGGTGTCGCCGGCACTCGACCAGGTCGTCCTCCGAGCCCTCGCGAAGGATCGCTTCGAGCGGTACCAGAGCGCCGTCGAGTTCCGCGAGGACCTCGACGAAGCCGGAGCCGGCCATGTCCCGGTCCGACGCGACGACCACGACTCGCTGTTCGGCCCATCTCCGACGGCGGCGTCCAGCACCGAGCAGGCGATCCGTCAGCTCACCTCTGACGACACCGTGACGCGTACTCAGCGCCGGCCACCGGTCGTGTGGATCTGGGCTGCCATCGCCGGTATCGCCGTCATCCTGTTCTCACTCGTGTTCTGGGTGGTGCAGCTCCCGCCCGCGACAAGCATCTCCACGGACTCCCGAGAGGTGCCGGATCTCGTCGACGCCACGTGGGAGAGCGCGAACAGCACGATCGAGCAGCTCGAGCTCGTCCCCACCAAGTTCGACGAAGCGAGCAGCGACTACGATGCCGGGCACGTCATCCGCACCGACCCGCCAGGCGGCACCACGGTCACGAAGAACACGCAGATCAAGGTCTACGTGTCGACCGGTCGCGCTCAGGTCGAGGTACCCGACGTCACCAACCAATCCTCCGAGGCCGCGTGGGCCGCGGTCACCGCTGCCGGCCTCACCCAAGGCTCCGTGACCCGCGAGAACTCGCCGACCGTGCCGGCAGGTGTCGTGCTGCGGATGGATCCCGGAGCGGGTACCTCCGTCGACCAGGGGTCCACGGTGAACCTCGTCGTCTCCAGCGGGAACGTCACGCTGACGGACGTCGTCGGGCAGCCACTCCTCGACGCGACGAACTACCTGCAGGATTCGACGAGGCAGTTCACCGTGCAGCCGCAGGCCGACGCGACGTGCAAGGCCGTCGCCGGCGACCCGGTGACGGCCATGTCACCCGCACCGGGCGACATCCCGCAGAAGTCGGTCATCACACTCACCTACTGCACCGGTCCATAGGCCCCGCTGGTTCCTGAGCCTGTCGAAGAGCGGTCCCTGCGCACGCTCACCGCTCCCTGAGCAGGCTCTCCGGTCCCTGAGCCAGCTCTCCGGTCCCTGAGCCTGTCGAAGGGCCTACCGGGTCATGAGCGGACTGAGCCCTCGTGCCCGCTGATGCGCACCGGTGAGCCCGGCCGTCTCGAGCCAGTTCGCCAGGAGCTGGTAGCCGCCCTCGGAGAGCACCGACTCCGGATGGAACTGCACACCGTGGATCGGGGCGTCACGATGGCGGAGGCCCATGATGACGCCGCCGGTCGTCCGGCTCGTCACGACGAGCTCCTCGGGAACGCTGCCGTCGACGACGGCCAGCGAGTGGTACCGGGTGGCGTTGAACTGCTGCGGGATCCCGCGGTAGAGGGCACTACCGTCGTGTTCCACGAGCGAGCTCTGCCCGTGCATCAGCTCGTCGGCGGTGTGCACGGTCGCTCCGAACGCCTCGGCGATCGCCTGGTGGCCGAGGCACACCCCGAGGAGCGGTGTCCCGGTGCGGCACGCGGCGCGCACGGTGGCCAGCGAGATCCCGGCGTCAGCGGGCCGGCCGGGTCCGGGCGAGACGAGCACGCCGTCGAACTCGAGGATCCGCCGCTCGAGGTCGTCGAGCGCGATGCCGTCGTTCTGCACCACAAGGGTCTCTGCGCCCAGTTGTTCGACGTACCCGTTCAGCGTGTAGACGAAGCTGTCGTAGTTGTCGATGACCAGGACTCGGGTCATTCGTCGCCGACGGTCACATTCTGATCGACGATGAACGAGTCCACGTAGGGGAACACCCAGGTGAAGAGTGCGGCCACGACCGCCACGAACAGGACGACGAGGATGATGATCCTCAGCCAGACGGGTCCGGGCAGGACCCTCCAGAGTGCGCCGTACATCGTCAGCCTCCAGCGGCCGCGACGGACGCGGCGATCTCGGCGGGCGGCCCGGCGGACAGCGGCTGCCAGGACTCGTACACCGCGTAAGCGATACTGCGTTCCGCTGTCGAATAGAGCGGGTTGCAGGTGGTCAGGGTGAGGATGCGCTGCGTGGGTGCGACGCCGTCGACCTGTGGGACGGGATTGAGGACGTCCACCTGGGTGGGCAACACGTAGGTGATGTTCCGGAACACGTAGGTGTAATAGCCGTCGGCCGTCTGGACGTAGACCTTGTCGCCGATCTGCAGGTCACTGATCAGGGTCATCGCGCCGCCGTAAGCCTTGCGGTGACCGGCGACGACGAAGTTGCCGACCTCTCCGGGCATCTGGGTGCTCGGGTAGTGACCGACGCCGAGGTCGAAGCTGTTGAGGACGGTCGCGGTGTCGACACCCTCGGCGACCACGCGGCGGTAGTCGGCACCGTACCGCGGCACGTAGAGCACAGCGAACGGGTCGCCCGGCGCGGGCCGGGCGGTCACGGGCGGCTCACCGTAGTTCGGCGCGCCGGTCGCATCGACGGTCGGTTCGGGCGCCGGAGCGCTCTCGGCGTTCTTGATCCACTCCTGCGACTGGTTCGACGCGGCGTTCGCCTGGCTGCCGGCCATGATCATGTCGTTCCACCAGAGCTGCCAGGCGAGGAACAGCAGGACCACCATGCCCGCGGTGATGAGCAGCTCCCCGGCCACCCCGAAGACGCTGATCCGGTGCTTCGACGGCGCTCTGCGCTCAGCGGCGCGTGCGCTCGCTCGCGAAGGTAGGTCGTCGGTCACGCATGGATTCTACCGAGAAGAACTCGGGATCGGCTGATCCCCAAGGCACCGATTGGGGTGAACAGGTAGAATGTCGGCATGGCACGCACGAAGTCACGAAGCAAACCGTCC
Organism: Plantibacter sp. VKM Ac-2885; assembly: GCF_015351205.1. Lineage (NCBI taxonomy): Bacteria > Bacillati > Actinomycetota > Actinomycetes > Micrococcales > Microbacteriaceae > Plantibacter > Plantibacter sp. VKM Ac-2885. Next base: position 179,534 of record NZ_JADKSK010000001.1, on the reverse strand, counting down.
CGCGAACCCGAGCAGACGAGCGGCGAACCCGCACCGAACGCGGTCTGGTTCAAGCCGGTCATGTTCGGCTTCATGCTCCTCGGCCTCGCCTGGATCGTCGTCTACTACCTGAGCGGCACGCTGCTCCCGATCCAGTCGCTCGGCCCATGGAACATCCTCGTCGGCTTCGGGATCGCCTTCATCGGCTTCCTCATGACCACCAGGTGGCGCTAGCCTCTCTCACTTCACGTCGTGCACAGCGGGTCGTCCTCTCGGACGGCCCGCTGTTTCGTTGTACTCGGGATCCGGCGTATCGAGTTCTCCACAGGAATGTGGAGAACTTCCGAGTTATCCACATGCCGGTGTGGAGAACCGCAGGGAGTCCCGGAAACACGGGGAACCACACCGGTGTAATTATCCCCAGTGTTCATAACTCTGTGGATAACTCGAGAAACCTTCAACGTCTGCTGCACGGTTGTGGCGCGCCGCCGGGCGCACCACTGGTCGACGCGGGTCACCGGGCAGTACCCGGTCACGGATTCGAGCCCGGTCACCGAGCCAAACCCGGTCACTGAGCCAAACCCGGTCACTGAGCCTGTCGAAGTGCGGTCCCGCTCAGAGGAGGGCGGGCAGCAGGCTGGCACCCACGAGGACGACGCTCAAGGCGCCGATCAGGACCGCCTGGAGCGGCTGCTGCGTGCGCTTGCGGGTGTTGACGAGGATGAGGCCGACGAGGGCGCCTCCGACGAGCCCGCCCAGGTGGGCCTGCCAGGCGATGTTCACGCCGGGGATGAAACCGATGACGAGGTTGATGCCCAGGAGCACCAGCAGCCCGCGGGTGTCGGCACCCATGCGTCGCTGGATGACGAGGAACGCCCCGAGGAGACCGAAGATCGCGCCCGAGGCGCCGACGACGGCCGTCCTCGGGTCGGCGAGGAACAGGACACCGACCGAACCGGCGAACCCGGCGACCAGGTAGAGGGCGAGGAACCGCCAGTGCCCGAGCATCGTCTCGAGGATCCGGCCGAAGATCCAGAGCGTGTACATGTTCAGCAGGATGTGGAAGATGAACCCCTGCGAGTGCACGAACACGGCGGTCAGCATCCGCCAGGGCTGGAAGGCGCCGTACGACGGATCGGAGTACACGCCGGCGTAGAGGAGCGCGTTCGTGACGCCGAGCCCGGGGATCCACTGCAACAGGAACACGAACGCCGTCACGGCGATGATCGCGTACGTGACGATGGGGGAGGAGTTGCTGATCCTCGCGCCGAGGCGGTTGCGAGGGGCGCTCTGTCGTTGCGCCTTCATGTCCTCCGGACAGATGAAACCGACTGCCCCGGGCGTCTGGCATTCTCCACAGATCGTCCGACCGCAACGCTGGCAGAGCACGAAGCTCTGTCGGTCGGGGTGGCGATAGCAGAAGTTGGCCGACGGATCCCGGGGCAGGGTCACGGTCTGTCCTCCGAGCGGGGCCTAGGCCTCGGAGATGGTGACGCTCTCGAGGACGACGGGCTCGATCGGCTTGTCGCCGGCACCGGTCGGCACGGCCTGGATGGCGTCGACGACCGCGCGGGACTCGGCGTCGGCGACCTCACCGAAGATGGTGTGCTTGCCCTGGAGCCACTGCGTGGGAACGGTGGTGATGAAGAACTGCGAACCGTTCGTGCCCTCGACGGCGCCCGTGATGGCGTTGCGGCGCTTGCCGGCGTTCGCCATGGCGAGGATGTAGGGCTCGTCGAAGTTGAGCTCCGGGTGGATCTCGTCGTCGAAGTTGTAGCCCGGGCCACCGGTGCCGGTTCCGAGCGGGTCGCCGCCCTGGATCATGAAGGCCGGGATGATGCGGTGGAAGATGAGGTCGCTGTACAGCGCGTCGTTCCGGGTCTGGCCCGTCTTCGAGTCCGTCCACTCGCGCCCGCCGGTCGCCAGGTCGGTGAAGTTCTTGACCGTCTTGGGAGCGTGGTCCCCGAAGAGGTTGACCTTGATCTCACCGTGGTTGGTGTGCAACGTGGCGACTGCGGTGTGCTTTGACATACTCCCAATTCTTGCACAAGGGTTCGGGACTCTCGGATGGTATCCAGGGGTCTAAGTGGCAAGATGGAGGTTACGTTGTTGCCGCGATCATTGGAGATGACCACATGAGCCTGTCACGCAAGCGCCGGAAAGAGCTCAAGAAGCTCAAGGGTTCCGCTGCCGACCTCTGGGACTCCCAGCAGGATGTTCTGAACCACGCCAACGAAGTCGCTCGTGAGGTGAGCCGTCAGCTCGGGAACTTCTCGAAGGAGCAGGTGGTCCCCGTCGTGCGCGACACCTACGAGCACCGCGTCGTCCCGACGGTCGACCGGGGGATCAAGGTCTCCCGCAACGCCGTCGACGGCGTGCGCAAGGGCATCTCGGATGGCGTCGTCCCCGCTGTCGGTGGCGTCGTCGGTACGGTGCTGAGCATCGGCGACATCGCCAAGGACACCCGCGTGCAGGCGGCCCTCCGTCGCCTCCACGTCCCCGAGCAGGTGCTGCCCGCCAAGAAGGGCGCGAGCGCCGGTACCGTCATCGCGATCGGCCTCGGCGTCCTCGCCGCTGCCGGTGTCGCCTACGCCGTCTGGCAGACGTTCCGCGCAGACGACGAGCTGTGGGTCTCCGACGAGGAGCCTGCCGCTTCCTGATCTCGCTTCGCACGACGCAGCCCCTCGCCGGTTCCGACCGGGGAGGGGCTTCGTGTTGTGACGGCTGTGCTCAGATGAGGCCGGCGAAGCGTCGTCCGACGTCGACGAGGCTGACGCGGTCGAGTGAGCCGACCTCCTCGAGCGGGTACCACGCGGCGTAGTCGGTGCTGCCGTCGGCCTCGTAGGTCAGCGTGCCGCCGGTGAGGTGCGCCCGGTAGACGATGCGCAGCGTGTGGAGCGGCCCGGTGGCCGTCGTGCTGAGGCGACGCTCCGCCGGCACGACCTGCGAGTCGACGCCGATCAGGTCGTCGAGCTCGGCGTGGTAGCCGGTCTCCTCGAACACCTCGCGGACCGCAGCGTCGGCCGGGTCCTCACCGGGGTCGATCCCGCCGCCCGGGAGCGTCCATCCGCTGTGTCCGCTCTCGTTCCAGTGGGAGAGGAGCATGCCCCGTTCGTCGACGATGACGGCATATGCAGCGACGCGGATATCCATGCCGCCAGCCTAACCGCCGGTCCCCGCGACAACGGAGAACGCCCCCGGCGTCTGCCGAGGGCGTTTCTGGACTGTGGAGCCTGGGAGAATCGAACTCCCGACATCCTGCTTGCAAAGCAGGCGCTCTACCAACTGAGCTAAGGCCCCGGATGGAGCAGATCCGGGGATCCGATCCAATCGGTGTGTTACTGGTCGTGCAGGGTGGGGCTACCAGGACTTGAACCTGGGACCTCTTCGTTATCAGCGAAGCGCTCTAACCGCCTGAGCTATAGCCCCGTTTTGAACCTTGTTGAGACTACCCGATTCCCGCCGCAACTCATAATCGAGCGGCGCCGCACTGGGCGGCGCCGTCCCGACGGAGCGTCAGTTGTTGGTGAACCCGACGAGGAGGCCACCCGTGATCTTCACACTGAGGTTGTAGAGCCCCGCGAGAAGGGCTCCCATCAGCGTGATGACGATGAGGTTGAGCAGCGCCACGATGCCGGCGAAGGCCATGACCTGCGGCAGGTTGACGTACTGCAGGATGTTGTTCCCCGGGCCGGCGATGTCGGTGAACAGGCCACCGACCTTCGTGAAGACACCGGTGGTGTTCAGCACCGTGTAGACGAGGAAGAAGAACACCACGATGACCACGGCGACCGCGATCGCCGCCAGGAACGACAGCTTCACCGCCGACCAGAAGTCGATGTACACCAGCTTCAGGCGCACCTGCTTGGTGCTGGTGCGTTTGGTCGACTTCTTGGCCAACTTCTCTGCGACGCTACTGCTCATCTACTTCTTCCTTCATCGCCGGAGTCTCGTCCGGCACGGATGCCTCGGGTTCTGCACCCTCCGTGGCGGCTGCGTCTGCAACCGTCTCCGGAACATCCTGGGTCTCAAGGTTTCGGTCACTGTTCTTGGCCAGCGCGATGATTCGGTCGCTCTCCGCGAAACGTGCGAAGACGACGCCCATCGTGTCGCGCCCCTTCGCTGGAACTTCGGCCACGGCAGACCTTACCACCTTGCCACTGGCAAGAACCACAAGGACCTCGTCGCTCTCATCGACGATCAACGCGCCCGCGAGCGTGCCTCGATCGTCGTTCAGCTTGGCCACCTTGATGCCCAGACCGCCGCGGTTCTGGCCGCGGTACTGGTCGATGTTGGTGCGCTTCGCGTAGCCGCCCTCGGTCACGACGAAGACGAACGCCTCGCGTTCCTCACCCTCGACTGACGGCAGCACCGACGCCGAGAGCAGCTTGTCGTCGTCGCGGAAGTGCATGCCGATCACGCCGCTCGTCGCTCGTCCCATCGGCCGCAGGGTCTCGTCGCTCGCCGTGAAGCGGATCGACATACCCTTGCGGGACACCAGCAGGACGTCGCTGTCGTTCTCCACGAGCAGTGCGGAGGTGAGCTCGTCACCCTCGCGCAGGTTGATCGCGATGATGCCGCCCGAGCGGTTCGTGTCGTACTCCGAGAGCGCCGTCTTCTTGACGAGGCCGTCGTGTGTCGCGAGGACCAGGTACGTCGCGGCCTCGTAGTCGCGGATGTCGAGGATCTCGGCGATCTCCTCATCCGGCTGCATGGCGAGCAGGTTGGCGACGTGCTGGCCCTTGGCGTCGCGGCCGGCCTCCTGCAACTCGTAGGCCTTCGCGCGGTACACGCGGCCCTTCGTGGTGAAGAAGAGGAGCCAGTGGTGCGTCGTCGTCACGAAGAAGTGGTCGACCACGTCGTCCGCGCGCAGCTGGGCACCCTTGACACCCTTGCCACCGCGGTGCTGCTGACGGTAGTTGTCGCTCCGCGTGCGCTTGATGTACCCGCCGCGGGTGACGGTGATGACCATCTCCTCTTCGGGGATCAGGTCTTCCATGTTCATGTCGCCGTCGAAGCCGAACATGATCTCGGTGCGGCGGTCGTCGCCGTACTTGTCGACGATCGCGGTCAGTTCCTCGCTGACGATCTCACGCTGGCGGACCGGCTTCGCGAGGATGTCCTTGAGGTCGGCGATCTGCGCTTCGATCTCGGCGGCCTCGTCGATGATCTTCTGACGCTCGAGGGCGGCGAGACGACGCAGCTGCATGTCGAGGATCGCGCTGGCCTGGAGCTCGTCGATCTCGAGGAGGTCCATGAGGCCCGTGCGCGCCTCGTCGGCGGACGGCGAACGGCGGATGAGCGCGATGACCTCGTCCAGGGCGTCGAGCGCCTTCAGGTAGCCGCGGAGGATGTGTGCGCGCTCCTCCTTCTTGCGGAGTCGGAACACGGTGCGGCGGACGATGACCTCGACCTGGTGCGTCACCCAGTTGGTGATGAACCCGTCGAGCGGCAGCGTGCGCGGGATGCCGTCGACGATCGCGAGCATGTTCGCGCCGAAGTTGTCCTGCAGCTGCGTGTGCTTGTAGAGGTTGTTGAGGACGACCTTCGCGACCGCATCGCGCTTCAGCACGATGACGAGCCGCTGGCCGGTGCGACCGGAGGTCTCGTCGCGGATGTCGGCGACGCCGCCGAGACGGCCCTCCTTGACGAGGTCGGCGATCTTCAGCGCGAGGTTGTCGGGGTTCACCTGGTACGGGAGCTCGGTGACGACGAGGCAGGTCCGGCCCTGAATCTCCTCGACGTTCACGACGGCCCGCATGGTGATGGAACCGCGACCCGTGCGGTAGGCGTCCTGGATGCCCTTGATACCGAGGATCTGCGCGCCGGTCGGGAAGTCCGGCCCCTTGATGCGCTGCATGAGCGCCTCGAGGAGCTCTTCCCGGCTGGCCTCGGGGTTCGCCAGGTGCCACAGCGCACCGTCGGCGACCTCGCGGAGGTTGTGCGGCGGGATGTTCGTGGCCATGCCGACCGCGATGCCGACGGAACCGTTGACGAGGAGGTTCGGGAAGCGCGCCGGCAGGACGACCGGCTCCTGGGACTCGCCGTCGTAGTTGGGCTGGAAGTCGACGGTCTCCTCGTCGATGTCGCGCACCATCTCCATGGCGAGTGGGGCCATCTTCGTCTCGGTGTACCGAGGGGCGGCCGCGCCGTCGTTGCCCGGTGAGCCGAAGTTGCCCTGGCCGAGCGCCAACGGGTACCGAAGGCTCCACGGCTGGACGAGGCGGACGAGCGCGTCGTAGATGGCCGTGTCGCCGTGCGGGTGGAACTGACCCATGACGTCGCCGACGACGCGCGCGCACTTGGAGAACGAGCGGTCGGGGCGGTAGCCGCCGTCGTACATCGCGTAGATCACGCGGCGGTGGACGGGCTTCAGACCGTCGCGGACGTCGGGCAGGGCGCGGCCGACGATGACGCTCATCGCGTAGTCGAGGTAGCTGCGCTGCATCTCGAGCTGCAGGTCGACCTGGTCGATCCGTCCGTGCACGCCGTGGTCCTCGTCCGGGACCGTGATCTCGTCGTTGGTTTCGTCTGCCATGTGTCTACTGACTCTTTCGATTGCGGAGCTGAACGATCTTCGCTCCCCGAGCTTGTCGAGGGGCTATGTCGGGGCCGGACGGTCCTCGAGGCTGTCGCACTTCGACAAGCTCAGTGACCGGGCCGGCTAGATGTCGAGGAAGCGGACGTCTTTCGCGTTCTTCTGGATGAAGGTCCGGCGGGACTCCACGTCCTCGCCCATGAGTGTGGAGAAGATCTCATCGGCGGCCGCGGCGTCGTCGAGGGTGACCTGGAGGAGCGTCCGCGTCTGCGGGTCCATCGTGGTCTCCCACAGCTCCTTGTAGTTCATCTCGCCGAGACCCTTGTAGCGCTGGATCCCGTTCTCCTTCGGGATGCGCTTGCCCGAGGCGACACCGTCGGTGAGGAGGGCGTCGCGTTCGCGGTCGCTGTACACGTACTGGTGGTCGGCGTTCGACCACTTCAGGCGGTAGAGCGGCGGCTGCGCGAGGTACACGTATCCGAGGTCGACGAGCGGGCGCATGTAGCGGAACAGGAGGGTCAGCAGCAGCGTCGTGATGTGCTGGCCGTCGACATCGGCATCGGCCATGAGCACGATCTTGTGGTACCGCACCTTGTCGGGGTTGAAGTCCTCACCGATGCCGGCACCGAAGGCCGTGATCATGGCCTGGACCTCGTTGTTCGCGAGCGCGCGGTCGAGGCGTGCCTTCTCGACGTTGAGGATCTTGCCACGGAGCGGGAGGATCGCCTGGGTCTCCGGGTTGCGCCCCTGCACGGCGGAGCCGCCTGCGGAGTCACCCTCGACGATGAAGATCTCGGACAGCGACGGGTCCTTCGACTGGCAGTCCTTGAGCTTGCCGGGCATGCCGCCACCCTCGAGGAGGCCCTTGCGACGGGCCGTCTCGCGGGCCTTGCGGGCGGCGAGACGAGCGGTCGCGGCCTGCAGCGCCTTCCGGATGATCTCCTTGGCCTGGTTCGGGTTGCGGTCGAACCAGTCGTTGAGCTGCTCGCTGACGACCTTCTGCACGAACGCCTTCGCCTCGGTGTTGCCGAGCTTGGTCTTCGTCTGGCCCTCGAACTGCGGCTCGGAGAGCTTCACGGAGATGACGGCGGTGAGGCCCTCGCGGACGTCGTCGCCGGAGAGGTTGTCGTCCTTCTCCTTGAGGATGCCCTTCTCACGTGCGTAGCGGTTCACGAGCGTGGTGAGCGCCGCGCGGAACCCTTCTTCGTGGGTGCCACCCTCGTGCGTGTTGATCGTGTTCGCGTAGGTGTGGACGCTCTCGTTGTACGCCGTCGTCCACTGCATCGCGACCTCGAGCGCGATCTTGCGCTCGGTGTTCTCCGACTCGAAGGAGATGATCTCGTCGTGGACGAGCTCGGCACGCTTGGCCTTGTTCAGGTACTCGACGTAGTCCTCGAGACCGCGCTCGTAGAAGAAGACGTCCTTGCGCTGCGAGTGCGCCGCCGAGTTGTCGTCGACGTCGTCGGCCTCGATGGCGTCGCGCAACGGACGCTCGTCGGCGAGCTCGATGCGGAGGCCCTTGTTGAGGAAGGCCATCTGCTGGAAGCGGGTCCGGAGCGTCTCGTAGTCGAACTCCGTCGTCTCGAACGTCTCGGCGCTCGGCCAGAAGGTGATCGTGGTGCCCGTCTCGGAGGACGGCTCGTCCTCGTGGAGCGGGGCGTCGGGGACACCGTGCTGGAAGCTCTGGCGCCAAACCGAACCCTGACGACGGACCTCGACGGAGAGGCGCGTGGACAGTGCGTTGACGACGGACGAACCGACGCCGTGGAGCCCACCGGAGACCGCGTACCCGCCGCCGCCGAACTTGCCGCCGGCGTGCAGGATGGTCAGGACGACCTCGACGGTCGACTTCTTCTCCACCGGGTGGATGTCGACCGGGATGCCTCGACCGTTGTCGATGACGCGGACGCCGCCGTCCTCCAGGATGGTCACGAGGATCGTGTCGCAGTAGCCGGCGAGGGCCTCGTCCACGGAGTTGTCGACGATCTCGTAGACCAGGTGGTGCAGACCACGTGGACCGGTGGACCCGATGTACATACCGGGCCGCTTCCGGACGGCTTCGAGACCTTCGAGAACCTGGATGGCACTTGCGCCGTAATCAGAGTCTTGGGCGTGCGTGTTGGGTTCTGATGTCATAGGAAAAGAGGGCTCCAAACCGTCGAGATTCGACGGTTCCATCCTACCAAACAGACCCCGTGAAGCCGCGAGAAAACGCCCGTTTGAGGCACTTTTCCATGCCCGGAGGCCGTATTTGCCTCCCTAGCCGTAAGTATCGCGTGGACCACGCCCTGGGATCGACCTGGGGCCTCTTTTCCAGGAGGGTGCTCCGGGGCCCTGGAAACGGATCGTGTCGACACCGGCATCGGGATAGCGTTCGGCGATGCGGACGAGGATCTCATGGCGCATGTGCCGCAGTTGCGTCGCCCAGGCCGTGGACTGGCATTGGACGATCAGGACGCCGTCCGCGATCGACACCGGTTCGGAGTATCTGGCGGTGTCCTCGCCGCACAACTCCGCCCAGTTCCCGAGGACCTCGTGCTGGGCGAGCGGCGAGTTCCACCCGAGTCCGGCGGTCAGTGAATCGATGACCGTCCCGAGGCCCTTCGGGTCGCGACCGACACCGTACGGCACCGAGTCCTGCGGCCCCTCGGCCGAGCGTTCGCGGCGCTTGCGATCACGGGAGACCCGTTCGCCGCCGAAGATCTCCTTGAACCGGAGGTACACCGTGGCGGAGAGTTCCCCCGCCGGGTCGGCGTCCCGTCCGAGTCGCCGCGGCTCAGTCATGCGTCGACTCCGTGGGGCTCACGACGGAGGCCGCCTCGTCCGGACCGTCCACGATCCGTCCGGCCTCGATGCGCACGACGTGCGCGGTGAACCGTTCGGGGACGTCGTCGAACACGGCCGCGGTGATGATGACCTGGTCGTACTCCGCGACCGCGGCCGCGAGGCGTTCCCGGCGACGCGAATCGAGCTCGGCGAAGACGTCGTCGAGGATGAGCACCGGATCGCCGAGGGACGAGTCGGCACGGAGGAGCTCGGCTGAGGCGAGTTTGGCGGCGAGCGCGAACGACCACGATTCGCCGTGGCTCGCGTAGCCCTTGACCGGCAGCCCGTTGAGACCGAAGAACACGTCGTCTCGGTGCGGTCCGACGAGCGTCAGGCCCCGCTCGAGCTCGGCCGACCGGCGCTGCGCGAGCGCCGCACGGAACCGTTCCGCGATGCGCGCCAGATCGACAGGGGCGCCCGGCTCCACGCCCTCCGTGGGATCGGCGGCTGCCGACTCGTCCTCGGCATCGGTGCCGGCGATACTGAGGACGGGCAGGAGGACCGGTCGGTGATTGTCGCCGGCCACGGCCTCGTACGCGGCACGCAGTGGCCCACCGAGCATGGCCAGGAGCTGCAGACGTTCAGCGATGATCTCCGTGCCGTACTGCACGAGTCGGTCGTCCCAGAGGTCGAGCGTCGCCAGGGGCCCGGACTTCAGCCCACGCGCCCTCGCCGATTTGAGGAGCGAGTTCCGCTGCTTCAGGGAGCGGTCGTAGTCGGCCATCACGCCGGCCAGCCGGGGGATCCGCTGCACGAGGAGCTGGTCGATGAACCGCCGACGCGCCGACGGGTCGCCGCGGACGATCAGGAGGTCCTCCGGGGCGAACAGCACGGTGGACACGTACCGCGGCAGTTCGCGCGGCTTGATCTGGGACCGGTTCACCTGGGCGCGGTTGGCCGAACCCCGGTTGAGTTGCACCTCGGCGAGCAGCTCACGACCGTCGTGCACGATGCGCGCCCTGATGATCGCCGCGTCGGCACCGTGTCGGATAAGCGCCTGCTCGGAGGAGACCCGATGAGACCCGAGGCTACTGAGGTATCCGATCGCCTCGACGAGGTTGGTCTTGCCCTGGCCGTTGCGACCCACGAACAGATTGGGTCCGGGTTCGAGCGCCACGTCGACCACCGCGTAGTTGCGGTAGTCGGTGAGATTCAAGTGCCGCACGATCACCACGTCACCCTACCGCCTCGCCCTGACGCCGAACGGGTCGGGGCGCCGTCGGACGTCCGAGCGCGCCCGTCACGACGACGCAGGGTGAACGAAATCGACCCTCCAGCGAAGCGGAAGGCTCCGGGAGGGTCGATTTCGTTCGTCAGGAGACGTCGTGTCGTCAGTCGTCGGCCTTCTTGACCGCGTGACCGCCGAACTGGTTGCGGAGTGCGGCGACCGCCTTCATGGCCGGCGAGTCCTCCTGGCGCGACACGAAGCGGGCGAAGATCGATGCCGAGATGGTCGGGACGGGCACCGCGTTCGCGATGGCCTCCTCGATCGTCCAGCGGCCCTCGCCCGAGTCCTCGACGTAGCCCTCGATCTGCTCGAAGTCCGGGTCCTCCTCGAGGGCGCGGACGAGGAGCTCGAGCAGCCAGGACCGCACGACGGTGCCGCGCTGCCAGGCCTTGAAGGTGCCGGGCACGTCCTTGATGATGTCCTCGCGCTTGTCGAGGAGCTCGAAGCCCTCGGCGTACGCCTGCATGAGCGCGTACTCGATGCCGTTGTGCACCATCTTCGCGTAGTGGCCGGCGCCGACCTCTCCGACGTGGACGAAGCCCTCATCGCGCGGGCCTTCAGGACGCAAGGCGTCGAAGACGGGCATGACCCGCTCCACCTGCTCCTTGGAACCGCCGACCATGAGGCCGTAGCCGTTGTCGACACCCCAGACACCGCCGGAGACGCCGGCATCGATGTAGTCGATGCCCTTCGCCGACAGCAGCTCAGCGTGCTTGAAGTCGTCCGTGAAGCGGCTGTTGCCGCCGTCGATGATCAGGTCGCCGGCCTCGAGCAGGCCGTTCAGCTCCTCGACCACGGAGTCGGTGATGGCCCCGGCGGGGACCATGACCCAGACCGTGCGAGGTGCCGGGAGCGCAGCGACGAGGTCGCTGATCGTCGCGACGTCGGTGACATCGGGGTTCCGGTCGAAACCGGTGACCTCGATGCCGTTCGCACGCAGACGCGTGCGCATGTTGTTGCCCATCTTGCCGAGACCGACGAGACCGATGTGCATGGTGGATCCTTTGCGTGTCAGCGCAGCAGCAGGTTCGGCTGCAGCAGGTACTTGTAGCTGTCGGCACCCGGCTGATCCTTGGAGGATTGGCTCGTGATGAGCATGGGTCCCGGCTTGTTCGTGTTCTCCGTCTTCGTGAACGAGAACCGCACGTACTCGCTCCGGACCGCGGTCAGACCGTCGATCAGGAACTGCGGCTTGAGGGAGAGCACGATGTCGTCGCCGGTGAGGAGGGCGTCGATGCCCTCGGATGCCTGCGCCTGCTCGGATCCGACGGCTTCGAGCGTGAGGCCGTCGATGGTGAAGGTGAAGCGGAGGGCCGCTTCGCGCTCGAGGACGAGCGACATACGCCTGGTCGCCTCGATGAGTTCCGCGGTGTTGATGATCGCGTAGTTGTCGGTCGTCTCGGGGAAGAGCCGCTTGACCGGCGGGAAATTGCCCTTGATCAGCAGCGAGGTGACCGTCTTGCGGTCAGCCCGGAACGCGATGAGCTCGCGGTCGTCACGATTCGTGATCGCGACGTTGATGTTGCCGCTGTGGCCGAAGGTCTTGCCGACCTCCTGGAGCGTGCGGGCCGGCACGAGGGCGGTGATCGTCTCGCTGGAACCGTCGCCCTGGCCCGAGTCCCAGTCGATCTCGCGGACCGCGACGCGGTAGCGGTCGGTCGCGACGAGGCTGAGGCTCGTCTTGGAGACCTCGAGCTGCACGCCGGTGATGACCGGGGTCACGTCGTCGCGGCTTGCGGCGACGGCGACCTGGCTCACTGCGGTGGCGAACTCATCGGCAGGCACGAGGCCGAAGTCGGCGTCGACCTGAGGGATCGTCGGGTACTCCTCGACGGGCATCGATCCGAGCGTGAACCGGGCAGAACCACAGGTGACCTCGATGCGGTTCTCGACCTTGCTGAACCGGACGGGCGCGTTCGGAAGGCGGCTGGCGATCTCCGAGAGCAGCCGACCGTTGACGAGTGCCGTGCCGGCCTCCTCGACCTCGGCCGCGATGCCGGTCTGGCTGGAGACCTCGTAGTCGAAGGAGGACAGGATGAGACCATCGTCACCGGCTTCGATGAGGATGCCGTTGAGGATCGGCAGCGTCGGGCGCTGCGGGAGCAGCTTCACTGCGAACGAGACGGCTTCGCTGAATACATCCCGGTTGACGCTGAATCGCACGACAAGTCCCCTGTCTCTGGCTCTCGATGACGTCACCAATGCTAGTGGGTCTGCTTCCGGGGTCGAGTGGGACGAGGTGCTGTGGAGAAGCAAGCCTGGGGAAAGGTTGTTTGGCGGAGAGATCATTGAATTAACGGTTAACAGTCTTAACCGGTGTGGAAACTGTGGATAAGTCCGCCGAACCCGCTCGAACACAGGGAACTACATGTGTGTAACTTGGTGGCGGCCTGTGGAGAGAACGACGCGAGGGTGTGGGACGCGGAGGCGGGTGAACGGTGTTCACTCACAAGCGTGCCCGGAGCTTCCACATCCCTCCACAGGTTATCCACAGGGCTGCGAGGCCGGAATGTGGACAGATCGGACGCGGATCATGTCGTCGAATGAGCGCTCGTCGTCGCCTGATGAACGAAATCGGCCCCTTGAGCGCACCGAGTGCGTCGAGGGGCCGGAAACGTTCATCAGGACGCCTCAGGCGCCGTAGCGGTTCCCCGGTCCCCGAGCCTGTCGAGGGCCCTTCGACAAGCTCAGGGACCGAGTGAGGCTCAGTGACCGAACAGGGGTCAGGCGCCGTAGCGGAGGTTCTGCTTGATGCGGCTCGTGAGCTCGGTCACCTGGTTGTAGATCGAGCGCTTCTCCTGCATGAGGTCGGTGATCTTCCGGTTGGCGTACATGACCGTCGTGTGGTCCCGGTTGCCGAACAGCTGACCGATCTTCGGGAGCGAGAGGTTCGTGAGCTCGCGACAGAGGTACATCGCGATCTGCCGCGCCGTCGCCACGGCCTGCGACCGACTCGAGCCGTACAGGTCGTCGACCGAGAGCTTGAAGTAGTCGGCCGTGGTGTTGATGATGTCGATCGGCGAGATGACGTTGTCGTCGTCGAGGCTGATGACGTCCTTCAGCACCGTCTGGGCCAGCGTCATGTCGACAGCGGTCCGGTTCAGGCTCGCGAACGCGACGACCCGGATGAGCGTGCCCTCCAGCTCACGGATGTTGCTCGACACCTTGGTGGCGATGAACTCGAGGACCTCGTCCGGGATGTGCAGCTTCTCGTTCTGCGCCTTCTTGCGCAGGATCGCGATGCGGGTCTCGAGGTCGGGAGCCTGGACGTCGGTGATGAGTCCCCACTCGAAGCGTGAACGCATCCGCTCTTCGAAGCCGGTGAGTGCCTTCGGCGGCAGGTCGCTGGTGATGACCACCTGCTTGTTGTGATCGTGGAGGGTGTTGAAGGTGTGGAAGAACGCCTCCTGCGTCTCCGCCTTGCCCTGGAGGAACTGGATGTCGTCGATCAGCAGGATGTCGATGTCGCGGTACCGCGACTGGAAGAACGAGCCGCGGTTGTTGGCGATCGAGTTGATGAAGTCGTTCGTGAACTCCTCGCTGGACACGTACCGGACGCGGATCCCCGCGTAGAGGTTCATCGCGTAGTGGCCGATGGCGTGGAGGAGGTGGGTCTTGCCGAGCCCGGAGTCGCCGTACACGAACAGCGGGTTGTAGGCCTTGGCCGGCGCTTCAGCCACGGCCACCGCGGCCGCGTGCGCGAACCGGTTGGACTGGCCGATGACGAAGTTGTCGAAGCTGTACTTCGGGTTGAGTCGGGTGTCGTTCTCGCGCGCCGGCAGCGTGGGCGTCGGGGTCAGCTGCGGCTGCGGTGACTCGAGCGGCGCCGGGTCGATGTGCTGGAAGCCGGTCTGCTCGTACCGTTCCTCGACGATGTCGGGGTTGACGACGATCGCGTAGTTGCCGACGGGACCGCCGTCGACGATGGACGCGAGTGCGGCGAGGATCGGTGCCCGCATGCGCTGGTTGAGCATGCCCATCGTGAACTCGTTGGGCACCTCCAGGTAGAAGGTGCCGCCCATGATGCCCTTGGGGACGATGAGGTTGAGGAACCCGCGGAGCGGCGGGGTGATGCGGTCGTCGACGGAGAGGATCTCGAGCACCGATTGCCAGGTCTCAGCGATCGCATCGTCGGCGTCCGACATAGTTCTCCCCACACATACTCACAGGTTCATCCACAGGCTCTCCCCTGAGTATTCGGGGCTGAGCGCGGTGCTATCCACACGCTGTGCATAACCCGAGGGCTTACGCTAACAACACGTCGCCCCAGTCCCAAATCACTGTACGGCCGCCCTGCGTGTCACTGCTACAATTTCTGAGAATCCTGTGGATAATCATTCGTTTGGGCGCCGCTGGTTTGACCTTCGCGCGAGTAGACCGTAGGTTTAATCAGTTGACTTCTGCCCACGGGCACCCTTCCGTACCCTGCTGCCACCTGTGCAGTGGTGGGTCATGATCCGGAGATCGTAATTATGAGCAAGAGAACCTTCCAGCCGAACAACCGTCGTCGCGCCAAGAAGCACGGCTTCCGTCTGCGCATGCGCACGCGTGCCGGCCGCGGCATCCTGTCGGCTCGTCGCGCCAAGGGCCGCACCGAACTCTCCGCGTAGAGCCGTCGTGCTCGAGCGTGCGAGCCGGATCACGTCCGGCGACGACTACCGAGGGGTAGTTCGTCGCGGGTCCCGGTTCGTCGGCGAGCACACGGTCACGTACGTACGCATGAACCCGAAGGGCGGACAGCCGCGCTTCGGGTTCATCGTTGCGAAAACGGTCGGAAACGCAGTGACCCGCAATCTCGTCAGACGTCGCTTGAAGGCCATCTGTCACGACAGCGTCGTTCACGCTGCCCGCGGCGCTGACGTGGTCATCCGTGCGCTGCCGTCTGCAGCGACGGCTCCGTTCGCCTCGCTCCATGCCGAGGTCGATCGAGCCTTCGCCAAACGCGGCGTCATCGCCGAGGCTGCGGACGCGCACCGATGAACGGCGTCATCGCTGCCACCTGTCTCGCGCCCCGCAATGCTGCGGTGCTGGCGCTTCGCGGGTATCGCGCCGCGATCTCCCCGCTGTACGGCGACGTCTGCCGGTATTACCCCAGCTGTTCCGCGTACGCTCTGGGAGCGGTGCAGCAACACGGTGTCGTCGTCGGTTCGGCGATGGCAGCGGTGCGCATCGCGAGATGCCACCCCTGGGCAGCACCTCGTTTCGACGAGGTACCGCCCAAGAAGAACTTCCGGTACAGCGTCACTTCTCACGGATTTGTCGTGCAACCGAGCCACGGAAAGGGCTGACCCGCACCTATGGACATCATCGGCACAATTCTCTGGCCGCTCAAATGGGCGGTCGAGCTGCTCCTCGTGGGCTGGCACCTGCTGTGGACGGCCATCGGACTCGACCCCGCGGCCGGTCTCACCTGGGTGCTCTCGATCGTCGGGCTCGTCCTGGTCGTCCGTGCGGCACTCATCCCGCTGTTCATCAAGCAGATCAAGAGCCAGCGCAAGATGCTCGAGATCGCGCCGCAGATGAAGAAGGTGCAGGAGAAGTACAAGGGCAAGCGCGACCAGGCCAGCCGTGAGGCGATGTCCCGCGAGACGATGGAGCTGTACAAGAAGCACGGCACCTCCCCCGTCAGCGGTTGTCTGCCGCTGCTCGTCCAGATGCCGATCTTCTTCGCCCTGTTCTCCGTGCTCAACGACGCCCAGAAGAGCAAGGCCGGCGTCGGTCCCCTGAACGAGACCCTCGCCGTGCAGTTCGGCGACGCGAACCTGTTCGGGATCGCTCCGCTGCACACGAGCATGCAGGCGGCACTCGCCGGCAACCCGGTCAACTGGGCGGTCGTCATCATCGCCGCCGTCATGGTCATCCTCATGTGCGCGTCGCAGTTCATCACGCAGCTGCAGATCGTGTCGAAGAACATGTCGGCCGAGACGAAGGCCAGCCCGCAGTTCAAGCAGCAGCGGATCCTCCTCTACATCCTGCCGTTCGTGTTCCTCTTCTCCGGCTTCGCCTTCCCGCTCGGCGTCATGTTCTACTGGCTGACGTCTAACGCGTGGACGATGGTGCAGCAGTTCCTCGTCATCCGGAACATGCCGACGCCTGGTTCCGACGCTGCGAAGGCTCGTGAGGAGCGTCTCGCGCGGAAGGGCAAGCTCATGACGCCGAACGGCGACGTCATCTCGATCTCCGAGGCGCCGGTACCCGAGAAGAAGACCCCGACGCAGCGCCAGCAGCCCATGGGCAAGGCGCGTGCGAAGAAGCAGCAGACCGACGGACGAGACAAGTAGGAGTATCGGTGACTGACCAGGAACTGGCCCCGGCCCAGGACGAAGCACCCACCATCACGCAGCTCGAAGAAGAGGGCGACGTCGCAGCGGACTACATCGAAGAGTTCCTCGACATCTGCGACATCGATGGCGACATCGACATCGATGCCCGCAATGGTCGTGCGTACGTGTCGATCGACTCCCCCACGGAGAGCAACCTGCGTCTCCTCTCGCGTCCCGACACGGTCAACGCGCTGCAGGAGCTGACCCGCCTGGCTGTTCAGAACCGCACCGGTGGCTTCTCCCGGCTCATCCTCGACATCGGCGGATCCCGCGAAGCGCGTCAGCAGGAGCTCGGCGCCCTCGTGGAGCGAGCGGTCGAGCGCATCGAGGCTGGTTCCACCGAGGCGGCACTCCCCCCGATGTCGAGCTACGAGCGCAAGCTCGTCCACGACATCGTGTCGGCTCGCGGCTTCGTGTCCGAGTCGCACGGCGAAGGCCGCGACCGTCACACCGTCATCACCCGCGGCTGACGCGGCCTGATCGTTTCACGTGAAACTGCGATGACTGACGTGCCTGCAGGACTCGAACCGGAACCGGCGGAAGCGTCCGAGTTGTTCGGTGACCGGATCGATGTCGGTCGTGCATTCGCCGCGAACCTGGCGGAGTTCGGTGAGCCACTCGGGCTGATCGGGCCCCTGGAGCTTCCGCGTCTGTGGACGCGCCACATCCTCAACAGCGTGATTGTGGCTCCGCTCCTTCGTCCCGGCAGAGTCGGGGATGTCGGCACTGGCGCGGGGCTGCCTGGACTGGTCCTCGCGATCGCCCGGCCGGACGTCGAGTTCGTGCTCATCGAGCCGATGGAACGTCGAGTCGCCTGGCTCAACGATCAGGTCGGAGTCCTCGGGCTCGATAACGTCACCGTCGTGCGAGCGCGCGCTGAGGAGGTTCGTCTCGATGAGCCCCTCGACCAGGTGACCGCGCGCGCGGTCAGTGCGCTCCGCAAGTTGCTCCCCCTCACCGCTCCCCTGCTTCGGGACGGCGGAGAGCTGGTCCTCATGAAGGGTGCCGGCGCGCAGGCGGAGGTCGATGCATCGACCAAGGAGCTTCGCAAGTACCGGGTCTCCGGTGTCGAGGTTCGAACGCTTGGCGAGGGCGTTCTCGCGGAGCCGACCCGAGTCATCGTTGGAACCGTCCGCGGCTGAGGTCAGTCGGGAACGCTCGGGCCTCCGCGAGGGGCACCGCAGACAATCTTCCGCGGCTTGCGAGCTCTCGGGAGAATGGCTCCTGACGAACCGGCCCGGAACCTGCGGCCAATTCAGAGGTCCTGAGTTCGTCAGGAACGATTCTCCGGTCTAATTTGACACGAATCTGGGGTGCCGGGTGGGCCGGATTCGAGTGTTTTCTGACGTTTGCCAGCGGTAATGCTTCTGGTATCTCATATGTGTTCTTCACTTGGCCTGTAGCCCCAGTCTTGTGACGCGGCGCCGGCACCGCGATCGACGGGCGGCGATGCTCCGCGCTTCGGTGGTCGGCGCCCCCAGACGTCGATGCTGTTGTGCGCGGTGGCCGGCCAGCTAGCTGCCCCCTCGGAGATGACGGACGAGTGCGGGTGGCAACGGTGGACCTCCCAGGTTGGTGATCCGGTCGGGCGTGTCAGTGATCTGTGGCCTTCGTTCGAACCCCGGGTAGGTCCGAGGCGTTCCTTGGTTGCAGGGAAGATGCGTCACCCCGTCCCCGTCCCACACGTTCAACTGACTCGCGGGGGTGCATCACGTGGCGGACCTGTCGTTGGAGAACTGCTGCGAGATGCGCATTCCGCCAGTTCCCTATGTGCCTGCGGGCCGACTGGCGCCCGACCGTCGGCAGGCTCATGTGCACCGGCGGGTCGGCGCTGGCTGAGGTGTGGGTGAGCTGCCGGCCGAAGAAGGAGAGGATGGTCGGCCTGTTGCTATCGCGTGCGTCGAAGGCGCCCCGGTCTTGGAGGCTCTGGCGCCGTGCGGTGCGGTCACGCCGGAGCCCCTGCTGCTACTCCGAGCGCTTTCCCCGACGGGGCTGCGACGCACGGTGCACGGCGGCCACTCGGCGTAACGATGTGTCGAAGTGCGCCGGCGCTGCGGAGGTCGTGCTCGTGACTCCTGTCAGCTTGGAATGAGCTGGTGTACTTCCGACTGACGATGCATGGTTCTGCGCCCAGATAGGCTCGGCGGAGCGTGCTTGCCGCCGGAAGGATGAGATTGAGCGACGTTTCACGTGGAACGTGGGACGATGCCACTCGCTTGAGTTCTTCGTTTTCAGGAGTGGTTCCTATCGGCCTGGAGTCGTGTGTCCCAGTTCACTCAGTGAGTGCGCTCCCAGGCCGTCGTGCCGGGACCGCCGCGGTGTTCGATGTTTCACGTGGAACATGGGTGGCGGTCTGCTCCTGCGCGGCTGTAGCGCGGCGGTGGAGACAAGTTGAGTTCGACGAGCACAGGGCGCGGTAGCAGGCTGGCCTGCGCTCGAGACCACCCCATCCGTTGCGTTGGTCCTGTCGAGAGTGTTTCACGTGAAACAGCGGGCGGGTACGACGGACAGCGTGTGGGATCGGACCGGTTGCGTGATGCTTCGTCGCTACCGCTCCCCCACTGTCGGATCACCCCGGTGAGGCGGACAGCGGGCTGTGGCCAGAGGCTGGAAAGGCGCCTATCGATGTGAGCCGCGGGACGGCTCGGCGTGCACGGAGTCTTGGTTTCACGTGAAACGCTGGCGCGGACTTGCGCCAGTCGTACAGCTCTCCACCATACGAGCGCGTGGAGATAGCGCCTGTGGATAACTCTGTGGACAGTTCTCGCACGTAGCCGGAGGAACCGGCGATCCTCCGTGAAGAACCGGGCCCCAACCGACGTACCACCGAACTATGGTCAACACGCACCGGGGCAAGAGCCTGGACGTACTGGACCCGGCGTGGGGCGATCGGGTGCGAACTTCCGCGGAAAGACGCGGATCTCTGACTGATTGCAGAGGCACTTCCCCCATGGTTGTCAACATACGTCCGCCGGGCTCGTCTCGTGTTGATCTGACCAGCTTCGACCTGCACGCCCGAGGCGCACGCGGTTCCGCGGCATCGGGTATCTCGGAGCCCTGTGGATAACCCTGTGGAAGAGAGAGGGCGAGGCGTCCCTTCTGGGCGCCATGCGGGGCGATCGACGACATGCGGGTGTCGCGAAACGGCGCTCGAGTGCCGCGACGCTTCCACACTCCCCCGATCGCTGTCGGAGATCGCTCCCCTGGCGTCAGCCCACGCTGGTACGGTTGAAGTACACGTTTCGAGCAAGAAGGTTTCACGTGAAACAACCCGAACCAACGCATTCCGCGGCTCCCGAGCGCGACTCCGTTGGTAGCGCCTTCGACGCGTCCACGCCGTTGGCTCGCGAGCTCCATCATCTGACTGAGAGGCGTAAAGCCTTGGCTCACGCAACCCTGCCGACGCCCGACCACACTCGGGTCTTCACGGTCTCCAACCAGAAGGGTGGAGTCGGCAAGACGACCACCACCGTCAACATCGGCGCCGCCCTCGCTCGTTCCGGGGCTCGTGTCCTCGTGATCGATCTGGATCCCCAGGGGAATGCGTCCACCGCACTCGGCGTCGAGCATCACTCGGACGTCCCGAGTGTCTACGACGTCCTGATCGACGACTTCCCCCTAGCCGATGTCGTCCAGCAGAGTCCCGAGTTCCCCACGCTGTTCTGCGCACCCTCGACGATTCATCTCGCCGGCGCGGAGATCGAACTCGTGTCACAGGTCGCGCGTGAGCACCGACTCCGCACGGCGCTCGAACAGTTCATCCAGGACGCCGAAGAGCCGTTCCACTATGTCTTGATCGATTGCCCGCCGTCCCTCGGCCTCCTGACGATCAATGCCTTCGTCGCGGCCAAAGAGGTCCTCATCCCGATCCAGTGCGAGTACTACGCGCTCGAGGGCTTGAGTCAGCTCCTCAGTAGCATCCAGCTGATCCAGCGGCACCTGAACCCCGGGCTCGCCGTCAGCACGATCCTGCTGACGATGTACGACGGGCGCACCAACCTCGCGCAGCAGGTGGCCCAGGACGTCCGAGACCACTTCACCGGACAGGTCCTCGAGTCCGTCATCCCACGCGCGGTGCGCATCTCCGAGGCCCCCAGCTTCGGGCAGAGCGTCATCAGCTACGACCCCACCTCGCTCGGCGCGGTGTCCTATCTCGAAGCAGCGGCGGAGATCGCCAACCGATGGGCCGCAGGCTCCTCCGATACACCCGATACGAACCACCCTGAGGGAGTCAGTCACTGATGGCAACGAAACGAACTGGACTCGGTCGCGGGATCGGTGCACTCATTCCGACGACGAGTTCAGACTCGCAGGCGAACCGTCCCGTCGACGTCTTCTTCCCCGACAACCAGGGCACTGCCCGCAAGGCGGCGAAAGACGCTGCGACCGCCGCCGCGGACGCCGCGGCAGCAGAGGCGGCGGCAGGTGACGCCCCCACTGCACCGGACGCCGCTGCTACCAGGGCAGATGGGCCGCAGCTCGTGGCCGTCCCCGGTGCCCGGTTGGCGTACCTCTCCCCCGAACTGATCGTGCCGAACGCCAACCAGCCGCGCACGGTCTTCGATGAGGACCACCTCGCCGAACTCGTCACGAGCATCCGTGAGGTCGGCGTACTGCAGCCGATCGTGGTCCGGCCGATCCCTGGCGACGACGAGCGATACGAACTCATCATGGGCGAGCGGCGTCTTCGCGCTTCGAAGGAGGTGGGTCTCGACCGCATCCCCGCGATCATCAAGGACACCGCCGACGAGGACATGCTGCGCGATGCGCTGCTCGAGAACCTGCACCGATCCGAGCTGAATCCGCTCGAGGAGGCTTCTGCATACCAGCAGCTCCTGGCCGACTTCGGAATCACCCAGGACGAGCTTGCCAACCGCATCGGTCGTTCCCGCCCCCAGATCAGCAACACCATCCGCCTGCTCAAGCTGCCGGCGGCCGTGCAGCAGCGCGTCGCTGCCGGTGTGCTGAGCGCCGGACATGCCCGCGCCATCCTGTCGCTGACCGATCCTGAGGCACAGCAGCGCTTGGCCGACAAGATCGTGAACGAAGACTTGTCGGTGCGTGCCGCGGAAGCTGCGGCGGCTCAGGGCGTTCAGGCGAAGAAGCCGCGTCCGATCGCCGGATCGCGACGCGGGCAACTCGACGAAATCGCAGACCGCCTCGGCGACCGTCTGAACACCCGCGTGAAGGTGACGCTCGGCGCGAAGAAGGGACAGATGGTCGTGGAGTTCGCGACCATCGCCGACCTCAACCGAATCCTGAGCGAGCTTGGCGAGTCGGGATTCGGTCAGTCCTCCTGACGCTGTTTCACGTGAAACATGGGCCAGTCGGCCGCGGGGTACCGTATGCCCTTCGACAAGCTCAGGGACCAAGGCGGCGGAATCCGTGGATTGGCGGACGGCCGCCCCATCTCGGTTACTGAGCCTGTCGAAGTGCCGCGCGCGTGCTCTGTGATTGATAAAACCTGATCAGAGCGATAATTCGGGATGTTTCACGTGAAACACCCCGACAACGAAGAACCGCCCGACTCGGATGAGTCGGGCGGTTCCGTGATCTAGAAAAACCTGATCAGGCGAGGAAAGCTGCAAGATCCTTCTCGAGTGCTGCCTTCGGCTTGGCACCGATGACGGTCTGCACGACCTCGCCGCCCTTGAAGACCTTCATCGCGGGGATGGAGGTGATCTGGTACTTCATGGCCAGGTTCGGGTTCTCGTCGACGTTCAGCTTGAGAACGGTGATCTTGTCGCTGTTCTCGGAACCGATCGTGTCGAGGATCGGGCCGACCGCGCGACACGGACCGCACCAGGCGGCCCAGAAGTCGACGAGGACGGGCTTGTCGCTGTTGATGACCAGTTCGTCGAACGTGGCCTCGGTGACTGCATCTGACATGAGTGTTCTCCTTCGTGGTGGCCAGGCCGACAGCCTGGCCGTCGATCAAACGGTGGTGGTGAGCACTGGGTCGGCCGGCTGCGGACGACCGGCCGTCTGTGCTTCGCCGATGGCCGACGCTTCCCCAGCAGCCTGCTCGAGGTCTGCGAGGTAGTGCTCCGCGTCGAGGGCGGCGATGGTGCCGCTGCCGGCCGCGGTGATGGCCTGTCGGTACGTGGGGTCGATGACGTCGCCCGCGGCGAAGACGCCGGGGAGGTTGGTCTTCGACGAGCGGCCCTTGACGGCGATCGTGCCCTCGGGGGCGAGCTCCAGCTGGCCGTGGATGAGGTGCGTGCGCGGGTCGTTGCCGATCGCGATGAACAGGCCACCGAGCGGCAGATGGGTCTCCGTGCCGTCGGTGGTCGAGCGCAGCGTCACGCCGTCGACCGCGTCGGCACCGGTGATGCCGGCGACTTCGCTGTTCCAGATGAACTCGATCTTCTCGTTCGCGAACGCACGGTCCTGCATGATCTTCGACGCCCGCAGGGTGTCCTTGCGGTGGATGACGTACACCTTCGACGCGAACCGTGTGAGGAAGGTGGCCTCCTCCATGGCGCTGTCGCCGCCGCCGATGACCGCGATCGTCTTCTCCTTGAAGAAGAAGCCGTCGCAGGTGGCGCACCAGGACACACCGTGGCCGGAGAGCCGCTCTTCGTCTTGCAGACCGAGCTTGCGGTAGGCGGAGCCGGTGGCGAAGATCACGGTGTGGGCCTCGTGCACCTGTCCGTTGCCGAGGGTGACCGTCTTGACGTCGCCGTCGAGCTTGAGCTCGGTGACGTCGTCGTAGAGGACCTCCGTGCCGAACCGCTCGGCCTGCTCCTGGAGCTTCATCATGAGCTCGGGGCCCTGGATGCCCTCGGGGAAGCCGGGGAAGTTCTCGATCTCGGTGGTGTTCATGAGCTCGCCGCCGGCCTCGACCGATGACGCGACGAGCAGCGGCTGCAGCGAGGCGCGGGCAGCGTAGATCGCCGCCGTGTAGCCGGCGGGTCCTGATCCGATGATGATGACCTGACGCACGATGCTCCTCAGTGGTTCGTGGGCTCCCGGACCAGGTGGGTTCCGGGGTTCCGAGTGGTGTAACACATCCTAACCGGCCGCTATTCCGCTCTCCCCGGGGCCTCGGGCAGCTCTCAGCCGGTGTGCGTGAGGTGGTGTCGACGCGTGGGTGTCAGCGCCCGAACCGGGCGAGGACGGGCGCCAAGGCCGCCTTGAGCTCCGGCGTGCGCAGGAGGGCGAGCACCGCGAGGTACACGGCGGCCATCGCCGCCCCGACGACGGCCATGGTGACGATGGCGCCGGGGATCGTGGCGGTCGGGAACCCCTCCTCGCTGACACCGCCGAGCAGCAGCAGCACGACGACTCCGACCACAGCCGCAGGCACGGCGGCGGCGATGAACCGGACCAGGCTCAGGACGATACGTCGGCCGTCGAGACCCCCCAGCCGGCGCCGGAGCAGCAGTGCGGCGACCACGGTCTGTGCGATGCACGCGATCGTGATGGCGAGCGCGACGCCGGCACCCACCAGATGCGGTGGGAGGACCAGGAGCACGATCAGCGCCAGGAGGACGAACAGGAGGGTCTGGAACAGGGTGAAGAAGAAGGGCGTCTTCGTGTCTCCGAGGGCGTAGAAGGCGCGCTGGAGGACGAAGAGGATGCAGAAGGGCACGAGTCCGATCACGAACGCGATGATGATGCCGCCCATCGCCTGCGCCTGTTCGAACGTCTCGGCGAAGACACTGCCGAACGGCACGGCGACCACCATGATGACGGCCGCTGCGAGCACGATGAGGACGCTCACGACGCGGATGGCCCCGGAGATGTCGGCCTGCAGCCGCTGGATGTCCCGTCCGCGATCGCGTGTGCCCTGCGCGTGCTCGCTCATCCGCGTGAAATAGGCCGTCGCGATCGAGACGGTGATGATCGAGTGCGGGAGCATGAAGATCAGCCAGGCGTAGTTGAGGATCGCGACCGAGGGTCCCTTATCGCTCACGGAGGCGACGATCTGGGTCTCGACGATCCCCGCACCGGTCGTCAGGAGCAGCATGCCGAAGGTCCAGCTGGCGATCCGCCCGGTGGCGCGGAGGCCGACGCCTCGCCACTGGAAGTCCGGTCGGAAACGCAGTCCGGCCCGACGCCAGAACAGCATGAGGAAGGCGGCCTGGACGACGACGCCGAGGGTCGCGGAGCCTGCGAGGAGCACCGTTCGACCGTCGGTCCACTCACTGACCGCGAGGTCGCCGCGGCCGTACAGCGTGATGAAGGCGATCAGCCCGGCGATCGCGATGACGTTGTTGAGCACCGGTGCCCAGGTGAACGGCCCGAACATCTTGCGTGCGTTCAGGACCTCGCCGAGGACGGTGTAGAGCGCGTAGAACAGGATCTGCGGGAGACACCAGTAGGCGAACGCCGTCGCGAGCGCGAATTGATCAGGCGACAGCGTCGCGGCGACGATGAACACGAACACGGGTGCGAGCAGGGTGATGAGCGCGGTGGCCCCGCCGATGAAGACGAGGGTGATGGTGACGAGCTTGTTGATGTACGCGTTGCCACCGTCGGCATGGATCCCCGCACGGACGATCTGTGGCACGAGCACGGCGCTGAGCACGCCGCCGCCGATGATGACGTAGATCGTGTTCGGGAGCTGGTTGGCGATCGCGAAGGTGTCGCCGATGACCAGGACGCCGATGGCCTGAGCCACGAGGATCGCCTTGACGAAGCCGAGCAGTCGGGAGACGAGGGTTCCCGAGGCGAGGAGCGCGCTCGCCCTGCCGATGCCGTCAGCCATTCGTCTCCTGTCGTCCGGGTGACGACTCTACCGGGGGCTCACCGCCGGGGGGCTGACCGCTGTCCGGAGCATCTGCGGGGGCGGCGGACGTGGCACCCGAGCCGCGTCGCTTGGCTCGTCGACTGAGGACCATGCGGACCACACCGCTGACGAACAGCAGGGCGACGAGCAGGGCGAGGACGACGGCACCGATACCCTCCCAGTCGGCGCGGACGTTCACGCCCACGAAGGACTGGTCACCGATCGCCCGCCCGCTGGTGCTGAAGAGTTGCAGACGGAGGGTGACGTCGCCGTTGCCGATCTGTGACTGCACGGGGACGAGCACGGTGGCGCGC
The DNA here is from genome assembly GCF_015351205.1 of Plantibacter sp. VKM Ac-2885. Classification (NCBI taxonomy): domain Bacteria; kingdom Bacillati; phylum Actinomycetota; class Actinomycetes; order Micrococcales; family Microbacteriaceae; genus Plantibacter; species Plantibacter sp. VKM Ac-2885. The sequence goes on along the minus strand of NZ_JADKSK010000001.1, from coordinate 153,592 downwards.
GAGTCCGCGGCGATCTCCTGCGTCACGGAACCGGAGATGCTCAACCGACCGTTGCTCGGTGAGGCCTCCATGACCACGGTGACGGGATAGGGCAGGTCGTTGCGCACGGCGAACGGCAGGGACACCTCGCCGCCGACCATGTTGATGCGACTGCTGTCGGTGACGCGCACCGACGCGAGGACCGTGTCCGTCCGTTCCTGCTGCGCGGTGACCGCCGATCCCCAGTCACCCTCCGCACGCAGCCAGCCGGCCGCGAGGCTGGAGAGCAGGGTGGCGCGCTCCCGTCCGGTCAGCAGCTCGGGTTCGTCGAGCACCGAGGAGAAGGCGGTGACGTCCTGTTCCTCGTCGAGGAGGACCTGCACGTCGGACACGCGTTCGCTGTCGGGTGCCATCGCCCCGAGTGTCGCCGCGGCCGGAGGCTCGGCGAGCGTCGCCGCCAGGGAGGTCTGCGCCGTGGCCGGCAGGGAGCGGAGCGCATTCACGGTGTCGGCGAGGGCGGGCAGGGTCGCGTCCACTCCCCGAGGCAGCACGGCGACGACCGCCCCGCCGGACGACCCCTCCGTGCCGATGGCGGCCGCCCGCGCGTTCACGTCGGCGATGGCGCTCTCGAACGCGGCGTCCGTCGTGGCGGCGGCGGCGTCGCCCAGCGACTCGGCGAGGCCGTGGTCGGCCAGCAGCGTCTGCGCCGTGCCGACCGTCGCCGAGGCGCGCACGGTCTGTCCGGTGTCGGTCGTGTTCGCGGAGTCGAGCATCGTGACCGTTCCGCCCGACGCGGCGAAGACGGCGAGATCCGCATCGGTCACCGCGCCTCCCGCCCACACGATGCTCGGGAGCGAGTAACTCCAGCTGAGGAGCTCGTCCATGGTCGGAACGGTCGGTACCGCCTGGCCGGGGGTCTCGGAGGGGCTCGGTGTGGGTGTCGGCTCGTCCGACGGAGTGGCTGCCGCCGACGGGTCGGCCGCTGTGGCCGGCGAGGACCCCGCCTGCGGCGTCGGCTGGACGTCGTCGGGCCCGGTGGTCGGCGACCCGGTCGGGGTGGGCGTCTCGGTCGGCTGCACGACGGGGAAGTCGGCGACGTTCAGGGCGAAGGAGAACGAGCTCGGGGCCAGCAGTCGGTCGAGGCCGGCTTCGGCCTGTACAGCGGGTTCGGCGTCGCCGTACTGGAGCGCGAACGTCTCGTTCGGTGCGGCCTCGAGGCGGGCGAGCCAGGCGACGGCGCTCTCCGGTGCGCGCGTGCCGAGCGCGCGGACGGACGCGATGATGCGTGGGTCGATCCCGAGCGCGATCTGCTCGCCGAAGAGTGCGTCGAGCTGCGTCGTGAGCGCACCGTCGTCGGCCGTGAGCTCGGCGAGTTCGTCCGCATCGAGGAGTCCGCCGTAGCTGAGGGGCACGGTGAGCGGGGCGACGAGCGCGACGGTGGCTGACGTGGGTTGTCCTTGCGCCCGCCAGACCAGCGCCGTCCGACCTCCGGCTGCGGTGTCACCCGCGACGTAACCGGCTGAGACGCCGTAGGAGCCCCACGCGTCGGTGTCGTCGAAGCCCAGCGCCGGAGGAGTGAAGTCGAGCCCGCTGACGACGTACTGCTGTCCGGCGATGAGTTCGGGGATGTCGATCGTCCGCACCACGGTGGTGCCGGCGGGGGTCGCGGCCGCGTCCGCCCCGGTCGTGTCGAGCCAGGCGTCGAGCGCCGCCGTGCCGGTGATCCTCGCCGTGGTGACCGCCACGGACACGGAGCCGGCGGGGAGATCGGCGTCGGTGCCGTTCGTGAGCGTGATGCCGAACGAGGTGAGGGACGAGGGTTCGACCGCTCCCCCGTCGCTCGGACTCACCTCGACGGACACGAGGCCGTCGGGAGTCGATGCCGTGTTCGCGCTCAGCTCGGGGGAGGCGATCGCGCTGGAACCCGTGGACCAACCGCCGGCGGACACCACGGCGAACGACAGCGCGGCTGCGGCGAGGGCGCTGAGGAGGCGTGGGCGGTGGCGGTGGCGTGTCATGGGCGGTGGGGACGGTCCGCTCGGGCGGAGCCGTCCGGTGACGATTGTACGGGGGCCTCCCAGTCGAACCTGGGTGCTGATGTCCTGGGAGACGTCGATTCGCCGCCGGCGGAGGTGTGAGGCGGCCTCGAGCCCTACGTCCGCGAGGTCGGGTCGGACGTCTCGGAGGAGTCCGTCCCGTCCACTCGCGCTCCGGCTTCGTCCTCTCGGTCCTCCCGGCGCCCGGCCCCGAGCGACAGGGTGGCGAGGAAGCCGACGGCCAGGAATCCTGCAGCCGCGAACGCTGCGTAGCGCGTGCCGTCAGACAGGGCGATCCTGGCCTCCTCGGCAACCGTCGCGGTCGCCGGGTTCGCGTCGAGACCGGCGATGGCGGCACCCGAGCTGTCGACGACACTCGTCACGAGGGCGTCGCGCTGCGCGGTCGGCACACCGGCGTCCTCGAGTCGTCCGTCGAGGACCGACGCCGTGCTCACGAAGAGGATGGTCCCGAGGACGGCGATACCGAGTGCCGAGCCGATCTGCCTCGCCGTGCTCTGTGTCCCGGAGCCCTGGCCGCTCTGCTCGACGGGTACATCCTTCAGGACGACGCCCGTCAGCTGTGCGGTGGCGAGACCGACGCCGAAGCCGTAGACGAACAGGAACGGCACGATCGCGAACCATTCGGTCGCCGGCCCGACGACCAGTCCGATGCCCGCGACACCGATGATCTCCGCGACGATGCCGACGCGGACGATGAGGACGGGCGCGACCCGGTTGCCGAACGCGCCGGCGAACCCGCTCGCGACGAAGGAACCGATCGCGAGGGCCAGGAGGATCAGACCGGTCTGCAGTGCGCTGTAGCCGAGGACGAACTGGAGCCAGATCGGCAGGGAGAGGATGATGCCGAACTCCCCCAGGGAGACGATGAGGGCGGCGATGTTGCCGTTCCGGAACGATGGCAGCGAGAACAGGGAGAACGCGATGATCGTGCTGCGCCCCTGGCGCATCCGGTGGCGTCCCCAGAGGACGAACGCGACACCTGCGACGACCGTGACCATGAGGGCCACAGGTACCGGTGAGAGGCTGAACGGCCAGGTCCAGTCCCCGATGACGAGCGGGTTGTCGGTGAGCCACCACCCGAGACTCCGGCCCTCGATGAGTCCGTAGACGAGGGACGCGCTCGTCAGGATCGACAGGACGGCTCCGACGGCGTCGATGCGGTCGGTCGCGGGTTCCCGTGACTCCCCCACGAGCAGGAGGAGTCCGACGATGATGAGGACACCGAGCGGCACGTTGATCCCGAACGCCCAGCGCCAGGAGAAGTCGGTGGTGAGCCAGCCGCCGAGGAGCGGACCGACCGCCACCATGCCCCCGATCGTGGAGCCCCACACCGCGAAGGCGATCGCACGGTCGCGGCCTCGGAAGGTCGCGTTGATGATCGAGAGGGTCGTCGGCAGGATCATCGCGCCGCCGACGCCCTGGATGACCCGGGACAGGATCAGGAGGTCGCCCGTCGCCGCGAGGGCGGCGAAGACGGAGGCTCCGCCGAAGACCACGACGCCGACGAGCAGCATCCGACGACGGCCGAACCGGTCGGCGAGCGTGCCGAACACGATGAGCAGCGCGGCGAAGACGAGCGTGTAGGACTCCTGGACCCACTGCACCTGGGTCGAGGAGATCCCGAGGTCGTCGACGATCGACGGGATCGCCACGTTGACGATCGTCGAATCGACGATGATGAGGGCGACGGCGATGCTGATGACGACGAGGCCGAACCATTTGCGACGGTCCGACGGCGAGCGCTCAGGCTTCGCGGAAGGCGTGGACTCCGTCATGCGCGGAAACGATCAGCTGGCTGCATATTCTGATTATGCGCCTTCTCGAGGCTGATGTCACACGGACGTCCGGCGGTCAGACGAGGAGCGGCTGCAGCTGACGCGAGCCGTCGATCAGGAGGTCGAGGAGTGCGGCGGGGCGCTCGATCCGCTCACTCGGTGCCGAGAGCGACAGCCCCGCGACGAGACCGCCGCGGTCGTCCCGGATCGGGACCACGAGGCAGCCGTGACCGGGCGTCACCTCACCCACTTGCCGTGCGTACCCGAGTCGTTCGACGTCGTGGATCAAGGGCTCGGCGTCCCGGAACGGCCGCTGGACGAGCCCTGACCAGTCGTATCCGCCGTGAGCGAGCTCGTGCAGGAGCAGACGCCCGATCGCGGAGGTGTCGAGACGCCTGACGATCCGCTGCTCGTCACTCAACGGGAAGTCGGGATCCGCATCCGCGATCCTGATCCGATCGCCCTCGTACCGCACGAGGTGGACGCCGCCTCGCACGCTCGACCGCAATCGTCCGATCACCTCGCGCGCAGCGAGCGGGGGTGGTGCTGGAGCGACGAGGTGGGCGAGCTCGACGACCTTCCGTCCGAGCGCGAATCCACGGAGATCGGGCATGCGGACGAGGTATTCGTCCTGGACGAGGAGGTTGAGGAGTCGGTACGTGGTCGCCCTCGGCATGTCGAGTCCGGCCGAGACCTCCTGCGCCGTCACACCTGCACCGCATCGCGCGACCTCCTCGAGCACGGTGAGCGCGCTGTGCACGGCCTTCGGTTGTCGGGCGCGGAGCTCGCCCGAGCCGCTCACCGGGGCTCCGCGGACGGTCCGCCGAGCACGTCGGCGCTCACCGTCTCGTCGTAGACCCCCACGGTCGAACTCAGCCACGGTCGGCGTCGATGCCGAATCGCCCAGATCGCGATGCCGAGCGCCATCGTGATGAGGAACACCCAGACGCCGACAGCCCGCTCGCCGGCGCTCTCGACGACCAGATAGACGACGAGCGCGACGGACAGCAGCACCCCGGCCACCACCGCTCGCAGGAGCGGCCAGAGCGTCAGTTCTCCGATCCGCCAGAGGAAGACCGGGGCTGCGATGCAGACGAGGACGTAGGCGGTGATGTACCCGGCCGCGGCCACGACGATGAGGACCTGCATCGCCGCCCAGGCTCCTCCGGTCAGTACGAGCGCGAGCACCGAGACGGGCGTGACGATCGCCAGAGCCGAGATGATCGCCACATGGGGCGTACGGAACCGGCCGTGCGTGGTCCCGAGGCGCGACGGGAGGACCCCCTCTCGACCCATCGAGAAGACGACCCGCGAGAACGCCGTGATGGAGGCGATCGCACAGGCGAGGAACGACGCCGCGACGGACAGGTCGAGCAGCAGCCCCATCCATTCGACGCCGAAGGCCAACGCCAGGTCGTTGATGGGTGTCCGGGTCGCGGTGATGTCCTCCCCCAACGCCGCGAAGCCCGCCAGCTGACTGTACGAGGTGACGAGGAAGAGGAGACCCGCGCCGACGACCGTCCAGACCAGGGACCGGGGGATGCTCGCGAACGGCCGGCGGGCTTCGACGCCCAGCGTCGAGGAGCTCTCGAATCCGACGAAGGCGGTCACGGCGAGGACCGATCCGACCGCGAGGTGTTCCGGGGAGGCGTCCAGCCCGAGCACCGCCCAATCGGGCGTCGGTCCGAGCTGCGACAGGAGCACGCCCACGAGGATGAGGATGGTCGCGACTGAGGCGCTCTCCACGATCAGGGTCACCCGGGTGGACAGGTGGATCCCGCGGACGAGCACGACGAGGCAGACGACGGCCATGCAGACGAGGAGTGCGGACACGACACCCGTCGAGCTCGGCATGCCGGGCCAGAACCGGTGCAGCAGGATCGACAGGTAGTACCCGGCACCGGCCAGGGCGAACATGGCGATGAAGCCGTACCCGATGAGCAGCGCGACGCCCGTGACGAAGGCCGCACCCGTTCCGAGCCCCTTGGAGACGAAGGTGTACAGCGAGCCGGTTGCGGCGATGCGCTTCGCGAACACGTTCACGGTGGTGGCGACGAGCAACGACAGCAGCATCGCGATGGCGAGCGACCACATGGTCGCCCCGCCCGCGGTCACGGTGACGATCAACGGGATCGTCGTCGCAGCGGCGGACGGCGCCACCGCCGAGACGGACTGGGCGAACACGTCGATGAACCCGACACTGCGCCGCTGGAGGCCGTCGACCGGTGACCGGGACTCGAGACCACGGACGCTCGGAGGATTGCTGATCGCGCGTTCCAGAGCCGTCACGTCCCTCACCTCCTCCTCGTCGTTCAGGCTAGGCGCGTCCCGTTGCACCGGCGTGGCGGGCGTGTTTCGGCTTCATGACCGTCAAATGAGACAGCGGTGTCGACCGGTCTCATTCGGTGCCGAGCAGGTGTTACGGCGACGAGACGAGGCGGCAACAGGAGACCGGGATGCTGGCCTCGTCCCGATACCGCCGCATTGCTCGAGGAGTGTCCATGACCGTCACGAAAGGTCCGGCCACCGATGCCGGACAGCCCACCCGGTCCCTGAAGGGATCGCTCGGCGTCACCGCCATCGTCTTCATGGTCGTCGCCGCGGCGTCGCCGTTGACGGTCGTCGGTGGAGCCGCACCGCTCGGCATCCTGCTCGGCAACGGGGTCGGCTTCCCGAGCATGTACGTCGTGTCCGCGGTGATCCTCCTGCTGTTCGCCGTCGGACTCTCGGCCATGACGCGGCACGTGCCCAAGCCGGGTGCCTTCTTCACCTTCGTCGGATACGGGCTCGGCAAACCGGCCGGTCTCGCGTCGGCGTTCCTCGCCCTCCTGACCTACACGACCATCCAGGTGTCGGTGTACGGCTACATCGGTTACCTGCTGAGCGTGACCTTCGCCGGCCTCGGTGCTCCGGAGATCCCCTGGTACCTCTACTCGCTCGCGTCGATCGCCGTCGTCGGTCTGCTCGGCTACCGCCACATCGACCTCAGCTCGAAGGTCCTCGGCGTCCTGCTCGTGGCGGAGGTCGGGATCGTCCTCGTCCTCGCAGGGGCGGTCATCGTGACCGGAGGTGCCGACGGGCTGTCGGCCGAGCCGTTCGTGCCCGAGCAGGTGTTTTCCGGGTCGCCCGGTGTCGGACTGATGTTCGCGATCGCGGCGTTCATCGGCTTCGAGGCGACCGCGATCTTCCGAGACGAGGCGAAGGACCCGTCTCGCACGATCCCGCGGGCGACCTACATCGCGGTGATCGGGATCGGCCTGTTCTACACCCTCGCCTCCTGGGCGCTGGTCATGGCCTGGGGCCCGGACGACGTCCTCGCCGTGGCCGGTGAGGATCCCGGCGCGATGATCCTCCGCACCACCCTGCTCTACCTCGGCCCGGTCGGAGAGCTCGTCATCAACGTCCTCCTCATCACGAGCATGTTCGCCTGCGTCCTCTCCTTCCACAACGTCATCACCCGGTACCAGCACACGATGTCGAACGCCGGCGTCCTGCCGGGCCGGCTTGGCGGCGTCCACCCCAAGCACCTCTCGCCGCACACCTCGTCGCTCGTCCAGAGCGCCACCGCGGCGATCCTGATCGTCGTCTTCGCCGTGCTCGGTCTCGACCCCGTCCTGCAGGTGTTCACGTGGTTCGCCGGCGTCGCGACCCTCGCGATCGCGATCCTGATGGCGGTCACGAGCCTCGCGGTGATCGTGTACTTCGCTCGCACGAAGCAGGATCGGCGGGTGTGGAACACGGTCGTCGCACCCGGCCTCGGGTTCATCGGACTCGTCGGTTCGGCCGTCGTGATCGTCGTCTACTTCCCGATGCTGGTGGGAGACGTGGATGCGGGCGGCAACCCCGTGTTCGGAACCGTGAGCGCCGTCCTCCTCGCCCTCATCGCGGTCTGCCCCGTCGTCGGCCTCGTGCAGGCCGCGTACCTGCGTCGTCGTCGCCCGGCCGCCTACGCCGACGTCATGGACGCCATCGGCGGTTGACCATCCGACCCTTCCCCTCACCTTCCGAGACCAGCCGCATCACCGAACCAGGAGCCTCACGATGACCATCACCGACCCCACAAACCTGCGCAGCGCCGACGACGACGCCCCCGTCCAGCACCCGCTCGCCAGCCTGTCCGCACCCGAGTTCGACCGCATCCGCGACATCGTCACCGGCTTCGACGACTTCACCGAGACGACCCGGTTCGCCTACGTCGGCCTCGAGGAGCCCCACAAGCGGGCGGTGCTCGCCTGGCAGGCCGGCGACGGTCCACTGCCGGAACGCCTCGCCCGCGTGATGTTGCTCGACATGGCCACGGGTCGATCGACGGACAACGTGGTGTCCATCGACAGCGGGTCCCTGCTCAGCACGGTCGTCCTGGACGGTTCCCGCGGCCAGCTGCCCATCCTCATCGAGGAGTTCGACGCCATCGCGGAGATCGTGGCGGAGGACGAGGGGTGGGTCGCCGCCCTCGCCGCCCGTGGTTGCACGGTCGACGAGGTGAAGGTCGTCCCGCTGTCGGCCGGCTTCTACGACTATCCCGAGGAGGTCGGGCGCCGGATCGTCCGGGTCCTCGCGTTCCGTCAGGACTACCCGGCCGACCACCCGTGGGCCCACCCCGTCGACGGACTGAGCGCCTATGTCGACACCGCCGCGCGACGGATCACCCGCCTGATCGACGCGACAGCCCTGGCGATCCCGGCGGAGCCCGGGAACTTCGACGACCCGGTGGTCCAGGGTGCTCCGCTCTCCTCGCTCAAGCCGATCGTCATCACCCAGCCGGAGGGTCCGAGCTTCCAGGTCGACGGCGAGTTCGTCGAGTGGGGCAACTGGCGGTTCCAGGTCGGGTTCGACGTCCGTGAGGGCCTCGTCCTCCGGCAGCTCTCGTTCGACGATGCCGGCGAGGAACGACCGATCATCTACCGGGCGTCGATCAACGAGATGCTGGTCCCCTACGGTGACCCCTCCCCCGTGCGCTTTTGGCAGAACTACTTCGACACCGGCGAGTACCTGTTCGGCCGGTTCACGAACTCCTTGGCGCTCGGGTGCGACTGCGTGGGCGAGATCAAGTACTTCGACGCGGTGCTCGCCGATGAACTCGGCAATCCGTTCACGATCGAGAACGGGATCTGCATGCACGAGGAGGACTTCGGCACCCTCTGGAAGCACTCCGACCTGTACACCGGCTCGAACGAGGTCCGGCGGTCGCGTCGGCTGGTCATCTCCTTCTTCACGACCGTCGGCAACTACGACTACGGGTTCTACTGGTACCTGTACCTCGACGGCACCATCGAGTGCGAGTCGAAGTTGACGGGCATCCTCTTCACCTCCGCGTACCCCGGGCTCGACGCGGAGGGCGCCGACTACCCGTACGCCTCGGAGGTCGCGCCCGGGCTCGGTGGGCCGTACCACCAGCACCTTTTCTCGGCCCGTCTGGACATGATGGTCGACGGTCTGTCGAACGCGGTCGAGGAGGTGGACGCGGTCCGGGTGCCGATCGGGCCGGGGAACGAGCACGGCAACGGCTTCACGAAGCGGGTCACGCGGCTCAGCACGGAAGCGGGGTCCGGGCGCGTGGCGGACGGTTCGGCCGCTCGAGCCTGGCACATCGTCAACACGGAGAAGACGAACCGGATGGGACGCCCGACGGGGTACGTGCTGTACCCGCAGGAGTCGCCGACGCTCATGGCCGACGCGTCGTCGTCGATCGCCAAGCGGGCGGAGTTCGCGACGAAGCACCTCTTCGTGACGAAGTACGACCCGGCTGAACGATACGCGGCGGGCGACTTCGTCCACCAGAACCCGGGTGGCGACGGGATCACGCGCTTCATCGAGGGCGACGAGTCGATCGACGGCGAGGACATCGTGCTCTGGCACACCTTCGGACCGACGCACTTCCCCCGTCCGGAGGACTGGCCGGTCATGCCGGTGGACTACGCCCGGTTCACGCTCAAGCCCTACGGCTTCTTCGGCAAGAACCCGACCCTGAACGTCCCGCCGAACGAAGCGGTCGGGCACTGTTCGCACGACACCGGCGCCGCGCACGTGGGACACGGCGGTCACGACCAGGGCGCCGAAGAGCACTGTGGCCACGGGCACTAGGCCGCGGCGATGAGCGAGGTCCTACATCTCGGGGCGCTCGTCCCGGCCGCCGTCGGTGCCTGTTGCACCGTCGGCGGCCGACGCGGACCCCTCGACCTCGTGGCCGCGATCGTCATGCTCGCGGCGATGCTCGACCTGGCGACCGGTGTCGGGATGCTGCATCCGTTGCTCTGGGCCGTCGTCCTGATCGTCCTCGCCGTCGCCTCGGCGGTCCGGCTGCGGTCCATCGCCGGGCTGCCGACTCCGGTCGGTGACGCTGTGGCGCTCGCCACCACGCGTCACCGTGCGGCGATGACCGCGCACACCTCAGGCGGCCTCGTGATCATGGCGGCGCTCGTGTGCACCATGGCTGGTCATGCCGCCGGGACCATATATGCAGGATCGGGCATGCACCCGGCAGGACATCAGATCGGGACGGTCGCCCTCCCCGCCGTGCTCCTGACGGGCGGCATGGCGGGGTTCGTCGCCCTGTCCACGCGGCTGGCGGTCGAGGCGGCTCGACGGCGTGAGCGGGTCGTGGTCGTCGAGGTGGTGAGCATGACGGTCTCCGTCGTCACCATGGGGCTCGCCGCGGCGCTGTGACCTGGGCGGCGGCGTCGATCTACTCGGCGTCGTCGCCCTCCCACGGCGGCCGGGCTACCTTGCCGGACATCCGCCATACCGCTCGGGTCAACTCGGGGTGCACGCGGGCGATCTCACGGAGTACCTCGTACTCCAAGTGGTCCGCGTTGTCGCGGTGGTCCTGGGCGTCGTCGAGCGACGAGTACCCGGCGAGCCGCGCCATCGCGTGCTGGGCGGCCAGACCCCGGGCGTGCAGCGCGTCGTCCCGGAGGACGGCGACGACGAGCTCGTCGACCGTCGGCATCGAGGGCAGGAAGTCCCAGGGGTCCTCACCGTCGCGGGCGCGGTGCTCGATGATCACCTCGCGCTCGAGCTGTGCGTCGCGGCGCAACCTGGGGAGGTCGACGGCCTGCAGATCCACGTACCCTCCTCGCTCCGGCGCACCCCGCGGCGCGCACTCGGGTATCAAGGGTACGCCCGGTATCGGTGGACCATGCCGTCAAGGCGCAGCTCCCTCGCGGCCGAGGCTGGTACCGCAGGACCACCGATGTCGTCCGATCGGCGGATGCCGGGGTCGCATCAGGTCCATCCTCATGCGGATGTGGTCGGTGGCGGCGCTCCATAGCGTGGAGTGGGGCGGATCGCGCCCACTCCGCGACCGAGAGGCCCGTCCTTCCATGTCATTCCTCACGAGGCTCAGCCTCGCCAATCGACTGATCGTCGGCCTCATCACCGCGGCGATCGTGGCCTTCGGACTCTTCGCGGTCGGTTCCTTGAAGCAGGAACTGCTGCCGTCCGTGCAGCAGCCGGGTGCCGTCGTGGCCGCGACCTACCCCGGCGCCTCACCGTCGTCGGTGGAGCGCGAGGTCACGAAGCCAGTCGAGCAGGCGGTGCAGGGGGTCAAGGGCGTCACCGGCGTCACCTCGACGTCGGTCAGCGGTTCCACGTCCGTGCAGGTGAGCTGGGACTTCGGCCAGGACGACGAGAAGATCGTCGGTGACATCCGCAGCGCCCTCGCCGGCTTGAAGAGCACGCTTCCGAACGACACGACCACCGAGGTCTATGCCGGTGGAAGCGAGGACATCCCCGTGCTGCAGCTCGCGGTCGCGTCCGAGGACGAGTCCGGTGAGTTCGCGGGCAAGGTCGAGAGCACGGTGCTCCCCGCGCTCCGTGGGATCGCCGGCGTGCGTCAGGTCGATCTCGCCGGTGAGAACGCCACGCAGCTCGTCATCACGATGCGTCCGGCCGACCTCGCGGCCAAGAAGGTGACCGCGGAGGAGGTCATGGCGGCCGTCCAAGCGAGTGGTGTCATCACGGCTGCCGGGACGAGTGTCGACGCCGGCAAGGAGCTCTCGATCGAGGTCGGCTCGCCCGTCGGCTCGCTGGCCGAGTTGCAGGCCCTGCCAATCCAGCACGAGGACGGGCCCTTCGCGCTCTCCGCCGTCGCGGACGTGGAGCTCGTGCCCGCAGCCGAGACCTCCATCGCCCGGGCGGACGGTCTCCCGTCGCTGTCGCTCACCATCCTCAAGGACCCGTCGGCCAACGCCGTCCAACTCGCCCACACCATCCGTGACGCCCTCCCCGGGCTGGAGCAGGAGCTCGGCTCGGGTGCGGCGTTCACCGTCGTCTTCGACCAGTCGCCGATGGTCGAGCAGTCCATCCACGACCTCTCCGTCGAGGGCGGGCTCGGGCTGTTGTTCGCGATCATCGTGATCCTGGTCTTCCTGCTGTCGATCCGGTCCACGATCATCACGGCCGTGTCGATCCCGCTCTCCCTCCTCATCGCGATGATCGGTCTGTGGATCGGCGACTACTCGCTCAACATCTTCACGCTCGCAGCGCTGACCGTCGCGGTCGGGCGGGTGGTCGACGACTCGATCGTGGTGATCGAGAACATCAAACGTCGGCACACCGGGCGGGCGATGACGACCACGAGTGTCGTCGAGGCGGTCCGCGAGGTCGCCGGGGCCGTGACCGCGTCGACGATCACGACCGTGGCCGTGTTCCTCCCGGTCGCCTTCGTCGGCGGGACGGTCGGCGAGCTGTTCCGACCGTTCGCCGTCACCGTGTCGGTCGCGCTCATCGCGTCGCTCGTGGTGTCGCTCACGATCGTGCCGGTGCTCGCCTACTGGTTCATGCGAGGCTCCTCCGCCCCGGTTGTGGGCAAGGTCACCGACGACGCGGCCACCGAAGAGGCGTCCGTCGTCGAGGACGAGTCCGAGGCGTACTCGAAGCTCCAGCGCGCCTACCTGCCGGTCCTGCGCACCGCCCTGAAGCGTCCGGTCGTGACCCTGCTCGTGGCGGCGGTCGTGTTCGCCGGGACGATCGTCTCGGCCGGGTTCCTGAAGACCGACTACCTCGGCGACATCGGGGGCGAGAACACCGTCACGGTCACCCAGGAACTCCCTGAGGGGACGAGCCTCGACGTGACCAGCGACGCGGCCGCGGCCGTGGAAGCGGTCCTCGCGAAGACCGCGGGCGTCTCCGGGTACCTGACCACCGTCGGTGGGAACGGCTCGAGCAACACGGCACAGATCAGCGTGACCGTCGGTGAGGAGAGCTCACGTGAGGGCGTCGCCGACACCATCCGGAAGGCCGTGGCGAAGCTCGACGACGTCGGAGAGATCACCGTCGGTGACGCCGCAGGCGGATTCACCGGTGGCGGTGGCGGCATGGAGGTCACGCTGCAGGGTGAGGACCCCGTGGCGCTCGCCACAGCTGCGGCCGCGGTGCAGGACATGCTCGGCGGTACGGACGGCCTCCGCGATGCGACGAGCGACCTCGCCGACGAGCAAGGTCTGCTCAAGGTGAACGTCGACCGCGCCGCCGCCGCCCGGTACGGCTTCACGCAGGAGCAGGTCGGCCAGGCCATCGCCAGTGCGCTCCGCGGCACGCCGATGGGTTCGGTCATCCTCGAGGGCTCGTCTCGCGACATCATCGTGCGGTCGCAGCGGGTCGGCACGACACCGGCCGAGATCGCCGCGCTCCCCCTTCCGGTCAGCGCGCTGCAGCAGGCCGCGGCTCAGAAGGCCGCGACCGACGCCCTCACGGCCGAGCAGGACGAGGCCACCCAGCGTGCGAAGGACGAGGCGGCATCCCAGGCCGCGACCCAGCGCTCGGAACTCCAGGAGGCCCGCTCGACCGCGGCGTCGCAGCTCGACGCCCTGCGGGCTCAGCTGAGCGCGTTGCAAGCGGCTCCCGTCGAGGTGCCACCGGTCACGCCCACGACACCGGAGGAGGAGGCGGCACGGCAGGCCTATGAGGCCCGCGCCGCCCAACTCGTCGGGCTGAGCGACGCCATCTCCCAGCTCCAGGGTTCGATCACGACCATCGACGAGCAGCTGACCGCGATGCGGGACGCCGAGAGCGAGGCGGCCGAGCAGCAGGCGGAGGCGGACCGCCTCACCCAGGCGCAGAAGGACCTCGCCAACGTCAGCGCCGTCCCGATCCCGGTCAGCGCCGTCGCGCAGGTGGGCGAGGAACGCGCCGCAGCGGCGATCACGCGCATCGACGGCGTCCGGACCGTGACCGTGTCGGCGACGCCGACGGGTGACGACCTCAGCGCGACGACGCTCGCCGTCCGGGAGGGCCTCGACGGCCTGGACCTGCCGAGCGGGGTCACCGCCTCGGTCGGTGGTGTCGCCCAGGACCAGGAGGAGTCGTTCGCGCAGCTCGGCCTCGCGATGCTCATCGCGATCGTGCTCGTCTTCATCGTCATGGTGGCGACGTTCCGGAGCCTCCTGCAGCCGCTCATCCTGCTGGTCTCCGTGCCCTTCGCGGCGACCGGCGCGATCGCGGCCCTGCTCATCACGGGGACCCCGCTCGGCATCCCGTCGATGATCGGCCTCCTCATGCTCATCGGCATCGTCGTCACGAACGCGATCGTCCTCATCGACCTGGTCAACTCGTACCGGGCTCGGGGCGACGGCATCGACGACGCGGTCCTGCACGGAGCCCGACTCCGTCTGCGGCCGATCATCATGACCGCCTGCGCGACGATCTTCGCGCTCGTGCCGATGTCGCTCGGCCTCACCGGCGGTGGGGTGTTCATCTCGCAGTCGCTCGCGATCGTCGTGATCGGCGGCCTGGTGTCGTCGACGCTCCTGACGCTCATCCTCGTGCCCGTGCTGTACCTGCTGCTGGAGCGCCGGACCGAGCGCCGTCTGGCGAAGCGCGAGCGGAAGCGCACGGCGAAGGCCGCGCAGCGCGAGGTCGAGGAGCACGACGAGCAGACCGATGAGGACCTCGACGCGATCCTCACCACGGATCGCTGACGGCGGCTGCAGGGTGGGCGGCTCGGCCCACCCCGCAGCTGGCACACTGGTGGGCGTGGACCAGCGACTGATCGACCTCCTCCGTTCCGACCTCGATGCGGCCGGGTACACGGTGGAACGGGTGCGTGGTCTCTGGGGTGAGACGGCCGAGGCCGCCCTGCACCGCTCCAACCGGGTCGTGGCGATCCGCTCGCTCGACGAACGCCGCTGGACGGCGGGAGCGGAACCGCTCGCGACACTGGCGACACTCTTCGTGCTCGGTGTCGCCGTGGGGGCCGATGACGCGACGCGTGCTCTGCCGTCGCTCGGTCTCGACGGCGCGGTGGCGCTCGGTCTCGTCGGTTTGAGCGACGACGGATCGGTCGCCCCGGCCATCGACCTGCGTCCGTACGCCTGGGTCGACGCCAACGGGAGCGGTGCCTGGTGGATCGCCTCCGACCTGGGCGAGCTCGCTCTGGGTCATGAGCTCGGCGAGGAGCACGTCCTCGGGGTCGGCGGCGCATCGATGACCCTGAGCGGCATCATCCTCCCCGAGCGAATCGGAACGGCACTGGACCTCGGTACCGGGTGCGGCATCCAGGCGCTCCACCTGTCGCGGATCGCCGATCACGTGGTCGCGACGGACATCTCCGAACGGGCCCTCGAGCTCGCCGCACTCAACGCGCACCTGAACGGCATCGACTCGATCGAATTCCGCCACGGCAGCATGTTCGAACCCGTCGCCGGTGAACGGTTCGACCGCATCGTCTCCAACCCCCCGTTCGTCATCACCCCGCGTGCCGAGGGCGTGCCGAGCTACGAGTACCGCGACGGCGGTCTCGTCGGCGATGCGCTCGTCGAGTCCGTGTTTCTCGAGGCCGCCCGGCACCTGACGCCCGGCGGCGTGGCGCAGTTCCTCGGGAACTGGGAGTACCGCGACGGCGCCGACGGGCTCGAGCGCGTCGCCGAGTGGGTGGATCGCAGTCCGGAACCGGTCGACGCCTGGGTCATCGAGCGCGAGGTGCAGGATCCGGCCGAATACGCGGAGACCTGGATCCGGGACGGTGGCACCCGCCTCGGAACGCCGGAGTTCGAGCGCCTCGCGGGAGCCTGGCTCGACGACTTCGCGGCTCGGGCTGTGACCGGCGTCGGCTTCGGGTATGTCCTGCTCCGTCGATCGGACCCGTCCACTCCGCTGCGCCGTTTCGAGCGGCTGCACGGGCAGGCGGGTTCGAACGCCGCCGGGCTCGGTGCGCACCTCGCCGTGTGTCTCCTCGCACACGACTGGCAGGTCGCGCTCGACGACGAGCAGCTGCTCGGCGAACGCGTCATCCTCGCGGGCGACGTCACCGAGGAGCGCCACTACTGGCCCGGGGACGAAGACCCGACGGCGATGACCCTGCGGCAAGGTGGCGGCTTGGCCCGCTCGGTGGGCATCGACACGGGCCTGGCGGGGCTCGTCGGCGCCTGCGACGGCGAGTTGACCCTGGGAGCCATCATCGACGCGATCGCCCAGCTCGTCGAGGTCGATGCGGCGGAACTCCGCGCCGAACTCCTCCCCCGGGTCCGCGCACTGCTGGACGACGGCATCCTCCTGCCGAGCTCCTGAGGTGTTCCGGCACGTCGGCCTTACTCGTAATGGAAGCGTGCCTGGGCGATGAGGACGCCGTCGTCCGTGAGGCGGTAGACCAGTCGATGTTCGTCGGTGATCCGTCGTGACCAGAATCCTTGGAAGCCGTGCTTGAGCGCCTCAGGTTTGCCGATGCCCTCGTTGCCGTTCCGGATGATGTCCTTTAGGAGGAGATTGATCCGTTTGACGATGCGCCGATCCTGTTGCTGCCAGTGGCAGTAGTCCTCCCAGGCGGCGTCGGACCAGATGAGCCGCACGCCGACTACTCGACCAGGTCGTGCTCGGTGCCCGCGCCGGCCTCGAGGTCGTCGATGGCCTGGAGGAGCCGACGTGCGTTCGACGGCGTCCGGAGCAGATACGCCGATTCCTTCAAGGACTCGTAGTCGTCGAGCGCGACGATCACGACCGGGTCGCGCCCCGCTCTGGTGATGATCACCTCCTCGCGGTCGTCGAGGACCGAATCGAGGGTGGCCGCGTAGTTCGCGCGGGATTCCGAATAACTGAGGGTACGCATCAACATCCTCCAAGTACAACAAACTGTACGTCGGCTGGTTTGAGTTGTCCACAGCCCCGACCGGGTGCCGGTTCGGGCGGTCTTCCAGGTGATGGCGATAGTCTGCCGTGTCGGACCGACCGACGCCGCCGACGAAAGCGACCACCCTCCATGCCGGAGAGCCCACTCTCAGCCAGCCCGTACGAGGTGCTCGGCGTGAGCACGACGGCGACGCAGGACGAGCTCCGGAGGGCCTACCGACGGCTCATGCGCGAGACCCACCCCGACCTCGGCGGAAGCGCGCGACAGTTCAACGCCGTCCAGCTCGCCTGGGAGCGCGTCGGGACCGAGCAGGACCGAGCCGCCTACGACCGCGGGCGCAACGTGCCGTCCTCCGACACGGGCGACGACGACGCTCCGACCTGGTCGGCGTCGACCACTGGTCGGTCGGGTACGCAGCGCGCCGACTCACGCCCTCGCGCTCGCGCCTACGGGCACCCCGGCGGAGACTCGCGCGAGGCCTACCTCGGGCTCATCCGGGAGTGGGTCGGCCGTGGTGTCCCGCTCGACGACCCCTACGACCCGAAGCTCGTCCGCTCGGCACCGCGCGAGATCCGGCACCAGTTGGCCAACGCGCTCGCCGAGGAGCAGACGGCGCGCACCGTGGCGACGCTCGGCATCGGATACACGGTCTGGCACGACGTCCTGGCTCCGGGCGAGGCGAAGCTCGACCACGTCGTCCTCGGCCCGACCGGCCTCTTCGCGGTCAAGTCGGAGGACTGGGGTGGGCCGGTCCGGGTGCACCGTGGAGAGGTCGTCGGCGAGACGCTCGATCCTCGCGAGGAGCCCGTCCGGTCGATCGTGCGCTCGGCGCGGACCGTCGCGAAGGCGGCGCGCGTGAAGTTCACGGCTTCCGTCATCGTCGTGCCGGACGGCGCCACCCCGGAGTCGGTGGAGTTCATCGGTCGCAAGCATCCGGTCACGGTCCTCGTCGAGCGCTCCCGCCTGGCCGACCTCCTCCGCACCGGCCTCCCGGGCGTCGACCGCATGGGTGGCAACCAGCTGTTCGACATCCGCACGCGCCTGCAGCAGACCATCCGCTTCGTCGGCCTCTGACACGCGCCGCGACACGGCACGGGAGGAATCCCCTCCAGCCCCACTCGGGGACCTTGTGCCGTCGTGCTCCAGGGCCCAGCATCAGGGCATGACGTCTCCCGCGGGCTGGTATCCCGATCCCGAGCAGACCGGCCAGCAACGATGGTGGACCGGAGTCGGCTGGGGTGGGCAACGCGTGCCGGCGGCCGTTCCCGCTCCCCCGGCCGCCGCCCCTGCCGCTGTACCGGCTGCGGCCGGGGCCACCCGGACGCGCCGCCTCGGCCCGCTCCACATCGTCCTGCTCAGCCTCGTCGGAGCACTGTTGCTCGTCAGCGCCGTCGGTGGCGCGTTCTGGGCGATGCTCGCACTCGTCGCCCTGGTGGCCGTGGTGATCGGCGTGGTCGCGCTCGTCCGTGGTCGCGTCTCCTCCCTCGGGATCCGCAACCGCGGGATCGCGGCCGCGGTGATCGGAGCGGCCCTGTGCGTGTTCGTCGTGGGCGGGAGCGCCAATGCGGCCATCCACCCGGTCGGGAGCCGGCCCGCGGCACTGCTGTCGGCTCCGGAGGGGACGTCCGTCGCCAAGCCGAGTGCCACGCCGTCCCCCACCCCGACCGACGTCGTCACCGAGGTGACGGAGGTCGTGGAGATCCCGTTCGCCGTGACCGAGGTCCAAGACCCGAACATCGACGTCGGCCAAGTCGTCGTGACGACCACGGGCGTCCCCGGACAGCAGACGAACACCTACCGCGTCACCACGCGAGCCGGGGCCGAGATCGCTCGAGAGCTCGTCGCGCAGCTCGTATCGGTCCAACCGGTCGCGCAGGTCACGTCCGTCGGGACGCGACAACCCGCTCCGCCGCCTCCCGCTCCCGTCGCCGAGCCGGCCGGCGGAGGGTGCGACCCGAACTACGAGGGGCAGTGCGTTCCGGTCGCGAGCGACGTCGACTGCGCCGGCGGAAGCGGCAACGGGCCGGCGTACACGCCCGGCCCGGTGTACGTCGTCGGGAGCGACGTCTACGACCTCGATCGGGACGGCGACGGCATCGCCTGCGACACCTGAGCAACCCCGTTCGCGCTCGGCGGAAGCCCGGGTCCGCGAGGTGGAGCCGAGCGTATCGTCGCTGTCGAGGCGCCGGACGGTGCCTCGACGCTGACGGATTGGAGCGACGATGAGCGCAGCACTCAACGGCAAGCAGGTGGCCTTCCTGCTCACGGACGGCTACGAGGACAGTGAACTGACGAGCCCCTGGGAGGCGGTCACCGGAGCCGGAGCGACCGCCCAACTGGTGTCGCCCGCCACCCAGGACGTGACCGGCAAGAACGGACACGTCCAGCCCGTCGACGTCGCGGTCGCCGAGGCGTCCTCCGACGACTACCACGCACTCGTGCTGCCGGGCGGCGTCGTCAACGCGGACGACCTCCGCGTGGACGAGTCCTCGGTCGCCTTCGCGAAGGCGTTCTTCGAGCAGGGCAAGCCGGTCGGGGTGATCTGCCACGGCGCCTGGATCCTCATCGAGGCGGACGTCGTCCGCGGTCGCGAACTCACGAGCTACCCGAGCCTCAAGACGGATCTGCGCAACGCGGGTGCATCCTGGGTGGACGAGGAGGTCGTCGTCGACCAGGGACTCGTGTCGAGCCGGACGCCCGACGACCTCCCGGCCTTCAACGCGAAGCTCGTCGAGGAGATCGGCGAAGGCGAGCACGAGGGCCAGCACGCCTGACTCCGGTCGCAGCGCGACGCACGAACGCCCGGTCCTGGTGGACCGGGCGTTCGTGCGTGCGGGTCAGACCCAGCCGCAGATCGCGCGCAGCAGCTCGAGCAGCTTCCGGTAGAAGTCCATGAGACCCCCTCCTCTCATATCAGATGCTGATATTTGACATCAGTCATCCTGGCAGAGCACAGGAGGTCGCACAGTCCCCGGAACGGCGGACACCGTGCTGTCGGCGACGTCGTCCAGCACGCACGAACGCCCGGCCCCTTGGAGGGGCCGGGCGTCCGAGTGCTGTGTGGAGGCGCTTACGCCTTCTTGTTGCGGGTCAGTGCGCCGTAGATGAGCAGCACGACGATCGATCCGCCGATGGCGAGGAGCCACGTCTGCAGCGAGAAGAACTCCTGCAGGTTCGCGCCGAAGAGGATGCCGCCGAGCCAGCCGCCGAGCAGTGCTCCGACGACGCCGAGCAGCAGCGTGATCAACCAGCCGCCGCCCTGACGGCCCGGAAGGATTGCCTTGGCGAGGGCGCCGGCGATGAGGCCGAGCAGCAGGAAGCCGAGAAAACTCATGATGTCTCCAAATGTGATTACTGGATCGAACGGGGTGCCGGTCGACCGTGTTACCGCCCCCGCCGGTGGGCGGGGGCAGCCACTGTATCGCGAGGACTAGTGCTTGAACGCGTCCTTGACATTCTCGCCGGCCTTCTTGGCGTCGGCCTTCGTCTGGTCGGCCTTGCCCTCTGCGACCTTGCTGTCGTCGCCGGTGACCTTGCCCAGAGCTTCCTTCGCCTTGCCCGCGAGGTCCTCAGCGGCGTTCTGGATCTTGTCCGATGCACTCATGGCGTTCTCCTTCGTCTGCGTTGGAAACCGGTGATGATGTCCGGTCATCGGGTAAGACGCAGCTCGGCGGGCATTCGTCACGGAATCCGTCGAAAAACTTCCCGGGCGCCGGCGGAGTGCGATCGAATGCGAGACTGGAGGTTCGTGTTCCGCCAGGCAGCGCCGCCGTCCAGACCCGCCAGGAGGTGAATCGCTTGAGGACAGCACCCCCTCGCTCGGGCTTCGCGCGCTTCCTGCGTGTCGTCCGCAACACGATGTTCTGGATCATCGGCGTGATCCTCGCTATCGCGCTGGTGATCTTCGTCTGGTTGCAGCTGACCCCGTGGCCGGGCTCGATGGTCATCCGCATGGCCTTCGACGAACGGGCCAAGGTCGTGCAATCCGACCTCGTGAAGTACGTCCCAGACGGTGTCGACGTCCGACAGGACATCCCGTACCGCTCCGGCGACGCGGACGCGCTGCTCGACGTCTACACGCCCGACGGGGTGCGCGGCAGCGGTGCCGCCCTCCCGACGATCGTGTGGGTGCACGGTGGAGCGTGGATCTCCGGCAGCAAGGAACTCATCTCCAACTACATGCGCGTGCTGGCCGGCGAGGGGTACACGGCGATCGCGGTCGAGTACACGATCGCGCCAGAGGGCCAGTACCCGTTGCCCATCGAGCAGGTCGCCGACTCGCTCGGCTACCTCGACGCCAACGCTCGCGCGCTCAACGTGGATTCGTCCAAGCTCATCCTCGCCGGTGACTCCGCCGGTGCCCAGATCGCCGCCCAGGTCGCGAACGTGGTCACGAGTTCCGAGTACGCCAGCTCCATCAAGGTCGAATCGCCGATCGAACCGGAGCAGCTCGCCGGGGTGGTCCTCGCCTGCGGGGCCTACGACCTCAGCCTGGTCAACGCCGAGGGCAGCTTCGGGTGGTTCCTCGACACGGTGCTCTGGTCGTACTTCGGAGCGCGCGACTACAAGACCCGACCGGAGGTGGCGTCCGCGTCCGTCGTCGACTATCTGACGGCGAAGTATCCACCGACGTACATCACGGTCGGCAACTGGGATCCGCTCTACCCGCAGTCGGTCGAGTTCAAGGCGAAGCTCCAGGGCCTCGGTGTCGACGTGCAATCGATGATCTTCAACCCGGACTTCCGACCGGGGCTCGAGCACGAGTACCAGTTCCTGCTCAACGACCAGGGCCGGTTCAACCTCCAGCGCATGGACGCCTTCATCGACGGCGTCACCGACACGAGTCTGCCGTTCGGCCAGCAGGGTCCGCCCGTCCGCTGAACGATCGGCGTCAGGGCAGGCGGATGCGTTCGCCGTCCTCGACGAGACGACCGTGGAGCACCGCCTGGGCGAGCGTGAGGTCCAGCCAGCGTCGAGCGGTCTCACCGAGGCGACCGTAGCCGAGCACGGACGCCGCCTGCATCGGCAGCTGCTCGCGGTCGACCTCGTGCTCGGGGCTCGCGGTGATCACGAGCTCCATGGCGTTGCAGATCTCCGCGGGACTGATGTCGGTGACCGCGCGGTGATCGCGATGCACGACCCGGCGGACGCCTCGCCACGTGACGACGTCGAGTCCGGTGGGCCAGGCGAAGCCGTTCTGGACGACGAACGCCTCCGTCACCAGCGCTGACAGCTCGGTGCGGGACTCCTCGGACGGTCGGTCGACGCCGAAGCGCCGGGCGACGATGGTCACGAGTCGCGGGACGGCGATCGGGCCCTCGGTCGTGAGGATCGTCGATGCGACGCGGGTCACGGCGGCCTTCGTGAGCTCGAGGTTGTCGAGGACGGACGCGGGGCCGATGACGGAGTCGTCGGCGAGCTCGAAATCGGTGATGGCGACGCTCAGGGGGACGACCGGGGCCGACGCGGTGACGGGGAGGGCGACCGGGTCGACCAGGCCGGTCGTGGACCGGTCATGGGCTGGTGCTACCTCGCCGACGTCCGGGCCGGCGACGGGCGTCCGGGGTGCGTGCGCGTCGCGGTCGTCCAGCGGCGCCGAGTCGTCGGGCTGCTGAGTAGGGGGTGTCGGCGTCGCCCGGGATGTGGGATCCGGCGTGCGCCGTGGCGAGTGGTCCGCTGCGGACTCGGCGTCGTTCGTGTCCGGCGTGGCCGGCGTCGAGGGGTCCTCCGAGAGCGCACGTTCAGCGCGTTCGCGCCAGGCCTTCGGGAGCCATGTCGACTTCGCGACGAAGCCGTTCCACCCGCGACTCACGGTGCCACGCTCCGCTCGGAGCGCGGGCTGGCGGAGCGACGATGCCCTGCGGGGTGGGTCGACGAGGTCAGAGGTGGCACCTCCACAGGATAGACCGCGGCGGACGTGCGCTCAGCTCGCCGTCTGCCGACGCGCCTCACGTCGGCGCTCGCGTTCGAGGTCGGCGGCTGCAGCCTCGGCAGGCGTGGGAGCCGTTCCGCCCAGGGCGCGAGGTTGCCACCACGCCCCGGTCCCATTGACGGGATAGTCGCGTTGCAGCTCGTCGACCATGCCCTGCAGACGGTCGCGGAGCTGCTCGGTACTCGTGCCGACGTCATCACCGGGCGCGACGATGATCGGCTCGCCGAACGAGAAGTGCACGGGGACCCCGAACCGCTCGCGGAAGCCGACCCGGTGGTTCTTCGTCATGAGGCGATGACCGCCCCAGACCGCGACGGGGATGATCGGCACGCCGGCCTCCTGCGCGAGGCGCACCGCGCCCGACTTGAGCTCGCGGACGGTGAACGAGGCGCTGACACCGGCCTCGGGGAAGACCCCGACCAGCTCGCCGCTGCGGAGTGCTGCGACGGCGTCGGCATAGGCGGCCGCACCGGCACGCATGTCGACGGCGATGTGCCGCATGCTCCGGAGGAGACGGCCCACGATGGGCTGGTCGAAGGCACCCTGCTTGGCCATGAAGCGGATACGGCGGCGGTTGTGGAGCACGGTCGCCCACTCGACGAGTGCGAACTCGAGGTACCCGAAGTGGGTCATCGCGACCACCGCGCCCCCCTCGTCGGGGAGGTGCTCGATGCCGGTGGCGTGACGGCGCAGGCGCCAGAAGCCGAAGAGGGAGCGACCGACACCGACGGCGGTGTCGTACACGGGCTCGATGCGGCGTCTCATGGCGACACCGTACGACAGGGACCTGGGGAAGTACCGGGCTGGACACCTGGGGAAGGACCGGGCTAGGGGCGCCTCGGGAACCCTTCGCCGGCGGACCGCACGCCCGATACGATCGCAGGATGACGGTGACGCAGACGGGCCGCTCCCGCGGCAGTTACGCCAAGACGGCGGCGAGACGCCGGGAGATCCTCGAGGCGGGGATGGACGTCTTCGCCGAGCAGGGGTTCCGCAGTGGATCGCTCCGCGAGGTCGCGGAGCGCGTGGGCATGAGCCAGGCCGGCCTCCTCCACCATTTCTCGACCAAGAACGATCTACTCGCCGCGATCCTCGACTTCCGGGACGACCGGGATCGCGAGGAGTCCGGCATCGAGATCGGGAGCGGCATCGAAGGCATCCGCGGGCTCCTCCGCCTCGTCGAGCACAACATGCGCGTCCCCGGTCTCGTCGAGCTCCACTGCGTCCTGTCCGCCGAGGCGACCTCACCGGACCACCCGGCGCACGAGCACTTCGTCCGGCGGTACAGCTGGTTGATCGACGGGATGACCGTCTCCTTCGAGGTGATGGCGCGCGAGGGCCAGCTGGTGGCCGGCGTCGAGCCTGCGAGCGCGGCACGCATGCTCATCGCGATGATGGACGGTCTCCAGCTGCAGTGGCTGCTCGACCGTGATTCGGTGGACATGGCCGAGGAGACCCGACGTTCGCTGCGGCCCCTGTTGACCGTCGAGCTGTAGCCCGCGCTCCCCCGCCGTGACCGGGAATTCTCCACATCCGGCGTCATCCATCGGTCCACAACTCATATCTGATATTAGAGTTGGGGTGGCTGCGGGACAACGCGGAGGGGAAGTCCTTATTTTGACTAATTCAAAACAACTCGGTACGGTGGCTGCATGAACGGATTGGAGGTGGAGTCGGCGACGTTCGACTTCAACACGAAGATCCGGGCAGCCGGGCTGCGGGTGACCACGGGACGCCTCGCCGTCCTCGAGATCCTCGCCCGGACACCGCACGCTGATGTGGAGCAGGTGGTCGCGTCCTTGAAGCCGCGAGCCCCGCAGACCTCCCCACAGGCCGTGTACAGCGTGCTCAACGCCTTCGTCGCAGCCGGTCTCGTGCGCAGGATCGAACCGGACGGCCATCCCGGCCGGTACGAGCTGCGCGTCGACGACAACCACCATCACCTGGTGTGCAGCTCGTGCGGCGCCGTGGTCGACGTCGACTGCACGCAGGGTGCGGCGCCATGCATGCACCCCGACGACACGGCTGGGTACGTCATCGACACGGCCGAGATCACGTTCTGGGGCGTATGCCCCGCGTGCCAGGCGGATGCTGCCTGACGCCGTTCCACAGACCACTCGACGGCACCTCCATGCCGATCGTCAGCTGTCACCGCCAAGGTGGCAGTGCTGAATCCATCCGACCGTCCGACCAGCCCCACCCTCGAGGAGAGACATGTCCGAGACCAGCTACACCACCACCAACAGCGGAGCACCCGTCGCGAGCGACGAGCACTCCCAGAGCGTCGGCGCAGACGGAGCGATCGCGCTCCACGACCACTACCTGGTCGAGAAGCTCGCGCAGTTCAACCGCGAACGGGTGCCGGAGCGTGTCGTCCACGCCAAGGGCGGCGGTGCGTTCGGACGGTTCGTCACGACCGGTGACGTCTCCCAGTTCACGCGCGCCGCGCTGTTCCAGCCGGGCGTCGAGACCGAGATGCTCGCACGCTTCTCCACCGTCGCCGGTGAGCAGGGCAGCCCCGACACCTGGCGCGACCCCCGTGGCTTCGCGCTGAAGTTCTACACGAGCGAGGGCAACTACGACCTCGTCGGCAACAACACGCCGGTGTTCTTCATCCGCGACGGCATCAAGTTCCCCGACTTCATCCGCTCGCAGAAGCGTCTCCCGGGTTCGCACCTGCGCGACCACGACATGCAGTGGGACTTCTGGACGCTCTCCCCCGAGAGCGCGCACCAGGTCACCTGGCTCATGGGCGACCGCGGCCTGCCGGGCTCCTGGCGGCACATGGACGGCTTCGGGTCGCACACCTACCAGTGGGTCAACGCCGCAGGCGAGCGCTTCTGGGTGAAGTACCACTTCAAGACCGACCAGGGCATCGAGATCCTCACGCAGGACCAGGCCGACCAGATCGCCGGCGAGGACGCCGACTTCCACATCCGCGACCTCTCCGAGGCGATCACCCGCGGTGAGCACCCGAGCTGGACGCTGTCCGTGCAGGTCATGCCCTACGCCGACGCCGCGGGCTACCGCTTCAACCCGTTCGACCTCACCAAGGTCTGGCCGCACAGCGACTACCCGCTCATCGAGGTCGGCAAGATGACCCTCGACCGCAACCCGGAGAACTACTTCGCGCAGATCGAGCAGGCGACCTTCGCGCCGTCGAACTTCGTCCCCGGAATCGCGGCGAGCCCCGACAAGATGCTCCTGGCCCGCATCTTCAGCTACGCGGACGCACACCGCTACCGCGTGGGCACCAACCACGCACAGCTGCCGGTCAACGCGCCGCACGCGCCGGTGCACACGTACTCGAAGGAAGGTGCCATGCGCTACACCTTCAACGACGCGGACGCGCCGGTCTACGCACCCAACTCGGTCGGTGGCGCCCACGCCGACCCTGCGCGCGCCGCTGAGTCCAACGGCTGGCAGTCCGACGGCGAGCTCGTGCGGGCAGCCGCGACGCTGCACGCCGAGGACGACGACTTCGGCCAGGCCGGGACCCTCGTGCGCGAGGTGCTCGACGACGCCGCCCGCGACCGCCTCGTCGGCAACATCATCGGCCACGTCTCGAAGGTGACGCGCCCCGAGCTCCGTGCCCGGGTCATCGCCTACTGGACCGCCGTCGACGGCACGCTGGGCGCTCGCGTCGCAGCGGGCCTCCCGCCGCTCGTCTAGAGCCCACCGCCGAGAGCGCGGAAACGGTCGCCATTCCTCGTGGATGGCGACCGTTGCTGCGCTCTCGCGGGGTCAGAACCCCATCGGGCCGCCGCCACGGCGCGGCACGCCGCCGGTGCCCTCCGCGAGGCCTCTCGCGCGTTCGCGCTCGACCTCCGCGTCGTTGTCGTGCGAATGGTGTTCGTCGGCCGAGCGGGCGGCGCGGTCGCGCCGTGACACGTACCAGACGGCCGCGATCGCCAGGAGGACGAGCGCGGCGAGGATGACGATGGTGCCGATGTCCATGTGATGCTCCTCTCCTCGTCCATCGACCCTAACGAGGCCTCAGATGCACGCAACCCCCTCGCCCGACGGGCGAAGGGGTTGCGAAAGGGGTGTGTGATCAGCCGGCGACCTGTTTGGCGCGGGCGAAGACCTTCTCGATCTCCTCGCGACGACCCGGCTGCTTCAGCGACAAGGGCGAGGGGTGCGGAGCGTTGAAGGCGCTGTAGGTGTTGCCGAGCAGGGGCTCGACGTGCTTCCACCAACCGTCCTGGGCGTGGGGTCCGCAGAGGACGACGACGCGCAGGTTCTTGAGGAGGGGCAGGAGGGCGCGCAGTTCCATCGCTCCCTGAGCGACCTCGGGCGCGTTCGGCTTCTTCCGCCCGGCGCTCAGGTACCACGGGACGATGTTCCACACCATGACGTCGTCGAAGCCGATGTCGTTCCGCAGATTCCAGAGGCTCTCGGCGATCGGGTCGTCGTTGTCGACCGAGGCGAAGCCGGATCCCGGGGCGTCGAGGCTGTCGGGAGCAAGCGTCCCCGGGGCGTCGAGGAGGATCAGCGTCTTCGCGTTGACGGCCGCGTCGGCCGGGTCGACGAGCGGGAGGACGAGGTCCGCCTGCCGCCGTCCTCGGCGGGTCATCATCGCGTCCGACCAGTCGCGCAGCGGTGCGAGTGCCGGCGACTCGGCCAGCATGCGGTGTCGTTCGGCCAGTTCGTCGGGGTCTTGCAGCCCGCGAGGGGCATCCATATGCATCTTCCGAGCGTAGCCCGTGACGGCTGCCCCGTCATCGTCTGAGCCGGTTCTGAGGCTGAAGATGCTGCACAGGACGGTGGATTCGTGTCCGTCAAGCCGGGGCGGACCGGGTTGACGCGGGCCTAGGCTGGCCAGGATGACTGACGAGCGAACCGCCCCCGACGACCGGACGAAGTGGCGCGCGTTCGCCATCTGCGTGTCGGTCGCCGCCCTCACGATCCTCGACCTCTCGAAGGTCAATGTCGGACTGCCGTCGATCGAGCAGGCGCTCGACGCCGGCCCGACCGCCCTGCAGCTGATCGTCGCCGGGTACGCCCTGGCCTTCGGTCTCATCCTCGTGCCCGCCGGGCGTTACGGCGACCTGCACTCGCGGCGTCGCATGTTCATGATCGGCCTGAGCGTGTTCGGGGCGGCCAGTCTCGCGTGCGCCGTCGCACCGAGCGTCGGCATCCTCATCGGCGGGCGGATCCTCCAGGGCATCGCCGCGGGTCTGCTGATGCCGCAGGTCATCGGGCTCATCCAGCAGTTGTTCGTGGGGAAGGAGCGCGGCCGCGCCTTCGGGCTCTTCGGAGCCATCATCGGCCTCTCGACGGCGTTCGGACCGACGCTCGGCGGTCTGCTCATCGCCATCGGCGGCCCGGAGGACGGCTGGCGCCTGCTCTTCTGGATGAACGTCCCGCTCGCGATCATTCTGTTGCCGATCGCCGCCCGATTGCTGCCCAAGCAGCAGCCGCACGAGGCGGGTGCCGGATCGCTCGACCCGGTGGGCATCGTGTTCCTCGGTCTCGCCGTGCTGTCGCTCATGCTGCCGTTCGTCCTGACGACCGGTTCCCCGGGCGACGACCCGGCGCGTTGGTGGTTGCTGGTCGCGTTCGCCGTCTTCGCCGGCCTCTTCGCCTGGTGGGAGGGTCGCTACCAACGCGCCGGGAAGACACCCGTCGTCGACTTCTCCCTGTTCAAGCTCGGCAGCTACCGCAACGGCGTCCTGATCTCCACGACGTACTTCGCGGCGATGCCGGCCACCTTCCTCACGCTCACGCTGTTCGTGCAGCAGGGGCTCGGGCTCGAGCCGGTCTTCGCGGGCATGATCACGATCCCCTTCGCCCTCGCCTCGGCCGTCAGCTCGTGGTTGAGCGGGCGGGTCGTCGACCGCCTCGGACGCCCCCTGGTCGTCGGTGGGCTCGTACTGGTCGTGGTGGGGTTCAGTCTCAACTCGCTCCTCGCGTTCATCACGCCCCCGGAGATCACGCCGTACGCGATGGGTGCCGCGATGCTCCTGGCCGGCATCGGCGGCGGCGCGGTGATCTCTCCCAACCAGACGCTGATGCTCGCGGACATCCCCGTGGCCTCCGGTGGTGTCGCCGGATCGATCGGTCAGCTCGGCCAGCGCATCGGCACCGCGGTCGGGCTCGCCGCCGCGACGGCCACCTTCTACGCGACCGTGTACTCGGAGAACGGCGGCGATGCGTCGGGCGCCTCGCTCGACGTCTATCACGACGCGTACCGCAACAGCACCCTCGTGACGATCGGCTTCGTCGTCGTGGCGCTCGTCTTCGCGCTGCTCGACACCCGTTCGCGGAAGGTCAACGCCGTCGCACCCGAATCCTCCAAGTAAGGGTGACCTGAGTTAGGGTAGCCTCAGTCGCGGCCGCCGGAGCCGCCGGAGGAAGGGGCTCGAGTGGCTCGCACGAATGCCGAGACGGCGCGCATCAAACCCGAGGCGGCGACACTCCTCACGCTGCGGGTCGTCCGCCGCTCGCGTATCTCGCCGAACATCGCCAGGGTCACCCTCGGTGGCGGTGACATCGCCGACTTCACGTTCCTCGGTTACGACCAGTGGTTCCGGTTCTTCATCCCGGTCTCCGAGGGCGGGCTCGAGCGGCTGCCGACCAAGCTCGACATGCTGGCCTACGCCAAGTACCTCGCGATCTCCAAGTCCGTGCGACCGGTGCTCCGGAACTACACGGTGCGGGATTTCCGGCGCGACGGGCCCGACGGGCCGGAGCTGGACGTCGACTTCGTCATCCACGGGTCGGCCGCCGAGGGGACTGCGGGGCCTGCGGCGAGCTGGGCCCAGTCATGCGAGGTGGGCGATGCGGTGGCACTGCTGGACGAGGGGCGCATGTTCAACCTCCCGGCCGACGTCGACCGGGTGCTGCTGGTCGCGGACGAGACCGGACTCCCCGCCGTCGCAGGCATCCTGACCTCGCTTCCGGCGTCGACCGTCGGGACGGCGATCGTCGAGATCCCCTCCGCCGCCGACGCGCAGGACGTGCGAGTCCCGGACGGGGTCGAGCTGCGATGGGTGGTCCGAGAGGATCCGCACGACATCCCTGGACGAGCGGCGCTGGCGGCCGCGACGGCCCTCGGCGTGCCGCCCAGCCCGTGCTACGGATGGGTCGTCGGAGAGCAGTCCCTGGCCGCGAACGTGCGTCGGCTCTGGGTCCGTGGTGGCATGCCGAAGGACCGTGTCATGTTCTGTGGCTACTGGAAGGCCGGCAAGGCGCACTGATCGGCCGCTGGTGTCGGCGTTCTGGTCGACCTCGCCGCTAATTGGGTCGATCGCCCGAATTCGGGGTGTCCCCGACGCGCTGGGCTGACGGCTCCACTAACCTCACGACATGCCTTCTCCCGCCGGTGCGACCGGAAACACGATCGGCGCGCTGCCGACCGGCGTCGCGACGGGTCTGATCCGGACGGTGACCGGTGGATCCGCCGACCGGGCGTTCGAGGTCGATGTCCCCGAAACAGCCTCGAGCGCTGCGGACACGTCGTCGCACTCGCACGACGCCCTCCGCAGCTGGGACGTCGTCCGCTCCACCTTCCGACCAGGTGAGGCCCTGACCTTCGACGAGCGCTACCGGTACGCCCAGCTCCCCCTGATCGACGCCGACCACCCGCTCGCGCTCGCGGCGAGTCCTGACGGCGTCTACCGTGGCGGGCGGTACGCCGAGGCGCGCCTGGCGGTCGTCGTCCCCGTCCCGATCGAACGACTGTTCGTCGATCCGATCTTCCTGAGCTACGAGGCCGATCTCGCCTCGGCACCCTTCGCCCCCAAACTCGCACGAGGCATCGAGCTCCGACGCGCCCACCGCTTGCACGCGACGCTCTCCTCCATCGATGCGGACTCCGGGTTCCTCGACGGGCTGAGAACGAGCGTCGGCGCGTTCACGCCCTTCCGGGTCAGGCTGGCGGGCCCCGTCATCGGCGGCTTCAACCGCGGACGCTGTTACCTCCCCGCCATCGCGGACGCCTTCGGCCCCATCCAGCGGGCCGTCGGTGGGCGTCCATCACCGCTCGTCGGGGTGGGCCTGCACCACTTCCGCGATGAGCTCGACGCTGCCGAGACCGCGGCGCTCGCCGCATTCCTCGAGCGTTGGCGCGACGTCACCCTGTTCGAGTGGACGGTCACCGAGCTGGCGATCACCTCGACCAACGACGATCTCGTGCTCAGTGGACGCACGCTCGCGCGCATTCCGCTCCACGCGGCCGACTGACACGCCGCATCTCCGGGGTCAGCTCGCGGTGAGTCGCCTGACCATCGGGAGGTCGGGGGTCGCCCAGTCCAGTCCGAGGAGCTGTTCGCGGGTGACCCAGCGCAGTTCGTCATGGTCCGTGCTGTGGACCGGGGGTGCCCCTCGGAAGACGACCTCGTAGCAGGCGAGGTCGATGACGAGCTCGCCCACGGTGACGGTGGAGCGGTCCAGCAGCGCCCCCACAGCGACGTCGGCGTCGAGCTCCTCGCGCAGCTCACGAGCCAGCGCGTCCTGCGGTTGCTCGCCGGGCTCGACCTTGCCGCCGGGGAACTCCCACAGTCCACCGGACGCCCGCCCGGGTGCCCGCCGACATGCGAGCACGGTGTCGTCCTGTGAGGCGACACCCGCGACGACCTGGATCGTGGTGGTCATCATGCGCTCCTGTCCCGTGGCGTCGTGGTCGCTGTCCAGGCTAGGGGACGCGGGATTGAGGGTGCCCGACGCCGCTCCACAGACGGCTCCCCCTTGGCTGACGACAGCCTGCGTCCCGCGGCGGCGCCGTGGTCGGTGGTGCGTGCCAGACTGACAGCGATCGGAGGCGGACCAGCCCCCGCAGTAGTCGTCTCGAAAGGCACCCACCGCACCGATGTTCCTCCTCGACGGTTCCGCCATCACGAGCGCCAGCGACCTCTCCAACGCCTCCTACTGCGAGTTCGCCTTCCTGCGCACGGTCGACGCGAAGCTCGGTCGGATCGAACCGATCGTCGAGCCCGAGGACGAGATGCTGATGCGCACCTCCAAGCTCGGCGACCAGCACGAGCTGCGCGTCCTCGAGTCGTACCGCGCCGAGTTCGGCACCGGCGTCGTCGAGCTCGACCGCCCCGACGTCCGAGACGCGGTGGCGCTCGCCGCAGCCGTCGAGTCGACGATCACGGCGTTCCGCGACGGAGCCCCGGTCGTCTTCCAGGCCGCGTTCTTCGACGGATCGTTCATCGGCTTCGCCGACTTCATCGTGCGCCGGCCCGACGGCCGGTATCGCGTGCAGGACACCAAACTCGCGCGCTCACCGAAGGTGACCGCCCTCCTCCAGCTCGCCGCCTACGTGGAGCAGCTGGAGACGGCCGGGATCCCGGTCGACGACGACGTCGACCTCATCCTGGGAGACGGCACCGTCAGCACCCACGCGGTGGCCGACATCCTGCCGGTGTACCGTCGCCGCCGTGCGCGCCTGCTGCGGATCGTCGCCGAACGGCTCGAAGCCGACGCCCCGGTGGCCTGGGGCGATCAGCGCTACAGCGTCTGCGGACGATGCGCGTGGTGCGACGCCGAGATCACAGCCTCACGCGACGTCCTGCTGGTGGCCGGGCTCCGGTTGACGCAGCGCGACCGCCTGCTGGCGGCCGGCATCGCCACGATCGACGATCTGGCGTCGCTCACGCTCACCGGGTCGACCGAGCGACCAGGGCCGCACGGGCCGTCGGGTGGCGCCGGCGGGACGGTCGACGGCATCGCCGAGAGCACGCTCGCTGCGCTGCGCGAGCAGGCGCACCTGCAGCTCGAGCCGTCACCCGCCGCCGGCGTGCCGGAGTTCCGCGTGCACGACGCCGCGGCGCTCGGGCTCCTGCCGCAACCCGATCCGGGCGACGTCTTCTTCGATTTCGAGGGCGACCCGCTGTACACCGAGGGCGAGCCGGGCGACGCCCGACGGGGTGACCGCACGAGGTGGGGCATCGACTACCTGTTCGGCCTGGTCGACACCGACGGCCGGTTCCGATCCTGGTGGGCGCACGACTTCCATGAGGAGCGCACGGCCCTGATCGACTTCCTCGCCTACCTCACCGCCCGCCGTGCCGAGTTCCCGGGCATGCACGTGTACCACTACGCCGCCTACGAGCGGACGCACCTGCTCTCGCTGGCCGCCCGGCACGGGGTCGGGGAGGACACGATCGACGACCTCCTCCGCGAGGCCGTGCTGTTCGACCTCTACCCGTTCGTCCGCAAGACGGTGCGTGTCGGATCGCGGTCGTACTCGATCAAGAAGCTCGAGCCGCTCTACATGGGTGAGGACCACCGCGACAGCGACGTCACCGACGCCGCGGCATCCATCACCGCCTACGCGGAGGCGCGCGAGCTGAGTCGGAGCGGCGACCCGGAGCTCGTCGCCGAAGGCGAACGGAAGCTCGCCGAGATCGCCGAGTACAACGCGTACGACTGCGAGTCGACCCGTCGGCTGCGGAACTGGTTGCTCGACCTCGGTGCGGAACGGGGCGTGCTGCCGGGCACCTTCGTCACCGACGCACCTGAGCCCCTGGTGGACGAACCGACGCCGCTCCACGACGCGCTGACGGCGTTGGCCGGAGACCCCCTCGACCCCGAACGCTCCGACGACGCCACCGCGTATGCGCTCGCGGCGGCCGCCATCGACTACCACCGGCGTGAGCACAAATCGTTCTG
Organism: Plantibacter sp. VKM Ac-2885; assembly: GCF_015351205.1. Taxonomy (NCBI): domain Bacteria; kingdom Bacillati; phylum Actinomycetota; class Actinomycetes; order Micrococcales; family Microbacteriaceae; genus Plantibacter; species Plantibacter sp. VKM Ac-2885. The sequence goes on along the minus strand of NZ_JADKSK010000001.1, from coordinate 120,166 downwards.
GCAGGAGCACTTCTCCCGACTCATCGCCGCGCGCGACGAATGGGAGGACACCCGGAACGTCTTCACCGTCACCTCGGGAATTGTCGAGCGCGACTGGTTCCGCGAGGGACGGCAGCGCAGCGACCGCCGTCACGTCCGACTCCGCGGCCGATGGGCTCCCGGCAGCAGTGTGAAGGTCGGCGCCGACCCGTTCGCGGTCTACGACCACCCGGGACCGTACACGCTCCCCCGCGCCGAGCCCGGCTCGCGACCGGCGGGGCAGATCACGGTCCTCGAGGTCGACGACGACTCCCTGCTCATCCAGGAGACGCTCAAGACGGATCGTGAGCCCTACACGGAGCTGCCGGTCGCGCTCACGCCGTCTCCTCCCCCGCGACCCGGAACACAGGTCGACGCGATCGCCGAGTGGGGGCAAGCGGTCCTCGACGCCTCTCCAGGGTGGCCGGACGACGGCGTCGTCGACATCCTGCGGCGACGGTCGCCCCGCACGAGCTCGGGTGAGCCGCTCCCCCACCGCGGAGACGGGCGGACGATCGAGGACGTGACCGCCGCGTTGCTCGACCTCGACGACTCGGCGCTCGCCGTCCAGGGGCCGCCCGGAACCGGCAAGACCTACGTCGCCTCGCACGTCATCACGGCCCTCGTGCAGCAGCACGGCTGGCGGATCGGGGTCGTGGCGCAGTCGCACGACGTCGTCGAGAACCTCCTCGAGCGTGTGGTGAAGGCGGGGCTCTCCCCCGCGCTCGTGGCGAAGACCCTACGATCCGGTGCCGACCCGGATGCTGAGCGCGGCTACACGGTCCTCCCGGCCAATGGTCATGGCGCGTTCATGGCCGAGCAGACCGGCGGCTTCGTCATCGGCGGGACGGCCTGGGACTTCAGCAACCCCAACCGGTTCGACCGGAGATCGCTCGACCTCCTCGTCGTCGACGAAGCCGGTCAGTTCTCGCTCGCCTACACGATCGCGGGGAGCGTCGCCGCGCGGAACCTCCTGCTCCTGGGCGACCCGCAGCAGCTGCCGCAGGTGAGCCAGGGGACGCATCCCGAACCGATCGACACCTCGGCCCTCGGATTCGTGGCCGACGGTCGCGACGTCCTCCCTCCGGAACTCGGCTACTTCCTCCACGAGACCTGGCGGATGGATGCCGCGGTCACCGAGCCGGTCTCGCGATTGTCGTACGGCGGCGAGCTGCGCTCAGCAGCGGCCACGACGAAGCGGCGTCTGGAGGGTCGTGCGCCGGGACTGCACGTCGTCCCGGTCCACCACGTCGGAAACGCGACGAGTTCGCAGGAGGAGGCCGACCGCGTCGCCGAGCTCGTCCGGTCGAGCATCGGGCTCCGCTGGACCGATCCGGATGCCGGCCGCATCGACGACCCGGTGGGCGAGGCCGACATCATCGTCGTCTGTCCCTACAACGCCCACGTCGCCGTCGTCCGAGCGACGCTCGACGCGGCCGGGTTCGACGGGGTGCGCGTCGGGACCGTCGACAAGTTCCAGGGTCAGGAGGCCGTCATCGCGATCGTGTCGCTGGCCGCGTCCTCCCCTGCCGACGTCCCGCGGGGCATGTCGTTCCTCTTGATGAAGAACCGACTGAACGTCGGGATCTCCCGCGCCCAGTGGGCGGCGTACCTCGTGCACTCCCCCGCGCTCACCGAGTACCTGCCGGTCACGCCGGAGGGCGTGGCCGAGCTCAGTGCCTTCATCCGGTTGGTCGACGGCCACTGACCAGCTCCGCCGGGGCTGCGGAGGGGCGAGGATTCCGTCGCGCCGCGTCGGTGCGACCGTTCTGCGCCGCCTTCGCGAGCCACCGCTGACGCTGCTCCACGGTCGAATCCTTCACCCGACCGAACCGGTTCACGGCGACCGGCTTGATCCCGCAGAACCGGAGGGTGGTGGTACGGAGTTGCTTCACCGTCGTGTCGCCGACGAGCGGCAGGTACCACGAGGGCGAGTCCGACGTGACGATCACCCGACCGGTACGGCCCGCCAGCAGCCCCTCAGGGAGGCCGTTGGACTTCATCCGGTAGGCGCGACGGGGCAGCAGCAGGCGATCGAAGAACCCCTTGAGCAGTGCGGGCACCGATCCCCACCAGACCGGAGCCACGATCACGATGTGGTCCGCGGCGAGGATCTGCTCCCACGCCCGTTCGAGGTCGGGTTCCAGGTCTTGACGGCGGGTGTAACCGAGGCGGAGGTTCGGGTCGAACGCGAGGTCGCGGACGGCGAGGACGGTGGCGTCGCCGTGCGCCTCCGCGTAGCTGGTGGCGAGGGCGGCGCAGAGGGACCCGGGGTTCGGGTGTCCGTCGATGACGAGGGCGGGCATGAGTTCTCCAACAGTTGTAGGTCTGGACAGTGCCAAGAATCTGGACACTGTCCACTTCCGGCTGGAACCGACTCTACGGGTACGATGTTGCTTGTGTCAAGATCGACGACGACGTACCACCACGGCAACCTCGGGCCGGCGCTCGAGGACGCTGCACTCGAACTCATGCGGACGCAGGGCCATGCTTCGTTGAGCCTGCGGGAGGTCGCACGCCGTGCCGGGGTCAGTCACAACGCGCCGTACCACCACTTCGGCGACCGGACCGCGCTCCTGAAGCGGCTGAGTGAACGCGGCATGGCCGAGCTCTTGGACGCCATGCGCGAAGAGCGGGAGGTGACGGCGGGTCGAGACCCACGGGAGGCGGCCGTCCGGATCGGTTCGACGTATGTGCACTACGCGGCGCAGCACCCGGAGCGGTTCCGCCTGATCTACGACCCCGAAGTCTGTGTCCCCGGCTCACCGAGTGAGGCTATGGCGCCACTCATCGGAGGCGTCGAGGCGCTGCTCGCCGAGACGACGGCGTCGCTGGCCCCCGGCGCCGAGCCGCAGGTCATCGCCGCCCTGACCACGGCGGTCTGGGCGGCGGTCCACGGGCTCGCGGAACTCGTCGTCGCCGGACACATCTCCGAGGCAGCGGCCCGCCCTGCGCTGGAGGCGTTGCTCACGCGACCCTGAGGTGGCGTCTCGCATGGAGCCTGTACACGATCGTCATCCGGGAAACGGTCGGGAAGCTCAAAGGTCGTTCATGGTCGAACCAGACGATTCACTCGGATTGCGGGAGTCAGATGATCTCAGCACCCCCGCCGAGAGGAATCCCCGTGAACACCACCCCAGACCCAGAACGCCCTGAGCCGCGTCCAACGGACGGCACTCGAGCGGCGGAGACGCCGCAGTCGTCCCCCGCTCTCGATCCGTACCAGCCGCCCACCGGCTCGTACCAGCCCCAGCCCGGTGTGGACGTCACTCCCCCGGCCGGCTACCCCGGGAACACGGCCGCGGGTGGTCAACGACGCGAGCCCACGACGCCCTTCGGTTACGCGACGGCTCCCCACGCGACGAGCGGTCAAGTGTGGCCCGGTCATCACCAGGGCCCGCAGGGTCAGTACGGACCGTACGCCGCCGGCCAGGGCCAGTACGCGCCCTCCGGCACCTGGCAGCCCCAACCGTACGGACAGCAGACGATCCCTCAGCCGCTGTCGACCACGGGTACTCCCGCGAAGAAGCAGCCCATCGGCTGGATCATCGCCGCCGCGACGGCCGCCACGGTCGTGTCCCTCGTGACCGGTGGCCTCGGCCTCGCTTCGCTGGCGGCCGGCGCGTTCCAGAGCGTCGCCGCCTCCTCACAGGTGACGGAGACGGTGCCGGACGACGGCGGTCAGAGCTTCCGCGCTCCCGGTGGGCAGCCTGGGCCGCAGCAGGCGACGCCGGATGCCGCGACGGCGAACACCCGGAGTGCCACCGCCGCTGAATCCGTGGGAGTCGTCGACATCGACACCGAGCTGGCCTACCAGGGGGCCGCCGCCGCGGGAACCGGGATGATCCTCACCGCCGATGGCCAGATCCTGACCAACAACCACGTCGTCGCGGGAGCGACGAGCATCGTCGTCACCGTCGTGGCGACCGGAGAGAAGTACGACGCACGCGTCGTCGGGACGGATGCCACGAACGACGTCGCGCTCCTGCAGCTCGACGGCGCCTCAGGGCTGGACACCGTCACGATCGACGACGACGGCGGCGCAGCCGTCGGTGACGCCGTCACCGGGGTCGGGAACGCCGGCGGCACGGGTGGGACGCCCAGCGCGGCGGACGGGTCCGTGACCGCCCTCGAGCAGGACATCACGGTCCAGGATGAGGCGACCGGGGCGGGCAAGCAGCTGACCGGATTGATCCAGACGGACGCGGACATCCAATCGGGCGACTCCGGCGGGCCGCTCTACGACTCGGAGGGCGAGGTCGTCGGCGTCGACACCGCTGCCTCCTCCGGTGGGACCGACATCGACGGATTCGCCATCCCGATCGACGACGCGTTGTCCATCGTCGACCAGATCCGCACCGGCGTCGAGACCGACACCGTCACGATCGGCTACCCGGCCTTCATCGGGATCGGTCTGGCAGCGTCCGGCGCAGCCCAGACCGTGCCGGGTGCCGTGGTCGGTTCGGTGATCGAGAACACGCCGGCGGCGTCGATCGGCCTCGCAGCCGGCGATGTCATCACCGGCCTCAACGGTGTCGCCATCGACTCCGCTCAGACCCTGACGGCGACGATGGCGACGCTCGAGCCCGGGCAGACGGTCTCCGTCACCTGGACCACGGCGAGTGGAACCTCCCAGACCGCTGACGTGACGCTGATCGAGGGCCCGGTCGGCTGATCGCGTGGTCGGGACGCTCGACGACTCCTCACCTCCGGCCCGCCGCCGGATCCGAGGAGTCGTCGACGTCTGCCCAGTAGGCTCGGGAGGCGGTGCCTCGCCGCGTCCACCGGAAGGAACCGCTCGTGACCCGCTTCCTCGGAGTCGACCTCGCCTGGGGCGAGGGGACCGGCTCCCGCGCGGCGAACGAGTCGGGACTGGTGTGCATCGACGAGACCGGGACCGTCATCGAGGCCGGGTGGGCCGTGGGGATCGACGCCGTCGTCGCCTGGATCGTCGCCACCGCCTCACCGGGCTCCGTGATCGCGGTCGACGCCCCTCTGCTCGTCCAGAACGAGACCGGCATGCGTCTCTGTGAACGTGAGGTCGGGCAGCGGTACGGGCGCTGGCAGGTCTCGGCCTACCCGTCGAACCTCGGCCTGCCCGCGCTCGGTGGTGTCGCGCTCTTCACGGCGCTGGAGGCGGCGGGGTTCCAATACTTCGACGGACTGAGCACGCCGGCGGCGGATGCCGTCGTGTTCTTCGAGGCCTATCCCCACACCACGTTGGTGGGTGCCGAGGAGTTCGGGTATCCGGATGCGCGGCCCCGCTACAAGCGCCTCGACCCCGGTCTCCCAGTCGCCGAGCGACGGCGACGCCGCGCGGAGGTCTGTGACGACCTCATCTCGCGCCTGCAGGCGCTGACCTCGGCGACTCCGCCACTCGACCTCGACACCCACCCGGTGACGGCGCTCCTCGTCGCGGAACCGTCGCCGCTGAAGGAGTCGGCGCACAAGCACCGCGAGGACCTCATCGACGCGGCCATCTGCGCGTGGACGGCATCCGCTTGGTCCCGTTGGGGGCTCGAACGGTTCCAGGTCCTCGGTGCCTCGGATGCTCCGGACGACCGTGGGCGTGTTCCGACGCTCCTCGCGATGGCGCGACCCGAACAGCGCCCCAAGCCGGACATTCCGATGTCGGCATATATCACTTCGTCTCCAGGACTGGCATCCTCGCCACCATTGGAGCCCGTCGCGCCGCGAGCCACAACAGTTCACAACCTCGATGAAGGACATATGAAGAAGAAGGCATACGCTCAGGACGACGCTCCGGCGGAATCGAACACGATCGAGTTCGTCCCCGGCGGAGCGGCGAACGCCGACGCGTCACCCGCAGCCTCGACGCGAGCGCCCTCCCCCGCTCCGACGACCGTCGAACTCCTGCGCAGTGCCACCTGGCACCTCGAGCACGCACGGGTGGTGGGTCACCCCGACGACGTCGAGTTCGAAGCGGCGAGGTCGGCGTTGGCGGAGGCCGTCTTCGACCTCGAGCACGTCCAGTACGGGGAGACGACTCGCGGCTAGGGCACCCGTCAGGCGGGTCCGGAGTCCGATCGGCGCCGCGCCGCCCGGTCCGCCCGTGCGCGTCGTTCGAGGATGTCGTTGCGAACCCAACGGATCACCAGCGACATGGCGAGCGACAGGAACAGGAACGCCGCCGCGCCCAGGGCGTAGGAGATGAAGTCCGTCGGGATGAACGTCGTGCCGAGCACGAGCGCCGAGGGCGGCCACTGGTCCGCGAGTGCGGCCGGCACGCCCGTGGCCTGGAAGCACTCGATCGCCGCCGAGAAGCCGAACGCGCCGAGGGCGATCTGCCACAGCGGACGCCGTGGGGCGGCGAAGGCCAGGAGGAGCGCGACGAGCACCGTGTAGAGCGCGTTGGTCACGGGGTTCGCCCAGGCCGCTGCCACCGACCAGTGCACCGTCAGCCCGGCGACGATCGTGATGATGGCTGCGCCGAGGAGCAGCGCGCGCTTGAGCGAGGTGGCGGGGCGTGGCCCCTCGTCCGTCTGGTCGGGTGCGTCGGTCATGCTTTCGTCCTCCGGGTGCGTCGTTGTCGCCCACGGGCCCAGTCACGGGCCTCGGTTCCGGAGAGGGCGAGGATGATGGAACAGTCGACCGCGAAGCCGATCAGGTTGGTCTGCAGCGTCAATCCGCCGGCGCCGGCGACATAGCTCGCGGCGAGGGTGGCGATGGACGTCGAGCTGAAGGTCATGGCGAGCAGGCGCGCGAGGTTGCCTCCCCGATGGACCCGCCAGGCGAGGACGAGGTAGCAGAGCGTCACCACGGCCGACAGGGCCAGCACGGCTCCGACGACCCACGGGATGAGGACGACGTCGTCGGCCGTCGCGGCCGTCGCGCGGGCCTCCGAGATGACCTGCTTCCAATCGGAGACCAGGAGGACACCGGAGAGCACGGTGGACAGTGCCGCGACGACCATGAGGACCACACCGACGGTGGTGTCCAGGGGCCGCGGGTCGCCGGCCCGGATGAGGGAGCGCGTCGGGGGAGCGTCGGCGGCCGGCAGGGTCGCCGCCGGCGGCACGACCACGGCGCTGAGATCGATGATCGGCAGGTCGCCGTCGGTGACGATCGCGTCGCCTCCGCCGTTCCGCGAGTGGTAGCCGGTGGAGAAGTTGTCGATCACGGACGTCGACGCCCCGAGGTCCGCGGCCGCGATCGACGCGACGATGTGATCGCGTTCGTCGTCGACGTCGTCAGCGATCCGATGGGTCACCTGCAGGGTGAAGACGCTGATGCCGACCGATCTGTCGTACGTCCCGGCGGCCAGCCAATCCGCCTGGTAGCCGCCCGGGAGCAGCCAGCCCTCGGGGGTCGGCCAGAACCGGACGTGGTGCCGCTTCCCCGGGCTCCCGTCGACCTCCTGCTGGTAGCAGAACGCCTGGCGACGACCGAACAGGTAGAGCGACGAGACGGGCGCCTCCGAGTAGCTGCGCCTGGTCAGCGTCGAGGTCACGATCCGCAGGTTCGCGCGCAGGCCGAGGTCGTCGGCGAGCGTCCAGCCCGCCGAGAGCATCGCCATGTGGATCTGCTCCTCCCGACCTCGGAGGCCGAGGTTCACGGGATCACCGAGGATGCCCTCGCGCGTGCGAGTGCGTCCGATGAAGTAGTCGGGCAGATAGACGCGCGACAGCACGGTGTGCAGGCGGGGGAGGATCAGGTAGGCGATGACGAGGTAGATGACGAGGATGAACCAGGCTTGGGCCCAACCGCGGGCGAACGCCTCGGTGAGCAGCACGTACGCCAGGAAGACGGCCGCCGCCGTGCCGAAGGCGAAGAACCAACCGTCGACGATGCGTGCGATCCGTCCGCGACGATCCTCGGACAGGCCGCTTGCGGGCCCGATGAGGTCGCTCCGGGTCTTCGTCACCCGTCCAGGGTAGGGCCTGGTGCATCCACGTGCCGGGTGCGCGGGTGGTGGGAGGATGGTGGGATGGACTCCGTCGCCCACATCACCGACCTTGCCGACTTCATCGTCGCCTCACCCACCTCGTATCACGCGGTCGCGGAGAGTGCTCGGCGCCTCACGGCGGCCGGCTTCACCCGGCGGCTCGAGACCGAGTCCTGGGACGGCGGCGCCGGCCGGTTCTTCGTCGAACGCGAGGGCGCGGTGATCGCCTGGGTGCAACCTGAGCAGGCCCACGCCACGACGCCGTTCCGCATTCTCGGCTCGCACACGGACTCGCCGAGCTTCAAGCTCAAGCCGAAGCCGACGACCGGCGCCCACGGGTGGCTGCAGGCCGGGGTGGAGGTCTACGGCGGACCGCTCCTCAACTCCTGGCTCGACCGCGAGCTCGAACTCGCCGGACGCCTGGTGACGCTCGACGGGACCGTGCACCTCGTCCGGACCGGCCCGTTCCTCCGCATCCCGCAGCTCGCCGTGCACCTCGATCGAGGTGTCAACGACGGCCTCGTCCTCGATCGCCAGCGCCACCTGCAGCCGGTGTACGGGGTCGGTGACCTCGCCCACGCCGACGTGCTCGCGCACCTGGCGGCGATCGCAGGCATCGATCCCACCGCGATCGCCGGGTACGACGTGCTCGTGGCCGACACCCAGGAGCCCCGGCTATTCGGTCTCGACGGTCAGCTGTTCGCCGCCGGACGCATGGACAACCTGACCTCGGTCCACGCCGGACTCGCGGCGCTGCTGGCCGCGAGTGACGGGGGAGCGACCGATGACGCCGCACACATCACGGTCTTCGCCGCCTTCGACCACGAGGAGCTCGGTTCGGCCTCGACGTCCGGTGCCAGCGGTCCGTTCCTCGACGACGTCCTCACCCGCATCGGCGCATCGCTGGGCGGGACGACGTCCGAACGGCTCCAGGCCTATGCGGCCTCCTGGTGCCTGTCAGCAGACGCCGGCCACGCGATCCACCCGAACTACCCGGAGCGCCACGACCCGGCCAATCGGCCGATCGCCGGTGGCGGGCCACTGCTCAAGATCAACGCGAACCAACGCTACGCGACCGACGCCCTCGGGGCCGCGCTGTGGGCCCGGAGCTGCGCCGCCGCAGGTGTGCCCTCGCAGGACTTCGTGTCGAACAACACGGTGCCGTGCGGCTCGACCATCGGCCCACTCACCGCGACACGGCTCGGCATCCGGACGGTCGACGTCGGGACGCCGCTGCTGTCGATGCATTCCGCCCGCGAGCTGTGCCACATCGACGATCCGACCGCCCTGAGTGCAGCGGTCCAGGCGTTCTTCCGGGGCGCCTGAGCAGCGCCGGAGCAGGAGATCCGCGCGGCAGCAGGACGCCCGAAGGCGGACGCTCCTGCTGCGGCGCTGATCTCCTGCTGCCGGGCCGGGCTCAGCCCAGTTCGCGCAGTCGGAGACGACGTCCGTCGGGGCTCGCGTCCGGGTTCACCTCGACGAGGTCGGACCGGGAGTTGATGAAGTCGCTGAACGAGCGGTAGCCGAGCGGCTTCTCCTTGAACGCCGGATCCATGCGGATCATCTGGTTCTTCACCTCGGCGTTCAGGAGCCAGTCCTCGTCGTCGTTCTTGGCGTGCACGAGACGGAGCGCACGAACGAGGAGCTCGGTCGCCGCGCGCTGTGCGTCGGGGCCGGAGGGGTCCGCGGTCTCGTCGTCGGTGTCGTCCAGGTCGTCGGCGTCGCGGTGGCTGAAGACCGGCTCGGTGAAGAGGCCGCCGATCCGCGGAGGTGTCTGGGCGACTGGTGCTTCGGCCGTCGGCGTAGACCCGGACGAGGCGCGACGACGCCCGCCGGACTTGGGCGTGGACTTCGGTGTCTCCTCAGCGGAGACCTCCGCCGTGCTCTCGACGGCGGCAGGGGTCCGGGGCGTGCGCGTGACGACCGGGCGGACGATCCCGGGGATGTCGTCGTAGTCGGAGAACTCGTCGCACGCCGCCATGAGGGCTCGGCTCGTCGCGCCTGCGACACCGATCCCGATCACGTGGCGTCCGAGGCGTCGGCAGCGCTGCGCGAGGGAGATGTAGTCCGAATCGCCTGCGACGATCACGATGTGCGTGAGGTCGGGGAGGCGGAAGAGGTCCTCGACGACGTCGACGGCGAGGCGGATGTCGGCACCGTTCTTCATCGCCTTCGTCGTGGGGAACATCTGCGTCAGGTCGACCGCGCGGTCCACGAGGTCCTTCTGGTACGCGGAGTTGACCGGCTCGGACCAGTCGGCGTAAGAACGGCTGATGACGATGTTCCCGAACGACGAGGTGTAGTCGAGGATGGCGCCCACGTCGACGCGAGCGGCCTGCAGGCGCTCGGAGATCTCATCGCCTTCGGGTGCGGCGGAGGGCACGTGGGACCGCGCGCGATCCCGGCTGAACGCCGCCTTCCCGTAGAGCTGGTTGTAGCGCGAGATGACGATGTTGTCGAAGTCGATGTAGACCGCGACTCTGGGCGTTCCGGTTTCTGCCATGACTCCATCATCCTCTGGTGGCCTGCGAATCGGCGACTTCGTCGTCGGGCGGGGGAGCCCTCGGCTCAGAGGTGGCCGGTGAGCTTCCCGTGGAAGGCCGAGCTGCGTTCGTCGAGTCCGGTGAACACGACCTCCTTGCCGTGCGCGGCGTACTTCTCCTGCACAGCATCGAGGACGGCGACGCTCGAGGCGTCCCAGATCTGCGAGGCGGTGAAGTCGACGACGACGTCCGCGGGATCGGCCGCGTAGTCGAACTGTTCGACCAGGTCGTTGCTGCTGCCGAAGAACAGGGGGCCGATGACGCTGTAGCGGACGGAGGCGGCGTCGTCCGCGAGGACCCGGCGGACGCGGATCACGTGGGCCACGCGCCGCGCGAAGAGCACCATCGCGAGGACGGCTCCTGCAGCGACGCCGATCGCGAGATTGTGGGTGATGACGACCACCGCGACGGTCACCACCATCACGACCGTCTCGGGGATCGGCATCCGTCGCAGGGTCGACGGGCGCACGCTGTGCCAGTCGACGGTCTTGATGGCGACGATCATCATCACGGCGGCCAGCGCGACCATCGGGATCTGCGCCATCACCGGGCTGAGCGCGGTCACGAGCAGCAGGAGGAAGACGCCGGCGATGAAGGTGGAGATCCTCGTCCGAGCGCGGCCCAGTTTGACGTTCACGACCGTCTGACCGATCATCGCGCAGCCGGCTATCCCGCCGTACCAACCGGCCAGGATGTTGGCGACGCCGAGTGCCCACGACTCGCGCCCCTTCGACGACGTCGTGTCGGTGATGTCGTCGACGAGTTTCGCCGTGAGGAGGGTCTCCATGAGCCCCACGAACGCGACGCTCAGCGCGGTCGGCCAGATGATGCCGAGCGTCTCGAGGTTCAGCGGCACGAGCAGCGCGGTCAGCCCGGGGAGGCCGCCGGAGACGTCGCCCTGGTCGCCGACGGTCGGCACGGCGGCGTGCGCGATCATCGTGATCGCGGTGACGACGACGATGGCGACGAGCGGCGCCGGCACCGCGGTGGTGAGCTTGGGGAGCAGCAGGACGATCAGCACCGTGATGACGAACAGCGGGTAGACGAGCCACGGGACGCCGAGCAGGTGGGGGACCTGGGCGACGAAGATGAGGATGCCGAGCGCGTTGACGAAGCCGATCATCACCGAGCGGGGGATGAACCGCATGAGTCGGGAGAGACCGGTCACGCCGAACACGATCTGGATGAGGCCCGCGAGGATCACCGCGGGGAGCAGGTACTCCACGCCGTGATCCTTGACGAGCGGCGCGACGACCAGGGCGACGGCTCCCGCGGCGGCCGTGATCATCGCCGGGCGCCCGCCGAGGATCGACATCGAGATCGCGAGGACGACGGAGGCGATAAGGCTGACCTTCGGGTCGACGCCGGCGATGATCGAGAAGGAGATGACCTCGGGGATGAGCGCCAGCGTCGTCACGATCCCGGCGAGGATCTCGACACTGAAAGCCCTGGGGTTCCGCAGGGTCGCGATGACGCCGGGGCTCGGGCGGACGGCGGTGCGCATGGGCGCGTCGGGCTGACTCACCGTGCAAGCCTAGGCGCGTTCACAACGCAGGACGCCCCGGCGAGTCGCTGCTCGCGCCGAACGGAAGGGCCGCGACACGCGGCGACCGTCCTGAGTCGTGAACCGTCGGTCAGCTCCGCAACCAGGCCTCGAGACCGTCCGCGCTGATCGGGAGTGCTGCGGAGAGGACCTCGTGGCCGGTGGCGGTCACGAGCAGGTCGTCCTCGATGCGGATGCCGATACCGCGCAGCTCCGGCGGCACGGTGAGGTCGTTCGCGTGGAAGTAGAGGCCCGGTTCGACCGTCAGGACGGCGCCCGGCTGCAACGGCTCGTCGAGGTACCGCTCGTCGCCGATGCGGGCGCAGTCGTGCACGTCGAGTCCGAGATGGTGGCCGGTGCCGCTCGGCAGGTAGCGGCGGTGCTGCTGGCCGTTCGGCGACATCGCCTCGTCGACCGACACCTGCAGGATGCCGAGTTCGCGGAGGCTCGTGGCGATCTGCTCGTAGGCCGTGTTCCGCATGTCGATGAACGACCGGCCGGGGCCCACCTCCGACATCGCGGCGCGGTGGGCCCGCTCGACGTGGTCGTGGATCTCGCGCTGGGCCGCGGTGTAGGACCCGCTCGCCGGGAAGGTCCTCGTGACGTCGGCGGTGTACAACGAGCGGGCTTCGACACCGGCGTCCATGAGGATGAGATGCTCGGGGAGGACCGGACCGTCGCAGCGCGTCCAGTGCAGCGTGGGAGCATGCGGTCCGCTGCCGATGATCGTCGAGTACCCGACACCGTTGCCGAAGGTGCGGGCGTGGCGCTCGAAGGTCGACTGCAACCAGCGTTCTCCGCCGAACTCGATGGCGGCGGGCAGTTCGCGCACGACCGAGCGGAACCCGCCGACCGTGGCGTCCACGGCGGCGCGGAGCTGCGCGATCTCCCAGTCGTCCTTGACGAGCTTCGCGGCGGACAGGGCGATGAGGAGCGCTCGCGACGCCGCGAATCGACCGTCGACCCGGGGCTCCGGGGCGCCTGCGCGGAGCGCGTCGGCGGGTACGAGGGCGAGGGACTCGTCCAGCACCTCGAGCGAGCGGACCTCGATGCCGAGCGCCTCCGCCCACTGGGGGAGTCCGGCGGACGGGCCGATCCAGAGCTCGCCGCGCATGGCGTCGGCGTAGAACGCCTCCTCACCGGGACCGACGGGCTCGGCGAGGTACAGCGTCGCGTCGTGCCCACCGGCGGTCGGCCGCATGACGAGGACGGCGCCCTCCGCCTGACAGGAGGTGAGCCACACGAAGTCGCTGTCGGGCCGGAACGGGAACTCGGTGTCGTTCGCGCGCGTCACGGCGCGTCCCGCGGTGACCACGAGCCACCGGCCGGGGAACTGCGCGCTGACGACGTCGCGGTGACGCCCGGCGGCTGCGCCGGCACCCTCGGCGAGGTCGACGGAGCGGTCCACCGCACCCCAGCCCGTCGCGAGGTACTCGCGGAACGCGTCGTCCCGGGGGAGCGGCTGGGTGCGGGGGTCGCGGAACTGCAGGCTGTCTGGACACATGGAGATCAGTAAGCCACCCGCGGTGGACGCCGTCAAGCTGCGACGCCTGGAGCCAGCGGAACATCTCGTCGGTGTCGTCAGATCCGGCGTTTCGTCCTGTCCGACCGGCTCAGGTGATGGACGGGATGGACGGATCGTCGGCAGGTTGACACCTGTTCGGACGCCTCCGCAGAATGACGGCATGACAGGAACCGCCGACACCGGCACCAGTGCCACGCTCGATTTCAACCTCGATGCGAAGGTGTTCGACATGGTGTCGTCGTCCGCGAGCGTCGTCGACGCCGACGCGCCCACGCGATTCGTCTACCACGAGACGCACGGCGTGCTCTGGGGCGAATACGTCGGCGACACCGTCTCCGTCGGACGGTTCTGCGGGGTGCGCACCGGCGAACGCATCGACATCTCGTTCGTGCACCGCAATCGTGCCGGCGACCTGACGACGCGCGGCGAAGCGAGCTCGATCATCTCCCGCGCCGAGGACGGCTCGTTCGTCCTCACCGAGGACTTCATCGGCCCGGACGGGCAGGCCCACGTCAGCGTCTGTCGGGAGATCGCCGCCGCCTGAACCGGCCAGGGCCGGCGCGCCACCGACGCCCGGTCAGCGTCCGCGTCGCTCCGGCACCCGCTGGGCGCGCTCGTCGCTCGTGCGGACGAACCGCGTCATGCCGAAGCGCTCGCCGGAGTCCTCGACGCTCGTGCGCTCGGACCTCGTCATGCGGAGCGACACGTTCGACCGCTCCTCGTCCATGAGGAAGACGGTCGTCGTCGCCTTGATGGACGGCCACTGCGCGAGCCGGGTGGCGACCAGTTCGTGGATCGCCGCCACGTCGGGGGCCCGGATCAGCATCATCGCGTCGTGCTCGCCGGTCGTGACGGCGAAGTACTCCAGCTCCGGGACCGAGGACAGCCGCGCGCGGAAGTCCGCCCATTGGCTCTGGCGCAGCGTGATGAAGACCATGGCCGCGACACCGAGCCCGACCGTGGCCGGCTCGATCTCCGCGTGGACCCCCTTCAGGACGCCGGCGCGGAGCATCGCCTCGTAGCGCGAGTAGGCGTTCGAGCGGGAGATCCCGAGTTCCTCCGCGAGTGCGGCGACCGAAGCCCGCCCGTCCTCCCGGAGCAGCTCCAACATGCGGATGTGGGTGTCGTCGAGTTGCATCGATTGCTCCAAACGTCCAGATTCGGCGGTGGTCCTGGCGGTCGATTGAGAGGATATGGCAGATTCGCCGCGAAATCGAGACAATTCTTCTTTGGTAACGGCTTGTGGATTGACGAATGATCGCGTATCGCACTACTTTCAGCTCATCCCTCCAACCAGATAAGGAGCTCCACCTTGTCACGATCCTTCAGCCGCACGAGCCGGCGCGGCATGGCGGCCCTCGGCCTCGCCCTCGCCGCCGGCCTTGCGCTCAGCGCCTGCTCCCCCTCAGGTGGCTCCGATGACAGCGCGGGCAAGTCGCTCGTCGTCGACGCGTCCTTCGACCTCAAGACCGCCGACCCGAACCGCGAGTACGAGACGACCGGCTCGATCGTCGCGAAGGCGCTCTACGAGACCCTCCTCACCTTCAAGGGCGACGACGTCACCGCCCCCGTCGACGGCCTCGCGAGCTACGAGATGAACGCCGACAACACGGTGATGACCCTCACGATGAAGGACGGCAAGAAGTTCTCCGACGGCTCCGACGTGACCGTCGACGACGCGGTGTTCTCGCTGCAGCGCGTCCAGGGCGTGAAGGGCAACCCGTCCTTCCTGCTCGACGGCGTCACGATCGAGAAGACCTCGGACACGACCCTCACGCTCACCTCGGCGACGCCGAACCCCGCCCTCCCGTTCATCCTGCCGAACCCAGCCCTCGGCGTCGTGAACAAGAAGGTCGTCGAAGAGAACGGTGGCAGCGCGACCGCCGACGACGCGGCCGAGTCGTTCCTCAACACCACTTCCGCGGGCTCCGGCCCGTACAAGCTCGAATCCTTCGACGCCGCCTCGCAGGTCGTCTTCACGGCGAACCCCGAGTACACGGGGACCAAGCCCGCGTACGAGCGCGTCGTCCTCCGCAACGTGCAGGGCCCGACCCAGAAGCTCAACGTCGAGGCCGGTGACTCGCAGGTCGCCCTCGACCTGAACCCCGACCAGGTCTCCGAGCTCGACGACTCGAAGGTGAAGATCATCGCGAACCCCTCGCGCTACATGATCTTCCTCATGCTCAACCAGGACCCCGCGATCAGCGACATCACGAGCAACCCGAAGTTCCTCGAGGCCGTCAAGCTCGGCATCGACTACGACAAGATCGTCGACCTCGCCGGCGACGGTTCCGTCCGTCCCGGTGGCTTCATCCCCTCGATCTTCAACGGTGCGCTCGACGCCGCCGACGGCAACCAGTTCGACGCCGATGCGGCGAAGGCGGCCCTCAAGGAGTCCGGCTACGCGGGCGAAGCCGTCACGCTGAACTTCCCGAACGACATCACGGTGCAGGGGCTGTCGCTCCAGAGCATCGCCGAGTCGGTCCAGGCGCAGCTGAAGTCGGTCGGCATCACCATCACGCTGGCCCCGGCTCCGGTCGCCACCGAGCTGGACGCTTACCGCGACGGCAAGGAGACCGTGGGTCTCTGGTACTGGGGCCCGGACTTCCCGGACCCGTCGAACTACCTCGCGTTCACGCCGGGCGAGCTCGTCGGCCTCCGTGCGGGCTGGCCGGCCGGTGCCGACCCGACCGTGACCGACCTCGCGAACGCGGCGCTCGCCGCGACCGACACGGACGCCCGTGCCGCCGCGTACCAGGACCTCCAGAAGGCGCAGAACGCGAGCGGACCGTTCATCCCGCTCCTGCAGCCGGCGCAGAACGTGGTCACCGCGACCACGATCACCGAGGTTCCGCTGAACCCGACCTGGACCGTCGATCTTGCCGGAATCAAGTAGCGTCGCACCGACGACGTCCAGCGCGCGAGCGGGTCTCCACCCGCTCGCGCGCTACCTCGGCATCCGGCTCGGACTCACGGTCCTCCTGATGTTCGGGGTGACGCTCGTCACCTTCACGCTGACCAACCTCGTCCCCGCGGACCCCGTGCAGGCGGCGCTCGGTGAGCAGGCCGCAGCGGATCCGACGATCGTCGCGCAGTTCCGCGAGAGCGCCGGCCTCGACAAGCCACTGCCCGTCCAGTACGTCACGTACGTCGCGAACCTGTTCCAGGGTGACCTCGGGACCTCGCAGCAGACCCGCGGCGCCGTCGCGGACGAACTCGGTCGCGCTTTCCCGGCCACGGCCGAACTGGCGCTCACCGCCATCGTCATCTCGATCATCATCGGCGTCGGTCTCGGCATGTGGGCCGCGCTGCGACGCAAGACGATCACCGACCAGGTCATCCGGGTCGTGAGCCTCATCGGCATCTCGGTGCCGTCGTTCTGGCTCGCACTCGTCGTCTACTTCGTGTTCTTCTCCCAGCTGCACTGGTTCCCGGGCTCCGGGCGGCTCTCGCCCGCGGCGATCCCGCCGCCGAAGGTCACCGGGATGTACACGATCGACGCGTTGCTTGCCGGCCAGTGGTCGACCTTCGGCGACGCCATC
Source organism: Plantibacter sp. VKM Ac-2885 (assembly GCF_015351205.1). NCBI lineage: Bacteria > Bacillati > Actinomycetota > Actinomycetes > Micrococcales > Microbacteriaceae > Plantibacter > Plantibacter sp. VKM Ac-2885. Next base: position 103,089 of record NZ_JADKSK010000001.1, on the reverse strand, counting down.
GCCCACCTGATCCTGCCCGCCTCGGTCCTGGCGCTCTACACGATCGGTCTACTCACCCGGTTCGCACGGTCGGCGATCCTCGAGGTGCTCGACCTCGACTACGTCCGGGCAGCGCGGGCGAAGGGCCTTCCCGGCCACGTCGTCGTGACCCGGTACGTCCTCCGCGGTGCGCTCGTCCCCATCATCACCGTGCTCGGCGTCGCCTTCGGGTCGCTGCTGTCCGGGACGGTCCTCGTCGAGAAGGTGTACTCGTGGCACGGCCTCGGCGAGTACGCGTACTCCGCGGCGACCAAACTCGACCTGCCCGCGATCATGGGCGTCGGGCTCATCGTCGGCTTCGTGTACATCGGCCTGAACTTCCTGGTCGACGTGCTGTACGGCTTCATCGACCCGAGAGTGAGGGTGGCATGACCGACGTCCTCGCCGTCCAGACCAAGCGCAAGGGCCGCCTCCGCATCTCGAAGCAGCTGCGCACCCCGCTCGCCGTCGCGGGTGGTGTGATCGTGCTCTTCTGGCTGCTCGTCGCGGTGCTCGCGCCGTGGATCCGGCCGTTCGACCCGCTCGCCCAGGACTTCGACCGGCTGCAGGCCCCGAGTGCCGCGCACTGGTTCGGCACCGACCAGGTGGGCCGCGACGTCCTGTCCCGGGTCGTCAGTGGCGCGCAGGTCTCGATCCCGCTCGCCCTCATGCTCGTGATCTTCGCGATGCTCATCGGTTCGCTCCTCGGGGCGATCGCCGGCTACTTCGGCAAAGCCCTCGACGAGACCATCATGCGGATCGCCGACCTCGTGTTCGCGTTCCCGACGATCATCCTCGCGATGGTCATCGCCGCAGCGCTCGGCCCGAGCCTCACGAACGCCGTCATCGCGATGCTCATCGTGTCGTGGCCGGCCTATGCCCGCGTGACGCGTTCGCTCGTCATCGGAGCCAGGGGTGCCGAGTACGTCATCGCCGGTCGTCTGCTCGGCAACGGACCGTTCACCTCGCTCGGCAAGGACATCCTGCCGAACGTCGTGTCGCCGGTCGTCGTGCTCGCCACACTCGACGTCGGTACGGCCATCCTGCTGTTGTCGGGTCTCTCGTTCCTCGGCCTCGGTGCCGTCCCGCCGACGCCGGACTGGGGCGCGATGGTGTCCGACGGGGTGCAGAACTTCTCCTCCTGGTGGATCGCGGTCTTCCCGGGACTCGCCATCCTCACGGTGGTGCTCGCCTTCAACTTCCTCGGCGACGCCCTCCGCGACGCCCTCGACCCCCGGTCGCAGGAAGCCGTTCAGGGGCGCGCGCTGTGAGCGGCGCGCGCGGTGCGAGCGACCCGAAAGGACGCGACATGACGCAGGCAGCAGGCGGCAGCGGTGGCGGGATCGTCATCGAGGGGCTCACCCTCGGCTTCGGTCGCGGGGCAGCCACCAAGCAGATCCTCCGCGGCATCGACCTCGAGGTCCCCGCCGGTCGCATCACCGGACTGGCCGGTGAGTCAGGGTCAGGCAAGACCATGACCGGGCTCGCGATCTGCGGGCTCCTGCCGGCCGGCGCGGACCTCGGCGGCAGCATCCGCTTCGACGGCACCGAACTCGTGGGGCTCAAGCAGCGCACCATGAACCGATACCGCGGCACGGAGGTCGCGATGATCTTCCAGGACCCGACCGCGAGCCTGCACCCCATGCTCACGGTCGAGGCCCAACTCGTCGACCACTACCGGCACCACACGGGAGCCTCGAAGGCGGCCGCCCACGCGCGGGCGCTCGAGATGCTCGGCCTCGTCGCCGTCCCGAACCCGGAGGCGGCGCTGCGCAAGTACCCGCACCAGTTCTCGGGCGGACAGCTGCAGCGCATCGCGATCGCCTCGGCGCTCATGTGCGAGCCCTCCGTGCTCATCGCCGACGAACCGACCACGGCCCTCGACGTCACGGTCCAGGCCGGCATCCTCCGCCTGCTGCGGAAGCTGTGCGACGAGCTCGGGATCGCGATCATCCTCGTCACCCACGACCTCGGGGTGATGTCGGCGCTCGCCGACACGATCGCGGTCATGCGGCTCGGCGAGATCGTCGAGCACGGCAGCCGGTACCAGGTCATCACCGATCCGCAGCACGAGTACACCAAGGCGCTCATCGACGCGCTGCCCGACACGGGAACGGAGGCGGCGTCATGACGCTGCTGCACCTCGACGACGTCCACGTGACGTACAAGCTGCCCGGTCGCGGCACGCTGAACGCGGTCGACGGCGTGAGCTTCGACCTCGAACCCCGACAGGTGCTCGGCCTGGTGGGGGAGTCGGGCTGCGGCAAGTCGACCCTGGCGCGAGCGGTCTGCGGCCTGGAACCGACTTCTGGTGGCGCGATCACGTTCAACGGCACGCCGATCGGCAAGCTGGGCCTCCGGAAGCGCGCACCCGAACTGCTGCGGATCCAGATGGTCTTCCAGAACCCGTACGCGTCGCTGAACCCGCGCCGCACGGTCGGGAGTCAGATCGAGGACGGCCTCCGGGTCAACCCGGTGCGCGACGCGTGGGACGTCGGTCAGCTGCTCGAGCACGTCGAGCTCGACGCCGCCAGCCGCACCCGCTACCCGCACCAGTTCTCGGGTGGCCAGCGGCAGCGCATCGCGATCGCCCGGGCCATCGCGGCGGGCCCCGAGCTGCTCATCGGCGATGAGCCGATCGCGTCGCTCGACGCCTCCCTGCAGGCACGGGTGGCGAAGCTCATGCGGAAGCTGGCGGTCGAGACCGGCGCGGCGCTCCTGTTCATCAGCCACGACCTGTCCGTCGTGCGGGTCATCGCGGACGACGTGGCGGTCATGAGCGCCGGTCGCATCGTCGAGCACGGTCCGGTCGACCGCGTCTGGTCCGACCCGCAGGACGCCTACACGCAGCGGCTCCTCGCGGCGATCCCGGTCGTCGACGGACTCGGCACCCTCCCCGGCGCCTAGCCGGACCCCTGCTCCGTCCCTGTCTCAGGAGCGTCTCGGCGTGTCGGGTCCCCCGCGCTCGACACGCCGAGGCGTTCCTGAGTCAGGGAACCGGTCAGCGGAGGGTCGGCGGGCCGACGGGGCCGGGGGAGTCGTCGATGAACGGGCGGTCGATCGTCTCCCGGACGAGCAGTTCGAGGAGGCGGAACGCGCCGACCGCCGCGAGCTGGACGAGGAGGAGCGGCCCGAGGAGCGCACCGGCGTACGGCAACCAGACGAGGAGTCTCCGTTCCTCCCGCCAGCACACGGCGAGGACCGCGGGTGCCATCGCGAGGCCGAGCCACCCGGGCGTCGGAGCGCCGAGCACGGGCGTGACGAGTCCGATCGTCGCGACCCAGACGGCCAGGACCCCGAGGACCGACTGCCCGATCAGTACGGCGGCGATGCCTGGAGCGTGCCTGACGTACCGCTCGACCGACACGACCGCCCACATGAGCCAGGCCCGGAGGAGCGGCACCCGCTGCTGGCGGAGGCCGACGCGGAACTGTCGATCGTCCTCGAACCGCTGCTCGAGTGCTTGGTCCGCCGGGAGCCCGAGTGCGAGGAGCGCCCGGTGGTCGTGCACGACGGCCGGCGCGGACTGCCGGCCGTAGCTGCCGATGAAGCTCCACAGGACGCCCGGGACGGACGCGAGGTCGGTCCATCCCTCCGTGCGGCCGCCGTCGTGCCCGCCGTCGGACGCCGGTGCCCACACGACGGGACCGTCAGGTGCGTGCTCCTGGAACCCGATCCGCCGTTCGAGCCGGAACCGGCGTCCGGTCGGGGGGATCTGCGCCAGATCGATCCGCTGCAGCGGCTGCTCATCGTCGTCGAGGTAGGGCATGCGGACATCCTCCCGCAGCCCACCGTCAGGTGTGAGTCCCCTGGATGTCGGCTCGTGACCTTGCTCACGAGTTTCCCGCGTCGTAGCGTGGCGTTCCGTTGCCGTTCAACCGAGTCTGGTCAGATGGTCAAACAGCTGCGATGCGGTTCGGAGAGCATCGCTCGAACGAGAGTTGTCACGTGAGTCTTCGCACGGCCGAGTACCCGAGGCCCGATCACTTCCTGCTCCATGTGAGCGACACGCACCTCCTCGCCGGCGGGGGGAGCCTCTACGACAGCGTCGACAGCGAGACGCATCTGCGTCACCTGTTCGCCGAGTTCGAGGCGTCCGGAGGTCGGCCCGAAGCGATCGTCTTCACGGGTGACCTCGCCGACAAGGGCGAACCCGACGCGTACGACCGCATCCGCTCCATCGTCGAGCCGGTCGCCGAGCGCCTCGGATCGCAGATCATCTGGGTGATGGGCAACCACGACGACCGCCAGGCGTTCCGGGCCGGGCTGTTCGGTGAGGTGCCGACCACCCGCCCGGTCGACCGCGTCTACGACGTCAACGGCCTCCGCGTCATCACCCTCGACTCCAGCGTCCCCGGGCACCACCACGGTGAGGTGTCGGACGAGCAGCTCGACTGGCTCGCCGAGGAACTCTCGACGAAGGCGCCCCACGGCACGATCCTCGCGATGCACCACCCGCCCGTCCCGAGCGTGCTCGACCTCGCCGTGAGCGTCGAGCTGCGCGATCAGGCGAAGCTCGCCGAAGTGCTCGAGGGGTCCGACGTCCGGAGCATCATCGCCGGGCACCTGCACTACTCGTCGACCGCGACCTTCGCGGGCATCCCGGTGTCGGTCGCCTCGGCCACGTGCTACACGCAGGACCTCAACGTGCCCGTCGGCGGGACGCGTGGTCGCGACGGCGCGCGGGCGTTCAACCTCGTCCACGTGTACGGCAAGACGGTCCTGCACTCGGTGGTGCCGCTGGGGGAGACCCCGCCGCTGCACTACATCGACGCCGAGGAGAGTGCGCGCCTGCTCGCTCGCGACGGCATCGAGCTTCCCGTGTCGGACACGGTGCCGGTGCAGCCGGAGCCGCCGCTGACGATGCCGATCGGCGTCCTCGTCTAGGGCGGCACCTCCCCGCTCCCTGAACTTCCCTCCGGTCCCTGAGCTTGTCGAAGGGCCTCGCCTTTCCCCGCTCCCTGAGCCTGTCGAAGGGCCGCACGTTCCCCGCTCCCTGAGCTTGTCGAAGGGCCGCACGTTCCCCGCTCCCTGAGCCTGTCGAAGGGCCGCAGCCCGGCAGGGTACCGCAGCCCGGCGGGTCCGCCGTTCCGGGAGCCTCCCCGGTCCGACGCGCCTATCGTGGACGGATGACCTCCCCAGAAGCACCCCGCACCGCACTCGTCGTCGGCGCCAGCGGCATCACCGGTTCCGCGATCGTGTCGCAGCTCCTCGAGGACGGTGGCTGGCGGATCCTCGCCCTCTCTCGCCGCGCGCCGGCGGCCCACCCGCAGGTCGAGCACGTCGCGGCCGACCTCCGGGACGCGGCCGACCTCGCGCGCGCCCTCGGTGGCACCGGCGTCACCCACGTGTTCTTCACCGCCTGGTCACGTCAGGACACCGAGGCCGAGAACATCAGGGTCAACGGCGGCATGGTCCGCGACCTGCTCGCCGCCCTCTCCGCCGAGCCCGTTCAGCACGTCGCCCTGGTCACCGGCCTGAAGCACTACCTCGGCCCGTTCGAGGCCTACGCGGCGGGCGAGATGCCCGACACCCCGTTCCACGAGGACGAGGACCGACTGGACACGCCCAACTTCTACTACGAGCAGGAGGACGAGCTCTTCGCCGCGGCTGCGCGAGCGGGGTTCACCTGGTCGGTGCACCGCTCCCACACCGTGATCGGACATGCGGTGGGCAACGCGATGAACATGGCGTCCACGCTCGCGGTGCAGGCGGCGCTCTGCAAGCGACTCGACCGACCGTTCGTGTTCCCCGGTTCCGAGACCCAGTGGAACGGCCTCACCGACATGACCGACGCCGGACTCCTCGCCGAGCAGATGCTCTGGGCTGCGACCTCACCGGCCGGTGCGGACGAGGCGTTCAACATCGTCAACGGCGACGTCTTCCGCTGGCGCTGGATGTGGCCGCGACTGGCGGCGCACCTCGGCGTCGAGCCGGAGGGCTTCGACACCGAGCCGCGTCCGCTCGAGCAGCAGATGGCGGGCGTCGAGGGCACCTGGGCCGAGGAGGTGGCCGAACACGGTCTCGTCGAGGCCGACCTCTCCCGCGTGGCGTCGTGGTGGCACACCGACGGCGACCTCGGCCGGGACATCGAGGTCGTCACCGACATGGGCAAGAGCCGACTCGCCGGCTTCACCGGCTACCGGCGGACGCTGGACGCCTTCACCGCGATCTTCGACCGCCTCCGCGCAGAGCGCATCGTCCCCTGAGCTTGTCGACGGGCGGCACTTCGACAAGCTCAGTGACCGGGTTCGGCTCAGTGACCGATTCCGGTCCCTGAGCACCCCGTCCGGTCCCTGAGCCTGTCGAAGGGCGGTCAGCTGAGCTTGGCGGGCTCGATCTCGAGCGCGCTCGGCACGGCGGCCTCGCGCTCCCACGGGGCCGGGAACGGGAAGTACCGCTCGAGGAAGTCGATCACCGCGGTGGTGCGCTGCTCCACCGAGATCTCCGGCCGGCTGCCGTCGTTCAGGCAGAACATGTCCTGGTCGCGTCGCTTGAGGAGTCGTTCCATCTGCCCGAGCGACTGCTTGAGCGTCGTCTCGATGTAGCGGACCTTCGCCTGGGTCTGCTGCACCGCGCGACCCGTCATGAGGCCGTAGTAGTGGTAGAACGAGTTCGTCACCGAGATGTTGTCGGCCGCACGGAACGCGCTGTGGGAGGTCGCGCGGAACTCCTCCGCGAACTCCTGCTCCATCTCCGCCATGATGCTCCGGCGGAGGGGCGCGGCGCAGTGCTCGAGGTGACGGGTGGTGACGCGTCCGAAGCGCTCGTGCAGGAGTCGACGGTTCACGCGGGCCGCGTTCTCGAAGCCGCTGCGCGAGGGGTCGTTCGCCCCGAGGCCGATGCGGGTGGTCGCCTCCACGAACTTGCTGATGCCGCCCGGTGAGAAGAACAATTCGGGACTGATCGGTCGGCCGAGGAACATGTCGTCGTTGGAGTAAAGGAAGTGCTCCGACAGCCCCTCGATGCGGTGCAGCTGGCTCTCGACGGCCATGGAGTTGTGCGTCGGCAGGGCGTCGAGGTCGCCGAAGAACTCCTCGCTGCGCACGATGGTGACCTTCGGGTGCTCCGCCAGCCATTCGGGCGCGGGGGAGTCGGTCGCGATGAAGATGCGTCGGATCCACGGGGCGAAGGTGTGCACGCTGCGAAGGGCGTACTTGAGCTCGTTGATCTGGCGGAAGCGGGCGTCGGAGTCGTCGCCGTCGCCGACGACGTAGCTCTGCATCCGCTTGGCGCGGGCGCGTTGGAACTCCTCGGAGGAGCCGTCCACCCACGAGAAGACGAGGTCGATGTCGAAGGTGACATCGCTCGCGAGCGCGCCGAACATGTGCTCGAGCGTCCGCCAGCTGCGTCCGTAGCGTTCGACGGTCGTCTCGACGGCCTCGGTGCGGGGCATGTACGTCCGCATGAGGACGTTCTCCACGGGAGCGGTGATCTCCTCGTCGCCGAAGCGCCAGAGTTCGAGCTGCAGGGCGGTCTCCATGCCGTAGCGGAGGCGGCCGAGCGGTTCGATGCGCGGCCGGTACAGCCGGAACACCTCGGCCTTGCGGGCGCCGGTGAGCAGGCCGTCGGAGAGGAGGTGCGGATCGCCGGCCGGCTTCACCGTCGACATGCGCGCTTTGAGCGGCACGCTGTAGAAGGGCTCGTCGGCGAACGCCTCCGCGAGTGCGGTCTGCAGGCGCTTGCGCAGGGAGCGGTCGACCACGATGACGGGGCGGTCGTGCTCGCCCCGGATGAGGAGGTATTCGATCTCGGCCGCGTCGAGCACGTCGGCGACGGCGAGCAGGTCCTCCACCATCGACTGCTGTGGGGTCAGGTGACCGTTGATGAGGGTGTACACGCCCTTGCGCTGCACGACGTCGGGGCGGTCGAAGCGCTGCGATCGGGAGCCACCGGTCACGAGGACGAGCTCAGGGGCGGTGGTGAACGGGAGTTCCGGCGGAATCGGGTCCTTCGCGGTACTGGTGAAGGCCGTCGGTGCCTGAGTGCCGACGGTTGGCCGCTGGTCGTCGAGTTCGTTCGTGATCGTGTCCGCCTCTGGTCTGCTGGGGAGTGGGTTCATCGTTATTGTACGGCCGTCGCCCGGGACCGCTCGCGGCTTGACGACGACGGGGTCGCAGGCGGCGTCCGGGTACGATTGACCCATGGTGAGCGTGGCGGAATCCTTGGTGCGCCTGCAGGACCTGGCCTCGTCGCCCGTGGTCGCTCGGGTGGCGTCGGCGTTCGACGAAGCCGGGTACGAACTGGCCCTCGTCGGCGGACCGGTTCGCGATGCGATGCTCGGTCGCACCGTGAGCGACCTCGACTTCACGTCGAACGCCTCGCCCGACCAGATCCTCGCGGTCCTCAAGCCGATGGCGAGCGCCTGGTGGGACGTCGGCCGCGACTTCGGGACGATCGGCGCGAAGGTCACCGTCACCGACGACGACGGCGTCGAGCACGCCGACACGGTCGAGATCACGACCTATCGGGCCGACGCCTACGACGGCGTGACCCGCAAGCCGGTCGTCGCGTTCGGCGACACCCTCGAAGACGATCTGCGTCGGCGCGACTTCACGGTCAACTCGATGGCGCTCCGCATCCCCGAGATCACCCTCGTCGACCCGTCCGGCGGCGTCGAGGACCTCGTCGCCCACCTGCTGCGGACGCCGAGCTCGCCCGAGGTCTCCTTCGGCGACGACCCGTTGCGTATGCTCCGAGCCGCGCGGTTCGCTTCGCAGCTCGGCTTCCGGCCCACCGACGACGTCATCGAGGCCATGGAGGAGCGTCGCGAGACCATCTCCATCGTGAGCCCCGAGCGCATCCAGGCCGAGCTCGGCAAGCTGCTGGCCACCGACCACCCGCGCGCGGGCCTCGAGCTGCTCGTCGACACCGGCATCGCCGACCTCGTGCTGCCCGAGCTGCCCGCGCTCCGGCTGGAGCCCGACGAGCACCACCACCACAAGGACGTCTACCAGCACTCGCTCACGGTGCTCGAGCAGGCGATCGGCTACGAGCACTCGCGGCACCCCGGCGAGGCGCCCGACCTCGTCCTGCGTTGGGCCGCGCTCCTCCACGACATCGGCAAGCCGGCGACGAAGAAGACCGGCCCCGGCGCAGCCGTCACCTTCTACCACCACGACCTCGTGGGTGCGAAGCTGGCGAAGAAGCGCCTCACCGCGCTCCGGTACGACGGCGACACGATCAAGAGCGTCGCGCGGCTTGTCGAGCTGCACATGCGGTTCTTCGGGTACTCCGAGGGCGTGTGGGCCGACTCCGCGGTGCGGCGCTACGTCCGCGACGCCGGTCCGCTGCTCGAGCGGCTGCACATGCTCGTCCGCGCCGATGTCACGACCCGCAACCGGCGCAAGGCCGACCGCCTCGGCTTCGCCTACGACGACCTGGAGCAGCGCATCGTCGAGCTCCAGGAGCAGGAGGAGCTCGAGTCCGTCCGGCCCGACCTCGACGGCAACCGCATCCAGGAGGTGTTGGGCATCGCACCCGGTCGCGAGGTCGGCGAGGCGTACCGCTGGCTGCTGGAGCTGCGTCTCGACGAGGGCCCGCTCGGCGAGGAGGAGGCCACCCGCCGCCTCCTCGACTGGTGGTCCTCCCGGTGACAGCTCCACCTGCCCGCGAACTGTCACAAACGCACAGTCAGACGGCGTCACACTGACCGTTTCTGACAGCTCGCGAGCGTTCAGACTGAACTGCTAGCCTCCCTGAGGTTCACGGAACGAAGGATTCTCATGCTCAAGCGACACGCCGCCCTCGCGATCGCGGCCGCCTCCGCCCTGATGCTGAGCGGTTGCGCCGCCGGATCCACGGAGCGCACGACGGTCACGGTTCGCGTCTGGGATGCCGCCGTCGCCGACGCCTATGAGACCTCGTTCGCCGCCTTCGAGCGAGAGAACCCCGACATCCGTGTCCGCGTCGACGTCGTCGAATGGGCGGACTACTGGACGAAGCTCCGCACCGACGTCGCGGCGGACACCGCTCCCGACGTCTTCTGGTTGAACAACTCCTATCTCGCCGGGTACGCGGACAGCGGGAGCGTGCTCGACGTCGGGCAGACGCTCGGCAAGGACGCCTCGAAGGACTGGGCGCCGAGCGTCGTCAGCCAGTTCACCCGGAACGACAAGCTCTGGGCCGTCCCGCAACTGTCCGACGCCGGCATCGCGGTCTACTACAACGCCGACCTCCTCGACGCGGCCGGCGTGAAGCCCGCCGAGCTCGAGGAGGCGACGTGGTCGCCCGACGCGACGAAGGACACCTTCCTGCCCCTGGCGAAGAAGCTGACGAAGGACGCAGCCGGGGTCTCGGCCGACCAGCCCGGCTTCAACCCGGCGGCGCCCGCGACCTACGGCACCGGCCTCGGGTACGACCTGCAGGCCGTGCTCCTGCCGTTCATCGGCTCGAACGGCGGGAAATACCAGGACGGCGACGACTTCGCGTTCAACGACCCGAAGACGAGCGAGTCCGTCAACTACCTCGTCAACGCGATCAACGGTGCCAAGGTCGCCCCACCGGCCGCTTCCACGAACGCCGACGGCGACTTCTCCCGCGACGCCTTCCTCCAGGGCAAGGTCGCGATGTTCCAGTCGGGGCTCTACAGCCTGAAGGCCGTGCACGACGGTGCCGACTTCCGCTGGGGTGTCGCCGAGCTCCCGGCCGGCCCTGCGGGCAAGGTCAGCGTCACGAACGGGATCGCCGCAGCGGGCAACGCGGCCACGAAGCACCCCGACCAGGTGAAGAAGGTGCTCGCCTGGTTGGGCAGCACCGAGGGCAACGCCCCCGTCGGTTCGTCCGGCTCGGCGGTCCCCGCCGTCACCGCGGCCCAGAAGCAGTACTTCGACTACTGGAAGGGCCAGGACGTCGACGTGCAGCCCTTCTTCGACGTGATCGCCGACGACGCGAAGACCATCGCGCCGCCGACGGGTGCCGGGTACGCGAAGGGACTCGCCGCCTACGACCCGATCTTCAAGGAGATCTTCGCGGGCACGACGCCCGTCGCCGACGGTCTCAAGAAGGCGCAGGAGGCGGCCAACGCCGCCATCAACGACTGAGTCCGGGCGCAGGGCATCGCAGGGCATGATGGACCATCATGCGGATCCTCATCGCGAGTCACCTCGAGCCTGAGTACGTCGAGGCGATCGGCGCCTCCCACCCGGATGTCGAGGTGCTGTACGACCCGACGCTCGTCGCGGTCCCGCAGTACGTCGCCGATCACCGTGGGCCGGCACCCGAGCTGTCCGCAGCGGACCAGCAACGGTGGGCGGACATGCTCGCCCGGGCCGACGTCGCGTTCGACTTCGACTGGCAGGACCCGGCGGCACTGCCGGAGCGCGCCCCGAACCTGAGATGGATCCAGGCGACGAGCGCCGGCATCGGTGCGTTCATGCGCCGGACCGGACTCGACGGCAGCGGCATCACCGTCACGACGGCGGGCGGCGTGCATGCCGTACCACTCGCCGAGTTCGCCCTCACCGGGGCGCTCTTCGTGGTGAAGGGTGTTCCGTTCCTCCAGCGACGGCAGCGTGAGCGCCGGTTCGAGCGGTACACGACCAGGCAGCTCGCCGGGATGCGGGTCACGGTCGTCGGCGTCGGCGGCATGGGGTCGAACGTGGTGCGGACCTTCGACGCCATCGGCGCACGGGTGACCGCGGTGGGTCGGGTCGGCGGCACCTATGAGCTCCCCGACGGTGTCGAGCTGAGCGATGTGGACCGGCTCGACGAGGTGCTGCCGGGCACCGACGTGCTCGTCCTCTGCACGGCGCTCACGCCCGAGACCGAGAACCTCATCGACGCCGACCGGATCGCGCTCCTGCCCGACGGCGCCGCCATCGTCAACATCTCCCGCGGGCAGGTCGTCGATGAGGACGCGCTGATCGAGGCACTTCGGTCGGGCAAGCTCGGTGGCGCGGCGCTCGACGTCTTCCGCGAGGAGCCGCTGCCCGCGGACTCACCGCTCTGGGACCTCGACAACGTCCTCATCTCGCCCCACTCGGCGTCCACGGTCGAGAGCGAGAACGCGACGCTCACGGCACTGTTCATCGAGAACCTCGCCCGCTACCGTGCAGGCGGACCGCTGCTGAACCGGTTCGACGCCGAGCGCGGGTACTGACCGACCCCGGCCATCGGGGCGTCGAGGCCGGGATCTCGGTGGCGTCCGAACCTGGCGAAACGCGCGGTCATTGCGCTAGAGATGTCGCTCGCGCACGTTTCGTGCTCGTAACGAATCTGCACCGGAAGGCTTCTCGGTTTGAGGGATTTGTTCGGAGCGTGCTGTAATCCTCTACAAGCACGTGCGAAGAACCTGCACACAGCCGTGCCGTCTCTCACACACAGAAAAACGAGGTCGACATCAATGTCATCCCCACGTAGTGGATTCCGGAAGAGCGCCGTCGCGCTCGCGGGTCTGTCCATCACCGCCCTCGCCCTCGCCGGCTGCGCCGCCGGTGGCAGCGGCTCCAGCAGCGGTGCCAGCGGCACGATCGTCATCGGCACGACCGACAAGGTCACGACGCTCGACCCGGCCGGATCGTACGACAACGGCTCCTTCGCCGTCATGAACCAGGTCTTCCCCTTCCTCCTGAACACGCCGTACAACAGCCCCGACGTCGAGCCCGACATCGCCGAGTCGGCCGAGTTCACCTCGCCGACCGAGTACACGGTGAAGCTCAAGAAGGGCCTCAAGTGGGCCAACGGCAACGACCTCACCTCCTCGGACGTGAAGTTCAGCTTCGACCGTCAGCTGGCCATCGCCGACGACAACGGCCCGTCGTCGCTCCTCAGCAACCTCGAGAAGACCGACGCGCCCGACGACCTCACCGTCGTCTTCACGCTGAAGACCGAGAACGACCAGACCTTCCCACAGGTGCTCTCGAGCCCCGTCGGCCCGATCGTGGACGAAGACGTCTTCTCCGCCACCGAGGTCACGCCCGACAACGACATCGTCAAGGGCAAGGCGTTCGCCGGCCAGTACACGATCGACAGCTACAAGTTCAACGAGCTCATCTCGTACAAGAAGTACGCCGACTACCAGGGCCTCCTCGGCGAGGCGAAGAACGACACCGTCAACGTGAAGTACTACACCGACGAGTCCAACCTGAAGCTCGACGTCAAGCAGGGCAACATCGACGTCGCATCGCGCAGCCTCTCCGCGACCGACATCGAAGACCTGAAGAAGGACAAGAACGTCAAGGTCGTCGACGGCCCCGGTGGCGAGATCCGCTACTTCGTCTTCAACTTCGACACGATGCCCTACGGAGCGACCACCGCTGACGCCGACCCGGCGAAGGCGCTCGCCGTCCGCCAGGCCGCTGCCGACCTGATCGACCGCGCTGCGATCGCCAAGGACGTCTACAAGGACACCTACACGCCGCTCTACTCCTACGTGCCCGCCGGCCTGACCGGTGCCACCGAGTCCCTCAAGGGCCTCTACGGCGACGGCGACGGCGGCCCGGATGCCGCCAAGGCGAAGGAGACGCTCGAGGCAGCCGGTGTGACCGTTCCGGTCGCGCTCAACCTCCAGTACAACGGTGACCACTACGGTTCCGGCTCCGGCGACGAGTACGCGCTCATCAAGGACCAGCTCGAGGCCGACGGCCTGTTCACCGTCAACCTGCAGCAGACCGAGTGGGTGCAGTACTCGAAGGACCGCACGACGGACGTCTACCCGGCGTACCAGCTGGGTTGGTTCCCGGACTACTCCGACGCGGACAACTACCTGACGCCGTTCTTCGCCACGGACAACTTCCTCGCGAACCACTACGACAACCCGGCCGTCAACGACCTCATCAACGAGCAGCGCTCGACGACGGACGCGGACGCACGGACCAAGCTCATCGAGCAGATCCAGGACACGGAGGCGGCCGACCTGTCGACCATCCCGCTGCTCCAGGGCGCTCAGGTGGCGGTCGTCGGCAAGGACATCGAGGGCACCGTCCTCGATGCGTCGTTCAAGTTCCGCTACGCCCCCATCACCAAGGGCTGAGTAGCCTGACCAACTGATAGCCGACTATGGTGAGTCGGACGTCGCGATCGGGGTGGCTCCACAGAGCCGCCCCGATCGTCTGTCCGGGCTCTACCGAGTCGGTGATCGAGGAGGATCCACTGCAATGACGGCAGCTGTCGCAACCCCACCCCCCAAGGCGGCCAGACGTTCCGGAGGTGGCGGACTCTGGCGGTACCTCGTCATCCGCTTCCTGCTGATCATCCCGACGGTGTTCATCCTCGTCACCATGGTCTTCTTCCTGATGCGCCTGACCGGTGACCCGATCACCGCGGCGCTCGGAGGTCGCCTCCCAGCCGACCAACTTGCGGAACGCATCAGCGCCGCCGGCTACGACCGGCCGCTCTTCGTCCAGTACTTCGAGTTCCTCGGACAGATCGCCGTCGGCAACTTCGGCACGACGATCTCCGACAACCGCCCGGTCATCGAGGTCCTCCTCACCTACGGCTCCGCGACCCTCGAACTCGCGATCTACGCCCTCATCGTCGCGTTCATCGTCGGCATCCCGCTCGGCATGCTCGCCGCCGCCCGCCGCGACCGCTGGCAGGACGCGGGCCTCCGCGTCTTCGCGATCCTCAGCTATGCCACCCCGGTGTTCTTCGCCGGCCTGCTGCTCAAGCTGGTCTTCTCCGTCTGGCTCGGGATCCTCCCGGTCGCCGGTCGAGCGAGCACCGGCACCGAGCTGACGCTCCAGACCATCTCCAACCCGTCCGGCATCTACCTGATCGACGCGATCCGCCTCGGCGACCCGACGGCGATCAGCGACGTCCTCGCCCACGCGGTGCTCCCGGCGATCGCCCTCGGCCTGTTGACGGCCGGCGTCTTCCTGCGGCTGGTCCGCACCAACGTCATCGGCACGCTCGGTTCCGGCTACGTCGACGCGGCCCGGTCGCGCGGCGTCAGCGAGTTCCGGCTCGTGACGAAGCACGCCTACCGTCCGGCGCTCATCCCGATCATCACGGTCATCGGCCTGCAGATCGCGCTCCTCCTCGCGGGCGCGGTCCTCACCGAGACGACGTTCGAATGGAAGGGCCTCGGCTTCATGCTGAGCGAGTACCTCAAGGCGCGTGACTTCGTCGCCGTCCAGGGGATCGTCGCGCTGCTGGCCGTCATCGTCGCCCTGACCAACTTCATCGTCGACATCATCGCGGCGATCATCGACCCGAGGGTGAGGTACTGAGCATGAGTGCTCCGACAGCCACCACCGCCGTGCAGACCGCGCCAGCGAAGCGTCCGCTGCGCGACCGCCTGCCCGTCGTGAAGCAGTTCCGCCAGTCGGTCGGGCTGCAGCGGGCGATGCTCGTCATCGGTCTCGTCGTCACGGGCGTGTTCGTGCTCATCGCGATCCTCGCGCCGCTCGTCGCGCCCTACCGGTTCAACCAGCTGCGCGGCGACGACGGTTCGTTCGGCACGCAGCAGGCGCCGAACGCGACGAACCTCCTCGGCACGACCGTCGGCGGGTACGACGTCCTGTCCCGGGTGCTCTGGGGCGCCCAGACCGCGCTCTTCGTCATCGTCTCCGCGATCATCCTGTCGATCTTCATCGGCGTCCTGCTCGGGCTCGTCGCCGGGTACTTCGGTGGCTGGCTCGACCGCGTGCTCGTCGTCGTGTGCGACGCGGTCTACGCCTTCCCGTCGCTGCTGCTCGCGATCGTCATGTCGATCGTCATCAGCCGCGGGCAGTCGAGCCTCTGGGGCGGCATCCTCGCCGCCGCGATCTCGATCACCGTGGTCTTCATCCCGCAGTACTTCCGGGTGATCCGCTCCGAGGTCGTGCGCATCAAGAGCGAGGCGTTCGTCGAGTCGGCGAAGGTCATCGGTGCGTCGAGCTCCCGCATCATGTTCCGTCACGTGCTGCGGAACGCGACGCGGACCCTGCCGCTCATCATCACCCTCAACGCCTCCGAGGCCATCCTCACGCTCGCGGGGCTCGGCTTCCTCGGGTTCGGCATCGAGCCGACTGCGGCCGCCGAGTGGGGCTACGACCTCAACCGGTCCGTCTCCGACGTCACGAGCGGGATCTGGTGGACCGCGCTGTTCCCCGGCCTCGCGATCGTGCTCGTCGTGCTCGGCATCACGCTCGTCGGTGAGAGCCTCAACGACCTGTCCGACCCGCGTCTGCGCAGCCGTCGTCGTGTCGGTGCGTCGAGCGGATCGGTCGCTGCGACGTCGAGCATCACGACCACCGGCGGCACGCCCGACAGCCCCGGTGGCGCCGGGATGATGGACGCCGAGTCGCTGGGAGCCGTGAGCGACGCCGCGGCGGACAGCGATCAGGAGAACCGACGAGAGGACGAGCGCTCATGAGCGAGTCGACGCCGACCACCGGTCCACGCGACCTCGGCACCAAGGACATCGTCAGCATCCGCGACCTCGGGGTCTCGTTCTCGACCGACGCCGGCGCGGTGAAGGCGATCAACGACATATCGCTGTCGGTCGCACCGCGCGAGATCGTCGCGATCGTCGGTGAGTCCGGCTCGGGCAAGACGGTCACGGCCAAGACCATCCTCGGTCTGCTCCCGGAGACGGCCACGGCCTCCGGCGCGGTCGTCCTGCGCTCGCGCGACGGTTCGACCGAGCAGGACGTCGTCACGGCGTCGGCGGAGCAGCTGCGGTCCATCCGCGGCAGCGACGCGGCGATGGTGTTCCAGGAACCGTCGACGGCCCTCAACCCCGTCTACAAGGTGGGGTGGCAGATCGCCGAAGGTCTCCGCGCGCACGGGTCGTACACGAAGGCCGAGGCGCGGGCCAAGGCCATCGACATCCTGCGTCGCGTCGGCATCCCGGAGCCGGAGGAGCGGGTCGACTACTTCCCGCACCAGTTCTCCGGCGGACAGAAGCAGCGCATCGTCATCGCGATGGCGCTCGTGCTCGACCCCGGACTGATCGTGGCCGACGAGCCGACGACCGCGCTCGACGTCACGGTGCAGGCGGAGATCCTCGATCTCCTGCGTCGGTGCCGCGACGAGTTCGGGACGGCCATCGTCCTCATCACCCACAACATGGGCGTCGTCGCCGACCTCGCCGACCGCGTCGTGGTCATGTACCAGGGCGACATCGTCGAGGAGGCTCACGTCCAGGAGCTGTTCTCCTCACCGAAGGCCGAGTACACCAAGAAGCTCCTATCGTCGGTGCCGCACGTCGGCCGCGGCAAGAGCTCCGCGCCGGCCGAGGTCGAACGCGGGAAGCAGCTGCAGCTCGGTGAGCCGGTGGTCGTCGCGAAGGGACTCGAGATCGAGTACCCGGGTCGTTTCGGCCGTGCCGGGTTCCGGGCGGTCAAGGGCGTCGACTTCACGATCCACGCGGGCGAGGTCCTCGGCCTGGTGGGGGAGTCGGGGTCGGGCAAGACCACGATCGGCCGCGCGATCGCCGGGCTCACCAAGGTGACCGGCGGCTCGCTGTCGGTGCTCGGTGTGGAGATGAACCGGGTGAAGGAGCGCGAGTTCGCCCCGAAGCGCCGCGAGATCGGGTTCGTGTTCCAGGACCCGGCGACGAGCTTCAACCCGCTGCTCACGATCGCGGAGTGCGTGGCGGAGCCGCTCATCGTGCACGGCCGCTTCGGCGACGCCCGAGCTGCCCGACGCCGGGTGGACGAACTCCTCGAAGCGGTGCAGCTGCCGAAGGCGTTCGGCGACCGGTTCCCGCACGAGCTCTCCGGTGGGCAGCGGCAGCGCGCTTCGCTCGCGCGGGCGTTGGCGCTCGAACCGGCACTGCTGGTCGCCGACGAACCGACCTCGGCACTCGACGTGTCGGTGCAGGCTCGCGTGCTGGAGCTCTTCGCCGAGCTGCAGCGTGAGTTCGGGTTCGCGTCGCTGTTCATCAGCCACGACCTCGCGGTGGTGGACATCCTCGCCGACCGCATCGTCGTGCTGTATCGCGGCGACATCGTCGAGGAGGGGCCTGGCTCAGCGGTGCTCGGTGCGCCGAGCGACGTCTACACGCGTCGTCTCCTCGCGTCGCTCCCCGTGCCAGACCCGGCCGAGCAGGCCGTCCGTCGCGAGGAGCTCAAGCGCCTCCGCGCCTGACCCTCCTTCGGTCCCTGAGCCTCACCCCCCCCGGTCACTGAGCTTGTCGAAGTGCGCCCTTCGACAAGCTCACGGACCGGGATGGAGCTCAGGGACCGCGTCGGTTCAGGCCCCGACCTCAGCCGAGCTTGACGGCGGTGCCGTAGGCGACGACCTCCTGGTAGTTCTGGCCGACCTCGGCCGCGTCGAACCGCATCGCGAGCACCGCGTCGGCACCGAGCGCGGTGGCCGCCTCGATGAGTCGCTGCTTCGCCTCCTCGCGGCTCTCAGCGAGCTGCTTCGTGAGCCCGGAGAGCTCACCGCCCAGCAGCGCCTTGAAGTTGGCGCCGAGTTGCACGCCCGCGTTGCGTGCACGGACCGTGAGGCCGGTCACCTCGCCCAGCACTTCGGTGACCTGGCGGCCGGGGACATCGTTCATCGTCGAGATCAGCATGCTCGCAGTCTGGCACCGCTTCGCCCACCCCCATAGGGGGGATGTCCCGCCTCCGAGGCCTGCCCCGGTCGCCGAGCCCTCTCGCGGTCGCCGAGCCCTCTCGCGGTCGCCGAGCCCTCTCCCGGTCGCCGAGCCCTCTCCCGGTCTGAGCTTGTCGAAGTGCAAGCACGGTGGCGCCTCACCCTTCGACAGGCTCAGGGACCCCCGATATCGTGCGCCGAGGCTGTCGGGACGGCCAACACGAGAGCGCTCTAATATATCTGTATGTCGAACCCCGAATCGCCGATCACCACGCACGGTCCACGGCCGCTCCAGATCCGCCAGGGTCTCACGGCCGGATCGATCGTCGCGTTCCTGACGATCATCATCGGCGTCCGAGCGGGCTTCGGCGTCGCCGAGTACCTCGGTTCGGCGCTCTGTTTCGCCGAGCTGCTTCTCGCGGCGTACCTGGTCATGACGCGGGTGAACCTGGCCCGCGGCCGGAGGCGCTGAACGCCCCTGCGCTGCCTGCACGAGACCCGGACGGAATCCCCGATTCCGTCCGGGTCTCGTGTCTCCAGCGAGTGCGCGCGTCGGGCGAGGTCGGCGGGTGACGGCAGACTGGGGTGGTGCACATCGTCCTCCAGCAGCTCGACGGCGCCCGCGTGCGCGTCGTGCACCTCGAGGACCGCCCCACTCCGTCCGGCGAGCCACCTCCGGTCTCCGAGACCACCATCCCGCGCGCCGACCTCGCGGCTTTCGTCCGGCGTCTCGAAGCCGAGCCGAACCCGCCGCGCTGGGTCTGGGACGACACCACGCTCTGGTACCCGGCGCTCCTCGCCGCGGGTGTCCGGGTGGCCCGCTGCGTCGACCTCCGGCTCTCCCACAACCTCCTCCGCAACGCCTCCTTCACCGCCGACTCCGCCCTCGCGACGGCTCCGGCCGGCCCGTGGGACGAGGTCCTCGATCCGCGCGTCGCCCAGCGTGCGGAGGCCGTCGGGACCCTCTTCGACCTCGACCTCCCGGGTGGCGAGCGCGATCCCGTCGCCGAGTTCACGCTCCAGCGTGACGCCGTCGACGGCGCGACACCGCAGGGACGCTCGCAGCTCGGACTCCTCCTCGCCGCCGAGTCCGCCGGTGCCCTCATCGCCACGGAGATGACCTTCGCCGGTCTTCCGTGGGACGCCGAGGCCCACGACCGCATCCTCGCCGAGGCCCTCGGCCCCAAGGTGCCGCCCGGTGTCCGTCCGGCGAAGCTGGCCGCGGTCCTCGAGGAGGTCAAGGCCGCCCTCGGGGTGCAGGAGCTCAGCCCCGAGTCGCCTGGCGAACTCCTCAAGGCCCTGCAGCGTGCCGGCATCAACGCGACGTCCACTCGCCAGTGGGAGCTGCAGGAGATCGAGCACCCCGTCATCGAGCCGCTGCTCCGGTACAAGAAGCTGTCCCGCCTCCTCACCGCGAACGGTTGGACGTGGGTCGAGACCTGGGTGAAGGACGGACGCTTCCGCCCCACCTACGTGCCCGGAGGGGTCGTCACCGGCCGCTGGGCGTCCGACGGCGGCGGTGCCCTCCAGCTGCCGCACCAGGTCCGCGGTGCCGTCCTCGCGGACGAGGGCTGGCGTTTCGTCGTCGCCGACGCCGCGCAGCTCGAGCCACGGATCCTCACGGCGATGTCCGGCGACCGCGCGATGGCCGATGCCGGACGCGGCGTCGACCTCTACCAGGGCATGGTCGACGTCGGCGCGGTCGACACCAGACCGCATGCGAAGATCGCGATGCTCGGTGCCATGTACGGCGCGACGACGGGGGAGAGCGGGCGCCTCCTGCCCCGGCTCACGAGGGCGTTCCCGCGGGCGATCGAGTTCGTCGAGACGGCCGCCCGTGCTGGGGAGCGCGGGGAACGGGTCAGCACCCGGCTTGGTCGTACCTCACCGCTGCCTGGCGAGACCTGGCGGGAGATCCAGTCGGCCGCATCGATGGAGGGCGCGAACGCCGCCGCGACCCAACGCGCCCGCATGGAGGCGCGCAGCTGGGGTCGCTTCACCCGCAACTTCGTCGTGCAGGGCACAGCCGCCGAATGGGCGCTGTGTTGGATGGCCGGCCTCCGGACACGGCTGCAGGCGCTCGCCGCAGAGACGGTCGGTCCGGCGGCCGCGCTCACCGAGTCGGCCCACCTCGTCTTCTTCCTCCACGACGAGATCGTCGTCCACTGCCCCGAGCACCAGACCGAGCGGGTCGTCGCCCTCGTGCGCGAGGCGGCTGCTGAGGCCGGTCGCCTGATCTTCGGCACCGCGCCGGTCGAGTTCCCGGTCACCACCGCCGTCGTCACCTCCTACGCCGACGCCAAGTAGCCCGCGAACTGTCAGTTGATGCGGGTGTGCGCGGCCCGCACTGTTCCGAAGTGACAGTTCG
Source organism: Plantibacter sp. VKM Ac-2885 (assembly GCF_015351205.1). Taxonomy (NCBI): domain Bacteria; kingdom Bacillati; phylum Actinomycetota; class Actinomycetes; order Micrococcales; family Microbacteriaceae; genus Plantibacter; species Plantibacter sp. VKM Ac-2885. The sequence goes on along the minus strand of NZ_JADKSK010000001.1, from coordinate 82,235 downwards.
CGGGCTGGGACGGGCTCAGCCGCCGGTGATCGCCCGGACCGCGTCGCCGATGATGAGGTACCACCCGTAGACGGCGAGGGCGAGCCCGATCAACCACCACCAGCCCGTCCGCCGGGACAGGCGTCTACCCTGCCCGGCCACGCCTCGGGGCGGACGGATCAGCGGGAACGAACCCCGCATCGTCGCCGCGTCGAGCGGTTCCAGTCGGCGATCCCGCCAACGCTCCCACTGCGTGATGCGCTCGGTCAGGATGTCGACGACCGACATCAGCCACGTCCACACCTCGGGGTCGAGGGTCGAGAGGTCCTTGGGTGAGTATAGGAAGAGGTGGTCGTCGACGATCTCGACATCGAGTTCGGCGACGGTGTCGATGAACCGCGCCATGATGTCGGGCGTGAAGAGGTAGAGGGCGTCGGTCTCGTACCCGCGCGGGCAGTACAGCTCGAAGTGGCGGTCGAAGTCGCCTTCGAGTGAGAGCCGCTGGTCCTTGGCGTAGGTGACGGGCAGGCGGGGGTGCAGGAGCGAGTTGTTGCCGACGGCGTCCAGGACGATGTGGGGGAGCGCTACCGGTAGCCGGAGTGCCACGTAGCCCCACCGATGCTCCTTGCGGTTCCGTCCCGAACCGATGGTCGTGCGCAGGTTCCCGACGGACAGCGGCGACCTGCCGTCCCGCCACAGCAGGTCCCTGACCACGCTCGTCCCACCCATCGTGAAGATGAGGCCGGGCAACGCCACCGGTATGGCGAACGGCCGGTAGCTCAGGCCGTTCGCCCGCGCGAACCGGTCCAGCCGGTACTGGCGGACGCCGCTGCGTCGTCGGACCGTCCGCACCAGCAGGACGAGCATGCCGACGGGCAGCGCGAGGTAGGGCAGGAGGATCAGGGCCGACCAGTCCCATGGCTCATCCGGCATCGAGCCGTCTTCGAGTACGAACCACCAGGCGGAGAGGAAGAGGACCGGCAGCACCGCCAGCACGACGGCGGGCCAGATCGCCGCCATGAGTGGTGGACGGACCTCGCCCGGGAGACCGGTGCGGTACTCGCGGAGTGCGCGTCGGTCGATCCGTTCCGTGAGTGGTCGCGTGTCCAGCGTCGAGGTTCGTGTCGTCGGAGCGGTCATCGTACGTGGGGTGTTCCGTGCGGTTCGGGCGCAGGCGCCATCGTCGCGGGCGTCCGGTCACGGCGGTTCGCGGCGACGGTGAGTGCCCGGCCGGCCGCGTGGACCAGGGCCTCGAGCGGTCCGCGACGCTTGGTGAGGGCGATGATCCAGCCGAGGAGGAGCGCGCCGGCGACGTGGACGAGCCAGAGCTGGGGGCTCGAGATCAACCACGCCGTGTCCGCATACGTCCCGGCGATCGCGGCGATCAGGGCGCCCACCGACGCCATGAAGACGTGCGCCGAATAGACGGTGAGCGGGGCGGCCCCGGCGCCGGTCGCAGGCAGGAGCGCGAGCGACCAGCCGCGGTTCAGGACGCTACCGAGCGCCAGACACAGGCCGATGACGACCGCCGCGATCCCGATCGTGAAGACGAGGTCGAGCGTGGTGCCCGAGTGCGGGGCGCGGGCGACGAGCCACCAGAAGGATTCCGTGGGGCTCGTGCCGTACATCCCTTCGGCGAGGGCGTCCTCGACGGCGGTGATCGTCGTCGGATCGGGCTCGAGGCCGCCGGTCCAGGCGCGCGCGATGCCCTGGACACCGCCGACGGGACCGAGGAGCAGGGCGGCGAGGCGATCCGCGGCGACGGCGACGGCGAGTCCGATCGCCGCGAGCCGGAGTGCGAACCGTCGCAGGGTCCCGTCCGCCCGCGCATCCATGAGCAGCCGGCCGACCGCCATCCCGACGAGGACGTAGACGATCCACGTGAGCGCCGGGTACACCCCGGTGAGCAGCAGCCCTCGGGCGAACCCGCCGCCCGAGACGTCGAACCAGGACGCACTGCCGATCTCGGGGGAGTCGACGCCACTGAGCGGCACCCGGAGCGCCTGCGAGCAGATCGGCCAGACCACCGCCCAGACGCCCGCGACGATCAGCAGCGTGCGCGGACGCCATGTGACAGCAGGGATCGCGAGCCAGAAGGTCACGCCGTAGTAGGCGATGATCACGTAGATGCCGCCGGGCAGCACGCCGAGGGTGAGGCCGAGGACGAGCAGGGCGAAGCCGCGTCCGAAGAGGTTGAGTCGCGCCGCGGCGGGAGAGCCGGCGGCGAGGTCGCGGCGGCTGGTGAGGACGATCCCGATCCCGGCCAGCACCGCGAACAGGGCCGCGGCCTTGCCCGACAACACCTCCGTGATCGGCGTGTGTCCACCGGTCGCGACGTCGAAGGCCCAGACGTGCGTGGCCATCATGCCGATGAGGGCGAGGAAGCGCGCGAGGTCGAGACCGATCAGTCGGTCGGCGCGCTGTCGGCTGGTTGGGCTGCTCATCGGGTCCAGCATCCCACGCGTGGCGGCTCCGCGACAGGCCTGCGGTGGCGGTACGGGCTCCCGTCCGGTACGCTGTGAAGGTTGCCCGGGTGCGTCCGCTCTGTTCTCGCCCGATCGCAACGATGCTTACACCCTCCTGCCACAGAAAGTCTGTGGCCGTTCGAGTCCGAAGGAGGTGGGTTAGTGACGCATCAGTACGAACTCATGGTCATCCTCGACCCCGAGATTGACGAGCGCACGGTTGCACCGAGCCTCGACAAGTTCCTCAACGTCATCCGCAACGATGGTGGAACCATCGACAAGGTCGACATCTGGGGCCGTCGTCGTCTCGCTTACGAGATCAACAAGAAGACCGAAGGCATCTACGCCGTCGTGGACTTCACTGCGACGAGCACTGCCACGCAGGAGCTCGACCGTCAGCTGAAGCTCTCCGAGGCCGTCATGCGCACCAAGGTGCTGCGTGCCGAAGAGGCCATCGCTCAGGTCGCCACCGAGACGAAGCGCAGCGAAGAGAAGGCCGCCCGCAAGGCTGCCGCCAAGCCCGCTGCTGCTGTCGCCGCGGCTCCCAAGGCAGACGCGGCTCCGGCTGCGGCTGAGACCAAGGAAGCCTAGGGCTCATGGCCGGCGAGACCGTCATCACCGTGGTGGGCAACCTGACCAGCGATCCGGAACTGCGTTTCACGCAGAACGGCCTGGCTGTCGCCAACTTCACCATCGCTTCCACGCCGCGCAACTTCGATCGCGCGACGAACGAATGGAAGGATGGCGAAGCGCTGTTCCTGCGCGCGAGCGTCTGGCGTGAATTCGCCGAGCACGTGGCCGGATCGCTCACCAAGGGAAGCCGCGTCATCGCGACCGGGCGTCTCAAGCAGCGTTCCTACGAGACGAAGGAAGGCGAGAAGCGGACTTCGATGGAACTCGAAGTCGACGAGATCGGCCCTTCGCTCCGGTACGCGACCGCGACCATCAGCCGTGCACCCTCGGGTGGCGGCGGCGGTGGTCAGCAGCGCGGCGGCGGAGCTCCGCAGGTGCAGCAGAACGAGCCCTGGGCTCAGAGCGCACCCGCAGCTTCCGGCGGCACCGGCGGTGCAGATGCCTGGAACACTCCGGGCAGCTACAGCGACGAGACCCCCTTCTAAACAGATTCGATCGGTCCGGTTCTGCCGGCTAGCCGATCACTCCATTCACACGCAAAGGAACAACCATGGCTGGAAAGTCGAGCGGCGACCGCCGCAAGCCTGCCCGCGGTGCTAAGGGCGGCAAGAACGTCGCTCCCGCGAAGGCGATCCGCGTTGGTGTCATCGATTACAAGGATGTCGCCACGCTTCGCAAGTTCATCTCCGAGCGGGGAAAGATCCGTGCTCGTCGTATCACCGGTGTCAACGTCCAGGAGCAGCGACTCATCGCACGTGCGGTCAAGAACGCACGCGAGATGGCGCTCCTGCCCTACGCCGGCTCTGGCCGCTAGGAGGCGCCGCACATGTCGAAAGTTATTCTGACGCACGAGGTCTCCGGCCTCGGCTCCGCTGGTGACGTCATCGACGTCAAGAACGGCTACGCTCGCAACTTCCTCGTGCCCCAGGGTTTCGCGACCCCGTGGACCCGCGGTGGCGAGAAGCAGGTCGAGCAGATCAAGTCGGCCCGCGCTGCGCGCGAGCACGCCACGATCGAAGAGGCCCAGGACCTGAAGGCTCGCCTCCAGGCCACCAAGGTCAAGCTCACGGTCAAGACGGGTGGCGAAGGCCGTCTGTTCGGTTCCGTGAAGCCGGCCGACATCGCGAATGCCGTGGCGGAAGCCGGGCTGGGCGAGGTCGACAAGCGCAAGATCGAGATCCACACCCCGATCAAGTACGTCGGCGAGCACGAGGCCACCATCAGCCTCCGCGACGAGATCGTCGCCACGATCACCCTTCAGGTGGTCGCGGCCAAGTAGTACCCGCCGTGCGGTGTCGGGCCCTCGGGTCCGGCGCCTCATGCACGTCGTGATGAGCGCGATGGCGGTGGACCGAGAGGTCTGCCGCCATCGCGTTTTTCTGTGCCCAGAACAGGGGCGACGCGTCGCTCCGACACCTGTGTGCTACACCTGTTTCGCCCTCTGCGTCAAGCAAGTTGTACACAGGTGACCCCCGTTCTCCCCAACGTTCGACACAGGATCGAAAGAACTTTCCACACACAGCCTGTGGAATCAGAATCTCCTGGTCAGAGGCGTATTGGGTGGCAGAAAAACTTCTCTCTCCACAGGTTTCCCCACAGCTTGTGCACACGACACGCGGCGTTTCCCCCGATCTCTCCACAGAGTTATCCACAGGCAGAGTTGGTTGTGGAGACGAGTGGCCCTATCGTGAGTCATCGGCGTCTCGGAACAGCCGGGCGAGCAGGCTGAGCAGCCCTCGTCCGTAGCCCTCGAGTGCCCCGCAGGGCCCGTGCGTGTCGCATGTTCCTGCTACACCTGAGTCGTCACCACCAGCACCACCCGAGTCCACATCGAGAAGGGATGTCCACTTGTCGATCGCTCACCTCAACCGCTCCGAAGGCGGCGGCTCGTACGACGAGCCGCGCGGCAATGAGCGGGTCCCTCCGCACGACCTCCTCGCGGAGCAGAGCGCACTCGGCGGCATGCTGCTGTCGAAGGACGCGGTCGCCGACGTGGTCGAGACGCTCCGTGGCGTGGACTTCTACATCCCCAAGCACGAGGTCATCTACGACGCGCTCCTGACGCTGTACTCGCACGGTGAGCCGACCGACGTCATCACCGTCACCGACGAGCTCGTCAAGACGGGCGAGCTGTCCCGCGCCGGTGGAGCTGACTACCTCCACACGCTCACGAGCCTCGTGCCGACCGCGGCGAACGCCGGCTACTACGCCCGCATCGTCGCGGAGCGCGCACTGCTGCGTCGTCTGGTCGAGGCTGGCACCCGCATCGTGCAGATGGGTTATGCGGCTGAGGGTGAGGCCGTCGAACTCGTCAACTCCGCGCAGGCCGAGATCTACGCCGTCTCCGGCAACCAGGAGGTCGAGGACTACGTCCCGCTGACCGATGCGGTGAGCGCTGCGATCGACGAGATCGAGGCCGCCAAGCACACCGACGGTTCCATGACCGGCGTCCCGACGGGCTTCCGCGAGCTCGACGAACTGACGAACGGTCTGCACCCAGGTCAGCTCATCATCGTCGCCGCCCGACCCGCTATCGGTAAGTCCACGCTCGCGCTGGACTTCGCCCGTGCCGCCTCGGTCCACTACAACCAGCCGTCGATCTTCTTCTCGCTCGAGATGGGGCGCAGCGAGATCGCGATGCGTCTCATGAGTGCTGAGGCATCCGTGCCGCTGCAGCTCATGCGTAAGGGAACCGTCGACTCGCAGGACTGGACAAAGATCGCGCAGGTGCGTGGCCGCATCAACGACGCTCCGCTCTACATCGACGACAGCCCGAACATGACGCTCGTCGAGATCCGCGCGAAGTGCCGTCGACTCAAGCAGCGCGTGGGCCTGAAGATGGTCGTCATCGACTACCTGCAGCTGCTGACGTCCGGTAAGCGTGTCGAGAGCCGTCAGCAGGAGGTCTCGGAGTTCTCCCGTGCGCTGAAGCTCATGGCGAAGGAGCTCCAGGTGCCCGTCATCGCCCTGTCACAGCTGAACCGTGGTGCTGAGCAGCGTGCCGACAAGATGCCGGCGCTGTCCGACCTCCGTGAGTCGGGCTCGATCGAGCAGGACGCCGACATGGTGGTGCTCCTGCACCGTGAGTCCGCCTACGAGAAGGACAGCCCGCGAGCCGGCGAGGCCGACCTCATCATCGCCAAGCACCGTAACGGCCCGACCCGCACGATCACCGTGGGCTTCCACGGGCACTTCTCGCGCTTCGCCGACATGGCGCCGGGGATGTAGGTGTGAACGCGCCACGCAAAGTGACGCGTGGCCAAACTTCTTGTCGTTTCGTGTGAAGCGCGACAGATTATTTGGCATTTCTGCCTCGGCGCGTCTCTTCAGCACAAGAGACGGGGCGCCCCGGTGAGAGCAAACCCGAATTGCCCTCTGGTCCGGCCGTGGCGGAACCCGATCCGCCGCGGCCTGCTTTCAACCTTGGTAGGTGAAGTCACTCGAGTTCGTCTATCCAGCGGTTCACCGTACGAGATCGGCAGATCCCAGTGTGCAGGGGAAGCTTTGGGCTGCTTGGCGTCTGTGTACGTGGGCTGAGGCCACGAAACCGGGCTCATGCGGACTCGAGTTTGCAGGTGGTGTCGACTACCCGACGTCGGTACGCACTCTGGCGTCACCGTGACTGTGCAAAGGGATTGGAACGGAGAAGCCCCACGGCTATTCGGAGGGGACCGGAGTAGCCGTGGGGCCCGAGCGACGTATCCACTTCCGCTCGGAAGTGCAGTGCTGCGGTCGTTCGGGGAAACGGGTGCAGCACCGCGACTGGAGCTGGATGAGAACAGCTCCGAGGGGACGGGATTCAGGACGACGGGCGGACGAACTTCTCCGGCGGGGTACGAGTGCCGGCGAGGAACGCGGCGAGGCCGGCATCGAAATCCATGGCGGAGCCGACGAAAAGTGCACTCTCGTCGGGAGCGACGTAAATCGTCCCGCCCCCGCGCGTGGTATGCACGACGCAGACTCCTGCACCGTCCTCGAGCGGGATACTGCGCAGTTCTGCGTCGGGATCGAGTTGAGCGAAGTACCGCTCAGCCACCGTTACAAGCTGTTCGTTGTCGCGGGATCCGTTCATGGGAGCCTCCCAGGGGTCGTGAGGAGCACATCGAGTGAGATTCCGAGCACTGCACGGTCGCTCCGAGTCAGAGTCGGTGGCCGTAGAAATACTTCGCCCCGCGGACCCAGTCCTGGCGACTGAGTGCGTCGACGTAGGCGTGCACGGCGTCGAGCCGGTCGCCGTTCATCTGCGTGTCGTAGTCGACGGGACAGTCGACACCGGACCAGATCGACAGGAGACTCCCCGGAACGATGATCCCTAGCTGTTCCCCGGAAGCCGCAGCGATCGATGCCTGTTCGACGAGTCTCCGTGCCAACAGCGAGGGGTGAGCGGGCTGACCGTAGAGGACGTATGCTGTCCGATCAGTCGACTGGATGGCGCGGCCGACGTGCTCGGCGAGTTCGTCGGGGGACGGAGAATCGCCGAGTTCCGCCTGGAACGGCACCAGGCTGGCGATGGCCTGGAGCAGGGCCTCGGAGATCTCCGGGTCTTCGTTCCAGTCCTCGAGCAAACCCAACATCAGCGCCACAGCCTCGATGGACATCATCGACGTGCTGCTGTGCGCGAAGGTAACGACCGTGGACGGAGCCGCATTCGTCAGGAATGCCATCGTCTCGAGGTCGGCCAGGTCGTCGTGCGTCGCAACCGACGCGAACACTCGGACAGCGAAGTCCGTGAATGGCTGGTGACGCACCGTATTGAGAAGATCGATGAGGATGCTCTTCGGATCGAGATCGCCGACCCTGAAGGAGTCGAGTGCTGCGAGAAGGTACTCGTCCGGCGTCCGCGCGGCACGCAGTGCTGCTGCGCGATCCGCAGCCGTCGCGCTCGATACCGGGCCGAACCATTTGCTGCGTTGCAGTTCGATGGAGATCGTCATGGCTGGCTCCTCTCGGTCGTCGAGCCTACCCGTCGCTGCCACGCCATGACGCTGATCGATCCGGAAGGCGATCACTTCGGTGCAGTTCGGGTTCGCTCTTGCGTCGATGTTCAGCCACTCCGGATTGGGCGTCCTACCGTATTGGCCAACGCAGAAGTCGGTGTTCACGTCGGCAAGGGCATCGGACGACACACGGTTCTCGCCGGTGAGTGGACATTGTCGACATCTGATACGCGGCCGACCTCATGGTGCACGGCGACCGGTTGAGACCGCCATCGTTACTGGAGGGCGCTCAGCGGTTTATCGTGGATAACGCCAACGTCACACGCTGTTGTGGGACGGTCAGTAGGTCGGCTCGATCCTCATGTCCGTTCCCCGCACCGACCCAGGGCCTACGTTCTAGCGTGAAGCCCGTCGATGCTGGTTTCTCTCACCATCGAAAGCGGGATGGTCGGGAATGCTGCTTTCTCGTGGTGGGGTGGGTCGCGAGCGACGCGCTCCACGGAACCAACGCCAGCGGATGATCGCCATGACGAGCGCCACCGCGCCGGCGCCGCCAGGGAGGATCGCGATGAAGATCCCCGCCGTGAGCCTCTCCTGATCGCCACTCGTAACTCCGATGACGACAAAGAGCGCGGCGGCGCCGAGCATGAGGAGGCCGAGGGAGCCTAGCCCCCAGGGGCTGACCACCGGCCAGAAGTGCGGACCCGCCTGCCGTTCGTCGGTCAGCCAGGGAAACGGCCCACGACGAAAGTCGGGGCGGGGCGGACGAGTCACGTCCAGCTCCTGATACGCGTCACGGCTACCCGCCGAACTTCGGGACGTCGATGCTCACGGTGTCGTCCACGCCGTCGATGCCGGTGCTCGTCATCTTCTCACCCTACTGCTCACCCCAATCATGACTTCCGCACGAGATCGCGAACACTGCCTGCGCCTGAGTTTGGCACCTTGCCCATCGTCGGTTCTGGATCGGCACCGGGTCGCGCGCGACATTCCGCGGTGAGAAGCTTGCGTTGTGACCGGTATCGACCTGACCTTCGCGCCACCGCTGAGGGGCACGTTCTATCGCGCCGTCGACCCGAGCTTCCGCGAGTTCGCGATCGCCGGATCGCGTGCCGCCGGGCGCTACTCGCGGGCGAACGAGCCGACGCTCTACCTGAGCTCGTCCATCGATGGCGTCGAGGCCGCGATGATCGCACACCAGGATGCTCGGGCGGCGGCGCGCGAGATCGTGGAGGTCGATGTCGAGGCGTCCGGCATCGTCGACCTGCGCGACGTGGGAGCGCTGGAGTCGGCAGGCATCGACCTCGCCGACGCGACAGCCCCGTGGCAGGACCTCGCCGCCGCCGGAGGCACGCCGACGTCGTGGAGGGTCCGCGACCGCCTCCTTGCCGGCGGCGCGAACGGATTGATCGATCCCTCGCGCAAGCTACCGGGGCTCTGGCATCTGGTGCTCTTCCGCTGGAACGAGCCTGGTGCGCCGGTCGTCAGCTTGAGAGGGATTCATGTTGCCGCCGCGAACTGATGCCGTAATACGACGTTCGTCCTGATCCGAGCGTGTGCCGGGCCGCTCAGCTCTGAGCGCGGCGCGCATGTGTGCGCGCCTTCATCCGGTTGCCGCAGACCGCCATCGAACACCACTTCGCGGTGCCAGGTCGACTGTGGTCGACGAGGAACTGCGTGCACTCGTGGTTCGCGCAGGCGCGGAGGCGCCCGGGGAACTCCGTGATCACGCTCGACCACGCCAGCACGACCCCCGCCACCAGGCGATCGTCGTCAGGGACCTGAAGCTCCCAGACCACGCCGTCCGGGGTGATGCGCGGCATGCGCACGGCATCGTCGAGGATGCCCGCGAGGTCTCTGATCGCTCCTCCGTCATCTCCACGGACCATGGTCTGCAGCGCCTGTCTCGCACGTCGGAGGCGCGCCACCTCGTCCACGGATCCCGTGCCGCCCCAGCTGCGCGCCAGGTCCCGTCCGGTCGCCCCCTCTAGACGGTCGGTCGGGGTGCCCTCGACGACCGGCGCACTGTTCAACAGGCCCAGCAGCAGCTCCTCGTCGCGAAGCATCGTTCTCCGTTCTCGTGCGCCGGCCAGCGCCCTGGATCCATGCTACCGTCTGGCTAACCAGTAAAACAATCTAAAGGGGTTAGCAATGGTCACCGTCCACCACCGCACCGTCTCGATCGACGGGCTCGACGTCTTCTACCGCGAGGCCGGCCCGGCAGACGCTCCCGTGCTCCTGCTCCTCCACGGGTACCCGAGCAGCTCCCACATGTTCCGGCACCTCATCCCGGCCCTTGCCGGCCAGTACCGCGTCATCGCTCCGGACCACATCGGCTTCGGTCGCTCCTCCGCCCCCTCGGCCGACGAGTTCGAGTACACCTTCGCGGCCCTCGCCGGGGTCACCGGCCGGTTCCTCTCGACCATCGGAGTGACGCAGTACACGATCTACGTCCAGGACTACGGCGCCCCGGTCGGCTGGCGACTGGCCCTCAACGACCCCACTGCCGTCGTCGGAGTCATCTCCCAGAACGGCAACGCCTACGAAGAAGGCTTCGTGCCGAGCTTCTGGGACCCGATCTGGGCCGACGCCGCCGAACGGACCACCGAGACGCGCGACGCGCTCCGTCCAGCCCTCGGCCGGGAAGCCGTCGAATGGCAGTACACCCACGGCGTGCCGGACACGACGACCGTCGACCCCGATGCCTGGGAGCACGACCTCGCGCTCCTCGCCCGTCCGGGTCAGGACGACGTGCAGCTGGCGCTCTTCCGCGACTACACCACCAACCGGGACCTCTACCCCGCGGTGCACGAATGGCTCCGCACCTCACAGGTACCGGTCCTCGCGATCTGGGGGCGTAACGACGAGATCTTCGCCGCCGCCGGCGCCACAGCGTTCACCCGCGACGCCCCCGATGCTCGCATCGAACTCGTCGACGGCGGACACTTCCTCCTCGAATCCGACCTCGACCACGTCGCTGACACCATCACGGACTGGCTTCGGGCGACTGACCGAAGCGCATAGCCCGCCGGGTCGGTCCGTCCACCTGGACCGAGGCCAGCGGCGGCGCGTTCGGCTCGGACGGCTCAGGCTGCTGGCGGGTTGATCGTGAGTTCGCCGGGGAGTCCGGAGGCTGCGAACGCCGCTTGGATGGCGGCGGTGACCTGGTCATCCGGCTTGCTGAGGTTGGCGTGGAGCGTGGTTTCGCCGTCGGCGACGGTGTAGATGATGCTGTCCAGGCCCGATGATCCCTGGAACGGGATGGTGAGCGCTTCGAGGAACTCGGCGAGCGCGGCGGGCGGTGTCTCGTCAGTGGTGATGCGTACGCCCTTGTAGGCGCCGGTGCCGCTGTCCCAGGTCAGGGTCCACCGGACGGGACCGACGGTGTCCTCGAGGCGGTCGCCGGTCGTGTGCTGACGGAGCAGGTCGACGAAGTCGGTGTACCGTCCCCGCTCGGAAGCGTCCAGATGGGCTGGGGCGTCGGTGGCGAAGTACAGCGTGATCGGCCCCGGCCTGGCCAGGTGTTCGGCGACCGACACCCAGCCGTCGTCGGAGATGGTGTTCCAGTTCTCGGCGAACACGGTCGAACGGGCGGCCGTTTGGACGGTGCTGATGTCGCAAGGTGCGAAGCGGTCGGTGGGTGCGAGTGACTGCAGGACCGTCGCCGTCTCATCGACCGTGATGTCCTCGTCGAGGTCCACCGACAGGGTGCAGCTCGAGCCGGAGCTGTAGGTGAACTCCTTCGCGTACGCCGAGACGGTGCCGTGATCGCCGACGACCTCCTGGAGGGCCGGTGTCACCCGCCAGGCGGCGATCCTCATCGTCGAACAGGAGTACAGGATCAGCGCTGCGATGCAGGCCATGGCGATGAGGAGGACGAGCACGACGATCCGGCCGGCCCTACTGCGGCGGGTGCGTGGCGATCTCGGCCGGGGTTCGTGAAGGGTCGGCTGGACGAACACGTCAGACCCTTTCCTGGGTGGCCGACCTGCGTCGGCGTCGGCGGCCGGTGCCGACGTCGGCCGCGCGCGGTCTGATCGTCGCCGTCGCCGACATCATCGTCGGGAGAAGAGCCGCTCGAACAGCGAGGGCTTCGGAGCGGGCTGGCTGCCGGCGATCCGGCGCATCCGTGCCTGGATCTCCGGATCGCTCTGCATCGCCAACATCGCCAACCGCGCCGATCCGAGACCCCACTGCGACCAGTGCTTCGCGTGGGCAGTCACCGCCGTGATCTGGCTGAGCTGGTTCAGATCGCTGAGTTCCCGCCATCGCGTGAGGTCGAGCAGCGCGATCTCCTCGGCATAGGTCTCGTTCACCCGGGTGATCCCGGCATTGCCCGCTCGACGGCGCGCAGGGGTCTCGGCCGAGGCATCGCCCGTCGCGAGGTGGATGGTGGCGAGCTCGTCGAGCAACTCCTCGAACACCGCGTGCAGCTCGGAACGGACCTTGGGGGCTGTCGCGATGACCTGGTCCTCCTCGGTCCTCCACGCGATGAGCACGGCGCCGGAGCAGAGGCGGCACAGTTGCTTGGGCACGATGCGGGTCGTGGCGTAGCCGCACTGGCAATACCCCGCGATGTTGGCAAGGGTGTCGTCGAGTGAGACGAAGGTGCTGTTCTCCTCCGACTCCGCCTCCTCCACGGACTCCATCAGCAGCAGGGCTCCGGGCACGCCGACGGCCGCTGCCCGTCCGACGTAGGTGCCGGGCACCCGGGTGATCTTCGCGGTCCACAGGTCGACGTCCTCGGTGCTGAACAGCCCACTGGCCTGACGGACGTACTCACTGACGCTCCGCTCGACGATCGTCTCGAGCTCGGTGTCGAGTCGCTTCATGGCCGCGTCGTCCGACGGGTCGTCGAATCGTTCGTTCAGCGCGATCACGGCTTCGCGGCCGCGAGCCACGATCGCCTGGTGCACGGCTGCCGCTCGCGGGTTCCGCTGCAGCAGCAGCTCCTCAGTGCCGAGTATCTCGATGCTCGTGATCATGGGGTTCCTCGCAATCGGGGACACCGGATCATCCGGTGTGCTGACAGGACGTGTGCCCAGTGGAGCCGCGCCGGGTCCGACAGCCCGCAGGACGAGCCCACCGTGGACCGGCTACAGCGGCCCAGCACCTCAGCGGGTGAAGGCGATGGTGCCAGCAGCGTCACGGGTCAACACCCCCGTGTAGGAGACGGTCAGGATGGGCAGGGCGTCGTCGGAGAAGCGGATCCGGAACGCCGACGTGGCGTGATACTCGCCGTCGATCAACACGATCTCCGGACCCGGCTCGCGGAACCATTCAGCCGTCACCGCATCACCGAGCGGTCCTGGCAGCACACTCGTCAGCTCTTCCGGACAGGACGGTCCGACGAAGTGCTCGGCCCCGCATGCCGCCTGCAGCCCCTCGATCGCCGCGGCCAGTCCGGGTTCCACGTCTGACATGAACGCCGGCGAGAAGCTGAAGCCGTCTCCCGTGGCCTGTCCATCGGCATCGACCAGATCCGGGACGTACGCGGTGAACGCATCCTCTTTCCCGATCAGCTTCACCAAGCCGGTCGGATCCTCGAAGGCCACGGCATAGGCGCCGGGGAGCAGCTGCAACTCGTTTCCGTCCTCAGCGAGCACGTACTCCAATTGATCGTTGACGGTCACGGTACCGACCGACTCCATTCGGCTGATCGTGATCGGGCCGTCCCCTCGCCAGCTGGCGATCCTGAGTTCTCCCTCTTCAGGCACGACCCTCAGTTCGAGCCGTCCGGCTCCCTCGGCGCCCTCGAGCGTGTAGTCGACGGTGGCGGTGAACCCGCCTGCGTCATAGCCCGTCGTCTTGACGATGCGCGCGTCAGACGGGAGCGCGTCGGACGCGCGGTAGAAGTCGTCGTCGATGAACTCCTCGGGGAAGTCGATGCTGGTCAACGCAGCAGCCTCGGTCGCTTCACCCGCCTCGAGGTGTGCGAAGAACGCTTCGACGAGCGCGATGCTGTCGGAATCGTCCGTGTCGATGGGACGTGCGCAGGCCGTGAGCGCGAGCGCGACGGCGCAGACGACGGCGGCGAGGCGCGCAACCCGTACCGAACGTCTGATCTGTGGCCTCGCGGTCGCGCTCGGCACCTCCACTGGCGGTGCGCCCCGGAGACTCACTGGTTCAATCCGACAAGTGTGATGCGATTCCCCATGGCCAAACAGTACTGGTCCCGCTCTGCCGAGCGAATGGGGACCGCTCCCCATCATCACGGCGGCGGCGGGCCGCTCACTGGCCGGGGTCCGACGGAACGCGTGAGCAACTGGACGCCACATCGTGCGCGGACTTGCACCTGCCGTAGCGTCATGTGGTGCAGTGGACGTATTCCGCCCACCGAGGAAGGCCCCCACATGTTCTCGTCCTTCACCCCACCGCGCCAGGTCACGATCGGAGGCGCCGCTGCGTTCGTCGGCACCACCCCACGGGCGATCCGTCACTACCACCAGATCGGTCTGCTCCCTGAGCCCGAGCGGGGGAGTGACGGTCGCCGCCGCTACGGCTACGACGAGATGATCCGGCTGCTGTGGATCCGTCGGATGGCGGACGCCGGCATCGCCCTCGACGACATCCGCGACGCCTTCGCGGACGGCGGCGCCGACACCGACGACGATGTCGCGCGCATCCTGGACCGCCTGGAGGGCTCCCTCATCGCTCGGCAGGCGGAACTCGAGCAGCAGCGGACCGCCGTGCAACGCATGCGTGCGCAGGGCAGCAGGTTGGGGCTGCTCTCCGACGTCGTGAGCGACCGCCTCACAGACCTGCCCGAGGGTGCTCTGCGGCAGGACGACCTGGACACCCTGCTCGTGACCGAACGGATCTTCGGCGGGCTCGGCGCGTCCGTCCAGGCGTCGCGGTTCATCGCCCTGGCCACCCACCCGGAGCTGCGGGAGGAGTCCGACCGGGTCGACGCCGCCGAAGCAGCGCTCGACGACACGGTCGCTGTCGACGACCCCCGGGTGGCGGAGATCGCCGCCGAACGGCATGCCTTCGAGGCGGCCCTCCGCACGGTCATCGAGGACTCCGGTCTGGCGCAGACTGACGACGACCGCTTCGACGCGTGGGACGAGTCCCACCCCCTTCCCGACGACGAGGACGGCGCAGGCTCGACGTGCGGCTCGACGAGCCTCACCGAGGCCGTCCGGATGATGCCCTACGACTTCTCCCGCGCACGCCTGCGGTGCATGGAACTAGTCCTGGAACTCGATGCGCTCGACCTCGCGCCACCGGTCGAACGCTGAGTCGTCGACCGCGATCGTCCGTGTCGGGACTGGTCGGCACCGCGCCGAGCCGATCCTCGCGAGGCATCGGGGCCCCGGGGGACCTCTCGGGGCCCGTCCGCGGTCAGACCCGGATTCGTGCGGGTCCGACACCTCCGACACCGACCGTCACGTCCACGCCCAATGCCGCTTGGTCGGACGTCAGGCGGGCACTTCGCCCATCGTCAGGCGGGCACTTCGCCCATCGTCAGGCGGGCACTTCGCCCATCGTCAGTTCAGGCTCGACGCCGGCCGGCATGGGGAACCAGGCGACGAAGGTGACGCCCTCGTCGGTCGCGTCGAAGACGATCGTCTCGTCAGCCGGCTCGTGGAAGGTGTCGCCGGCACGCAGGACGGTCTGTGGTCCGGCCCCCACTTGGAAGTTCACGGAGCCGGTTTCGATGGTGCCGAAGACCGGGCCGTTGTGCCAGTGCGGCCCGACGTGGAAGTCGGGGGCGATCGTGATGCGTCGCACTTCGACGGAGGCGAAGCTCGGAGCCCCATCGAGCGTCACCGTGCTCAGGGTCGTTCGTTCGATCGGGGATTCACTCATGGGTCGATGATGCCAGTGGTCGGTGCTCGGCGGCGCCGGGCCGACCAGAGGTCAGGAACCTCCCCGACGACGACGGGCCCGTGCGCCGAACTCGTCCAGCGCCTGCAGGACCTCGCTGGCCTGCCAGTGGCGGTTCCGTCGGCCGGCGCTGGACTGGACGAGGATCCCGGCGTCGACGAGCTTCTGCACCGAGGTGTCCGCTGTCGAGAAGTGCAGCCCCAGGGTCGATGCCACCAGCGACGTCGTGATCACCGGCTGCCGCAGGAGCAGCTGCTTCAGACGCTGCACGGATGAATCGCTGCGCACCTTCACGGTTTCGTCCCACCGCTCTGCGATCGACGTGATGTCGCGCTCCAGCGTTCGGCCGTTGGCGACCGCCGCGTACGCGGCTTCCGTCATCGTCTCGATGATCGGGCGCAGGTCACCGGATCGGTACGCCGTGAGCGCGCGGAAGTAGTGGTCAGTGTCGCCGAGCAGGCCAGCGGACACGGGTACAGTGACGTTCCTCGTCACGTCAGCTGCCCGCAGCATGCCCTGCACGAGCGCGCGGCCAGTGCGTCCGTTGCCGTCCGGGAAAGGGTGGATCGTCTCGAACTGAGCGTGAGCGATCGCGATCTGCGCCATGACGGGCACATCGAGACGGTTCGCGAACGTCATCACATCCGTCATGAGCTCAGGCACACGATCCTGGTGCGGGGGGACGAATGCGGCGCCGTGCGGGGAGAAGCCGGTTCCGTCGATCCACACCTGGTCGTCGCGCCACCGACCCACGATGTCGGGATCGGACCGCTCCAGCAGTGCGCGGTGCATCGTGAGGATCGCCTCGGGGTCCAAGCGATCCGCCAGCGCCACGGCCGCCTCCATGGCGGCGACGTTCTGCACGACGAGCTTGGCGTTGACCGACGTCGAGTCGCCGATCTCGGCGAGCGCCACCTGCTTCGCGCTCGAGGTGAGATGCTCCACCTCGGAGCTCGATGCGCTCTCGGTCCGCAGCAGGATCGACGAGAACGGAGCCGCGAGTGTGCCGACCTCGGCGTCGAAGCGGGTCAGCTCGCGGCCGGCGTCCTCGCTTGCAGCCACGAGGTCCGCGGGCAGCTCGACAGACAGATCCGCGATGACGGGTGGGACTGCCGCCTGGTATGGGCCCGCGGCCAACCGGCGGCGTCGCTTGGACGCGACCGCGTCGCTGTCGTGCGTCCATGGCCGCGGTTCGTAACTCGTCGCCGGCCAGGACCGTTCCAGCCCTGCGGAGTCGGTAGGCGAGATCATGGCGCTACCTTATTCGGGTTTACTGAAATTACCCCGAATACAGATCGCGATCCCGAGCATGGTGAACGCGACGGCGATCACCACGGTCGGGACGGCCTCGGGTACATCAGCGATCAGGACGGATGGCCGATCGTGACGCTCTCCCGTTCGGCGCGAGTGAGTTTGACCCGGGCGAGACGAATCCGCTGCCCGCCCTTCACTGGTCGCGGAAGGGCCACGGTGAGCGGTCCCTCGTCCTGGGCGCCGAACAGGCAACCGTCCGCTTGTGGAAACACCACCGTCGCGGGAATGGCGCGGAAGACGCCGATCTGCTGCTTGAGCACCGCCAGTCGGTGGATGTCGAATGCATGCGCCACCGTGGCCGCGCGAACCGTGCGCAGGGCGCCCGCGAACACCCACGTCGGCATCCGCGGGCCTGAGACGAGCATGAACGGCTTCTGGAGATCACGAGCGCGAGCTTCACCCCTGCCGCCGACCAGGCGCTGATCGTAGGTGATGGTGGGCGAACCCTCGCCACCCCATTCGGCGAGGCCGCTCGGTGCCTGTAGGGCGACCCAGCCGTCCTTGCGGAAGATCCCGAACTCTCGCCGGAGGCGCACCTGAATCGACACCACCGAGATGGCGATCAACAGGACGCCCGCGGTGACCCACCCCGCCACAGCCGGCCTCGAGAGCCACTCCCCGAGCGCGCCGATGCCCGGCTCGGATGCGGCCGTGAAGGCGTCGACGAGTCCGAAGGCCTGTGGGATCAGGAACGGGATCCCGAGCACCAGCCCGAGTATGGAGTACTCGCCTTCAGTCTTCAACCGGCGACGGAAGCCGCCGAGGGTGCTGATCTCCTGCTCGATGCTCCACCGCAACTCGTCGAGGCGGCGAGGATCGACGCTCGCTTCCCAATCCGGGCCGAGCCAGCCACGCACCGGCCCACTGTCGTTCCGAGGAATGCTCACAGAACCCAGGGTAGAGGCACCGCCGCACTGCTCGACGAGTGGCCGAGAGACGTGTTCCGACTCAGTAACCGGTTGCGACATCCGTTTGGGGAAGCTATCTTCCTATAAACACGTTTCATGAACATTGGGGGAGATGATGATTCGCAAGAAGATCCTGGTACTGCTCACGTCCGGACTGGTGGTCGCCGGCGGACTCGGCGGTGTGGCGGCTAACGCCGTGGCGAGCTCCGCGGAGGCGCCGGCGGAGGCGACCGCGACGCCGACCGAGAGCGCGACGCCGACCGCGACCACGCCGCCCGCCGAGTCCACGCACATCAATGAGTTCTACCTGCAGGGCCTCTGGCAGCGATTCTTCGAGGTTGGTACAGCCGCGATGGCGTCCTGCATGACTGAAGCGGGGTTCGGGTTCGACGACACCAGCTTCGACGGGATGCCGCCAGGTCTGAGCGAGGCCGACCAGGACGCCTGGCAGGTGGCTGCGGTCCCTTGCCTGGAGGAGCGCGACGCGGCGACCGCTGCTGCCGAGGCGGCCTACGTCCCGACCGACGAGGAGCGTGCCACGGCACTGGCGTTCGCGACGCAGTATCAGGGCTGGATCGATGCGATGCGCTCATGCATGGCCGACCGCGGTCACGAGTTCGTGGGCGCCGTCGACATGACGCTCCAGGCCTACCCGTATCCCGAAGGTCAGCAGGCGACCGGAATGCCCGACGGCCTGTCTCCGGAGGAGAGCCACCAGTGGAAGTTGGATGCCACCGGCTACGACTCCAGCTACCCCGAGTCGGAGCAGAGCACCTGGGACGCGTCCTGCGGATTCGTCGCCGACGCCGCCTACGGTGGGCCCGGTCACTGATCGGTCTGTCGAGAGTCGGTCTCGTGTCCGCCACAGAGCGTCGGACACGAGACCGGCCACCGAGTGGGTGAGGATGGGGCCATGCGCGCAATCTTCACGGACATCGTCAACGGGGCCGAGCAGCAGGTCCGAGACCGGATCGCACAGGATCCGTCGGTCGTCGGAGCCGTCGCCGCGGGTACGCCGAAGCAGTACGCCGGACAATCCACTCTGCAGGTGGCAGTCCGTTCCGGCGAATTCGCCATCGCGCACTTCTTGCTGGCGAGCGGCGCCGATCCCGGGTTCGTCGACGTCGATTCGCCGAGTGGATGGGCCAAACCTGTGCTCCACGATGCGCTCGTGGCTGCAGTGCAACGCTCACGCTGGATGCGTCAGACGTTCACTGCGCAGTCGGAGCGAGCGTTCCGAACGGTGAACAGCGCATCGAAGTCGGACGACGCATACAGCGTCGTCGTGGCGCTGCTCGATGCGGGCGCCGATGTACGCGCAGTGGATTCGAAAGGATGCACGCCGCTCGGTCGCGCCGCACGCGCAGCACACGATGTCCTTCCTCGCAGGCCGCACGGACAGCCCGATGCGCGAGACGGCAGACCGTTGAACCCGGAGCTCGTCGAAGACCTCTCGCGGATCTTCGACCTCCTCCGCCAGCGTGGGGCCGACCCGGCACTCCGAGAGCCGCAACTGGACATGTCGTTGAGCACCTACTACGAGACCGAACTCGTCGGGGCTTTCCTCGCAGGCGACGCGCGACCGGATCCCGCACCGTAGTCGACGCCTGCCCTGCCCATGGTGGGGGGCAGTGGAGTGCGGGGTCATTCGGCTTGGAAGCCCTGGTCGTCGGTCTGTCGACGATCACCTCCTCGCTGGATGCCGGTCCGGGTCGTCATCCACGGTCACCGGATGCGTGTTCCGGCGCGGCGGGCCGGGCGAACGGAGCCCCCGGCGAGGACGAGCAGCGAGCTGGCTGGGATGGCGAGTACAGCCATCCCCGCGGCGGAGAGGGAGCGCCGATTGGCGCAGACGTCGTAGGGCGGCTCCGAGGTGTCTGTCGAGACGATCCCGCGAGCGACCATCCGGTCGCCTCCCGCGCCGAGCTCGCGGGGCCAGACGGCGACGACCACGGATGAGCACACGGTGGTGTATCCGGGATGATCATCGCCGTCGACCCGCTCGTGGACGGTCGACGGGAGGAACGCGAGCACGCCCATCGCCACGACGGACGCCAGCCCGGCCACGTAGTGACACTTAACGCGCATACGTGACACCAACTGGTGGGATCGTGACAGGTCGGTCCAACCGGCCGGCAACCCGGTGCGGGGATCAGCGCGGGCCGACGGACGCGCTGCCCGCGGGCGCTGACGACGCGGCGTCGAGCAGTTCGAGTACGTGGCGGTAGTCCTCGCCCGTTGCGCGGGTCATCCCGAGTTCGCAGGTGCGGTTGCAGGACGCGTGTGCGTCGGCACCCAGGGTGGCGACCTCGGCGGCCTCGGCCTTCGTCGCCGACGCCGTCAGCTCGGGGTGCAGCATGCCGCGGTCGCCGGCGAAGGCGCAGCAGCCCCAGTCGTCCGGGACGTGCACGCGCTCGGCCACGGCTTCGCCGATCAGCACCAGATCCGGGTCGAGCCCCATCTGCCGTGAGGAACAGGTCGGGTGCAGGACCAGTTGCTCGATCTGCGCTGAGACGTCGACCCGAGGCAGGATCTCCCGGGCGGCGAAGGCCACCGCGTCCTCGACGACCACGCCGCTCTCGCTGAGGAGCTTCGCGAAGCCCTCCGTGCAGCTCGACGCGTCGCTGACGACCACCAGGCCACTGTCGGCCACGGCCGCTCGGATGCGTTCGACCGTGCGCTGCTCGTTCACCGCAGCGCCGGACGCGAACCCCTTGGACGACCACGGGGTGCCACAACAGATCGACTCGACGCCGTCGGGCACCATCATGCTCAGGCCCGCCCGCTCGAGGAGCCGGGTGAAGGCGCCCATGACGCCGTCCCCGCCGTCCGCCGCGCCGAACATGCTGTTCACGCACGCCGGGACGTAGATGCCGACGGTCGGACCGTCATCGGCGCCCACCGTCCGACCGAGTGCCTTCCGCGAGCGTCCGCCGCCCGGTAGATCTCCCGAGTACTTCGGCACGGTGTCCGCGCCGAGTACGGCACGCGCGACGTCCGTCACCGCACCGACCACCGGAGCCGGCAGGAGCTTCGCGCCGGAGAGCGCGACCGAACCGATCCTGGTGACCGGCCCCCAACCGGTGGCAGCCGCCTTCCAGCCCGCGGCGGCGACCGGAGCCGCCTCCGTGCGCCGGATGCGCTTGACCAGCGCGCCCGTGTTGATCTGGACCGGGCACGCTGTCTGGCACATCCCGTCGACGGCGCAGGTCTGCACGCCGGCGTAGTCGTAGTCGTCCGCGAGTTCCTCGGCGAGGGCGACGTCCCCGCGAGCGCGAGCGGACTCCTCGGCGCGGCGGACGACGATGCGCTGCCGCGGCGTCAGCGTCAGGTCGCGACTCGGGCAGACGGGTTCGCAGTACCCGCACTCGACGCAGCGATCGACCTCCTCCTCGACGGTCGGCTGGAGCTTGATCCCCTGGAGGTGTGCCTTGGGATCCTCGTCGATCAGCACGCCGGGGTTCATCACCCCGGCCGGGTCGACCAACCGCTTCAGCTCGAGCATCACCCCGTACAGCTCATCGCCGTACTGTCGGCGGACGTACGGTGCCATGGCGCGACCCGTGCCGTGCTCGGCCTTCAGGTTGCCGCCCGCCGCGAGGACGAGGTCGACCATCTGCTCGGTGAAGCCGTTGAACCGGCCGAGCGCGGTGTCGCCTTCGAACCGGTCGGTCAGCATGAAGTGGATGTTGCCGTCCTTCGCGTGGCCGAAGATGACCGAGTCGCGATAGGCGTGCTGCACGAAGAGCTCCTGCAGGCTCGCGCAGGTGTCGGCGAGGGCGGCGGTCGGCACGACGATGTCCTCGAGGAGGGCCGTGGTGCCGGAGGGTCGCGCTCCCGCGACCGAGGCGTAGAGACCCTTGCGGAGCGCCCAGGCGCGCGACCGCTGGGACGTGTCGCTCGAGAACACCACCGGCGCGTGCACGTCCAGACCGTTCAGGAGCGCACCGCCCGCCGTCGCACGGTCCCTGAGTTCGACGGCGTCCTCGGAGCGGTATTCGACGAGGAGTGCCGCGTGATCCTGCGGCGTGAAGCCCTGGATCTCCGCCGGGCTGCCAGGGAGACGCTGCCCGACGGTCAGGGACGTGGCGTCCATGAGCTCGAGCGTGGCGGCTCCGGACGCGACCAGCTCGGGCAGCGCGCGCGTCGCCGCGTCGAGGGAGGGGAAGACGGCCAGCGCCGTCGACACCAGCGGGAGGACGGGGACGGTGCGGAAGGTCGCCTCGGCGACGAATGCCAGCGTGCCCTCCGAGCCGATGATGAGGTGCTGCAGGACGTCCACGGGCGACTCGAAGTCGAGGAACGCGTTGATGCCGTACCCCATGGTGTTCTTCAGGGAGAACTGGCGCTCGATGGACGCGACGGAGGCCGGGTCCGATCGCACGCGGCGCTGCAGGCGCTCGATGCCCTCGGCGAGCTCCGGTTCCGCTTCGTGAAGCTGTCGGTCGGCCGTCGGGTCGGCCGTGTCGATCGTGGTGCCGGACGGGAGGACGAACACCATCGATTCCAGCGTCCGATAGGTGTTCTCGTCGATCCCGCAGGCCATGCCGCTGGAGTTGTTCGCGATGACGCCGCCGATCGTGCACGCCACCTCGCTCGCCGGGTCCGGGCCGAGGCGGTAGCCGAGTCGCGTGAGTCGCGCGTTGACCTGCGCCACCGTCGCCCCCGGCTGCACCCGGACGCGCTTGCCGCCGTCGAGCACCTCGATGGACTTGAACCGCTGCCTGGTGTCGACGATGATGCCGGAACCGGACGCCTGACCGGACAGGCTGGTGCCACCCGACCGGAACGTGACGGGCGCGGCGGACCGCGTCGCCGCCCGGAGGATCGATGCGACCTCGGCAGCGCTCTCCGCGATGACGACCGCCTCGGGCGTCAGTAGGTAGTGCGATGCATCCCCGGCGTACGCGGCCAGGTCGATCGCGCGGGTGCGGATCCGGGAAGGGTCACCCACGGCTTCGCCGATGGCTTCGGTGATAAGGGACGGGACGGTGGTCGGGTGTGCCACGAGGCTTCCTTCTCGAATGCGGGCGTCAGCGGGGTGCAGGGGAGCGGGGTGCTGGGTTGCGGCTGCGGTGGCCGGACGCCTCAGAGGATGGGGCGTCGTCGGCCATCGCCCGGCCGATTCATTCGAAGCGTTGCCAGTCCGGCCGGTTGTCGTAGGTGTAGCGATAGTAGTCCGACAACCGCAGCCCTGATGCCGCCGCCTCGTCGACGATGACGGTGGCGTGCTCGTGCAGCTGGAGCGCCGACCCGGGGACGAACGCGCTGAGCGGTCCTTCGACGGCGGCCGCGACGGCGTCCGCCTTCCCGGCGCCCTGAGCGACCAGCACGAGCTCGCGCGCGTCCAGGATGGTCCCGAGTCCCTGCGTCATGCAGTGGGTCGGCACCTGGTCGGGCGAGTCGAAGAAGCGGGCGTTGTCCTGGCGGGTCTTCGGCGCGAGGGTCTTGATGCGCGTGCGTGACGCGAACGACGACGTGGGTTCGTTGAAACCGATGTGTCCGTTCGACCCGATGCCGAGGATCTGCACGTCGATGCCGCCGGCCTCGGCGATGGCCAGGTCGTACTCCTTCGCGGCGGCCGCCAGGTCTGCGGCGCGGCCGTCCGGGACGCGGACGCGCGAGGGGTCGAAGCCGAGCGGGGCGACGACCTCGCGCGCGATCACGCTGGCGTACGACTCCGGGTGGTCGGCGGGGATGCCCACGTACTCGTCCAGCGCGAAGCCGCGCGCTTCGGCGAACGACAGCGAGCCCGCCTGGACGCGACGGGCCAGTTCCGCGTAGATGCCCTGCGGGCTGGAACCGGTCGCGAGCCCGATGACGGCCTGGGGTCGCCCGGCGACGATCGACGCGATCTTCGCGCCGGCGACGCGACCGACCTCGGCGGCGTCGGGAAGGATGATGATCTCCACGGTGTCCTCTCGTTCCTGCTCAGGCGCTCGCCGCGGCCACGGCCGAGCGGACGTCGCCGTCGTGCGATTCGAGCAGCCGGGCGGCCGTCGCTGCGTCCACGTCGGCGAGGAGCATGACGACGGCGGTCTTGGCGTGCGACCCGGCCTGCTCCAGGGCGGCGTCGGCGATCGACCGCTCGACACCGGTGGCGTCCGCGACGATCCGCTGCGCGCGGTCGACGAGCTTCTCGTTGGTCGGCTTCACGTCGACCATGAGGTTGGAGAAGACCTTGCCCGAGCGCACCATGGACGCGGTGGACAGCATGTTGCAGACGAGCTTCTGTGCGGTGCCGGCCTTCAGCCGGGTCGAGCCGGTGAGCGCCTCGGGGCCGGTCATCACCTCGATGGCGATGTCCGCCTCGGCGCTGATCCTGGCGTTCCGGTTGCAGGACACGGCGATCGTCCCCGCGCCCAGGTGGCGTGCGTAGCGCAGGCCGCCGATGACGTACGGGGTGCGACCGCTGGCCGCGAGACCCACGACGACGTCCGTGGGGCGGAGGTCGGCCGCGATGAGTTCCGCGGCGCCGAGCTCGATGTCGTCCTCGGCACCCTCGACGGCGACGACGAAGGCCTGCTCGCCCCCGGCGATGAGCCCCAGGACCTCGGCGGGGTCGGTGCCGAAGGTCGGGGGGCACTCGACCGCGTCGAGCAGCCCGATCCGACCGCTCGTCCCTGCACCGAGGTAGATCAGTCGTCCTCCCTGCCGGCGGGCCTCCGTGATGCGCTCCACGGCGCGCGCGATGCTCGGCAGTTCCGTGCGGACCGCGTCGGCGACGAGTCGGTCCTCGTCATTGATCACCTCGAGCAGCCGGAGCGTGTCCAGCGTGTCGAGGTCGACCGTGCGCGGGTTGCGTCCCTCGGTGGAGAGCGCTGCCAAGGTACTCGATGCTTCAGGCACGAACGGCCCTCCGTTCTGGGTCGGACGGGCTGACGCCGTCGTGGTGGTCCGTGGGGCTGTCGACGGTCATGCTTCGAACCGCAGCGAGCGAGGCGGCCCGTCGAGCGTCCGCGTGGGGAGCGAGCGTCCCGGGACGATCGCGCCCAGGACGCTGCCGTGCGAGGCGCCGGTGGCCGAGGGGAGTGACCCCGCCTGCCCGTTCACCGTCAGGAAGCCGAGGACGGCGAAGGCGAGCGCCTCCTTCGCATCGGACGGGAGGCCCGCGTCGTCGCTGCTCACGACGTCGGCCTCGGGGAGTGCAGCCCGGATGCGCGCGACGAGCTGGGGATTGCGCACCCCTCCGCCGGCGAGGATGACGCGCTCCACCCCACGGACGGCGTCGGCGACGGTCCGTGCGGTCAATTCGGTCAGGGTCGCGACGAGGTCCTCGATCGGAAGGGTCGGACGGCCGGCGAGCTGCTCGCGGAGGTAGTCGAGGTGGAACAGTTCCTTGCCGGTCGACTTCGGGGCGGGGCGCTGGTAGTACGGCTCGCGCAGGAGGAGGTCGAGCGTCTCCTCGTCGACGGTGCCGCGCGCGGCGAGCTCGCCGTCGGCGTCGAACTGGCGGGCGCCGTCGGTGTGCTCGGCGACGACGGCGTCGATGAGGGCGTTCGCCGGTCCGCTGTCGAACGCGATCGGGTCCTGGCCCGGCCGCACGATGGTGGCGTTGGCGATGCCGCCGAGGTTGACGGCCGCAGCGGTCTCACCGCCCAGCCAGAGCGCGTCGATCATGCTGACCAGCGGAGCACCCTGCCCGCCGGCCGCGACGTCACGCGAACGCAGGTCGGCGACGACGGTGCAACCGGTGCGTTCGGCGATCCACGCCGGCTGGCCGAGCTGGAGCGTACCCTCGACCCGGCCGTCCTCGACCCAGTGGTACATCGTCTGGCCGTGGGAGACGATCAGGTCTGCCTCCCCGTTGCAGAGCTCCGCGACCGCTCGGACCGCGAGGTCGGCGAAGGCCTGCCCGATCCGCGTGTCCAACCGACAGATGTCGTCGACACTGGTGGTCGCCGGTGGCAGGGCTGCGGTGATCGCGGCTCGCAGTTCCGGGTCGTACCCGGCGGTGAGCATCCCGAGCGGGCGGACGACGAGGGTGTCGCCGTCCACGCTGATCTCGGCTGCTGCGGCGTCGATCGCATCGTGCGAGGTGCCGGACATGAGGCCGATGACGCGCATCGGGCGGCTCACTTGCGCAGCTCCGCCCGGTGGGCGTTCCCGCGGAGCGTGGCGATGGCGATCGCGCTCACGAGGCAGGTCGCCATCACGTAGTAGGCCGGGACGTCGACGTTGCCGGTCGAGGCGATCAGCGAGGTGATGATGAGGCCGGCGCTGCCCGAGAAGACGGCGTTCGAGATCGAGTAGGACAGTCCGAGACCGGTGTACCGCACGGAGGTGGGGAACATCTCGGCGAGCATGGCGGGGCCAGGGCCTGCGATCAGGCCGACGACCGCGCCAGCGACGAACACGGCGAGGCCGTGGACACCGACGCCGAGCTCCGGGTTCTGCAGCACGTTGAGCAGGGGCAGCGCCAGGATCACGATGAGCCCGGTGCCGGTGAGCATCACCCAGCGCCGACCGATCTTGTCCGACAGCCAGCCGGCCGGGAGGATCGTCGCCGCGAAGCCGGCGTTCGCGAGGACCGTGGAGATCAGTGCCTCCTGGAAGGACGCGTTGAGGCTGCTCTGGAGGTAGGAGGGCATGACGACGAGGAAGGTGTACCCGGCGGCGGACCAGCCCATCAGGCGGCCGATCCCCAGGAGGATCGCCTTGGCGGTCTCTGCAGCACCCGCACGCACGACCACCGGCTTGGCGACGTCGGTGGTGTCTGCGGCGGCGACCTTCTGGAACTCCGGGGTCTCCTCGAGCTTCAGGCGGAGGAACAGGGCGACCGCGCCGAGGGGGATGGCGAGCAGGAAGGCGATCCGCCAGCCCCACGCCGCCAGATCGGCTTCGGACAGCAGGGATGCCAGCAGGGCGACGGTGCCGGCGCCGCCGAGGAGTCCGAGCGCGACCGTGAACGACTGCCACGATCCGTAGAAGCCACGCTTCCCGGCCGGGGCGAACTCGGTCATGACCGAGACGGCGCCACCGAACTCGCCGCCGGCGGAGAGGCCCTGCAGGATGCGCACGATCGTGAGCAGGATGGGCGCCGCGATGCCGATGGAGGCGTACGTCGGGAGGATGCCGATGAGTGCGGTCGCCCCGGACATCATGACCAGGACGAGGATGAGCGTCGGCTTGCGGCCGATCCGATCGCCGATCCGGCCGAAGAGCGCCGCCCCGACCGGGCGGAAGAAGAAGGCGATCGCGAAGGACGCGTAGGTCGCGATGAGCGACTCGATGCCGGTCTGCTGGCCGTCGCTGAAGAACTGTGCGGCGAGGATCGTGGCGAGGAACCCGTAGATCCCGAACTCGTACCACTCGATGAAGTTGCCGACGCTGCCGGCGACGATCGCCCGGCGTCGGGCGGTGCTGCTGATCACGTCGCTGCGTGGTGTGGAGCTGGTCACGGGACCTCCCTTGGTTCCTGGATCGTGCATGCCGGCAGCACCCGCGGTACTCCGCTACATGTGTCGGCCAGTCCGCACCTGAGGAGGGCACTGGTCGCGAGTCGGTGCAACAAACATACACAATTCGATGGTGGATGGTAATTTCCATACATCCCGACGGTGGGTGCCGACGGTACAGTGTTGACGGTCGAGAGGAGCACCGATGGGAGCCGACGTCCACCGGACATCACGGGCGGTGTCCACCGAGGTGCGCGCCCGTCTCGACGAACTCCGTCCCTCCGAGCGGCGGATCGCCGAATCGCTGCTCGCCGACCCGGGCGCCTTCGCGACGCGGTCGGTCGCCGAGATCGCGGAGGAGGCCTCGACCTCGACGACGACGGTCGTGCGCTTCACGCGCAAGATCGGCTACGACCGCTTCAAGGACTTCCGACACGACCTCACCGAGGAGAACCTCCGCGAGCGGCTCGCGCTCGCCGGGACGAACGTGCAAACGCCCGACATCGTCGCCGGAGACAGCCTCGACGACATCGTCGCGAAGGTCGCCGCGAACGAATCGCTCTCGATCGCCGACACCGCACAGGCGCTCGACACGGCAGCCCTCACCCGTGCGGTCGCAGCGGTCGCCGGCGCTCGCCGGGTCGACATCTTCGGTGTCGGAGCGAGCTCCATCGTCGCCGTCGACCTGCAGCGGAAGCTCTCGCGGATCGGGCGCGTGGCGCTCGAATGGCCCGACCCGCATGCCGCCTGGACCGCCGCTGCGATCCTCGACGAGCAGGCGGTCGCCGTCGCGATCTCGCACTCCGGCGCGACCGCTGACACCGTCGACTATCTCCGGCTCGCGGCCCGCTCCGGGGCGACGACCATCGCGATCACGAACCACGCGGAGTCGACCCTGGCGAGCAGCGCGGACATCGTGCTCCAGACGTCCGCGCGGGAGACGGCGTTCCGCTCGGGAGCGCTCGGGAGTCGGATCGCACAGCTGATGGTCGTCGACTGCCTCTTCATCGGCGTCGCCCAGGTCGACTCCGAGGCGTCCATCGGTGCGCTGCAGCGGACCTTCGACGCGGTCCGGGAGCGCCGCTCCTCCGAGTGATGTCGGCGCGGGGGTGTCGGCGTGCGCGTAGCTGCCCCGCGAGTCCGGTCGCACCGCCCCGGCCTCAGCGGCGACCGGCTCGCGGCCTGGGCCTCCGTCGCCACCCTGGTGGAGCGGCTTCCCGCGGCGCTCGACGCCCAGCTGCAGCGCGACAGTGGGCTGAGCCACTACGAGCACGGGCTGCTCTTCGCGCTCGACACCGCCCCGGACCGCACGCTCCGGATGAGCACGCTCGCCGGGTATGCGAGCAGCACGCTCTCCCGGCTCTCCCGAGCGATCTCTCGACTGGAGAAGCAGGGCTGGGTGCGACGCGAGGTCGATCCCACCGACGGTCGGTTCACCCTCGCCGTCCTCACGGACGACGGCCACACCCACGTCGCCCGGTCGACACCCGCGCACCACGCCCTGGTCGAGGAGCTCGTCTTCGGCTCGCTCACGGAGGCGCAGGTGCGGCAACTGGCCGAGATCAGCGCGCGGATCGCGACGGCGATCGATCCAACGGCTCCATGGGCGCCGGCCAGTGGACGTCCGACGTCCTGAGAGAGCTTCGCTCGTGCGGGCGGCGACGGAAAATGGTCCTTGTCGACCCGCTCAAGCCGGGCGTAGCTTGACCGCATGAGCCTCTTCATCACGTGTCCGGTCGAGAGCGTGGAACGCGCGACCGCCTTCTACGACGCCCTCGGCTGGACTCGCAACGCCGCCATGTCCACCGATCAGGTGTCCTGCTTCGAGATCGCGCCCGAGCAGTACGTCATGCTCGGCAGCCGCGAAATGTACGCGAGCGTCGGCGGCACTGAGGAGCTGATCGGTGGACCGGACACGCCTTCGAAGGTCACGGTCTCCTTCGACCTCGGGAGCCGCGAGGCGGTCGACGAGCTCGTCGATCGGGCCGGCGCCGCGGGTGGACGGATCGGCGACACCGACGACTACCCGTTCATGTACCAGCGCCAGTTCGACGACCCCGACGGGTACCACTACTCGCCGTTCTGGATGAAGCCCGACGCCGAGCCGACCGACTGAGCGACCTCGCCGCGACACGGCACGGCGAGCAGGTCGCCGGGCGCGAGGTCGCGGGGGAGCAGCACGTACTGCTCCGTTCCGGCCTCGCTGTCGAGGTGGAACGACACCGTGTGCGTCGTCGACGCCCGGCCGATCAGCCGGAGTTCCGACCAGCACGGTTCGACGTCTGAGAGGCAGGCGTCGAGGGTGAGGCGATGGCCGTTCTCGCCGAACGCCGCATCGACGACGCGCATGACGACCACGGTGGTCTGCTCGACGGGAGACGGGCATCCACCAGTGCCGGGGATCACCGCTGTCGCCGAGTGGACGCACGGGGTTCCGAACTCCTCGACCAGGCGCAGCATCGGAACGTCGTCGACGATCACGTCCGTGGTGCTGAGGTGGGTGTGTGCCGGCCAGCGGTCTGGGACGAACGGGTCCGGGATGCTGCGGCGGAGCGAGGGCAGGATCGTCGTGAGGGTCATGACCTCCGGTCTACGCCTCACCGTCTGCCCGAGTCGCGGTCCTCACGGGATCCATGCGTCGTTCCCCGGAACCCAGACGGTCTGCTCACGTTCCGTGCGGGCGGAGGGGGGCATCAGGCCTCGATCATGGCTGGCATCTCCTGTCAGAGTTCGCGCGCGAACGACACCGTCGTGGCCGTGCGTCCGGTCTCTGCGAGTCCCGCCTTCAGGAGGACCCGCTGGGATGCGACGTTCGTGACGTCGGTCTCAGCGGCAGCCCGTTCTGCGCCGTGCGCTGCGGCGAACGCCAGTGCGCCGACGACCGCTTCCGTCGCGAGTCCGACCCCACGAGCGGCGGGAACGAGACCGTAGCCGAACTCGACGCGGCCATCGCTGTCGGGTGGGCCGAAGAAGCCGAGTCCACCGACGGCCGTCACGTCGGCGTCACGGATGACGTACAGCGTGAAGATCGGGTCGCCAGTGGTCGATTCCGCGAGGCCACGGAGCGGGCCGAGCTCATCGGCGAACGGATACTCCGGGTGCCAGTCGTCACCGTCGCGCTCGTCGCGTTCGACGATGCGTCGTGCGAGCGCCGGTGAGATCGGTTCGAGGGTGGTTCGTTCGGTGCGGATGATCATCGACGCCAGTCTGGCAGGGCGACGAGGCACACGTGATCGACATCCGACCAGTGACGTGGTTCGCTGGCAAGACGGGTTCCCAGCGTCGGGAGGCCGTCGATCCGTGAGGGAGCGCAGTGCGATGAGACCACTCCGATACTCGATCAACGTCACGCTCGACGGGTGCTGTCATCACGAGGCGGGACTCCCGCCCGACGAGGAGTCGATGCAGTACTGGACCGCGCAGCTTGCGCGGGCCGACGCCCTCCTGTTCGGCAGGGTGACCTACGAGATGATGGAGTCCGCCTGGCGGAGACCGGCCTCGGGCACCTGGCCGGACTGGGTCGAGCCGTGGCAGGTCCCCTTCGCGGAGACCATCGACCGGGCGAAGAAGCACGTGGTCTCGAGCACGCTGGGTGACGCCAACTGGAACGCGGAGCTGATGAGAGGCGACCTCGAGCAGGCGGTCCGGCGGCTCAAGCAGGAACCGGGCGAGGGCCTGTGGGTGGGCGGGGTGACGCTGCCGCTCGCGCTGGCCGACCTGGGACTGATCGACGAGTACGAGTTCTTCGTGCAGCCGGTGCTCGCCGGACGCGGGCCGACCCTGCTCGCCGGGCTGCGTGAGCGCATCGAGCTCCAACTCGTGGACCGCCGGGAGTTCCGCTCAGGCGCGGTCGCCATGCGGTATCGGCCGGCGTGACGTCGCCGCCCAGAGTGCCCGTTCTGCTTCATCGGCCCCTCGCAGTGAGTAGAACGCGCACTTTCGAGCCCTGATCCGAACTTGAGCTGCGTGCGCAGTACAAGTTTGTGCTACCTTGTCAGCACAAGGCGCGCTGCGCTCCGTCCGACGCTCCGAGAGGTACCGATGCTCACGACACTCCTCATGCTGCTGTCCGAGGTCAAGCAGATCCTGCCCCTCGAGAACGCACTGACCTTCGGCTTGGTGATCTTCGCGCTGTCCTGGGTGCGCCCGCGTCGCATCATCTCGTTGCCCGATCGAGGCCCCCGTCGCACCGTCCTCCGCTGGGCAGGGACGGCGGGCGCCGTCGCGATCGTGGCCACCGCGACCCTCGCGAGCGCTCTGAACGTCGGCGTGTACGACGCGTCCGGATACGACGGTTGGTGGCGGCGACCGGCACCGCTCGTCGTGGCGACCATCGTGATCGTGATCGCGGCGCTCGCCTTGCGTCGTGTCCCCGTGCCCGCGCCGGGTGAGCGAGCGATCACGCCACTGCGGGCGTGGAACACCTTCGCACCGCGGGTGTCGCTGTGGATCGCGGGCATCGCGGCGTCGCTCGCCCTGGTGACCGCCACTTGGCAGATCGCCAGTGCGACGACGGCACCCGAGAACGGCCAGTTCTTCGGACATGTCCCCGACTATTCGCCCCTGCCGATCTACACGAACTTCAACAACGGGTTCGGTTACGTGTCCGGCTCGGGGTGGCCAAACCACCTCGCCACGGTCATCGTCATCCTGCTTGCGGCACTGACACTCGCCCTCGTGCTCCGCACCGACGCCAACCGGCCGATCCTCGCCCGGTCCACCGCGCCGAGTGTCCGACCGGACCGCGAGTCGACCGCCCGGGTGTTCACGCTCCTCATGCTCGCCGGCCTCACCGCCACGCTCGGCGCCGTCTGGATGCACGTAGGTTCGGCGGGGACGTCGCTCGTCGGGATCGACGAGTACTGGGTGTCGGAGAACGTCTCGAACACGCGCCTGTTCATCGACGGCGGATACAGCGCGATCGCCCGACCGATGAACCTCGCCGGCTACGCCCTCCAAGGAGCCGGTGTCGCTCTGGCACTCCGAATCGCGGTGGACACCGTCAGAGCGGCGCTCGCCACACGAACGCGCTCCGACGCGGACGTCGAGTTCGCCGGGTCGGCTCGATGAACCACCTGTCGGCCGACGAGATCACCGAACTCTTCCGCGGCGCGATCCGGTCAGGGCTGCTGGGAGACGGCGACCGCCTCCCGACGGTGCGGCAGACCGCTCGGGACTTCGCGGTCGCTCAAGCCACGGCGGCGAAGGCCTATCGTGCGCTCGAACAGGAAGGTCTCGTCGTGACCCGTACCGCGGCCGGCACCCGCGTCGCCCCCGGAGCCTCGCGGGCGCCGCAAGCGGTCATCGAACGGGCTCGTGCGCTCGTCGAGGCGAGCGATGCGGCCGGGGTGGCCGTCGAGGACGTCCTGGCGATCGTCCGTGCGATCGCGAACCGTAGCGCGGAGGAGCCGTCGACGGCGGACCGGCTGGACGGCTGACCGAGCCGGCGCGCACCGAGCCCGAGGGGCTATACCGCGCCACGACGCACGACAGCCGGGAGAGGATGGAGGCATGACCGCTCTCTCCGGAATCGATATCGCCGCCGAACTCCGACAGGTCGAGGCCCATTGGACTCCCCGAGTGGTCGGGCGGGTCAACGATCAATACGTGAAGGTCGCGAAGCTCCTCGGGCAGTTGGTCTGGCACGACCACGCGAACGAGGACGAGATGTTCCTCGTCGTCTCGGGCACGCTCCGTATTCAGCTCCCCGACGATGAGGAAGTCGTGCTCACGCCGGGCCAGTTCTTCGTGGTGCCGCGGGGCGTGCAGCACAATCCCATCGCCGACGAGGAGGTCGAGATCGTCTTGATCGAGACCGTCACGACCGCCCACACCGGCGACGTGATCGTCGAGGGCACGGTGCCCGTCGAGCGTCAGCTGGGCGACTTCCGCTGAGGGCATGATCGCCGGACGGCGCTCGACCGTAGGGTGGGCGGATGCCTGTTCCGGATGAATCACGTTGGACCACGCTCGAGAGGACGACGGTCCACCGAGGTCGGGTCACCTTGGTCGATCACGAGGTCCGATTGCCTGACGGGTCGCGATCGAGGTATCTCGTCGACGAGAGCGTTCCCTTCTCCGTCGCCTCGCTGATCATCGACGGCGACGACGTGCTCCTCGCCCGGCAGTACCGATACCCGCTCGACCGCTGGATCCACGACCTGCCGGGCGGTGCCGGTCGAACGGACGAAGCCCCGCTCGAGGCCGCCCGGCGTGAGCTCGAAGAGGAGCTCGGTGTCGTTCCGGACGACCTCCGACCGCTGCACACCTTCTTCATGAACCCGGGGCGAGCGTCCTGGCCGACACACCTGTTCATCTCGACTCGAGGCATCCGTTCCGGCCTGGCAGACCTGTCGGATCCCGCGGAGCAGGTGCGGCTCGTGCGCATCCCGCTGTCCGAGCTCGACGCACTGATCGCCACCGGGACGATCGTCGACCCACCGCTCATCGTCGCCCGAGCCGTGGCGGCGGCCCAGGGCATCCTCCCGCCGCTGGGAGTGGCAAACGAGCAGCTATCTCGGTGAGCGCATCTGACTGAGAGCTCGAGCAGCCGGCACCGGTCACGCTCCCTCGATTCGGGTACGCTCGCGGCGTGAACGAAGACGAGACGCTCGTCCATGTGACGCTCGACGCGCCGTGGCTGCCTCCTGGAGGAAGGGCCGAGGTGATCCGCCGGACGACGCCACCCCGGCCGATGGCGGTCGTGCGCCTGCTCCTGCGCGACTCCGACCAGGTGTTCTGCGTGCCAAGGCAGGGCACAGGGCGGCTCGATCTGCCGATGCTCGAGGCTGCATCCGATGATGTCGACGGCACGGCGGCCGTTCGTGAACTGGCGCAACGCATCACCGGTGAGCACGCGGGCACGCACTTCATCGGCGCCGTACGCAACGTCGTGGAGGCACCGGCCGACGGATACGACTGGCCGGCGCCGGTCGCCCACTTCGGCGTGTGGGCTTCGGACGTGGCCCCGATCACTGACGGCACGTGGGTGCGTCTCGACGATGACGAGCATCAGCTGCGCGACCGACACTGGTACCCGTTGGTGGGCTGATGCGCACGACGCAACCGCTCGTCGGCGGATGATCTGGCCGGGAGGCTGCACTGTCGACTGTCGGCGCGCTCTGTCAGGCTGACGGGATGATCGCTCTCATCTCCGCTCCGACGAACCTCGGGCTCCGCCCACCGGAGCGGGGGAGCGTGCCCGGCGCGGACAAGGCCCCGTCGGCTCTGCGCGAGGCCGGACTGTTCCGTCGGCTCGAAGCGGCCGGAGCCCGTGATGCGGGCGTTGTCCTGGCCGGGCGGTACCTCGACGACGACGACACCCGCCCGAGCGGGCACGTCCGCAACGAAGCGGGGATGGTCGATCATGCGCGGCGCCTCGCCACGCGGCTGACGGAGGTCCTCGACGCCGGCGATGCACCGCTCGTCATCGGAGGCGACTGCAGTGTCCTGATCGGGATCGGTCTGGCGTTGTCGCGCCGTGGGCGGGCAGGGCTGGTGCACGTCGACGGCCACACGGACTTCAGACATCCCGGCAACAGCGATGCCTGTGCGAGCGTCGCGGGGGAGGACCTGGCCGCCGCCGTCGGCCTGCACTGGCCGGCGATCGCGGACATCGACGGTCTCGGCCCGTACTTCGAATCGCGACGCGTCGCGCACATCGGGCACCGCGATGACGACGCGGAAGCAGCAGAGGCGCGCGAGACGCTCGGACTCGTCATCCCGGCCCGGCGGCTCATCGAGCAGCCCGCCGGCGACGTGCGTGTCGCGGTGCACGAGGTGGTGGGCCGCGGCTACTGGCTGCAGCTCGACGTCGACGTCCTCGACGCGAGCATCATGCCCGCAGTCGACAGCCCCGATCCCGGAGGCTTGGACGCGCCGCAGTTGCGTGCGCTGTTGGCCGAACTCGCTCCTGGCGCGGTCGGAGCATCAGTGACCGTCTTCGATCCAGACCTCGACCCCGACGGTCGCTACGCTCGGCGGCTGAGCGACGTCCTCGCCGATGGGTTCAGCGAGCTCGGTTCGGCGATCGAGTAGGGCCGACAGCTCAGCGCGGCGACCTGACCGGAACGAGGCAGTCGACCTCGGTCATGGTAGGAAGGTGCCCATGCGCCGCGCCGTCAGCACTCTCCTCGCTCTTTGTCTCGTCGGCGTACTGGCGGGGTGTGGTGTGTTCGACCGAGGGCCGAGTTACGAGTCTGCCAAGGAACAAGCGCTCTCCTTGCGTCAGGAGTTCGAAGCGACGTTGCCGGGCGGAGCGTCGACAGTGAGCCAGAACGACGTGGACCTCGCCTGCAGCGGCGGTGCCGTCCAGTACGACGGCAGCATCACCGTGAGCGTCGCGGAGGACTTCGATCGCAACGCCTGGTTGGACGAGGCTGCAGCGATGTATGCCGACAGGGCGGCCTGGAAGGTCGGGAAGGTGGTCGCAGCCGACGACTCCTCAGACCTCACGAGCGGCGTCTCCTTCATCTCCGATGACGGCTACTACCTGCGTCTCGACGAATTTGCTGACACGTCCGAGTGGGGGCCGGTCATCGTCCTGTCCGCGTCCGGTCCGTGTGTGCGTCGCTGAGCCGAGCGTCCGTCCAACAGCAACTCGCGGAATCCGCCGATGGGTCGGCCATCATACGAACGGCGCACCCGAGATCATCCGGGTGCGCCGCACGTCTCTGACGTTGGTTCCCTTACTGCTCGATGAAGGCGAGGAGGTCGGGGTTGATGATGTCGGCGTGGGTGGTCAGCATGCCGTGCGGGAAGCCCTCGTAGACCTTGAGGGTCGCGTTGCTGAGGAGCTCGGCCTGCTTGATGACCGCGTCCTTGTACGGCACGACCTGGTCGTCATCGCCCTGCATGCAGAGGACCGGCACGGAGATCGCCTTGAGGTCCTCGGTCTGGTCGGTCTCGGAGAACGCCTTGATGCCCTCGTAGTGCGCCACGGCGCTGCCGGTCATGCCCTGACGCCACCA
This sequence comes from Plantibacter sp. VKM Ac-2885, assembly GCF_015351205.1. Classification (NCBI taxonomy): domain Bacteria; kingdom Bacillati; phylum Actinomycetota; class Actinomycetes; order Micrococcales; family Microbacteriaceae; genus Plantibacter; species Plantibacter sp. VKM Ac-2885. The sequence goes on along the minus strand of NZ_JADKSK010000001.1, from coordinate 45,802 downwards.
GTTGTCGATGACGGGCTGGGACACCGTGACACCGTCGCGGTTGAAGCCGTAGAACGGGCCCGAAGCCACGGCCTGGAAGAACTCCGCCCGGTTCGCAGCGAGCGCGCTCCGGAAGCCGTCGAAGACCGAGATGGGCGTCCCTTCGGGGTTGGCGTCGGTCTGCACCATCAGCGGAGGCACGGACGAGACCAGGACGGCCTTCGCCACACGACCCTGTGGCTCGCCGTACTTGGCGACGTACCGCGCGACCTGGCCACCACCCGTCGAGTGCCCGATGTGGACGACGTTGCGCAGGTCGAGGTGCTCGACGACCGCCGACACGTCGCTGGCGTAGTGGTCCATGTCGTGGCCGGACCCGATCTCCGAGGACCGCCCGTGACCGCGTCGATCGCTGGCCACCACGCGGTACCCCTTCGACAGGAAGAAGAGCACCTGCGCGTCCCAGTCGTCCGACGACAGCGGCCAACCGTGGTGGAACATGATGGGCTGCGCCGCCGGGTCGCCCAGATCCTTGTAGTAGATTTCCGTGCCGTCGTCCGTTGTCACGAATGGCATGACTGACCTCCAAGCTCATGTCGAGCCAAGCCGCGCTCGGAACGACTCTCGCGAATTCCGCTTCCACGGAATGTGGGAGCGCGACCACGGTAACGCGACGCGGCGGCCGATTCACCGGTCTGTCGAAAGTCCCGACACCTGTCCAATCCGGTTGGTGCAGACGTCCAGTTCCGAGCGGCCGAGAGTGCTCGTTCTGCACTTCCGGAGCAGTTCGGCGAGCAGAACGGGCACTCTCGGTGGACGGATCGTTCAGCCGCGGTCGGCGAGCCACGTGCTGATCGCCGCGGGGAGCTGCGTGAAGTCCTCGACGGCGGTGTCGGGCTCGATCGGAACGCCGTAGCGCTTGCCAGTACGGTCGGCGTCGACGGCCACGGTCAGATTGACGACCGCACCGTCGTAGAGGCGGACCGGCTGGTTGGCCGTGCTGAAGCCGTAGCTCGGTTGCCCGAACACGTGCACGTCCGACTGCCCGATGAAGGCGATCGCGACCGCCTCGGCGGAGCTGCCGGTCATCCCGTCGATGACCACGGCGATCGGGCCGTCCACCTTCGGCTGCGGCTTCGTCGCCGCGCTCTGTCGGTTACCGTCGGACGACACGGCGCCGCCCGACACCGAGACGACCGTCGACCTGTCGACGGACTCGAAGGTCTCGACGGTGCCGTCGTCGAGCAGGGGTGCCACGGCGGCCACCATCGGCCACACGTTGCCGCCATGGTTGTCCCGCAGATCGACCACCCATGCCGACGTGTGGGGCGCGGCGGCGGTGATCGCGTCGACGGCCGTGTCGATGTATCGCTGGCCGAAGGAGTCGCTCCCGGAGCCGCCACCGATGAGTGTCGGGAGCCGGATGGTCGTCACACCGTCGGTGGACGTGACGGTGGGCGGTTCGTTCTCGGCCTCGGACCCCGACGACGGGCCGAACAGCTCCGCCGCGGCCGCAGGATCGTTGAAGGTGGTGTGCGGACCTCCCAACTCGGTCGCCGCCTCCGCGATCGGTCCGTAGGTGTCGGCGTAGTCGGAGGCGTCCGCGACGGAGGCCATGGCCCGTGCCCGCACCTCGGCGTAGCGTTCCGGTGTGGCCGCGACACCCTGTCGCATGGCGTCGAGCGCGACCTCCGCGTACGTCTGCGGCGACGGCGGGACGAGGTAGATCCCGTACGACCGCAGGAGCGGCGCGGCGACGACGGCGCCGCCGACCACCAAAGCGAGGAATGATGCCGTGACGACGGCAGCGATGAGGCCACGCCGACGCCGACGACGTCGCTGTTCCATGGGGGCCGGTGATGGCAAGGGCGGTCGACTGCGGGTGATGCCGGGCATGCCTCCAGGCTACGAATCGTCGATGCTCGAATCGTCAGCCCGCAGGACGATCCCGCTCGCGGAGTGTCATCCGCGGGCGGGATCGTGGTGCTTCGTCGTGTCGCTCAGCGCCAGTATCCGTTCGCCGCGCTGACGGTCTGGAAGTTGATCGCGATGACCTGGGAGGCGCCCATCAGGCTGTCGGCGTTCTCCGCATACGCGACCCGTAGGCGTGCACGGACGTCCGCGTCGGGCTGGGTCATCTTGACGCCGGTCCTCGAGAGCTTGATCGCGAGTGCGTAACCCTCCTCGGGTGTCGGGGTCAGCAGGCTCGGGAACCAGGATTCGGACATGTCGGTGCCTGTCGTTCCCGGTCGAGCTCAGGCGACGCGACGGAGCGGCACGGTCGGGAAGTCGACCGGCACCTCGAGCGCGACGTTGAGGTAGTTCGTGAACAGATTGAGGGCGACCTGACCCACGATCTCGACGATCTGCTCGTCGGTGACATCGTGCGAGCGCAGCGCCTCGACGTCGGAGGCGGGGATCTGACCCCGGAGTTCGACGAGCCGCAGGGCGAACGCGAGGATCGCGGCGGTCTTCGGGTCGTCCGACTGGCCCGTCTGCGCGGCGGACATCGCGTCGCGGCTGACACCTGCCTTGCGACCGAGGGCCGAGTGAGCGGCGAGGCAGTACTCACACGCGTTGCGATTCGCGACGGCGACGGCGATCTGCTCGCCGAGCGCGGCGCCGAGCGAACTGCTCGACCCGAACGCGCCGAAGGCCGACCACATGCTCGTGAGCGCGGCGGGCGAGTTGGCGACGGTCGCGAACATCGCCGGTACGGTTCCGAACGCGGCATGGATCTGGTCGAGCTGCTCCTTCGTGGTGCCGGTCGCGGTCTCGGGGTCGACGAGGGGGATGAGTGACATGAGGGGTTCCTGTCCTGATTGCCCCGGTCTTTCCGGGGATGCCTCCATCCTGTGGGTCAGTATCGGACGATTCGATGCATTTCGTCTGGACTTCAGTGCAGATCGTCTGCCATGCTGTCCGCATGCCACCCGTGGACCGCCTGTCGTCGATGCTCGAGCACTTCAGGATCCGCGCAAGCCTCTTCCACGCCGGTCCGCTGTGCGGCGTGACGACGTTCGCGGCGTCGCCCGGACGAGGCTTCCTCCACGTGCTCCGTGACGGCGAGATGTCGGTGACCCACCAGCAGGCCGACGGTCGGCTGGAGACCGTCATCGTCGATCGTCCGAGTCTGTTGTTCTACCCGAGGCCGCTCGAGCACGCCTTCCACAACGCGCCCACTGAGGACTCCGACTTCGCCTGCGCCACGATCGACGTCGACGGTGGGGCCACGCACCCACTGCTCCTGGCGCTGCCGCCCGTCGTCGTGATCCCGCTCGACGCCGTCACGACGCTCCGGCCCGCCCTCGACCTGCTGTTCTCCGAGGTCGACGCCGGCGCCTGCGGGCAGCGGGTCATCGTCGATCGCCTGTTCGAGGTGGTGCTCATGCAGCTCTTCCGCTGGATGCTCGACCACACGGACGAGGTCGGCCTGCCGGCTGGGCTCCTCACGGGGCTGGCGGATCCGGCTCTGGCACGCGCCCTCGTCGCGATCCACGAGGCTCCGGGTGAGGCGTGGACACTGGCCTCGATGGCCGACGAGGCGCGGCTCTCGCGCAGTACCTTCGCGGCGCGGTTCGCCTCACTGGTGGGCGTGCCGCCCGCCGAGTACCTGACCACGTGGCGGGTGACGCTCGCGCAGGGCATGCTCCGCGCTGGTGAGCCGGTCGGGCTCACCGCCTCGCGCCTCGGCTACGCGAGCGCACCGGCCTTCTCCCGCGCCTTCTCCCAGCGGGTCGGCGCCTCACCGCGGGCGTGGCTCGCTGCGGCCGTCGACGTGCCTGATGGCTCGCGCACCGAGGTGGCATGATGCCGTCCATGAGAAGTCGCCACGTGAGCCGGGTCATCAGCGCCTCGCCGGAAGCCGTCTACGAATACGCGTCCGACGTCGACAACCTCCCGCGGTGGGCGGCCGGGCTCGCGCAGGCCGAGGTGGTGCGCGAAGGTGACTCGCTGTTCGTCGAGTCGCCGATGGGTCGGGTGGAGGTCCGGTTCGTCGAGCGCAACCATCTCGGGGTACTCGACCACGATGTGACCCTGCCGTCCGGGACCGTCGTCACCAACCCGGTGCGCGTCCTGGCCCATCCGGAAGGTGCCGAGGTGGTGTTCACGGTGCGTCAGATCGAGCTGGACGACGACGCGTTCGCGCGTGACGTCGCCATGGTCGAGGCGGACCTCGAGCGCCTCGATCACCAGGTCGCTGGGCAGGCCGGCGTTCGTCGATGACGCGGAGCACCGGTGGCGTCGTCGCCGTCGCCCTGGCCGGTGGGCTGGTGCTCGGGCTCGTGGGGTGCGCCTCCGCTCCTCCGTCCCCTTCGGCGTCGCCGAGCTCCCCAACCTCGGCGCCAACGTCGGCCCCGCCCACGTCGATGCCCGACCGGTCCGTCGAGTTTCAAGCCCTGGAGGCCGAGTTCGGCGCTCGCGTCGGCGTGAGCGCCGTCGACACGGGGACCGGCGCCCGGTTGTCCTACCGCGCGGACGAGCGCTTCGGGTACGCATCGACGATCAAGGCGCTCGCCGCAGCCGTCTTCCTCCACGAGGTGCGCGGCTCGGCGCGTGACGAAGTCGTCACGTGGTCGGCCGAGGATGTCGAGGCGGCCGGCTATTCGCCGGTGACGAGTGAACAGGTCGAGACCGGCCTGGCCCTGTCGCAGCTCGCCGAGGCCGCCGTCCGGCGGAGCGACAACACGGCCCTCAACCTCGTCCTCGCGCGGATCGGTGGGCCCGCCGCGCTGGATGCCGCCCTCGTCACGTTCGGCGATGAGGTGACCGAGGTCGTCAACGCGGAGCCGCTGTTGAACGTGATCGAACCGGGCAGCACCGATGACACCACCACCCCTGCCGCGTTCACCGACGACCTGACCGGCCTCGTCGACGGCTCCTACCTGGACCCCGCCGACCGGGCGACGCTCCTCGCCTGGATGAGCGGCAACGCGACCGGCGACACCCTGATCCGGGCCGGTGCTCCGGCGGGATGGCAGGTGGCCGACAAGTCCGGGGGTGCGGGTGGGATCCGGAACGACATCGCGATCATCGACCGGCCGGGCGGCGACCCGATCGTCCTGAGCATCCTCACGAACACACTCGACCCGGACGCCGAGTACGACGATGCGTTGGTCGCAGAGGCGGCGAGCGTCGCGCTCGCCGCCTTCGAGCAGTAGCCGGGCTCCGACGCTTACGGGATGAGTCGCTGATCGCGGAGGTCCTGGAAGATGCGGAGGAACATCGCCTCTGTGTCGACGTACTCGTGGAACCCGGCTCGGCGGGACTTCGAGGTGTCGGCGATGACGTCGTAGTCCCACGCGAAGACGAAGTCGCCGAACGCCCAAGACGACACCTCGGCGTAGCTGGTGGGCGCGAGGCCGTGCCGCTCGACCATCGCGTTCCACAGGGCCTCCTTGTCGGCCATCACCTCGACGAGGCTCATCTCGAGTGGAGGCGCAACGTCGAGGTCGAAGAAGGCGGCGATCTTCGGCCACATCGACGACCACCGGAACACGTCGCCGTTCGTGATGTTGAACGCCTCGTTGCGTCCGGCCTCGTGCGTCGCGGCCCACACGGTGGCCTTCGCGAGGAGGTCGGCGTCCGTCATCTCGATGAGGCTCGTGTACGCGCCGGGCTTTCCGGGGAATCGCAACGGGATGCCGAGCTCTTTGCTCATGGACGCGTAGACGGCGATGACCATCGCCAGGTTCATCGGGTTGCCCAGGCCGATCCCGGCGACGACCGACGGCCGCAACGCCGACCATGACCAGGCCGCCCCGACCTGGCGGCGCTCGAGGAACTGCTGCTGGTCGACGTTGAACTCCGGCGGCATGTGCGGCGGGTCGGACTCCTTCGCGGGTGTCGCGAAGGGGCCCAGATGTGCGCCGTAGACCTTGTAGCCCTGCATCAGGCTGATGTGTTCGAGGCCCGGCGCGACGGGTTCGACGGCGTCGACGACGTTGGTGAGCATCGCGAGGTTCGGCGCGACGAGCTCGGCCCAGCTGGGGCGGTCCTGGTATGCGGCGTAGAACAGGTGCGTCACCTCCGACAGGCCCCGCAACTGGCGGATGGTCGCGTCGCGGTCGAGCAGATCCACCGCGAGGTGCCTGACGGATCCCCGGTCGGTACCGCCGCGGCGGGACAACCCGATCACGTCCCAGCCGAGCCCCTCGAGGTGGGTGATCAGGTTCCCGCCGATCACGCCGCGGGCTCCCACCACCAGTGCTGTGTGCTGTGTCATGACATCTCCATCGTTAGATCGCGATTTACCGATCCATAGTGTTGCACAACATCGTGGAATCGCGATATTGCGATATGGTTGACGGATGACGAACGTTGACGAGTTGGACCTGGTGGCCGTCTTCAAGGCGCTCGGCCACCCGACGCGCCTGGCCATCCTGGGGTGGTTGAAGGATCCTGAGTCGTTCCCGCCGCAGGATCAGCCGGCGGCCGAGGTCGGCGTGTGCCTCAAGCACATCCAGGCGAGGGCCGAGGTGTCGCAGTCGACGGCCTCGCAGTTCATGGCCACGCTCCAGCGCGCCGGCCTCGTGACGTGCACCCGGATCGGCCAGTGGTCGCACTATCAGCGCGACGAGGCCGCGATCGAAGCGCTCGGTCGGCATGTGACGCTCGCCGTCTGAGCTTTCGCCTCGACTCGCCCCCAGGGTGGCTCGAGCGCCTGAGTGGCGACGGCGTGCAGGGGCTGGACATTGCCCGCGTGTAAACGTAAGGTTTACACATGCAAGAAAAATTGACGGATGTGCTCGCAGAGCTGGCGGCGCGCAGTGACCGGCTCCTCATGGCGCCGGTCCTCGGCGACCCGGCGGATCCGACCCGCTTGGTACTCGGGGCGCTCGGCGTCCGCGAGAGTGCTGAACGCGTCGTCATCGCGGCGGTGCAGCAGGCCCGCCGCGACGGAACCAGTTGGCAGGCCATCGGCGACGCCCTCGGGGTCACCCGGCAGGCGGCGTTCCAGCGCTACGGCAAACCCGTCGACCCACGAACAGGAGCTCCCATGAACACCACCCCGCTTTCCGATGCCGCGGCGCTCGCCGTGACCGTGATCGACGACCTCGCCGCCGGTCGGTGGGAGGACGTGACGTCGCGCTTCGACCAGACGATGCGCGACGGCTTGCCCGCGACCGCGCTGGCTGGCGCCTGGGCGCAGATCGCCGGTCTGGCGGGAGCCTACGAGTCGCACGGCGAGACCGTGGCCTCGAGGGCCGCGGACGTCACCATCACGAACACGTCGCTCGCTTTCGAGGCCGGTGACTTCGTCGCGCGCATCTCGTTCCGCGACGACCGGACGATCGCCGGGCTGCACATCCTGGATGCGGCGTCGGCATGAGCCGCCGTGACGGTCGTCGGGGTCTGGTGGACGTCTCGGTCGACGGCCCGGATCTCGTCATCACGCCACGAGGGTGGTGGGGCTTCCTCAGTCTGCGTCGGCGGATCCGGCTTCCACGTGCCGCGATCCGTTCGGCTTGCGTCTCCGGAGATCCGACGGCGGAGGTCCCGGTCACATGGAGGTCCGGTGGCACCGGGACCTTCGCGGTCCGCGCCGGGTACTGGCGGGGTTCCGGGGTGCGATCCTGGTGGTGCTACCGCTATGGACAACCTGCCGTGCTCGTCGAGCTGGCACTCCCTCGCCTGCGGGCCGTCGTGGTCATGACGGACGACGATCGGGCTACCGTCGACCAAATAGTTTCGCTTCAGGCAACGATCTGATAGTTTCTTCAGGCGCAACGACTGCGGGTCCATCATGAACTACGACGACGCGCAGGATCGATTGAACGCCGCACGGGACGCGTTGCGCCGCGCCTGCAGGGGCACGTGCGCGACGGGGCGGGCGTCCGTAGGATGTTCGCGTGATCCTGTCTCGCACGCCGGCGCTCCTGTCGGCCGGACTGTTGGCCGCCTCGATGTTGCTGAGTGCCTGCGCTCCAGCGAGCACGTCTCCGACCGAGGGTGCGCCACCCGCGACGTCGTCGGAGGCTCCCACGGCGAGCGCGTCGCCGCTCCCCGAATCTGCTCCCGCCGCGATGGGAGCGGTCGACGGGTTCCTCGCCTGGCTCGACGCCTCGCGGAAGCCCGACGCTGAGACCGCGTGCCGCCAGCTGTCTCCGGAGCTCGTGATCCGCATGCTTGCGGAACTCGATGCGCAGGGCCCGGTGCGGGCCGGTACCTGCGAGGAGATGATCACCACCACCGCTGAGCTCTACCGGGCGGCCGGCCAGGATCCCGCCGTCGACATCGCCGTGCAGGAGGAGACTGCAACGGCTGCCACGCTGTTCGTCACCTGCCTGTCCTCCGGTGACTGCGGCACGGTCGTGATGGAGCGCCCCGGCACCGACTGGATCATCACCGAGCTCTCGCAGGAGTGTGCAGCCTAGGCCTTGACCTTGCACCGGGGTGCAGGGTCGACAGTGAGGACATGACTTCCTCGATCGTTCGACGCACCGTCCGCCTGTCCGCCCTGTATGACCTCGTCGTCACCGCCGGGTTCGCCCTACCCTTCACTGCGCCGACGCTCTTCGCCGGATTGGGTGTCATCCATTCCTCACTCGTGCTTCCGGGGTCGTTCCCGACCCTGGAGACGTGTTCGCGGTGATGTTCGCCAACCTCATGGGTTCGCTCGTGGTGGTCTGGTCGGCCTTCCGGCTGGTGCGCCCGACGTGGGCGGCCGGTGTGGCCGACACGGCCGGGAGGTTGCTCTTCTCGCTCGGCATGGGGGCCGCGTTGCTGCATGGCGCGTCACTGCTGGTCCTCGGGATGCTCGTGTTCGAGCTGGTCTGGGCGGTCGTCCAAGGCGGCGTCATGCTGTCGGCTCGTCGAGCGGCCTTGGCCTAGGGTCGGCTTGTGCGTATCGCTGAGCTGGCCCGGCTGGCCAAGGTGAAGGTGTCCACCGTCCGGTTCTACGAACGGTCCGGTGTGCTCGCCGAGCCCGAACGGACCACCGGCGGTTATCGCGACTATCGGGAGACCGATGTCGTCCGCCTCCGGTTCCTCCGTCGCGGCCAGGAGCTCGGGTTCACGCTGGCGGAGCTCCACGACTTCGACCGGCTGTCCCAAACGGCGCGGAGCGGCGGCGCTTCCGCCGGTGACGTCGCCGCCGCGGCCGCGCAGAAGCTGCAGGAGATCGACGAGAAGGTCGCCGACCTGCAACGGACGCGTTCCGCCATCTCGGATCTGCTCGATGCCCAGTGCGCCGATCCGTCGGTGCCCTGCCCGATCGTCAGTGCCCTCGCCGGTGTGGTGGAGGCCGAGTCGTCCTGATGGGGTCGCCGCGGAGCTCCCGCCGCCCTCATCCTGCGCCACCGCCACCGCCACCGCCACCGCGACCTCGAGCGCAGTGAGCTCGACGTTGATTGTTTCCTTTGGGGAAACACTGTGATAGTTTCTTCAGACGCAACGACTGGAGGTCGATCATGGATCATGAAGACGCACAGGACCGCTTGAACCAGGCACGAGACGCCTCGCACCGCTCCGCACGCCAGGGAGCGCTCACCACCGCCATCCTCACCGCGGTCCTCATCATCGCGCTCGGGGTCGTCGTCGACCTCGACATGGTCTGGCTACTCGGACTCGTCGCGATCGGGTTCGTCGCCCTGTCCCTCGCGCGCCCGGTGAAGCTCCGACTCGACTGGTCGGACCGGACCGGCGTGCTGCTGCTCACCGCGAGTGGCGTGGCGGTCGCCGTGGTCTACGTCGTGACCCAGTGGATCGCCCGTTCCGCCGGCGTCTCCGTACCGAACACGGTGTCCGCGCTCGTCGCAGCCGTCGTCGTGTTCGCTGTCTGTCTGCCTGCACTGGTGCGCCTCGCGAACGGCTCCACGCCGCTCCGCGGACGGTCGGGGTCGCGCGATGCCTGACGACGATGGAGCCGAGGACGCCGCGGTCAGCCGCCAGCCGCTGAACCCGCTCTTCCACGAGCCTGCCCGCCTCGCCCTGCTATCCGCGCTCGCGCCCGCCGAGTACACCGACTTCGCCTCGCTCCTGCGCATCACCGGCGTCAGCAAGTCGGCTCTCTCGAAGCACCTCTCGGCGCTCGCCGACGCCGGGGTGGTCGAGGTCGGGAAGAGCGACACGGACCGCCGCGGACGCCGTATCGCGCTCACCGCGGAGGGCAGGGTCGCCTTCGACTCCTATCTCGACGCCCTGACCGCGATCGTGCAGAACGCCCGGGGCTGACGGGCTGCCGCTCGCAGTTCTCGATTTCCGACTGAGGTCGAAGCGGGTCGCCCGCCGAGAGACGTACGGTGAGTCCACGTCACCGCAGCACGAGCCGAGATGAGGTCCACCATGGACGATGTCGAGCAGTACATCAAGCCGGACGTCCCGCCGTCCGGACCCGGTTGCGTCGAGTGCGAGGCGACCGACAGCTGGTGGCTGCATCTCCGCCGCTGCACGTTCTGCGGGCACATCGGATGCTGCGACGACTCCCTGAACAAGCACGCGACGAAGCACGCGACCATCACCGGTCATCGCGTGATCCGCAGCTACGAGCCGGGCGAGGACTGGTTCTACGACTACGGCACGGAGGAGTCGTTCGCCGGTCCCACCCTCGCGCCCCCGCTCAGTCACCCGCGCTCGCAGACGGTCCCCGGGCCGCACGATCGTGTCCCCGCCCAGTGGGAACGACTCCTCGGTTCATGACCGTTGTCGGGGAGGTCGCGATCGCGCCACTGCTCGTGTTCGAGCGTTCGTTCGGTCGCGAGGCCTTCGCGATCCGCGACTACCTCACCCGCAGCGGTGTCCCGTTCCAGACGGTGGTCGTCGAGACGGACGAGGACTGTCAGGCACAGCTCGGTTCGGGTCTGACGGAGGCCCGGCTCCCCGTCGTCGCCTTCCCTGACAGCACCCGGCTCGCTGACCCGACGCCTGCGCAGATCGCTGAACACTTCGGCTGGATCAAGCGACCGCAGCGCAGCGAGTACGACGTGCTCGTCTACGGCGCCGGACCGGCCGGGCTTTCGGCCGCGGTCTATGCGGCGTCCGAAGGACTCGATGTCGCTGTGGTCGAACGGGATGCCGTCGGTGGCCAGGCAGGATCCAGCAGTCTCATCGAGAACTACCTCGGCTTCGCGCACGGCATCTCCGGCGCAGCCCTCGCGGAACAGGCGCGACGACAGGCGATCGCGTTCGGCGCCGAACTGCTCGTCATGCGTCACAGCCTGAGCCGGAGCTTCGGCGACCATCACATGCAGGCCGAGCTGGCGGACGGCTCGCGACTCTCCGCGCGGGCGGTCGTCTGTGCGACGGGGGTGCAGTGGCGTCGCCTCGGATTACCGAAGGAGGACGAGCTGGAGGGCTCCGGTGTCTACTACGGCGCCGGCACGAGCGAAGCGTCCTCGTGCGTCGGCGAGCACGTCTACATCGTGGGCGGTGCGAACTCGGCGGGCCAGGCGGCGATGAACCTCGCCGCGCACGCCGCGCGCGTCACCGTCCTCGTCCGGGGTCCGTCCCTGTCATCGACGATGTCGACCTACCTCCTCCGGCGACTGCTCGCGGCGTCCAATGTCGAGATCCTCGTGGACACCACGGTGACAGCGCTCCACGGCGACGATCGCCTCCGTGGCCTCACCATCGACTCGGCGGGGACGACCACGGAGGTCCCTGCGCCACGGCTGTTCATCTGCATCGGAGGTCGCCCGAACACGGCCTGGGCAGAGGATTCGGCGGTCGCCCTCGACAGCCGCGGGTTCCTGCTCACCGGCGGCGACCTGCAGCCGGACCACCTCGCGCAGTGGCCGCTCGCGCGTCAGCCGATGCACCTCGAGACCAACCAGCCCGGTGTGTTCGCCGCCGGTGACGTCCGCGCCAACTCCATCAAGCGGGTCGCGTCGGCCGTCGGTGAGGGCGCGATGGCGGTCTCCCTCGTCCATCGCTACCTCGCCGAGACGTTCGGGTAGGCCGAAGCGACACCGCCCGTTCAGCGGCAGCCGGGCCCGGTCAGGGGCGTCCGGCCGCTCGCCGGGTCATCGCGACACCGGCGACCACCGTCGTCACCAGTACGAGTGAGACGAAGATCAGGAGCACATCGATCTCCGGTGCGAAGGTGAGGGCGAAGCCGATGGCCAGCACCGGGAGGGCGAGGCCGCAGTAGGCGATCAGGAACACGAGCGACAGCGTCTCGCCCCGGCGGGCGGGGTCGGCGAGCGATCCGGCGGTCGCGATCGCCGACTTGAACAGGACGCCGACACCGAGTCCGGCGATGACACCACCGACGAGGAAGACCCCCAGCTGCGGCAGGACCGCCCCCGCGGCGACCGCGGCGAGTCCGACACCGCAGCTGACCGTCGCGATCAGGAGCTGGCGCTGCAACGGGAGTCGGGCGAGCAGCACCTGACCGAGCGCGGCGGCTCCGAACACGGAGAAGGTCGTCACACCGGCGAGCAGGTGGTCGGGGGCGTCGAAGGTGCCGATGAGGATGGTGGGCGCGAGCGAGGTGAACAGTCCGAGGAGCGCGAACCCCGCGAAGGCACCGAACCCTGCCGCGATGAACGCCCCGCGGGACGACGCCGGGACCGCGAGGCGCTGTGGTCGATAGCGCCTCCGTGGTTCGCTCTGCTCGACGGTCTCGGGCACGGAGACCATGACGATCGCGGCGATGACGAGCGCGACGAGGAACACCGCGTGCGGGAGCACCAGCGGGTTCGGGAGGAACTCGGCGAAGAGTCCTCCGATGAGTGGTCCGAGGGCGAGACCGCCCAGGTTGCTTGCCCCGGCGACCGATGCCGCGACGATCGAGTTCTCGTCCGGCCGGGCGACCGCACGCAGCTCGCCGAGGTGAGCGGTCGCCGTCGCGGTGAGCACGCCGACGCTGACGCCGTTGACGACCCGCGCGACGATCAACCCCTCGACGCTGCTCCAGAGGAGGAACAGCACTGCCGACAGCGCCGAGATCAGGATCGCGATGAGCAGCATCCGCCGCCGCCCGACCCAGTCGCTGATGTGGCCGACGAAGAAGAGGCTGAACACGACGCCGACGGCGTAGGCGGCGAAGATGACGGTGATCGTCGAGACGGGGAACCCGTCCCTCGCCTGGTACAGCGCGTACAACGGCGTCGGGACGGTCGAGTAGGCCATCACCAGCAGGAACGTGGTGGCGACGATCCAGAACCCGGCACCGTGGGAGACGTGGGATCGGGTCGAAACAGGAGAGGTCGTCATCGGGTCGCTCGGCTCTCGATCGGTGTCGACGTCAGGGCAGGATCGAGTCGACGTAGCCGCCGTCGACCCGGAGCGCGCCGCCGGTGGTGCCGGACGCGAGCGGCGAGGCGAGGTACACCACGAGGTTCGCGATCTCGATGGGTTCGAGGAGGCGGCCGATCAGCGACTGCGGGCGGTGCAGCCGCATGAACTCCCGCTGGGCGTCGTCCCACTCGAGCTCGTCGCCGACGAGCTGCCGGACGAAGGTCTCCACGCCCGGCGTGTGGGTGGGGCCGGCGATCACCGAGTTCACCGTCACGCCCGTCCCGGCGGCAGCCTTCGCGAAGCCGCGGCTCACCGCGAGGAGTGCGGTCTTCGACATGCCGTAGTGGATCATCTCCTCGGGGATGACCACGGCGGAGTCGCTGGCGATGTCGACGACACGACCCCAGCCGCGTCCGGACATGCCGGGGAGCAGGAGCCGGGTGAGGCGAGCGGCTGACAGCACGTTGACCTCGAACATCGACCGCCACTGCTCGTCGGTGATGTCCAGCGGCGGTACGGCCTCGAAGACACCGAGGTTGTTGACGAGGATGTCGACCTGGCCGGCCTCGGCGACGAGCCGCTCAGCTCCCTCCCGGGTGGTCGCGTCAGCCGTGATCCCGCGCACCGACTCCACCGATTCGGTGTCGAGCGAGAGGACGGCGGCCTCGAGGCGATCGGCGTCGCGGCCGTTGACGATGACGTCCGCCCCGGCCTCGACGAGCCGCGCGGCGATGGCGTAACCGATCCCGCTCGTCGAGCCGGTCACCAGCGCGGTGCGATGGGTGAGGTCGAGGGGGATGGTCCCTGCGCGTTCGAGTCGCATGAGCGGATCTCCTTGGGCGTCGTGGAGTGGATGGGCCGGATCCCAGGCGGCGGGCCGGTCCGACCGAGGCTACGCCGACGTCGGGCCGGAGTCTTGGGACGTTCGTCGGCGGCAGGTGCGACAGAAGTCGAATCCGACGTTGGCCGGGGCGCTCTCGTCGGGCAGGATGTGGGGATGAGCCCGCCCCAGCAGGTGCCAGGACCACAGCCCACCCTCGGAGGACCCGCGCGACGACGCCGCGTCGGGATCTTCCTGTTCGACCAGGTGAAGACGCTCGACTTCGTCGGCCCGGCCGAGGTGTTCACCGAAGCGAACCAGCGGGTCGACGGCTACGACGTCCGGTTCTTCTCCCACGACGGCCAGGACGTCGTCACCTCGATGGGACTCCGGGTCGGCGTGGACGCCGCCGCGGCCGACAGCGGACCGCTCGACCTCGTGATCGTCCCGGGGAGCGAGTCCGCACCACAGGTGTACCGCCCGGAGGAGGTGCAGACTGCTGTCCGCCTCCTCGCGGCCCGAGCCGAGCGGGTGGCTTCGATCTGCAGCGGCGCGTTCGCCCTCGCGGTCACCGGGCTCCTCGACGGCAAGTCGGCGACGACCCACTGGAAGTTCACCGGCGCGCTCGCCACCGCCTACCCTTCCATCGACGTCCGTCCCGACTCGATCTTCGTCCGCGACGGTGACACCTACTCCTCGGCCGGGGTCGCCGCCGGGATCGACCTCGCGCTCGCGATCGTGGAGGAGGACCACGGCGCGGACGTCGCACGCTCCATCGCGCAGTTGCTGCTCGTCTACATGCGCAGGTCCGGCGGCCAGTCGCAGTTCTCCGCCTCCGTCCGCGCGAAGCCGGCGCGGACCTCGATCGCGAAGGCCGTCGCGGACTACATCCACGGCGATCCGACCCGGGCGGGATCGTTGGCCGACATCGCCGCACACGCGAACGTCGGCGTCCGCCATCTCAACCGGGTCATCCGGGACGAGCTGGGCATGACGCCCATCCAGTACGTCGGCTCGCTCCGACTCGACGTCGCGCTCGGCATGCTGGAGGCCGGGGACACGGTGGGGCAGGTCGCCGCTGCCGCCGGGTACGCCAGCCCGATCGCCTTCCGCCGCGCGTTCGCGGCACGGTACAACACGACGCCCTCCGAGTACCAGCGACGGTTCCGCACGACGGGTGTCGGCGTGGCCGAGGCGTCCCTGCAGACCCGGTCGCCCCTGGCTGACCCGATCGTCGGCGCCGTGTCGCCGCGCTAACGGATCGCGACGGCAGCCTCTGGCGTCACGACGCGGAAGCTGAAACTCTCCTCCAGGTACAGGCTCACCGACTCGGCCGAGTGCGCCGCATAGCCGAGGGCGATGTCCTGACCGGATTCGAACAGGAAGTCGCCGCCGCGTCGGCTGAGGACGACGGCTCCCTCGATGCCGGGCGTCCAGACGACCTCCCCGCCGAGGATCGCCTCGATGTGCGAGGACAGCCGCGCACCACCGCTGTCATTGCCGCCCGTGACCGACACCCAGCCCGGTGCGTCGACGGCCAGGGCGTAAGGGCCGCCGACCCCGGCTCGCGCGAGCGTCTCGACCGCCGTGGCGACCACCTGTGCGAACCGCGTCGGGTCGTCGTCCCGCGTCAACAGAGGGTGCGGCGAGGCAGCCGTCGCACCCGTGTACCCGGCCGCGGACCAGCCGGACAGGATCGCCGCGTTCTCCACCGTGGACAAGCGGGTGACCGCGTCGTCGAGCGGGGAGAGGTCCACATCGAGCGCGCCCCTGGCCGCGCTGTCCAGCTCGCTACGCACGAGCGCGAAGTCGGCACGCACCTCCGTCAGGGGCAGCACCGCGCGCTGTCGGGCGATCACCGCCTCCATCGGGGCGTCGACGACCGCGCCGACACGGCCGATGTCGGTGGAGGAGTGCTCCCAACCCAGCGGGCCGGCGAAGTCGACCACCCGTCGGCCACCGAGCACCGGGGTGAGGCGCGCACGGGCCTCGTCGTCGAGCATCTGCCAGGTCTCATCGGTGATCGGTGCGAGGTGTCGGAAGAGATGGTTGTTCACGGTCACGTCCTTTCGGGTGCGGTGCGGAGCGACCCGAGACCGAGGGAGCCGTCGGCGGTCGAGGGTGGCGTGGCAGGGACGACGGCGCTCGCCGGATCAGCGGGGCCGGACGGGGCCGGATCGTCGTCCATCGCCTCGAGGAAGGCGGCGCTCGGAGCGAAGAACACGGAGCCGGTCTGGGCCGTCGAGAAGTCGAGGAGTCGGTCGTGGAGTCCTGGCGGGTCACCGATGAACATGCGCTCGAGCATCCGCTCGATGACCCAGAGCCGTCGGGCGTACCCGATGAAGTAGGTGCCGAACTCGCCGCCGGCCGGACTCCCGAACGGCATGTTGTCGCGGAGGATGTCGTGCTCGGCACCGTCGACGACGATCGTGGACAGGGTCTTGTGCGACTTCTGGCCGGTCTCCGCATCGTCGAGTTCGACGTTGTCGGCCTTGGTGCGGCCGATGATCGCCTCCTGCTGCTCGGTGGTGAGCGCCCGCCAGCGGTCCAGCGGATGCGTGTACTTCTGCACCACGACGTAGCTGCCACCGGCGAAGGCAGGGTCCTCGTCACCGACGAGCGTGGCGTCGGGAAGGTCCTGGCCGACGGGGTTCGCGGTGCCGTCGACGAAGCCGAGCAGGTCGCGGACGTCGAAGTACCGGAAGCCGACCGTCTCGTCCACGACCTCGACGGCGTCGCCGAGCAGGTCCAGGAGCTGCCGCTCGAACTCGAAGCACAGGTCGCGTCTCGCGGCACGGATGTGGAGCAGGACGTCGCCGGGCGTGGAGGGTGCGGTATGCCGGTCGCCGACGACCGCGGAGAAGACATGGAGCTCCCTCGGCGCGGGACCGCGGGTGAGCTCGCTCCAGACGCGCGCGCCGATCCCGACGGTGCAGGAGAGGGCGGCGTCGAGGTCGCGGAAGGCGACGTTCTTCAGGACGTCGGCGACACCCGCCAGGGTGCTGCGGACGGTGTCGATCGCGCCGACAGCGTCGCGCACGGTGAGCACGAGGAAGACGGCGGTCCCGCTGAGCGGCGCGTCCACGGCCTGAGGCTCGATCGGGACGCGTCGCGCCGAACTGGTCACGTCGCCCTCCTACTCGGTGCCCGCGGACTGCGGGTGCAGCTGCCGCACCGGGGCGACGACACGGGTCTCCGGAACACGTCGGCGTCGGCTGGACGCGGACGACCGCTCCGACGCGGTGGGGACGTCGTTCCAGAGGCGGAGCAGCTTCAGCGACAGATGCAGCGTGCTCCGCTTCAAGCCGTCGGCAAGCGCGTCGCGCACGACCTCCGGCATGGTGTCGAGCCGGTAGTAGAGCGTCGTGCGGTGGATGTGGAGCCGCTCGCACGCGACGACGACGTTGCATCCGGAGTCGAGGTAGGTCTCGACCGTCTCCCGACGCACGGGATCCGCGTGCCAGAGTTCGTCGGCCGCCGGCGACGCCGAGGTCACGAGCTGCGGCCCGCCACCGATCGCGTGCAGGAGTCGCCAGCCGCCGAGATCCTCCGCGCGGGTCGACCCGAGCGCGTCCCCGACCTGACCGACGATCTCGGCAGCCGTGCGGGCCTCGTCGACGACGCCGAGCAGGTCGTCCTCGTCCGCGTGCAGCACGGCCGAACCGATCGCGGAGATGCGGACACCGGCCGGCGCGACGGAGCGGACCCACTCGTCGACGGGTGAGGCGGCGCGTCGTTCGGAGGTCACGAGGACGAAGCCGCCGACGTGATCGAGGACGAGCGTGTGGTCGCGGCCGTCGTGACGGAGGGCCCGCGCATACTCGTCCCGCTCCATCGTGCTCGTGGTCCCGAGCAGCACCGAACGCACGACCACCTCACCGTAGGAGTCGAGCCAGCGCCTCGCACGCGCGGTCCTGAGCGCATGGCGCCGCCGATCGCGGTGGTCGCTGAGCATGTCGATGAGGACGAACGCCCGGTCGTCCGAGATGGACCAGGAGCCCTCGGCCGGTTCGATCGTGCTGCGTTCGCTGTTCATCGGTGCCTCCGCGCGGTTGAACGAGTGGTGTCCCGCTCAAGCTAGGACGGATGGCCCTGGGCGAGCGTGGCCCGCCGAGAGCCACCCTGCCCGGATCACGGACGCAGCGGCGTGATCCCCTGCGGTTCCCGGGGGAAGGTCGCCAGGGTCGCCTCGTCGATGTTCAGGTGTGCGGCGACGAGCGACGGCGGCACGTGCGCCAGCCAGTTCGCGAGGGAGACCTCCTCGTAGCGGTCTGTGCGGAACACCTCGAGGAACTGGAGCACGTCGTCGCCGGTGTTCTCCACGTAGTGTCCGAGGTTCTTCTTCACGACGCCGATGTCGCCGGGGCGGAAGTCGGTCGTGTTCGCGTGGGGTCCGGTGTTGAACACGGTCATGCGCGCTGAGCCGCGCAGGTAGTACTGCCACTCGTCGGCGTTGGGGTGCCAGTGCAGCTCGCGCATCGACCCGGGTTCCACCGTCACGAGCGCTGCGGCGACCGACTGCGACAGTGGGAAGTTGGTGCTGTCCGCGATCTGGATGCTCCCACCGCTGTTCCGGTGGAGTGGCTTGGACCGCGACAGTCGGAAGATGATCGGTTCCGAGGCTCCCCACTCGACACCGGCGTCCTCCTGGTCCTTGGCGAGCGGGCCGGGCTCGTCGCCGGGGAAGATCCAGAGGTTGTGGAGCGGGATGTCCGCGAAGGTCTCCTGGGCCACCCCGAAGTTCTTCGCCAGCACGTCCGGCGGTGTGTGGGCGAACCAGTCGGTGAGGAGCAGGGTGTTGGACTCCGACTGGTCGCCGTCGTCGAACGCGAGCACGAACTCGGCGCCGTCGGGACCCAGCCCCTGCAGGGAGTGCGGCGTCCCGGCGGGGAAGAACCACAGATCGCCTTCCTCCACGTCCTCGACGCTGGGCATCCCGGATCGGCTGAGGGTGGTGACCCGGCACCTGCCACGGGTCATGACGGCCCACTCGGCCGTCTGGTGCCAGTGGAGCTCGCGGATGCCGCCTGACTCGAGGTACATGTTCACGCCGGCGATCTCGTCGGAGATCGCGAAGTCCTGCTTCGTCACCTCGCGCGCCCACCCGCCGTCCTGCACACGGCGGGGCGAGATGTTGAAGGACGACCAGAAGAACGCCTGCGTACTGATGTCGGTTCCCGGAGCGTCGATCTGGTTCGGGAACTGGCTCGCGACAGCCGGGTTCTGCGGGCCGGTCATCTGTGTGCTCTGCGGATGGCGGAGGGTGTTGACCTCGCCCTCCGCTGGAAGATCCGGGTTGCCCAGACTCGGGGTCTCGTGGTGCGGGACGGTGTCGTCCGTCGAATCCATGGTGTTCCTCCTCGCTCCGCCGCGCTGCGGCCTGGATCGCCTCCACCCCAGCAGGGACGGTGCGACAACCCTTCCGACGGATGACGAGATCGTGCCCGTCGGCGGTCGGATCGTGGCGGCCCGCTCGTCAGGTTCGGTCGGGGGACTGCCCTGCGAGGACCGCGAGCAGCTGTGCCGAAGCCTCGTCGCACGCTCGCCAGATCACGAGACTCAAGCCGAAGTGCTCGGGGACCTCCAACTGGAGGTAGCGCAGCTCGAGACGCCCGAGATCCGGGCGGTCGAAGGTGAACGTCTCGGCCGCATCGGGTCGGAGGCCTGGTCCCAGCTCGGTCCAGGCCTCGGCGAAGCGACTGTTCCCGGAGCGGAGCTCGTCCACGAGGTCCTCGAAGACTTCGTCCCACTCGTGGGTGCCGAGCGACTTCCGGAGCTCGCCCACCACATGTTCGGTGACGAGGCCGGGATCAGGACTCGCCTGGAGGATCTCCGGGCGGAGGAAGGTCGAGCGCAGCAGGTTGGCTCCTGGACGGAAGGCCTGCGACAACGCCTGAGCGAGGCGGTTGGCGTGCAGCACCGTGAAGTGGCGGTCGTGGACGAACGCGGGGACGGCCGACCAGGAGTCGACGAGATCGACCAGGTCCCGAGGGAGCCGATCGGCGGGTCCGCGCTCAACCATGCGACCACGATAGTGACGTCGGGCAGCGACCGGGTGGGACGCGCAGGGTCAGGCTCAGCGAGCGACCGATGGTCGGCCGACATGTCCAGAAACGACCCATGATCGGCCGCGGAGGGGTGCATGCATCCGAGCGTGCTGCGGGAGGATTGGCGTCGATCCCACTCGCTCTCCGGAGGACGCGGCGATGTCACCAACTCGGCTGTCGAATGCTCTCGGCGAGTTCCTCCGCGCGCGCCGGGAGTTCGCGCGGCCGGAGCAGGTCGGCATCGGCGCCGATGCCTCCCGACGGGTGCCGGGCCTGCGTCGCGAGGAGGTCGCGCACCTTGCGAGCATCAGCCCCGAGTACTACCTGCGGATCGAGCAGGGTCGTGTGCGGCGGCCGTCGGAGCAGGTCCTCCTCGGGCTCGCCCGTGCCCTGCTGCTGGACGACAGTGGACGCCGATACCTGCTCCGCTTGGCGAGTCCGAGGCCGTTCATGCGCGCGGTCGACGACCGGTCGACGCAACTCGACGACCGGGTCGCCCGGCTCCTCGCGCACTGGTCCGGTACGCCCGCGTATGTGAGCGACGACAATCAGTACGTCGTCGCCGCGAACGCGCTCGCGCGGGCGTGGGTGCCGCAGGGCATGCTCGACCCCGGGGTCAACCTGCTCGTCTCGGCCTTCGAGCAGTACGCCGACTTCCGAGGCACCACGTCGCCCGACGCACCGGAGTACGACCGCATGCACCGGGAGTGGGAGGGGACCCTCCGTGACCTCACCGCCCCGCTCCGCTACTACGGCCGACCGGACGATCCGCGCCTCCAGGAGATCGTCGGGATGCTCTCGGCACGGCACCCGGTGTTCCGGACGATCTGGGCGGAACATGTCGTCAAACCGCAGATGTCCCGGCGGACGCGCACGTTCATCGAGCCCCTCGGCTGGGTCGACTTCCGGTCGCAGACCTTCGAGGTCCCGCACACGGACCAGTTCCTCACCGTGTTCTTCGACGAGCCAGGCTCAGCTGCGGCGGCGGCGATCGCCTACCTCGCAGCCCGGGACGCGCTTCAGCGGGAGGGCACCGGATCGCTCGACGTGGAGGGCTCGTCCGGCGAGACCGCCTCGGACAGCCGCTTCAGCCGCGCCCGGGACGATGCTCCCGTCGGGACGAAGACCAACAGCAGATCGCCCTCGGGCCCGGGCGCGTTCAAGACGTTGTAGACCATGCGGACCTCCCCGGCCGGCGTGGGGAAGACGATGGGGCCCGACGTCCCGGAGTGCCCGTCGCCCGATGCCCAGGTCTGGGCGAAGTCGCGCGACTTCGCGGAGAGTTCGCCGATGATCCGAGCCGCGGGACGATCCGCGTCGTGCTCCTCGATCGACCGCTTGAGGAGCTCCGCGGTGGTCTCCGACATCCGGGTCCACAGCGGATCGCCGACGACCCGGTCGGGGGAGAGGAACGCGAAGCGCGCCAGGTTGACGCCGGTGTGGAACGCCGGCGTCAAGCGTGCCGCCGCCGGATTCGCCTCGAGGACATCCAGCGTGCGGTCGCAGAGGACCACGGGTACCTCTCGCCACGAGTCGATGAAGTCCCTGATCCGGTCCCGGCGCTCACGCACGCCCTCGTTCGCGATCATGCGTCCACGGTAGGCGCTGCGACCGCCGTCGGCTACCCCTCTGGTGCCCGCCGGCCCACCTCGGTCAGCGTGCGCCGGTCATCGCTCCTGATGGCGGTCAGTCGGCCCGGGCGGCGAGGTAGGCGAGCGCCGCGGCCCCTGGGGAGCCGCGCTCTGCGAAGACCGTCGTCAACTGATGACCGGGCCAGTCGGGGACGAGGAGGTGTTGATACTGCAGCTCGACGGTCCCGAACTCGTCGATCGAGGCCCGAAGTGGACCGCCGGCGAGGGGACGGGCGTCATGGCGAGCCCAGAGGCGGGCGAACAGCGGACTGCGGGCGCTGAGGTCCTCGACGATCGTCTGCAATCGAGGGCTGCTCGGATCGCTGCTGTAGCGGAGCGCTGCGACCACGGCCGGGGCGCTCACCTCCCACTCCGGGGCGATGGACTGCACCCGATCGTCGAAGTACCCGAGCACGTCGTTCTGCCCGACGTCGAGGAGGCCGCCGCCGATGCGTCGCGCGAGCGCGTTCGATGCGACGATGTCCCGGTTGCCGTCGGTGATGTACGCCCCGGTGTCCGACCAGTGGTCGAGGAGTGTCGTGTCCGGGACGGATCGTCCGGCCGGTGCTGGCGTGCCGGCGTCCAACGGTCGGCGCTCGGCCGGGAAGAGGTCGACGTCATAGGCGAGCCGGAAGAGGTAGTCCACGGCGTGCTCGTCGAGTCGAAGGGCCCGACCGATGCCCGCCAGCACCTCTTCCGACGGGCGCTGATCCCGCCCCTGCTCGAGGCGGAGGTAGTAGTCGGCGCTGACGTCCGCGAGGGCTGCCACCTCGGTGCGTCGGAGTCCGGCGACCCGCCGCCCGTCCTCCGGGACGAACCCCGCGTCCTCCGGTCGGACCAGTCCTCGACGAGCCCTGAGGTAGTCGCCGAGCGCGGCCGCCCGCGTGATTCCGGTCTCCGATGCTCCCTGCGTCATGGCCCGGTCAGAGTCCGCGCGACACCGCGGCTGCCGCTGCGAGCCACGCCCGCTGCGTGCTCGACCGCAGGGCGTCGTGACGGATGACGCCGTTCTTCAAGGCGGGATCGAAGGGGACGACGACCACGTCGCGCACGTAGGGTCGGAAGTCCTCGGCGTACGCGTTGGCGATCGACGTGTCCTTGGCCTCGGCCTCGGAGACGATGACGACGGCATTCCGCGCGAGTTCAGCACCGCGCTCGCTCACGCGGCTGACGGCGGTGAGGGTGAGCCGCGCGCCCTCCTTCTTGTCCTCGACGGTCGTGGTCGGGATGACGAGCTGGTCGGTCAGCTCCACCATGCGCCGCCAGTTGGGGGCACCGGCAGAGTTGCCCGAGTCCATGACGATCAGGCGGTAGTACTTCGCGAGGACGCGATGGACGAGGTCGACCTCGTCGGCGGTCACCACATGCTCGCCGTCGGCCGCGGATCGCAGCACCTCGTACTTGTCGCCGGGCTGGTGGTGGACGAACCGCGACAGGTCGGCTCGCTCGGCGCCGGGGGAGAGGAGGTCACTCGCCGCGGCGAGGAGGTCGAGGACGGTCGAATCATGGCCGCCCTGCTCGGTCCGCCAGCCGAGCGTGCCCATGGTCTCGTTGTTGTCCCAGGCCGCGACGCCGCCACCGCCGTACCGGGCGAAGACGGACGACAGGTTGACGACGGTCGGCGTCTTGTTGGCGCCGCCCTTCTGGTTCGCGACGGAGATGGTGCGACGCCTCGGGAAGTGGCGTGACACGGCGTGGACGTCGTCACGCTCGGCGCGCTCGCTCGCGGACGGCGGCACCGAGAAGCCGAGCTTGTTGAGCAGGCCGGCGAGCCCGTGCTGCGCCGGGCCGATCGTGGGCGGCGCGAGGAACGAGGGCGCATCGCGCAGGTCGCGGCGAGCCGGGGCGGCCGGCTGGCCCGGAGCCTGCTGCTGCTGTGGGATCGGGTGCTGCTGCTGCGCGGGCGCGGCCGGCGGTGCCTGCACCGAATGCTGGGCCGGGACCGCCCGCTGCGCCGGCACCGGCTGCTGCGCGTTCGGCTGGTTCGAGACCGGCTGGAACGGCGGTGTGCCGAACGCGGGCTGCTGCACGGTCGGGCGCTGCGGCGGGACGGGCTGTGGTGCCGAGGTCGCCTGCGGGTTGGCGGAGACCGGCGGCGTGGGCTGCGCCGGGACCGGCGCAGCCGTCGACGGCTGGGCGGGGGTGGCGCGGGGCGGTGTCTGCGGCTGAACCGGGGCCGGACGCGCGGGTCCCGGCTGGGCGGGCGCGGGCGGTGGAGCTTGGATGAGCGGCACCCGTTGCGCGGCAGCGGGCGGTGGCGTGGTCCGTTGTGCGGTGCGCGCGGGCGCTGCGGACTGTGGTTCCTCCTGCAGTTCGCCGTCGACACCGATGAGGAGCACGGTGACGCTCGTGGGGTCGGTCACCGTCACGCGGATCGGTCGACCCGCCTTCCGGGCCTCCGCCTGCATCAGTTCGACGAGCTGGCGGCGGGCCGTTCCCGCGTCGGTGGCGGTCAGGTACTGCTCGGCGGTGCCGACGCGGAACACGCCGGAATTGTCCGCCAGCAGCGATGCCGTCATCGGCGGGAAGTCCTGTATCGAGGCCTTGTCGATCATGCTCTCACTCCTTCGCGGCGGGGGTGAACCCGTCCCCACTATGCCTTAGTACGGCGCATGTCGGATTTCCGGCCCCAGCCGTGACGCCTCGCCGAGCGTGCTCGTTCGGTCGTCTCCAGGCGCTTCAAAGAGTGGATTGCGCGCCGTCGGTGGGGCCCGCGAGGCCGACGTACATCGAGCGGTGGAGCTCCGCGACGTGGTCGAAGGCGAGGCGACTCGCTGCTGCCGCATCGCCGTCACGGAGCGCGGCGACGAGCTGGGCATGCTCCTCGTTCGAGGCGCGCAGGTACTCGATCCGGTAGGGGATGAAGTAGGAGTACAGCTCGCGGGACACGCGGTCGTGGAGGTCGGCCGCGCCCGGCACACCTGCCGACACCGCCAGCTCGGCGTGGAACGTCGCATCGGCTTCGCGGAACCGGCTCCAGTCCGGCTCGGTCCGCATGGTCGCCACGAGGTCGTCGAGTCGACGAAGGGAGGACGCCTCCGGCGCAACGGCAGCCCGTGCCGCCAGCCCGGCTTCGAGCGTCGCGCGCTGGTCGATGAGCGCGTGCACGTGGACGGCGTCCTCGCGGTAGGCGGCGATCTCGGGCACGGTGCCCACCGCGGGCGCATCCGCGATGAACGTGCCACCCGTGTTGCCCTGCCTCCGGACGACGACGCCCTCGTCGCTCAACGCCCGATAGGCGCGCCGCACCGACATCTCGCTGACCCCGAACGCTCGAGCCGCTTCCTCGGGTGCCGGGAGCCGTTGGCCGGGCACCAGCATCCCGAGCTCCAGCGCCAGCGAGATGCGCGCGCGGACGGTGTCGACGGCGGTCGTCCGGCGGATCGCTCCGAGTGAGGGCGAACCCAGATCCATGGCACCCTCGTCTCGTCGCTGATCGACTCCGCGACCCTGGGTCAGCCAGCGGTCGGTTGGTCGGCGGTCGCCTCGCTCACCGCGCCGTCCGGCTCGGCGTCCAGAGGGAACCGCTTCCCCAACACGATACCGATCAGCATGGCGACCACGGGGATGAGGGCGAGCACGACACTCACGGTGACGCTTCCGCCGGTGACGAGCGTGAAGTTCGACAGCACGAGCCACAGCGCGAACGCGAGTCCGACCACCGCGAGGATCGGGAACACCCGCGCACCCCACGTGCGGCCGGCGACCAGCTCGGGTCGGCGCGCGAAGAACACGAGGACGGCGACCGAGGTCGTCAGCATGAGCAGCACCATCCCGACGGTCGCCACCCCGGCCATGGATCCGAAGACCCCGACGAGCGGGTCGAGGCCGGCGATGGCGAGCCCGGCGAGGACGATGGCCGCCGTCACGGTCTGCACGATCGAGGAGGTCGACGGCGAGTGGTGTGCGGGGTGACGCCGGCCGAGACGGGCGGGCAGCACCGCCTTCTGCGCCAGCGTGAACTGGTAGCGCGCGATGACGTTGTGGAAGGACAGCACGCACGCGAACAGGCTCGTGATGAGCAGCACCTGGACGACGTCGCGCATGATCGGGCCGAGGTAGGTCGTCGTCGTGTCGAGCAGGAGGTTGCCCTCGCCGGCGAGCGTCTGCTGGGCGACAGCGACGGCGTTCCCCGCGCCGACGCCCGTCACGAGCGCCCAGCAGGAGATGGCGTAGAACACGCCGATGATGACGACGGCCAGGTACGTGGCTCGCGGGATGGTGCGTTCCGGGTTGCGTGCTTCGTCCCGGAAGACCGCGGTCGCCTCGAAGCCGATGAAGCCGGTGAGGGCGAAGAGCACGGCGACGCCGATCCCACCGGTGAAGATGTTGGCGGGGTCGAAGGTCTCGACCGCGATGCCGTCCGCGCCGCCCGTCGCGAAGATGACGACGTCGAGCACGACGACCACGAGGATCTCGAGCGTCAGTGCGATACCCAGCACCTTCGCGCTCAGGTCGATGTGCCGGTAGCCGAGCACCGCCACGATCGCCATCGTCGCGAAGGAGTACAGCCACCAGGGCAGGCTCGGGCCGCCGAAGTACGTGACGAGGTCGTCGAGCGCCCACCCCATGTAGCCGTACACGCCCACCTGGATCGCCGTGTAGGCCACGAGCGCGGTGAACGCGGAGCCGAGACCGAGGCGCGAGCCGAGTCCGGCCGTCACGTAGGAGAAGAACGCGCCGGCCTCGCGGACGAACGGCGTCATGGTGACGAAGCCGACGGAGAAGACGAGGAGGATGACGGCCGCGAGGGCGAAGCCGATCGGGGCTCCGGCGCCGTTCCCGGTGCCGATCGCGATGGGGACGTTGCCGCCGATCACGGTGAGTGGTGCGGCGGCGGCGATCACCATGAAGACGATGGAGCCGGTACCGAGCTGGCCGTCGAGGCGCTGACGCGGCTCGACGATGGGGTTCACGGTCATGAGGTCACTTTCCAGGGGAGTCGGGGGACTCGGAGGGGGAGGGGAGGAAGGACGGGATCCTTCAATACAGCTCGGCGCGGCGGTCGGCGAGGTAGGGGTTCTCCTGCCTGGCGCGCTTGGTGGCCTCGGGATCGATCGTGGCGATCATGAGACCGACGGCGTCCCCGTCGAGCGCGTCGAGGACCACGCCGTCCGGGCCGACGATGCTGCTGCGGCCGACGTAGGTGAGGTCCCCTTCGGAACCGACGCGGTTGACGTAGACGAGGTGGACCTGGTTCTCCCAGGCGCGCACCGGGATGAGCCGATCGGCGATGTGCGCGTACGGCTCCATCTGCGCGGTGGGGACGATCACGACGTCGGCGCCGTCGAGGGCCGCCGCGCGGACGGTCTCGGGGAACTCGACGTCGTAACAGATGAGGACGGCGACGCGGACGCCGCCCAGGTCGACGGTCGGTGCGAGAGTGTCACCGGCCACGAAGAGCTGTCGGTCGAGCTCGCCGAACAGGTGCGTCTTGCGGTACCGGAGCAGCTCCGTCCCGTCAGGACCGACGAGGACGAGGGCGTTCGCGACGGCTCCGCCGGGGAGTGGTTCGGGCAGGCCGGCGAGGATCGCGATCCCGGTCTCGTCGGCGATGGCGGCGACCCGGTCGACCAGCTCCGGGGTGGCGAGCGGGGCGAGGCGGTCGCCGAGGTTGTAGCCGGTGACGAACATCTCGGGGGTGACGAGCAGATCCGCGCCGCGATCCGATGCCTGTCTGGCGGCGTCGGCGACGAGCGCGAGGTTCGCCTCGACGTCTCCGGGGACGCCGTGGTGCTGCAGTCCGGCGATGGTCAGGGTCATGGCGGTGGAGCTCCTCTGTGGGCGTGCGTCGATGCCCTCAGTAAACAGCTCAAAGTGAGTTGTTTGATGTCCATCATGTTTCGATCCGGTTTCACCCGCAAGAGGCGAGGGACATACTGGGGGGCGTGCGTGCCCTTCCTGTCGACGTCCCGATCGTGCTCGGCCCCTTCGGAGGTCTGTCCTCCGTCGAGCTCACCGCGACGGTGAGTGAGCTGGGCGGCCTCGGTTCCTTCGGTCTGTACGGTTATGACGCCGAGCGCATCGAGCGGACGGTCACGGCGCTCCGCGAGCGGACCGCGGCGCCCTTCGCACTGAACCTGTGGCTGCCGCGTGGCGACGAGCTGTCTCCTGACGACTCCGAGGCGTCCTTCGCAGCCGCGGTCGAGGCGCTCCGACCCGTGTTCGACGAGTTGTCGCTCGAGCTGCCCGATCGCCCGGCCCGGTACGTGCCGCCCTTCGACGAGCAGATCGAGGCCGTCCTGGAGGCGCGGCCCGCCGTGGTCAGCTTCGTCTTCGGGGTTCCACCGCGGCCGGTGGTCGACGCGGCGCACGAGCGGGGCATCGTCGTGGTCGGGACGGCGACCACGGTTGCCGAGGGACTCGCCCTGCAGGAGGGCGGCGTCGACGTCGTCGTCGGCACGGGCATGGAGGCCGGCGGCCACCGCGTCTCGTTCCTGCGAGCAGCCGAGGACTCCCTCGTCGGCCTGGTCGCCCTGATCCCGCAGCTCGTCGACGCCTTGGACGTCCCGGTGATCGCCGCCGGCGGTATCGCCGAGCGTCTCCGCGGCGACGGCCGAGCATCGGGCGGTCATCGTCTCGACGCCCGCCGACGGCACCGTCCTCACGCGCGCGATGAGCGGCAGGCTCGGCCGGGGTGTCCCGAACCGGGTGCTGCGCCAGATCGAGGCGTCGGGGGTCGTCGCCCCGTTCCCGGTCCAGAACTGGCTGACCGGGCGGTTCCGCACCGTCGCCTCCGAGCGGGGCGTCGCGGACCTCCAGGGCTTCTGGGCTGGGCAGGCGTCATTGCTGACCCGCGATCGGGCCGATGCTGCGGCCGTCTTCGTGGAACTCGCCGCGGGCCTGTCGGTCCCACCCAGGGCACCCTGACCCCGGTCCGCGTCCCCCGCAGGACCGCGTAAGCTGGAGAGGACTTCCTGCAAGAGATGAGACGTTCACCGTGCCCAGCATTCCGTTCGACGGCGCCAAGCACGATCGGTACTGGATGGTCCCGATCCTGCGTGCGGTGATCGCGCTCGCCACGGCGGGGGTCGTCACCTTCACGCAGGGCCACTCTTCGCAGTTCGGCCTCGTGGTCTTCGGGGTCTTCACGCTGTTGTCCGGCGCGATCGTCGGCGCCTTCGCGTTCCCGAACTTCTCCGACACCGTGACGCGCGCGTTCTTCCTCGGCCAGGGCGTCATCGGCGTCGTGACCGGCGTCTTCTCGCTGCTCGTGAGCGGCGGCGGGCTGAGCATCTTCCTCTACGTCGTCACCCTGTGGGCGGCCCTCACCGGATTCCTCGAGCTGTACAGCGGGATCCGCTGGCGCGGACGCCTCGCCGCGGCGAAGGACTGGACCGCGGTCGGTGCCTTCACGGTGCTGCTCGCCATCGCGACGCTCCTCGTCCCGCCCGGACTCGAGCAGCGATTCGCCGCCCCGGGAGGTGTCGAGGGTGTCCTCCGTGCGGACATCGTCGTCGTCGGCCTCGTCGGGGCATACGCCGCGATCATCGGCGTCTACCTCGTCATCGGCGGACTGTCGCTGCGGTGGGCGGGCAAGCGCCCGGTCACCGGCGCAGCCACCGACGACACCACCGGCACGGCTGGAGCCGCATCATGAGCAAGCCCAACCGCGACGACGTCCTGCGGCCGATCGAGCTCCTCGTGCTCTCGGGCGTCATGGGGGTCTTCACCGGCGTCGTCGTCCTGATGTCGACCCGCGAGATCGTCCTGTCGCTCATCGGCCTGGGCATCGCGTTCATCGCCTCGCTCGTCGTCCTCGCGATGCTGGCGCTCGCCGTGAAGCCCGACTTCCAGGAGAAGCTCGACCTCGACGAGCAGGACGGCGACGACAAGCGTCCGCCGCGCCCCTCCGGCCACTGACCGTCTCGTCCCTCCGGCCCGGAGCCTTCTTCCGGGCCCCGACTGCAGCGCGCCGTCCCTGAGCGTTCCTTCCGGTCCCTGAGCGTTCCCTCCGGTCCCTGAGCGTTCCCTCCGGTCCCTGAGCGTTCCCTCCGGTCCCTGAGCTTGTCGAAGGGCGCACGCCGACAGGCTCGGTGCCCGGTCTCCCGTTCCCCGAGCCTGTCGATGGGCGACCTACGGCAGGTAGTCCACCAGGTCGTCGGAGAGCCCGAGGTACGTCGCCGGGGTGAGCTCGAGCAGGCGCTGCTTCGCGGCGTCGCCGATGTCGAGCTTGGAGACGAACTCGACGAGCTCCGCCTGGCCGAGACGCTTGCCGCGCGTGAGTTCCTTGAGGAGCGCGTAGGGGTCCTCGATGCTCGAGCGACCCGCGGTCACCTCGGCGCGGATGACCGTCTGGATGGCCTCCGCGAGCACCTCCCAGTTGTGGTCGAGGTCCGCGGCGAGCACGTCCTCCGCGAGGTCGATCTGCCCGAGGCCGCCGAGGATGTTGTCGAGGGCGAGCAGCGAGTGGCCGAACCCGACACCGATGTTGCGCTGGGCGCTCGAGTCGGTGAGGTCGCGCTGGAGTCGCGAGGTGACGAGGGTGGCGGCGAGGGAGTCGAGGATCGCGCTCGACAGCTCCAGGTTGGCCTCGGCGTTCTCGAAGCGGATCGGGTTGACCTTGTGCGGCATGGTCGACGAGCCGGTGGCGCCCGCGACCGGGATCTGTCGGAAGTAGCCGATGGAGATGTACGTCCACATGTCCGTGGCGAGGTTGTGCAGCACGCGGTTGGCGTGGGAGATCTTGCCGTAGAGCTCGGCCTGCCAGTCGTGCGACTCGATCTGCGTCGTCAGCGGGTTCCAGTCGAGGCCGAGCCCCTCGACGAACTCGCGCGAGATGGCGGGCCAGTCCGCGTCGGGATCGGCGACGACATGGGCGGCGAAGGTGCCGGTCGCGCCGGAGAACTTGCCGAGGTACTCGTTCGCCTCGATCTGCAGGGCGATGCGCTCGAGTCGGTAGACGGTGACGGCGAGCTCGCGGCCCATCGTGGTGGGCGTCGCCGGCTGGCCGTGCGTGCGTGCGAGCATCGGGACGGCCCGGAAGTCGACGGCCTTGGTGCGCAGGGAGTCGAGGACGAGGCGCAGCTTCGGCAGCCAGATGGCGCGGACGGCCTGCGACACGGTGAGCGCGTAGGAGAGGTTGTTGATGTCCTCGCTCGTGCAGGCGATGTGGGTGAGTTCGGCGATGCGGTCGAGCCCGAGCTCGGACAGGCGGTGGCGCACGAGGTATTCGACGGCCTTCACATCGTGACGCGTGACGGCCTCCTTCTCGGCCAGCCAGTCGATGTCGGCCTGGCCGAAGTCGAGGTAGAGCGCGCGGAGCTGCTCGATCTCCGCCGGGGTGAGCGGGGAGGAGCCGAACATGGAGTGCTCGGTGAGGTAGACGAGCCACTCGACCTCGACCTGCACGCGGGCGCGGTTCAGGCCGGCCTCCGAGAGGTACTCTCCGAGCGCCGTCACGGCGGGGCGGTAGCGACCGTCGAGCGGGCTGAGCGGCTGGGCGGGGAATTCGGTCATGGGGTGGCTCCCTGGGTCAGTGCTGGTTCGAGCTGGTGGAAGAGGGATCTGCAGGCATGGTCGATCATGCCGAGGACGGTCTCGAACATCTGGGCGTCCGAGTAATAGGGGTCGGGCACGTCGCGGGTCCCGGAGGTGCTGTCGAAGCTCAGGAGCAGGTGCACCTTGGAACGGTCGGCGTCGTTGCCCGCCCAGGCCCGCAGGATGCGTTCGTGACTGCGGTCGAGGGCGACGACGAGGTCGTAACTGTCGAAGCGGTCGGGGTCGAACTGCTTGGCCCGGTGGGCGGTGGCGTCGTGGCCGTGCGCTCGCAGCGCGGTGACCGTGCGGTGGTCGGCGTGCTCGCCGACGTGCCAGTCGCCGGTGCCGGCGGAGGAGACCTCCACCACCCGCTCCAGCCCGGCGGCCGCGACGAGGTCGGTGAAGACGCTCTCGGCCATCGGGGATCGACAGATGTTGCCCGCGCAGACGAAGCACACGCGGAACGGGGTCGTGCCGGGGTCGGCCTCCCCGAGGGTGTTCATGCGTCTATTCTGGCCGACCGCGCCCGAGCCGTCGAACCGTTCTCAGCTGACTCCACTCCACAGCTCCACTCCGGTCGGCTTCCTCCACATCAGCACGGTGTGCCGTCGTGACCGCTCCGCCGGTTGGGCAGAGTCGAGCGTGATGCCGGCGGTGGGCGGGCGGAGGGCGAGGCGACATGGCGTTGGAGTACGACCCGTTGGCGATGGGCTTCCCGTCGCAGTCGACGGCAGAGGAGGCTGCCTCGATCCTCGAGGGGCGCGCTCGATGTCTTGAGGACGTCCTGCTCGAACTGGAGCCGGAGATCCTCAGGTTCGCGCAGGCGCGCAGTGGTCTCGAGTGGGTCGGGCCCGCAGCCGTGCAGTTCTCCTGGTCCGCGGACGAACTGGCCGCAGTGCTTCGTGGAGCGGCCGCTGCACTCGATGAGGGCCTCAGGAGCGCTCGTGGGGCGGCATCGGCGATCGCCGTGGGAGCGGGGCATGAGTGACGACCTCACCATCCGAGGAGGAGGCGTCGTAGCCGTCGCCACGGAGGATCATCTGCTCCTCGGCGCGCTGCTCCTCGAACTCGGCGAGGCCTGCGCGAGCTGGGCCGACCGCGTGGAATCGGTGTCGACCGACGACGTGTCCCTGGTGCCCGTCGGCCCGACGATCGTTCCCCAAGCCGATCCCGGGGCGGGAAGCGGGGCGGCTGCGAAGGCCGCCACCAGCTTGCGGCGTGCGAGCGACGATGCGAGCCGGTTGGGCGGGCATCTGATCGTCGGCGCGGAGCAGTACGGAGAGCTCGAGCGGATGGTCCAATCGTTGTTCACGTTCACCGGGGGCGCCGCGGGGTGGGTCCTGGGAGCCTCCCCATTGATCCCCCTCGGTGTCCTCGCCGCCGTTGGAGAGGTCACGCTCATCAGGACGGTGTTCCGCGGAATGTTGGGGTTGCTGTCCTCGGACCTGCAGGACGGCTTCGATGAGGCCTCGGTGAAGACTGCGCGTGAGCTGATGTCGTCACCCGCGTTCGTCGCCCTCGTGCGCGGAGTCGTATCGGGCTCCGACGAGTTCCTGATCGGCGCGTTCGGTCTGCCGGCGATGCTCGACGCGAACCGCCTGAGCGAGCAGGGCATCACCGGGGTGGCGTTCGCAGCCGCAGTCGCACTGCGCGGACTCGATCGTGCCGGCCTCCTCACTCCCGCGGCGCCGGTCCGCACGGTCGAGGTGAAGGCCCAGGGCGCTCCGGCGCCCCTGAAACCTCCGACTCGGTACGAGGACCTCGTCGAGCGGATGCCGCACGGGGGAGCAGGCTCGCCGCAGATCAGGATCGAGCGGTACGAGGACGCTTCCGGCGCCGACCAGTGGATCGTCTGGTCGGGTGGAACCATCGAGACCGGGTTCCCTGAGACGTCGACCGAGCCCTTCGACAACCGCAGCAATGTCAACGCCGTCGCAGGTCTGGAGGCGGAGAGCGCCGAAGCGACCCTCCAAGCCATGCGACTCGCGGGTGTCCCGGACGGCGCCTCCGTGCTCCACGTCGGGTACTCCCAGGGCGGCATCATCGCGTCCCGCATCGCCGCCAGCGGTACCTACGACTCCTCGGTCGTCACCTTCGGATCGCCGGTCGAATCCGTCGACTTCGCGGACGACCTCCCGCGCACCCATGTCGAACACACCGAGGACGTCATCCCCGCACTCTCCGGTGAACGACGCGACTCACTCAACGGGGGTACCGTCGTCCAGCGTTCGTTGTACGACGGAGGGCCACCGCCGGCCGGTGACGATCCCCTTCCGGCTCACAATCTCGACCGCTACCGGGAGACGGCGCGCCTCCTCGACCAGTCCTCGGAGGAGCGGCTCACGCCAGCGATCGACCCCCTCGCCGGGCTCACGGGCACCGGGGATGTCTGGCAGTACCGGGCCGACAAGGTCCTGCCGTGACCGGGTGGTCGAGCCGAAGGTCAGTCCTTCGCCTTGGGGCGGATGATGATGCCGAGCAGCCAGTTCACGATCGAGATGACGATCGCCCCGAGGACGCCCCACCAGAAGCCGTCGACGGTCAGGCCGAACCCGAACCAGCCGCTGATTCCGGCGGTGATGAGGAGCAGGAGCCCGTTGATGAGGAGCCCGATCAGACCGAG
This sequence comes from Plantibacter sp. VKM Ac-2885, assembly GCF_015351205.1. Lineage (NCBI taxonomy): Bacteria > Bacillati > Actinomycetota > Actinomycetes > Micrococcales > Microbacteriaceae > Plantibacter > Plantibacter sp. VKM Ac-2885. Next base: position 12,040 of record NZ_JADKSK010000001.1, on the reverse strand, counting down.
CGTGAGGATGTAGAGGGGGAACGCGAGCACCTTGATGACCGAGCCGATGATGGTGTTCACGACCGCGAAGATGAGCGCGACGAGCGCGAAGGTCAGGATCGTCTCCAGCGTGCCGCCAGGCGCGTACGGCGTCACGTTCACACCGGCGACGATGAGGGTCGTGACCCAGATGGCGAAGCCGTTGACGATCAGGTTCAGCAGAAAACGTCCCATGAGGGCAATCCTCCCACCCTTGCCACAGCGGGCAAAGGGCCGATTCGGACCGGCGCACTGCATTCCGACGCAGGTATCCTTCGCGGCCTAGACTCGTCGAGTGAGTGACAACCTGCCAACCACCGCCCAGCCGGCCGCTCAGCCGGGCCGGAGCCCGGTCCGTCTCCGTCCGGAGATCGCAGATCTGCCGCCCTACCGTCAGGGCAAGCCGGCCGCACCCGACGCCTTCAAGCTCTCCAGCAACGAGGTCCCGTTCCCGCCGCTCGACGCCGTCCTCTCGGCCATCACCGACACGGCTGCGGACTCCCACCGCTACCCCGACGGCGCCGCACTCGCATTGCGCACGGCGCTCGCCGAAGCCAACGGGGTCACGCCGGAACGCATCCACATCGGGGCGGGCTCGGTCGCACTCCTCAGCCAGTTCATCACCGCGACCGCCGGTCCGGGAGACGAGGTCGTCTTCGCCTGGCGCTCCTTCGAGGCCTACCCGGGTCTCGTGACCGTCGCCGGAGCAACATCGGTGCGCGTCCCGAACCGGCCCGACGGCTCCCACGACCTCGAGGCGATGGCCGCAGCCGTCACCGACCGCACTCGCGTCGTCATCGTCTGCACGCCGAACAACCCCACGGGCCCGGTCGTCGAGCGCGCCGCCTTCCTCGCCTTCCTCCGCTCCGTACCGTCGGACGTGCTCGTCCTCCTCGACGAGGCCTACCGCGAGTTCGTCACCGACGACGACGCCGTCAACGGCATCCCGCTCCTCGGCGAACACCCGAACCTCGTCGTGCTCCGCACCTTCTCGAAGGCCTACGGACTCGCCGGCCTCCGCGTCGGCTGGGCCATCGGCCACGAGCTCGTCCTCGACGGCGCCCGCAACGCGGCCATCCCGCTCTCCAGCACCGCGCCGGCGCAGCAGGCGGCCATCGCCGGACTCGCGAACGCCGAGGACATCCGAGCCCGCGTCGCGGTCATCACCGCACGACGCGACGACCTCGCCGCCGCACTCCGCGAGCAGGGCTGGTTCATCCCCGCGGCGCAGGGCAACTTCGTCTGGTTCGGCCTCGGCGAGCAGACGGCCGCCGCGAACGAGACCTTCCTCGCGCACGGCATCGTCGGCCGCGCCTTCCCCGGCGACGGCGTCCGCATCTCGATCGGTGAAGCCGAGTCGATCGAACCGCTCCTCGCCGCCGCTGCAGAGATCCTCGCCGGGCTGCCGGCCGACCACCCGACACGAGAGGGAGTGCGCTCACGATGAGCCGTTCCGGAGACGACCCCACCGTGCCCAGCGTCCAGTTCATCGACGCGGCCGGCACCTTCGCGCCGAACGAACACGCGGAGCGCTACCAGCCGTTCCTCGATCGCCTGACCGAGACCGACCTGCAGCAGTTCTACCGCGACATGGCGAACGTCCGCGCCTTCGACATCGAGGCGACGAACCTGCAGCGCCAGGGCCAGATGGCGCTGTGGCCGCCGAGTCACGGGCAGGAGGCGGCACAGGTCGGTTCGGTCCGTGCGGCGCGAGCCCAGGACCACATCTTCCCCTCCTACCGCGAACACGTCGTCGCGATGATCCGCGGCGTCGACCCCATCGACATCGTCCGCCTCATGCGCGGCAACACGCACGGCGGCTGGGACCCGGCAGATCCGTCCAACGGCAACATGCACCTGTACACCCTCGTGCTCGCCGCTCAGACCCTGCACGCGACCGGCTACGCGATGGGCCTGAACTTCGACAAGGCCGTCGGCACCGGCGACCCCGACCGCGACACGGCCGTGCTCGTCTACTTCGGCGACGGCTCGAGCTCCGAGGGTGACGCGAACGAGGCCTACATCTACGCCGCCAGCTACCAGACGCCGCAGGTGTTCTTCCTCCAGAACAACCAGTGGGCCATCTCCGTCCCCGTCTCCCGCCAGGCCCGCGAGCCGCTGTATCAGCGCGCGGCCGGCTTCGGCCTCGACAGCGTCCGCATCGACGGCAACGACGTGCTCGCGAGCTACGCGACGGCGGCGAAGCACCTCGACGACGCCCGCGCCGGCCACGGCCCGAGCCTCATCGAGGCGATGACCTACCGGGTCGGCGCCCACACCACGAGCGACGACCCGACCAAGTACCGCACCGACGACGAACTCCAGTCCTGGATCGCGCGCGACCCGATCGTCCGGTTCAAGACGTACCTCCAGGGGCTCGGCGCTTCCGACGCGTTCTTCGCCGAGGTCGACGAAGAGGCTGCTGCGCTCGCCGAGGACACCCGCGTCCGCACACTCGCTCTGGAAGCGCCCGGCCACGAGCTCATCTTCGACGGCGTCTACTCCGAACCGCACCCGCTCATGGTCGAGCAACAGGCCTGGCTCGAACGCTACGAGGCCTCGCTCGAAGGAGGCAACGCATGACGACGACCACCATGCCGATGGCCAAGGCGCTGAACGCCGGCCTCCGGAAGGCGATGACCGAGGACGACAAGGTCCTGCTGATGGGCGAGGACATCGGCCCGCTCGGCGGCGTCTTCCGCGTCACCGAGGGCTTGCACGCCGAGTTCGGCGGCGACCGCGTGCTCGACACCCCGCTTGCGGAGTCCGGCATCGTCGGCACCGCGATCGGCCTCGCCATGCGCGGCTACCGTCCGGTGTGCGAGATCCAGTTCGACGGCTTCGTGTTCCCGGCCTTCAACCAGATCACGACGCAGCTCGCGAAGCTCACCAACCGGCACGAGGGCAAGCTGCAGATGCCCGTCGTCATCCGGATCCCCTACGGCGGACACATCGGCGCGGTCGAGCACCACCAGGAGAGCCCCGAGGCGTACTTCGCCCACACCGCCGGTCTGCGCGTCGTCAGCCCGTCGACCCCGAACGACGCCTACTGGATGATCCAGGAGGCCATCGCCTCGAACGACCCGGTCGTCTTCCTCGAGCCGAAGAGCCGCTACTGGCCGAAGGGCGAGGTCGACCTCGACGGCTCGGCCGCGCCACTGCACGGTAGCCGCATCGTCCGCACCGGCACGGAGGTCACCCTCGCCGGACACGGCGCGATCGTGAGCGTCATGCTGCAGGCGGCGGAACTCGCCGCCACCGAGGGCACGAGCGTCGAGGTGGTCGACATGCGCTCGTTGTCGCCCATCGACTACGACCCGCTCGTCGAATCCGTCCGCCGGACCGGCCGCCTCGTCTACGTGCAGGAGGCGCCCGGCTTCACGAGCGTCGGCTCGGAGATCGCGGCGACCGTCACCGAGCGTGCCTTCTACTCGCTCGAGGCACCCGTTCTTCGGGTGTCCGGGTTCGACACCCCGTTCCCGCCGGCGAAGCTCGAAGGCGTCTACCTCCCGGATGCCGACCGCATCCTCGAGGCCGTCGATCGCTCGCTGGCGTACTGAACACCGAAGGAAGACGAGGAACCACGATGAGTGATCTCCAGTTCGAACTGCCGGACGTCGGCGAAGGCCTGACCGAGGCCGAGATCGTCGCATGGAAGGTCGCGCCGGGCGACGCCGTCTCGGTCAACCAGGTGCTGGTCGAGATCGAGACCGCGAAGTCGCTCGTCGAACTCCCGTCGCCGTTCGCCGGCACCGTCGGCGCCCTGCTCGTCCAGGAGGGCCAGACCGTCGACGTCGGGACGCCCATCATCAGCGTGAGCACCGGTGGCGGGGCGGCGACCGCCGAGCCGACCGCGCCCGCACCGGCGGTCGTCGAGTCGGAGGAGGCCACGCTGGCCGCCGACACCGCGGCGAGCGTCTCTCCCGCCGAAGAGCCGCGCCCTGGCGCTGTGCTCGTCGGATACGGCAGCGCCGGCAGCACCTCGAGTCGCCGCCGTGGCCGTGGCGCGACGCCCGTCGTCGAGCCGGCGAGCCCGGCCGTCACCCCGCAGCCGCCCGTGCGCCGCCAGCCGCCGTCGAGCATCCCCGCCGCGTCCGCGTTGCCGGTCATCGCCAAGCCGCCGATACGGAAGCTCGCGAAGGACCTCGAGGTCGACCTCACGGCCATCGAGGGCACCGGGCTCGCGGGTGAGATCACCCGCGACGACGTCATCCGTGAGGCCAGCCAGGCGAGCGTGTTCCGCAACATCGAGACACCGGAGTGGGCCGACGAGCGCGAGGAGCGTATCCCGGTCAAGGGCGTCCGCAAGGCCATCGCGACGGCCATGACCCGCAGTGCCTTCACCGCGCCGCACGTCTCCCTCTTCGTCGACGTCGACGCGACGCGCACGATGGAGTTCGTCAAGCGCCTGAAGAACTCGACGGACTTCGCCGGCGTCAAGGTCTCGCCGCTGCTCATCATGGCCAAGGCGATGATCTGGGCGGTCCGCCGCAACCCCACGGTCAACAGCGAGTGGACCGACCAGGAGATCATCGTCCGCCACTACGTGAACCTCGGCGTCGCCGCCGCGACACCGCGCGGACTGATCGTCCCGAACGTCAAGGAGGCGCAGGCGATGAGCCTGCTCGAGCTGGCGCGAGCCCTCGAGACCCTCACCCTCACGGCCCGCGACGGCAAGACGCCGCCGGCCGACCAGCAGAACGGCACGATCACGGTGACGAACATCGGTGTCTTCGGCATGGACACCGGTACCCCGATCCTCAACCCGGGCGAGGTCGGCATCGTCGCGCTCGGCACGATCAAGCAGAAGCCGTGGGTCGTCGACGGCGAGGTGCGCAGTCGGTTCGTGACGACGCTCGGTGCCTCCTTCGACCATCGCGTGGTGGACGGCGACGTCGCGAGCCGCTTCCTGGCGGACGTCGCGTCGATCATCGAGGAGCCGGCGCTGCTGCTCGACTGAGTACACCTGCTCAGGAACCTTCCAGCCAGGCGATTTTGAGAATCAGTATCAATAGGCGTACCGTTGGCCTTCTCACCCCGATCGAGAAGGTTCATCAATGCGCGCTCGCACCCTGCTCCCAGCCTTGGCCATCCTCCCGGCAGCCGCCCTCGTCCTCGCGGGCTGCTCCGGCAGCAGTGCGTCGAGCTCTGCCGACGACGGCAAGATCAACATCGTCGCCTCCACGAACGTCTACGGTGACATCGCCTCGAAGATCGGCGGCAAGGACGTCGAGGTGACCTCGCTCATCTCATCGGCAGCCCAGGACCCGCATTCCTACGAGGCGAGCACGCAGGACCAGCTCTCCATCAAGAACGCCGACCTCGTCATCGAGAACGGCGGCGGCTACGACCCGTTCGTCGACACGCTCCTCGACGCCGCCAAGAACGAGTCCGTCGAGGTCGTCAACGTCGTCGACCTGTCGGGCCTCGCCCCGGACGAGGACCACGCCGACGAGCAGCACACGGACGAGGCGCACGCCGAGGACGACGGCCACGACCACATCGAGGGCTTCAACGAGCACGTCTGGTACAGCTTCCCGACGATGGCGAAGCTCGCCGACGAGCTGGCCAAGGAGCTCGGCGAACTCGATAGCGCGAACGCCGCCACGTACACCGCGAACGCGAAGGCCTTCACGGAGTCCCTCGGCACGATCGAGACGGCCCAGGCCGCGATCAAGACCGCACACGACGGCGAGGGCGTCGCCATCACCGAGCCCGTCCCGCTCTACCTGCTCGAGGGCGCCGGACTCGTGAACCGCACCCCCGAGGCGTTCAGCGAGGCGATCGAGGAAGGCACCGACGTGTCACCGACCGTCCTCAAGGAGACGCTCGACCTCTTCGGCGGCGGATCGGTCGCGCTGCTTGCCTACAATGAGCAGACGAGTGGCGGCGAGACCGAACAGGTCAAGACCGCCGCGGAGAACGCAGGCGTGCCGGTGCTGTCATTCACCGAGACCCTCCCGGACGGCAAGGACTACCTCTCGTGGATGACCGAGAACGTCGACGCCGTGGCGGACGCACTGAATCGATGACCAGCGGTCCGACCGACGGCTCAGGTCCCGTCGACGTCCTCGCGCTCGCCGGGGCCGAGCTCGGGTTCGGCGGACGAACGCTCTGGGACGGCCTCGACCTCTCGGTGCGCCCGGGGGAGTTCCTCGCCGTGCTCGGCCCGAACGGCTCCGGCAAGACGAGTCTGCTGCGCACCATCCTCGGGCAGCAGCAGCTCGACCGCGGGACCATCAGGTTCGCCGGAGGCCCGGTGCACCGCGGCGACCGCCGCATCGGCTACATCCCGCAGCAGAAGCTCATCCCCGCCGGCACGCCGATGCGCGGTCGCGATCTCGTCGCCCTCGGCGTCGACGGCCACCGGTTCGGACTCCCCATCCGCACTGCTGCGACGAAGCGTCGGGTCGACGAGCTGATCGCCTCCGTCGGCGCGACCGCCTACGCCGACGGCGCGGTGGGCACCCTGTCCGGCGGTGAGCAGCAGCGGCTCCGCGTCGCCCAGGCGCTCGCGGACGACCCGATCCTCCTCCTCTGCGACGAACCACTGCTCAGCCTCGACCTCCAGCATCAGCGCGGGGTCAGCGAACTCATCGACCGTCGTCGGCGCGAGCACGACACCGCGGTGGTCTTCGTCACCCACGACGTGAACCCGGTGCTCCCCATGGTCGACCGCATCCTGTACCTCGCCGGCGGGCGGTTCCGGGAGGGCACCCCCGACGAGGTGCTCCGCAGCGAGGTGCTGTCGGAGCTCTACGGCACGCCCGTCGACGTGCTCCGCAGTCACGGCCGGGTCGTCGTGGTCGGCATCCCCGACAGCGAGACCCACCACCATCACCATGACGATCCGCACACCGGTGCGGTGGGGGTCGGCGCATGAACACCGACGACCTCTGGGGACGCCTGTTCAACTTCCAGGACTACGGCGCACTCCTCGAACTCGTGCAGAACTCGATCATCGCCGGCGCGGTCCTGGGCATCGTCGGTGGCCTCATCGGTGTGTTCGTGATGCAGCGGGACATGGCGTTCGCGGTGCACGGGATCAGCGAGCTGTCCTTCGCCGGCGCTGCCGGTGCGCTGCTGTTCGGGGCGAACGTCGTCGTCGGGTCCCTCGCGGGGTCCCTCGTCGCCGCGATCCTCATCGGCTTGCTCGGTTCGAAGGCGCGCGACCGCAACTCGATCATCGGGGTGCTCATGCCGTTCGGCCTCGGCCTCGGCATCCTCTTCCTCGCGCTCTATCCGGGCCGGAGTGCCAACAAGTTCGGGCTCCTCACCGGGCAGATCGTGTCGGTCGACGACCCGCAGCTCGGCCTGCTCATCGTCATCAGCATCGTCGTGCTGGTCGCGCTCCTCCTCCTGTGGCGACCCCTCAGCTTCGACAGCCTCGACCCGGACGTCGCCGCAGCACGCGGGGTGCCGAGCCGGTTCGTCTCGCTCGCCTTCATGGTGCTGCTCGGGCTCACCGTCGCGGTGTCGGTGCAGATCATCGGTGCGCTGCTCGTCCTCGCGCTGCTCGTGACACCTGCTGCCGCGGCGCTCCGGGTGTCGTCGTCGCCCGTCCTCGTCCCGGTGTTGAGCATGCTCTTCGGCTTCGTCTCGGCGGTCGGTGGCATCCTGCTCGCCATCGGTGGATCGCTCCCGATCAGCCCCTACATCACGACGATCTCCTTCCTCATCTACCTCGTCTGCCGCATCGTCGGGCCGCGCACCGCGTCCGGACGACGTGGTCGTCGGGCACCCGTCGGCGAGACGCGGCACACCCAGGTCGCGCGATGACCGTGGACTGTGCACCGCGTCCGCGCGGAGCTGCTTCGGAGCGTCCTCCGAGCGGTTCCCGGGTACCCTTGAAGCGACAGGCAGGAGCACCCGTGGCGAAGCGCAACACCTGGCAGCGAGAAGCTGTCCGCGAGGCCCTCGGCGGCAACGACGGATTCATCAGCGCTCAGGGTCTGCACGCCGAACTCCGCGACACCGGTTCGCCGATCGGGCTCGCGACCGTGTACCGCGCCCTCTCCGACCTCGCGGTCGAGGGCGAAGCGGACTCCCTGCAGTCGCCGGAGGGCGAGAACCTCTACCGCGCCTGCACGCCGGGCACCCACCATCACCACCTCATCTGCCGCAACTGTGGTCTCACCATCGAGATCGAGGCCGACGAGGTCGAAGCCTGGGCGCGCTCGGTCGCGTCGCAGCACGGGTTCACCGAGGCGAAGCACGTCGTCGACGTCTTCGGGCTCTGCGAGAACTGCTCGGCGGCGGCCCAGCGCGCGTGAGGCCGGAGTGAGCAGGACGACCGGAACCCTCGGGGTCGACGACGACTGGACCGCGCCCGACGACGACGGCGCGGAGCACTGGGGTCGCACCGAAGGACGTGATCCGCGGAACCTGCGGACACCGCTCCTGATCGGTGTCGCACTGCTCGTGGTGGTCGGGCTCTTCGCGCTCCGGGCGCTCATGCCGCTCGGTGAGGCGCTCACCCCGCCCACCGCGGTGCGCGACTTCGTGACCCTGACGCTCAGCGTGGTGGTGGAGTCCCTGCCGTTCGTGGTGCTCGGCATCGTGCTGTCGATCCTCGTGCAGATCTGGCTTCCCGACGGCTGGCTCGAGCGGTGGTTGCCGACGCAGCCGATCCTCCGCCGAGCCTGCATCTCACTGCTCGGCATGTTCCTGCCGGTCTGCGAGTGCGGCAACGTCCCACTCGCCCGCGGCCTCATCGTGCGCGGGTTCACGGTGCCGGAGTCGATCACCTTCCTGCTCGCGGCGCCGATCCTCAACCCCATCGTCATCGTCACGACGCATCAGGCCTTCGGCTGGGACGGCGGGATCCTCGTCGCCCGGCTCGTCGGCGGGTTCCTGCTCGCGAACCTCATCGGGTGGCTCTTCAGCAAGCACCCCGACCCCAGCTCGCTGCTCACGCCGACGTTCCAGGCCAGCTGCGAGGTGACCGAGCAGCACGGACACGAGCACACGAAGGTGGAGCGCAGCCTCCAGCAGTTCGTCGCGGAGGCGCGCGCGATCATGCCGGCGCTGCTCATCGGGTCGGCCGTGGCCGGTGCCGTGCAGGTGCTCGTGCCACGCGAGGTGCTCGTCACCCTCGGCGCGAACCCCGTCTGGTCGGTGCTCGCGATGATGACGCTCGCCGTGATCGTCTCGATCTGCTCGAACGTCGACGCCTTCTTCGTGCTGTCCTTCGGATCGACGTTCATGCCCGGCTCGATCGTCGCCTTCCTCGTCCTCGGCCCCGTCGTCGACGTCAAGATGCTCGCGCTCATGCGCACCACCTACACGACCAGGACCCTCGTGATCATCACCGCGGTCGCCGTGCTGTTCTCGGCGGCCCTCGGATTCGGAGTGAACGCCCTTGCCTGATCAGAACGCCACCCACGGACACGCGTACGCCGAGACGTCGGCGGTCGGCGATCGTCGCGTCCCCCTGCTCGAACGCCTCCGGCAGCGATGGTGGGGCGTGCTGCTGCTCGTCACCGCCGCCGTGTGCATCCTCTGGCTCGCGCTGACCGATCGCCTCGGGCTGTACATCCACCCGCGCTACTTCGTGTTCACGGTCATCATGGCGCTCATCGCGGTCGCGCTCGGCATCGTCAGCGTCCTCGTCCATGTGGACGTGGAGGAGGTGCCGAGGCGTCGTGGGCGAACGGCGCTGCAGATCGCCTCCGTCGTGGGCAGTCTCGCGGTGGTCGGCGCGATGGTGGTGCTGCCGCCGTCGACGCTCTCGGTCGCGACGGCCGACCAGCGCGCGGTGAACTCCGGCACGCTCGCGGGTGAGGTCCAGGGGCAGGACGCCCAGACGGTGCTGACCTCGAACCCGGACTTCAGCACCTTCGGCATCAAGGACTGGGCCACGCTGTTGCGCCAGACGACGCGTCCCGCCGACCTCGAGGGGCGAGCCTTCACCGGGGTCGGCTTCGTGATCGCCGATCCGGACGCGGCCGACGTCTTCTACGTCTCGCGGTTCGTCGTGAACTGCTGCGCCGTGGACGCCCAGCCGGTCGGTGTGCCCGTGCAGCTCGACGGTTGGGACCAACAGCTCAAGCCCGGCGACTGGGTCGAGGTCTCGGGCGCGCTCACCGCGAGCGACGCCTCGCATCTGCCGTTGGTGGTCGGGACGGCGAAGGTCGACAAGGTCGAGGAGCCGGCGGACCCGTATGACTACTGATCGCCGGGATGCTGCACGAGGCCGGTCGACCCAGGCCACCGGCGACCGCAGCGGTTTCGGCCGACTGGTCGCGATCGTGCTGATCGCGCTCGTCGTCATCGGCGGCGGCGCGGCCGTCGTGGGCTTGACCCAGGGACCGAAGCTCGTCCGTACGGTGGTCGATCCGACCGGACTCGTGGAGTCCTGGGGCCAGCTGGTCGTCCTTGCGGTGAACCAACCGATCGCGGATCTCGGCTCGGACCGGGTGCGCATCGAGCCTGCAGCCGACTTCGATGTCAGTACCGGGGCCGGCGGCATCACGCTGGTGTTCCCCGAGCCGCTCGCCTACGCGACGGACTACCGGATCACGGTCGACGGGGTCACCGCGCCGGGTGGCGGACCGGCAGCCACGCTCACGACGTCGTTCTCGACGCCGCCCGTCGAGGGGTTCTCCCTCGTGCGGAGTCCGGTCAAGGACGGCGGCTCGGCGGCGACGAAGCAGGATGACCGGATCGTGCGCCTCTCCATCGGCGGTGGTGAACCCGAGACCGCGTACGAAGCGGCGAAGATCCAGGAGTTCGCGACGATCGGTGACTCCCTGATCGTCGTGGAGCAGGAGACGAGCGGGCTCGGTCGCATCGTGGTGGTGGACACGACCGACGGGAGTACCCAGGAGGTGGCCCTTCCGATGGGTGGGATGATCACCTCCTTGCAGACCGCTCCGGCGCAGAGTCGGGTGGGCTTCCTGTTCACGGAGCAGTCGTTCGGTCGCGATGGCGGCGACAACCTCACGTTGTACTCGTTCGAGCTGCGGCAGGGGAAACCGACGGAGGCCGCCCGGGTCGGCGGGATCGACGGGGCTGCGGTCCAGGCGGCGGAGTGGTCGTTCGTGCCCCGGACCTCCTCGATGCTCGTCCGCACGGTGGACAACTCGCTCGAGCTGCTCGATCCTGCTGCGACGACCGATCCGGTGCTGCTCGGCCGGGCCTCCCTCATCTCGAGCTACATCCCGGGCACCACCAAGGTCGTCATCGAGCAGGTCGACGGTGTGGTCGTGCTCGATCTCGCGACGGGGAAGAGCGAACCGTTCGTCCTGCCCTCGGTGGCACCCACCGAGATCCCGGGACAACTCGTCGCACTGTCCGAGTCCCTGTCGGCCAGGATCTACGCCGACTACGACCGCGCCGCCGGAACCACGGAGCAGCGGGTACTGGCGATCAAGGACGGCGCGACCGCCGAGCTCTATCGACCCGACGCGGGTGCCGTCATCTGGTCACTGTGCGCGAGCCCGAACGCGGAGTACGTCGCGGTCGTCGTCGTCCCTGACTTCGCGAAGGCCGGCTTCGACGGGTACGCCAACGCGCCGATGCCCAACGGGCCCGAGATCGAGCTCGTCGACGCCCGCACCGGCAAGGTGGTCGGGACGCAGGCCGGTTTCGACCTGTCCTGGTGCGCCGGCACGGGTGTCGCGCAGTGACCCTGTGCCGACCCGTGCGCGGCCGCCTCGGCGAAAACCGCGTGATTCCGGGCGACACGCCCGGGATGCAAGCGGAATTTGCCACGATCCCGAGACACACGTAGAGTAATCACTCGTCACCCCAAAGGTGCGGGAAGCGGAAGAGCTTCTCGGCCTCAAGCGGGGACAATCCCCAGCCAAAAGCGAGAACATTTCGATGTTACCGTTTCAAGTCTCGGTTGGATGACTTCTTACTGGTGTCACTCGTGCTCAGCATGACTCTGTTCGCAGAGCGGCTGAAACGCCGAGTTGACAACAAGCCGGGAAGATGTAAGATAGAGAAGTTGCCCTGCAGGGCGGTCGTGATGGCCAAAGGCAGGAGCATCCGATCCTTGAGAACTCAACAGCGTGCA